>JADGFD010000001.1 GCA_016744015.1 Paracoccaceae bacterium | reverse complement strand
AACTGGCAGCCTAAAGCCATCAATCTAACCCCAAGGACTCTCCGCTAGCTGGAGGAAACTTGGGGCGCAGGTCAGGCTTACAACACCTATCTCTGGCGTTCGCTGAAATGGCAAAAGGGAGATAGAGCCATCGTGGGTGCACATAGGCAAGCCGCCTAATATCAGCAAATACTCCCGCCCGTCGGGCACCGTTTTGCTACGCAAAACGAACCCTCCCGTTGGGCGTGGCCTCGCTGTGCTCGGTAGCGGCGCGTCAACCACCGTTCTGTTTTGGAACACCTCGCTCGCGCCGAGTCGCGAACGCAACTCTTGTGGCGAGGGCTGTTAAAGGGCAAGTTTTGAAGGCCGCAACATGCAAAGGCGTTGCCGCGCGGCGCGGGCAAGGCCTTATCAACAATCGGGGTGTTGGCGCGCTGCCACCGAGCCAAAGGCGAGGCGCGGTCCGGTGCGGAGCACCGGAAAACGGCAGCATTTCAAGCAGATGTTATTTCTTAACAGGATTAATCATCATAACCATCTGCCGACCTTCCATTTTCGGAATGGAGTCAACCTTGCCAATTTCGGCCTCGGCGACATCAGCCGCTACCCGTTCCAATAGCTTGCGCCCCAAGTTCAAATGCGCCATCTCGCGGCCTCTAAACCGCAGGGTCACCTTGCACTTATCGCCATTTTCCAAAAACTTGAAAACATTACGCATTTTCACTTCATAATCGTTGGTATCGGTGTTCGGGCGGAACTTAACTTCCTTCACCTCAACGATTTTTTGCTTTTTACGCGCTTCGTTGTCTTTTTTCTGCTGCTCATATTTGAACTTGCCGAAATCCATGATTTTGCATACGGGCGGTTTGGCGTTGGGGGAAATTTCCACCAGATCCAGGCCAACTTCATTAGCCAGTTCCATGCCACGCTCAGGCGTTACCACCCCAACGTTTTCACCTTCAGCGCCAATCAGGCGGATTTCGTCTGCGCGGATGCGCCCGTTGGCGCGGGGGCCAGTATCGCGCTGCGGGGGCGCGTTGTGAGGTCTGCGAGCTATGGTTCAAGTCCTTAAATTGTGATCATTCAGGCCATTTTGGCCCTGCTTAAGGTATTGGCGGGAATCACAGCGCGGGTCAAGGCCCATGCTGCAAATGGGGGGCTTATTGCAAGAAAAACCGCACCCGCGCGGCGCGGCCTAGCGAATCCACCACTGAAACAGACATAAACCCGCCGCTTTCCACCTGATAAAGCATTTGTCTGTCATATTGCGCAGGCAGTATCGCCTCGCCATTGATGATCCAGCTAAAGGGTGGCGCACCGCCTTTCAGCTTCAGCACCAGATCGGCCTGCGCGCGCGCATCTGAAAGCCCAAGATCCACTTCCGCCCCGTCTGGCGGAAAGGATATTTCCGGCCGGTTCGGGTCCAAAAAATTGGCATCGCCCCGCGCCTGAAAGTGTCGTAAGGGCAGGGGGAGGCTTTCCCCCGTGCCTGTCAGCACATAGGGCGGCGGTGTGGGCAGCGGCACCCGCGCTGTTTCCAACCTAGAAAATGCCTCAAAAAGTAGTGGGGCTGCGTCTTTGATCCCTTGCAATCCGGGCACCGAGGCCCCGTCTGGCCGCCCCATCCAAACGCCCATCACAAACCGCCCGTCAAACCCGACGGCAAAGGCATCGCGATAGCCATAAGACGTGCCGGTTTTATAAGCGATCTGCCCAATGGCCCCTGTTTCAGGCGGCGGGGTTGCGGCCAGAATGTCTGCCACATGCCACGCGGCCCCCGGCAAAAGCACAGGGTTCCCGCCCGCCGTGCCGCCCAAGCCCGAAAGCACCACAGGCTCCCCGCCCCGCGCTATGCTGGCATAAAGCTGCACGAGGTCCTGTAGGGAAAGCCCAATGCCCCCGAGCGCAATCGCCAGCCCCGGTGCGCCGCCTTTGGGCAGTTGCGGCTTCAGCCCCGCGCGCCGCACCCGCGCGAGGAATTGCGCTGGCCCGATGGCATCCATCATCGCCACCGCAGGGATGTTTAATGAGAGTTGAAGCGCCGTTCGAATGCTCACGGTTCCTCTGAATTGCCGGTCAAAATTCTGTGGCTCATAGCCGCGAAACCGCATCGGGCGGTCGTCGATCATGGTTTCCGGTGTCGCCAGCCCGTTTTCAAACCCAATCCCATATATCAGCGGTTTCAGTGTTGAACCGGGCGACCTTATCGCCTGCGTCATATCGACGAATCCGTCCGCCCGCGCGTCAAACAGGTCTGCCGCGCCGATCGTGGCCAGAATGTCACCGCTTTGGTGCTCGGCTAGCACAAGCGCTGCGGAAAGCCCGTTTTCGCGGGTTTCCATGGCGTCATGCAAAAGGGATTCAAGCGCCTGTTGCAGCCCGCGGTTCAGGGTGGTTTCAAAAAGCCGTTGCGCTGGCGCAGCTCGCCGCAAAGCATCGGTAAAATGCGGGGCCAGTATCGGAAAGGCGATCCGCTCGCTCGGCACCTTCGTCCGCTTTCCGGCCGCGGCTTCATCGCTAGGCAGCATTCCGGCTAACACAGCTCTGTCCAAAACCCGATCTCGCGCGATTTGCGCCGCCGCCGCATAGCGGTCTGGGCGGCGGGAAGAGGGCGCTTGGGGCAGGGCGATCAGCAGCGCGGCCTCCGCCGGTGTTAGCCGCCGTGGTTCCTTGCCAAAATAGGTCAGCGTTGCCGCCCGCACGCCCTCAATATTCCCACCCATCGGGGCCAATTGCAGATATAGCGCCAAAATCTCGGCTTTGGAAAGCTGCCGCTCCAGCGCCAGCGCCACCCGAATTTGCCTTAATTTACCACGCCAGCGCCCCGTTTCCCCGCGCTCTAAAAGCCGCGCCACCTGCATGGTGAGCGTTGAGCCGCCAGACACAATACGGCCATTCAACACAAATTGCCGAAAGCCGCGCAAAAGCGCCAACGGGTCCACGCCGATATGGCTATAAAACCGCTTATCTTCAAAGGCGACCAGCATATCCACGTAATGTGGGTCCACGCCAGAGAGCGCCACGGGCAGCCGCCAGCGCCCGCTTTCCACAGTATAAGCCCGCAGCAAATCGCCGTTGCGGTCTAGCACCGTCACCGCTATTTCCAGTTCCAAAGAGGGCAATTCCGTGCGCGCCACCCAATCGTCCAGCACAATAAGCGCCGCTAGCGCCAGCAGGGCCAGCGCTGTGCAATATCGCAGCAGCCGCCTCACTGTGTCGGAAGAATGGTGACCGTGTTCACGCTAGTGGTTGCCCGCAGGCTTGGCCGATACATATCCTCCACCAGCGCCGCTGGCTGCCTAAACACTCCGGGCGAAACCGCCCGCACGATATAGGCCATCTGAATAGCATTTTTATTGCCCCATGTCACCGCGTTCAGGAATCGATCCTCGCGGAATTCACTCACGCCGGAGTTATCAAGCTGCAACCAGTCCAGCTTGCTAATATCGCCCGAGCGCAGCAGGTTAGGGTTATCAATCTCAAACCCTGCCGCCAGCGGGTCCGAGACAATGAGCCGCCCGCGCCGCTCTTGCTCAGGCGTGACCCGCACAATCGCCACATAGCGTTCGTTTTGCACAAATTCCGCCGCCGGTTCGCCCTCCATCGTATAAAGCCAGCGCTCTATCCGGTAGCCGTTTTGCATAGCTGGTTCATCATAAGCTGGCGCACCCATGGTGGTGAGCTGCCCGTAAGCCTGCGCGCCGTTATTTTGCACTACCAGCGGCCCCGCTGCCAGTGTTTCGGCATCAAAATAAACCATCTGCGGCCCCTCAATCGGCACGCCATCCACGCTAAAGCCGCCGCTGTTTTCTATCAAAGCCCGCGCCGCCATCAGCTGCCATAGCCGCTCCTGAGAGGAATAATATCGCTTTGGCGTGGCTAGCCGCCGGGCCAAACCCTCACGGTCTACCGCTGTGCTGCCCGACTCAACTGCCAGCGCCAAAAGCGCTGCCATATCACGGCGCTGGGAGCCGTAATCCGCGCGGAAGGCGCGGGTGTCTTCCACCGCCTGCGCAACCTTCGCATAAGCCAGCGCAAATAGCGTATCTGCCCGCACTTGGTCACCGTTTAAGGCCAAAGCCGCCCCAAGCTGGGCCAGCGCCATTGGCGTGGCAAAATCACCCGATTTTACGTCGGCATAATAGCGCAAATCCCCAATGCTGGCTTGCCCCTCACGGGCCAAAACATAAAGCGCATAAGCCACATCTTGGCCCGCGTTTTCAAAATCTCCGGCATAGTTCAACTGGTTGCGCAGGTTGTTAATTGCTTGCCTAAAGGCCCGCTCCGGCACGCTATAGCCCTCCGCCCGCGCGCGGCTCAAAAAGTCGCTGGCAAAGGCATCCAGCCACATATCGCCGCTGCGCGGAGACCATTGCCCAAACGCCCCGTTTGAGGCTTGGTTGGCCAGCACCTCGTCAATGGCCAGCTCCACCCGTTTGCGTATGTCAAACGTGCCATCAAGGTCCATCTGCCTAGCAATCTCGCCAAGGTAAAGCAGTGGCATCGCGCGCGATATCCGCGTTTCGGTGTTGCCCCAAGGCGTGCGGTTAAGCGCGTCCAGCATCCCTGCCACGTCAAACCGCGCCAGTGGCCCGAGCGCAAAGCTCCCGGTGCCACTGCCCGGTTGGAAATCAGCAAACACATTGGCGTCAATGGTAAAACTGCCGCCTTCAGCCAACGGGGCCGAAAGCGCCCGAATAACCAGCGGATCATTTGCCCGCACCGAAACCTTTTTTACCTGCCGATACTGCGCGCCATCCGGCCCCGTCAACACCACGGCAAGCGCCCCATCACCAGAATCCCTCGCACGCAGCGGGAATTCAAGCGTGGCTTGCCCGCCCTCGGCTATCTTCAGCCCCGCCTCAGAAAGGCTACTTTGCACCGCACCCGTGGAGGATACCGCCACCGTATATTCGCCCGCGGGCCCTTGAACATTGGCAATATCCACCCTGAGGCGGGTTTCATCACCCGGTGCCATAAAGCGCGGCATGGCGGTGGTTACCACCACAGGGTCCCGCACCAGCAGGTCAAACTCCGCCTCACCAACCGCGCTATCAGACCACACAACCGCCATCAGCCGCACTGTGCCGTTAAAGGCCGGAAGGTCAAATGTGGCAATGGCATAGCCCTCAGAGTCCACCTCCAAAGGCCCGCTGAAATAGGCAATCAGCTCCTCCGTGGGCGGCGGCGCGTTTACCCGCGCCAAGGCCCCGTCACCACCCGAGCGCAGCAGCCCCGGCGTGCCTTGCATCCCGTCAATTAGCCGCCCGTAAATGTCGCGCAGCTCCATCCCGAGCCGCCGCTGGCCAAAATAATAGCCGCTCGGGTCAGGGCTCTCAAACCCCGTGAGGTTCAAAATCCCCACATCCACCGCTGCGATGGTGGCATAAACAGGCCCGTTGCCCTCAACCTTGAGCCGCACTTCCAGCGGCCCACGGGGCAACACCTCGGCAGGCATTTCAAAACTTGCGGCAAGCTGGCGCGCGCTCGGGTCGGTTGGTGCATAGGCCAGCCCCACTGCCCGCGCAGGGTTACGCCCTGCGGCTTCATCCATCGGCTGTATCAGTGTGGCAATAATATAAGCGCCCGCGCCCCATTCATCCGCCACTGGCACCTCAATCATGCTTTCCCCCGCGGCCACATCCACGGCCTGCATAGAGATCAGCCTGTCAGAAACCACGCGCACCAGCACCTTGCCCGCATCTCGCGCCTCAACCCGCAGCTGGGCCACATCACCAATGTCATATTTCGCCTTATCAAGGCTCACATCCAGCACATCAGGCGTGTCGGTGCTCGCATCCGCGCTCCACCAGCCAGAGCTAAAGCTGAAAGAGCTTGCCGTATAGCTGCCATCAGAATTTACGATTTTCAGCTCATAGCGCCCCCAGTCGATCCGCGCCGCAATCCGCGCCGCTTCGCCCGCGCTCAGGTTCAACTCACCATTGGCCACGTGCACCCGCCGTGTAATGGGCTCCCAGTTCCAGCGGCCATTATACTTATACCACTGGTAGCGCCGCTCAACGCGTGAAAGCACCCAGCTCACATTTTCCATGCCCGCCCGCGCCGCATGTTCATCAATCGCGATAATCTCAAAAGCCGCCTCGGCCCCTTCGCGCAGCGCGCCGTCAAACAAGGGCTTAATGCCAATGCGTGGCCCGTCCGGTAGAATTTCCCGCGTAATGCTTCGCTCCACCGGTCGGCCAGAGCCATCGGCCATCCGCACGGTTGCCCGCATTTGCAAGGGTTTGGTAACAGGCTCCATGCTGGGCAACGTAAGTGCCACCGTGAGCCGCCCGTTTTCATCGGTTTCCACCTCCGAAGAAATGCCCTGATAGCCGTTGATAAATGGCTCATCCACCAGCCCAAACTTATAGCCCGGATAGCCCGCATACCCCCGCGTTGTGGTCACCTCCACCTCGCCATTTATGCTCAGCCCGTTTGCGGGCGCGCCGTAAAGATAAGCCGCCTCAATATGCAATGATGGCTGCGCCGTGGGTCGCACCGCGCCCTCAGTCATTTCCAGCGTAAAATCAATGCGTTCCGGCACGAAGTCCTCCACCAGAAACCGCATGGTTTTTAAGCTGGCTTCCTTTGGGTCGGCATGAATATCCAGCCGCCACGTGCCCCGCATCGCACCGCTGGAAAGCGGGTGCTCAAACACCCGCCCGCCAGCGCCTGCATCCGCTAGTAAATACCGGCTGGCTTCCACGCCATCGGGCCGGAAAAGCACCGCCGTCAACGGCAGCTCCGACGTGGCATCCACCTGCGCATTCCGCGCCAGAATTGTGGCAAAAACAGCTTCCCCCGGCCGATACGCCCCGCGCTCAAAGCTGGCAAAAATGTCGATTTTAGCGGGAGAGCTTCGCCCGGCAACCCCGCGGTCAGAAAGGTCCATCGCGGCTTCATTGAGGTCAATAAAAGCAAAATCACCGCTGGCGCTTACCAGTTGCAGCATAGCTGGGCTATTGCCCCCTTCACCGCTGGTATAGCCTACCGGAATATGAGCATAGCCCGCGGCGTCGGTCATCGCTTCAAATAGCACATCATTATTGCTCGCCACCAGCCGTGCGGTTATGCCTTCCAGCGCCTCCGCGCTGCGCAGAGACCTCGCAAAGGCGTGTAGCCCGTCAGCCCCGAGCATGGTTTCCACGCCCAGGTCGGTTACAATAAACCATTGCGTGGCTGCTTCTTCCCAAGGCTCACCACTGCCCGAAATTCGCGCCGTCATCGCATAGATCCCCGGCTCAAAATCCTTGATTGCGGTCGAAAGGGGCAGGGCGGTGATGACATCTGCATTCAGCGTGTTGCCCACCTCGCCAACGCCACGCCACAGTTCTTCGCCACGCTCATTTGCAATATCCCCCTCGGAATACCGGTCTAGATTCTCGTTCAAAATACCGTAAAGCATGGTCGGCACAAGGTTGCGCTCGCCAATGCGCGAGAGCCGCAACTCAACCTCACTAGCATTCACCGTCACCACCGGAATCGCCGGCGCGTCGCTCATGGGCAGCACGTAAGAGCGGCCAATAAAATGCACGCTCGGGTCACGATCTCGCACATAGGTTGAAACTGTGGAAGACTTCACCAGCACTTCGCCACTGGCCGCAGGCAGCCCCTCACGCAGCGTAATTTGGTAAGTTTGCCCGTGGGTTACCCCATCAAAGCACAGCTGTGACGCTTCAGCTTCCACCGGCAAATTGCCCGAGCGCACAAAGTTGGCGTAATCCACGCCCAGCTCGGCAAGGTCTTCATTAAAGTTCACGCATATCCGTGGCCGCTCGGCATTGTTATCCACTTGGGTATCAATCACCCGAAAGCCAAATAGCCCGATGGCGCGGTTCAGTGCCTCTTCGGTGCTGGACCTGGCATCCAGGCTTTGCGCCAGCCGCAAAGCATCAATCGAGCGCCGCCCGTTATTGGCCTGCTCCAGCAATTGCGCCAATAGCACCATTGCCGTGGCCCGTTCCACATTGTTTCCACTGCGCAAATATGTGTTCACGCTGGCATCGCGGGCAAGGCTGCGCATGCTGCTGGCCCGTTGGCTATCGACCTTTGCGATTTTACTCGCCAATGTTGCCACATTCAGCCAGTTCTCGCTGCTATCTTCAAAGCTTAGCATTTGCGCGACGTAGTTCAGCGCATTGCTATGGGCGTTGGCCGCCACCGCCCCCTCAAAGCGCAACCGCAGCTCGCTTATGCCCGCGTCATTGACCGGATATTGCCGTCCGATCTGGGCCGCCCGCCGTGTGGCCCGCGCCAAATATCCGTCTGGCAAAAACGTTAGGTCTTCTTGCTGCAAAATCCCGCGCGCGATCAGCGCCGAGGGGGTGTTTACGATCTCAAGCGAGATCGCGCCATTAAAAAGGCTCCGCTCCCCGGCGGTGTTTTTCAAAAAACACGCGCCTTTGATCTGGTTAAAGGTCAGCGCCGTGCAGCTTGCATTCTCAAGGCAGGCATTTTCGCAAATATCCAGCGTAGTGTCTAAAATTGTGCGAATATCGCCGCCGTAAAGATCACTGCTTTCATGGGCCATGCTGCGCCGCTCGGGAATCGGGCTATCTTCGGCAAAACTGGGAAAAGCAATAGAAATCAATGCCATAACGGCGGAAATACGGAAGGCTGACATATAAAATCTCATAATTGTGGTTTTAATACCGCAACTATAGCAGGAATCTTTAAGTCGCGTAAAATATTATTCCGCTGTGGCGGTCTCTAGCGCACGCAAGGTTTTCACCTCATAGCCCCAGCGCTGAATCCCTTCCACGGCGGGCAAGTCATTAAACAAAAGTGTGGCGTCAAAGGCTCTGAGCTGGCCCGAAGGGGCCGTAAGCCGCGCCTCGCTTTCGTCTTCTCCAATGATAAAGCAGTCGGGCAGGGGGGTGGTTTCTGCGGGGCAATCATAAAGCTTTACGTCAAACAAAATGCCGGTCAGCACATAGCCTTCAGAGTTGTTAATCACCCGCCCGCTCAGCGTGGCCACGCGCGGGCCAAGCACCAAATCAACCTCTTCCAGCGCAATCTCATTAATCGCAATCTGGTTTAGCTCTTCTTCAGAGGCCGAGGGCGCGGTGAAGGTATAGTAGGCCAAACCGCCAATAAGTGTGGCTGCAATAATAGTGCCGGCAATGCGCATTTCGGGCAGGCGAAACAGCGCATAAATATAAAGCGAAAGGATGATAAAGATTTCTATAATAACCACGGTAATTCCTTAATGTTTCAGCCTAGGCAACACTTAATAACAAACCATGCGCATTACCAGTGCTAGCGATAGCCCTCGGGGTTGGCCGCTTGCCAGCGCCAGTGGTCCTCACACATTTTTTCAAGGTCAAATTCGGCTTCCCAGCCCAGCATGGCTTTGGCCTTACGCGCATCGGCGCAATAAATCGTCACATCCCCTGCGCGGCGCGGCGCGACTTTTGCGGCAATCTTAAAGCCGCACGCCGCCTCCCACGCGGCATGCACCTCCTTCACGCTCGCGCCGTGTCCGGTGCCAAGGTTCACCACCGGCGTTTCATTCCCCACAGCCTTGCTGCTCAGCAAATAGTCAATCGCCCTCACATGCCCGCGCGCCAAGTCCACCACATGGATGTAGTCCCTAATAGCGGTGCCATCCGGCGTGTCATAATCATCGCCAAATATGTTCAAAATCTCCCGCCGCCCCGTCGCCACCTGCGCAATAAACGGAAACAGGTTGTCCGGAAATCCCAGCGGGTCTTCCCCGATTTGCCCGGATTTATGCGCCCCCACGGGGTTAAAATACCGCAGCACCATTGAGCGCCAGCCCGGCCCGATGCTGGTAATATCCGTGAGAATCTGCTCCACCATCAGCTTGGTTTTGCCATAAGGGTTGACTGGCCCCGTGGGCACATGCTCGTCCATCGGCATGGTTTCGGGCGCAGGCTCGCCATACACCGTGGCGGAGGATGAAAACACCCCGTGCTTTACCCCGTGCCGAAGCATGGCGTTAAAAAGGCAGGTGCTGCCCGCTACATTTACATCGTAATAAAGCTCGGGGTGGCTCACAGATTCCCCCACGGCCTTTAGCCCCGCAAGGTGGATAACGGCGGCAATATCATGCGCTTCAAACAGCGCATCCAGCGCCGCCCCGTCTCGAATATCCCCTTCAATAAACACTGGCGCACCATTAGACATCCGCCCAACCCGCTCAATCGACATGCGCGTTGAGTTGGACAGGTTATCAAAAACCACCACCTCATAGCCGCTATTCAGCAGCTCAAGCACCACATGGCTACCAATGAATCCGGCCCCGCCGGTTGCAAGGATCTTAGGCATATTAGGCCCCTTTGAGTATTTCAACGAGCCGCACAGCCTCGGCCGCGGCATCCTCGGCTTGCCATATCTCGCTGCCAAAAGTCACAAAATCCGCGTGGTCTCGCACCGTGCGCAGGCTGTCATCATCCAATCCGCCCTCGGCCACCACCGGCACCTCAATCATCTCGCTCCACCACTGAAAAAGGGCCGCCTCGGCGCGCGCGCCATCCCCAAGCCCGGCCATATCGCCCACTGGGCCAAAGCTAATATAGTCCACGCCGATCTCGGCGGCTGTCATGCCCGCATGCTTGGAGCTGCCGCAATACGCCCCCACAATGGCATCCGGCCCCAGCACCTTGCGCGCCTCGCGCACATTGCGCGAAGCGCTCACCAAATGCACGCCGTCCAGCCCGTGCTTCTCTACAATTCGAAAATGCTCATCCACCACAATGGCAACATCCCGCGCATGGCAAATATCCCGCAGCTGGTCAGCAGCCCGCCCGAGCAGCCCCGCATCTGTTGTTGCCAGCGCAATGCGCACACAGGCAACCGGCACCGCCGCCAGCACCGCCTCTAGTCGCGGCTTAAAGCTTTCCAAATCAAATTCGGTAGGGGTTGTCAGATAAATCTGGGCAAAATCTTGTTCGGTCATCAGCTTTCCAATATGGCTTGCTGCCTTTTAGCGTGTTGCGGCCCCATGGTCCAGCAATCCAGCGCCTTATTGTTTGCGACGCTGCGCAAAATTATATAGCAATTCTAACGTGCATGACAAACAGGAGCCCCCATGGCCGTTGACGGAACCCCGCCCAAGAAGATCAAACCAAAGCTTTCGGGCTTGAAAATCCTGCTCATTGCAATGCTTGTCATCGCCGCCGCTGGCTTTGGGGTCTCCAAATTAGTGGTTTCGTTTGACAAAATAATGCGCGGCACTTTTGCCTATAGCGAAAGTGTGCGCCTGCTCGCGGAAAACAGGGCCGCCAAGGCCATTTTGGGCAGCCCTATCGAGGTTGGCGATATTTTGGAGGGCAGTGTGAACCTTGAAAATATGGACGGCGTGGCCCGATACACGCTGGCCGTTAAAGGCTCCAAATGTGAGGGGGTTTATTATGTCCGCGCGGATAAACATATGGGAACATGGGATATTTACCTGATGGTTTTGCAATCAGACTGCGCCAACGCCCCGCTGATTATCCGCAACTCCCGCAATATACTGTTTCTTGGCGAATCCGCGCAAGAATCCTAGCGCCCCGGTGCCCAGCCCGGCGCGGCCATATGAAAGCCCTCAAAGCTGAACGCGGGCGAAACGGTGCAGCCCACCAGCGTATAATCCCCCGTGCTGCGCGCCGCCTGCCAGTGCTGCACGGGCACAATCACCTGCGCCTGTTGCCCCGCCAAAATATCCGGCCCCAGCAGCGTTTCCACCACCGGCCCCGCGTCGCTTGTCGCCGTTGAAAGCACCAAGGGCGCCCCTGCATGAAAATGCCAAATCTCCGTTGCATCAATCCAATGCCAGTGTGAGCTTTGCCCCGCTTCCAGCAAATAATAAATCGCACTCCCCGAAGGCCGCCCCACGCCACTGGCCAGCCATGTCTGCCGATACCACCCGCCCTCGGGGTGGGGCGAAAGGTCAAGCTGCGCGATAATGCGTTTAGCGGTTTGGGGCATAGTCAGTCCAGATAGTATAAAGGCACGGAAAATGTGATTTCGGCGGGGGCCTCAGAGGCAGGGGCAAGCGCGTAAAACCCATCCCCTTCGCCGCAAAACCCGATGTTAAACGCCGTGCGGGTATGGTTTTCAAATAGCTCCGGAAAGGTGCGTAGTTTTAAGGTCAGCAAATAAGTGCCATCCGAAATCTCGCGGCGCATCTCAAAATGTCCGCCATCGCATTCCACTCCGCACAGGCTGTGGTCATCCGCCCACTGGCTACAAATCCCGGCCCCATCTCGATAAAGCTTTCCGCCTGCGACCACGTCAAAATTCACCATAAACCCGCTAAACATGGCGGGTGCTTCAAGCGCATTGGGGGCCAGCAAGGCCTCTCGAGCAACGCCCTCATATTGAAATATTTCGAGCTTAAGGTCAGTGACCGCAAGGTCCAAAATGTCAGAAGGGCTTTCGACCCTTACCACAATATTCTGTAGCTGCGCAGGGTCTGCAAGATCCGACAGTTTAAAATATTGGTCAAAGGGTGAGCCCGCCGCGCTATTGAGCGAAAATAGGCTCAACACAATGGATGTCGCCACAATTTTAAAGGACCGCATTCTTCACCTCCATATTCCGTATCTAGACACCAAACACGAGTTTGGGGCCGCAATCAACCAAAAGATGAAGGTAGCGTTCCATGATCATTCGTAATGATTGTGGCGCAGACCCTAGTTTTTAAGCACTGAACGCCCGGCAAAAATGCCGGTTTCTCCCAGTTCTTCTTCAATCCGAATAAGCTGGTTATACTTCGCCAAACGGTCCGAGCGGCTGAGCGAGCCGGTTTTGATTTGCCCGCAATTTGTCGCCACCGCGAGGTCGGCAATTGTGGTGTCCTCGGTTTCGCCCGAGCGGTGGGACATCACCGCCGTCATCCGTGCCCGATGCGCCATATCCACCGCGTTCATGGTTTCAGTCAGCGTGCCAATCTGGTTTACTTTAATCAAAATTGAGTTCGCCGACCCTTCCTCAATCCCGCGCGCCAAGCGCTCGGTGTTTGTCACAAACAGATCATCGCCCACAAGCTGGCATTTATTGCCGATTTTTTCATTCAGCAGCGCCCAGCCCGCCCAGTCATCTTCGTCCATACCGTCTTCGATAGAGATAATCGGATAGGCCTCAACAAGTGCCGCCAAGTAGTCCGCATTTTCAGCCGAGGAAAGCTTCTTGCCCTCGCCCTTCATATCGTAAACGCCATCTTTATAATATTCAGACGCCGCGCAATCGAGCGCGATAAACACATCTTCGCCAGCTTTATAGCCCGCCAGCGAAATTGATTTCATAATAAAATCAAGTGCATCCGTGGTGCTATTCAGGTTCGGCGCGAAGCCACCCTCGTCGCCAATGCTGGTATTATGGCCTGCGTTTGAAAGCTCTTTCTTCAGCACATGAAAAATCTCGGCCCCAATGCGCACGGCCTCGGAAAGGCTTTCGGCGCCCACGGGCATCACCATAAATTCTTGAATGTCGATCGGGTTATCCGCGTGCTCGCCGCCATTGATGATGTTCATCATAGGCACGGGCAGGGTGCGCGCAGCTGTGCCGCCGATATAACGATAAAGCGGCATGCCCAAATGCTCGGTTGCCGCTTTGGCCACCGCCAAGGAAACCCCCAAAATTGCATTGGCGCCAAGCCGCGCTTTGTTTTCCGTGCCGTCGAGTTCACATAAAAGCTGGTCAATGCCAACCTGATCCGTGGCATCCACGCCAATCAGCTCTTCAGCAATTTCACCGTTCACCGCGTCTACGGCTTTCAGCACGCCTTTGCCACCATAGCGGCCTTTGTCGCCATCGCGTAGCTCATGCGCTTCATGCGCGCCGGTCGAAGCCCCGCTAGGCACCGCTGCCCGCCCGCGTGCGCCATCTTCGAGGTAAATATCCACCTCTACCGTCGGGTTGCCCCGGCTATCCAGAATTTCGCGGGCGATAACGTCAACAATGGCGCTCATGGGTGTATCCTCAGGCTACTTGGGTTGTTGTTGCGCGCTGTGTATACCGTGCTCGGCCAGATTTAAAGCGCTTTTCGGGCCATCCGCTCGCGATAGATCGTAAACAGCCCCGAGCTGATGATAATACTCGCGCCAAGAAGGGTGTAAAAATCAAGCACCTCGCCAAAGGCCAGAACACCGATGATCATGGCAAAAACCAGCCGCACATAGCGGTAGGGGGTTACCACAGCCACCTCGCCAACCCGCATCGCGGCGACGATCATGTAATAGCCCACCGGCCCTACGATAAGCGCCGCAGCAATCAGCAAGGATTGCGCGCCATCGGGCATCACGGCTGGCCCTTCAAAAAGCATTATCACCATCCCCGCAGGAATGACCACGCCAAAGCCAAAGGCCGAAAGCACCATGCTGCTCACGCGGCTCGGCATCGCCCGTGTGGCGAGATCCCGGATGGATAGCCCGATCACCCCTTGCACCGCAAAAAGTGAGGCAGGCTGAAAGCCCTCCAGCCCCGGTCTGATCACAATCAGCACCCCGATAAAGCCAGCAATAATTGCAACCCAGCGCCGCCACCCCACGGCTTGGCCCAAAAACAGCGCCGCGCCCAGCGCCACCGCCAAAGGCGTGGCCTGCAAAATGGCTGAAGCGCTTGAAAGCGGGGTGAGCACCACGGCAAGCACATAGCCCGATGTGCCCATGATCTCCCCAAAATTGCGCAGCAATACCGGCCCCAGCAGCAAATCTCGGCTAAAAATCTGCGCGCCTTGTCGCTTGGCAATCGCCGCAAAAATAGCAAAGCCGCCAATGCCGAGAAGCACCAATATCTGCCCCGTGCCGATGCCCGCTGAAAGCTTTTTGATAAAAGCATCCTCAATAGCAAACATCGCCATCGCACCCAGCATCAACATGATGCCGATCAAATTATCGGAGTTTTTCATCTGCGCTCCCGCCCTCTGCGGGGCAAATTACTTTTTCAAAGGCACCCCGTAAAGCTCCAGCTTATGGCCGCGCAGCTCATAGCCGAGCTTTTCCGCGATTCGCTCTTGCAGCGCTTCAATCTCGGGGTCGCAGAATTCAATAACCGCCCCCGTCTGGATGTCAAATAAATGATCGTGATGCTCGCGATCAGCATCCTCATAGCGCGCGCGCCCGTCGCCAAACTCATGCCGCTCCAAAATGCTGGTTTCTTCAAATAGTTTTACGGTGCGATAAACCGTAGCAAGGCTGATGCGCGGGTCTACCTTGCTGGCGCGCAGGTAAATCTCCTCCACGTCCGGGTGGTCAGCACAGCCCTCCAGCACGCGGGCAATCACCCGCCGCTGGTCAGTCATCCGCAGGCCGTTTTCCTCACAGCGCGCAATAATGGAGTCTTGTGTCATGCCTTTACCACCCTTTGCGGGTATCTTATAAGATGGCGCGCGCGGGGGGAAGCGCTATCCTTAGTCCTGTAGGTGTTCAATCTGCAAATCATCCAGATAGATTTTGGCCCAACATCCACCAGTGGTTCTCTGGGGCAGTGCCCGAATCTGCGGAGCCGCCGTTGATAGGCAACCGTGTCGCCCTCATCATAGAGTAAATCAACAGACACTTCAGCGCGATAGCTATCTTGGCTTTGAAGCATCCGCAGCTCCAGAAAACGCTCCCCGTTATCAGTGATGATATCGAGGTTTTTGATCGCGGGCACCTGAAGGTTACCGTATTTTGCCAGCGTTTCGGGCATGATTGGCACTAGATATGAAAGCTCTTTCGCGCGGTTATCCGCGAGGGTGAGATGGCAAGAAGCATAAGCCGGGGTGATCGCAATTGGGTCTCCTTTATCTGCTAGTATAAAATATTTATGAATAATATGAGGCCTTCAAGCTCGACATAGAAACTCGGAGAAAATTTGCATTTTTTGCAGGCACTGCGATGATCAAGTCAAATAGTATTGCTTGGCTTTCCCAGCACTAAACCTGCACGCATCTCCCCGTAACATTATGATATATATAACAAGTTTCATCTATAAAGATAACTAGATTCCTAGGTATCTAGTTATCTTTATCCAACAGTATGAATTCAGTCTTAGCTGTTGCGCTGCGCCGCATTCACCGCGCGCTGGCTTTACTGCATTTTCATATAATTTGCTTAAATTACCCCTCATGCCTAAGCGGGCCGTGTAGGTCCGGGAGTGGATTGTGTCGGGCATTTAATAACCAACGCGCATAGCGGCTCGACAAAAAATGGGCTTGCCGTGTGAGCTAAGCTTTGGCCTACTCTAAAGGTGTAAAAATCCCACCCTTTGCAAAGGTGGTGCTTTGAAAAGCAAGCCAAGGCAAGGACTTAGGTGCAAATCACCGACACAATCCACTGCAAAACCATGGCGCGCTCCCGCCAGAAAACCAGAGGGTAAGGTCCTTCAACTGAAATTCAAACAGCTGCGCATTAGCGGCCAGATTTCGCGTGGCTACTCCCCATACGCCCTGCGGGCGGCTTTTTTCCTGCGGAAAAAATGCGTGTGCGACGCGGTGGCGGCGCGGCAAAGGCGGTGTTGCTTGGCAAAGCCCGTGCTCGCGCCGCGCTGAGGCTGAGGCGCTTTAGGCAGCAGGCGCAATGGGTGCAGCGCGGCGCGGGCAAAAGCTCGCAAAACAGTGCAATGCCAGACGCGCCGCATCCTTAGAGCAATTCCTGCTCTCGGTCCAACCGTTTGGCCAGCGGCGCAATGGTCAGCCCTTGCACGATAATGCTGAATAGCACCACGATATAGGTGATCGTCAGGATCAGCGGCTTGTATTCGTTATCCGGCACCGAAAGCGCCAGCGCCACAGATATGCCGCCTTTAAGCCCGCCCCATGTCATAATAGGGATCACGTCACGGCGGTATTTCTTCCAGCGCGACAGAATAAGGATCGGCAGCGAAACCGCTGCCAACCGCGCGATGAGCGAAAGGAATATCCCAAATATTCCGGCCAAAATCATGTCTTGGCTGAAGGCAATGGCAAACACCTCAACCCCGATCAGCAGAAACAATAGCGCGTTGAGAATCTCGTCAATCAGCTTCCAGAAGGCGTTTAGATATTCCCGCGTTTCCGCGCTCATCCCATGCTTCATGCCGACATCGCCAATCAGCAGCCCCGCGACCACGGCCATAATCGGCCCCGAAACATGAAGCATCACCGCCAGTTGATAGCCGCCAAAGGCCAACCCTAGCGAGAGCAGCACTTCGAGCGGATAATCATCAATGCGTTTCATCATCTGAAACACCAGCCAGCCCAGCACAAAGCCAAGTGCCGCGCCGCCAAAGGCCTCTTTGGTAAACAGAATAAGTGCCGCGCCGACGCTGGCCTCGCTATGGGCCACTGCCGGAAAAGCAAGCCCGATGAGCAACAGGAAGACCACATAGCCAACGCCATCATTAAACAAACTCTCCCCCGCAATTTGCGTTTCCAAAGATTTCCGCAAATTTGCCTCGCGCAGCACGCCCAGCACCGCCACAGGGTCTGTTGGCGAAATTAATGCGCCAAATACCAAAGCAATCAGCAGCGGCACCCCCATGGCAAAATATAGCCCCAGTCCGGCTATAGCGGTGGAAAGCGCCACGCCAATTGTGGCCATCAGCGCCACCGTCCAGGCCTGCTCCCGAAGGTCTGAAAGCTTTACGTGCAGCGCACCAGCAAACAGCAGTAACCCCAGCATTCCCTCAAGTAATGTGTCTGAAAACTCAAGGTGTTCAACGGCGGTTTTAATAGTTGGTGATAGCCCAAGCTCGGGCATAAATACATCCAGCACCATCACGCTAAGTGAGGCAATAAGCGCCACAACCAAGATCCCGATGGAGGCGGGGAGCTTGAGGAAAAAATAGTTGATGCTGCCAAAAAGGCCAGCCAGCACGATCATAAGCGAGGCGATTTGTAAGGCGGTCATTGTCACTCCAATTTGTTTTCCCCGAGGCATAACACAGATTGTCAGGATGCAAATAAAAAACCGCGCCCAAACAGGGGCGCGGCAAGGTAGCTCATGATGAATACACTCATCTAGAGCGGGGGGAGTAAGAAAGCCTTAGCCGTCGAAATCAACGCGCTCAACAAGCCGGAGGGCGTCGCCACGAAGGCGGGCAATATCGGTTAGGGCGCTCGGGTCGGCAGTGAACTCGCCCCAGCTTGCAACCAAAGCACTCGGCTCAACACTATCCACCAGCGGATACTCAAAGTTGGCCTCGGCATAAAGCGTTTGCGCAATGTCACCCGTCAGGAATTCCATCAGCAAAACAGCGTTATCCTTATTTGGGGCTGACATGGTCATGGCCATGCCGGAAAGGTTAACGTGTGTGCCTAGATCGTTGAGCGTTGGGAAGACGAGGTTTACCGACGTCGCCCAAGGGATCTGCTCTGGGTCGGCCAGCATTTTGCCCATGTAATAGGTGTTGCCAATGGCGATATCACATTCGCCAGCCCAAATCGCTTTCACTTGTGCGCGGTCATTGCCTTGTGGGGCGCGGGCGAGGTTGGCTTTGTAGCCTTCGAGCCAAGTAATCGTTTCCTCTTCGCCATGCTGCAAAAGATAGGCGGCTGTAAGCGCGATGTTATAATTATGGGTGCCGGAACGCACACAAATGCGGCCAGCCCACTCTGGGTCTGCCAATTGTTCATAGCTGGTAATTTCGCCTTCAGCAACGCGCTCGTTGGAAGCATAAATAATGCGGGCGCGAGATGTCAGGCCAAACCACTGGTTATCTGCGTCGCGGTAAGATGCCGGGATGTTGCCATTGATCGCGTCTGATTCTACAGCCTGCGTAAGCTCTGCCTGCACCATGGCATCAAGGTTGGCTATGTCGGTGGTCAGGATAACATCAGCCGGTGAGCGTGCGCCTTCAGCACTCAGCCGCTCAAGCATCCCCTTTTTCAGGAAGACCACATTGGTGGCAATGCCTGTTTCGGCAGTAAAGGCCGCCAAAATAGGGTCGATCAACTCGGGCTGGCGCGAAGAATAGATATTAACTTCTTGGGCGGTCGCTGACATGGCAGCGGCACTCAGAAGGGCGGCAAGGGCGATGTGTTTCATCAAAGGGCTCCAGTTGTTTGGTGCCCTTGCTTAACCCGAGTGTTTTACTCAAGTCAATACCTGAGTAAAATGTTTTGAGTTATTTTCCAGCGCGCTTAGCCGCGTCCCAGAGGGTGTCCATTTCCTCCAAGCTTGAATCCTGCGGGGCTTTCCCTTTGGCCTTGAGGGCAGTTTCTACAGCATTGAATCGGCGTGTAAATTTGGCATTGGCCTTGCGTAAGGCTTCCTCTGGCTGCACTCCCAAGTGCCGCCCTAGATTGGCCATCACAAACAGCAAATCGCCAAACTCTTCTTCAATTTCTTTTTCGGTCAGGCTTTCCTTTGCCTCTACCAATTCAGCCGATTCTTCTTTGATCTTATCAAGCACCTGCATGGTTTCGGGCCAGTCAAACCCTACCCGCGCCGCGCGGTTTTGCAGTTTTAGCGCACGGGTCAGGGCAGGGAGGTTGCCCGCGATTCCATCCAGCACCGAGGCCGGAGCCCCGCGCTCCTTGGCCTTGATCTCTTCCCAATCCTTGAGCTGCTGCGCGGCGGATTTATCGCGGTTCTCATCGCCAAATACATGCGGGTGGCGGGCGATCATCTTGTCAGAAATCGCTTGCACGACGGTGTCAAAGTCAAATTTCCCCGCTTCCTCTGCCATTTGCGCGTGGTAAATCGTGTTCAACAGCAGGTCTCCCAGCTCTCCGGGCAGCTCATCCCATGCTTCACGCTCAATCGCATCGGCGACCTCGTAAGCCTCCTCAATGGTATAGGGCGCAATGCTTTTGAAGTCCTGCTCAATGTCCCACGGGCAGCCGGTATCAGGGTCTCGTAAGCGGCGCATAATTTCGAGCAAGCGCAGGATACCGTTGCGGCGATCATATATAATATCGTCAGAATTCATCGGGTTACCATAAGCTTTTCAAGCCCATGGAAATGGTAACGGTCGGCGTAAACGGGCTTTTCCGCCAATGCTAAATCGGGGCAGGCCTCAAGCAGGATCGGCATCGAATTCAGCATTTCCATGCGGGCCAAGGGCGCCCCGATGCAAAAATGTAGCCCCGCGCCAAAGGCCAGTTGGCGGGCGTTTTTGCGGGCAGGTAAAAAGGCAGACGGATTTTCAAAAACCGCAGGGTCGCGGTTAGCGGCGGCCAGCAAAAGGCCTACCTGTTCGCCGCGCTTAAAGGCATGCCCCGCCACGGTTACATCCTCAAGCGCATAGCGGGTAAACATGTGCAGAGGCGGGGCAAACCGGATGGTTTCTTCAATGATACCAAGGTTTTCCTTTTCATCACCGCCAAACCGAACCCCGGTTTCCAGCAGGGCCTTAACCCCGTTGGCAATGCCATGCACCGTGGCCTCATGCCCTGCGTTTAGCAAGAGAATACAAGTGGTTATCAGCTCATCTTCCGTCAGTTTCTCTCCCTCATCCCGCGCGGTTATCAGCTCGGAAATCAAATCATTTTCAGGGGAGATACTGCGCATGGCTACGAAATCACGAATATAGTCCATAAAGGCCACGGTTGCAGCCTCCGCCCGGTCTTCCAGCGCGCGGTCTCGGCGGGCTTGATAGATGGCGACCATATCATGTGACCATGTGAGCAGTTGCGGGGCCATCTCCTCGGGCACGCCCAGCAGGCGGCAAATCACGGTGACGGGGATAGCCTCGGCAAAGGCGGGGAGCAGGTCAAACGGTTCATCAGGAAAATCTGCCACAAGGTCGCGGCTAAGCGCCTGCACCTGAGGGGCCATTTCCTTGATCCGCCGGTTGGTGAAGGCCTTTGTCAGCAGGCTTCGAATGCGGGTGTGGCTTGGCGGCTCGATGCCCAGAATGGACCGGCTTTCAAAGGCGTAGAATTCGCGTAAATGGCTTGGGATTTCGGGGGCGAGATCCGCTGGCAATTCAGCGGCAAAGCGGCGGTCGCGGAGCAGGTCATTCACTAGGCCATGCTGGGCCGAGCATAAAAATCCGTAGTCTTCCCAATGGAATAACGCGCCTTCTTTGCGCATCAGGTCATAAGCCGGATAGGGGTTTTGCACAAATTCAGGGTCCAGTGGGGATTGCGAAATCATCTTCCCTCCAAGGCTTGCTCTAGGTCAGCGATCAGGTCATCTACATCCTCAATGCCAATGCTCAGGCGCAACATATTTTCTGGAATGCCACGATCAGGCCCTGCCACTGTGTGGCGATGCTCGATCAGGCTTTCAACGCCGCCCAAAGAGGTGGCCGGAATGAATATGCGGCTGGCCTTGGCCGCTTTCAGGGCGCATCCCTCAGGGCCGTTTAAATACACCGACATCATCCCGCCAAACCCGCCGGTCATTTGCCGCGCGGCCACTGCGTGGCCCGGATGGCTGGGCAAACCCGGATACAAGACCCGCTCCACCGCAGGGTGGTTTTCAAAGTGGCGGGCAAGGGCCATGGCGTTATCGCTGGATTGCTTATAGCGCACAAATAGCGTGCGCAGGCCGCGAATGAGCAGCCATGCCTCAAAGCCGGGCAAAACCGTGCCCTGAAAGCTGCGCACGCTCAGGATTTCATCCCAAATTTCGAGACCTTCACGGGCGGAAAGCACGCCTGCTGTTAGGTCTGAGTGGCCGTTCAGGTATTTGGTGGCGGAGTGAAACGAGATATCGGCCCCGAGCGCCAAGGGCCGGGTAGTGCAGGGCGGGGCGGCGGTGCTGTCCACCATCAAAATCGCGCCAGCTTTGTGAGCAATGGCAGCAGCGGCCTCAATATCGGTGATTGACCAATCGCCATTGGCGGGAGTTTCTATCCACACCAGCTTGGTTTTTCCGGGCTTTATCGCCGCTTCCAGCGCGGCAAGATTGCCAGCCTCAAAGCTGTTATATTCAATAACCCCGCGCGCAGCTTGGCGGTTCAGCCAATCAAGCCCCACATGATACATCATGGATTGTGACACCACATGCGCGCCCATTGGCAGGGCCTCTACCACCGCTACGGTGGCAGACATACCGGAGTTGAAAAGCAGCGCGCTTTCGCCGCCTTCAAGCTCAGCAATAATCTGCTCGCCTTGCGTGGTGGTCGGGGAGCCATAGCGGCTATAGATAAAGCCCTCGCGCGGCGCGTAATTCTCATCACGCGCGAAGGTCGAGGCGCTATGCATTGCCGGAACAACGGCACCGCTATCACGGTCCAGCATATGCAAGGCCTGTGCGGCTTGGGTTTGCGGCGACAGGGTGTTGCGCTTCATTTAGTCGGTCCCGCGATAAGGCTCTACATATTGCAGCGCCATATCCCACGGAAAGAAAATCCACGTATCTTGGGAGACTTCAGTGATGAAAGTATCAACCATCGGGCGGCCTTTGGGCTTGGCGTAAACCGTGGCAATATGGGCATTCGGGTAGCGGGATTTAACCACTTCGAGGGTTTTGCCAGTATCCACCAGATCGTCGATAATCAGTATCCCTTCGCCGTCACCTATAATGCCAGCATCGGGGGCCTTAAGCACCACGGCTTCCGATTGCTCTTGGTGATCATAACTCTTGATACTGATCGTATCTACGGTGCGAATATCCAGCTCGCGCGCAATAATCATCGCCGGGGCCATGCCGCCACGGGTAATGGCCACAATCGCCTTCCACTCGCCGCCATCGGGGGCCATTTTCTCAAGACGCCACGCGAGCGCACGGCTGTCACGATGGATCTGGTCCCAGCTAATATGGAAACCTTTTTCATGTGGGAGGCGCTCGGTCATGATTTTCGTCCTGCTGCTACATCAATATCGGGGGCGTCCTCGGCCTTCATGCCGACAATATGATAGCCGCTATCTACATGGTGGTTTTCGCCGGTTACACCGGAGGAAAGATCGCTGAGCAGGTAAAGGCCGGATTTGCCAACTTCATCGGTGGTCACATTCCGGCGCAGGGGCGAATTAAGCTCGTTCCATTTGAGGATATAGCGGAAATCACCGATTCCCGAAGCGGCAAGGGTTTTGATAGGGCCCGCCGACAGCGCGTTAACGCGAATATTCTTTGGGCCGAGGTCCATCGCCATGTAGCGCACCGAGGCCTCAAGCGCGGCTTTGGCAACCCCCATCACATTATAATGTGGCATAACGCGCTCGGCGCCATAATAGGTGAGGGTGAGCATAGAGCCACCATCCGGCATCATCTTTTCGGCCCGCTGGGCAACAGCCGTGAAGGAGTAGACTGAGATATCCATCGTCATCTTGAAATTGGCAGCTGAGGTGTCCACATAGCGCCCGCGCAGCTCGGATTTGTCAGAAAAACCAATGGCATGCACGAGAAAATCAATTTTGCCCCATTTGGCTTCGATCTCTGCAAAAGTGGCATCAATCGAGGCCTCGTCGGTCACATCGCAGGGCAGCACAATCTCAGCGCCAATCGAATCAGCCAGCGGCTTTACCCGCTTGCCAAGGGCATCCCCCTGATAGGTAAAGGCCAGCTCGGCCCCTTGTTCATGACACATGCGGGCAATGCCCCATGCAATAGATTTATCGTTGGCTACGCCCATTATAAGGCCGCGCTTACCGCTCATCAGTCCCGAGGTCATCTCTTCACCCTTTTGTTATCGTTCCCTTGGTCTACGCCAAAGCGGCGCACCATTCAAGAATGTAAACACCGGTGGATTGCTGCATTTACCTGCGCTAGGGTTTGCGGGAATCAGGAGGGTATGGCCATGGGCGACGTAAAGAGAAAAGGGATTTTTGCAGGGGATGACCCCTTTGTGCTGGCACAAAGCTGGCTAGATGAGGCCGAAAAGGCTGAGCCGAACGACCCGAACGCAGTAGCGCTGAGCACGGTGGATGCTGATGGCCTGCCCAATACCCGTATGGTGCTGATGAAGGAAATCGAATCTGATGCCTTTATGTTTTACACCAACTATGGCAGCGCTAAAGCGCAAGAAATGGACGCTACGGGGAAGGCCGCTTTTGTAATGCATTGGAAAAGCCTGCGCCGCCAAATCAGAGTGCGGGGTATCGTGAGCCGTGAAGACGGCCCGCAGGCCGATGCCTATTATAATAGCCGCTCTCTGCAAAGCCGGCTTGGGGCTTGGGCGTCTGAGCAATCCCGGCCGCTAGAATCACGCGCAGCTTTGCTGGGGAAGGTTGCCAAGATTACGGCCCAGAAAGGCACCAGCCCAAAGCGGCCACCGTATTGGGGTGGTTATCGGATAAATCCGCTTGAAATCGAGTTCTGGGCCGATGGGGCCTACCGGTTGCATGACCGGTTTAAATGGCATCGGTTGCAATTATCAGGTGATTGGAGCGTTGAACGCCTCAATCCTTAGGCGCTTATCCGCGCAGTAATCAGTAAAATAATTTGCGTATGTAATTATTATATTGAAAAACAGCAACAAATTGCTGTTTAGTGCCTCGAGTGTGCTTGATTTGCTGTTAAAGTTGTAACATCATTAACCAAATGGAAAACGATACTTGTGGAGCGCTTGTGAGGTCAAAAGGCCCGCGGTTTCCACTGGAAGGACAGAATGAAAAAAGGCCAGGTTAAATGGTTTGACGCTGCTAAGGGGTATGGCTTCCTTGTTGCTGATGATGACCAAGGGGATATTCTTTTGCACGCCAATGTGCTGCGCAATTTTGGGCGAGGCTCCATTGCTGAAGGCTCAACGGTGTCTTTCAGCGTGCAGCAAACAGACAGGGGGCGGCAGGCCTCCGAGATTTTTGAAATTATGGCGCCGGTTGAAAACGAGCCTACCCAGGACACCGAAGAGGCGCTGCTTGAACTGCCAAAGGTTGAAGGTGTGCCGTTGGAACCGGCGCGCATTAAATGGTTTGATAAAACCAAAGGCTTTGGTTTTGCTAATACCTATGGCTCAGATGAGGACATATTCCTGCATCTCGAAGTGATGCGGCAATACGGGTTTTCTGATCTTTCACCGGGGGAGGCGATTTCGGTGCAAGTGATTGACGGCCCACGGGGCCGGATGGCGGGTGCGATTTATTCATGGGATAAACCGCTTGAAGCTAAAGGCTAAACTTTGGGCTATCCCGGCGCTTGCAATATTTGGTGCCACGGGTGCACTTGCTGGCGCTTGTGGCAACAATAGCATCGAGATTCGACAAAACGGTGTGCAGGCTGAATTTAGCATCGAACTCGCTATCACACCTGCCGAACAGGCCCAAGGGCTTATGTTTCGGGAATCCATGCCGCCGTTTAACGGCATGCTTTTTATCAACGAGCGCCCACGGCAGGTGTCCTTTTGGATGAAAAACACACTTATTTCGCTGGATATGCTTTTTATTGATGAAACCGGCGTGGTGAAAACCCTTAAACACAGCGCAACGCCGCTTGATACCACAGGGATTCCGGGCGGGGATAACATCCAGTATGTGCTGGAAATTAATGGCGGGGTGGCGAACATGCTGGGCCTGTCTGAGGGCGCTGAGCTGCGCTATATTGGGTTTAACCAAGAAAATGCAATTTGGCCCTGCGAATAGCCATTTTTCGCTTTTCATTCCCCGCATTACCCTCTATCTGATGCCTCAAGGTCGGGGCGTGGCGCAGCCTGGTAGCGCGGCGGTTTTGGGTACCGTAGGTCGTAGGTTCGAATCCTATCGCCCCGACCAGTTTCACATACATCGGTATACAATCAGCGCGAAAGCGCGGGGATACATATTCAGGTTTTAATGATTCTCAATTGGGAAACTTGAAGCTGATTTTTAGCCGATTCTGCAAAGCTTTTGAAAATACGGCGCTTTCCCAATATTGCCCCGACGGCAGGCGAGCGCGCTCTCTTTTTCTCACCAAAATTTTAACTTTTCGAATCTTGTTGTTAAAACAACGTCAACAAATTTTTCCGTTAAAATTACAAATAAAGCGTTTGACGGGGGGGCGTAAAATACTGCAATTAGGGCTCATCAACAGTAAAGCTACTAGATATAGTGCTAGCAGGATTAAACCGCTAGTATTGGGTGCGCGTCACCAACTACTAGCTTTTATAACAAAATACCCTTGAGCAGGGCAGACAAACAAGGCTGGGACAGCATGAAGATTGATCGCAAGTTTACCTCGGTAAAATCCGGCGCCTATGGGGCGCTTTCCTTCACCAAACGCAGCTCGGAGATTCGCAACCCTGACGGCAGCATTGTGTTTGCGCTGAGCGATATGGAAGTGCCTGAGGGCTTTTCGCAGGTCGCGGCTGATGTTCTGGCGCAAAAGTATTTTCGCAAGGCGGGTGTGCCCGCCGCCACCAAAACCGTGCAGGAAAAAGGTATTCCTGAGTTCCTTTGGCGCTCAGTTCCTGATGAGGCTGCGCTGAATGCGCTGCCCGAAGGCGCGCGCTATGGCTCTGAAACCTCTGCCAAGCAGGTGTTTGACCGCCTTGCAGGCGCGTGGTGCTATTGGGGCTGGAAAGGTGGCCACTTTACCACCGAAGCCGACGCCAAAGCCTATTTTGACGAAATGCGCTATATGCTGGCCGCCCAAATGGCCGCGCCAAATTCTCCGCAGTGGTTTAACACCGGGTTGCACTGGGCATACGGCATTGGCGGCCCTGCTCAGGGCCACCACTATGTGGATTACAAAACCGGCAAACTGACCAAATCTATCAATTCATATGAGCACCCGCAGCCCCATGCCTGCTTCATCCAGTCTGTGGGTGACGATCTGGTAAATGATGGCGGCATTATGGACTTGTGGACCCGCGAAGCGCGGTTGTTCAAGTATGGTTCGGGCACCGGCACCAATTTCTCTAGTTTGCGGGCCGCCAACGAAACGCTGGGCGGCGGCGGTAAATCCTCTGGCCTTATGTCCTTCCTAAAAATCGGTGACCGCGCAGCAGGGGCTATCAAATCCGGTGGCACCACGCGGCGGGCAGCCAAAATGGTGATCGTGGATGTGGATCACCCTGATGTTGAGGAATTCATCAATTGGAAGGTGATCGAGGAGCAGAAAGTGGCTTCTTTGGTGGCCGGATCGAAACTGCACGAGCAGCAGCTTAACGAGATTTTTGGCGCGATTCGCGTGTGGGATGGCGTAGAGGCTGACGCCTTCGACCCCAATAAAAACAACGCCTTGAAGGGCGCTATTAAGGGCGCGCGCAAGGTGATGATCCCTGAAACTTATGTGAAGCGCGTGTTGCAATACGCGCAGCAGGGATTCACCTCTATCGAGTTCCCGACGTATGATACGGATTGGGATAGTGATGCCTATCTCAGCGTTTCAGGGCAAAATTCTAACAACACCGTACGGGTGACCGACGCCTTTTTACAGGCTGTAAAAGATGATGCCGATTGGGAGCTTTTGCGCCGGACCGATGGTAAAGTCGCCAAAACCATTAAGGCGCGCGATTTGTGGGATGATGTGGGCCACGCCGCATGGGCCTCGGCCGATCCGGGCATTCAATATCATGACACCATTAACGCATGGCACACGTGCCCCGCTGATGGCGAAATTCGCGGCTCCAACCCGTGCTCGGAATATATGTTCCTTGACGATACCGCCTGTAACCTCGCCAGCATGAACCTGCTGAAATTCCTGAAAGACGGCAGCTTTGACGCCGCATCCTATATGCACGCCACCAAGCTCTGGACGATTACGCTAGAAATTTCGGTGCTTATGGCACAGTTCCCTTCACCTGAAATTGCCGAGCGCTCTTATAAATTCCGCACCCTTGGCCTTGGCTATGCCAATATCGGCGGCTTGCTAATGAATATGGGCTTTGGGTATGACTCCGATGAGGGCAGGGCGCTCACGGGTGCGCTTACCGCGATTATGACCGGCGTTTCCTATAAAACCTCGGCTGAAATGGCCGCCGAGCTGGGGGCCTTCCCCGGCTATGCCAAAAACGCAGAGCACATGTTGCGGGTTATCCGCAACCACAAGCGGGCGGCTTATGGTGAGACATCGGGCTATGAAGGCCTAGCGGTGCCGCCCGTGCCGCTGGACCATGATAACTGCCCCGATGGCAAACTGCTGAACCTCGCGCATAAAGCGTGGGACGAGGCGCTGGCCCTTGGTGAGCAGCACGGCTACCGCAATGCGCAGGTTTCGGTAATTGCGCCTACGGGCACAATTGGGCTGGTGATGGATTGTGATACCACCGGCATTGAGCCAGACTTTGCTTTGGTGAAGTTCAAGAAGCTCGCCGGAGGTGGGTATTTCAAAATCATCAACCAGTCAGTGCCGGCGGCGCTGGTGAAGCTGGGCTATAAGCCTTCGCAAATTGAAGAGATTATTGCCTATGCTGTGGGCCACGGCTCTATTGGTAACGCACCCGGCATTAATACCACGAGCCTGCTCGGCCACGGGTTTGGCGAAGAAGAGCTGGGTAAGATTGAGGCCGCGCTGGCTTCGGCCTTTGACCTTCGGTTTATCTTTAACCAATGGACACTCGGGGCTGATTTCTGCACCGGCGCGCTTGGTATTCCTGAGGAAAAACTGAACGATCCAGCCTTCGATTTGCTTAAGCATCTGGGCTACTCCAAAGAGCAGATTGAGGCCGCAAACCTGCACGCCATTGGCACCATGACCCTTGAGGGCGCGCCCTATCTGAAAAAAGAGCATTACGTTGTGTTTGATTGTGCAAACACTTGCGGCAAAACCGGCAAGCGGTATTTGTCGGTGGATAGCCATATTAAAATTATGGCCGCCGCGCAGAGCTTTATTTCGGGGGCGATCTCCAAAACCATCAACATGCCGAATGATGCAACCATCGAGGACTGCAAAGCCGCTTATGAAAGCAGTTGGGCGCTTGGGGTGAAGGCCAATGCGCTTTACCGTGATGGCTCTAAACTGAGCCAGCCGCTTTCAAGTGCACTGATTGACGATGAGGAAATGGACGAGCTCGCAGAGGCGCCTGCGAGTGAGCAAGCCGCTGTTTTGGCAGAGAAAATCGTTGAAAAAATCGTGGTGAAAGAAGTGGCGCGGGGCCGTGAAAAACTGCCGCAGCGCCGTAAGGGCTATACGCAAAAAGCGGTTGTGGGCGGGCATAAGGTTTACCTGCGCACCGGTGAGTATAAAGACGGCTCTTTGGGTGAAATCTTTATTGATATGCACAAAGAGGGCGCGGCCTTCCGTGCGATGATGAACAATTTCGCCATCGCCATTTCAGTGGGCCTGCAATATGGCGTGCCGCTGGATGAATATGTAGAGGCCTTTACCTTCACACGGTTTGACCCCGCCGGCATGGTGCAGGGCAATGACAGTATCAAATCTGCCACGTCGATCATTGATTACATCTTCCGCGAGCTGGCGATTTCTTACCTTGATCGCACAGACCTTGCCCATGTGCAGCCCGAGGGCGAGAGCTTTGACAATTTGGGGCGCGGCGAAGAAGAGGGTAAGGCCAATGTGGCTGAGCCATCCGACTCGGCCTCCAATTCGCTTGATCTGATCAAGCAGCTTTCTTCTACCGGCTATCTGCGCTCCCGCCTGCCGCAAAACCTGAGCGGCATAAAGGCGACAGAAACCACGGTAGTGGCCGCCACCGAAACCTCGGTTCAAGTGATGGATGACCGGGCAAAAGCAAAAATGCAGGGCTATGAAGGCGACCCGTGTGGAGAGTGCGGCAACTTTACCCTCGTGCGTAACGGCACCTGCATGAAGTGTAATACCTGCGGCGGCACATCCGGCTGCAGTTAGGAATTGAAGGTTGGGGGCTGGTGTTGACGCACCAGCCCCCAGCTTAAGACCGCATCATCTAGTCACGCTGCGGTAAAAAGCCAAATCTCGGCCCCAAAAGGTCGATAAAATACAAAGATCACGGTTCAAGATTTGGATCAATAGCGTGTCGAGTTATACATGGTTTATCCACAGAAAGTTTGGAAAACCTGTTAATAAGGAACATAATATGTCTAATGGACGTAAAGTAGTGGTGACAGATGAGTCACCTTCAGGTTTGAATCGTCGATTTGTCGACACCTCGACAGGTGGTTCGATGACGCGGGGGCAATTCGCCACCGAGATTCAAAGGGGTAACTATCCCGATTATCATGTCCGGACTTTGGACGATGGGCGGAGAATTCCGGCCTCAAATCCAAATGGGTCAGACAAGGATAACTTAGGCTAGCTACCTCTAAGAACAGGCGGGGAGGGTTGTCTGCTTGGCTCTCCCAGCATTCAGGACAAAGGCAACATATCGAGCAAGATAAATGATGAGCCTGAATGTGATACTCGGGGAGCGGTTCGCCGCTCCCCCTTTTTTATGCTTCCAGCCATTCCATCACGCTCATGCTATCGGGCAGATCTATCAAAATGCGCAGCGCGGTTCTGGCCCTCGAAATGCGCGACATTACGGTGCCGATCGGTAGGCTAAGCTGGTGGGCGATTTGTGCATAGCTATGCCCGAGCTTTATGAGCGACAAAACTTCACCCTGCTGATGGGGCAGGGCTGCTATGCCTTCTAGCACCTGCTGCACACATAACCGCTGCCCGGCGTCAATGCTCGGGTCAACCGGCTCGGCCTCTGGGTCATGGCTCTGCTGGCGCTGTTTGTTGCGCAAAAAATCATGGTGAAGGTTGCGCAGAATTGAAAACGCGTATTTTTTTAGATCTTCAATATCCTCCATTTGGTTGTGCCGCAGGAGCAGGCGCTCAACGGCTTGCTGCACGAGGTCTTCGGCGGTCTCAGGCTGGTCACTTAGGTAATGCCCGTAGCGGTTAAGCGCGGGGAGGAGATCGTTAATGGCACAGGAAAGATCATTGTTCATGTCTTTACTCCGGTCATCAAATTTCGGATAAACTGTGCCAAATTTGACTTGAGGGCAAGCTGGCGATTTTTGGCCGAGCGGCATTTGGCCTATGTTTTTAAGGGGAATAAGGCGGGTATTCGCCGAAAATCGGCCAATAAAGCTGATTGGCGCGCAATTTCGCGCATGTAAAAAATGCCGGGGAATAATAACGGTTTTGCGGCGTCTCTAGGGGTGAAGGCCAAAGAATGTGGCTTTCAACGGGCATCATGCCCATAACCTAAATGGAGAAGACAGATGAAAAAGATTCTTATTTCAACCGTGACAATTGTTGGTTTTGCAAGTGCTGCACTGGCCTTTGGCGAAGGTATGGACGCCGATAATGACGGTGTTCTCTCCGAAGCTGAAATGGTGGCCGCGTATCCGGATATCACGCAGGAGGTTTTTGATGCGGTTGACACCAACCAAGATGGCAATGTGAGCGCCGAAGAGTGGACAATCGCAACAGAAGCCGGTGTGCTTAAATAGCAGCTAAACTGACCTCTCTTGGCCCCCTGCACATTTGCCGGGGGTCTTTTTATGCTCAAGAAATGGCCCTGGGCGCGGTGCTCATGCGCCGCGCCTACAAAAGGATTCCGTTGTGCGCGTTGCGGTTCGATATTCATGCTCGTAAAATCGGTAGCGCCAAGAGCGCGTGGCTTTTTTAATACCTGAAATACGCTCGGCCAAGGGCTTTTTGTGCACCTTTTCAAAGCGGCAATGCGGCGAATAGGAGGCGCTAATATCAAGGCCAACCTCCGCAAGGGTATGGGTGATAAACTTCTTGGGATTCGCATCAAAATCTTCGTAATACATCATTTTTACAGGCACGCCAGCGCGCGCCAAATGCTTGGATATTCCGGCCTGACTCTGGCGTTTTATCGTAGCGTCTCTCGCTGATGTTAAAAATAAGGACTTATCAAGCCGAAAGTCTTGTTGGCCTAATAGAATGCGTTGGTCAGGGCGCGCGCCGTCAGGGGTATCGCTCGAAATGTTAAAATGGGGATGCCGTGGCACGTCAACCTCCGACTGGAGCTGATTGCCGTATTTATGGATGTAGAGTGAGCAAACATAGTTCAGAAAATCACGGCGCTGCAGGGCAAAGACTGTTACGTTATGGCGGCGTAAAACGTGAGCAATTTCAGATATTTGCCCGCCAATGCGCCACTTAAACCCTGTTGTTTCTATTTTGCTATTCTCCGGTCGTGTTTGCACATACCCCAGCTTGCGCCGCACGCCCGTATAAACGCCGTTCACAAACACTTCTGAAAGCGCTTGTGGTAGCTCGGTTAGGTCGCGGGTTTCCCTAAAATCACGCCAGTCCAGCTCTTCAAACAGCGGCACGTTTACGCCTTTTTGCGCGCTCAGCGCGCTAATGATCGCCGAGCTGCCTTCGCGGCCACTGAACTGGATGATAAAGTTTTTTGCCATCAGGCTCCGCGCGCCATGGCCGCCACACCTGTGCGGGCGATGTCGGTTAAGCCAAGCGGATGCATCAGGTCTGTGAAGGCATCAATCTTTTCGGGCGTGCCAGTGATTTCAAAGACAAAGCTTTCCAGTGTGCTATCCACTACATTGGCGCGAAAAATATCTGCCAGCCGCATGGCTTCGACCCGTTTGTCGCCCTGGCCAGCAACCTTGAGCAACGCCATTTCGCGCTCCACCGAGGGGCCTTCAACGGTAAGGTCATTCACACGGTAAACCGGAATGATCAGGCCAAGCTGCGCCTTGATTTGCTCAATCACGGCGGGGGTGCCGGTGGTTACAATGGTAATGCGCGAGCGGTGGCCCTCGGGGTCGGTTTCGGCCACGGTGAGGCTCTCAATATTGTAGCCACGGCCGGAAAACAGGCCAATAACGCGGGCCAGCACGCCGGCTTCATTGTCTACCAATACCGCAAGGGTGTGGGTCTCGATTTGTTCATCAAGCGGGTTTTTGAGGTCATAAGCGCTTTTGCGGCTGCTGCCTTTTTTTAGGTGAAGGGTCATGGCTTTGGTCCTTTTCTTGGCAAAATCTCTGGTTTTGCCGTTAATGTCCAGTTAATCCGACGCGCTCAGGCGTAAGTGTTGCGGCGCGGGGAGGAGGATTTCGCCTTTTAGGTGGGTTCGGTTATTGATAAAGCGCTTAATTAAGGGCGCAAATTCGGTGGCGATCTCTGCGGAAAGTGTGGCGTCCATTTGTTCAATATGGCGCGCGCGCAAGGCTTTGTTTTTCTGCGTGAATCGCTGGGTGTGCACAACATCTGCCAGCACCTCGGGGTCGATCTTTAACTTGAGCTGTTTGAGGATGCGCCGCGCAGTTTCCACCGTATTAAAGGCAATATCTTCAAAATAGAGCGGCATCACATTTGGCAGGCGCAGCCAGGCCGTAAGGCTGTCATGCTGGCTGCGAATATTGGTAAAAGTCTGCTCTAAACTGGTAAGCTCGGCAAACTCCTCCCCGCCGGAATCACGGGATTTTTGCGCGTGGTCGAGCATGGAAAGCGCCATGTCGCGCGGGTCGCGATAGCAGGCATGGGCAATGGCTTCACCGGACTGTATCATCTCTACGACACCCGGGTCTGGTCTCATATGTGTTTTTAAAGCAATGGGATAGCCGCGTTTCTTTGCCTCATCCTTAAGCTCGACAAGCTGCCGATCGGTGATGTGATTTACAAAATTGCGCCGCAGCACGGGGTTAACCACGTCAAGCGGCACTCGATCCTGCGGAAAGCCGCAAAGATCGAGCGCCGAGCGCACAAGCTGGAAGGCCAGCGTGGAGCCTGTTTTGGTCATCCCGTAGCTGAAATAGAGCAGGGGGGCCATGCTAGACTCGGGTTTTGCCCGCAGCATCTATCGCGTCTGCGGTTTCTTCGTCACATAAAATCATCTCGTTATGGGCTTTGCCAGACGGGATCATCGGAAAGCAGTTCTCGTGTTTTTCAACAACACAATCGAGGATAACCGGCCCGTCATAAGCCAGCATTTCCTTGATGGCTTCGTCGAGATCCGCTGGATCGTCGACCAAAATCCCTTTGCCGCCAAAGGCTTCGGCGAGCTTCACAAAGTCCGGCAGGGCCTCTGACCAGCTTTGGGAGTAGCGCTCACCGTGCAGCAATTGCTGCCATTGCCGCACCATGCCGAGGCGCTCATTATTCAAAATAAACTGCTTAACCGGCAGGTTAAACTGCACCGCCGTGCCCATTTCCTGCATGTTCATCAGGAAGGACGCATCCCCCGCGATGTTGATCACGAGGCTTTCAGGGTGGGCCACTTGCACCCCTACGGAGGCTGGAAGGCCATAGCCCATAGTGCCGAGGCCGCCCGAGGTCATAAAGCGATGCGGGTCATCAAAATTGAGGTATTGCGCCGCCCACATCTGGTGCTGCCCCACTTCGGTTGTGATGTAGCGATCCATGTTTTTGGTAAGCGCTTCAAGGCGTTGCAAGGCGTGCTGCGGCTTGATGATTGTGTCTGAGTTCTTGAAATCAAGGCACTTGGTGGCCTGCCATTCCTCAATTTGGCTCCACCACTTCTTAATGGCCGCAGATTTGGTTTTGCGGCCGCGAGATTTCCAGACCTTCAGGAAATCTTCCAGAATATGGCCAATATCACCGATAATAGGCACGTCTACATGAATGATTTTGTTGATCGACGAGGGGTCGATATCCATGTGGACCTTAAAGCTATCAGGGCTAAACGCATCCGTGCGGCCCGTGATGCGGTCATCAAACCGCGCGCCAACGCAGAGCATAAAATCACAGCCGTGCATGGCCAAATTGGCCTCAACGGTGCCGTGCATGCCGAGCATGCCGAGCCAATTATCACCCGACGCCGGATAGGCGCCAAGGCCCATCAGGGTGGACGTGATCGGGGCATTGCTGCCCGCCACCAGCTCTCGCAAAAGCTGGCTGGCAGCCACACCGGAATTGATAACGCCACCGCCGGAATAGATGATTGGGCGTTCGGCCTGCTCAAAAGCCTCAACCGCGCGGGTAATTTCCGCGAGGTCGCCTTTAACCTGCGGCTTATAATGGGTCGTTGGCGCTTTGGCCTTTGTTTTATAGGGCGCGGAGGCGAATTGCACATCCTTTGGAATATCAATCAGCACGGGGCCGGGGCGGCCAGAGGTGGCGATATGAAATGCCTGATGAATGGTTTCTGCCAGCTCGTCGGTGTCTTTCACCAGCCAGTTATGCTTGGAGCAGGGGCGGGTGATGCCCACGGTGTCGGCCTCCTGAAAGGCGTCATTGCCGATCATAAAGGTCGGCACTTGGCCGGAAAGCACAATCATCGGGATGCTATCCATCAGCGCGTCTGTCATGCCCGTAACGGCATTGGTTGCTCCCGGGCCAGACGTAACAAGAACAACGCCGGGCTTGCCGGTGGCGCGGGCATAGCCCTCGGCGGCGTGGGTCGCGCCTTGCTCATGGCGCACCAGAATGTGCTTGATATCGTTTTGCTGGAAAATGGCATCATAAATAGGAAGCACAGCGCCGCCGGGGTAGCCAAAGACGGTGTCGACGCCTTGTTCCTTCAAGGCTGTAACAACTATTTCGGCTCCGGTCATCTCGCGAGACATAGGCTTCACTCCATTTTGGGCCGCAGCCCGTTGATTCTGTGTGGCAAAAAAAAAGCCTCCAATTTGGTTGGAGGCAAGCGCAAAATCGAATAAAAACTGGGTTTTTACACGGTTTGCGCCTTTTCAAGCACCACGACAAGAATGTTAATTGCGTTGGTCATGCTGAATTTTTAATGGCCTATTGTTAAAACGTCAATCAGTTTTGAAAAATAATGTTGCGCAAAGCGTCGGAAATAGCTTTCAAAGTTACCGACTCCCTCTCTTTTGTCGGGTGTTTATATAAAATGTAGACGTTAAGTGGCTAGGCCTACATCGCTAAGCAATGCCTGATTGTATCTATTCGCTTTTCACTATGTTATACCGCATTTTTACGGTTGGCATGGCGGGTATGTCAGGCTAGTTTACCCACACTATTTTCGATCTGGTGCAAAGTATGCGCCACTTACTGGGAGGTTATCTATGGATCGTCGTTCTTTTTTGACTAAAGCAGCACTTGGGGGCACCGCCGCCGCCGCAAGCACACTGGCCGCACCGGCCTATGCGCAAGGCAACCGCACGCTGACTATGGTTACCTCATGGGGCCGTGGCCTCGCAGGCGTTTTTGACGCGGCGCAGCATGTTGCTGACCAAATCACCGCCATGTCTGATGGTTCGCTTACCATTGAGATTAAAGCCGCTGGTGAGCTTGTGGGCGCGTTTGAAGTATTTGACGCTGTGTCTTCGGGCCAAGCTGACATGTATCACGCCGCTGACTATTACTTTGTAGGCCAGCACCCAGCCTATGCCTTCTATACGTCTGTGCCATTTGGCATGACAGCGCAAGAACTGCAAAACTGGTATCTGCATGGCGATGGTCAGAAGTATCACGACCAGCTCGGCGAAGTGTTTAACCTCAAGTCTTTCATCGCGGGTAACACCGGCGCACAGGCTGGTGGCTGGTTCCACAACGAAATGAACTCGCCAGAGGATTTCAACGGCCTTAAATTCCGTATGCCCGGCCTTGGGGGCCAAGCGCTCGGCAAGCTTGGCGCTTCGGTGCAAAACCTGCCTGGTTCGGAAGTTTACCAAGCGTTGGCTTCTGGCGCACTGGACGGCACTGAGTGGATTGGCCCATGGGCTGACGAGGTTGCTGGTTTCCAAGAAATTACCAAAACCTATTACACTGCGGGCTTCCACGAGCCGGGTGCAGCCCTTTCGCTGGCCACCAACCGTGATGTATTTAACGAGCTTTCACCAGCTCACCAAAAGATCATTGAAAACGCATCTGCTACCACGCACCAGTGGAGCCTTGCGCAATTCCTTAACAACAACGGCGCAGCGCTTCAGCGCCTTATCGCCGAAGGTGTTCAGGTTAAAGAATTCAATGACAGCATCTGGGATGCATTTGGTGCGGCTTCGGGCGAAGTGCTTGACGGCTACATGGAAGATGCTCTGTTTGCCGAAATCCGTGCGAGCTATAACGCCTCTATGGCGGCGTCTTCCAACTGGATCGACAAATCTGAAAGCGCATATCGCTCACAGCGTGACCGCGTTCTTGGCTAAAACCGACGCTTAAATTATGCCCTCCGCTTTAGCTGGCGGGGGGCATTTTTTGAATCTTCATATATTCAAAGAGAGATCCGAATGGCTGATGCGCTAAGCTGGGTGGCTGCCCAATTATTGCAAGGTTTTGTGAACCTTTATACCGCTCTATCCAACCCGATGGCATGGCTGAACTGGGTAAACGACCCGGAATCGCTGATCCGGTTTATTTACTACGGCGCCTCAAAAGAATTTCTCTTTATCATAATTGATCTGTTTTTGGTCATCACAGTGCTTGGGGTGCTTTATCGGCCCTTCTTATGGGGCGTAGTGCGCGTTATCGAAGGGTTCTCCAATTCGGTAGGGCGCTTTTTTGCGTGGGCGGGGCTTATTATGGTGCTGCAACAGGTGATGATCGTCTTTCTCCAGCGAATTTTCCGGGTATCCGAAATTTCGATCGGGCCGTTTGGTTCGGTTTTCACCAAAGACCTGAGCTGGTTTGGCGAAGAGCTGAAGCTCTATAACGCCATGATCGTGGCTTTGGTTGCCGCCTACACATTTGTGCAAGGCGGCCATGTACGGGTGGACCTTGTATATGCCCGTGTTGGCTTTCGCGCCAAGCGGGTGATTGATATGTTCGGCTCGCTATTTTTCATCATGCCGTCAATGTTCCTGATCTGGATGTTTGGCTGGTTCTTCATGTGGCGCAGTTTTGTGACCCCGAAGTTTCCGGCTTCGGCGAGCTTAGAATCTATGCTGCGCAAAGCGCCTTTCCTGAAAGAAAATATAGAGATGATAGGTTTTTCACCCAACGGGTTTAACGCTTATTTCCTCTTCAAGGTGCTGCTCGTCAGCTTTGCTTTTATGATGATCGCGCAAGGGGCGGGGTTCTTTTACCGCTCGCTGCTCGAATTTATCGAGGGCAAGGATTCCGAGGGTAAAAACCTTGATCTTGATAAATCTAACGACGAGACGGCGGAACTTGCCGCCGCCATTCACTAGAGGGGCTGGGATATGCTATTCGGACTAGACGGGGTAGAACTCGGCCTTATCATTACATTTATGTGCCTCTTTATCGGCATCATGTCGGGCTTTCCAGTGGCGTTTGCCATTGGTGGCGCAGGCACGCTGGCTTTTGGCATTCTGGCGGTCCTTGATCAATCGGGCTATCTTATTCATGCGGCGGTGGACCAACGCTCAGAGGCGTATCTGGCGCTGGTGAATGACGGGGTGGCGCGAGACGCAATTTCGCTTTTCCGATACCCGGATTTGCCCACCATAGCTGGCCCCTTGTTTGAAGGCGGCTGGGAAAAGGCGCTAGACCGAAAAATATCCTTTGTTGTCAATCGGATGAACGAACGGGTGTTTGCGGGGCAAAGCATTGAGACCCTGCTGGCGGTGCTGATGTTTGTGCTGATGGGTGTCACGCTTGAGCGCTCCAAAATCGCTGAAGACCTGCTAACAACCATGGCGCGGGTGTTTGGCCCGCTGCCGGGCGGCTTGGCTGTTTCGGTTGTGATTGTGGGCGCGTTTCTGGCGGCTTCAACAGGTATTGTTGGCGCAACTGTGGTAACAATGGGCTTGCTCTCGCTGCCCACGATGTTGCGCAATGGCTATTCGCCTGAACTAGCCACCGGGGTTATTGCGGCCTCTGGCACCTTGGGGCAAATCATTCCGCCTTCAATCGTTATCGTGCTGCTTGGTTCGCTCGCAGGTGATCTTTATGCCGCCGCGCAGGAAAACCGCGCGACAATGCTGGGCTGCCGAGATGCGCTCACATATCTGGGCAAACCCGCGGCACTTTCAACCGGTGTGTTGTTTAAGGCGGCGCTTTTGCCGGGTATTTTCCTTGCGTTCCTTTATGGGCTATATGCGTTCCTTTATGCGCTGATGCGCCCGCAACATGCACCACCTATTCCGGCACTCGCGGGGGGCGAAGGCCACGGTGAAGGCGGACGGCATAGCCTGACATGGTTCTTGTTTGCCCCTGTTTTGATCATTGCCATTGCCATTGGCATGAATGTGGTTGGCTTTTCCGGTAGCCAAAGCACTTTTGTTTCTTCCACAACCGAGCTGGGCGAGCAGCCCGAGTTACGCACCAATGTTTCCGAGTCATGCCAACTGGCCATGATCGAGAAACATGGGCAGGAAAAATGGGATGCCTCGGTTACCATGCGAGCCGAGCTAGACGCACTAAAAGCGGAAACGGGCGGGGTGGTTTCGGCAGACCGAACGCCGGAAGAAGTGGCCGCCTTGATGGAAGCCATGGTTGCAAACGCGGCCCCGCTTGGCACTGGCTTGGCTGTGATCCTTACGCTAATCGCGCTGACCTTCACCACTACTTTTGGCGTGGCCCCGCGTGAAAACAAGCTGCCGCTGATTATTGGTAGTCTCGGGGTGCTTTCGGCCATTCTGGTTGATGTTTACTTCATTCAGGCCGGTGACAGGCCGGGCGGGGCGTGGGCTAAGCTCGCGGTGCCGTTCTTGTTGATTACCTATGGCATGATGAAATCGGGCAAGCGGCTTGGCCAAAACGAAATGCTGCGTGTGGTATTCCCGCCGCTGGTGCTCATTGTGGCCGTGCTTGGCTCTATCCTTGGCGGCATTACCAACCCAACGCCCGCAGCGGCGCTTGGGGCAGCCGGTGCCATTATGCTGGCGGCGTATCGCAAGTTGAAAGATGAAAATGCCAGTGGCAAGTTCATTCTGCAATCAAGCTTTGCGCTGGTCATCATGCTGCTGATCGGGGTTAACTTTGACCTCCGCACCGGCATTGAGGATATTGATTGGCAAAGCTGGATTGCGATTGTTCTGGCGCAAATCGCTTATCTAATCGCCTTCGCGGGCTTAATATTTGCCTGCATTACCTTGCTGCGCACAGCCGTGCTTACGCCGGTGGTGCGCGAAACCGCTAAAGTGACCTCGATGGTGTTTGCCATCCTGATCGGCTCGCAAATGCTCAACCTCGTAATCATTTCCTTTGGCGGAGAGGACTATATTCAGGACTTCCTGAAGAGCTTTGACCATGAGTGGAAAGTGTTCCTGATCGTGATGATCGTGCTGTTTTTCCTCGGATTTGTGCTCGATTTCCTTGAGATCATCTACATTGTTATCCCCATCGTGGGGCCGGTGATCTATGGCGGCTCGTATGATCCGAAATGGGTAACCATTTTGATTGCGATCAACTTGCAAACCAGCTTTTTAACCCCGCCCTTTGGCTTTGCGCTGTTTTACCTGCGCGGCGTGGCGCCGCCTTCGGTGACCACGGGGCACATTTATCGTGGCGTAGTGCCATTTGTGCTTATCCAAGTGCTCGGGCTAGCTATATTGTGGGCTTTCCCCGCGATCGTCACGATTGTGCCAAACCTGCTGGGGAATTAGGGAAAAACAAAGAAGGGCCGCATCTCGCGGCCTTTCTTTATTCCTCTATCTGTGGGAGATGAATGGCCGCGACCTGCCGCGATATCGGCTGGCTATCCAGCGGATGCGTGGGCATAGAAGCCGCCATGTCCAGAGCCTTCCAGCCGCCTTCTCGGAAAGTTTCCAAGGGGTGGAATTTGGATTTATAGTCCATTTTCGGGCTACCTTGCACCCAGTAGCCAAGGTAAACATGGGGCAGGCCACTTTCTTGTGCGAGGCGGATATGATCAAGGATCATATAGGTGCCAATGCTGTCTTTCGCGAGGCTTGGCTCAAAAAATGAATAAACCATCGAAAGCCCGTCATCCAACATATCACTCAGGCACACAGCCACGGGAATGCTCTCCCCCTGATGATAGATCGAATACTCCACCAAGCGGGTGTTGACAGGGGTTTCCTCGATCATGGCGCTGAACTCGACTTCATCCATGCCAGCCATGCCACCATCGGCGTGGCGGGAATGCAGGTAGCGGTCAAAAAGCTGGTAGTGACTCTCACGCGCCCATGGGGTTTTGAGGCTGCGCGTTAGGTGGCTATTGCGCTTGATCACCCGCTTTTGTGAGCGGCTCGGCTTGAAATCATCCACCTTAACGCGGGCCGACTGGCAAGCGGTGCAGTCAGAGCAGCTCGGGCGGTAAATCACATTTTGCGAGCGGCGAAAGCCTTGGTGGCTGAGTGAATTATTAAGTTCCAAGCCGCCTTCTTCGTACAGCGTGGTAAACAGCTTGCGCTCCTGCATGCCCTCCAAATAGGGGCAGGGCTGGGGCGCTGTCACGTAAAACTGAGGGTGTTTGAGCAGGGTATGGCGCATAAATCTATCTCTTGGCTTGAAGTGAGCCTAACAAGAGTGGCGCGCATTCGGCAAGGTTTAATTTAAACTTGCCTAATAGGTTAACCCCGCGAGCCCTTGGCCCGCGGGGTTGGTTTTTTTAGGCAGGGCTTGGCATGGCGCCAAAATCTGAGTCCCGCTTGGGGGCAGGGGTCACATCCTCTGCTTCTTCAAAGCCACGGGCTTCGCGGCTGTCCATGAATTGGTCAAACTCGGCCTTGTCTTTGGCAGCGCGCAGGTTTTCCATAAACTTGCGGAAGGAGGCTTGCTCGTCTTCCAGGCGCTTCAGGGTTTCGTCCCGATAGCTATCAAAGGCTTCATTGCCCGTAGAGTTAAATCTGTGGCGGCCGTGCCGCTTGCTTTTGCATTTGCCCATTCGTCCGGTTCCTAACGCGTAAAAGAGAATCACAAGCCCGAGGGGGCCAGCGAAGATAAATCCGAGGATCATTGTTGCGACCCATCCCATTGTGCCATGACTGTCGATCCAGTCTCGGGCCTGCTTTAGGATGTCTACTGCAGTGTTCATTTCCTGTCCTTTCCAATGTTAATGTTAATTACATTTACATACATAAGGCGAAAACGTCGTAGGTCAAGAGATTTGGCAAAAAAAGTTTTATTCGGAGATTATCCCGAGGCCGCGAAGATAGATACCCGTCCCGCTTTCCAGCAAATCTTCGGGGGAATAGGGCGCACGGCCACCCGGCGTGCCACGGGCAAAAAGCTCCACCACGCCGTGGGACATCGCCCAAATATGGTGGCTAACCATCACCGCAGGCGGGCGTTTATCAAGGGGCAAGTGCGCCATGAGAGATTCGGCGGCTTGGGTCATAACGCCCATGGCGCGCTCGGAAGCCAGCGCCAGCTCCGAGCTGCCGGTAAGGGAAACGCCTGATTCAAACATGGCAATATAATAGCCGGGATAGCGCTTGGCGAAGGCTAAATAGGCCCGTCCAACCTTGGAAAAGGCTGCCAATGCTGTGGGCTTGCCGCCATCATAAGAATGCTCCAGCAAGTCGCCGAAAAGGATATAACCTTGCCGCGCAACCTCGCAAATAAGCTCATCACGGCCCTTAAAGTGCCGGTAGGGGGCCGCCGCAGAAACCCCTGCCTGCCGCGCCGCCTCTGCCAGCGTAAAGCCCTGCGGCCCGCGCTCGGTGATCAGCTCCAGCGTGGCATCCACCAGCGCTTGGCGCAGGTTGCCGTGATGGTAGGATTTGCGTTTATTCACCGACCGGCCTCATTGCCCATCAGGGAGGGACTGCTGCAAATGGCGGTATCTAGGCCCATAAGCGAGGTTTCGTCTTTCTCGGTATAATCAAAATGCGAGAGCAACAGTTTGATCGCGGCCAAACGCGCGCGCTTTTTATCGTCTGAGCGGATCACATGCCACGGGGTGTTTTCGCGGTGACTATGGGCGAACATTTGCGAAATCGCGGTCGAGTATTCGTCCCACTTATGCAGGCCTTTTACATCCACACCCGAAAGTTTCCAGTGCTTTAGCCGGTCACTTTCGCGCCCCATAAAGCGGCGGAGCTGCTCTGCACGGCCGACGGTGAGCCAGATTTTGATCAGCGTAATGCCGTCATTCACCAGCATGTCCTCAAATTTGGGCACTTGTCGGAAAAACTTGGCGCGGTCACCATCAGAGCACCAGCCAAACACCTTTTCTACCACCGCGCGGTTATACCATGAGCGGTCAAAAAAAACGATCTCACCCGCCGAGGGCAAGTGCTCGATATAGCGCTGGAAATACCACTGCGAGGCCTCGGTATCGGATGGCTTTGATAAAGCCACCACCCGCGCGCCCCGTGGATTCAGGTTTTCGCGCAGCCTCTTTATGGTGCCGCCCTTGCCAGCGGCATCACGCCCCTCAAAAACCACAGCTATGCGCTGTCCTGTTTCCTTCGCCCAGGCTTGTAGCTTTACAAGCTCAATTTGCAGCGCCTCATATTCAACACAATAATCTTTGTTTTTCATCACCCGCGGGTAAGGGTAGCCGGGGTTTAGCACATCTTTTTTGCCACCATTTACAATGCGCGTACGAATCTCGGCGGGGGCGTCTTGCTCAAAATACTGGCTAATAGCGCCTTCAAACGGTTTTTTCACGGCTAACTCCTTTTGGCCATATTGCCCCAGCGACCGCACGGCTGCAACTCACTTGGAGTCACCCTCCAGTATTTTTTCAATATCAATATTGGTGGTTTGGTAAATTTCGTTGATCCAGTTGCCATAAAGCAGGTGCGCGTGCGAGCGCCAGCGGTTTTCGGGTGGTTGGGAGGGGTCATCCTGTGGGAAATAATCCAACGGCACGTCGATTTGCTCCCCTTTATCCACGTCACGCTGGTATTCCTGCGCGAGGGTGTCGCTGTCATATTCAAGATGGTTAAAGATATAAAGCGCGCGGTGTGCTTTGTCTTCGATCAGGCAGGGGCCTACGTCATCGGAGTGCATCAGGGTTTCAAGCCCCTCGGGCAGGTCTTGGGTCCGCACTTCTGTCCAGCGGCTAACGGGCACCGTGAAATCATCGGAAAAGCCGCGCAGATAGGGCGAGGCGGGGGCTAGATTGCGGTGGCGGTAGCAGCCGAAGTGCTTGGCGGGCAAAATGTGCTTAGGCACGCCTGAGTGGTGATAGATCATCGCCATGCCGCCCCAGCATACACCGAAAGTGGAAAGGACATTGGTTTGAGTCCAGTCCATTACCTCTTTCAGCTCGTCCCAATAGGTGACGCTTTCAAAGGGTAGGTGCTCTATCGGTGCGCCGGTAATGATAAGCCCGTCAAATTTTCGGTGCTTAATATCTTGGAATGACTGGTAGAAGCTCTCCATATGTTGGGCGGACACGTTTTTAGAAGCGTGCTCTGTCATCCGAATGAGCGTCAGCTCTATCTGAATCGGGCTGGCTCCGATTAGGCGCGCAAACTGGGTTTCTGTTTGCTCCTTTTTGGGCATCAAATTCAATAGGCCAATTTGCAGCGGGCGCACTTCTTGGCGGTTTGCCGTGGCTTCGTCCATCACATTAACACCCTCGGTATTGAGGATGTTATAGGCGGGCAGGGCGGCGGGGATACGAATAGGCATTTATGAATTCCGCTCGATAGCTTGGCCGATGAGCGCATTAAAATCCTGTGTGTCGCGGATGGCGCGGACTTCGTCCGCTGATACGGTCACCCCCCAATTTTGCGCAATGGATTTATAGCGCGGCAGGCGGTTGGCGAGCAGCTCGCCAAAACCCCAGCGAATGAAATCATCAGGGTCCACTTTGGTGGGGGTGACATTGCGCAGGCGCAGGTATTCCGCCCATTTTTCCAGTAGAAAACCCTCAGGGTAATACATCGGCTTGGGGGCGGCATCAAAGCGGGATTTTAGCTCGTCGGTGTGGCCTTCATTGCCTTCTATCCAGACCGGCAGTGCAGCCTCGCTGAGGGATATGAGCACCGGATCATTTGGGTTATTGCCGTCTACGACCTCACAAATCGAGCCGCTGGTATCGCAGATAAAATGCTCGTAGCCGTAGATATCCAGCGCCTTATGGGCAAAAAGTGCGGTGTCTTGCACGGCGGATTGCTCGGCAATGCGGTGCTGGCGCTGGCGGGCCAGATAGGTTTCAAACGGAATGCCGCCTTGGGCCTCGTCGCCGGGTTTGCCGAGATAGGTGGAAAGCGGTGTTAGGTTTTCAAAGGTGATATTGGACGCGATATAGATCGAGTCACTGCGCAGCAGGTCTCGCAAGAACGGCACACGCATGGCTTCACGCTTGAAATTATCCACAATATGCTCACCCATGTAGCGGGTGCCGATGCGATAATCGGCGGAATAGTGATACCACTCACCGCCCGCGCGCAGCATTTCAGACAGGTAGGTTTTGCCTAGGCCAGACATGCCGATGAGGGCCACGCGTTTATGCGTGGCCTCGTGCCACTCGGCGGATGAATTATAAATCATAGCTGTGCTCTCGATTACGTTCCCTTAGGCATAAACGAGCGGCGCAGAGTTGAAAAGGCCCGACCGTCTATTACCACCAATCCGATAGCGATGAGGCTGAAGCCAACATATGAACGGGCGGGCAGGGCCTCGGAGAGAAACAGCGAGCCAAGCAGGATGGCGACGGGGGAGACGAGGAGGGTAACAAGAAGGACATTGGCCGAGCCTGCCATCTCCAAAATTCGGAAATAGAGCAGGTAAGCAAAGGCGGTGGCAATGGGGATGTAGTAGAGCAGCGCGCCCCATGTGCGGATGGAGTAATCGAAGCTGGGCATACCTTCTGCGAAGAGCGCAATGGGGATGGTGAGCAGGCTGGCTCCGGTGAGCATGCCGGCTGTGGCGCTATCAGGGCTGAGGCCCGAGAGGTTTTTGCGCGCCCAGACGCCAGCGAAGGCATAAGAGATGGTGGCCCCAATGCAGGCGAGCTGGCCGAGCGAGCGGAGATCAAGGCTGAGGAGGCTTTCAACGCCTGCTGTATAGATAATGCCGGAGAGGCCGAGCAGCACGCCGATGGCCTTGCGGCTGGTCAGGCGTTCGTCTTTCAAGAAGAGCGCAGCGATGAGAATGCCAAACACGGCGGTGCCCGCGTTAAAAATGGAAGTCAGGCCGGATTCGATTTGGGTTTGGCCGAGCGTGAGCAGCGTGAAGGGGATAGCGTTGTTCAGGATGCCCATAACAAAGAGCGCGACCCAAACCCTTGTTCCGCGCGGAATGGAGCTACCGCGCAGTAAGGCAACGGCCCAAAGAACAAGCGCCGCAAGGCTGATGCGAATGGCCACGAGTGTGAAAGGCGGGATATCTTCCAGCGCGATGGCAGCGGTGAGGAACACCCCGCCCCAGACCAAGCCAAGCAGGAGAAGCTCACCCCATGCGCGGGTGCTGATGTGTTTTTGAACGACCATGCGCGGACCATAGCTGAAGCCTGCGCAAGAGCCACCCGTTTCTTGCTAATGCGATTATATCAAGCCTGCTGATGGTTTGTATCCAGTTCGGTGGCGGCGCGTGTTACAGCCGCCTAAAGCCCAACGGCACCACCTGGCCACACACGAGCGCGGCGCGGGCATACCCTTGCCTCAAGCGCAAAGCTTAACCCGCGTAGTGCTGGCCCAACCGCTTGATTGCGGCTTCGATTTCGGCCAATAGCTCCACGCGCTCTTCGGGGCTTAGGAAAACGCCAAGCTCTATTTCGCGGTCAGCGCCAATGAGGGTGAGGTAATTATCAACCGGCCCACCCTCTTTCACCAGCTTGCTACGCATCCAGTAGGGGTTGCACCGCCACCGCTTTATATCGCCGTTTACTTCGTGCCGCTCCACCGCAATCAGGTCTTGCCATAAGCTTATATGTTCACGCAGCTGGCCATGGCGGTTGTTCACCTTAAAGGCCAGCCAGAGGCTGGTAAAGGCAACGCCCACAAAGGGCAGCAGCACCCAATAAGCACCTGCCCACACAAAAGGCAGCACCGGAATGGCAAAGCCAATGGCAAGGATAGCCATGGTGACCCGAAACCCTGTGCGCCCAAGGGAGCGGTTGGGCCAGAGCGTGGTTTCCCAAACTGGCGCATCCCTACGCTCGACAGGGGCGGAACTAGAAAGGGCCGCATCATATGCGGCCCTTTTGAACTTTGGTGAGTTGGGGCGCATTAGTGCCCGCCTTTGTCCCAATCGGCCTGCTTTGGCAGGGTCTCGAACGTGTGCTCGGGAGGTGGGTTGGGCAAGGTCCACTCAAGCGTGTCTGCATGCTCGCCCCAATAGGCTGGCTCGGTTACCTTTTTGCCCCAGCGCAGGGTGTAAACCACGATGCCGATGAAGAAGATAAACGAAGCAAACGAGATGAACGCGCCGATTGAGGAGAGGTAGTTCCATGTCGCGAATTGCTCTGGGTAATCCAGATAGCGGCGCGGCATGCCGTTACGGCCAAGGAAGTGCTGCGGGAAGAAGGTGAGGTTGGCACCGATAAACATGGCATAAAAGTGCAGCTGCCCCGCCCATTCAGGGTATTGGCGGCCGGACATTTTGGCGAACCAGTAATAGATACCCGCAAAGATACAGAACACCGCACCCAAGCTCATCACGTAGTGGAAGTGGGCCACAACGTAGTAGGTGTCATGATAGGCACGGTCCAAGGCGGCTTGCGAGAGCACCACACCTGTTACACCGCCTACGGTGAACAGGAAGAGGAAACCCATGGCCCAAAGCATTGGGGTTTTGAAGCTGATAGAGCCGCCCCACATGGTGGCAATCCAAGAGAAGATTTTAACGCCTGTCGGCACCGCGATCACCATCGTCGCCAGCATAAAATAGCTTTGCTGGGTGGTGGACATGCCAACCGTATACATATGGTGCGCCCAAACCACAAAGCCGAGCACGCCGATGGCAACCATCGCGTAAACCATTGGCAGGTAACCAAAGATCGGCTTTTTCGAGAAGGTCGAAATGATGTGGGAAATGATACCAAAGCCTGGCACAATGATCATGTAAACCTCTGGGTGGCCGAAGAACCACAAGAGGTGCTGGTAGAGGACCGGGTCACCGCCGCCTGAGGGGTCAAAGAAGGTTGTACCAAAGTTGCGGTCTGTCAGCAGCATGGTGATGGCACCGGCCAGCACAGGCAGGCTGAGCAGAATAAGGAATGCGGTTATGAAGATTGACCATGCAAAAAGCGGTGTTTTGTGCAGGGTCATACCCGGTGCGCGCATATTCAGGAAGGTGGTGATCATGTTGATCGCACCCAGAATGGAGGAAGCACCCGATACGTGAACCGCAAAAATCGCGAGGTCCATCGAATAGCCGCCTTCGGTCGTGGAAAGTGGTGGCACAAGTATCCAGCCCACGCCGGAGCCGAGCTGGCCATTGCCGCCGGGGGCGAATAGCGAGGCCACACCGAGGGATGTGCCGCATACGTAAAGCCAATAAGAAAGGTTGTTAAGCCGCGGGAATGCCATATCAGGCGCGCCGATCATCAGCGGCATGAAGTAGTTCCCAAAGCCGCCAAACAAGGCCGGAATAACCACGAAGAACATCATCAGCACGCCGTGATAGGTGATCATTACGTTCCAGAGGTGGCCGTTGGGCGTACATTCACCCAACCCACTTGCGGTCAGATGAGCAATAACGCCTTGGCCAATGTTTTCCTCGCACATGAACTGAACGCCAGGCTCCATAAGCTCCATGCGCATGTAAACGGTTAAGCAAACCGAAATAAACCCGACAGCAGCCGAAGTGAACAGGTAAAGAATACCAATGTCTTTATGGTTGGTTGACATGAACCAGCGGGTAAAGAAGCCCGGCCGTGCATGGTCATCGTGGTCATGTGTGGCTGCGTTTGCCATTATATACTCCTGACATGTCCCTGTGTTTAGCGAATCCACTTGTGGAAAACACCTCACATCGTTTTTTACTTGGATAAACTAAGGCTTCCCGTTTCTCAACTGTAATGATTGACGCAGATCAAGTTTTTGCTGTTGGGAAATAGAGAGCAAATAATAAAAGCGCCGCCAGAAGAACTGGCAGCGCTTTTATTTAATGTGAAATGGCAAGATTTTATTCCGCAGGGTTCAGGCTTGCCAAATAAGCCGCCACATCTTCGCCGCCAGAGCGCAGCTTGAAGGTCATTTTTGCGCGGGCAGAGTCGTCATCCAAATAGGCGCGTAAAAAGGCGGTCGGATCAGCGGAATACTCGGCCAGGTTTTCCTCGTCCCACACAAGGCCAGCTTCACCAGCGGCAACCAAGTCGTCGCCATAGCGGAAGCCTTCAACCGTGCCGGCTGTCATGCCGATCATGCCAAACAGGTTCGGGCCTGTGCGGCCACCGCGCACAATGGTGTTATCGCCATCCACAATGCCATGGCAAGATTTGCAGCGCTTAAACGTATCTTCGCCAGCTGCAGCGTCGCCTTCTGCATATGCGGCAGTTGAAAGCGCGCCAGTAGCCACGAATGTGGTTAAAAATAGAGCCTTGAGCATATGGGTTCTCCTTGAGATGCCGATTAGTTTCGCATGAATATAGGCGGAAAGTTACGAAGTGTTCAATGCAATTTTGTCGCATCCCCGTGAAAGCCGCTATTCAGCAAAAACATCGGCAAATCGCCGCTTAAGCGCGTCGTCAAGATCATCCATCGTGGCTGGGATGCCGAGGTCTACCAAGCTTGTCACGCCATAATCAGCAATGCCGCAGGGGACGATGCCGCTATAATGGCTTAAATCCGGCTCGACATTAATGGAGATCCCGTGAAATGTGACCCAGCGCCGAATCCTGACGCCGATGGCGGCAATTTTATCCTCAGCAATGCGGCCATCGGGCAGGGCAGGGCGCTCTGGCCGGTCAACCCACACGCCCACGCGGCCCGCGCGCGCGCCTGCTTGCACATTAAATTCGGCGAGGGTGGCAATAACCCACGCCTCCAATTTGCTCACATAGGCACGCACATCGCGCCCGCGTTTGTTGAGGTCAAGCATGGCATAAGCCACGCGCTGGCCTGGGCCATGATAAGTATACTCGCCGCCGCGACGGGTTTCAAAAACGTCAAACATATCAGGGGCTTTCAGGTCGGCGCTCTTGGCGCTCGTTCCGGCTGTATACATTGGCGGGTGTTCAACTAACCATATTTGCTCCGGCGCATTGCCTGCTAAAATGGCCTCGACCCGCTTTTCCATATGCGCGAGCGCGTCCGGATAGGGCGTTAATCCCCTAGAGACCAGCCACTCAACCATAAAAACTTCCATGAAAATTGCGTGAAATCATTTACTTTTCCGAATCATATACTATGTTAAAGTTGTGCTTACATTATTGTTAAAGGAGTTTATAACATGAAAAAACATCTAACATCTTCCGCCATGATTTTGGCCCTGACCGCCGCAGGCGTCGCTATTCCAATGAATAAAGCCGTTGCGGGCAGCAACGCAGGTGCCGCCATCGTTGGGGCATTAATTGGTGGGGCTATTGTGGCCGGTGCCAATAATAACCGCCGCAACAACAGCACCCGTTCGACCGCTTCCAGCGCGCAGCGCACTGAAAACCGCGCTGTGCAAAGCGCGCTTAACTTTTTCGAATTTCCCGCCGGTACGCCAGATGGCGTGTTTGGCCGCCGCACCCGCACAGCGGTTAGCAACTTTCAAGCCTTTATGGATTTTCCAATCACAGGCGAGCTGACAAGCTTTCAAAAAGAATTTTTGCTCAACTCACACCAGCGTGCCGAGCTTGGTGGCGCTGAAACCAGCCGCATTATCCTGACAGACCCGAACGGCTCCCGGGCGCTTCTAATCTCGTTTATGCAGCAGCAACAGGGCGGCAATACTGGCCTTGGTTTGGGCAACGGCACCGTGCAGGCCAGTGGTGGCGCTGCCAATGATTTCAGCAATAGCGGCTCAAGCTCGCAAACCAACCCGGCAGGACTGCCCGTATTTGTGACCTCACAAGAAAGCTCGATGAACGAACTGTGTATCTCGGGCATCCAGCCCAACTCTGTTGAAGCGCAATTCTGTAACCTGCGCGCTTATGCAATTGATGAGGGGGACGCACTCGCGGCGTCAGTTCAGGGCACCACACGCGCTGATATTCAAGCGCAATGCATGGCATTTGCCCCAACGCTTAATCCTTATGTGAGCACCGTTTCTCTGGCCGATGCTGGCGCGGCCAAAACCGAGCTTCAAACATGGGTAAGCACCTCCGGCGCAAGCGCGGCCTCATTGGAGGGCATTGCCAAGGTTTGCCTCGGGGTCGGCTATTCAACCGATAATTCCGATGTTGCACTGGCCTCTATCATGACATTGGTTGGCCTTGGTCAATCGGGCTATGAGGAGTTGCTCGCCTATCATCTGGCGCTTGGCTTTGGCTTTGATGGCAAAGAGAACACAAACCGTGGCGCGCAATGGCTTGATAATGCTTCGCTTGCTTTTGCCAGCGGGCAAGAATCTCTTACAGGCGAAAGTGGGGCTATGCGCGCCACCGTCGCCGTGACCCTTGCGAACCATATGAGAGGCCTGCCAACAACTGCCCCCGTCAATGGTGGTGTTGTCCCAGCCTTTGGTTCGGTGACTGAAGCGCCTGCTGAAGCCGTTGGCGGGTTTTTCTCAACCGGTGCCAGCAACTAAAGAAATCTTTTAACGCACTGAAAAGGCGCGCTTTTTATAAGCGGGCCTTTTTTTTAGCAAAGCCCGTGTTTTGCCTCTTTCCTTCCCCAAATCAGGGTGCTATACGCTCCTCAGCCTCGAAGATGCGGTCGTGGCGGAATTGGTAGACGCGCAGCGTTGAGGTCGCTGTGGGGTAACACCCGTGGAAGTTCGAGTCTTCTCGACCGCACCAAAACCTTTAATATATCTGGATAGTTTTTCCTCGTTGATGGCGGGCTAACAAAAAAGGGTTGATGTTGCCATCAACCCTTTTTGTATTGGTATTGGGCGCTTAAACCGCGCGGACGATCTCGCCACCGCCTTGGTGCCAGTGCATCAACCCGCCGAGGTTATAAACCTCGCTGAAGCCATTTGCGATCAGCATTTGGGCTGCCATGCCCGAGCGGGCACCTGAGGCACAATAAAGGATAACCGGCTTGGTGGTGTCCAGCTCGGGATGAAACTCGGGGTGGCGCGGGTCGGCTTTTGTTTGCATCATCATTAATGGGATGTGCAGCGCACCTTTAGCGGTGCCGGATGACATCAGCTCGTTAATATCGCGCACATCAATAATGATGGCTTCGTTGTTGTTTACTTTTGCAACCGCATCGGCGGGTGCGATGCCCTGCGCGGCGGCTGGGCGACCAAATGGCATGTTCATGGGAAATCCCCTTGTTTGTGACGTTGTTGTGCATAGAGATAATTGATCTGGGTCAATAATCAACCCCTAACATTCATAAAGGTGAATATTACTTGATTCCACCACAAATGCGGGAAAACCCCTTGCAATGTTTTTATTTTGTTCTCATATTTGTTTTTCGTGCGGCTCTGTGGTAGCCACACGGCAAACAGGGGTTGGGCATGCTTAAAAATATCGAAGTGCGGGGCGCGCGGGCGCATAATTTGAAATCGGTGGATGTGGATATTCCACGGGATAAGCTGGTGGTGATCACGGGGCTTTCTGGTTCGGGGAAGTCCTCACTGGCTTTTGATACGATTTATGCCGAAGGGCAGCGCCGCTATGTGGAAAGCCTGAGCGCCTATGCGCGGCAGTTTCTGGATATGATGCAGAAGCCGGATATGGACCATATTTCGGGGCTTTCACCTGCTATTTCGATTGAACAGAAGACCACAAGCAAAAATCCGCGCTCCACAGTGGGGACGGTAACGGAAATTTACGACTATATGCGGCTACTGTTTGCACGAGTTGGCACGCCTTACTCACCCACGACGGGCCTGCCGATTGAGGCTCAGCAGGTTTCCGAAATGGTTGACCGCATGATGGAGATGGAGGAGGGCACCCGTGGCTATTTGCTGGCCCCGATCGTGCGGGACCGCAAGGGCGAATACACCAAGGATTTTGCCGAGCTGCGCAAGAAGGGCTTTCAGCGGGTCAAGGTGAATGGTGAGTTTTACGAGCTGGACGAGCCACCCGTGCTTGATAAAAAGTTCCGCCATAATATTGATGTGGTCGTGGACCGCTTGGTGCTGAAACCCGGATTGGAAACGCGGCTGGCGGATAGCCTGCGCACGGCGCTTGACCTTGCTGACGGCATCGCGGTGCTGGAAATTGCTGACGAGACTGCCGAGCGGCATGTTTTCTCGGAGAATTACGCTTGCCCTGTGAGCGGGTTTACCATCCCCGAGATCGAGCCGCGGCTATTTTCGTTTAACGCACCTTTTGGGGCTTGCCCCGCTTGTGATGGCCTCGGCGTTGAGATGTTTTTTGATGAAAATCTGATCGTGCCGGACCAGTCGATTACGCTTTATAATGGGGCGCTGGCACCCTGGGCCAAGGGGAAATCCCCTTATTTCCGGCAAACGATTGAAGCGATTGCCAAGCATTACAAGTTTAAAAAGTCCTTGCCGTGGAGCGAGCTTCCCAAGGAGGTGCAACAGGTTATGCTGTATGGCTCCAAGGGGGATGAGATCAAGTTTCGCTATGATGAAGGCGGGCGGGTTTATGAGGTAACGCGGCCGTTTGAGGGGGTTATCCCAAATATGGAGCGGCGATATCGTGAAACCGATAGCAACTGGATTCGGGAGGAATTTGAACGCTATCAAAACACAAAGCATTGTGAGGCCTGTGACGGCTATCGGCTAAAGCCCGAGGCGCTGGCGGTAAAAATTGCGGGGCTACATGCGGGGCAGGTGGTGCAGCTTTCGATTCAGGATGCGCTGGACTGGGTTGAGTCGGTGCCCACCAAGCTGAGCAAGCAGAAAAACCAGATTGCCAAGGCTATATTGAAAGAAATTCGGGAGCGGCTCGGGTTTTTGGTGAATGTCGGGCTGAATTACCTGACGCTGGCGCGGGCTTCGGGCACGCTTAGCGGCGGGGAAAGCCAGCGAATACGGTTGGCGAGCCAGATCGGCTCAGGCCTTACCGGCGTGCTTTATGTGCTCGATGAACCCAGCATCGGCCTGCACCAGCGTGACAATGGCCGGCTGCTAGAAACGCTAAAAAACCTACGAGACCAAGGCAACTCGGTTTTGGTGGTGGAGCATGACGAGGAAGCCATTCGCGAGGCCGACCATGTGCTGGATATCGGCCCGGGGGCGGGTGTCCATGGTGGTGAGGTCATTGCTGAGGGGACGCCGGAAGAGATTATCGCTTGTGAGGCCTCTATCACAGGGCAATATCTTTCAGGCAAGCGCAGCATTCCGGTGCCGCTGGAGCGGCGCAAGGGGACTGGCAAAAAGCTGGTTGTTAAGGGCGCAACCGGAAATAACCTGCAAGGGGTTACGGCGACATTCCCCTTGGGGACATTTACCTGTGTAACCGGCGTTTCTGGCGGTGGGAAATCTACGCTAACGATTGAAACCCTGTTTAAAACCGCGAGTATGCGGCTGAACCGTGCGCGGCAAATTCCGGCACCTTGCAAGGCGATTACCGGCTTGGAGCACCTTGATAAGGTGATTGATATTGACCAGCGCGCGATCGGGCGCACGCCGCGCTCCAACCCTGCGACCTATACGGGCGCGTTTACGCCTATTCGCGATTGGTTTGCGGGCCTGCCAGAGGCGAAAACGCGGGGTTATAAGCCCGGGCGGTTTAGCTTTAATGTGAAGGGCGGGCGTTGTGAGGCGTGCAAGGGCGACGGGGTTATCAAGATTGAAATGCACTTTTTGCCGGATGTGTATGTGGAATGTGAGAGCTGTAAGGGGGCGCGGTTTAATCGCGAAACGCTTGAGATTCACTTCAAAGGCAAAAGCATTGCCGATGTGCTGGATATGACGGTGGAAGAGGCCGCTGAGTTTTTCAAGGCGGTGCCGAGTATTCGCGATAAAATGACCGCGCTTTTGCGGGTGGGGCTTGGCTATATCAAGGTCGGCCAGCAAGCGACTACGCTTTCAGGGGGGGAGGCGCAGCGGGTGAAGCTATCAAAAGAGCTGGCGAAGCGTTCAACGGGCCGGACACTTTATATTCTGGACGAGCCTACCACAGGGCTGCACTTTGAAGACGTGAAAAAGCTGCTGGAAGTGCTGCATGAGCTGGTGGACCAAGGCAACACGGTGGTCGTTATTGAACATAACCTAGATGTGATTAAGACCGCGGATCATATCATTGATATTGGGCCAGAAGGCGGTGACGGCGGTGGTGAAATTGTGGCTGTGGGGACACCGGAGAAGGTGGCCAAGGCCGAGGGCAGCCATACGGGGTTTTATTTGGCTGAGATGTTGTAGGGGGCGCTGCCCCCGCTTCGCTCCCCCGGGATATTTAGACAATTTGGAAATTAGGTGAGGTATTTGCTGGCGATTTTGCGGGCGAAGGGCTTCATGCGGTCACCGTGTTTTGTGAGGAATTTTTGAACACGCGCGGCGTCGTGTTTGGAGAGGTCTCGCAGCCACCAAGCCACGGCTTTTTGCATGAACCAGTCATAGTCATCGACATAGCGGGCGGCCCAGCCCAAGATTCGCTCGCGGGCTTTGTTTTGCTCGGGCGTGAGGTGGTTAAGCTTGGCCCAGGGGAGGGTGGCCACCAAGGCGGCGCGGCGGGACCACATGTGCTTGGAATGGGTCCATGCTTCAACCTCATCAAGGCGCGAAGGTTGGGCGACAAGGCGTTTGGCGGCGGCAGTGCTGGTATGATCAGCAATGGCCCAGCTATCAAGATCTGGCACCCACGAGGTGATGAGCGCCCATGTGGCTTCGTCTGGGGTGATGCGGGCTTGGACGAGAAGTTTGGCGGCGGCGATACGGGCCTCAAACACATCACATTGCCAAAGTTCGCTGGCAAATTTGAGGCGGTCATCCAAGCTAAGCTCAGCGCGCCATTGTTTAACAAATACATCTATTTGCGGGTTTGAAATACCGATGATTTCTCGGGTTTGCTTATGATAGGCGGCCATTTCTGCTGCTTTTTCGGCGTTTCCGGCTGCGCGAAGTGTGTCTAGTGTATTCATTTTTTCTTGGCCCTTAGCATATCCATAAGCCGCTTGCCGCGGCCCTTTTTGTTAACTTGTGCACTGCGTGCCAGCACGAGATCACCTTCGGGCACGTCATTTGTGACAACACTGCCCGTGCCAATGAGCGCGTCATTTCCGATGATCACTGGTGACACAAGGGCAGAATTTGAGCCGACAAACACGCGCGCTCCCAAAGTAGAATGGTGCTTAAAAACTCCGTCATAGTTGCAAAAAATTACACCTGCGCCGATGTTGCTGTCCGCTCCGATTTCGGCGTCACCAACATAGCTGAGATGGTTGACCTTGGCACGATTCCCGATAACCGCATTTTTGATTTCAACAAAATTGCCGACCTTGCCCTGCGCGCCAATTTCAGCACCAGGCCGGAGCCGCGCATAGGGGCCAATGATGGCGCCCTCGGAAACGTGGCAGCCCTCAAGGTGGCTAAAAGCACGAATTTTCGCGCCGTTTTCAACGCTCACGGCAGGGCCAAACACCACGTTTGGCTCAACCGTCGCATCAACTCCAAGCACGGTATCAAGCGAGAAAAAGACGGTTTCAGGGGCTGTCAGCGTGGCACCATTCTCCATAGCTAGTGCGCGGGCGCGGGCTTGAAAAACGGCTTCGGCCTCGGCCAATTGTGCGCGGGAGTTTACGCTTGTGGCTTCCTCGGAATCACAGATAACAAAACCGCAGCGCTTGCCAGCCTTGCGGGCGAGCGCTATGGCATCGGTCAGGTAATACTCGCCATTGGCGTTATCATTCCCGACCTTTGAGAGCAATTCAAACAGCAAATCGGCCTTGGCGGAGATGACCCCGAGGTTACACAGGCCGATGCCCAATTGGGCGGGATCACAGTCTTTGTGCTCAACAATCCTCTCCAGAGCTTCCCCATTAACGATCATGCGGCCATAGCCGCTTGGATTAGCGGGTTCAAAGCCAACGGCCACTATGTCAAAGCCCTCGACGCGCTTAGCGAGCACAGCGCGGATGGTTTCGGGCCGCACAAAAGGGCCGTCGCCGTAAAGCACAATGGTGTCGCCCTCAAAGCCATTTAGGGCCGCGCGCGCACACAGCGCCGCGCCGCCCGTGCCGTTAAGCGCGGGCTGCTCTACGGTTTCGGCGCGGCCATCCACATGGCTTGCCACAAGGTCTCCGCCAAAACCTACCACAACGATATTGCGCTCTGCTTTTGCCTCATGTGCGCTTTTCAGCACATGGTCGATCATCGGCGCATTGCCGATTTCATGCATAACTTTTGGCAGGTCAGATTTCATGCGGCTGCCTTTACCGGCGGCCAAAATGATGCTGGCAAAACCCATTTTATTCTCCAAATTTTGAACATGTCTTAGCAGAGCCGCCTGCAAGGCAAAAGGGGCGAAGTGCTATGGAGTTGTAATTACCCGCAGGTCATCTATCACCACCTGCCAGTTGTGGCGCGTAGAAATCTCTACCCGGGTTATGCCGGAAATCAGTGGCTGGTAGGTGATGGGGCCAAAGGCTGAAAGGCCTATCTGGTCTTGCAGCACCATGTCCTCCCCGTGATAAAAAGAAAAGACAGCCTGCTCCCCCTCAGCTTGGGGCCAAGCAACCGTGAGGTTTATATCTATGAAATCAAACGGGGCGTTAGCGCCGATCCAGCCCGGATGGCCCGAGCTTGTATAGAGCACATTATAGCCACTGCTAGCCCCGTTTGCATAGCCTATGTCATCTGCCAGCTTGGCCGATGCAATGATATTGAGGTTAAACCAATCAAGCCCGCCATAGCCGTTTGGGGTTTTTTGCAGCCCACTGGGGGCCATGTTATCAAAGTTAATTACACGCGGCTCTATGCCAAAACTGTGTGACGTTGCCAAGGTGCCAATATCGACCGGATAGGCGCCGACGCGCACTTCCCGGCGAATATCACCGCTGATAAGCTCATAAACCCCCGGATCAACGGGCCACAAAAACTCGCTATCTGGCGCAAATTCAGTTTCAGCGATAATCACACCGTTTTGCACAAGCTGGAGCAGGCCTGGCGCTTCAAGGCCAAAGGTACCACGAATAAATTTGTAGCGCTCCAGCCCCACAGGGTGCAGCATTTCAGCCATGCCAAGGCCCGCATTGGAGCCTTCAACGGGGATGATCTCTCGCGTTTGCACTTTGTTTCCGGTGCTTACCCGCCAACCGGGCGGAATAAACACCTCAAAATCATAAGGCCTCGCGCCTGAAATCGGCACCGAAGCGCGGCTGCTAGAGGCCGCGTAGTTGGCAAAACCGGCAACATTCGTATGCGAGATAGAAATCGGCGTGCCGCTCTGGCTAAGGCCGGTCGCAATGCCAGAAAGGGCGCGGTCTCCCAGATCATAAATGCCATTGCCGTTTAGATCATTAAACACAAAAATCGAAAGATTTGTTTCGCCAGTGCTACGCGACCAATCGGTGCGCAAAGGGTAAAAAAAACTATCGGTTTGGGAAAAAACAGGCCCACTGCTGCAAACACCAAAGAGGCAGGCAGCAAGTGGGCCAATTTTAAAGTTTTTATGGCAGCGCAGCATAAGCTCGCACGAATTTAGAGACTAACGCGGCAATTTAGCGGCGACCATTGACTACTGGTGCGTCTTCGCTTTGCGTAACGGCCAAAATAACAACGGCTGCGATGATAAGTGGGATGATCCATGCGCCGGAGCCCCCCATGCGCTCTGGGTTTTCGATGGCTGCCACGGCGGGTGGTGTATAAATAACGGAGCCCGCAGTAGCTGCGGTTGCGGAAATAAGCGCGATTGATGTTGCAATAAGTTTTTTCATTTTACTTTACCTTTTAATAAGCGAATTTTATGTCGCGTGAAAACTATCAACGATTCTCGAAGATATTAATAATTGATTAACGGAAATTGATGTGAAAAGAAACACAAATTTGCAGTTGAACCTAGCGCCGGCTTAAAGCTATAAGCAGCGCAGAAGCGGGCGTTGTGTAATGGTAAGACCTCAGCCTTCCAAGCTGATGACACGGGTTCGATTCCCGTCGCCCGCTCCAAACATTCAAAATTGACCATTCGTCCCTTGTGGTTTGACCCGTCCGCGCTTATTTGCATTGGCAATATACAAGGGGGCCATAATGGCGAATGACAATCCTGAAAACCGCGCCAAGTCCAAAAATGTGGGGCCATTGCGGCAGTTAATGCCATTTTTGAAGCCCTATGCCAGGCTGATGTGGGGCGCACTTTGGGCGCTTGTGCTAACGGCCGGGCTGTCGCTGAGCTTCCCGCTGGTTGTGCGTGGGGTTATTGATGGGTTCTCCAAGGATAATCTTGCCGATATTGATCAGGTTTTCATCTATGCGATTTTGATCGCGGGCGCGCTCGCCATTGGCACAGCGCTGCGCTTTTATCTTGTTACCCGCCTTGGAGAACGGGTAATTGCAGACATACGGCAGGTCGTTTATAACAAAGTGATCGGCATGTCGCCGGTGTTTTATGAGAAAATCATGACGGGCGAGGTGCTTTCGCGCCTCACCACAGACACAACGCTTATTCTTTCGGTTATCAGCTCGTCTATTTCGGTGGCCCTGCGCAATGTGCTGATGTTTATTGGCGGGCTGGGCTTTATGCTGTTTACCTCGGCCTATCTTACAGGCCTCGTGCTGCTCACCGTGCCGCTGATTATTGTGCCGATCGTGGTGTTTGGCCGCCGCTTGCGTAACCTCTCGCGTGAAAGCCAAGATCGTATCGCTGATAGCTCGGGCATGGCGTCTGAAACGCTGTTGGCCGCGCAAACCGTGCAGGCCTATACTCATGAAACCCAGAGCCGCGACAAATATGACGGGCTGATCGAGGCGAGTTTTGAAACCGCGAAAAAGCGGATTTTGACCCGATCTATCATGACGGCGTCGATCATTTTTCTGGTGTTTACTGGCATCGTAACCGTGCTGTGGATGGGCGCCGGCGTGGTGCAGCGCGGTGAAATGGGGGCAGGGCAGCTGGTGCAGTTTGTCATTTATTCCGTGATGGTTGCGGGGGCAGTTGGGGCGCTTTCTGAAATCTGGGGCGAGCTACAGCGCGCGGCAGGGGCCACGGAGCGGCTAGTCGAGCTGATAAACGCGGAGGACCCGATCCAGGATCCGGTGTCACCGGATGCGCTGCCATCTCCCATTCATGGCGAAATAGTCTTTAAGGATGTGACTTTCCATTACCCTGCGCGTCCGAAAATTGCAGCATTGAGCGGCCTGAATCTTAGCATCAAAGCGGGTGAAACTGTAGCGCTGGTCGGGCCGTCGGGCGCGGGTAAATCGACCATATTCCAGCTCCTTATGCGATTTTATGAACCTTCCGATGGCGTAATAACCCTTGAAGGGCACGCCTTGGCGGACCTGAGCCGCGAGGACATGCGCCGACAAATGGCGCTGGTGCCGCAAGAACCGGTGATCTTCGCCACCTCGGCGATGGAAAACATCCGCTTTGGCCGGCCAAATGCGACCGACGACGAAGTGATCGAAGCCGCCAGGGCCGCCGCTGCGCATGAGTTCCTCAGCAAGCTTCCCGAGGGGTATGATAGCTATGTCGGCGAGCGCGGGGTCATGCTTTCGGGCGGGCAAAAGCAGCGCATCGCCCTTGCGCGGGCCATTTTGCGCGATGCCCCGGTGCTGTTGCTCGATGAAGCCACCTCGGCGCTGGATGCTGAATCCGAGCGCGCGGTGCAGCAAGCCGTGGAGGCTATGGCAGTTGAGCGCACAACGTTGATTATCGCACACCGCTTGGCCACAGTAAAAAAAGCTGACCGGATAGTGGTTTTTGACGAAGGCAAAGTGGTGGCTGAAGGCACACATGACGAACTGGTCGCCGATAACGGCCTCTATGCCCGCCTTGCCAAGCTTCAGTTTACCGCGGGTCAACTCGGTTAATCTTTTTCTTGCTCTAAAGCGCTTTTGCGGTATCCTCTTGAAAAACTTGGAGGGGTTGAACGTGGAAGTTGCGACAATAAAAGAAAAAATATCCGTAGAGCAGGAAATGGACGTATCTGGTCGCTGGAGTGCCAACACTCTGTTTGAGCTGCTTTCCCAAACCGCCGATAAGTTCCCGAGCCAAAAAGCGCTGACGTTTATGCTCAAATCGGGGCCAACGGACCCAGAAGAAACCTTTACTTGGACAGGCCTGCGTGAGCGTGTAGCGCAAAGCGCCAATCTTTTTCGCTCACTCGGAGTGGAAGAAAATGACGTAATTGCCTATATTTTACCGAATTGTAATGAGGCCGTTCTGACCTTTATTTCTGGCTCTACAGCGGGCATTGTTAACCCGATTAATCCCCTGCTTTCGGCCGAACAAATCGGCTCTATCTTACGGGAAACCGGAGCTAAAGTGGTGGTAACTCTCGCGCCATTTCCCAAAACGGATTTGGCGCAGCTGGCCGCAGATTCTGTGGCGTTGGCACCGGATGTTAAAACCATTCTAGAAGTGGACCTCAAGCGCTACCTTAAGCCACCCTTGGCGTGGCTTATCCCGTTATTGCGGCCAAAAGTTGAAGTAAAGCACTCGGCTAAGGTTTTGAATTTTAATGCAGAAATAGAAAAGCAAAGCAAAACATTGGGATGGGTGGAAGCCGCGGATGACCGTGTGGCAGCTTACTTCCATACGGGCGGCACCACGGGCATGCCCAAGGTCGCGCAGCACAAGTTCTCGGGTATGATATATAACGGTTGGTGCTCGGAATACCAAATACTCTCCCATAAAGATGTGTTGATTTGCCCGTTGCCAATGTTCCATGTTTTTGCCGCCTACCCAATTTTGATGGCGTGCATTGCCTCTGGTGCGCAAATGGTTATGCCCACGCCGCAGGGCTATCGCGGAGATGGCGTGTTTGACAATTTCTGGAAGCTGATCGAGCGCCATAAAGCCAGCTTTATGGTCACAGTGCCCACGGCGGTGGCCGCGCTAATGCAGCGCGAGGTGAACGCTGATGTTTCCACGCTCAAATACGCGCTTTGCGGCTCAGCCCCACTGCCGGTAGAGTTGTTTAAAAAGTTTGAAGCCGCGACGGGCATTCGTGTTTTAGAGGGCTACGGCATGACCGAAGCCACCTGCCTGATCTCTATTAATCCCGTCGCAGGCGAGCGCAAAATCGGTTCGGTCGGGCTGCCATTCCCTTATTCGGATGTGAAAATTTATGATTGTGACCCTCAGGGCGGCGTGAACACCGAGCGTGCAGTGGATGAAATTGGTGAGATTTGTGTGGCGAACCCCGGCGTTATAGTGGGTGCCACTTATGTCGAGGTTGACAAAAACGAAGGCCTTTTTGCCAACAAAACCCACCTGCGCACCGGTGATTTGGGCCGAATAGATGCGGACGGTTTCCTCTGGATTACGGGCCGCGCCAAAGATTTGATTATCCGTGGAGGCCATAATATTGACCCCGCCGAAATTGAGGAAGCACTGGCCAGCCATCCTGAGATTGCGCTTTCTGGTGCCATTGGCCAGCCCGACGCCCATTCGGGTGAAATCCCTTGCGTTTATGTAGAGCTGATAGACGGCGCGACCGTGTCCGAAGATGAGCTTCTCGCCCACATGAAAGAGCATGTGGAAGAGCGTGCGGCTCGTCCAAAATATGTAGAAGTTCTTGACGAATTGCCTAAAACCGCAGTTGGTAAAATCTTGAAAAATGAACTGCGCAAGCTCGCGATTGCGCGGGTTTATACGGCAGCGCTGAAAGAGGCAGGGCTAGATGCCACGGTGCCTATGGCAACCGAAGACAAAAAACGTGGGTTGGTGGCACAGGTGAAAACCGAAGATGTGTCTATCACCGATGAAGCCGTTACTGCCGTGTTGGGAGATTTTGCCCATCCATGGGAATGGACTAAGGACTAATTTTGCGTCAACTTAGCCGTGGCAAACAATAGATGTGACGGGCGGAAATGCGCGCCATTTTTCAGCTAAATATCAAACGGGTCGGCGGATTCTAGCAGTTTTGGCTCGTCACTTGAAGCGTCTTCACTGCCAATTCTGGTAATCTTTGCCGCGCGCATTTCTTGATATTCCCCCAGTCGTGCCCGCATTAGACTCTGGCTCACCGGCCCTTTACGGGTTTCGATCGAAAGGCTTTCCAAGGCGCGTGCCGGCACTTCCAGCACATCGCCGGTTTTGAGCTTCAGTATTTGCCCGATCGGCATTTTTTTGCGATGCAGCACCACGTCAAAACTGGCGGGGGCCATATCCAGAGATTTGCCAAAGCTCTCACGCCATGCACTCGCGCTTTCGCCGGGGCGCGGCAGGGCGCTGGTAAATTCTGTATTGGCCGCAGGGATCAGCAAGGAAAGCTGGCCTGTGCCTTTTCCGCCCAGAAAGTCAAATTCAATGCCGATTTGCAGGTAGGGAATGTCTGGAAACAGATGCGGCGAAGGCTCTTTTTCAACCTGTGTTAGATGATAGGTGTTCGTGAACTTCCCCTCGCGCAATTCTTGCAGAATTTCGGCATATTCAACAAACATATCATCCATAAAAGGGCGGCACATAGCGGCATCTATCATCGTGGGCGCGCGTGAGGGTGCGCTTTCTTTTTCCAACTCCCCCGTGAGCACGTTATTGATGGATTCGATAAGATCAGGCGCGAGGGTGAGCAGGCCAAATTGGCCCTCGGTCTCGCACTCAATCCTGAAACTGAGACCATTTTCGGGCAATGATTCCAAAAATCCTGCGGGCTCGCATTGCTTTGCGGCGCGGCTTTTGTTTTCAAGCTGCACCTCAAGCGCTGAAAGCCCAACCACTGAGGCCGCTTTGCCGAGCACGCCTGCAAGGCCATCCACCGCCGGGTCTGCTTCAGCAGGGGGCGCAGCAGGGCGTAGCATTTTTTTGAGAACACTTTCCGTCATCTAGGCCTCTTCCTCCTCTTCTTGCTCTATCAAAGTTAGCTCGCCAGCCTTTTCCAATTCCTTGATAGCTATCACCACTTGGGTCATGGCGGCGTCGGCGTCTTTTTCCTTAACGGCCCCGCGCTCACCAATGCTCTCTTCTATCTGCTCGGCTAGGCGCGAAGAGATATTGGACATGATAAATTCTTTAACCGCAGGCGCATTTTCAGCGGCACCAGAAAGCGCCATAACGAGGGTTTCATCATCAACACCGCGCAGAATTTTGGAAATATCGCGGCCCGTGATCCGGCTCGGGATATCCTCAAAGGTAAACATTAAGCGGCGAATCTGGCCCGCAGCCTCTGGGTCTTTCTTCTCGAAACTGCCCAGAATTTCATCGCGGAACTGGCTGGGAGACATGTTGAGGATGGCGCCAATCCGCTCTGCTGCGCTTTCCTCAAACGCGCCAGCATCGCCTTTGTCTTGCAAGGACTCCGCCAGCGCAATGCCGATACGATTTACGATTTCGGGCTTCACGGAGGTGGTTTTGGAAATGGCTCCCAAAATGGCCTCTGCCGCTTCAGTAGAAATTAACCCGACAATTTCGGCTGATTTGGTGGGGGAGAGCTTGGAAAGAATTACTGCGCCAACCCGAGGGTTTTCGGCCGCAATGCGCAGCGCTAGCACTTCGGCTTCGGTTTTGGAGATATACCCCCAGGCGCTGGCTTCCGCCGAGCCGCTTTGGCGGGCTTTTACCTTACTCATGGTATCAGCGGGCATTTGATCTTCCATTGCCTTAAGTGAGCCATCAATATCCCGCTCAAAAACCAGCCCCATCCGCTCCATCTCAAGGATGAACTCAGCCGTAACACCGTCTACAATATCTTTGCCGACCACACCTAGCCCTGTCATGGCATTGGTGATTTTCCAGATCGCATCGGCGTCCAACTCCAGATCATCTAGGGAAACTCCGCCGCCCACGAGCAGCTTTACGATGATCGCGGCCTTTTGGCGCTGGGTCAGGCTGGCTACGGCGGCCTGTTGGGAAAGGGGAGATTGCTGGTTCATATCTTCGCTATTTTTCGTAAACTTATCCCTACATCGCAGATAAATCTGAACGCGAGGTAAAGATTGCCTTGTGAAGCGTGTTTTTCGCCGCTATCCCTCACCCCCATGAAAATACTGTTTCTTGGTGATGTAATGGGGCGGGCAGGGCGCAAGGCAATTGCCGCGCGTTTGCCGGAGCTTAAGCGCGCGTGGGCGCTTGATTTTATTGTGGTAAATGGCGAAAACGCCACCGGTGGCATGGGGCTTACGGGCGCACATGCACAGGGCTTTTTTGAGGCCGGGGCCGATGTGGTAACCTTGGGCGACCACGCGTTTGACCAGCGCGATATGCTCAAGGCCATTGGGGCCGAGCCACGGATTATTCGCCCGCTGAACTATGCCAAAACTGCCCCGGGTATGGGCGCACGACTGTATACTGCAGCGAATGGCCAAAAGGTTTTTGTGGCGCAAGCGCTAGGGCAGGTTTTTATGAAGCGCCCGTTTGAGGACCCGTTTTCCGCACTCGATGCCGCCTTAAAGGTCGCGCCTTTGGGGCAGGGGGCCGATGCGGTGATTGTGGACTTTCATGCTGAGGTGACCTCTGAAAAAATGGCCATGGGTCATTGGTTGGATGGCCGCGCATCATTGGTGGTCGGGACCCATACCCATGTGCCTACGGCTGACGCACGCATTCTGGAAAAGGGCACAGCCTGCCTAACGGATGCGGGCATGTGTGGGGATTATAACTCGGTGATCGGCATGGAGCCACTGGAACCGATGCGGCGATTTTTAACAGGCATGAGCAAGGGACGATTTACACCGGCGGCGGGCGAGGCGACGCTGAGCGGGGTTTATATTGAAACCGAACAAGGCAAAGCTACGCGCATAGAGCCTGTGCGCGTTGGCGGGTTGCTCCAGCAGCAAGGGCCTTCCTCGCTGTGAAAACCCTGCTGAATTATGGCGCATTGGTGTTTATGGGGCTGGTGTGGGGCGCGGTTTTTCCCATAACCAAAATTGCTGTTTCCACGGGGTATAAACCCTTTGGGATAATGGTTTGGCAGATGCTGATTGGGGGGGCACTTTCGGCAGCTTTTCTACTGCTCCGTGGCAAAAAGTTGAATTTTGCCCGCAAAAACCTGCCGGTTTATTTTGGCGTGGCTATGCTGGGGACCGTGCTGCCCAATTATTTTTCTTATACCGCCAGCGCCGAACTGCCCGCCGGTATTATTTCAATCCTCATAGCCTTGGTGCCGCTGTTTTCAATGCCAATCGCCTTGCTGATGGGCTTTGAGAAGTTTAACTGGTTGCGCCTGCTGGGCGCGCTTTGCGGGGCCATGGCGCTGGTGCTTCTAATTGGCCCCGAGGCCAGCTTGCCGGACCCTACGAAATATATATTTGTGCTGATCATGGCCGTGGCCCCGCTGCTTTATGGCTTAGAAGGGAACTTTCTCACTTATATGGGCGAGCGCGGGCTGGATGCGACGCAGACCCTATTTGGGGCTACAATAATTGCCCTGATATTTGCCGTGCCACTTGCCTTAGGGCTTGGCCAATGGATAAATCCTCTCCAGCCATGGGGGCCGCCAGAATGGGCAGTCCCGGCGGGAGCGGTGCTCAATATTATTGCCTACATACTTTATGTCTGGCTTATCCACCGCGCGGGGCCGGTATTTTCCTCGCAGGTGGCGTATTTGGTAACGGGTTGGGGCGTGGCTATTTCGATGGTGTTTCTTGGGGAAACTTACTCAAGCTGGGTGTGGCTAGCGATGGGGCTTATGTTGGTCGGGGTTGCGCTGGTGCGGCCAAGAGGCTGAAGCTAGTGCTCCCGCGCTTCGCTTGGGCGTGGCCTCGCCTGCGGCTCGGCGACCACGTTTTCCGGTTCTCAAAAAATAGGCTCATTTCAATTTGCGTTTGAGCGCAGCGAAAGACAGTGAATTGAAATTCAACTGAACCGGAAATGTAACAAAGGGGCTTTGCCCCTCTGCGCAAGCGCATTCACCCCAGAGTATTTGGCAAAGAAGAATGAAGTTGATGCGCGGCCACGGGCACAGGTGGTGCAGTGCGGCGCGGGTGCGATATTGCCAAATAGCGCTACGCTTGACGCGCTGCATGGTTGGCCATCAAGGCGTTATCCAGCCTCCACCGAGCACGCGACTGCCCTCATTGGCGTAAAACACGCAGGCTTGGCCTGGGGAAACGCCGGCTTCGGTGCTGAGCAGGTCAACCCGCGCTGTGTCTGGCCCCGTAGGCACGAGCCGCGCAGGAATCGGCGGGCGAGTGGAGCGGATTTTTACCGAGATATCCCAGCCATCACTTGGCACGGATTCGAAGGTCGTGCCCCCTAGCCAGTTGATTTCTTTCAGGCTGACCGAGCGGGTGGAGAGCGCCTCAACAGGGCCAACCACGACTTGTTGTTTATCCGCGTCGAGCTTGACCACGTAAAGCGGGTCTCCACCGCCAATGCCCAAGCCTCGACGCTGGCCGATGGTATAGCGGATCACGCCTTTGTGCTGGCCAAGAACATTGCCCTCAAGGTCGACAATATCGCCGGGCTCCGCCGCGTTGGGGCGGAGTTTTTCAATCACGTCGGCATAGGAACCATTGGGCACGAAACAAATATCTTGACTATCGGGCTTATCGGCCACGCTCAGGCCGAACTCAGCCGCAAGGGCGCGGGTTTCGGCCTTGGATTTCAGGTGCCCTAGCGGGAAGCGCAGGTAGGACAGCTGCTCTGGTGTAGTGGAAAATAGGAAGTAACTTTGATCACGGTCAAAGTCGGCCGCACGGTGCAGCTCTGGGCCATCTCTGCCCGTTTTGCGCTGTATGTAGTGGCCTGTGGCCATGCAATCTGCGCCAAGGTCTTTCGCTGTGGCGAGTAGGTCTTTGAACTTTACGCGCTCATTGCAGCGGATGCAGGGCACGGGGGTAGAACCCGCGAGGTAAGCATCGGCAAATTCGTCAATCACGGCGTCTTGAAAGATGTTTTCATAGTCCAGCACGTAATGTGGGAAGCCCATTTCTTCGGCCACGCGCCGGGCATCGTGGATATCACGGCCCGCGCAACAGGCGCCTTTTTTGGCAAGTGCCGCGCCGTGGTCGTAAAGCTGGAGGGTGACGCCGACCACGTCATAACCCTCGCGCGCCAGCATGGCCGCGACTACTGAAGAATCCACGCCGCCGGACATCGCGACCACTACACGGGTTTCGCTTGGAGGCTTGGCAAATCCGAGGCTGTTGAGGCTGGTTTCAGGCATATTCGGCTCCATTTTAGCTCGTAATATAAGCGAATTTTAAGCACTTCCAAGGGGAGGCTTCATAATTCGTTAAGGGGCGAAGCGCAAGGTTGTTTTGTGGGAATTATCAATGTGAGGGAACATGTATATTCGACGACAAAAGGGGCCGGCCTATGTAGCGCTGCCCGATGGCACCATTCTTTCGAGATCCGACCTTCCATCAGTAAATACGCGGCGCTGGGTGGCGCGGCGTAAAGCTACGGTGGTAACAGCTGTGGCGGCGGGCATGCTTTCGCGCGAAGAAGCGCTTGATATGTATGGCCTTTCTGGCGAAGAATTTGAGGGCTGGGTGAAAGCAATGACAAGCCATGGCCGCAGCGGCTTAAGGGTTACCAAGCTTCAGGAGTATCGCCAATAGCGAAAATATGATATAGATTGCGCAGACGTAACAATTGGTTAACCTTTTTGGGTAATGGTTAACCAAGTTGCGACGGGATGGCCGAAAAAGGATTAACCATGCGAATTCTGCTTGTTGAAGATGACCCAATGACCTCTAAAAGCATCGAAATGATGCTGGCGAGCGCGAACCTTAACGTGTATGCCACCGATTTGGGGGAGGAGGGGATCGACCTCGCCAAACTCTATGATTATGATCTGATATTACTGGATATCAACTTGCCTGACATGAATGGGCATGAGGTGCTGCGCCAGCTTCGGCTTTCCAAAATTGACACACCGATCCTGATTCTCTCGGGCATGGATGATACCGAGAATAAGATTAAAGGATTTGGCTTCGGGGCTGATGACTACATGACCAAACCTTTCCATCGCGAAGAGTTGGTGGCGCGCATTCATGCCATTGTGCGGCGTTCCAAAGGTCATGCGCAATCTCTGATTACGACAGGCAATATTGTGGTGAACCTTGATGCAAAAACGGTAGAGGCCAATGGCCGGCCGGTGCACTTGACGGGCAAAGAATATCAGATGTTTGAGCTCTTGAGCCTGCGTAAAGGCACAACGCTGACCAAGGAGATGTTCCTTAACCACCTTTATGGCGGCATGGATGAGCCTGAATTGAAAATCATAGATGTGTTTATCTGCAAGCTGCGTAAAAAGCTTTCTACCGCGCTAGGTGGGGAAAACTATATCGAAACGGTATGGGGGCGTGGCTATGTATTACGGGAGCCTATGGCAGCGGAAGAGCCGCAACCCATTGCTGTTTAGGTGAATTTCGCCTAATCCTCACGTAAGCAATGGGGAGCAAGGCAATGGAAGATATTCCAGTAAATGAGCTTACAAAAGATGAAGCGCGGGCCGAGTTGGCCCGGCTTTCGGCCCTTCTGGCAAGCGCTGAGCTTGCATATTATCAAGCCGATTTCCCTGAGATAGATGATGCTGCTTATGATGCGCACAAATTGCGCAATCAAGCGATAGAAAGATTGTTTCCTTCACTAAAACGAGAAGATAGCCCCTCCCTAAGAGTCGGCGCGGCCCCGGCATCGGGCTTTGGTAAGATTCGTCATGAAGTGCCAATGCTTTCGCTTGGTAATGCGTTTGACGATGACGATGTTGACGAGTTTGATGCGCGCGTTCGAAAGTTTTTAAGCTTAGACGGGCCGGTGAGTTATACCGCCGAACCCAAGATAGACGGGCTTTCGTTGAGTATTCGCTATGAAAACGGCCATTTGATATATGCCGCCACGCGGGGCGATGGCGAAGTGGGCGAAGATGTGACAGCCAATGCTAAATACGTGAGTGGGATCCCGCATCATATTGAAAATGCACCCGGAGTTCTGGAGGTGCGGGGTGAGGTTTATATGGAGCATGCAGCGTTTGATGCCTTAAACCAGCGGCAAAAAGCTGCGGGCGAAAAGCCATTTTCCAACCCGCGCAATGCCGCCGCCGGCTCACTGCGCCAGCTTGATGCCAGCATTACGGCAACCCGCCCGCTTGCGTTTTTTGCCTATGCTTGGGGGGCGCTTTCTACCCCACTGGCCGAAACGCAGTTAGAAGCGATTAAGCAATTGCATAGCTTTGGGTTTGCGACCAATCCGCTGACCAAGCTTTGCGATTCTCCGAAAGTGCTTCTGGCGCACTATCAGCGCATTGAGGCCCAAAGGGCAACGCTGGGCTATGATATTGATGGTGTGGTTTACAAGGTAAACGACCTTGCGCTGCAAGCCCGCCTTGGCATGCGCTCCACCACGCCTCGCTGGGCGATTGCGCATAAATTTCCCGCCGAAACGGCGTGGACGCGGCTTGAAGAGATCGACATTCAAGTGGGCCGCACGGGTGCACTTTCCCCTGTGGCGCGGCTGCATCCGGTAACGGTGGGCGGGGTGGTCGTGAGCAATGCAACCCTACATAACGAGGATTATATCAAAGGGCTGGACTCCAAGGGCACCCCGATTCGAGAGGGCCGCGATATTCGAGTCGGCGACTGGGTGGAGATTTACCGCGCGGGGGATGTTATCCCGAAAATTCGGGATGTGGACCTGAGCAAACGGGAAAACTTTGCGCCTTATGAGTTCCCCACGATCTGCCCCGTTTGCGGGTCTGATGCGATCCGTGAGGAAGGCGAGGCGGTGGCACGCTGCATGGGTGAATTTAGCTGCGAGGCACAACGCATTGAAAAGCTAAAGCATTTTGTTTCACGACAAGCATTTGATATTGACGGACTAGGGGTTAAGCAAGTAGAGGCTTTTGTGGAAAAGGGCTGGGTCACTGAGCCGGCAGAGATTTTCACACTACGCCAAAAGCATGGCGAGGCCTTGAGCAAGCTTGAAGGCTGGGGCAAAAAATCGGCCACGAACCTACTGAATGCCATTGAAGCACGGCGGACTATTCCGCTCAACCGCCTGATTTTTGCGCTTGGCATCCGCCATGTAGGCGATAGCTCGGCCATGATGTTAGCGCGGCATTATCAAAGCTGGGATGATTTTGAAAAAGCCATGATCAAGGCGCAGCCCCACGAGGGGGAGGCGTGGGACGATTTGAACGCGATTGATGGCGTAGGAACGGTCATGGCGGCTTCGGTCGTGGACTTTTTCCACACAAGAGTGACCCGAGAAATGGTGGTGGCGCTGGTGGCGCAACTCACTATTGAGGATGTGCAGCCACCTGATACCGGTGGCTCTCCGGTGGCGGGAAAAACGATGGTGTTTACTGGCACGTTAAGCAAAGTAAGCCGAGCAGAAGCCAAGGCGCAGGCCGAGGGGCTTGGGGCCAAGGTCTCGGGGGCAGTCTCGGCCAAAACCGACATTTTGGTGGCGGGAGAAAAAGCTGGCAGCAAGCTCAAAAAGGCCGAGGCACTTGGCGTGCAAGTGCTAACGGAAGACGAATGGCTTGCGCTGATCGCCAAAACGCGGTGAAATAGCGCCATGTCTGCCCGCCCCGAAATCCTGTTTCCGCTATTTGGTGATACCCGCAAGCTCAGCGGTATTGGCCCCAAAGGTGCCGAGGCGCTGGCCAAGGCGGGGCTGACGCGACCCAAGGATTTGCTATTCACGCTCCCTCATTCGGGGGTAGACCGCCGTTTGCGCAAAACCTTAAAGGGGCTGACATTCCCGACGGTGGCGACGGTTGAGGTCACGATAAATGCCCACCGGAATGCCGCCACGCGCGGGCCTTTCAGGGTGCTGGTTTCGGATGCTGAACTTGATTTTCAGCTCGTGTTTTTTCGACCAAATACGGGCTGGTTAAAAGAGCAGCTACCCGAGGGTGAGCGCAGGATCGTTTCTGGGAAAGTCGAGCTTTATGACGGGATTGCGCAGATGCAACACCCCGACCATATTTTAAAGCCCGATGAGGCTGGAAAACTACCGGCCTTTGAGCCGTCCTATCCGCTTTCACAGGGTATTACGCAGCGCGCGATGCGCAAAGCAACAGTGGCGGCTGTGCACATTGCACCAGATTTGGAGGAGTGGATTGAGCCGAGCCTGCTTGAAAAGCATGGCTGGCCTGCGTGGAAAGCAGCGCTGGAGGCTGCGCATAACCCGGCAGAAACCTCTGATTTGCTGCCCTCATCACTGGCGCGGGAACGGCTGGCCTATGACGAGCTTTTTGCCCACCAGCTAACCCTGGCTTTAGCGCGTGCGCAGCGGCGCGCCAGCAAAGGGATATCGACAATTGCTGCGGGGCGTTTGGGGGCTAAGCTGGTGGCGAGTTTGCCGTTTTTGCCAACGGGTGCGCAAAACCGTGCGGTAGCGGAAATAGTGGCCGACTTGGCGGCAGAAACACGCATGAATCGCTTGTTGCAAGGTGACGTGGGCGCGGGGAAAACGCTCGTTGCGATGCTGGCTATGTGCACTGTGGTTGAGGCGGGCGGGCAGGCGGCGATGATGGCTCCCACCGAGATTTTAGCGCGCCAACATATGGAAAGCCTGCGGGAAATGGCTGAGGTTGTTGGCTTGCGGATGGAGATTTTAACGGGGCGCGACAAAGGCAAAGCCCGCGCCGCTAAGCTTGCGGCGCTTGAAAGTGGGGGCCTTGACATTTTGCTTGGCACCCATGCTGTCTTTCAAAAAGATGTGCATTACAAGGATTTGCGCCTTGCAATTGTGGACGAGCAGCATCGGTTTGGCGTATCTGAGCGTATGGAATTAAGCGGCAAAGGCCGCGCGGTAGATAGCTTAGTCATGACAGCCACACCCATTCCGCGCTCACTGGCGCTTAGCCATTTTGGCGATATGGATGTTTCCGTGCTGGACGAAAAACCGGCGGGGCGGCTGCCAATTGAAACGGTGGTGGTGTCCTCGGGCCGCATGGCGGAGGTGGTGGAAAAACTGCGGGGGGCCATTGCCGGTGGGCAGCAGGTTTTTTGGGTGTGTCCGTTGGTGGAAGAAAGCGAAGTGATGGCGCTGACAGCCGCTGAAGAACGCTTTCGGTCCCTGCGGCTGGCGCTTGGGGAGGGGGCCGTAGGGCTTGTGCATGGGCAGCTTAAACCGCTCGAAAAAGACGCCGCCATGGCCGATTTTGTAGCCGGGAAAACTAGTGTTTTGGTCGCCACAACGGTGATCGAGGTGGGCGTGGATGTGCCCAATGCCACGATTATGGTGATTGAGGGCGCGCAAAACTTCGGGCTGGCGCAGCTGCACCAGCTTCGTGGGCGGGTTGGGCGTGGCAGCAAGGCCTCCACCTGCTTGCTCATGTATGATCCGCCGCTGACCCAAAGCGGCAATGCACGGCTGGGGATCATGCGGGAAACCGAAGACGGGTTCCGCATCGCTGATGAGGATTTACGGCTGCGCGGGGCCGGAGACCTGCTAGGGGTTAAGCAATCGGGCTTGCCACAATTTAGAGTGGCGGATTTGGAGGTGCAGGAACCGCTAATGAATATCGCGCAGGATGATGCGCGATTATTGCTGGAGCGAGACCCTAACCTGCTGGAACCACGGGGAAAAGCTGCTCGGGCGCTGCTCTATTTGATGGACAGAGACAAAGCGTTTTTGATGCTTAAGGTTGGGTAATTCGTTAATGTTCCGCAAATGTTCTTGACTATTGAGGTCAAATGAAGAACATTAAGGAAACTTAACGAAATGTAACCACGGAGATACTCATGGCAACGCTTATTCGGAAATTCGAGGCTTCACCGGCTAAAGAGCTGATCGAAGACGCGCTTTCATTGGGCGCAATCTTTGTTATGGTGCTTGTGGTTTTGTCTTTTTAAGTCTGCTCGTCTAGCCCGATCTGCCTCGGGGTAGATGCACCACCTGGGCGCGGCCTTAGGGCTGCGCCTTTTTTTTGGCCTCAGCGACGGCGGCCAGCGTAGCCTCTAGTGCCAGCATAATTGAGGCATGGCGGTTTTTGAAACCGCGGGCAGGGCGCAGAACTTCGTATCCTTCAAAAGGGGCGTCGGGCGTTGGCCCGTCAGCTTTAAGCAACGCCAAAAGCTGGTCACGCGCGGAAGTTATCTGTGCTTCGCTTAGGCCCAATACCTGCGCACCCAAGATAGAGGCCGAAGCTTGACCAAGCGCACATGCCTTCACATCCTGCCCAAAGCGCGTGATTTTTTCACCGTCATAATCCAGCCCTACGGCCAGATTAGAGCCACAAAGCGGCGCGCGTTTGCGCAGTTCAGCCATGGGCTCATCAATCAGCTCGGCATGCGGAATATCGGCGGCTAAAGCCAATATTTGCCCTGAATAAAGCGCGATCAGTTCACTATCATCTGGCATTTCCCGGCTCCGCTAGCTATGGCTGTAAAAACAGTTAAGCACTCCGGTAGGGAATGAAAAGAGAAATGGGAAAATTTGACATCACAAGCGTGAGATTCAACGATCAAGGTCTCATTTCTGTCATTGCGCAAGACGCCGAAACGCTCGAAGTTCTGATGCTGGCATGGATGAATGCCGAAAGCCTTTCCGAGACGCTTGAAACAGGCCGGATGACCTATTGGTCCCGCTCCCGCCAAACCTTTTGGCGCAAGGGCGAAAGCTCGGGCCATGTGCAAACGCTCTTAGATATGCGGCTTGATTGTGACCGGGATTGCCTGCTGGCATTGGTTAAACAGGTTGGGCCTGCCTGCCATACCAACCGACGGAGCTGTTTTTATACGGCGGTGCGGGATGGGGAAGAAATTGAGTTGAGCCAACCCGAGGCCTAAAGCCCGACCATCCGCCGGATGTCTTCCGGCGTAGCGCCCTCCGTGCGATACTTTGATATCGCCCGTGCATCGTCTCGCTTGGCTAGGCGCTTTCCGCTGTCATCGCGGATCAGCGCATGGTGGTGGTAAACCGGCGTTGGCAATCCGAGCAGTTTTTGCAGGATAACGTGGATTTTGGTGGCTTCAAACAGATCTTGCCCACGGGTAACATGGGTAACGCCCTGAAAAGCGTCGTCCAACACCACGGATAGGTGATAGGATGTGCCCATATCACGGCGGGCAAGGACGATATCGCCGATGGATTTATCAACCTCCTTGGCGGTAAACTCGATCAACCCCGTTTCGCCATTTGGCCCCGTTCCGGTTTCAACGAAGCTAAAGTATCGCTCCCAGCCTAATCTTGGTGCGCCAAGCGTGCTGGTGCATGCCCACATATCCAGTCGGAGCGTTTGGCTCTCGGGGAACGGCCATCTACTCATGTAGGGAGAATCGGGAAAGCAGGTGCGGGGGTATACGATGCCATCCGGCCCTGATACAGGCGCACCTTCTTGCGGCGCTTGGGTGGCTTGCTTGATATCTTGGCGAGTGCAGGTGCAGGCGTAGAGACGGTTTTTTGCCCACAAATCTCGGAGTGTTTTCTGGTAGGATACTATCCGATCTGATTGCCGCAGCACCGGCTTGGGCCACCAAATTCCAAGCCACTCCAAATCGTCAAATATCTGCGCTTCCCATTCGGGGCGGCAGCGGGTTTGGTCAATATCTTCGATTCTGAGCAGAAACTCGCCACCGTTTTCCACCGCCCTGTCCCATGCCGTAAGCGCACTAAAAGCGTGGCCTAAATGCAAGGGGCCGGTGGGGGAGGGCGCGAAGCGTTCTACATGAGCCATGCTTTGAAATCCGCTTTGCCGCGGTCTGTATAGGCTTTGTAGCGGACCTTGCGATTCCGGCGGCCTTTTTTGGCGTCAACCTCAGGGAAGAGGCCAAAATTTACGTTCATTGGCTGGAAGGTTTTGGCGGCTGCGCCACCAGTAATATGGGTGACGAGCGCGCCCATAGCGGTGGTATTTGGTGGCACGGGCAGCTCTTCGCCACGCGCTTGCGCCACGGCCATGCGACCCGCGAGCAGGCCCATGGCCGTGCTTTCCACATAGCCTTCAACGCCCGTGATCTGCCCTGCCATGCGGATATTGGGCGCGGATTTCAGCTGCATTTGCGCATTGAGCAGGCTTGGTGAATTGATGAAGGTATTGCGGTGAATGCCCCCTAGGCGCGCAAATTCGGCATCTTCAAGGCCCGGAATCATCCTCAGCACCTCTTTTTGCGCACCGTATTTCATTTTTGTCTGAAAGCCGACAATGTTAAACAGTGTGCCAAGCGCATTATCGCGCCTAAGCTGCACCACGGCGTGGGCTTTCACATCGGGCGCATGCGGGTTGGTCAAGCCCACAGGCTTCATTGGGCCAAAGCGCAGGGTTTCGCGGCCCCGTTCGGCCATCACTTCGATCGGCAGGCAGCCGTCAAAATAGGGCGTGTCCTTTTCCCAATCCTTGAACTCAGTTTTTTCGGCGGCAATCAGCGCATCAATAAAGCCGTTATACTGCGCCTCGTCCATAGGGCAATTTAGGTAGGCCGTGCGGTCTTCTTCCGTTTCGCCCTTGTCATACCGAGACTGAAACCACGCTTTATCCATATCCACGCTTTCAGCGTAAACGATCGGCGCGATGGCATCAAAAAATGCCAGTCCGTCTTCTCCGCCAGCCGCCATAATGGCCTTTGCTAGCGCTGTGGTGGTCAGCGGCCCCGTGGCAATAATGGTATTACTCCAATCGGGCAGGGTTGTGATTTCACCGCTTTCAAAGCTGATATTGGGGTGGGCACGCAAGCGTTCAGTAACCGCGCCCGAAAACGCGTGGCGATCGACCGCCAGAGCCGACCCCGCAGGCAGGGCGTGCGCATCGGCCATCTCCATAATCAACCCACCCGCCTGCCGCATTTCCCAATGCAGCAAGCCCACGGCATTGGCCTCGTCATCATCCGAGCGGAAGGAGTTGGAGCAGACAAGCTCCGCATAATCGCCGGTTTGGTGTGCAAAGGTGCCCACTGTGGGCCGCATTTCGTGCAGCACTACGGGAAGGCCCGCCTGCGCAACCTGCCAAGCGGCCTCGGAACCGGCCATGCCGCCGCCGATAATATGTATAGGATCAGTCATAGGGCTGGGGGTAAGGGATTTACAGGCGAATGGAAAGCCCACACCAGATAAAAAGGCGCTGAAACCAGCGCCTTTTTGGGGATCTTATATTGCAAAGGCAGAGTTACGGATTAACACCAAACGAATAAAGTAGGTTCAAATAGTCCATATTGCGGTTTTGAAATAGACGCTGGCCGCCGGTTCCACCAAAGCTATAAAAAACATTGACAGAAATACTATCACCGCTTCCGTTGCCGTTGCTTGAAAAGCCATGTGTATAAGCCGCGCCTAAAGATACAGGAAGATTAGCTAACGTATAATCGGCACCGATCGACGCGATTGATATGTGCCCAAACTCATTTATATAGGACGAAACGCCTGCGCTTACCTCAAGGGTGTCATTGATCTGGTAATAGCCGTCGGCTGTAACAATAACCAAATCGGCCCCAATATCTTCTGAACCAGCAATTGAAAGTTCAACATCAAGCTTGCCAAACCCAAGCATGGCTTCCACGCCAAACGTTGAATACTGGCCTAAAAGCTCCAGGTTTTCGCTCGTATAAAAGGCGCCGACTTTTACAGTCTCACTGATCTTATAATAGGTGTGCAATCCTGCATCCCATGTATAAAATGAGGGCGGAAGAACACTGCCAGTCGCTGTGTCATAGCCTATATCGGCCTGAATACCGATGCTCCCGAAGGATATGGCAGCTCTGCCGGTAACACCGATTTTCGTTGAATCTGTAAATCCACCCGTGAGTGGGAAGACAGCATCTACTGTTATATCCGCCCCATCAAATACCATTTGCGCTTGCGCAGCCACAGATAGCGACAATAGGGACGCTGTGAGAAGAGCTAGTTTCATTGAAATACTCCGTTCCGATTTTCAAAAAACATACAGCTTTGCTAATCACTCATTAACCCATTAACAAGGGATTATTGGCATTACGTGAAAATGAAAAAATGGAATATTCCCCTTTTCCTTTGCTCCCTTCACCATTACCCTAGCGCAAACGCAAAAAAGGAGAGCAAAATGGCTGATATCAAAGACCCGGAAAATACTGTTATTATTGAAGTGGAAGGTGGCAATGTCGTTATCGAGCTTCTGCCAGATGTGGCCCCCGGCCATGTGGAGCGCATGAAGGAGCTAGCTCGCGCAGGCGAATATGACAACGTGACCTTCCACCGTGTAATTGATGGCTTTATGGCGCAAACCGGCGATGTGGCCAATGGCGACATGGAAGACAATTTTAACCTGCGCATGGCAGGCACCGGTGGCTCTGATAAGCCAAACCTGAAGGCGGAGTTTTCAAGCCTGCCGTTTGACCGTGGCGTGCTGGGCGCGGCCCGTTCGCAAAGCCCTGATTCTGCCAACTCGCAGTTTTTCATTATGCTGGCTGATGGCCACTTTTTGAACAACCAATACACGGTTTATGGCCGCGTGCTTGAGGGCATGGAGCATGTAGACGCCATTCCTAAGGGCGAGCCACCTGCGGCACCGGGCCGGATGATTTCGGTTAAAGTGGCAGCAGACGTATGATTCGCCGGAGCTTTTTGAAGGTTTTGGCAGTGGCAGGGTTGGCATTTGCCGCCCCTGCCATGGCGCAGGATATTGACCCTGAAAACGTGCTGGTTCTTGAAATTGCGGGCGAGGCTAATGGCACCGTCGAGATTTTGCTGCGGCCTGACATTGCCCCAAAACATGTGGCGCAAATTTCCGCGCTGGCGCGGGAAGGGGCTTACGATGGTATTGTTTTCCACCGTGTGATTGAGGGTTTTATGGCGCAAACCGGCGACGTGCAGTTTGGCAAACGTGAAGGCTATCAGTCTGCCTCGGCTGGCCGTGGTGGCTCTGATCTGCCCAACATTCCAGCGGAATTCTCTGACATCCACTTTGGCCCCGGTATTGTGGGCATGGCACGCTCCAATGATCCAAATTCTGCCAATTCGCAGTTTTTCATCATGTTTACGGACTATGCTTCGCTCGACGGCCAGTACACCGTTTTTGGCCGCGTGATTGAGGGCATGGACGTGGTGAACGCCATTAAGCTTGGCAGCCGCAGCGCCAATGGCTCGGTTGCGGCGGACCCTGATTATATTGCCCGCGCTTATATCAAGGCCGATGGCGCGCCAGAGTGACGCGCCGTCACAAGCCCGTGAAGCGGGCTGGATAAAACTTTCATTTTGGCCCATCTTTCCAGTATCAAACTGAAAAGGGGGCCAAGATGCTCAAATCTCTCGCCTTAGTGGCCGCAGTATTTACCGCGGCCCCCGCCATCGCCCAAGTAACCTTTTGGGAAAACGAATGGCCAATTACCGATTTTGACAAATCAAGCATCAACTTTGTGGATGTGATTTCGGGCGGGCCACCAAAAGACGGTATTCCGGCGCTGGCGAGCGTGGCATTTTTGGCCGTGAGCGACAATGAAATCCCGCTAAGAGAGCCTGTAATCGCGCTTGAAATTGAAGGGGAAACTCCGCGTGCCTACCCGCTGCGCTACCTGACATGGCACGAAATTGCTAATGACATTGTGGGCGATGTGCCCGTGGCCGTCACCTTTTGCCCATTGTGCAATTCAGGCATTGTGTTTGACCGTCGGGTCAATGGTAAGGTGTTGGAATTTGGCGTGTCGGGCAAGCTGCGCTATTCAGATATGATCATGTTTGACCGGCAAACCGAGAGCTGGTGGCAGCAATTTACCGGCGAGGCGATTGTGGGCAGCCAACTGGGCAACATGCTGACGGTGGTGGTGAGCTGGACGGAATCGCTGGAGGAATTCACCCAGCGCAACCCTGAAGGGCTGATTATGGCGCGGCCAGAGGGCTATAATCGCCGCTACGGCCAAAACCCTTATAGCGGTTATGACACCGCCGCCCGTCCGTTTCTTTATAGCGGAGACCCGCCGCCCCATGGCATCCCGCCGCTTTCCCGCGTTATTCGTGTGGGCAATAAGGCGTGGCCCTTGGAGCGGTTGCAACATGCAGAGGTGCTGGAAGAAGCGGGCTTTAGGATTGTATGGCGGGCTGGGATGGCCAGCGCCCTTGATGGCCGCACCATTGCCACCAGCCGTGATATTGGCAGCATTCGGGTGTATGATGCCAACGGCAATGACGTAGCGCACGAAGTGGTTTTTGCTTTTGCTTTTAATGCCTTTGCAGACAATGCCGAGTGGATGCTGGGGGATTAAAAAAGGGGCGCAAAACGTTGCGCCCCTTTTCCTGTTTCTGAAGTGCAGGTGCTATTCAAGCACGCCTTCCATAACCGAAGCCCATTGCGCAAGTGGCAGGCTGTCACCAAGCACATCCCGCGGGCTTGGCGCACCAAAGCTATAAGAAACTCCCAACCCCAATGTCATAATATCTTCCTGATCATTTTCATTGTGCTGGAAATAATAGGTATATTTAGCATCGGTATAGAGGGTCCATGCCGGGCTGTTTGGCAGCGTATAGTTCAGGCCGAGTGAGACCTCGCCAATATCGCCGCGCTCGTTATCTTGGTCCATGACCCCGATGGCGCCACTTACCGCCATATCAAGGCTAAAAGCATCATTGATGTTGTAACGGCCGCCAAAGCTGGCAAACACCGCTTGGGATAGCATGTCCTCAAAGGTGGCGATGCCGTTATCATCTTCCCCATCCAGATATCCGATCTGGCCATTTAGGCTGAATTTGTTGGAAAGGGCTTTACCAGCACTCAGCCCAACAAAAAACCGCTCGGCAGCGCCGTCGTTGCTTTCGCCATTTAGGTAGCCCGCAAATATTTCGCCGGTGCCCCAGCCAAAGCTGTTACCCGCCCGCAGAGTAAGGGTGGTGCCGCGCAAGTAGTGAGTGCTACCCACAATGCCTGTGGCTTCTTCATAAGCGGCTTCACCGCCAAAATACCAGCCACTGGCGGTTTCGAAATCTACCGATACATCGGCACCAAGCAGGTTTTCGGTGTAGGTCCTGTCGTTTGAGGCATCTACATAGCCATAGCTTAGGTCAATGGTACCAGAAAGGCCTTGAGCTGAAACCGAACCTGCGAGAAGGGCTAGAGCGCCAGTGGTTGCAAATAGGGAGTGTTTCATAACATAAATCCTTAATAATATCTTTATGGCATGTATATAGTAAATAAATGATTGCTAATCAAGGCGTTTTACATAGGTATGCAACTTTGACGGTATTTTGCGCGGAAGCTACTCCCTTGCTGATGCTGTCATTTTAATATCGGCTTTTTGCTGCCAGTCACGCAAAAAACCCGCGCCGCCAATTTGGATGAAATAGGCAAACATGATGGGCAGGATGAACGTTGCGCCAAAGGTGTCTACACTAAACACCGCCAAAATTAGAGCCAGTGTGATGTAGCGCGTGGCGATATGCCAAAACACCGCTTTGCCTTCGGGCGAGCGATCTGTGAACAGCACGGCAACGATAACCACAATGGCATAGAAAACTGCGGTGGCGGCAAAGGCTTTCACGAGCTCCATAACGGATACATCGAACAGCAATTGCGAGGTGGAGAGCGCAAACAGGTAGAACACAATGCCAAACATTGTGGCTTTTGAGATCAGCTGCTGGTGCTGGCCCGTAAGCTCAACCAGCTTGGGAAAAAACTTGAGGATGATGCGGCTGAGGATAAACGGGATCACGATTAAAATCATGAAGGGCCCCATGGGGGCTATTTCGGCTCCGGCCTCAACGGCACTCACGGCGCTGAGGTCAACGGGCGGAAAAAATGGCGCCGCGAGGTTGAAATATTGGCTGAATATCAGGGTAACCGGCAGCAAAAGTGCGAGGTTCAGCATAAAGATGATAAACCCGAGCTTTACATTGGCTTTGCTGGTTTTGATCCACATCATCACCATGCCGCCACCGGGCAAGAGCGCCAGCAAAAAGAGCGCGCCAGCAATGCCGATATCTTGGCTCGCATAACCGATGGCGAGCGCGGCTATGGTGAGCAACAGATAGTTGATCCAGAGGTTTTTACCAAAAGCGGGCAGGTGGTTTTTCACCATCGCTAGATCTTTGAGGTGAAATTTAAAAAGGCTTGGGGTGACGAGGAATATCCCCGCCACAAGGCAAACGGCTGAGGAAAAGGCAAAACCGCCCGTTAGCGCGCCTGTAGTCAGGCCAAGCGCAATGGCGGCCACGATGATGATGATTTGTTGCATGATACGTCCGATCTTTGATTTGGACATATTTAAGGGTCGCACTGGCAAAGGCAAGTGCGACACATTGTTTTTGTTGAATGTTAGTCGATTTTCACCAAAGCATGGCGTTTTTTGCCTGCTGAAAGCTTAATGGTGGCGGCAATTTCAATGGCCGAGACCATCCGCCCAGATTCCTTCACCGCTTCATCATTCAGTTTGGCACCGCCCTCGGCAATAAGCCGTTTAGCGTCTTTGCCTGATTTGGACAGGCCGGATTTTACAAAAAGCTGCACGAGGCTGATTCCATCGCCGATATCTTCGCTGGAAAGCGTGATGGTGGGCAGGTCATCCCCCACGCCGCCTTTTTCAAAAACCTCGCGGGCGGTGGCTTCGGCGGCTTGTGCGGCGGCCTCACCATGAGCCATGGCCGTGGCGGCATTGGCCAGCGCAATTTTGGCATCGTTAATCTCGGCACCCTCAAGCGCGGCGAGGCGTTCGCACTCGTCTAGCGGCAGCTCGGTAAAGAGCTTGAGGAATTTTCCGACATCGGCATCCAACGTGTTGCGCCAGAATTGCCAGAACTCATAGGCGCTCAGGCGGTCCTCATTCAGCCAAATCGCGCCCGCGGCTGATTTGCCCATTTTGGAGCCATCAGCCTTAGTGAGCAAGGGCGTAGTGAGGCCAAAAACCGACGTGCGATTAATGCGGCGTGTGAGGTCCACCCCGTTTACGATATTGCCCCATTGATCAGAGCCACCGAGCTGGAGCATACAGCCAAAGCGGTTGTTTAGCTCCATGAAATCATAGGCTTGCAAGAGCATGTAGTTGAACTCAAGGAAGGTCAGCGGCTGCTCACGGTCAAGCCGAAGCTTAACGCTATCAAAGCTTAGCATCCGGTTAATGGTGAAATGGCGGCCATAATCGCGCAGGAAATCAATGTAGTTGAGCTGCTCTAGCCAATCAGCATTGTTGGGCTGCACGGCATCGGTTTCGCCATCGCCAAACTCAAGATACTTGCTAAAAACCTTACGGATACCCGCGATGTTTTCGTTAATTTTCTCGGTGGTGAGCTGCGGGCGAGATTCGTCTTTGCCGGACGGGTCGCCGATTTTGGTCGTGCCGCCGCCCATAAGCGTGATCGGCTTATGCCCGGTTTTTTGCAGCCAGCGCAGCATCATGATCTGGATCAGCGAGCCAACATGCAGGCTGTCCGCCGTCGCATCAAAGCCGATATACCCCGGCACGACGCCCGCAATCAGTGCTTCATCAAGCCCCTCAAGGTCGGTGCAATCGGACATGAACCCGCGGGACTGCATGATATGCAGAAACTCGGATTTGGGTTTATAGGTCATTTGGTCGCTTTCAGTTCGGTTTTGGATTGGGGTGAGGGCGGAGGGGGATTTCATCCCCCGTTGGCTGCGCCACCCCCCTAGGATATTTGGAATTAGCGGGTGGTTTCTGTCATCCGACGGCGCACGTATTCATCTACGTTGCCAAGCATTTCGTCCATCCCCGGGTCAAAAAAGTGGCCTGCGCCTTCGATTTCTTTATGGGTGATGGTGATGCCTTTTTGCTCTTTGAGCTTGTCGGAAAGGTCAACCACAGATGAAGGCGGCACTACGCGGTCGGCTGAGCCATTAATGATGAGGCCCGAGGCCGGGCAGGGCGCGAGGAAGGTGAAATCATTGATATTGGCGGGGGGCGAAGCGGAGATGAAACCGGTGATTTCGGGGCGGCGCATGAGGAGCTGCATGCCGATCCATGCGCCAAAGGAAAAGCCGGCGACCCAGCAGAACTTGGCGCTGGGGTTCATGGCTTGCAGGTAATCCAATGCTGAGGCGGCGTCTGACAGCTCGCCTATGCCTTGGTCAAACTCGCCTTGTGAGCGGCCCACGCCGCGGAAGTTGAATCGTAAGCACGTGAAGCCCATTTCAAAAAATTTGTAGTGCAGATTGTAGACCACCTTATTGTTCATCGTGCCGCCCATTTCAGGGTGCGGATGCAGGATGATCGCAATCGGCGCATCTTTGGCTTTTTGCGGATGGTAACGGCCCTCAAGCCGCCCTTCTGGACCAGGGAAAATAACCTCGGGCATATATATTTCTCCGCGTGTTTAACCCGTGCGTTAAAGTTTGACCTTTTCACTCGGGTTTTTTAAAAGACTTTGAACAAGGCGGGGATTTCCCGCGTCTCAAGCGTAGTTAAGTTTTAACGGCGCTTGCGTCAACCGCGACATGGGGGAATGGGCATGAAACTCAGCACAAAAGGCCGGTATGCGATGATTGCGCTTACGGATTTGGCCAATGCCGGCGATGATGAGCTGGTTTCGCTTTCAGAAATTTCAGAGCGGCAGGATATTTCGCTGGCCTACCTTGAGCAGCTTTTTGTGAAGCTGCGGCGGGCGGGCATTGTGGAATCGGTGCGCGGGCCGGGGGGCGGGTATCGCCTCGCGCGGTCCTGTGAGAGTATTCGGATCGCGGAAATTCTCGGCGCGGTAGATGAAAACATGGATGCGATGACGCGGGGCGCGGGGGTGAGCGGCGCACAGGCGGGAACCCATGCGCAGCAGTTAACGGATAAACTGTGGGAGCAGCTTTCGGCACATGTGTATGTGTTTTTGCACCAAACCCGGCTGTGTGACATTGCAAGTGATGCGATGGCACCCTGTGCCGCGGTGCCGAGCTTTATTGACGTGGTTGACGAAGATTTTCGCTCAGAAGCGCGTGGCGGCGAGCAGAAATGAAACGAGTCTACCTAGACTGGAATGCAACTGCGCCGCTTAGGCCAGAAGCGCGGGCGGCGATGCTGTCGGCGATGGATTGCTTTGGGAATCCTTCGAGTGTGCATACCGAAGGGCGGGCAGCCAAGGCGATTGTGGAGAAGGCGCGGGGGCAGGTGGCGGAGGCCGTGGGCGCTTCGGGGGCTGATATCGTATTTACCAGCAGTGCGACGGAAGCTTCGGCGCTTGCACTGGCTGGGCATGGCTATTTTGGCTCTGAACTTGAGCATAACTGTGTATCCGTTTGGACAGGTGATGAAACGCGCGCTATTGCGAAGGTGGCGCAGCAGTTGGCGAATAATGAAACTGGCGAAATTTATGAGGTCGTGCAAGGCACTGGCTTTAGCGATGTTGTGCAAGCGTTTGGCAAGATCCCCTACAGTTTTGCCTGGTCAGGCGTTGAACGCGCTATTATTTCGTCGCATAAATTTGGCGGGCCAAAGGGCGCGGGGGCGTTGATTGTTAAGCAGGGTATTGAGCTTGTGGCCGCGCTAAAGGGCGGCGGGCAGGAGATGGGGCGGCGCTCTGGCACGGAAAATGTGGTGGGCATTGCGGGCATGGGGGCGGCGGCTGAGGCTGCGGCTAAAGACCTCGCCAACGGGGTGTGGCAAATAGTCGAGAAAAATCGTAATGTATTTGAGGCGCGGCTCTTGAATGAGGTGCCTGAATTGATCATATTTGGCAAAGATGTGCCTAGGCTACCGAACACGAGTTATTTTGCCGTAAAGGGCTGGAAAGCGGAAACGCAGGTGATGCAGATGGATTTGGCGGGGTTTGCTGTGTCAGCGGGATCGGCTTGCTCAAGTGGCAAGGTTAAGGCGTCTCGGGTGTTAAGGGCGATGGGGTATGATGAGATAACAGCGGGAAGTGCGATACGGGTCAGCATTGGCCCAAGCACCACGGCAGCAGAACTAGACAGCTTCGCGGATGCGTGGCTGAAGGAATACAAGCGCTATAAGGCGCGGCAAAAGGGGAAATAAATGTCTACGCAAGAAAGCATCGCCAAAGAAGGCGTTGACGCGGAAACCGTTGATGCGGTGAAAACGGTTGGCGAGAAGTATAAATATGGCTTTGAGACCGATATCGAGATGGAATATGCGCCCAAGGGCGTGAATGAGGACATCGTGCGGCTGATATCAGAGAAGAATGATGAGCCAGCATGGATGCTGGAATGGCGGCTGGATGCCTTTCGCCGCTGGGAAAAGATGGTGGAGCCGGACTGGGCAATGGTAAATTATCCTGAAATTGATTTTCAGGATATCTATTATTATGCCCGCCCGAAAAGCATGGTAGAAAAGCCCAAAAGCCTTGACGAAGTTGACCCTAAGCTTTTGGAAACATACAATAAGCTGGGTATCCCTTTGGCAGAGCAAGCGCTGCTGGCTGGCGTTGAGGGCGCTGAAGAGGGCCGCAAGGTTGCGGTGGATGCGGTGTTTGATTCTGTGTCTGTGGGCACGACTTTTCAGAAAGAACTGGCAGCGGCGGGCGTGATTTTTTGCTCGATCTCCGAGGCGATTAAGGACCACCCTGAGCTGGTAAAAAAATACCTAGGCACCGTGGTGCCGCCGACCGATAATTTTTATGCCACGTTGAATAGCGCGGTGTTCTCGGACGGCTCGTTTGTTTATATCCCGGAAGGCGTGAAATGCCCGATGGAGCTGAGCACCTATTTCCGGATTAATGCTGAAAATACCGGCCAGTTTGAGCGGACGCTGATTGTGGCGGAAAAAGGCGCGCAGGTGAGCTATTTGGAAGGCTGCACGGCGCCGATGCGGGATGAAAACCAGCTGCACGCCGCGGTGGTGGAGTTGGTTATCCAGGAAGATGCGGACATCAAGTATTCGACGGTGCAAAACTGGTATCCGGGTGATGAAAACGGCGTGGGCGGGATTTATAATTTTGTGACCAAGCGGGCTGATTGCCGTGGTGACCGCGCCAAGGTGATGTGGACGCAGGTTGAAACCGGTAGCGCCGTTACGTGGAAATACCCAAGCTGCATTTTGCGCGGGGATGACTCTCAGGGCGAGTTTTATTCGATCGCGATTGCCAACAACATGCAGCAGGCGGATACCGGCACCAAAATGGTGCATTTGGGTAAGCGCACCAAGTCGCGGATTGTGTCTAAGGGTATTTCAGCGGGTAAAGCGCAGAACACCTATCGCGGGCTGGTTTCGATGCACCCGAAGGCCAAAGACAGCCGGAACTACACCCAGTGTGACAGCCTACTAATCGGCGATAAATGCGGGGCGCACACGGTGCCGTATATGGAATGTCGCAACAATTCCAGCCGGATAGAGCACGAAGCTACCACCAGCAAGGTGGATGATGAGCAGCTCTTCTATTGCCGCCAGCGCGGCATGGGCGAGGAAGAGGCTGTGGCCTTGATCGTGAACGGTTTTGCCAAGGAAGTGCTGCAATCCCTGCCAATGGAATTTGCGATGGAAGCACAGAAGCTTGTGGCGATTTCACTTGAGGGGAGCGTGGGATAAGACGTGAGAAGACGCATAAATCCACCTCTTTATAGGCCGCCGCTTAAGACCGTTATTTTTAGTTGGAAAACGGTCGTATTTTTGAGTGTTTTGATCGGCTGTTGGATCGGATTGAGTTTCGGAATTGGTTTTCTCTTTGGCGATATCATAGGTATCGAATTGGTATTGGTGATTTCGTTTGCGGTGTCGATGAGTTTATCTTTGCTGACACTTCACATCATCAAACGAATAGAAAAAAGAAAAGCGCTTGTTGTCGCTGCGAAGATCGGAAAAATGCTAATCAACGACCGCAAAAAAACTGCGCTGAACGAATAAAAAGGAATAAATAAATGTTTGAAATCAAAAACCTGAAGGCCTCGCTTGAGGATGAAGATAAGCAAATCCTGAAGGGGATGGACCTGAAGATCAACCCGGGTGAAGTGCACGCGATTATGGGGCCGAATGGCTCTGGTAAATCGACGATGTCTTATGTAGCGGCTGGTAAATCAGGCTATGTGGTAGACGAGGGCGAAGTGCTGCTGGACGGTGCGGACCTGTTGGACATGGAGCCAGACGAGCGCGCGGCGGCGGGGCTGTTTTTGGCGTTTCAGTATCCGGTGGAAATTCCGGGGGTTGGCAACATGACGTTTTTGCGCACGGCGGTGAACTCTCAGCGCAAAATGCGCGGGGAAGAGGAACTGAACGCGGCGCAATTCCTGAAGATTGTGCGGGCAAAGGCGAAGAGCCTGAAGATTGATGCGGATATGCTGAAGCGCCCTGTGAATGTGGGCTTTTCTGGTGGTGAGAAAAAGCGCAATGAGATTTTGCAAATGGCGATGCTGGAGCCAAAGATGTGCATTTTGGACGAGACGGATTCCGGCCTCGATGTGGACGCGATGAAGCTGGTGTCAGAAGGTGTGAACGCGCTGCGCGATGGCAAGCGGTCTTTTCTTGTGATCACGCACTACCAGCGCTTGCTGGACCATATTAAGCCGGATGTCGTGCACATTATGGCCGATGGGAAGATCATTAAATCTGGTGGGCCGGAACTGGCGTTGGAAGTTGAAAACAACGGCTATGCTGACCTGCTGAATGAGGTTGCGTAATGGGCGAAGCTAAGTTTGACAACCCCACTGAGGCCCTGCTGGCGCGCCATAGCGCGCCGCGCAAAGGGTCTGATTGGGCTGAGGCTACGCGCCACGCGGCGCGGGAGCGGACTCTGGGTATGGGCGCGGCTGGTCGGCGGGACGAGTATTGGCGTTATACCAATCCGACAGCGCTGAACGCGGCTGAGGCGCCGGATGTGGAGATTATGCAGCTTGAGGAAGTTCCGGTTTTTGACGGGGTTGAGAAGCTGCTGGTTACGTTTGTAGATGGGGTTTATGCGCCCGAGCAATCTGACGATTTGAGCGGGGAAGGCCTTGAAATTTCTACGCTTGAGGAGGCGCTGAGCGCGGATATCCACTGGGCGTCTGACGTGTTTGGCGTGTTGGAGGGCAATGGCCAATCGCCTGTGAAGCGGCCGTTTGCGGCGCTGAATACAGCGCTGGCGGGGCAGGGCGTCGTTATTCGGGCAACGGGCAAGGTTTCTAAGCCGGTTGCCTTGCGGTATTGCCGTGAGAATACGACTTCGGACGCGGTTTTGCACCATGTGGTTCGGGTTGAAAGCGGCGCGGACTTGAACATTTTGGAAAATGGCGCGGGGGCCTCTAGGCTGAATACGGTGATGGAAGTAGACGTGGCGAAAGGCGGCACTTTCCACCATTTGCGCGCACAAGGGCGGGACCACGCGCGCCTTGCGGCCACGGCTATTTTTGCTCGCTTGGGCGCTGAGAGCCATTTCAAGAGCTTTACGCTGACGGTGAACGGTGTGTTGACACGCAACGAGGTGGTGATCGACATTAATGGCGATGACACCAAGGCCAGCGTGGCCGGAGCCTGCTTGGGTGACGGTGATTTCCTGCATGATGACACGATTTTTATAACCCATGACGCCGTTAACTGCGAAAGCCGTCAGGTGTTTAAGAAGGTGCTGAAAAACGGTGCTACGGGGGTTTTCCAAGGGAAAATTTTGGTGCAGCCCGATGCGCAAAAAACCGATGGCTACCAGATCAGCCAAGGGCTATTGCTAGACGACGACAGCAATTTCCTCGCCAAACCAGAGCTGGAGATTTATGCCGATGATGTGGCCTGCTCACATGGCTCCACCTGCGGCGCGGTTGATGAAAACTCGTTGTTTTACCTGATGTCGCGCGGGGTGCCGCGGGCAGAGGCGCAAAATATGATGATCATCGCATTTCTGGATGAAGCAATTCAAGAAATCGAGGACGAGGTGCTTGCCGATGATATTCGGGCACGGCTTTCAGGCTGGGCGGAGCGGCATAAAACGTGAGCATAGCGGGGGAGATTTTGCGGGCTTATAAAGGCCCGCGCGCCTCAATGCAGCGTCGGCTTGATGAGCGACCGGGCGAAGAGCGGCTGCTCATCTTCCTTATCGTGGCTATCCTGTTGTTTTTTGTGGCGCGCATTCCGAACTTGCTTGCAAGCGCTTCTGCGCAAGATTCCGAGGAGATCAGCAGCACGGGAATTATTGTCACCAATCTTGTGGCGTCGTTCTTTTTTGCGCCCTTGTTGTTTTATGCCGTGGCTTCAATATCACGGATCGTCTCTAAAATATTTAGTGGCAACGGCAACGGCTATTCGGCACGTCTGGCGCTTTTTTGGGCGTTACTTGTTGTTTCACCCTTCGCTTTACTGTCAACTATATTGCAATCATTGTTTCCTGTGCTATGGTTGGCCACAGCATTACCTGTTGGCATGTTTTTACTATTTGCCTTTGTATGGGGTGCCTGTTTGAGCGTGGCTGAGGGGTTTAGATCACCGTATCTCCCAAGTATGGCCATAGTTTTGACAGTTTTTGCGTTAACTATTGTATTCAGAGTATTAATCATCGGATAGTAATAGACGAGACGTAATTATGACCATGGAAGCAAGCGAAGAAGGCTCGACTGAGCCGCTTGAAACGTTAGAAGATAGAGAATTCACCACCGAAATAGGCACGTATCAAACCAAGCATTCTGGCTTGGCGATGCGTATTTTTGATGCCTGGAAAGATATGCGCGCATCAACCCGGCGCATTATCAATGAAAACCCGTCCGAGGGGCGGTTGCTGTTTTATATTCTGCTGTCTGACATGGTGTTTTTCCTGTCATGGGCGCTTAAGGCTGTGGTGGCCCCAACCCTTGGTGCCAAAAATATGCTGCCCGCTGAAATTGGCATTTGGCTGGTGGTGGCGTTGTTTGCGCGCACGGCGTCGGTCTACATCTTTTCGCTCGTATTGGGCTTTGCTATGCGGCTATTTGGCGGCACAGGTAGCTGGAAATCTACCCGTGCGGGGGTGTTTTGGGGCAGCCTCGTAGCCGCACCTTTTGGGCTGTTTTTTGCGCTCGTAACCGTGTTATTTGCGTCCCTTGAAACACAGTTTCCAATTTTGCAAGATACCTTCGTTTCTCAAGCTCCCTATTGGATGAGCTTGATTCCCTTTGTTTATTTTATCTCGGCAGGGATTGCTGAAGCCCATCATACCAAGCAAATCTACCCTGTTTTTGCAGGGATGACATTTGTGGCCATGGTAATGTGGTTCTTTGCGCTTTATATGAGAGTAAACGGGATTATTTAAGGGCCTTAGCTCATGTATAGTGTTAACGAAATCCGGAAGGATTTCCCTATTTTGGCGCGCCAAGTGAACGGTAAACCTTTGGTTTACCTTGACAATGGCGCGTCTTCGCAAAAACCACAGGCTGTAATTGATGCGGTCACCAAGGGCTATGCTGAGGAATATGCCAATGTGCATCGTGGGCTGCATTTTTTAAGCAATTTGGCGACTGACAAATACGAGGCCGTTCGCGGCACCATCAAGCGGTTTTTAAACGCGCCTTCTGAGGAAGAAGTGCTATTTACCACCGGCTCTACCCACGGGCTGAATCTGGTTTCATATGGCTGGGGCGTGGAAAACCTGAAGGCGGGCGACGAGATTTTGCTTTCAGTGATGGAACACCACGCCAATATTGTGCCGTGGCACTTTTTGCGTGAGCGTTATGGTGTGGTGCTGAAATGGGTTGAGCCTGCGTCGGATGGATCCTTAAGCGCGGAAAGTGTGATTGATGCGATTAGTGATAAAACCAAGCTGATTGCAATCACCCATATGTCTAACGTGCTAGGCACGGTGGTGGATGTAAAAACCATCTGCCAAGAGGCCCGCACGCGCGGCATTGCCACTTGCATTGATGGCTCTCAGGCCACGGTGCATATGCCCGTAGATGTGGCCGATATTGGCTGCGATTTCTATGCGATTACCGGCCATAAGCTTTATGGCCCTTCGGCCTCGGGCGCGATATTTATCCGCAAAGAGCGCATGGACGAGATGCGCCCCTTTATGGGGGGCGGCGATATGATTGCCGACGTAACGCGCGATGCTGTGAGCTATAACGTGCCGCCGCACAAGTTTGAAGCCGGCACGCCAGGCATTGTGCAGATGATTGGCTTTGGGGTGGCGCTGGATTATATGATGGGGCTCGGGATGAAAAACATCGCCGCCCATGAGGCCAAGCTAAAAGCCTATGCCGACGAGAAATTGAGCGGGCTGAACTGGCTAAATATTCAGGGCAACGCCGCTGGAAAAGGCGCCATTTTTAGCTTTACAATGGCGGGGGGGGCGCACCCGCATGATATTTCAACAATCGTTGACCAGAAAGGCATAGCCGTGCGGGCAGGGCACCACTGCGCCCAGCCGCTGATGCAGCATTTGGGCGTTTCGGCGACGTGCCGCGCCAGTTTTGGATTATATAACACGGTGGAAGAGGTTGATAAGCTGGTGGAAGCGTTGGAGCTTTGCCACGAGCTTTTTGGCTAGAACCGCCGAGCGTAGCGAGGCCACCGCCCAAACGTTAGGAATGTTTTTGCGTAGCAAAAGCAATTCTGACGGAGGGTTCCTTGCTTGCTTAGGGATTATGTGCATTTCCAACGGGCTTGCTTTTCCCTCTGCGGAGCTACCACAGCAGTTTGTGCGCAAAACTGCGCGATAAAACCACCCCACTCGGGAAAAGCACATTTTCAGCAAGCTGAAAATGCCTGCCGCTGGCCGTGGCCTCGCTTCGCTCGGCGCGCATTGTGCATAACTGCCATGCATTTGCCCCCCTTGCACCTGCGGCGTGGTGCGCTATTGTCGCAGGCGAGCAATTGTGAAGGGATTTTCCATGCCTACTTATGATCTTATCGTTATCGGCGCTGGCCCGGGCGGCTATGTGGCGGCCATTCGTGGTGCGCAGCTTGGCCTGAAAGTAGCCATTGTTGAGCGGGAGCATTTGGGGGGCATTTGCCTCAACTGGGGCTGCATTCCTACAAAGGCGCTTTTGCGCTCGGCAGAAGTGTTTCACCTGATGCAGCGCGCGGGGGAATTTGGCCTGAAGGCGGATGCGATTTCTTATGACCTGAAGGCCGTTGTGAAGCGGTCTCGCGGGGTGGCGTCTCAGCTATCTGCGGGCGTAAAACACTTGCTTAAAAAGAATAAAGTTGATGTCATTATGGGCGAAGCCAGCATTCCCGCCGCTGGGCAGGTTAAGGTTGGTAAGGATACGCTTACTGGCAAAAACATTGTTATTGCAACGGGCGCGCGGGCGCGAGAACTCCCGGGGCTGGAGGCGGATGGTGACTTGGTTTGGACCTATCGGCACGCGCTTGACCCTGTGCGAATGCCCAAAAAGCTGCTTGTTATAGGCTCTGGCGCCATTGGCATTGAATTTGCCAGCTTTTTTAACACGCTGGGGGCCGACACAACCGTGGTTGAGGTTATGGACCGCGTGCTGCCAGTGGAAGACGCCGAAATTGCGGGTTTTGCCAAGAAGCAATTCCTAAAGCAGGGCATGAAGGTTATGGAGAAATCCATGGTTAAGAAACTGGACCGTGGCCAAGGCAAGGTCACGGCTCATATTGAGACTGGTGGAAAGACGATTGCTGAGGAATTTGACACCGTCATTTCGGCAGTCGGGATTATTGGCAATACCGAGGGGTTAGGGCTGGAGGCCTTGGGGCTGGAAATTGACCGAACCCATATTGTGACCAATGAATACTGTGCCACCAAAATCCCAGGAATTTATGCGATTGGTGATATCGCGGGGGCTCCGTGGCTTGCGCACAAAGCCAGCCATGAAGGGGTGATGGTGGCCGAGAAGATTGCGGGCCAAAAGGTGCATCCGGTGAAGCCGGAAAGCATTGCCGGCTGCACCTATTGCCAGCCGCAGGTGGCGAGCGTGGGGATGACGGAGGCAAAAGCGAAAGAGGCAGGGCTGGACATAAAGGTGGGCCGGTTCCCCTTTATGGGCAACGGCAAAGCCATTGCTTTGGGCGAGGCGGAGGGCTTGGTGAAAACCATTTTTGACGCCAAAACCGGCGAGCTTTTGGGCGCGCATATGGTGGGAGCTGAGGTGACAGAACTCATTCAGGGCTATGTGATCGGGCGGCAGTTGGAAACCACTGAGGAAGACCTGTTTCACACGGTTTTCCCACACCCTACGCTGTCTGAGATGATGCATGAAAGTGTGCTCGACGCCTATGGCCGCGCCATCCATTTTTAGGAGTTGTGATTGGTTGAGCGGCGCACCCTGACGCAAAGCTTTGTCGATGAGGCTTCGTTAACAGATAAATCTGAACGTTGGATTGCCGATACCTCTATACGTGGGTTTGGGCTGCGTATTTGGGCAAAACCAAATGGCGTGGGCAAGGCTTTTGCAATTAGGTTGACGAGTAGGGCTGCTGTGTCAGTCAGAAAAACCTTTAAGCCTCATCAGGATTATTTTCCGTTAAGTTGGTCATCTGGACCTGTCGCGGAATTGTGCCGCTCCTTTAACCGCGTATTATGCGCAAAAGGAGAACGACTATGGGAACGAAACGCACAGTAGAATTCAGGCAGGAGGCGGTTAGGGTTGCCCTAACCAGTGGGCTGACCACTGCCCGGTAGTCGATACGCAGTATCGATGAGAGGGGCGCAAGCAGATGGCCGCCGATTTTGGCATCCACTGCCTGGCAGGGCATGTTTACATGCCCGAGAAGGGGGTTTTCAACATTGAGCAACTGGATACAGCAAGATCGAAAGACCCCTGAGAAACCTACTGCTCAATCTGATCTGGAGTGAGAGATTGCGGAGCTGCGAAAAGAGAACCGTCTTCTGCGAGAGGGACATCCTAAAAAAGGCAACCGTATTCTTCGCGAACCAAAAGCCATGAGGTTCCAGTTTGTCGAAGAAAATCGTAGGGTAGTCCCAACCGAACGATTGTGCCGTATCATGAATGTCAGTTCACGTGGCTTTCGAGCCTTCCAGTCACGCCCGATCCGTCAAAGCCACCACAAGGATATGGTATTGCTGGCCCATATTAGAGAACAACACACGTTGTCTCTGGGCAGCTATGGCCGCCCCAGGATGACCGAAGAACTAAAGGAGCTGGGCTTTGATGTTGGGCATCGCCGTATTGGCAGGCTGATGCGCCAAAACGGTATTGCTGTTGTGAGAACCCGCAAACATAAGGTGACAACCATTGCCCGGCAGGCGATTGCACAGCAATCTGCCGAGAGGGGGACCGTAATCACAAGTTCAACATCGCACCGAACCTGCTGAATCGTAACTTCACAGCAGATCAGCCCAATCAGAAGTGGGTGGGTGATATTAGCTACATCTGGACACGCGAAGGCTGGTTATATATCTGGCCGTGGTTCTGGACCTGTATTCGCGCCGCGTGATCGGTTGGGCTGTGTCGAACAGAATGAAGAGGGATTTGGCAATTAGGGCGTTAGAAATGGCGATAGCTCTGCGCAGACCGACCAAAGGCTGCCTCCATCATTCAGACCGAGGCAGCCAATATTGTTCACACGATTACCAGAAGATTCTGCGCGAACATGGCTTTAACGCGTCTATGAGTGGCAAAGAAAATTGTTATGACAATGCAGCAATGGAAACCTTCCTCAAGACGATCAAGGCCGAGTTGATCTGGCGGCATTCATGGCAAACACGCAGGGACGCTGAGATAGCTATCTTCGAATACATCAATGGCTTTTATAATCCACGCCGTAGACACTCAACATCAGGCTGGAAAATCCCTTGGCTTGCGAAACAAAGGTCGCTTAAATGAGCAACAGAAGCGGCACTAAAACGGAACAAGTCCATCCCAGCGGGCGTTTTGTAATTCGCCGGGGCGCTGTGCAAGAATTGCCAAAAGGTGAAGTGCTATTTTTGTCGTTACCTGCCCATCAAAACCGTCCACAGCCACCAACAACGCGCCCAGCGCCTTTGGACTAGTGATAGCCGCTCGGTGCGTTACTGTGGGCCGTATTAGTGCATCGCGCAAAGCGTAGGTTGGGTCATTATCGGCAAGGCCGATTGCGATAGCGTGGCGAAAAACAGCCCCAATTGACGAGCGCAACCGGCGTGCCGTTTCATAATTACCCCTGCCCTCTGGCTTTCTTAGGCATTGCAACACGATAGGCGACGTAATTTCATTTAACGGTCTTTTGTCGAAATCGGCGATAGCCATATCCAGATACCAACGATTCTTTTTCAGTGTGGCTTCCGCTCGGTCTTCTTTCTCGATTTTAACAAGATACATTTCAGCAACCTTGCTGAATGTTCGGCTTTGCAAATCTTTATGTGTAAATGCGTTTTCACGCTTAAGCTGGCTAGGGTCTACACCGTTGGCAATCTGCGTTCTAGCATCGTCACGCGCTTTTCGCGCCGCCAAAAGGCTCACTGCTGGGTAGGTGCCAATTGCCAGCAGCTTCTCTTTTCCAGAAATGCGATACTTCATGCGCCACAGCTTTGAGCCGTTACGTGAACATAAAGCCCATCAAAATCGGCAATCTTGTAGGGCCGCTCTTTGGGTTTTAGATTCCTAATTTTGGCATCAGTAAGGGCCATACTAGGGGTATCTCTTTTCTAGCTTCCCTCCGATACCCCCAATTCATCAGGATGTACCCCCACGGCGTCGGACGGCATTGGACGCAACAACACCTTAATCTCCTTATATATAAGGAGATTAAGGGTGTCACTGGACTTTAGAAAAGTGCTTTTTGGTACCCGAGGCCGGACTCGAACCGGCACACCTTGCGGCGGGGGATTTTGAATCCCCTGCGTCTACCAATTCCGCCACTCGGGCACACGCAGGCCCCGTTTAGCGAAGCGCTCAAAAAAGGTCAATCGCAATAACCAAATTCCTTGCGCCACGGGGCAAAAATTTCTACCGCCTCGGACATCAGTTGCTGATAACGCTCCCAACGCGCCACGGCGGATTGATAAAGCGGTTTCACCACGTGTGTGCGGCTTGGGGTATTAATGCGACCGCGCGCTTAAGCCGTACGCTGATGGTCCAGCATGGCCCCCTCCCATTCGATGCCTAAAAAACACAGAATCGTCCGGAGGGTCTCTTCCGGATTGACGCTCAGGTCTTCATACCGGGTGGTCACCACCGCCGGTGCCAGCGCCTTAACGGTCTTCTGCCAGATACCCATCGAAAACGCATAGGTTTTGGCCGCGTCTGTCGGGGTATCAAGCGTGGCCATCGGCGGGTTGAGCCTGACACTTTGCATAAAGCAGCTCAGCACGGCATCAGCGGGGTCTCGCAGTGCCAAAATGAACTTAGCGCGCGGGAAAACCCGCAGGATTTCGCCCGCATACACCAAGTTCATCGGCAGCCTGTCTATCACCAACCCTTTTGGCTTATGCCCGCGCACTTCCTCATAATAGGACTTTCGTGCCAACGAGCGCAAAAACGTGTCTAACAATGTGGTGCCTGATCGCGGGAAGCCCACCAGAAAAACAGGTTCATCACGGTGTAGCGAAGGGTAAACCCAGCTATTGGCAACGTCATGCTGGTAGTCAGCCGCACACATCTCGCAGTCGTCCCAAAAAGCTTCTGGCGGCGGCGGGTTTTGATGGAAGCTGCGGTTGAGCACTTTGGCCTGCGCAAAATGCGCCATGGCTTCCGCCTCCAGATGCAATTTATCAGCGGCCTGCCCCAAAGTGCGAACCCGTATGAGTTCGAGATCATGAAACTGATCGTTTTTTTGGCTGCCAAAGCTAGGGCTTGTTGAGATTTGTACCCGAGAATATTTCCGGAGTGGCTTGAAAACCCATTTTGGTGTGCTACCATTTACGCTAACAGCACGAGGTGCCAATTTGCAAAATTTCTTTTCCATACTGATCTTCATTTTTGTCGCTTATAGCCTGTTTTTTGGCACTTTTTTTCCTGCTGGATCGGCTTGATGCCTCCCCAGCTATCAGAATATTTTTGCCCTTCCTTGTAGCCATCATTTTTTCCCGAAGAGCAACCAATAACCTATTGGCTGGCCTCAGGAAGGCAATAGGCGGAAATGCGGGGCAGCAGCAAGCAAACCCGCGCCAGAAGCGGACCCTTAAACCCGTGGAGCTTTCCCCCACCCAAATTGACAAACTGTTGGATGACAACAAAGCGTCCGCCATTTTTCTACGCCGCCGCTGGCCCATAAACGCCACCACAAATGTGCGATCCTATTTTGGCGGCACACCGACCTTGCCCAAGGGTTTGGCTTGGCCAGTTTCCGGCGAAACTGGCTTTCCGTTGCACTTTTTAGCGCAAATATATTGCGCCGATATGCCAAAACTACCGGGCGGACCTCAGCTCCCCGACTCCGGCACTCTGTTTTTCTTTGCTGATATAAACGAGGAAATGCTCTGGGAAGACGCGCCCGGCGAAAGCACAAAAGTGCTTTATACGAAAGAGGAGACCGGCACCCTGAAGGCAGTGCCCCTACCAGACACGCTCCCTTATATCGGCCACGAGCTTGAGCAAATGAGTGGCGGCTATAACAATAACACGCTAAAAACCTATCCGTTCTGGCCCGTTGATCCACATATCATCCAAACCTATGAGGTCGAAGCCCCCCAGAATGTGCCAGCCAATAGCCCCGGGTATTTCGACGCCGTTTCAAAGCAACAAACCGAGCAAATTAACGCTATCCTTCCTGTGTTGGACACATCACAGTCACCAAAGCTGATAACCGCCCTGCGGCTGAGTAATGCTGAAATCGAGGCCCACAAACAGGCGGGGCGGCGCAGGCTGTCTCGCACAGTTTTTACGCCCGACAAGTTTGGCGGCGTTTTCCCCTATTCGCGCAATATCGCCAGCTTTGTGCTGGGCGTATTCATCGATCAGTTGCAGCAAAAAGAGCTATCTGCCAAGCGCATGATTGCCTATTACAAAAACAAACCGCCGAGCAAAGCCTCTATCATTGAGGATTATCACGAAGCGCTGAAATCAGGCAAAACCGAGCTAGAAGCGCTGCTAACGCTTAAAATAGCCGTGGATAGCGTCCAAGAAAGCGCGCCTTTACCAAAGGATGTGCTGCATCGCTATAATGAGTGGATCACGGCCAATCTCACGACCCAAAACTTTGCCAACACGATCAATGAACTTCTCATAGATCTCGCGCGCCGTGCAGCTTGGGACAACGAGATAAAAGCCCAGCTTCCAAAGGGTTTTACAAGCCATTTTACAGCCCAGCTTCTCTCCACCCCTACGGAGGCCGAGCACATGATTTTTGGTGCAAAATCTAATAAAACAAATCCAACAGGTGGGCAAGGTATCAAGCTTTTGCAGCTTGATAGTGACCGCGCCAACGGGTTTATGTTTTGTGATGCCGGCATCGCTGATTTCTGGATATCAAAGGAAGACCTGGATGCACGGCGTTTTGATCGTGCTTACGGTGCCACGGCAGGCGGTTAATCCTTGACCAGCCCCCGTATTATAGGGCACCTCTACCCAAACACGGGAGCATTTATGATACGTGGCCTTTATAACTGGACAATGCGCCTTGGCGAATCCCGATACGCGCTTTATGCACTCGCGGCTATCGCTTTTATTGAAAGCTCGGTCTTTCCTATCCCGCCAGATGTGCTCTTGATCCCTATGATCATCGCCCTGCCCCGCCGGGCCTTTTTGATCGCATTCATCGCCACCATTTCCTCGGTGCTGGGCGGCATGTTTGGCTATTATATCGGCGCGGTGCTGTTTGAAAGCATCGGCCAGCCCTTGCTGGATTTTTATAGCAAAGCCTCACAATTTGACCAGTTTAAAGAAACCTATAACGAATACGGCGCTTGGGCCGTGCTGGTCGCGGGCGTCACTCCGTTTCCTTATAAGGTTATCACTATTCTTTCCGGCTCCACAGGGCTTGATTTTGGCGTGTTTGTGCTCAGCTCGGTGCTGGCAAGGGCTGCTCGCTTTTTTGTCATCGCGGCGCTGTTGTGGAAATTTGGCGTTCCGATTAGAACCTTCATAGAAAAGCGGCTGGGGCTCATGTTTACACTCGCCCTTGCCCTGCTTATAGGCGGCTTTGTGGCCGTTAAATTCCTTTAAGGATGCAAAAAATGGCAAAAAATATCACGCTGCTGGCCGCACTTGGCTCTTTGGGTATGATGCTGGGCGCTTGGGGCTTTCAGTATATCGGTGATATGGCCCCCTGTGAGTTGTGCCTGTGGCAGCGCTGGCCGCATACAATAGCCATTGCGCTTGGCTTAGTGATGTTTTTCCTGCCCAGCCGCTGGATTGCGCTTTTTGGGGGGCTTGTAGTGCTAGTTGGTGCTGGGATTGCCTTTTACCACGCGGGCGTGGAGCTAAAATTCTGGGATGGCCCCGATACCTGCACCGGCTTGCCCAGCCTTACCGGCACCCTCACAGTAGAGGATCTTTTCGCCCGCCCTGTTGTGCGCTGTGACGATATCCCGTGGAGCCTGTTTGGCATTTCCATGGCGGGTTGGAACGGAATTGTATCCATAGGATTGGCCGCCATGTGGTTGTTTGCCTTCAAATCCGGTGGCCGCCAAAAGCCCTGATGCGGCGCGCACCGTCGCGCTTGCATCCGCGCCACGCTTGAAAACCAGCGCTTGTGGCACGCACCAAGGAGCCTCGCCACAAGCGCAAACCTCCTCGCGCGGCGCGAACAAGATACCGCAAAGCCATGCAACGCCAGGCGCGCCGCTCCAGAACTTTTTGTTTTTTTCTCAACCCATGTTCATTTGCCCATTGACGCCGCCCGCGGGGCAGATTATCCAACCCCACAGAAGTGTTTGGGCGACAGGCCGCAAGGTGTGGCAGGGGACTGTAACTCCCTCGAGGCGACTCACGCCTGGTTCGATTCCAGGGTCGCCCACCACTTCTGAACTCTCCCCTATTTTATTGGCGATTACCCGGAACAACATTCTTACACATTTTTTCGGGCCATTTTCTGTATTTTTGTCCTGAGGATTACAGAAATGATAGCTCATCAAAATCCGATATTTGCTAGAAGAGCGCGGTCGCTACGACTACCAGCGCAAAGTCCCGAAAGCGTTGGCCCATGCTTTGGAAATAGATCGTTGGTCCACCCTGTTGGTGGCAATTCTGAGACCGCGACAGATCAAGTTAGACACATTGGAAAGCGGCTTATGGGGTTTCCGCCCCTCAAAAACGTACTCGCTTTGCATGACTTGTAGAGGATCAATAATAGCCAGCATTTCGGGTGTAAGCGGACGCGGTGGATGGTATCAGGCTTCATGCGCGCTTCAGGGACCGTCCAGATATTATCTATGGAGCCAAACGCTTCCTATTTGGCCCCAACACTTCACTGATCTGGCTTCCGGTTAGGCAGGTGAACATCAGCGCTTTGGCGGACATCGCATTGCGGCCTGAAAGGTTTTGCCAAAAGGCTTGAATATCCTGCCTGCGCATGGTGTTTGGGCTTGGCCTTCACCTTGAGCAATACCTGCCCGTCTTTTGTCGCCGTTACAGGGTTTTACCGGAGCGAAAGCCTTTTGATTTGGCCACATCCAGCACCACCTGAATGCGTTGCGCAAATCGCCGCGCGAATTCGTGCTTTTCTGTCCAGATTGGCGATAAGCGCCTCGGGTTCAGCAATGCTATCCACTGGCATCCGGCCAATTTTTGGGAAAGCGTAATTGCACGAAGTGTTAATCCACTGCTGGCCGTGCTTGGCCTCCCTCCATGGTGGAAGCCGCTCAATATGTACCAGTTGGCAAATCTCTTCAAAGGTCGGGATTTCGCCCTGTGCGTTATAGCGCGGGTTGAGCCTCTGCCGCGCCACGCGTCAATATTCCAACACCCGCCCCCGGCCGGTCAACAACCAAATGCAGCCCGTTGCCATCCCCATGTCGCCCGCGCCAAGATTCTGCACCAGCTTCTTTGTCAACTTTCCGCCAATATGTGCCATCCCAAAATACCACCTTATCTATCACGCAAGGAAAACATGCAGGGCAAAGCGAACAAGATAGAGATAAATCGAATTGGGTGGGTTTGGTCAGTAAAATAAAACATATAACCACGCCAAAGGGGCCGTTAACAATTGTAAAAAAGATGAGGTGGCGGACAGACAGGGATTCGAACCCTGGAGACGGTTCCCCGCCTACACACTTTCCAGGCGTGCGCCTTCGACCACTCGGCCACCTGTCCACGAAGCGTCTTTATAACCAAACGATTGTGTAGATCAAGCCAATAAACGCTACATTCCGCAGTTTGTGCAAAATGCCAGCGGCGGGATTTTTACCGCACCGCTGAGGGCTGCTTGCATGGCGATACTCGCCGACAACGTTGCTGTGATCGGAATGCTCGGCGGCTTCAAGCCAGCGACCGAGGCAGATATCATAGATTTGCTGGCAATGTCGGCCCCCATGATCACATCATCCACCTTGGGCAACACATCTAGCGCACTTAAATCGATGGCTGGAAAGGGTGGCAGCGCCGCAACAGCTTTCACCATAAGACTAACTCGCATCATTCCAGCGGGCGAAAAAGCATCTGCGCCAAACGTCTCAGTGATCGTCGCCACTGCACTCACCACGGCCGCCATTTTTAGGAGCACCGAAAGCTTGACCGACAATGTGGGTGGCTTGATGCTGGCCATTGCGCTTAGCTTTGCGCTGATCATAGATGCGGCCGCAGGATCTCCAAGGGGGATATTGAGCGCGGCCGAGAGCTTGACCAACGTGGGGAGGGTCGCGAGCAAAGTAATATTTGGCAAATGAGCCGGAGGCGGTAAGATCACTTTCGGCGGGGCCGGCATTTGTAGCATTGCCATGGCGGAGGCTGCAAAACCGGGCGCAAGCGGGTCTAGTCCTGCGATTTTCAACTGTGCCATTAGTTTGGCAACGACCGCAAGCTTCATAATTGCCGAAATGTCTGCCTTCATTGATGCTTGCAACATCGGCGCAACCGAGCCGTTTAGGCTGTTGGCCATAATCTGTGCCTGCGCAGCGAGTTTGATCGGGTCGGCAATGGCGAACGGGCCAATTGTCAGCTTAGCGGCCAGTTGCGCCAGCTGGCCATTGATCTTCATGTTGACTTTAGGCAGGCGCGGGAGCAGCGCGGCCAAGTTCAAATCATTTCGCCCTGCTGGGCCGGGTTGCCCAGCACAAATGGATGCAAGGGCGGTAAGTTGAAGCGGTACAACGGGTGGTGCGATTTTGACCTGAGCCATAGCTGACATACTTGCCATGGCAGACGGCGATACATTGCAGCAACATGCGGACATATTAGAACCTCAAAATTATTTGTGAAAAGCTTTGTTAGGTTTACTCATCCAGAAATACGTTTAGCCGCCTGTTTACACGGCCTTTCTTTTCCATCTTGCCCAGACGGAGTCGTCCAATTTCGCGAGTGCGGCGCACATGCGTTCCGCCGCAAGGTTGCAAATCTATTTGATTGCTATCGCCTATTCGCACAAGCCGAATACGGCCAGCCCCACGGGGCGGTTGAACAGACATTGTTTTTACGAGTTCGGGTTTGGCGTCGAGTTCGTCCTCTGAAATCCATTGCGTGCTTACCAAATGGTCAGCCGCAACCAACGCATTCAATGCATCTTCAACCGATTGCTTGTCTTCCAATGGGTCCGGCATAGCAAAGTCCAACCGCGCCTTCTCAGCCCGAATTTGCCCGCCGGTTACGGGCAAGGGTATGACAACCGAAAGCAAGTGCAAGGCCGTGTGCAGGCGCATCATGCGGTGGCGGTTCTCCCAATCCAGCTGTTGCAAATGAGTGCTGCCAATGGCTGGCAGCGTTTGGCCCTCAGAGGGCACCAGCACAATGGTGCCGCCCTCCGCCTTAACAGTTGTGGCAATTTCAACATCGCCAAACCGGCCTTGGTCACCCATTTGCCCGCCACCAGTCGGATAGAAGATGCTTTGGTCCAGCACTATGCCGCCCTCTGGCGTATGGGCCTGCACAGTGCCTTCAGCTTCTTGCAGATAAGCATCTGCCATAAACAGTTTTTCGGTCATGTATCAGCCTTTGGGTGCAGGGCCATGCGCAGGGCCTCGCCTATTTCGCCGACATTGCGCAGGCTTACATCACTTTGGTTAAACGGAATTTCAATGCCCTCTTCCTCAAACCGCTTGGCGATGGCAAAGTTAATATCCGAGCGCACCCCGAGGGATTTATTCACGTCGCGCAGGAATATCCGCACGACAAAATCCAGTGAGCTGGCACCAAAATTCACAAACACCACCGAGGGCGCGGGGTAAAGCAGCGCTTGCGGGTGTGCAGTGGCGATCTCGGTGAGAATGTCTTTCACCTTTTCAGGGTTGGTGCCGTAAGCGACCCCGACTGAAACCTTAAGCCGCCCTGTAATATCAGGTGCTGTCCAGTTTTTTACGCTGCTGGCGATTAGGTCTGAATTGGGCACAATCACAGCGCAGCGGTCAAATGTGTCAATCAGCGTGGCACGCACAGATATCTTGCGGACCGTGCCTTCAATGCCACCAGCCTCCACCCAGTCGCCCTCTTTAATAGGCCGCTCGATCAGCAAAATGATGCCGCTCACAAAGTTGGACACAATGTTTTGCAAGCCAAAACCGATACCAACAGAGAGCGCACCCGCGACGATTGCAAGGCTGGAGAGATCAAGCCCTGTGGCGGATATCGCCGCCAGCGCGGCGAGGAAAATACCAACATAGCCAATGCCTGCCAGCATCGCATTTTTGCCACCCGTGTCCATTTTGGTGCGCGGGAGCACCGAGCTGCGCACGGTTTTTTGCACAAGGCGAGTAATGGTGTAACCCACACCAAACACCAGCACAAAAACCAGCAGATCCGTGATTGAGAACCGGCTTTCCCCAATAGAAACCCCTGCATTCAGCCATTCCCAAATGTTGAGCAGCTCGCTATGGCTTGCGCCCCAGATCAGGGCCAACACCGGCAGAGCGGCGAGGATCATCAGGAAGGCAACAAATATCGGGATCAGGCGGGCTTGGTCTTTGCGGCTCCCCGTCTCGGATTGGCCGTCCACCCAGCGCTCCAGAAAGGCGCGAAACAGGTCAAACAGCACCAGCAGCGATGCCAAAAAGCCCAGCGTCATGATGGTGGGGAAGGTGAGGTAGCGCGCCGCTGCAAAATAGCCCAGCGCCGCCAGAATGGGTGCAGAGATCGAAGTGAGAAACAGCGCCTGCGCCAGCAAAGCCGCAAAGCTATGCGCGGCGGGCTCTGGCTCGTCTTCTGGCACGGGGGGCTTGGCGCGGGTAATGCGCGCCAGCCGAAAAATTGAAAGCGAGGCCACAAGGATGAGCGGAAAGAACAGCACGGCACGGGTCTCGGTTGAAAAATTGCCTTGCACAGCCATGGCATCTATCAGCACCGAAAGCGCAAACAGAATGCCAAGCACAAGGCTGATTTTATAGCCGGTTGTAGGCACGCTCACGCCGATCAGGTCTACCGGGTTACTTTTACTGCCAAACACCGAGCGTCCAAGCCATGGAGCCGCGATCAGCGCAAAAGCCGCCATAGGTAACGCATTTAAGATCGTATTGCCGCGCAAACCAAGGATATCTGCCCAGTAGATTGCAAAAATAAGCGCCGCTGCGCCAAGGCTTGGGGCCACAAGCTTGGACAGGTTCAAAAGCGCCAATTGCCAGCTAGACGCGGCCTCCCCCGCTTGCAGCACCATGCGCACAAGGCCGGTAAACCGCGCCCTGAGCCAAAACAGCATGATCAACCCAAGCAGGCCAATAAAGAGGGCCATCGGGGCTTTTTGTGCCAGCACCTGCCGGCTGGCATCATTTTCCAGGTGGCCCAGCACCTCGCCCCACATGCGGCCAGTATAATCCGCCACGTCCCCAAGGGCCGCGCCCCAAAGCGCCGGATTTACCGGCGTGGGGCCACGCTCAACAAGCTGCTTTGAAAACCGCTCCCTGATGAGGGCGTTTATTTCATTTATCAGCCGATCAAGCCGCCGGAAAGCTTCTTGCGCCACCGCAAGCGGCACCTGCGCCAGCAGAATGCTCGCTTCTAGCTGGCTCCGGCGGCTGGCCAGCTCGGGCGCCTCAGATGCGCCCTCTTCCGGGGCCGGGCCAAGGGCTTCAAGCTGCGCCTGGATCGCCTCCACTTTTGTGCGGGCCTCCTCCTCAACCGACAGCGCCTCGGCCCGCTGGATATTCAGGTCTGCTCTTAGGTTTTCCAGCGCGGGGGTCGATGCCCGGTTATCTTCCAAAACCCCTTCGGCCCGCGTGGCCGTAGCCGCCCAGTTTTGCGCCATTTCGGCACTAAAGGATTCCTGCGCCAGTGCAGGCAAGCCCAGCATGAAAGCTGTGGCCAGCACCGCAACAAAAGACCTGAGAAAAGCCATAGTAACTCCCGAAGTTGATTCGGGCGTAAACTATCAGCCTATGCGCACATCCGGTAGCGCTTCCTTGGCTTCATCCAGCCAGCTTGGCACCGGTAGCGCTTTTTCGCGCAGAAAAGCGGGGTTAAAAAGCTTGCTTTGATAGCGGGTGCCATAATCGGCCAGAATGGTCACAATCCTGTGGCCCGGCCCCATTTCCCGCGCCATCCGCATGGCCCCTGCAATGTTAATGCCGCTAGAGCCGCCAAGGCAAAGGCCTTCATGCTGAAGCAGGTCAAACACCAGCGGCACGGCCTCTGAATCCGGAATGTTATAAGCCATATCCACCTCTAGCCCTTCAAGGTTTTTGGTGATGCGCCCCTGCCCGATGCCCTCCATTATGGAGCTGCCTGCCGAGGAAAGCTCGCCCTTGGTATAATAGCTATAAAGCGCCGCGCCGTCTGGGTCTGCCAGACCGATTTTCACATCTTGGTTGCGTGCGCGCAGGCCCATAGCCATGCCCGCCAGCGTCCCACCCGAGCCCACGGCGCAGATAAAGCCGTCGACCTTGCCCTCGGTTTGCGCCCAAATCTCGGGGGCGGTGCTTTCAATATGTGCTTGGCGGTTGGCCACGTTATCAAACTGATTGGCCCAGACCGCGCCGTTTGGATCAGTTTTGTTCATAGCCTCTGCCAGCCGTTCAGAATAACGCACAAAATTGTTTGGGTCTTTATAGGGCTTCGCTGGCACTTCCACCAAACTGGCCCCCGCCAGCCGGATCATATCCTTTTTCTCTTGGCTCTGCGTATCTGGAATTACGATCACCACCTTATAGCCCATTGCCGCGCCCACCAGCGCCAGCCCAATGCCGGTATTCCCCGCCGTGCCTTCCACAATGGTGCCGCCCGGGCGCAACGCACCACGTGCCACGGCATCCTTGATAATAAACAACGCCGCGCGGTCTTTTACCGATTGGCCGGGGTTCATAAACTCCGCCTTGCCCAAAATCTCGCAACCCGTAGCCTTTGAGGCGGCATTGAGCCGGATAAGCGGCGTGTTCCCCACAGCGGCGGGTAGATCATTATACAGATTCATGGTGTGGTTCCTTAATACGAGGCGTCACTATTGTAGTTATACATTTGGCGCAGATAAGCAAGGATTTGCCAGCTTTTGCAAAATCACAAATCCGTCTACCCATGGCGGAAATAGCCTGTTACAAGCGCAATATTGATTTACGAATAAGAGGTCTAATATGTTTCCTGATCGCCGCCAGTTTTTGGCTCTCACCGGTGCCAGCCTAACCATAGCCAGCCTGCCTGCTGGCCCGGCCTCTGCGGCCTCGGCCACGCGGCAATTTGCCGTGTATCTTGGCCGCAAAAAAGTGGGGGAGTCCAGCGTGCGCCTAAGCCGCAGTGGCAGCCGCGTGGATGCCGAAATCGAGGTTTCCCTTCGTGTCAGCATTCTGGGCATCATTAATTTTAATTACCAGCTCAGCAACCGTGAAAGCTGGCGGGGTGGCGCGCTACAAGAAATCCGCTCACGCACCAATAATAATGGCCCTATTGAGCATGCCAATGCCACCCGCACAGGGCGCGGGCTGGAAATGGATGGCAGCGGCTATCAAGGCCTTGTTGAGGGCAACCCTGCAACCACCAGCTATTTCACGACCGATTTTCTGGAGCGTCGCACATGGATCAATACCCAAAACGGCAAGGTTTTCACCCCCACAATTGGCCGCGTTGGCGCTGCAAATTTCCAAACAAACGAAGGCGAGACCCCCTGCACCCGCTATGCGCTCCGCGGGGGGGTAAACACTGATCTCTACTATGATAGCAATTTTGAATGGATGGGCAGCAGCTTCAGCGTGGCGGGCCGCACCGCCCGCATTGCTATGTCTAGCCGCGGGGGCTCACTGAACCGAATTTGGCGAGGGTAAATTGAGACTGCCCTTCAAAAGATATGGCAACCCTTCTGTGTGTCCTTAGTTTTGGCCACCGTCTGGTTTGCCTATCATTATTGGGATGGAATATTAGGCGTTATCTTCAATGGGCAAGGGACCTATGTTGATTTTGACGTTGCGATGCTGCTTGTTGGCGGCGTTACCGTATTTTCCCTGCAAAACATCGTTGCCACCCCTTTTAGCACCTCAAAACGTGCCCTCATTATTAACGTAGCCGTGCTGGCAGCATGGGGCGCCTATTTGGGCTATGGATCCATTACCGTTAGCGAAGGCCAAGGCTACGCCATCTTTGGGTTGAAACTGCTGTTTATAGCCGCCGCGCCCATATTATGGGCTCACCGCAAGGGCTGACAGCAGGGCCTAGATCTAAAAATTTGCGTTTGCACATAGCTACCCGCCGAGCCTGCCTTGGCTGCGGGGAGCTAAAGCCCCCCTTGGCCAAGGCACGGTTGTCAGCAAGCTGAAAACACGGGTTGCCGCCGGCCGTGGCCTCGCTGCGCTCGGTGGCGGCGCGTTGAGGTTGGCATTGCATGGCGAGATTCCGCCCGCGCCGCACTGAAACGAACGAGCCTCTTGTCGCACCTGAAAAGGTATTTCGCGGCTAAATGCTGTTAATATAACCAGCCATCGTTAAACCGCCTGCCTATCAAAGCTGCACCTTTCAGCACCCGCCACAAGCGCTGAGCTCGCAGCGCGGCGCGGGCAAAAACTCGCCAAACGCGCAAGGGTTGACGCGCCGCTGCCGAGCCGAAGGCGAGGCGCGGTCCGGTGCGTAGCACCGGAAAATGAAGGGGCAGCGCTTAATCGGGCTATAAAACCTTATCCAGCGCCCCAATCAGCTTTTGCACTTCATCCTCATGCGTATAGTGCACAAAGCTCAGCCTTAGCGCGCCGTGTTCGGGCGCAATCCCCAGCGTTTCCAGCAGCCGCACCGCATAAAAATCACCACCCCCCGCCATAATCCCCTCAGGCACCAAGGCTTGCGCCAGCTCATAGCCGGGCCGGTTGGCAACCACAGAAACAGTGGCCACCCGCCCTTCGGCGCTTTGTGGCCCCAGCAGCCGCACATCATTTCGCCCGCGCAAATAATCTATCAGCGGCGCCAGCAAACGGCGCTCGTGTGTGAGACTTAAGCTGTGCACAGCCCTGCCTCGCGCAGCGGCATCCGGCTCAACTCCAAAATGGTGCGCATACACAGCATCAAGATAATCCACCATGCCCGCGCAGGCTGCCACCTGTGCGTGGTCCGGCCCAGCGGGGGTAAAGCGCTTATAACGAACGGCCTCGTTAAAATAGTGGCCTTGGTTTGGCAGCGCATCCGCCAGCGCGCGCTTTATCGCCATAATGCCCTGATGCGGGCCATAGGTTTTATAAGCCGAAAACAGGTATATATCTGCCCCGAGCCCGCCCACATCTGGCAGCCCATGGGGCGCCGCACTCACACCATCTACGCAAGAATAGGCCCCCGCCGCGCGGATCATTTCACATATCTCCGCCACGGGGTTAATCTCTCCCACAAGGTTAGAAACATGAGGAAAGCACACCAGTTTCACCTTATCATCCAGCATCGCCGATAGGGCCGACGGGTCCAAATGCCCCACCTCATTCACCTGCCATTCCCGCACCTCAATGCCGCGGGCTTCCAGCCGCCGCCATGGGCCGGTATTGGCTTCATGGTCTTGGTTGGTCACAATAATCGCGTCACCCTCGCTGAGCATTTGCCCAAACGCCTGCGCCAAAACATAGGTGTTTTGCGTTGTTGACGGCCCAAAGCTCAACTCATCCGCCTTAATATTCAGCACCGCCGAAAGCCGCACCCGCGCCTCATCCATTTCCTCGCCGGCCAATCGGCTGGCCTCAAACGGATAGTATGGCTGCACCTTGCGCTGCTTATAATACCGCGTGAGCCGGTCTATCACCGGTCCGCAGGTATAGCTCCCGCCGGCATTCTCAAAAAACGCCTGCCCTTGCAGCGGGGCCTCGGTAAAGGCTGGAAACTGGGCGCGGATGAAACTAATATCGAGCATGGGCGTATCCTGAAAAGCTAAAATCTACCGAAATAGGACTTCAGAGGCCGCCAAAGGTCAAGCTCAAAACGGCTTTGCTTTCAGCTATCAATTGGAACCGCGCCTGTTACAGTTATCAACTCAAAAGAGAGACGAAATGCTAAAACTTATTTATAAATACATTCTGTAGTTTTTTATTGAGTTTCTATGAGGGTTAATCGACGAGATTCTACCCATAACCGACAGCGCGCGACCGCAACCCCCCTTTTTTCCAACGAAAAGACCACGCGCACGAATTTGCTCACTGCATCATGATCTAGGTCAATGAAAGCCGAAAGCTTCAATCATATTCGATAATTGCAATACTTATAAGGATTCGCGGTATGGATATCGTAAGCCTGATGGACGGGCTTGGTGAAGCCAATACAAAAGCCCTCGCGGGGCTTATTATTGGTGTGATATTTGGCATCGCCGCCCAGCGCTCGCAGTTTTGCCTGCGGGCCTCGGCGGTTGAATTTGCCCGTGGCCAAATTGGCCCCCGCACAGCGGTGTGGCTGCTCACCTTTGCCACCGCACTTTTCTGGACGCAATTTGCTGTCTATTTCAACTATATTGACCTCTCGGAGGCCCGTATTCTGGCCGTGCCCGGCTCCATCTCGGGGGCTATTATTGGCGGGCTACTTTTTGGCGTTGGCATGGTAATGGCGCGCGGCTGCTCGGGGCGGCTTTTGGTGCTGGCAGCCACGGGCAATTTGCGGGCAATGATTTCCGGCCTCGTATTTGCGATTTTTGCGCAAATGAGCCTGCATGGCTGGCTTTCGCCGTTGCGAGACTCCCTCGCCAGCCTGTGGGTCACCCCTGACGGGCGCAACGTAAACTTGCTGGATGCCCTTGGCCTCCCCGGCGGTTTCGGCATGCTCATGGGCGTGGGCTTTGCGCTTTATGCTATCTATATCGCTTATAAAAACCGCGTTGGGTTTAGTATGTTGTTCTTTGGCGCAGGCGTTGGTTTTGCCGTGGCGCTTGGCTGGTTTGCCACCTATTCGCTAGCGGCTGTCAGCTTTGAGCCGACCTCAATCGAGAGCCTCACTTTCACCGGTCCCTCAGCCAATACTCTGATGTATTTCCTCAAAACCAGCGCCGTCCCGACCTTTGCCATTGGTCTTGTGCCCGGTGTGTTTCTCGGCTCTTTTGCCACCGCGCAAATCACCCGCACCTATAAATGCCAAGGCTTTGAAGGGGCCAGTTCCATGCGGCGCTATCTTGCAGGCGCGGCGCTCATGGGCTTTGGCGGCATGCTCGCTGGGGGCTGTGCCATTGGTAACGGCGTCACTGGCACCTCGGTTTTCTCGCTCACCGCTTGGATCGCGCTGTTTTGCTTTTGGGTTGGGGCCAAGCTGGCTGATGCCGTGCTAGACAACCGCACCTTTCGGCTGGCCACGGCGTGATAGCGCGGCTTTCAGGCTCTTTTGATAGGGCGTTGTGTCCCGACGCGCCCGCAGGGCCTGATACACCCAGCGCCGCAAGGCCCCCGATAGAGTAGCCTTAGGTTGCAACGCTTTTATACTCGTCAAAGCACCCCACGCCTTGCAGACATGTGCGCGCGATTGAGTTTCCGAGGTCAGCTTCTTCAATATCCATAAGCTTATGTTAGCCGCAAGCGCCTATACCACCTGTTGCTTATCCGACATTCTCCGCCTTGATGGCTTAGCCTCTTCAACTAGGCGATAAAGTCCGGACATTACCCTCCCCGAAAGCTGGCCATTACCGCCTGCCCGCCTATGCGGCTGGCAAGACCGGCACGGTTAACCTTAGCTTTGGTAACCCTGTGTTCCCCGATGAAAACGCCCGCTTTCAAGGCGAAGGCGCCGCACGCGCTGACGAGGGGGCGACTTTAAAGCGCAATTTTGCATACAAATTGCTGGCGACTTTAAAGCGCAATTTTGCATACAAATTGCTTCGGTAGGCTCCCCGAGGAAGCGCGACGCCGGAGCTGTCTGGCAGCCCCGAGCTTGCTTTTGTCTCTGCGGGGCTAAAGCCCCACTCGACAAAAGCACATTTTCCAGCAAGCTGAAAAACGCCTGCCGCTGGCCGTAGCCTCACGATGCTCGGTGCGCAGGCCTCTAGGCTGCCGTCTGCGCATAGGAGCGCACGAGGGCTTGCAGGCTCTGAATAATATAGCGAACCGTCTCGTCGCTCATCAAATAGCTAAAATTCAACCGCACCCAGCCCGGTTTTAACTGGTCATGCCCCGCCAATATCTGGCAGCGCAATTCGGCAGAGTTTTCCTTATCCACATGCAGCAACCGGTGCCCATATGGCCCGGCACAAGCACAGCCACCGCGCGCCTGAATACCGTAAACCTCGCTCAAGTCACGGGTGATCTGCTCGGAACTAACGACATTACCAGCTCGATCGCGGACCAGCATGGAAAATATCGGCAAGCGGTGCTGGCTATCCACGCCCAAAATCGTCAGATTCTCCAAGCCGCCAAGCCCTGCTTTGGCCATCACGTTCAACTCCCGTTCGCGCGTGTCAATGGTGCATTGCCCGATCACATCCTTTACGATAAACGCCAGCGCCGCGCGGATATCACCCGAAAGGTTGGGCGTCCCCGCTTCCTCACGCGCCACCACATCTTCCAAATAATCATGCCCCCAAGGTGACACGAACCGCACCGTGCCGCCGCCCGGCTGGGTGGGTGTTTGCCGCCGCACGACCGACGGCCGCAAGATCATCACGCCCGAACCACCAGGCCCACCCGCAAATTTATGGGCAGAGGCGACCACCACATCCTTTTCAGCATCCGTTCCCGTGGCCATATCAATGCTAAGATAAGGCGCGCCGCCCGCATAATCCCAAACCGACACCCCGCCATGTGCTTTGATCAGCCGGGTAACGGGGCCCACATCTGTCAAGATACCCGTTACATTTGAAGCTGCCGAAAAGCTGCCAATGAGCAAGTCGGCCCCCTTATGCCTTTGCAGGGTTTCTTCCAGCAGCGCCAAATCCGGCCCGCCATCCGGCCCTTCAGGGATCTCGATCACCAAAGCTTTGCTTTCCCGCCATGGCAGCAGGTTGGAATGATGCTCGTATGGCCCGAGCAGCACCACAGGGTTTTCAGCCTCCTCCACGCCCAAAAGCGCGGGCAACCGCCCGAGCCCCGCCGAAGCGCCACTGCCGGTAAACACCACCGCACAACCCTCAGCCTTGGTAAGCCGCGCAATTTCAGCGCGGGATTGCGCCCGCAGCTTATTAACATAAGCGCCACAGTAGGAATCCTCTGTGTGAGGATTGGCATAAAAAGGCAGCACACGCGCCAGCATAAAGTCTTCTACCTGTTTTAACGCGCGGCCCGAGGCGACATAGTCTGCATAGATCATCGGCACATCGCCATTGCGGCCGGGGTAGCTAAGGCCCTCACCGATCAAACCATTGCGGATGGTTTCGGTTGGATTATCGGAAAGTAACGATTTGCGAAATTCGGTCAGCATGAAGAGCTCCTTATAAGTTTCGAGACAATACCCCAGCAAAAACCAATAATTACTATCTTTTTCCTTGTGTTTTTCCCAAATACTGTGTCATTTGACCCAATGAAAACCAATAATCCAGATCATATTGACCGCCTCATTCTTACAGCTCTACAAGCTGATGCCGCCCTTTCCCAGCGTGACCTCGCTGAAAAGGTTGGCCTTTCGCAAAATGCGTGCTGGCGGCGGCTAAAGGCGCTGCGGGAAAGCGGGATCATCAAAGGTTCCACTGCGCAGTTGGACCGCGAAAAGCTCGGGCTGGGGCTGGTGGTTTTTGTCATGGTGCGCACGCGGCATCACTCAGCGGATTGGCTTAAAACCTTCCGGCGGCATGTTTCAAACCTGCCCGAGGTGATGGATTTTTTCCGCATTGGCGGCGATTATGACTATATGCTTAAAGTCGTGACCCATGATATGGCAAGCTATGACAGCGTTTATCAACGCCTCATCGAGCGCGTGGAGCTTGACTCCGTGACCTCATACTTCGCCATGGAAGCGATTGAGGAGCAGCGGCCTATTCCGCTTTAACACCGTCAAAAATGCACCGCGCGCAAGCGCATCTATTTGTTTATTAACCTAGGTAAATAGGTTAATAAAATTGCATCTACCTCATTGCTTTATAACAGATAAATCCCGCTCTAAGTTTTTTGCATCCGCTGTTCCCGGTAAAAAGTAAACACGCCCGTGCCCACAACAATACCCGTGCCAACAATTGTCCAAAAATCGGGGTAATCCTTAAACACAAAAACACCCAGCAGCAGTGCCCAGACCAATATCGTGTAACGAAACGGTGCCACAAAAGCGATTTCGCCATAGCGCATAGCGCTAACCGAAGTGATATACCCCACCAAAATAAACGCTGCGGCAGATGCCAGATATGCAAGATTTCCCGTCGATATCGGCTGCCACGGCTGAAAAGCCGCCACCAGCCCCGCGGCCAGCGTCACGCCAACAGCGGTAAACAAAGCCACAAAAATAGACGGCACCCGCTTGCTGAGCTTTGCGGCCAGCATATCTCTTAGCGTAATAAGTCCAACCGCCGCTACGGCCCACAGGGCGAAAGCGTTAAAATCATCGCCGCCGGGGCGAATGATAATCAGCACGCCAGCAAAGCCGATCGAGATCGCCAGATAGCGCCGCCAGCCCACCTTTTCTCCCAAAAACAGCGCCCCCGCCAGCGTAACGGCCAGCGGCAAAGATTGCAAAATAGCTGTAGAGCTGGCGAGCGGCATGTTAAACAAGGCCGTTAAATAACAGAAAGTTGCAGAGATTTCCGCCCCGGCCCGCAAGGCAATCACTTTGATCTCGGCCCAGCTTGCCGGAAAGAACAGGTGGCCTTTGTAATGCGCAAAAACCATCATCATAGAGCTGGCAATCATCCCGCGCACAAACACGCCTTGCGCCAGCGAAACATCAACAGAGGCGAGCTTCATCAAGGCGTCATTGATTACATATACAGCCATGGCGACCATCATCAAGATAGCGCCCCGAAGGTTATCGCTTGCATCGTTCATCTAAAAATCCTGAAAGGGTATGCGCCATCGATAGCACCGATTTGGGCCGCCGTCACAATTATTTTGCCCGCTGCATTTACCCAAGGGAAAAACTCGTGTATTTCAAAAGCGAGCGCGTAATCACGCGCGTTAAATCCAATAAAGAGGGGGCCAAAATGGCTTTTGAACTACCTGATCTTCCGTATGCCCATGATGCGCTGGCCGCTGGTGGCATGTCCCAAGAGACCATGGAATACCACCATGACCTGCACCACAATGCTTACGTGGCCAACGGCAATAACCTGATTGCCGGCACCGAGTGGGAGGGCAAATCGCTTGAGGACATCGTTAGGGGCACTTACGTGGCGGACTCCGTGGCGCAAAACGGCATTTTCAACAACGCCTCGCAGCACTGGAACCATGCGCAATTCTGGGAAATGATGGGGCCAAATGGCCGCACAATGCCGTCTGAGCTGGAAAGCCGCATCACCGATGCCTTTGGCTCGGTTGACGAATTCAAAACCCAGTTTTCTGCGGCGGGCGCAGGGCAGTTTGGCTCGGGCTGGTGCTGGTTGGTGGCCGAGGCTGATGGCACTTTGAAAGTAACCAAAACCGAAAACGGCGTGAACCCGCTTTGCTTTAACCAAACCGCTTTGCTCGGTTGTGACGTATGGGAGCATTCCTATTACATAGATTTCCGCAACGCGCGGCCTAAATACCTCAGCAATTTCCTTGACAATCTGGTCAATTGGGAAAATGTAGCCGAGCGGCTTTCGAACGCCTAAATTGGCGTCGTGAAAAGCAGAGGGAGGCTCGCCCCCCTCTGCACACAGGGTTGCACATTTTATGAGGCACCCCGATGAAAAACCCACCTTACGGCATTTTGGCAATTCTGGCTGCCTCCCTTATCTGGGGGCTTTCCGGCCTGTTCTACAAGGCTTTGGCCCATGTGCCGCCGCTGGAAGTGCTTTCCCACCGGACCTTGTGGTCCTTGCTGCTTTTTGGTGTGGTCTTAGCGTTTCGGGGGCGTCTGGCGGCGGTTTGGCAGGTGCTCAAAACGCCGCGCAGCGTGGCCGCGCTGACGCTGGCCGCGATTATGATCTCACTCAATTGGGGCGGCTACATCACCTCTATCCAGTTTGGATATGCACTTGAAGCCAGCTTGGGATATTACTTTTTTCCGCTGATGGTGGTGCTATTGGGCGCGCTTTTCTTGGGCGAGCGTTTTAGCCGCGGTCAAGGCTGGGCGCTGGGGCTGATGGGGCTGGCCGTGGCCGTGCTCACCCTTGGCTTGGGCGCCCCGCCCTGGATCGCACTTTTGCTGGCAGGCACTTTTGGCATTTATGCCGTGATCAAAAAGAAAGTCGCAGCAGGGCCGATGGTTTCTGTTTTTATTGAGGTGCTTTTGCTGGCACCGCTGGCAGGCATTTGGCTATTTGGTGCGCATCAATATGGCTGGGCAACGGTGCCCCGTCCTGCTGGCTGGTTTGGCAATAATTGGCAAGATTCGCTCCTGCTCATATTAACAGGGCCAATGACAGCCGGGCCGCTGATCTTCTTTTCCTACGCCGCCCAGCGGGTGCGGCTTTCAACAGTGGGGCTTATCCAATACCTAAACCCAACTCTACAATTTATGGTCGCCGCCCTGATATTTGGCGAGGCTTTCACAAGATGGCACGCCATTGCCCTGCCGCTAATCTGGGCGGCGCTGGCGCTTTATTATTTTGAAACCAAGCGGCGCGAAGGTGGCATGCGCAAGCAGACCGTTAATAATTAAGGCTGCACCACCCAAGACACCCCAGCACAGGTGTTAAAGCGTTTGGCTTCAACACTTTGGCCATTTTCATAGTCTGCCTGAAAATCAAAAAGGCAAGCCCCGCTGCCATCATCAAAATTGAAGGTATGGTAATAATTAGCCGCCACCTCACCCAAAGCAGCTGGCTGTCGGTTAAGCCCTCGTCGCTCAGCATTAATGGCGGTAAATAGCAGAGGCGCACTGGCGGTGTTTACAATATCCACCACGCGGTTTTGCCCATCAGGAAGCTGGGGCAAGGAAGCCGGTGTGCACCCAGCCAAAACGGCAGCAAAAATCAAGATATAGCGCATCGCGGTCCCCTTTTGTCAGGCCGGCAGAAAGCCAGCAAGCACTGGCAAAGTCAAGCGCTCTATTGGCAGGCCATCAATCGCGCAAAGCTACCGGCCTCAGCTGTTGTGCCCACCACACGGCTACTCACAGTGCCGCCTTGCACCCTTGTGGCCATAATGCGCTGCCAGCTCGCGTCAGCGGTGATAATCTCGTCACCCTGCCCGCAATTGCGCACCCCGCCCGAAATAAAACCCTCGCCAATCCGGTGGTTGCTATAGCCTTGCACCGCAGCGGCCAACACCAATTCTCGATTAAAGTAGTGGTATATTTTCAGCACCTTACCCAAATGTGGCGTTTCCACATAAGCAATTTCCACACGGCCATTGCCATCAAAATCCCCCACGCCCACAGGGGCCAGCCAGCGGTTGCGCTGCCCAATTGGCGGCGTTTGCGTGATAAGCCCATCCACGCCATAAACCGCCAGCGATGCCCCGCGCTCCATATCGGTGCGCACGGTTATTACCTCGGGCATGCCATCGCCATTGAGGTCCGCCAAGCGCGGCGCGAGGTCTTCAAACACAAAGCCCTCACCAGCGCCTATCACAATCCGCCGCCCGCCAGCCCGCAAGATCAGCTTGGTGTATTCAACCTTGTCTCCAAGGACGCCGTGATCATAGGCACGGGTGGGGCCAGCATAGCGCGCTGAGGTAATGCCTTGTGCCACTGCCAAAAGCGGCCACAGGTAAAAAGCGGCAAAAATAGTGGTTTTAAGCATGGTCACTCCTTTTCGCCAGTATACCCACCCGCGCGCAACCCGCCAGTGGCTGCACAACAAATTGATGCCGCTATTGTCTGCGCCCGCCATTTGCACTACACCGCGATAAACCCAGTTAAAGGATGCCCCATGGCCCCGCGCAAACACAAAAAGCCCGAATGGATTGTTGAAAAAGAGCGTGCCAAAAGGGGCGATGCTGCCGAGACCTTTTGGTTGTTTGGTATTCACGCCGTGCGCGATGCCTTGATGAACCCCAAGCGGGAAAAGCTGAAGCTGATGGTGACAAAAAACGCGGCTGACAGGCTGGGCGAGGCCATAGCGGCGGGCGGTATTGAGCCGGAAGTCGTGGACCCCCGCAATTTCAAACCCCCGATTGATGCGCAATCGGTGCACCAAGGGGCCGTGCTGGAAGTCCGCCCGCTCAACTGGGGCTCGGTGTCCGAGCTATGCGCGCCCCATGACGAAGCTCCTTTGCTGGTGCTGCTGGACCGTGTGTCAGACCCGCATAATGTGGGGGCGATTCTGCGAAGCGCCGAAGTGTTTGGGGCCCGTGCCGTCATCGCCCCGCACCGCCACTCGGCACCAGAAACCGGGGCACTGGCCAAAACCGCCTCGGGGGCGCTGGAGCGTCAGCCCTATATGCGGGTGCCAAATCTGGCCAAATCCATGAATGCCCTGCGCGAAATGGGGTATTTTATTATCGGGCTTGATGGCGAGGCCGATATGACACTCACAGCCGCAATGGCCGACCTGCCCAACGTGCCACTGGCACTTGCGCTTGGCTCCGAAGGGCCGGGGCTGCGGGAGCTGACCAAAAAAACCTGCCACAGGGTTGCCAAAATCCCTTTTGCCGGTGAATTTGGATCGCTCAATGTTTCCAATGCCGGGGCCGTATCACTTTATGCCGCGAGCAGCTGGAAGCAATCGTTTTAGCATTTCCAGCCCCCCGTTTTGCCAAAGGCACCTTTTCAGCAAGCTGAACGGCGCTTGCCGACGGCCCAGGCCTCGCTACGCTCGGCAGAAAAGCCGAACTTCGTAACCTCCCCCTGCAAGCGATAGGCGCCGTACGTATGGTTTGCCACATAGTTTAAGGTTTGTTGCACCTCATTGGATATTCCCCCTCCCCCATGCAGTTGAATGGATTTATTGCCGGTAGATTGGACTTGGCATGTAAATCTCAATTCAATTTATGCAAAGGCCGCTTTGAGCTCGGTTGACCTTATTTCATTGCGCCCCTAAGGTTTGAAACACACAGCGAATGGTGCGTTTGAATGGATATACATTACTGGATTATTTTTATGGCAACAGTGCTTGGTGTGTCACTCATCCCCGGTCCGAGTACATTTATTGCTTTTGCTCATGGTGCAACTTACGGATGGAGCCGGTCTATCTTTACGGCCCTTGGAAACAGCGCCGCATCGATACTACAGGCCACCGCCGCGTCTGCGGGGCTTGGTATGATAATTACCAACTCTGCAACACTATTTGTTGCTGTCAAATACGCGGGGGCAGCCTACCTAATTTATGTTGGCATTCAGATGTGGCGCAGCGCAGCACAACGCGTATCCCTTGGTTCTAAGGGAAATCATCAAGATGGACGCCCACAGAAACTCTTTGCTGGGGGCTTCACTGTCGCCATAAGCAACCCCAAAGCAATCGCGTTTTTCACAGCCCTGTTTCCGCAGTTTATGTCTGCTGGTGGTACGGGTTGGGTGCAATTAGGTACGATGGTTATTCTAGTTGGGCTTGGGGCATTCGTGGTTGCGCTACTCTATGGATGCCTTGGCGCATGGGTTCGGGGAATGGAGCTTTCCAAATCATTCATGACGCGGGTTTACAAAGTAACCGGCGGTCTTTTTGTTGTTAGCGGCTTTGGACTTGCGGCCTCCAAGAATGGTTGAGCCACTTGCTGGGTGAACGGCAGTGAAATCCCTTACTTGATGAAATCATCTGATACTGTAATGCCTCCTCTAAAAGCGCTCAAACCAGTTCCAAATCCAAATCAGGCCTGAATTTCAGGATAGTGGCCGCTAGACCTCAAACTATGTGACATTTTAAAAATGCGCCGACGAAGTGTCTGGGCCAAAGGGCGTTAGCCCCGTTGGCCCAGCCGCCGGAGGAGGCGCGTTTTCAGAGCTTTAGGCGGTCGCTGCTGCCAAGGCTTGATCGAGGTCTCGAATTAGGTCATCCGCATCTTCAATCCCGATTGAAAGCCGCACCACGCTTGGCCCTGCCCCTGCGGCCTCTTGCTGTTCCAGCGTTAGCTGCCGATGGGTGGTTGAAGCCGAGTGGATGATCAGGCTCCGGGTGTCGCCCAAGTTGGCCACATGCGAGAAAATCTCGACGCTATCCACCAGCTTTACACAGGCCTCATAGCCACCTTTCACCGCAAAGGTGAACAACGCACCTGCGCCCTTCGGATAAATCGCAGCCTTGCGGGCCGCATAGGGTGACGATGGCAGGCCAGCATAAGTCACATAGTCCACCCGCGGGTCCGCTTCCAGCCACGCCGCCACTTTTTCAGCGTTTTCCACATGGCGCTGCATCCGCAGGCTCAGGGTTTCGATACCCATCAAGGTGTAATGCGCTGCTTGCGGGTTCAGGGTCATCCCGAGGTCACGCAAGCCAATGGCAATGCCGTGGAATGTAAAGGCAAGGTTGCCGAAGGTCTCATGGAATTTTAGTCCGTGATAGGCAGGCTCTGGCTGGCTGAGCGAGGGGAATTTATCACTGGCGGACCAGTCAAAATTGCCGCTATCAACCACCACACCACCTGTTACGGTGCCGTTACCCGTCAAATACTTGGTTAATGAATGCACCACCAGCGTCGCCCCCATTTCAATGGGTTTGCACAGGTAGGGGCTGGCAAGGGTGTTGTCTACAATCAGCGGAATCCCGAGGCCATCAGCCACCGCCGCCACAGCCGGAATATCGGTCAGATACCCTCCCGGATTAGAAATGCTTTCGCAGAATATCGCTTTAGTGTTTTCGTCCGCCGCCGCTTTCACCGCGTCGATATCATCAAAATCCACAAAGGTTGCCGACCAGCCAAAGCGCTTAATGGTTTGGCTGAATTGCGTAATAGACCCGCCATAAAGCCGCGTGGAAACCACTACGTTATCGCCCGGGGTCATGAGCGGAAATAGCGCCATGATCTGCGCCGCGTGGCCGCTTGAGCAGCACACAGCTCCAACACCACCTTCCAGCGTGGCCACGCGCTCTTGCAATGCGGCGACCGTCGGGTTGGTCAGGCGCGAATAAATATAGCCCACTTCTTGCAGGTTAAACAGCGCCGCCGCGTGGTCGGCATCCCGAAACACATAAGCCGTGGTTTGATAAATAGGCACTTGCCGCGCCCCCGTGGCCGGATCAGGCCGCGCGCCTGCGTGGATTTGCAAAGTATCAAAGCCGAATTCAGTCATTGGGGTCTCCGTTTGGTTATGGTTTGCAGCAGCTTAAGCACAAACCAGCCTAAGGGGAATTGCCAATTTTAAATAAAAACACCTGTCCAGACCGGCGTAAAAACCCAAACAAATGTTCCACGCGCGTCCAAAAGCAGGAATGAAGGTTCAGCGTGTTATAGCTTTGACGAAATAATGCCGGTGTTAAAACCACCCATCCTAAGCTCACCAAATAGCCGCTGATGCTCGATCTTCGGACAGCGGTCCATCACCACCTTCAGCCCTGCCGCTTTTGCCAGCGCCGCGGCTTCATCATTAATCACACCAATTTGCATCCAAATGGATTTTAACCCCCGCGGCAATAGCTCCGCAATCGCCTCTTCCACTACCGGGACGACCTGATCAGAACGGCGAAAGATATCAACCATATCGACCTGAACATCGCGCGGTAGCGCCGCCATAGAGGGGTAAATCTCCTCCCCAAATAGGCGCTGCCCTTCATAAACCGGATTCACCGGCAGCACGCGATATTTCTTTAAGCTTAGGTAGCGCGTTACAAAATATGACGGCCGAATTGAATTGGTCGAAACGCCAACCGCCGCTATGGTTTTGCTTTCCGTCAGGATGGCGCGCAAATATGTGTCTGAATAATCCATCTGCCTATGCTACAAAGCCTGCGCCGCCTGTGCCACAAAAAAACGCCCAGCTTGCAAGCCGGGCGTAAAGTAGGAACGAGGGACAGTAATCAGAAGCAGAGTGTTCCAGTTCTTGCTTCCCTATTGAATGTAGGCGCGAATTTTAAAATTTAAAGCCCACTCAAGAAAATGTGAGCGGATTCCGGCCATTACCCGCCAAAACCAGTGCTCGTGGCAGCTTGTGCTGGCTAGCGCACCCAAACCTCAACGCGCCGGTTGGTATCACGGCCATCTTCGGTTTCGTTGCACCCAAGCGGAGAAAGCTTGCCATAGCCAAAGGGGGTAAATTGCACGGCGCCGGTTTCCCCGCCCACGGCTTCCACCAAAACATCCCGAATGGACTCGGCACGGGCTTGGCTTAACCGCCGGTTTTCGTTGATCGCGCCAATGCTGTCGGCAAAGCCGATAATCATCAGCCGCTTGCCATCAAAATCACCGTTGCGGAGCATCTCTGCCAAGCGAGCAATATCCGCCACTGCGCGGTTATCTGGCGAAATCGACCCGCTTTTGAACCGGAAGGTTAGGGATAAGCGCTCGGCATCCAGCAAGCCTGCAACCATTTCCTGAAGCAGGGCCAAAGACGCCCGGTCTCGCTCCGATGTGAGCGCATGGGCCAAACGCCGCCCTTGATCGTTGAGCGAGGCGGCTGCCACATTTTGGCTGACAAAGCCCACTTGCTCCACAATGTCTTGTGCGGCGTCTGATTCCAAAAACTCAATGAGTTCAACGGCTTTGTCAGGTATGGCACCACCTGCCGTATACAAAAACAAGCGCCGTGAAATCGGGTATTCTTCGGTTTTTATCGAAAATTCCGAGGCGGTGGAAACCTGCCCACACACCGAGCGCAATGCCAGCACTTTTGCGTTTCGCTCTTCTGAAACGCTGGTAATACCAATGCCGTTTGGGTCTTGCGCCACAGCATCAGACACGGCAGCATTGCTGCCTAAAATAAAAGCCGTATTGGCCAAAACGCGGCGGGTTGGCGCCATCACCAAGGTTTCAAACACCTGTGTCGCCCCTGAATTACCATCGCGCCGATACACATTGATCGAGGCATCAACCCCGCCAACTTCGCGCCAGTTTCTGATGTTGCCAGCAAAAATATCAGAAATTTGGTCAAGGCTCAGGGTGCGAATGGGGTTATTGGGGCTCACGGTAACAACCATGCCATCCAGCGCCAAAATTCGCTCTTGCTCGGGGGCCGTAAGGTCTCCCCTGCCTGCGCGAAGCAACCGATTGCGCTCGCCCGTGGTCACGCGGCGAGACGATAGCCCGATCACTGCATCGCGGCTTTCCAAAGCCGAAAAGGCCTCACTGGAATCCCCCAAGTCAACGGTGATCACCGAATAGACTTCATCATTGGCATCCAGAATTGTGTATTTCACCTGCATCGGCGATATCGCTTCAACTTCCAGATCACCGCCAAGTTCAAAGGCATAGGCCTCAATCATGGCAGGCATCATTTGCAGGCCCATACTATTGGACCCGGCAATGGTAAATTCGTTTAACCCCGCCATCAGATCAGGGCACTCCGCCCCTTCGCAGGTCACTTGCGAAACGCTGAGCGAGAGAACCCCGATTGAGGTTTCCAACTTATAGGTTTCGCCATCAAACTCAACAAGATTGCCGGTCATGGCGCTACCTTCATCCAATGACCGCAAGGTCACGTCTTCGGCCTGCACAGCCAACGCCGCAAGCCAAAAACAGGCCGCAGCCGTCGCGAGTATGGATTTATTCGTAAGCATGTCTATTCCCATCATATGCTTGGCTCCAAAGGCAGCTATGCGCCACGCAAATTTATTTAACCCAGATTTCAACCCGATTGTTTTGGCTAAGCCCATAGGCGGTTTCGTTGCAGCCCGAGGGCATCAAACGGCCATTGCCAATCGGGGATATCCGCACATTGCCTAGGTTGGCGCGGCCTGTGGCCACCACAATTTCGTCCCGCACTTTTTGCGCCATCGCTTGCGTGGAAACCAATTGCGCGTTTACAGCACCCGTATTATCGGAAAAACCAAAAACAAGCATTTGTCGGCTTGAAAACTCCCCATTTTGGATCATCTGCGCCAGTCGACTGATATCCGCCATCGCTCGCCCGTCAAGCTCGCCATTTTCATCGTAATGCAGTGTAAATGATAGCCGCTCGGAATCCAGCATGATCGAGGACAGGTCTTGCAATTGCAAAAGCTCAGACCGCCCAGAAGACGAAACAATCGCCTGCGCCAACCGGCGGCCCTGCGCATCCAAGCCCGCGCGCGAGGCGCTTTGATCCACATAACCGGCGTTTCGAACCACAGATTGCGCCATCGGAGAAGCCACAAAGGCCAATAATTCACCCGCGATATCCGGCAATCCTGTTTTGGCAGTGTAAAGGTAAAGCCGCTGCGTCAGCAGGTATTCCTCGGTTTTGAGCGAAAATTCGGAGGGTGAGAATAGCTGGGCACAAACCGAACGGAGCGTAACCGCAACTGCGTTACGCTCTTGTGCATAGGTGGTAATGCCAATGCCATTTTCATCTGAAGCCACCGCATCAGAAACCGCGGCATCTGTCTCAAGAATGGTGGCAGAGCCTGAATATTTTCGCCCGCGAGGGGCCAAGGCCGAAGCGGTAAAAGCCAGCACAGAATCGGCGGTCTCATCGCGACGATAAACCGTGATTGGCGCGTCATTTCCGCCGAGTTGCGCCCAATTATCATAGCCGCCATCAAATATAGCTCCGAGCTGATTCAGGCTCAAAACCTGAACCGGATTATTCGAATTTACAGCCGCAATCACGCCATCCATGGCCACAATATGCTCTTGCGCAGGGCTATTCAGCACGCCTTTGCCAGAAATTTCAAACGCCGCGAGTTCGTTGGTGTTGGCTTGCCGTGTGGACATCCCTATGACAGCAGATCCTTCCATAAGCCCTGCAAAGCCGCTTATGGAATCGGCTGAATTAATGGTGATGCTGGCATAAACTGCGCCATCGGCCTCCAGCACGTTATAAATCCGGCTGCCATCAGCCGCCACCAAGACCTCAAGGTCGCCACCACGGTCCAGAGCAAACACCTCAATGAGTGTTGGCAGTAACGTATTGCCAATCGCTCCCGCGCCCGCAATCGCAAACTCTGTTAGATCCGCTGCCACGTTTGGGCAGGTTGCACCCTCACAGGTTACCTGTGAGGCCTCAATGTCAATATTGCCGATCAACATGCCAAGCGTATAGGTCACACCATCGTAACCCAGTAGCTCCCCCGTCATTGACACGGTGCCATCATTGGAATTCAGGGTGACCTGATCGGCAAAAAGTGGGCTGGTCGTGAATGAAAGAATCGTTACCAGTCCGGCAACGAGACCTCTAGGCTTGCGCAAAAACATTTATGTCCTCCGGCGGCAGCACATCTATTATTATAAATATCACAACAATACTATTTACGCTCTCTTTTTTGCTAACGCGAATGCGGGGAGATCGTCAACTATTTTAAGCGTAATTTCAGTATTCTATGTTGATTTCTTAATCTGTCGGCCAATATTATCACAGTTTTTGCGGGATCCTAGGCGCGCAACATAAATTTGCGCTCGAAACCGCCCAAAGGTTGCTAGGTGGCAAAGCATGGCTTGAAGTGGGGGCGGCTGCCCCTGTAAGAAGAGGATACGTTTTGCAAAACGACCGGAGACCATGACAAAACCGCTTCCTTCATTGGCGCTAGATATGTCGCAAGACGGCATCGCCCTGCACCAGCTGGCCTTTGATGGCCACTGGCATGAGTTGGCGCGCGTGGCCCTGAATGACCCGGCCCTGCGGGCGCGGCTTTCCAATATGCGCAGTGTGGCCGCCAAGCTGGAAGGGCGGCGGATAAAAACCCGTGTTTGGCTACCCGAAGACCAAATCGTGCAGGCAGATTTAAGTATTTTGGGCAATGATGAGCGCGCGCGGCTCACCAATGCCCGTGCCGAGATTGCCGCAAAGTTTGGCGGCAAGCCAAAAGACTATGCGGTGCAGCTTGGCAAGCGCGCCGAGGGTGGCGCTTTTCCCGTGGCGGCGGTGCGGCTTCGCACCCTGCAAGAAGCCCGAACCTTTGCCAAGAGCCATGGCTTCAAGGCCAAAACCTACAGCACCCAATCGGCCATTGAGGGTTTTAGCACCCCGCCAAACTTCGTGCTGCCGGCGGACAAGATTAAGGCCGCGGGGCTGGGGCTGGTTGCGGCCACAGCGGCCACGGTTGTGCTGGGCGGGGGCATTGCCTTTTATGCGCTTGACCCGCTGAACCTCTGGGAAGCCCCGCCCAAAGTTTCGGATTTCGCGCCGTTTCAGCAGCCCAATCCGGGGATCGAGCGCGCCAGTGGGGCGGCTATAGCCAGCGCCCCCATAGCGGCCCCTGGGTTTCCGGAATTTGCCGGCATAGCCAGCGATTCCGCGCCCAGTGCCCTGCCCTACCTGCCGCCGCGCCAGCTTACGGCTGACGCACAGGAGGTTATTCTGGCCCCCACAGCGCCGAGTGACGAGGCCCCGCCTGACGCCCTGCAACTAGCCGCTGCAACGCTGGTAAACTGGCCCGCCAGCATCGATGCGCTCGCCATCCCTGCCAGCGCAGACGCCCTGCCCTCTATAGGGCTGTTTAGCCTGCAAGACCGCATAACCGCCCCGCCGCAGCCCGAAGTCGACAGCCCTCCAGCCCCGCCAAGCGGCCCAATGCTGGCCTTTAGCAGCCCACCACGCCCTGTAACTGTAGCCAATACCGCCTTTTATCTTGAGCCATTGCCCGCCACCGCCACGCGGCTTTCCCAAGATGCCTTGGCCGATTTCATTAGCCGTTCGGGGCTAACAGCTGCGCAGCTTTCGCGCATGCCCGCCCCGCTTTTACTGATTGAATCCAAGGTCGTAGAGATTATTCCCGGCTTGCCGCCACTCTTGCCTCGCCTGCGCTCTGGCCGTGCGGTCCCGCCGCAAGTGGCCCCACCGCCAGAGGTGGAAACCCCGCCTGTGCCCGCTGGCCCCGCCCCGCTCTTTGCACTTTTGAGCGGCCGGCCCGATGTCATTCCCCTGCGCCGCCCACCACCACCGCCGGCTGTGCTGCCACCGGCTGAGCAACTACCCTTCCAACTGGTCAGTGGCGCGCCCGATATTCGCCCTGAGTTCCGGCCTGTGCCAGCCGTCGTTGAGGCCTCAACAGCCGAGCTCGATGAGCCAACTGCGGACGAGCCGGAAGTTGTCACGGAAACGCCGCCGGAGCCCCCAGCAGAGGCTCCAAGCGCCGATGACACCAGCCTCGCGGCGGCGGTTGATGCCGCCATTGACACCGCCACGTCTGAACCCGCTCAGCTTTTCGCCCTGCTTGAAGGCCAGCCTGCCCTCTTGCCGCGCCTGCGTTCGGGTGCTGTCATTTCGCCAACCGTGCCAGAGCTTGCCCCTGCCACCGCCGAGGCCAACGCCCTGCGCCCGCGCCGCCGCCCGCAAGCCATCATTGACCTCCCCGCGCCGATTGACCCGATGATCTCTGGCGCGGCCCCCGCCTCGGCCACCCGCCCCAAACATCGGGGTGGAAACTTTGCAGCCAACGTCGCCCGCATTAATGAAATCGCCGCCAGCCGCCCGCGCGTCACCGCGCCCGCTGTGCCAATCGACCCGCAAACAGTGAGCCTACCCACCTCGGCCTCAGTCGCCCGCTCCGCCACCATTGAAAACGCGCTCAACCTGCGCAAAACCAACCTTCTAGGCATTTTTGGCACTGCCGATAACCGCACCGCGCTCATTTTGCTTTCCAGCGGGCGGCGAGTTCGGGTGCAAACAGGTCAGAGCTTTTCGGGCTGGACCGTGGTGGCCATTAGCGAACACACCGTGCGCATCCGCAAGCGCAGCCGCGAAGAAATATTGCGGATGCCCGCGGAGTAGTTATTCTTCCAGCACCAGCTCTACCAGCTGACTACGCTGCAAAAATAAGAAGTTATCATCTGATATCAGCACCACCCGCACGGGTTCGCCAAGGGGCTGCCACAGCGCAATCCCCTCTGTGTTGTCATACCTACCCGGGCGTGTTTCCAGCAATACCTCACCCGCCATCGCCCCAATTTCAAACCGACGCACGCGGCTGGAAAACCCCAGTGAAAACTTGCGTTCCAGCACATAAAGATGCCCGGCAAAAACATCCGCTCCCGTGACCAGATAATCCCCAATCCGCGGGATAGACCAGCGCTTATCCCAATCCCCGTTCTGGAAGCGATACACCGGAAAAGGCCGCGTAACCTCGCCCGAGCGCTCAGGAATGGCAAAAAGCGTGCCATCAGGCGCAATAGCCAAGGCTTCCAACCCCGAATTGTTGATCAGAGATCGGAACTCCGGATGTTTGGGCACAAATTCCGGCACCGCCTCTGGCCCCGTCTGCACCATCACGCGGTGATTGGCCTCAAAAGATATGTAAATCTCGCCGCGCTCACTCACGGCCAGCCCCTCGGCATCCACATGATAGCTCGTAAGCGGCGCACCCTTACTATCCAGAATATCGGTCAGGCGCAGGTTGGCCACCCCCACCATCCGTCCGTTTTCCCGCAGAATATCCCCACGTAGCAAGCTCCCCTTATCGGATGTTGCCATAAAAGACAGGCCATCAGCCGCCACTTCCAGCGACGAAAATCCGCCAAAGCGCGGGTCGTTCATTTGCATGGTTATACTTGCGTCATGGCGCAGAGCAGGCGCAGCTAGGGTTGGCAGAAACCACAGCGCACCCAGCAGGGAAAGAGCCAGCTTTTTCATTCCGATTGCAAAACACCTGTGCACTGGTTTGGCAGGGTTGCCAGCGTGATCTCGGGCTTGGGCGGGCGTGGCACGGGGGGTGGTGCGTTTGGGTCAGGCGGTGGTGGTGGCGCAAGCGCATCTGTCACCCACCACTGGGCATCTTCACAGCCATCTCCACGTGGAATAGCCGCCTGGTTTTCACAATTGCGCGCTCCGCGAGGGCAATTCAGCCGCACATGAAAATGCGCGTTATGCCCCCACCACGGCCTGATTTTACGCAGCCAGCGGCGGTCGCCTCTCGGGGCGTCGGCACACATTTGCACCTTGATCGCCCCCGCCACAAAAATCCGCGCCACCGCCGGGTCTCGCGCCGCAGCGCGCAGCACGGCCATATGCGCGGCCGTCCAATTGCCGTTCACCGAGCGCTGATCATCTGAGCGAACATTCAGTGATGAGATGTTCTCCCGCTGCCGCGCGCTTAGGTCCAGCCGTGCGGGGGGCAGCATCCAAACATCCACATCCAGCCCGATCTGGTGGCTTTTATGCCCGCCATTCATCGGCCCGCCACGCGGCTGGCTCATGTCGCCCACGTAAATCCCGTTCCAGCCAGCTTCAGTCGCCGATTGCCCGAGCCGCTCAATAAAGCCTACCAGCTGCGGCGTGCCCCAATGCCGATTGCGCGAAAGCCGCATGGCCTGCCACGTTGGCCCGCTTTCCGGCAACTGCACCGCACCAGCAAGGCAGCCACGGGCATAAGAGCCAATGGGCGCTGGCCGCTGATCAGACCCAATGTCAACCGCACTAAAAAGCTCTTTAGCGGGGGTATCGGCCAACGTTGGGGTTGCGAACGCTATGAATATTGCCAACCACTTCATACGCTTGCCGCCTCACGTTTTTTAGCCGCCCATAGTAGAAGAAGGCCAACAATAAGAATAGGGATAACCGGCGTCAAACCAATGCGCTGGCTATCAGAAATATCTGTTACCAATGCGACCAAAGCCGGGCCGATAAAAGCGGTGGCCTTGCCCGCCATGGCATAAATGCCAAAGGCTTCGGTCATCGGCAGCTTGCCATCCACAAACTCAACCACCAGCGTGCGGGAAGAGGCCTGCATAGAGCCGCCCGCTGCGCCAATTACTGCACCGCAAAGAATAAAGGCAATGGTTGGCAGGTTAGATTCTGGCCCAATTCCAACCATAAACACCGAGTCTTTTGTGATCATCAGCACCGCAACTGTTACCAATATGAGCGCCGTAATGCTGAAGGTCACAACCGGCATCGGGCCTTTCTTGCCATCAACCCAGCCGCCCAGCCACGCGCCCAACGCGCCAGAAATCGCGGCAACAATGCCAAATATCAAGAGGTCCATCTGGCTCCAGCCCAGCGCACCCGCAGCATAGATCGCGCCAAAGGAATATAGCACCACCAGCGCATCGCGGTAGAGCATGGAGGAGAAGAAAAACAGGCCAAGCTGCGGAAAAGTCTTGATGGTTTTCCAGCTTTGGCGCAATCCGCCAACCTCTTCCAGCACCGCGTCCTTTTTGGTTTTGGTTTTGCGCATATCAGGGGTAAACAAAAAGAACGGAATGGCAAAAACGATGAACCATATAGCCGATATTGGCCCCGAGGCGCGAAAACCTTCGCCCTTTTCCGGGTCTAGCCCGAATATCGGCGCATTGCCCAGCACGGTTTCTGTCGATCCGGGAGGCGTCACCATAAACAGCAGCATGATAAACAGCACCAACACCCCGCCAGCATAGCCAATGGCCCAGCCATAACCAGAAAGCTTACCCACCTCTTTACGCGGCACAAGGTCGGGCAAAATAGAATTGGTGAAAATAATCATGTATTCCGCGCCGATAAAGGCGGCAACAAAAGAAATGTATATCCAAAACAGGTTTGGCAAATCGGGAGAGGCCCACCAAAGCCCGCAGCTACCAGCAACAAACAGCGCCCCAAAGCCAAGCACCCATGGCTTACGCGGGCCGGTTCTATCAGCAATACCGCCAAGAATGGGGGCGCTCAGCGCCACCAAAATTCCAGCTCCTGCAACGAGGTAACCCCACACAGCCTGCCCGTCCGCCTCCGTGGCGAAAAGCTCGCTGGCGAAGTATGGCGCAAACATGAAGGTGATCACCAAGGTGTGGAAAGGTTGCCCCGCCCAGTCAAACAGCATCCATCCCCAGATGCCTTTTTTGGATGCGCGCTCGGTCATGGTCTCTCCCTAGAGTTTTCCCCATTAAAGGGCGGTTATGGCCATAATTCAAGGAAAGAATTATCAGTCATCACCCCAGCCGCCCTAGGCGGGTGCGCGCCGTGTGAGGGGGCTTGACAGGAAGGCGCACGCCTTCCGCCTCAATGTCCCCGTACACGGCGCGAGGCCAGAGCTGCCGGACAGCCCCAGGCGTGCCTTGCCTTCGGGGCGGGCAAGCCCACCCGCTCAGGCAAGGCAAGTTTTTGCAAGCAAAAACGGGCACCATCGCTGGCTCAGGTTTCTGGTGGCCATGCCCGCTGGTTTTCCGCCGTTCCCCAAGCCGCCACCCAGTCGGGCAAATCCGGATTCCAATCCGGCATCCCCATAGCCGCGACCACCTCTGCCGTTGGCACAATACCGTTTTTTCCCACCACCGCTACACGATAAACCACCGACGAAAGCGCCTCTTCACCCTTCCACATGCTTTGCTGCAAAAGCAAAAACCGTCCGTCATGCCCAATGGCCTTTGAACGCATTTCAAAACGGTCAAACATCACAACCCGCCGGCGATAGCGCGCCGTCACCCCTGCCATCGTCATCCCCCAGCCCTTTGCCCGCAAGGCCTTCAACAACCCCGCTCTGCGGGCCAGTTGAATGCGCCCAAGGTCATAAAGCGTCAATGTCCGGCCGTTGTTCAGCTCCCACCACAGATCAATATCCACCGGCCAGCAACGATGCTGCGAGATATGTGGCTCCCCGGGCTTCAGCGCCGGCGCATTCCGGTGCTTGATGCTGTGATAGGCAATGCGAATAAATGGATACATGTTGACCTCCGCGTCAAGCATTGGCAAAGCCCTCGCCCCATTGCAAGCCATTACCTTACGTCGCACCCTTGCAGCTTGCCATCACAGATACTAAATGTGAGGCCAACCCTAATTCGGAGCCGCCTGCATGACATCCCTCTTCCAAATTCTCAGCGCCGTGCTGGATCTCGTGTGGTTCGTCGTGGTGGCCCAGATTATCATGAGCTGGTTGATAAACTTCCAAGTCCTCAATATCCGCCAACCCTTGGTGGCACAAATCTGGTACTTATTGCAGCGCATACTGGAACCAATGTACCGTCCCATCCGTAAAATCCTCCCCCCCATGGGCGGGTTAGACCTCGCCCCGATGGTGCTGATATTTGGCCTCTTTGCCCTGAGAGTCATTCTAGCCAACAATATCGGCGCCTTCGGTTGACCCTATGGCGGGTGGTGGATGGCGGGCTTGAGTTGGCGCTACGCCTCACCCCCAAAGGCGGGCAAGACCAGATCGACGGCATCAAGGCAGACACTTCAAGCAAACCCGTGCTCGCCATGCGCGTATCCGCCCCGCCGGTGGATGGGGCCGCTAACAAAACCCTGCTAAAGCTCCTGTCCAAAGCCAGCGGTGTGCCCAAATCCCGCATCAGGTTTATTTCAGGCGAAACAGCGCGGGTAAACATCTGATGCTGGAAGGGGGCGGGGCAGGGGTGTCGGATAGGCTGTTGCGAGCTTTGACGCAAGCCCTATAGTTGCGACCAACACATCGAATGAGGTATCGCACATGAAAAAGCTAATAAAATTAGTTGTTTTCTCACTAATTTCCGTTTTGAGCGCCTGCGCCTTTCCCGATGTCGATGGTCATGTTAGCGTAGAAATCGGCCCCGTTACACGAACTGGCCTATTTCAAGTTTCCGCCCCTTTGAAAGTAACCAATCCGTTTAAGTTCAAACTATGTGTGCCAACTTTATATCTAAATTCTGTTGATCTTACACTTGAAAGGCTGAGCGACGGCGCTCAAGCCTATCCACAAGACTACTATCCGGGCGAAGAAAACCCATTGCAAATTCCTCACTATTACGGCAGCCCAATTATTACTCGGCCCGTGTTTATCTTGGCCCCCGGAGAAAACTTTGAAACCACCGCTCAGGTTGATCTTAGATATACTGAAGGCAGCATACATATTCCTGGTGGACGGTATAATCAGCATCCAACCCCAAATGGGCTTTACGGCTTTCAAGCGACGATTGCGGTCTACCAATGCAGAGCCGTAAATTACGAATTCATTGAAGGTGAATATCAAGTCACCGAACCGATAAGAAGCCGGATCGGGCAAGTGTTTCTGTCGTCAGAGGTATCGGAAGCCTTGTTTTTGAGTTTTGACGCAATTAGAGCCACGTTTGATCCTGAAGCTTTGGTGCGAAGGAACAGCCGCTACAATCGGTAGAAATTCCGCATTAGGCCATCGGGTCCATCCCCACCGAGGCGAAGCCGAGGCCACGGCCAGCGGCAGGCATTTTCAGCTTGCCTGAAAATGTGCTTTGGCTGAGGGGTGGGTTTACCCGCCCCGAAGTCAAAGCAAGCTCGGAGCTGTCGGACAGTCCCGAGCGCGCGCCTCCTCGGCGACCCTTCGGGCCACCTCGTCGGCGCGGGTTGCGCAAGCGCAACCGGTGCTTACCTCACCGGCTCTTTCATCGTAACCAGCTCTTCAGAGGCCGTTGGGTGCACCGCAACCGTGCGGTCAAAGTCCTCTTTGGTAGCCCCCATTTTCACGGCAATACCTGCCAGCTGGATCATCTCACCCGCCGCTGGCCCGATGATATGGCAGCCAATCACCTTGCGCGTTTTCTTCTCCACGATCAGCTTCATCAGCATGCGCTCATCACGTCCGGCCAACACATTGGCCATAGGCCTAAACGCAGCGCGATAAACCTCGATGTCAAAGCTTTCCCGTGCGTCTTCCTCAGAATAGCCAACCGTGCCAATTTCTGGCTGGGTAAACACCGCCGTGGCGATAAACTCGTGGTCCACCGCTGTCGGATTATTGTTAAACACCGTTTCCACAAAGGCCATGCCTTCGCGAATGGCTACAGGGGTAAGCTGCACGCGGTCGGTCACATCGCCCACGGCATAGATGCTATCGCAACTGGTCGCGGAATACCGGTCTACCATAATTTCGCCTTTGCGCCCGAGCTTCACACCCGCATTCCCAAGCCCCAAATCGTCGGTATTTGGCACGCGGCCAGTGGCATAAACCACCTCGTCCACTACCTGCACATCCCCATTGGTGCAGGTCACATACAGCCCGTCATCCTTCTTCGCAATCTCCACCACATCAGTGCCAAGGTGCAGATTGACCCCTTTGCGGATCATCTCGTCGGCCACATGGCCTCGAACCTCGCCATCAAACCCGCGCAAAATTTGTGCGCCGCGATAAAACTGCGTAACTTCGGCCCCCATGCCGTTAAAAATGCCAGCAAACTCACTGGCAATATAGCCGCCGCCTACAACCAAAACTCGCTTAGGTAGCTCGTCCATCAAGAAAATGTCATTTGAGGTAATTACATGCTCAGCGCCCTTCACATTCGGCACAAAAGGCCGCCCACCGGTGGCCACCAAAATCCACTTAGCCGTAAAAGTCTCACCACTTGAAAGCTCAACGGTGTGGCCATCTTTCACCACCGCACGCGCGTCAAAAACCTGCACGCCATTCCCCGTAAGCCCCTTGCGATAAATCGCCTCAAGCCTATCCAGCTCATCATCAATTTTGCCAATCAGCTTGCCCCAGTCAAAGCTGCGCTTGCCGATTGTCCAGCCAAAACCCTCGGCGTCATTCATCATCTCGGAATAACCAGACGCATACACCATCAGCTTTTTGGGCACACAGCCGCGAATAACACAGGTGCCGCCCATGCGGTATTCTTCGGCCAAGCCCACCTTGGCCCCACCCTGCGCGGCCACACGCCCCGCACGCACACCGCCCGAGCCGCCACCAATTACAAACAGGTCAAAATCGTAGTCCATTTAGGCCCCCGGCACATATAGAGAATTTTCATCTGGCATATGCACTTTATGGTAGCCAAGGTCACCCCTGTCGCGGTCATAAGTGTGCACATTTCCGTCATCATAGCCCACCAGCACTGTGTCAGCCATCAGCACAAACAGGCCAGTTTCAACCACGCCAGGGATGCGGTTAAGCGCTTCGGCCAAGCCGCGCGGGTCGCCAATACGGTTGAGGTGGAGATCCAAAATAAAGTGGCCTTCGTCGGTCACATACGGCGCGCCGTTTTCTTCACGCAAGCTAATCCGGCGGTTGGCCACGTCGGCCCCCTCCAGCACTTCTTCAATCGTGCTTTCCGTTGAACGCCAGCCAAACTTCACCACCTCAACAGGAAGTGGGAACGCCCCAAGGGTTTCAACCTCTTTGCTGGCATCCGAAATCACCACCATCTGGTTGCTGGCGCTGGCTACGATCTTCTCTTGCAAAAGCGCCCCGCCGCCGCCTTTTATCAGGTTCAAGTTGGCGTCAAATTCATCGGCACCATCCACGGTTACGTCCAGCCAGCCTGCATCTTCCAGCGTGGTCAGCTTAATCCCAAGGCTTGCGGCCAAATCCCGGGTGCGGGTTGAGGTTGGCACGCCAACAATATCCAGTCCTTCGCCATTCACCCGCGCCGCCAAAAGCTGCACAAACCACGCTGCGGTGGACCCAGTGCCAAGGCCCACTTTCATCCCAGGTTTAATAAATCCCAACGCCGCTTTGCTCGCCGCATATTTGCCCCGGTCCGAGCCGGTTAGGTTGTCAGTCACAATTTTTTCCCTTCGCCGTGAATGCGCTTGCAATCGTCGGGCTTTCCCCTACATGCTGCCGCAATATAGCAATAATTGGGCAAAACCCAAGGGGAAAGCGGGAGTAAGGCATGTTTCTCAGTATCTTTGATGTGTTCAAAATTGGCGTGGGGCCGTCCTCCAGCCACACGGTAGGGCCAATGGTCGCTGCCGCACGGTTTTTGCAGCTTTTGCGCGAAGGCCGAGAGGTGGTGCCGGGCGCCGGAACTCTTGCCCGCTTGGGTTGCTCGTTGCATGGCTCATTGGCCTTCACAGGCAAAGGCCACGCCACAGACCGCGCGGTAACGCTGGGGTTTGCCGGGTTTTTACCCGCTGAATTTGATCCGATAGCAGCAGAGGCTGCGCTGGCAGATATCGAGGCACGCGGCACTGTGTCACCCGACGGGCTAGGCGCTTTGCACTATCGACAAAGCGAAGATTTGCAGTTTGACTATGATAACGCCTTGCCGCTCCATGCCAACGGGATGGTGCTTTCGGCCTATGATACCAGCGGAAATCTCTATGCCCGAGAGACCTATTACTCCACGGGTGGCGGCTTTGTTCTCACGGCCGCCGAAATGGCCGGAAACGAAGTAACCGCTGAAGAGCCAAGCGCACCCTACCCCTTTAAAAACGCCAGCGGAATGCTGGAAATGGCGCGAAGATCCGGCAAAAGCATTGCCGAGATGAAGCGCGAAAACGAGCTGCACCATATGAGCCGTGAGGCGCTGGAAAGCGGGCTGGCCAAGGTGTGGACGGTGATGAATTCAAGCATTGAGCGCGGGTTGGCCACGGGCGGCATCTTGCCCGGCGGGCTAAGCTTTCGGCGGCGGGCCAAAGCCATCCATGAATCCCTTATCGCTGAGCGGGGCACAAATTTAGCCGCGCCACACACGGTAAACGACTGGATCAGCGTTTATGCTATTGCGGTAAATGAAGAAAACGCGGCGGGCGGCCAAGTGGTTACGGCCCCGACCAACGGCGCAGCGGGGGTGCTGCCCGCGGTGCTGCGCTATTATCTTGACCATGTGCCAACTGCGCGGGCTGAAATGGTGGAGCCGTTTTTGCTAACCGCCGCCGCTATTGGTGGCCTGATCAAGGCCAATGCCTCGATCTCGGGGGCCGAAGTAGGCTGCCAAGGCGAGGTAGGCTCGGCCAGCGCCATGGCCGCCGCAGGGCTCTGCGCCGTGCTGGGTGGAACACCACAACAAATTGAAAACGCAGCCGAAATCGCGCTAGAGCATCATTTGGGGATGACCTGCGATCCCGTTAAAGGGTTGGTGCAAGCGCCCTGCATTGAGCGTAATGGTCTGGGCGCGATCAAAGCCGTATCTGCCGCCTCGCTTTCCCTACGGGGCGACGGGGTGCACCTTGTGAGCTTGGATGCCTGCGTGGAAACCATGCGGCAAACCGGTGTGGATATGAGCCACAAATATAAAGAGACCTCACTCGGCGGGCTGGCGGTGAATGTGCCAGAATGTTGAGGGTGGTGGGTGCGAGCACCCACCCTACGGAGGAGGTGACATTTGTGCCGGACTTTTGTAGGACTCCGGTCGGACATCCGTAGCGCGCACAAAGATTAATCGGCGGGCGGGCGATTGGTAAGGAATTGCTCAAAATTGGCTTTGACGGTTTGGGTGTTTGGATGGTCTGGCCCAAGGGCTTTTCCAAACACTACGACGGCTTGCCGGAAAAGCGGCTCGGCCTCATCGGCGCGGCCCGTAGATTCAAATAGTAAAGCAAGATTGTTGAGGCTTATTCCGAACAAAGGATGAGCCTCTCCAAAAGCCATTCGAGTAATATCTATAGCTTGCAAGTAAAGTGGTTCAGCTTCGTCCGAACGACCCGTTTCTTCCAGCACTCCCGCAAGGTTGTTAAGGCGTGTTCCAACTTCGGGATGATCCGCTCCCAGCGCCTTCCGCGTAGTCTCAAGGGCTTGTCGGTAAAGCGCTTCTGCTTCATTGAAGCGGCCAGTCGCACGGAACAGACCAGCGAGATTGTTAATACTTGTCGCAAACAAGGGGTGGTCCACCCCTAGCACCACACGCGTAATCTTAACTGCCTGAAGGTATTGTGGCTCAGCCTCCTTAAAGCGGCCTGTAGCTTCAAACATTGAGGCGAGGTTATTCAGGGCGGAGCCATATTCAACAGTGTTTTTTCCAAATTCTTTTTCAGCGGCGATTATGGCCTCACGCCCGAGGGTTTCGGCTTCAGAGAAATTACCAAGATGATGGGCCAGACTTTGTGCACGTATCAAGTACTGAAACTTCGGATCCAAGCTGTTCGCTTCAATGAAATGAACATAGGCCTCTTGCCAGAGGATATCTTGCTCAGCAATTTCGCCAAGGGCGTATTCGAGTTCGGCGGTTTCGGTGTCGGCATCCTCAACGACTCTTTTCAGGCTGGCGCTTCGGGCGCGGCTTTGCGCGGCCAGCTCTTCAAAGAGGGCTTTGGCGAGGGTGAGTTTTCCTTTGTCCAGCTCGGCAAAGGCGGCTTGTTTGCGGGCGGGGTCGATTTGGTTTTCATAGCGGGCGAGTTTGGCTTTATAATCGGCCAATTCCGCTTTGGTTTTATCATAGTCGGCTTTTATATTGGCAAGGCGAGACTCGATGCCTGCCATTTCCTGACGGATGAGCGCCTTTTCGGCTTTATGCGCGCGCTTTAGGTCTTTTGCCTTTTGCTTGAGCGCCGCTTTAAGGGCAGCTTGGTGCTGCTCGAAAGTGAGGCCGATGGTAACATTACCGTCGACTTTATCAGCGATAACCGCACCTTTGCTGGCAGTATTATTGGCCCTCATTTTTTGCGCTTCCGGCTTGGGTTGGTGGTGACATTGCCTTTAACATCCCCCTCAACAATAACCCCGCCGGATTTTGCGGTGGTTTTGCGGGCGGGGTGGCGGCTTCCCCAAAGGCCCATGAGCCAGCCAACAAAGCCACCCGCAAGGGCTAGAATGGCGGTGACAGCCATAATCGGGTTGGCATTGGTGCTGATCGATTCCCACATCGAAAGTCCTTTCGTTGCCACAACGATAGGCGGGCTTTGGATGTATGGCAACTAGAAAGGGATTGTTGGGGTGAAACCCCACCCTACGGGGTGAGGATTAGGTGGCCGTTTTTGATGGGCGGGCACCAATAGTTGGCGCCGCTTACGGGGTGCGTGAAGGTGAAGAGGGCATCAAGGGTGCCGTCCTCAAAGCCTGCCATGCGGTCAAGCAGGGCCTCAAAAGGGTTGAGGCTGTGGGCGAAGGCCGCGAAGATGAGGCCTTCCTTTCCGCCTTCGGACCACGGCATGGAGCGGCGCAGCACAAAGGCCTCGGGGGTGAAGCTTTCTTGGGCGGTGCGTTTTACGTGGGCTGAAATCGGCGCGGACTCGAATTCCTCGTTGCTTTGGCGGCGGCGGCCAAAAGTGTTGTCTTGGGTGGCTTGGGGCTGGGACTCAAAAAAGGCGAGGTCGTGTTCCCAGTGCTGGATGGAAAGAAAGCTGGAGCCATCAGGGGCGAAGGCGGCTTTTAGGGCGGCGTCATCTGTCGGGTTTTCGGTGCCGTCTTCATAGCCAGAAAGATCTTTGCCAATTTCCAGATCAATGCCGAATTTGAAGCCATTCACTGCGCGCACCACCTCAAAATCCGGCAAGGATTGCAGGAGGTGGCGGGCGCGGGTGGCGATATTCCCAGCGTCATCCCCCCGCAGCCAGAGCATAAGGTCGGCTTGCGTGGAGGGGATGTTCACGGCACCGCTGAGGGCTTTGAAGCCGTGTAAATCGGGGTGGTTGGCAAGGCGGGGGCCGATGCCAACGACGAGGGTTTCATCAATCGTGAGGGCGGCAAGGGATTGCAGGCTGGCCCCCGCTTTGGCGCGCAATTCGATGAAGCGGCCATGATTCGGGATGCCGGGGAGAATTCCGGGTTGTGGGGACATGTTAGGCTCCTGAATGAGGGGTGAGGGAAGTGGCTTCTTTTACCGCTTCCATGGAAACAAATGTGGAGGAGGATTTGACGTGTGGCAAGGTTGATATCTGCTCACCCATAATTTTGCGGTAGGCCTCAATGCTGGGCGTGCGGACTTTGAGAAGGTAATCAAAGCCCCCCGCGATCATGTGGCATTGCTCGATTTCAGGGATCAAGCGCACAGCGGTGTTGAAGGCCTCAAGCGCGGCCTCGCGGGTGTTGTTGAGCGTGATTTGCACAAAAGCAATATGGCTGAGGCCGAGCTTTTCTGCGCTAAGGGCGGCGTGGTATCCAAGGATATGGCCTGAGGCCTCCAGCCGCTTCACCCGCGCTTGGCAAGGGGTTTTGGAAAGGCCGATATGGCGCGCCAGCTCGGTGATACGCATACGGCCATCAGCAGCGAGGCGGCGCAGGATTTGATGGTCAAACGGGTCTAATTCGGTCGGCATGTGGCGCGTTTCCTTTCTCAAACCCACAATTAGGGGTTTTTTCCTGTATTACAAGAGCATTTGGGTAATATGACCTGCCTTTCAATGCTACGGTAGACCTATGGAGGGCATCATGGCTGACTTACGAGACATTATCCAGAAGAACAACCTTGCAGATGAGGGCGACGCGCTAAGGGCGATGCTTGCGCAGGCTGCACTTTCCGAGAGCGCGCGGGCGCGCATTGGTGCGCGCGCAGCGGCGCTGGTAGAGGATATCCGCAAGGCACCTAAGGCGGGGCTGATGGAGGTGTTTTTGCAGGAATACGGGCTTTCGACCGACGAAGGCGTGGCCTTGATGACGCTGGCCGAGGCGCTGCTTCGGGTGCCCGATAGCGAGACGATGGACGCGCTGATTGAGGATAAAATCAGCCCGGCGGATTGGGGCAAGCATTTGGGGCATTCAAGCTCTAGCTTGGTCAATGCCTCCACCTGGGCGCTGATGCTCACGGGCAAGGTGCTGGATGATACGCCGCCGGGGCTGGCAGGGCATTTGCGTGGGATGGTCAAGCGGATGGGCGAACCAGTTATCCGCAAAGCGGTGGCGCGGGCGATGAAGGAAATGGGGCGGCAATTTGTGCTGGGGCGCGATATTGGCGAGGCCATGGCACGGGCGCGAGGGAAAGAGGCTGAGGGGTTTGGTTATTCTTATGATATGCTGGGCGAAGCCGCGATGACAGCGGCGGATGCAGACCGGTATTTTGAGAGCTATCACACTGCGATTGAGGCGATTTCGGGCAACAGCAAGGCTGCGCATCCGGCGGATAATCCGGGCATATCGGTGAAGCTTTCAGCGCTATGTGAGCGCTATGAGTTCAGCCAGCGTGACCGCGTGATGGCCGAGCTGGTGCCCAAGGTTTTGGCACTGGCCGAGGCCGCGTCGGCCGCCAATATGGGCTTTAATATTGACGCGGAGGAGGCTGCGCGGCTCGACCTTTCTCTGGATGTGATCGAAGCCGTGTTGGCGAGTAAAACCCTTGCGGGTTGGGATGGTTTTGGCGTGGTGGTGCAGGCTTATGGCCCCCGCGCGCCCCATGTGCTGGGCTGGCTGGAGGCCTTGGCCAAGCGGCTGGACCGCCGCATCATGGTGCGGCTGGTGAAGGGCGCTTATTGGGACACCGAGATCAAGCTGGCGCAAGTGGAGGGGCTTTCGGGCTTTCCAGTGTTTACGCGCAAAGCCAGCACCGATGTTTCCTATATCGCCTGCGCGCGTCAGCTCTTGGGCATGGGGGCGCGGGTGTATCCGCAATTTGCCACCCATAATGCGCATACGGTGGCTGCGATTTTGGAGATGGCCCCTGCAAACGCACGCTATGAGTTCCAGCGGCTGCATGGCATGGGCGAGGTGCTGCATGACGTTGTGAAGGCGCAAAACGGCACCCGCTGCCGGATATATGCCCCTGTGGGGGCGCATCGGGATTTGCTGGCTTATTTGGTGCGGCGGTTGTTGGAAAACGGGGCGAATAGCTCTTTTGTAAACCAAATAACCGATGCCAATATTCCGGCAGCGGTTGTGGCCGCCTGCCCGTTTTCCGAGGTGCTTGGCTACCTTGATGCGCCCCTTAATCCGGCCACAGAGCTACCCGCTGAGTTGTTTGCCCCCGAGCGGGCAAACTCGAAAGGGGCGGATTTGGATGCGCCGGATGTGGTGGCAAAGCTGGAAGCGGCGCGGGCTGGATTTTTTGAGACGCAATGGCAAGCGGGGCCGTTGCTTGCCGTAGAACCCGAAGGCGGAGAGCTGGTCGAAATTCGCAACCCTGCGCGCACAGCGCATTTGGTTGGGCAGGTGATGGAGGCGAGCCTTGGAGATTGCCAAGCCGCGCTCCAGCATGGTCGCCCTTGGCAGGCATCGGGTTTGGCGCGGGCTGCGACTCTGCGCAAAGCTGCGGATCTTTATGAGGCGCATAGTGATGAGCTCATGGCGCTGGCCTGCTTTGAAGCGGGGAAAACATGGCCCGATGCCTTGGGTGAACTACGCGAGGCGGTCGATTTTATCCGGTATTATGCGGCGCAGGCCGAGGGGCTTTCAGGCGCGGCGCGCGGCTTGTTTACCTGCATTTCGCCGTGGAACTTTCCGCTGGCGATTTTCTCGGGGCAAGTTGTGGCGGCTTTGGCCGCGGGCAATGGCGTGTTGGCCAAACCTGCAGAAACAACCCCTCTGATCGCCCATCGCGCGGTTGCGCTTTTGCATGAGGCCGGCGTGCCGCGTGAAGCCTTGCAGCTTTTGCCCGGCCAAGGCGCGCTTGTGGGCAGCGCGCTGGTTTCAGATGCTCGCGTAAGCGGCGTGTGCTTTACCGGCTCCACCCCAACGGCAAAACGCATTCAGCGGGCGATGGCAGATGCGCTAGACCCTGCCGCACCGCTTATTGCCGAAACCGGTGGCATAAACGCCATGATCGTCGATAGCTCGGCCCTGCCCGAGCAAGCGGTGCGCGATATCGTGGCCTCGGCCTTTCAAAGCGCCGGGCAGCGCTGCTCGGCCCTGCGCGTGCTTTATCTGCAAGAAGATGTGGCAGATATCATCGAGCCGATGCTGTTTGGCGCGATGGACGCGTTGCAGGTGGGGGACCCACGCGCGCTGGCAACCGATGTGGGGCCGGTGATAGACGAGGCGGCATATGGCAATATTTCGGGCTATATTAAATCCGCGGGTGCGCGCGTGCTTAAAACAGTTGCTGCGCCAGAGGGTCGGTTTATACCTCCAACTGCGATCAGGGTTTCGGGGATGGCTGATGTGCAGGAGGAGATATTCGGGCCAGTATTGCACATTGCGCGCTTTAAGGCTGCTGAAATGGATGCGGTGATTGACGAGATCAATGCCAGCGGGTTTGGGCTGACTTTCGGGATGCACACGCGAATCGATAGCCGCGTTCAGCACGCCGTAGCGCGCATCAGGGCGGGAAATATCTATATCAACCGCAACCAGATCGGCGCGGTGGTGGGCAGCCAACCCTTTGGCGGCGAAGGGCTTTCCGGCACGGGGCCAAAGGCAGGCGGGCCGCGCTATGTGCCGCGGTTTACGCTTGGTGCATCGGTGGCTGATGCCACCGAAATGCCGGGGCCTACGGGCGAGTCCAACCGCTTGAGCCAGCACCCGAGAGGGCGGGTTTTATGCCTTGGGCCGGGTGAGGATGTGGTTAAGGCACAGGCGCAAGAAGCCGAGGCCGCCGGATGTGTCGCTATTGTCGCAGATGGCGAAGGGGCGGAGGCGGTGGCCGCGCAAGCAGATATTGCCGCCGTGGCCTATTGGGGGCCAGAAGCGCGCCCGATAGCTCAGGCCATTGCCGAGCGTGAGGGGGCCATCATCCCGTTGATCCTGCAAGCAGGCCTGCCGGAGATCTATAGCTTTGAGCGCCACCTGTGCATTGACACAACCGCCTCAGGCGGAAACGCAAACCTGCTGGCCAATGCGGCGCGTTAAGGGGAGTGCTTGGGGCAACATTGCACGCGCGCCGCGCTGCACCCACAGCGCTTGCGTCAAGGCCAAATGAGGCTGGCCGCAGGCGCAGGTGCCTCAGCGCGGCGCGGGCATGGCCTTGCAAAACAGAGCAATGCCAGACGCGCCGCCACTGTGCGCTTAGCCCGCGCGGGCGATCATTTTACGCAGTTCCGCCACCAAATCAGCCCGCTGCACTTCCATTTGCGCGGGCTGGGATTTCCACTCTTCGTTAGTCGTGATATTAGCCGCCAGTGCCTTCCCAAGCGCCAGATCCTTGATCTGAACCACGCCATTTGCAAATTCATCAGCGCCTTCGATCACCGCCACAGGGGCATTGCGCGCGTCGGCATATTTAAGCTGGTTGCCAAAGTTTTTCGGGTTGCCAAGATAGACCTCGGCCCGAATGCCTGCATTTCGAAGCTCGGCAACCATTCCCTGGTAATCCGCCATGCGATCACGGTCCATGACCGTGACAATTACTGGCCCATTGGGGGCTGTTGCTGCATTGCCTTTGGTTTCCAGTGCCGCCCGCAACCGGTCCACTCCGATGGAAATGCCTGTCGCCGGCACCGCTTGGCCCGTGAACCGCTTCACAAGGTCATCATAGCGCCCACCGCCCGCAACCGAGCCAAACTGGCGCTTGCGGCCTTTTTCATCCAAAATTTCAAAGGTCAGCTCCGCCTCATAAACTGGCCCAGTATAATAGCCAAGGCCACGCACAACAGAAGGGTCGATCAGCAGCCGATCAGCGCCATAGCCGCCCGCGTCCGATAGCTCGGCGATGGTTTCAAGCTCCTGCACGCCCAAAAGGCCCGTCTCAGACCCGGCCACCAACTCACGCAGCCGCGCACAGGTTTCACCGCCGCTCTCCCCGCGCGCCGCCACAAAGCCCATGATGATCTCCGCCTGTTCATCCGCCAGCTTGGCCCCGCCCGTGAAATCACCGCTTTCATCCTTGCGGCCTGCCCCCAGCAGCGCCTTCACGCCCGCAGGCCCCAGCCGATCAAGCTTATCAATCGCGCGCAGCACAATCCCGCGCTCAGTTTCAAAATGGGTCGGGTCAGACGGGTCCAGAACCCCCGCTACTTCCATCACGCCATTCAGCACTTTGCGGTTATTCACCCGCACAATGTAATCATCCCGCGCAATTCCCGCGGCCTCCAGCGCGTCCGATAGCATCATGCATATCTCGGCATCAGCGGCCACCGTTGGTGTGCCCACCGTATCCGCATCACACTGGTAAAACTGCCGAAAGCGCCCCGGCCCCGGCTTTTCATTGCGCCATACCGGCCCCACCGCATAGCGCCGGTAAGGCGAGGGCAGATCATTGCGAAACTGCGCATAAACCCGCGCCAAAGGTGCCGTAAGGTCATACCGAAGCGCCATCCAGCTTTCGTCTTCATCTTGCCAGGCAAACACGCCCTCGTTTGGGCGGTCCACATCGGGCAAAAACTTGCCCAGCGCCTCCACGGTTTCCACCGCAGAAGTTTCCAGCGGGTCAAACCCGTAAGCGTGGTAAACCCCGGTGATCTTATCCAGCATCGCGGCGCGCCCGCGCAGGTCTTCCCCGAAATAATCTCGAAAGCCGCGGGGTGGCAGCGCCTTGGGGCGCATCACTTTAGGTTTTCTCTTGGCCATGGAACGCCTCCTGAATTGTTTGCCGTGTCCTACCTTATGGGCGCGCGTGCTGCAAGTTTAATGGCTCGCCACAAGCGCTGTGCCCGCCGCGCGGCGCGGGTGCACCCTCGCCAAGCAGAGCAATGCCAGACGCGCCGCCACGGCTAGGCAAAAACGTAAGGCCAAAAAACCAGCGCGCCAATGCCCGCTGCCGCCAACGCGGCCGCCAGCACCCCGCCAGCCGCCACATCTTTCACATGCTTGATCCCGTCCGAGCGCTCCGGTGCCACGCTATCGCATAAAATTTCCAGCGCCGTATTCAGCATTTCCGCCAGCCATACCAGCCCCATGGCACCTATCAGCGCCATCCATTCTCCCCGCGAAACCCCAAAACCATAGCCCAGCGCGACCACCAAAAGCGTCGCCGCCAGATGCACCCGCACATTGCCCTCAGACTTCACCGCAAAGCTCAATCCCTCCAGCGCAAAGCCAAAGCTGCGCAGGCGAGCCGCCAAAAATTTTGCAAAACAGGTCATGCCCACATCATCCATGCTTTGCGCGGGCTTGTCGAGCCGCTTTGCAGCCGCTAAAACACCTTTATGACTATGCCCATCCTATACTCTTTCCGTCGCTGCCCCTATGCCATGCGCGCCCGCCTCGCCTTGGCCAGCGCGGGCATAACAACCGAGCTGCGCGAAATTGTGCTGCGCGATAAAGCACCGGAGCTTTTAGCCGCCTCGCCCAAGGCCACGGTGCCCGTGCTTTTAGTCGATGGTCAAACCATAGACGAAAGCTATGATATCATGCTCTGGGCGCTCAATAAAAATGATCCAGAGGGGTGGCTAAGCGGGCGGGATGACCCCTTCGTAAGCGCCGTGGATGGCGAGTTCAAAACTGCGCTCGACCAATATAAATATAGCCGGGAAGATGTGGAATCGCCCCGCGAGGCCGCCGCTGGTTTTCTGCGTGGGCTGGAAGTCACGCTTGCAAAGCAGCCTTTCCTTTCGGGCCAAAGCTTTGCGCTGGTGGATGCCGCCAGCATCACCTTTGTGCGGCAATTCGCCAATGTGGATGTCACATGGTTTAACGCTGAACCATGGCCACACCTGCGCGCATGGCTCGAAAATTTCCTTGCATCTGCGCGCTTTGAAGCCATTATGCAAAAATATCCCAAATGGCACGCGGGCGACCCGGCCACTTTGTTTCCGGAGCCTGCATGACCGACCGCCTCACCACCCTTGAAGAGCATACCACCCACCAAACCGCCACGCTGGAAGAGCTCAGCGGTGTGGTCGCGGCACAAGCCGAGCAAATTGCCCGGCTGGAGCGGCGGGTGCGGTTGCTGATGGAACGTGCCGCGCAGATGGAGGCCGATACCATGTCTGGCGCGCCCTTAGCCGACCAAAAACCGCCCCACTGGTAGCATGGAAGAGACGGTCATCATCCTTCACGGCCTTGGGCGCCGCGGTGCGTCTATGCGCAAGCTCGCTGCAGCCATTGAGGCTGCGGGCTTTGAAGCTATGGTGCTGGATTATCCCTCCACCAGCCACGCGGTTGACGCCTTGATAGATGTGCTTTGCGCGCAGCTCCCCCCCGAGGGGCGGCTGCATTTTGTCGGCCATTCCCTTGGCGGCATTCTTTCCAAAAAGCTGGCCAAACGGCTGCCGCCTGCGCGTCGAGGCCGTGTGGTGCAAATTGGCGCACCCAATTTTGGCAGCGAGCTAGCCGCACGCGCCGGTGTGCTTTCCAAGGTCATGGGGCCGGCCTTGGCAGACCTGCACCCGCATGAAGGCGAAGACGATAGCGCGCTCGATATGGGCGCGATTGGCGGCACAGCGGCACCCGCCGCCTATAGCTTTATCACTGGCATTGACGGTGAAAATGACGGCAAAGTTAGCCTGCGCTCGGCCTTTGGCCATGCGGACGAGGATAAAACCTTGGCCCTGCCGGTAGCCCATAGCTTGATGATGCAAGACAAGCGGGTGATTGAGGCCGTCACAACCTTCCTGCAAGCCGGGCAGTTTCCCGAAAGCTGAAGGCTTTACAATTTGCTTACAGCTTTAGGCTAAACGAAAGCAAGCAAAGCATTTGCAAGCGGGCTGCATGAAACAATGGCTAAAACGATCGGGCATTCTGGCCTGTTTACTCGGCGCCGCCCATACGAGCCATGCGCAAGAGGTGCTTAGCCTTGAGCGTTTTGCTAGCTCTGCGTCCATTACCAGCTTTCAGCCCAATTCTACCACGCCTTCCCAACGCTTTAGTTATAATATCATCGGAGAAACCCAGCAGTGCGCACATTCCGGCTGGCTCTTAGCGGTATCCTAGGTGAGCTGGGGCGGTTGGTGACCTTCCCCGTGCGGGACCCCAAATCCACCGCGTTTTTCTTACTTGGCACCGTCGCGCTTGTGGCCCTAGATCGCCGCACAACCGGATTTTGGCAAGATAAGGTTGAGCCTATTTTTGCCAGACTTTCCTTTCCACCCTTTTTTCCGTTAAGAATACGCCCCAAGAAACCCAATATGTTATCGCCACCGTGGGCGCGACCGATATCGGCGGGCATAATCACTGGGTTTCAGATATGGTCGCGGGGGCCGTCCTGGGCACTGCGGTTGGCAAACTTGTGCTGAACAATGACGAAAAACGCCACGAGGCGCAAAGCGATCTTTTTATCATCCCATCGGTCTCCCGCAACAGTGTAGGCTTTGCCTCCACCATTGAACTCTAGGAGATGTTGCTGGGTAGTTGAAACCATAGAGACCTAAATAGAAAAGCACCAAATTTGCAGCCCAGAAGGATAGCCACGCGCGCAGAGCAACCCGCCGGTGGCGGCGCGCGGCCATCGTTCTATTTTGCAATGTCTGTCTAGCGCCGCCGGAAACCACAGCGTTTGTGGCAGACCTTTTCAGCGCTCGCCACACGCGATGCCGTATCAGCGCGGCGCGGGCAAAAAGGCTGCAAAACAACACAATGCCAGACGCGCCGCTAGCGTCTACACAACGGCATATCAGCAGAAATGTCCGATTTGGCTTGAAACCCCCTCGCCGGATTGGCAAGACAGGGCAAATGGTTACGGAGCATGGGATGCAAGCGAAGGCGAGAGCGTATCTGGAGGGCGGGCGGACAGGCGCAGGGCTGGCAGCTTTGCGCGCCGAAGTCGGCCGCCTGATGGCTGGTTTTGCGGCCAATAATGCCACCACGGTGGAGCCCGCCGCCCTGCTTTCAGCCGATATCCTGATTGATCTTTATGGCGAGGATTTGCGCGCCCGCGCCTACACCACCCATGACCCGGTCTTGGGTGAGCAAATGCTGCGGCCCGACTTTACCGTGCCTGTGGCCCAAATGCACCTGGAAAGCGGCGCAGCGCAGGGGCGTTATGCCTATGCCGGCTCGGTATGGCGCCGCCAAGAGCCCGGGTCAGCCCGGCCTGTTGAATACTTGCAATGCGGTTTTGAGGCCTTTGGGGATGCCAACACCGCAGAAGCGGATGCCGAAGTGTTTGCCATGATCGCAGAAGCGCTGCGAAACGCTCCTGTCGCTCCCGTAACGGGCGATATGGGTATTATTTTGGCCGGGGTTTCAGCACTGGAAACCACCCCGCCGCGCAAAGCCGCCCTTATGCGGCACCTCTGGCGGCCAGACAGGTTCACCCGCCTGCTAGAGCGCTATGCCGCCCCGCTTTCCCAAAATAATACCCGCACAGCACTGCTATCGGCCCTGCAAGCTGGCACGCTGGAAGATTATTTGGCCTCCCAAGGCCCAGCCATTGGATTGCGCTCAATTAGTGAAATCCAAAAGCGCGCGGAAATCTTGCGGGAAGACGCCGAGACACCGCCAATTCCCGTAGGTCAGGTCACGCTTCTTGAGCGCGCCCTGGCTGTGAAGGCCCCGATGAAAGCCGCCATAAAATCTCTTCGGAACATCGCAATAGAAATGCCCGCCATAACTCCGGCCATTGATATGATCGAGGCTCGCAGTGAGGCGATATCCGCCTTTGGCATCGACGGCGACCAGCTCCCGTTTGAAGCCAGCTATGGCCGCACCAGCCTAGAATATTATGACGGTTTTGTCTTTGGATTCAGTGCAGAAGCGCGCACAGACCTGCCGCAAATCGCACAAGGGGGCCGTTACGGCGCACTGACCCGCGCCTTGGGTCGCGAAACCCCCGCCGTGGGCGGGATCATTAGGCCAGAAGCCTTATTGGCGCTCGGAGGCCTGCAATGAGCAACCTAAAACTCGCCGTGCCTTCCAAGGGCCGCTTGCAAGAGCAAACCTTTGCGTGGTTTTCCGGCCGTGGCATCACGCTTGAGCGCACAGGTTCGGGGCGTGAATATGCGGGGCAAGTGCGGGGCGTAAGCGATGTAGAGTTGATCTTGCTCTCGGCGGGAGAAATCCCGCGTGAGCTGGCTGCAGGGCGCATTCATATGGGGGTCACGGGCCAAGATCTGGTCGCCGAAAAAATTCCGGCTTGGGAGATGCAGGTCGAGCAAATTGCTGAAATGGGCTTTGGCCATGCGGACCTTATTTTGGCGGTGCCCAGCTTTTGGGCCGACGTGGAAAACATTGATGACCTAGACGCGGCGGCGGCGGCCTTTCGCAAAGCCCACGGCATGCGGCTGCGGATTGCCACAAAATATCACAACATTATGCGCGAGTATCTAAAGCGCGAAGGCGTGGCGGATTACCAGTTGGTAGATAGCCAAGGCGCAACGGAAGGCACGATTAAGAACCTGACAGCAGAGGCCGTGGCGGATATCACCTCCACTGGGGATACGCTGCGCGCCAACCACCTTAAGATACTGAAAGGCCCACCTGTTTTGGCGTCACAAGCCACGCTGTTTGCCAGTAAGTTGGCGCGTTGGAGCGTAGAATCCATAGCCGCTCGCGCTGAAATTCTCAATCGTATTGGAGCCAGTAATGGTTGATACCCTCACCTTTTTGAAAACCCGCCGCTCAACCCCCGCCAAAACCCTTCAAGCCCCCGTGCCAGCCCGCGCAGAAATTGAAGCCCTGCTTGAAATCGCGGCCCGCACACCGGACCACAAAAAGCTGGAACCGTGGCGGTTTATTGTGCTCTCCCAAGCGGCGCTCAAACGGCTGGGGCCTTTGGCAGAGGCGCGCTATGACGCGATGGCATTGCCCGCCGAAAAGCGGGAAAAGACCTGCGCGCAGTTTAATGACGGCCTCATGGCGGTAGCCGTGATCGCCTCGCCTAAGCCTTGTGATGCTATTCCGGAGGTCGAGCAAACATTGTCCGCAGGGGCCGCTTGCCTTGCGCTCCTAAACGGCGCGCTAGCTTCCGGCTGGGGGGCCAACTGGCTGAGTGGCCCCATGGCGTTTGACCGCGCGTTTCTAGAAAAAGGATTGGGGCTAGAGCCGCAAGAATTTGTAGCCGGGTTTATTCACATCGCCACCCCTAGCGCCACCCCGCCCGAGCGCCCGCGCCCCAATATACCCAACATCACGACATGGCAGGATAGCTGACCAAAGCGCCCCTCAGGGGGAAGCGCGCGTGCGCGAGGGGGCGTGTCGCCCCCACCGAGCGCAGCGAGGCCATGCCCAACCGCCGGTGTCGTTTGCGTAGCAAACGGCATCCGGTGGGCGGGAGAGCCACGCTCGGGGCTTTCGCTTGCTTTAAAATTTACACCCAGCCAGCTTGCCTTTGCTTCGGGGAGGGCCGCACCCTGAGCGCTTGGGACAAACTTGTTCCCACCCCCCCACTCAGCAAAGGCAGGTTTTTAGCAAGCTAAAAACGGGCAAACCCAGCAGAGCCGGCCTAAACCTTTGGCACACCACCAGAAAGCACTTCGGCCAACATCCCTGTGTCTATGTTCCCCCCTGACAAGATAACACCCACGGCTTTGCCTTGCATCCGGCTGCGCTCCTGCATCAAAGCGGCCAGCGCTGCGGCCCCCGCCCCTTCGGCCACATTATGGGTGCAGCGATACAATAGCCGCATCGCCTCGGCGATCTCCGCATCCCTTACAGACACAATCCGCTCAGCGCCCTTGGCGTAAATCTCGTAAGCTTCGGCCACTGGCACCCGCACTGCCATGCCGTCAGCAAACGTTGCAGTGGGGCCGGTTTCCACCAGCTTCCCCGCGTCAACAGAAAGCTTCGCCGCCTGCGCGCCCTCAGCCACTACCCCCACCACTTTGGTTTTTACCCCCAAAGCATTACGCGCCAAAATCGTGCCGCAAATGCCCGAACCACAGCCGATGGGCACATATACCGTATCCAGATGCGGAGCCGCGGACAGTAGCTCAAAAGCATAGGTTGCCACCCCGCGCACCAGCTCAAGATGAAACGGCGGCACAGGGTGCCAGCCTTCAAGCTCGCCGACCCGCATCGCTTCAAGCCTTGCTTCGTCAAAGTCATCCCCGAATTCAGTAAGCTGGCCACCAAAAGCCTGCATGGCTGCATTTTTCTCGGCTGAATTCCCGTGTGGCACATAGATATGCGCTTCCAAGCCCGCCGCAATCGCGGCCCGTGCTTGAGATTGGCCGTGGTTGCCACGCGTCGCGGTGATAATCCCGCGCGCATCGGGCTTTTCCCGCTTCAACCAGTCAATAAAAGTTACGCCTCCGCGCGCTTTAAAAGCGCCTGTTGGGCCGTGATTCTCATGCTTTACCCATGTTTCCACCCCCAGCGCTTGCGCCAGCATTGGCCAAGCATATTGCGCGGTGGCGGGCATGTGGCGGTAAACCAAGGCAGCAGCGGCTTCGATCTCGGGTCGTGTTAACATAGCAAAACCTTTCATTTTGCAAAAGCTACGCGCCTAGCAAAGGCATCACAAGGCCAACCGGCAAAATTTGGCCTAAATCACCTCACTTAGCAGCGGCAAGAGGACATCTGGGAAAATATCCGTTATCATTCATTATAGAAATATGAGGGCCGCCAAATGCCAAATACTGATATTGTTGTAACCGAGATCATGTATGATCCGGTGAATAGCGTGCATGATAACAACCACGAATGGGTTGAGATCACAAACACCGGCACCGGTGCCATTGCCATGAATGGCTGGACTCTGGACGATTCCAACACCTCAAATTCAGGCGTCGGCAGTTTTGCGGATATCACACTCGCCCCCGGCGATATTGCGATTTTATATAATGATAACATCACAGAAGCCGAATTTATAGCGCTTTACAATCCCGCTCCCGGCACCATTCTTATTCCCGTGGCAGGCTGGCAGCCGCTCAATAATGGCGGCGGCGACACGGTGCAGCTTATTGATGATAATGCCGCCTTTGTAGACACGGTTTCCTACCCCGATGACGCCAGTCCGGGGCAGTCCTTAAACTATACCACCGATGGCACGTATGAGGGTGCCGGCGTGCCAAGCCCGGGGGTGGTGTGCTTTACCGCTGGCAGCTTGATCGACACAGCACTCGGCCCCCGCCGTATTGAAACCGTTTCCCCCGGGGATAAAATCCGCACGTTAGATCATGGGTTGCAAACCCTGCGCTGGATCGGGCGGCGGGTGGTTTCAACCACTGAGCAGATCCGCCACCCCGCGCTGTGTCCGGTCGAGATTGAAAAATCGGCGCTGGGGCCGCAATCCCCGCTGCGCCGCACCCTTGTTTCGCCGCAACATCGGCTTTTGTTGAGCGCCGGTGCGATTGCCGCATTATTTGACCAGCCACACATGTTGTGCGCTGCTATTTCACTGATAGGGCGGCGGGGTGTTCGCCAATTGCCCCCCGGAAATTCTGTTGAATATATACATATCCTGTTTGACCGCCATGAGGTGGTTTTTGTGGATGGTCATGCCAGCGAAAGCTTTTTTCCGAATCAAGACGGGCTTTCTACCCTTCCCCCCCTTGCCCGCGCCGAGCTTTTTGCGCTATTTCCTGAGCTTGAAAGCGCCGCCTTGCCTCTTGCCTATCCTGTGATGAGCCATGCGGAGGCCGCGCTGCTTAACCAATAGAGGCGCCCCCGGAACATGTTTAATGATTTAGCCAAGGCCGTGCGCCAGCTTTTTGACCCTAAATTCATGTGGGTGCTGATTAAGGCTGTTGGCCTGAGTGCCGTTTTATTTGGCGGGGCTTATTTTGGGCTGATCTGGCTGGCGGTTACTGTATTGCCCGGCTCCATCACCCTGCCTTGGCTTGGTGAAATCCCGATCGGGGATTGGTTTAGCGCCGTGGCCTTTACCGGCGCGCTGGTCATGGCGGTGTTTTTAATGTTTCCGGTTGCGGCGGTGTTTCTCGGGTTTTTCCTTGAGGAAATTGCCGATGCGGTTGAGGGTAAACATTACCCAAGCCTGCCCAAAGTGCAGCCGCTGCCCTTTGGGCAGATCATGGGTGAGGCGCTGCGATTTTTGATGGTGATGATCCTTGCCAACCTGCTGGCACTTATCATCTATTTTGCCTCCAGCTTGCTGGCCCCTGTGATTTTTTACATCGTCAACGGCTTCCTACTCGGGCGCGAGTATTTCCAGCTGGTGGCCATGCGACGGCTAGGAGAACGCGCGGCCACCAAGCTGCGCAAGGCGCATCGCTGGGAGATATGGTTTGCCGGGATTTTAATGGCGGTGCCGCTCTCGATACCGATCATCAACATTCTGGTGCCCCTACTTGGGGTAGCCACATTTACCCATGTGTTTCACCGGTTGAATTCCGAAGGCTATTAGCGGCTGCGATCATAAAAATCGAGGTCCTCGATTGTAAGCGGACCATAAACAATAAACAGGCAAAGCGGCACCCAGAGCAGCACAGTGACCACCGTAACCCAAAACATTTTTTTGCCGATCATCGGGTTGATGGGCGCTGAAGCCGGCGTGCCCGCCACGCGCTCGCCGTCTTCCTCTTGCGAGGTTTGGCCCATGGGCAGCGCCATAAAGAGCAACATAAACCAGATAACGGCAAACAGCACGAGGGCGGCGGTGATGGTCATATCTGTTCAAGCTCCACAAGGGTTCCGGTAAAGTCTTTCGGGTGCAGGAAAATAACAGGTTTGCCATGCGCCCCTGTCTTTATATCGCCTAACACCCGCGCGCCGCTAGCCAGCATCTTGTCGCGGGCCGCTTCAATGTCTTCCACCTCATAGCAAATATGGTGGATGCCGCCTGAAGGGTTTTTCTCCAGAAAACTCTTGATCGGGCTGTTTTCCCCCAACGGGTAGAGCAGCTCGACTTTAGTATTTGGCAAGGTAATGAAGACCACCGTAACACCGTGGTCCGGCTCGTCTTGTGGTGCCCCCACATTGGCCCCGAGGGTATCGCGGTAAGTGGCGACGGCGGCCTCTAGGTCCGGCACGGCAATGGCCACGTGGTTCAGGTTTCCAATCATAGAAGGCTCCTTTGTTTTGTGCGAAATACGCTGGAAAGCCGGAAAAAGCAATGGATATGCCGCCGTTCCCTATTCACTATATGTTGGGGATTATTGAACTTTGTCAAAAATAACTCTTTGTCCCACGGCAGAATGGATGCACACTGTGGGTAGCCAAAAAGAAAAAGCTAGGGAGAAGATATGACCAATGTTTCGATGACCGTGAACGGCAAAGCCGTGAGCGGAGAGGTTGAAGGGCGCACGTTGCTTTCCGATTTCCTACGAGAAAACCTGCATTTAACCGGCACCCATGTGGGCTGCGATACCAGCCAATGCGGTGCTTGCACCGTGCATGTGGCTGGCAAAATGGTGAAATCCTGCACCATGCTGGCGCTTGAGGCCGATGGTGGGGATGTATCCACGATTGAGGGCATGGCCAATGAAGATGGCTCGCTTGGCGTTATTCAGGCGGCCTTTCAAGAGCATCACGGGCTGCAATGTGGCTTTTGCACGCCGGGCATGGTGATGGCGGCTTCGGCGCTGCTGGCTGAAAACAGCAGCCCGAGCGAGGCCGAAATTCGCCACCATCTGGACGGCAATATTTGCCGCTGCACCGGATATCATAACATCGTGAAATCAATTCAAGCCGCTGCAAGCGCGCTGAGCTAGGGGAGAAAGCATATGCCTAAAGACAACGGAATTGGCGCGTCCTCCAAGCGGCGCGAAGATGTGCGGTTTCTAACCGGCAAGGGTAAATACACCGACGATATCAACATTTATGGCCAAACCTATGCATATTTTGTGAGGTCCCAAGTGGCCCACGGCACGATCAAAGGCATCGACAGCACCGCAGCCGAGGCCATGCCCGGCGTGGTAAAAGTGTTCACCGGCGCTGATTTTGAGGGCATTGGCGGCATTCCCTGCGGCTGGCAAGTGACCGACCGCAATGGCGAAGTGATGCAAGAGCCGGCCCACCCTGTGCTGGCCCAAGGCAAGGTGCGCCATGTGGGCGACCCGATCGCCGTGGTGGTGGCCGAAAGCCTGCAAGAGGCCCGCGATGCGGCTGAGGCGGTAGATGTGGATATTGACGAACTGCCAGCAGTGGTAGACATGAAAGCCGCGCTGGCGGCGGGCAGCACCAAGGTGCATGACGACCTCACCAGCAACCTATGTTATGACTGGACTTTGGGCGGCGAAAAAGCCGACGTAGACGCCGCTTTTGAAAATGCGCACCATGTCACAACCCTTGATCTTGTGAATAACCGCCTTGTGGCCAACCCGATGGAGCCGCGCGTGGCTATTGGCAAATATGATGCGGCGGATGAGGATTACACACTTTATACCACGTCTCAAAACCCACATGTTATCCGGCTGCTCATGGGCGCCTTTGTGCTCGGCATCCCCGAGCATAAGCTGCGGGTTGTTGCCCCTGATGTCGGCGGTGGCTTTGGCACTAAAATCTTTCACTATGCCGAAGAAGCCTTTTGCACCTTTGCCGCCAAGGCCGTTGGTCGCCCTGTAAAATGGACAGCCGACCGCTCCGAGGCCTTTATCTCAGACGCCCATGGCCGCGACCACGTGACCAAAATCGAGCTAGCGCTGGATGAAAACGGTATGTTTGTCGCCCTACGCACAGATACGATGGCCAATATGGGGGCCTACCTTTCCACCTTTGCGCCGAGTGTGCCAACATGGCTGCACGGCACTTTAATGGCCGGCACCTACAAAACCCCACATGTTTCGGTTAACGTGCGGGCGGTGTTCACCAATACAGTGCCGGTTGACGCCTACCGTGGCGCGGGCCGCCCTGAGGCCACCTATCAGCTTGAGCGCGTGATTGATAAAGCCGCACGTGAAATCGGGATAGACCCGATAACCATCCGGCGGCAGAACTTCATTAAGGCCGATGAATTCCCCTATGCCACCCCCGTGGCCGTGGAATATGACACCGGCGATTATGACGCCACCATGAACAAGCTGATCGAGATCGCTGACATTGCGGGCTTTGCCGGTCGTAAGGCCGAAAGCGAAGCCAAGGGCAAGCGCCGTGGCCTTGGCATTAACTGCTACATTGAGGCTTGCGGCATTGCGCCAAGTAACCTTGTGGGCCAGCTTGGCGCGCGCGCGGGGCTTTATGAAAGCGCCACCGTGCGGGTGACCGCCACCGGCTCTATTGCTGTGATGACAGGCTCTCACAGCCACGGGCAAGGGCATGAAACCACCTTCCCACAGGTGGTGGCCGATATGCTGGGGATAGACGAAAGCATGATTGACATCGTGCATGGCGACACCTCCAAAGTGCCCATGGGCATGGGCACCTATGGCTCGCGCTCGCTGGCCGTTGGTGGCTCTGCGATTGTGAAAGCGACTGAGAAGATCATTGCCAAAGCGAAAAAGATCGCCGCGCACCTGCTGGAAGCAGGCGAAGCGGATATCGAGCTGGCTGATGGGCAGTTCACGGTTGCTGGCACGGATAAGTCGGTCGCTTGGGGCGATGTAACACTGGCCGCTTATGTGCCGCATAACTACCCGCTAGAGGACATCGAACCGGGCTTGGAAGAGACCGCGTTTTATGACCCCAACAACTTCACCTACCCTGCGGGCGCTTATGCGTGCGAGGTCGAAGTGGACGAAGCCACCGGCAAAGTCACTGTCGAGCGCTTTGCCGCCGCCGATGATTTTGGCAATGTCATCAACCCGATGATCGTTGAAGGTCAAGTGCATGGCGGTATTGGCCAAGGCATTGGCCAGGCGCTGCTAGAGCACGCAGTGTATGATAGTGACGGCCAGCTTTTGAGCGGCTCTTACATGGATTATGCCATGCCCCGCGCATCTGACGTGCCGTCATATGTGGTAGACCATAGCTGCCAAACCCCCTGCACCCATAACCCGCTTGGCGTTAAGGGCTGCGGCGAGGCGGGGGCCATCGGCTCCCCCCCTGCTGTGGTCAACGCGGTGGTTGATGCGCTTGCTGATCTGGGCGTGACCCATATCGACATGCCCCTATCACCAAACCGTGTTTGGTCTGCCATTCAAGCTGCGAAATAAGGAGAGCGCACATGTATGATTTTGAATTTGTAAAACCCTCCACCGTCGATGAGGCCGTAGCGGCGCTAAGCTCGGAAGATGCGCAAGCGCTAGGCGGTGGACAAACCCTGATTCCGACGATGAAGCAACGCTTGGCGTCACCAACCAAACTGGTGAGCCTTCTGGGCATTGCCAGCATGGCTGGCGTGTCTGAAAACAATGGTGTGGTTACCATCGGCGGGGCCACCACCCACGCCGATGTGGCTGCCGCAGGTCTTGGCGCTGTGTCAACGCTTGCGGGAAACATCGGCGACCCCGCCGTGCGCAACCGTGGCACCATTGGCGGCTCGCTCGCCAATAATGACCCCTCAGCCGATTACCCCGCAGCCATTCTCGCCCTCGGGGCCACGATCGTGACCAACAATCGCGAGATCGCGGCGGGCGACTTTTTCGACGGAATGTTTACAACCACCCTTGAAGAAGGCGAGATCATCACTGCGGTCAGCTTCACCCCGCCAAGCGCCGCCAGCTACCAAAAGTTCGAGCAACCCGCCTCGCACTTCGCCCTCACCGGCGTGTTTGTTGCCAAAACGGCAAGCGGCGTGCGCGTAGCCGTTACCGGTGCCTCAGAGGAAGGTGTCCATCGTTGGACGACAGCCGAAGACGCGCTCAACACCAACTTCAGCGCCGACGCGCTAGAAGGCCTCAGCGTCTCCCCCGACGGCATGATCGCAGACCTCCACGGCACAGCCGAATACCGCGCAAACTTGGTGAAAGTCTTGGCGCAGCGCGCTGTTGCGAGCTGCTAAAAAAGTAGGCCTCACCCTCAAGGGTGAGGCCTACACCCAGCTTCATTCTTCTTTGCCAAATACTCTGGGGTGAATGCGCTTGCGCAGAGGGGCAAAGCCCCTGCCGAGCCGCAGGCGAGGCCAGGCCCAACTGTTGGCGTTTTGCGCAGCAAAATCGTCCAACAGGCGGGAGCCCTCGCTTTAGCCATACACATACTCAACCGTAACACCCAGCCAAGTGTGCCTTTGCTTCGGGGAGGGCCGCACCGTTTGCGCTTGTGGCATCACCTCGCCAATCCCCCCGCTCAGCAAAGGCAGGTTTTTCAGCAAGCTGAAAAACGAAAGCCCTCACGGGCCATGGCCTCGCTGCGCTCGGTGGGCACTTTAGCTTAACTATGCGCACCGTCGGCAAGTTCGGCCACAAAACCCAAGACATCGCTAACGCTTTGCCCCTCGCCAATACGCTGCACAATCGCAGAGCCAACCACAGCCCCGTCAGCGATACCTGCAATCGCTTGCGCCGTTGCGGGCGTCTTTATTCCAAACCCCACACACACCGGCAAATCACTCGCGGCTTTAATCCGCGCCACCTCTGGAGCAATCGCGCCCGCATCAGCTTCCGCCGTTCCGGTGATCCCGTTGATCGACACGTAATAAATGAAGCCGGAGGTATTCTGCATCACTTTAGGCAGGCGTTTGTCATCCGTGGTTGGGGTTGTCAGGCGGATAAAGTCAATCCCCATATCGGCTGCCGGCAGGCACAGCTCTGCGTCTTCCTCGGGCGGTAGATCCACCACGATCAAACCGTCCACGCCAGCCCCCTTGGCCTCAGCCAAAAACGCATCCACCCCCATGGAGTAAATCGTATTATAATACCCCATCAACACAATCGGCGTGGTGTTATCCCCTTCCCGAAAAACCCGCACAAGCTCAAGCGTGCGGGCAAGGGTCATCCCGGCCCCCAGCGCGCGCTGCGCCGCAAGTTGGATAGCCGGGCCATCGGCCATCGGGTCCGTAAACGGCGCACCAAGCTCGATAATATCAACCCCTGCGGGCGGCAGCCCACGCACGATCTCAAGGCAGGTATCAAAATCCGGATCCCCGGCCATGATATAAGACACAAAAGCCGATTTCCCTTCGGCTTTCAGGCTGGCAAATTTGGCGGCAATGCGTGACATGTTAATCCTCCGGTTTTCAAGCCGTTTCTGCGACACCCCCGCGCAAAGATCAAGCCCTGAGGTCGGGAAACACGTTGCGAAAGGGCGCAGGCAAGCTTACGGTATCCGCCATCCACGTTCACCTTGGAGTCTGCATGAAAGCCGCCCTTCTCCTTTTCTTTACGTTGCTTGCCCTTGCGCCCCCTGCAAATGCGCAAATCTCCAAGCCAGACACCCTCGCCGAAACCCTCTCCCTTCTGGCTCAAGCCTTTCGGGACACCCCGGAAATTCAGGCGGTAACAGTTAACGCCTCAGATATGTCTTTAAGCCTATCCATGCCTGATGGCACCGATATGACAAGCTTTCCCGATAATCTGCACAGCTTACTGCAAGCAGCCGAAAGCAACGCAGATCGGCAAGAAATTCTTGACCGATTTATCCATAATCTGGTGACAGGGTTTGCCAGCACGGGCACTCCCGTCAACCCCCGCAACATCTTTCCGGTGATCCGCACCCAAGGCTATGGCGAAGGACTTGGGGAGGGAACACGGCCCTATTCAGAACCCTTTATCAAGGGCTTGCGCATATTCTTCGTGGAAGATTTACCAACGTCGTTACGCTTCATCAACACGGATCAAGCGCTAACCCTTAGCGCCTCTGGCAACCCGTTAAGGCCATTGGCCATTGGCCGTTCGCAACTTCCTGCGAAACAGCATCCCCTTTGAAATTCAAGGTGGCGGGCCATATATTCTGATCGCGGATGGCAATTACGAAGCCAGTTTCTTGCTGGATACAGCCCTTTGGCAAGAGATCGACCAACAATTACGCGAGGTGATTGTGGCCGTCCCCGCACGGGATGTGATCATCTTTGCCGATGGGGCCCTGCCCGATAGCCGCGAAACATTAGCCCGATATCTGGCCCTCGTTCTTGACGAAGCGGCTTATCCGCTCAGCGAAGAAGTCTTGATTTGGACCTCGGACCACTGGGAAGTGGACCAAAGATAAACCCCGCAAGATCAAGCCCTGCCTTGACAAACCCCGCCATGGTGGTTCTTTAAGGGTAAAGCCTAGGAGGCACGCCCATGAATATGCTCAGCACCTTTATCAAACCCATGCACAAAGAAGGCCGCCGCTTCGTGGCGATTTCTGCCGCCATCACTGCGGGGTTTTTCCTACTCGCGTGGCTTTTGCCCGTGCTGACGTTTCTAGCGTGGATCATGGTTGGCATCACCATCTGGGTATATTATTTCTTTCGCGACCCAAAGCGTTTTACACCCACGCGCGAAGGCCTCATCGTCTCCCCTGCTGACGGCATCATTTCCCTGATAGAGCCCGCCGTGCCACCGGAAGAGCTGGGCATGGGGCCAGAAGCGCTTACGCGGGTATCCGTGTTTATGAACGTGTTTAACTGCCACGTGAACCGCGCGCCCATTGGCGGCGAGATCATCTCCATCGCCTATCGCCCCGGTAAGTTTTTTAATGCCTCGCTTGATAAAGCCAGCGTGGATAACGAGCGCAATTCACTTTGCATCAAAATGGAAGATGGCCGCCAGATTGCCGTTGTGCAAATCGCCGGCCTCGTGGCGCGCCGCATCGTATGCTTCAGCAATTATGGCGACAGCCTCAAAACAGGTGAGCGCTTCGGGCTTATCCGCTTTGGCTCACGGCTCGATGTTTACTTGCCCGACGGTGTGCAACCCATGGTGTCCCTCGGGCAAACCATGGTGGCGGGCGAAACTGTGCTGGCTGATCTGTTTTCAGATGAAGCCGTGCGGCTCGCGCGTAAAGACTAATGGCCGCCCCGTCAAAATTCCCGATCATTCAACTGATCCCTAACCTCGTAACAATTATCGCCATTGTGGCGGGGCTAACAGCCATTCGGTATGGGCTGGAAGGGGATTTTGAGCGGGCGGTGAAGCTTATTTTGCTGGCGGCCGTGCTGGATGGCATTGATGGCGCGTTGGCGCGGATGCTGAAAAGTGAAAGCAAAGTGGGGGCCGAGCTGGACTCGCTGGCGGATTTCCTGAATTTTGGCGTCGCCCCGCCGATGATCATGTATTTCTGGGCTTTGCACGAGGCCAAAGGACTGGGCTGGATTGCGGTGCTGGTCTTCTCTATCGCCTCTGTTTTACGCTTGGCGCGCTTTAATGTAAGCGCAAGGTCAGATGACGAGCCAGACACCAAAGGCTATTATATCGGCATTCCCTCACCTGCGGGTGCGCTGTTGGTGATGATGCCGATGTTTATCACCTTTGCGATTGAAGCCGGCCCGTTCCTGCCCCCATTGGCTGTGAGCGCTTATGTGGCGCTCGTTGGGCTAGGGCTGATCTCGCGTATACCCACGTGGAGCATTAAGGCCGTGCATATCTCCCGCGAATACGTGAAATTTCTGGTGCTTGGGTTGGTCTTTGTCGGGGCCGCAGTGATGAGCTTTCCATGGGTCACATTGTTTGCCATCGGGCTGGGATATATCGGAATTGTTGGCTGGTGCATTTCTACGCGCCGTGCGCCCGACCTAAGCAAGCCAGAATAGCCGCACCATGGCGGCGCGTCAGCCCTTACACGGCTTGGCAATACCGCATCCGCGCCGCACGGCAACTCAGCATTGCTTTGCGCGCCCCCTTGCACAAACCCTTATCACGCCATAAAAAGCCGCTAAACTAATTCAAAAACGGAGCGCCGCTATGGGTTTCAAGACCGGAATCGTGGGCATGCCCAATGTGGGTAAATCGACCCTTTTCAATGCCCTTACCAAAACCGCCAGCGCGCAGGCGGCCAATTTTCCGTTTTGCACGATCGAGCCAAATGTCGGCGAGGTCAGCGTGCCGGATGTGCGGCTCGATACGCTAGCCGAGATCGCTGGCTCCGCCAAAATCATCCCCACGCGCATGGCCTTTGTAGACATTGCGGGCCTCGTTAAGGGGGCGTCAAAAGGCGAGGGGCTTGGCAACCAGTTTCTGGCGAATATTCGCGAGTGTGACGCCATCATCCACGTGCTGCGCTGCTTTGAGGATGACGATATTACCCACGTGGATGGTCGGGTTGACCCGGTTTCGGACGCTGAAGTGATCGAAACCGAGCTGATGCTGGCCGATTTGGAAAGTATTGATAAACGCCTTGCTAACCTTGTGCGCAAAATTAAGGGCGGCGATAAAGACGCACTTGAGCAGCATGACCTACTGATCCGCGCCAAAACCGCCATTGAAAACGACAAACCCGCCCGCACCGTTGAGGTGACGGAAGATGAGCAAAAAGCCTGGAATATGCTCCAGCTCCTCAGCGCCAAGCCGGTGCTTTATGTCTGCAATGTTGAGGAGGAAAACGCGGCCTCGGGCAATGCGCATTCTGAAGCCGTGGCGAAAATGGCCGAAGCACAAGGCGCCGCCAGCGTTGTGATTTCAGCCGCCATTGAAGAAGAGATCAGCCAGCTTGATGCCGAGGAAGCCTCAATGTTTCTTGAGGAAATGGGCCTGCACGAGGCGGGCTTGGACCGGCTTATCAAAGCCGGCTACACCCTGCTGGAGCTTGAAACCTATTTCACCGTTGGCCCAAAAGAGGCCCGCGCCTGGACCATCCATAAAGGCATGCTCGCCCCGCAAGCCGCCGGTGTTATCCACGGCGATTTTGAGCGCGGCTTCATTCGCGCCGAAACCATCGCCTATGCTGATTTTGTGGAAAACGGTGGCGAACAGGGGGCCAAAGAAGCGGGCAAAATGCGCGCTGAAGGCAAGGCCTATACCGTGAAAGACGGAGATGTGTTGCATTTTCTGTTTAATACCTAGCTCACACATTGGTTAATTTCAGACGCTGTTAACCCGCGCCCCGCAATGCTTGTTTTGGGAACAAGTGGAGTGGGTACATGCAAGTGGGTTTTGCGGTGCTTGACACGCGGCTGGATACAGCCGTGCGTCAGCTAATGGGGCTGTCTAGCCTTGATATAATTACCATCGGCACCAAGCGGTTTTTGATCGCAGCAGGCGAGGCCGATGGCGGGCTTTCGAGCTACGAGATTTTGAGCGATGGCACTTTGGTGGCCACGGATGACGTGATTTTCGGGCTGAATTCCGGCACGAAAAATGTGCGCTATGTGGATGCGTTTACCTTTGAGGGGGATGCTTATATCGTGCCTTCGGGGCGCTATGATGATAACCTGTCGGTCTTAAATTTTGACAACACCGGCAGCTTTACCCCCGCGCAAACGCTAACCGGCGCAGGCACCGCCCGCATGACCATGACGGAAATGGTGACGGTGGGGGCCAACAGCTATCTTTACACCGCCAGCACCAGCGCGGGGTTAGAGCGCTATACCATCACCACAGGCGGCACGCTCACAGCGGCCACGCATATTGCCGACACCCCGTCGGTTTCGCTTGGGGATATTTCAGCCATGATCTCAGCCACGCTTAAGGGCCACAATTTCCTGTTTGTCGCTTCAGCGTTTGATGCGGGTATCACGGTGTTTGAAGTGGGTAGCAATGGCAGCCTTACCAATCGTTTTCACCTGACGCCCGATATGGTGGGGTTTAACGCCATCACCACGCTCGCCACCGCTCAAATCGCTGAGCGCGCCTTTTTGCTGGTCGGCTCAGCAGAAACAGATACGCTGATGGTCCTGCGGGTCTCGCAAGGGGGCAAGCTCAACCTCGTGGACAGCCTGGTTGATAAATCCGAAACCCGTTTTGAGCGCATTTCCGCGCTGGAGGTCTTTGAACATGAGGGCCGCACCTTTGTGCTGGCTGCGGGCTCTGATGACGGGCTCACACTGTTTGAGCTAACCTATCGCGGGCGGCTTAACGTGCTTGGCGTGGTGGCTGACCAATTCACCACCACCCTCACCAACATTTCCGATATCAAAGTCACCATATCTGGTGGCGTCATTCTGGTTTTTGTTGCCTCCTCCACCGAGCATGGCTTTACCGAGTTTGAGCTTACGCTAAACCCCGGCAGCACTTTTGTTGGCGGCGATACGCTTGATACCATCATTGGCTCATCCGGGGATGATACCATTTTCGGCATGGGCCGAAATGACATCCTAGACGGTGGCGCAGGCAATGACAGGCTGGTCGATGGCCGCGGGCGAGATGTGCTCACCGGTGGCAGCGGGGCTGACATATTCGAGTTCATCGAGGACGGAAAGCGGGATTTTATAACCGACTATGAAATGGGGATCGACCGGATAGACCTGACCGATTACGAATACCTCTATTCCTATCTAGACCTCACAATCCGCAGCCGCCCCGACGGCGCAGTCATCATCATCGGCACCGAAAAAATCTGGATCACCTCGATAGACGGCCAGCCGATTGATCCAAGTGGTTGGTCACAATCCGACTTCATTTTCAGCTAGCGCCAGCCAAAAGCGCCAAGGGTGCCGCGCGGCGCGGGTAAAAGCGCGCAAAGCAGCACAGCCTCTGCGCGCCGCTACCGAAGGTAAGGGTTCATCACATGGTCAGCCCTAATCAGGTTGTCCCTGCTCAGGTCTCCCACCTCGCGATGGCCACAAAATGCCATGGTCAGGTCCAGCTCTTTATGAAGAATCTCCAGCACTTTGGTCACGCCCTCTTCCCCCATGGCCCCCAAGCCATAAAGAAATGCACGGCCAACATAGGTGCCCTTGGCCCCGAGCGCGAGCGCCTTCAGCACATCCTGCCCCGAGCGAATGCCGCTATCCATATGCACCTCAATCTCACTGCCCACGGCATCAATGATCTCGGGTAATATCTCAATCGCGGAAACCGCCCCGTCAAGCTGCCGCCCGCCATGGTTAGAAACAACAATCGCATCCGCGCCAGATTTTAGCGCCAGCCGCGCATCATCCGCATCCAGAATGCCCTTGATAATCAGCTTCCCGCCCCAGCGCTCTTTGATCCAGGCCACATCGTCCCAGCTCAGGGCCGGATCAAATTGCTTATTGGTCCATTCCGCAAGGTTGCCCACATCTTCTACGCCATCCACATGGCCAACGATATTGCCAAATCCGCGCCGCTTGGTGCCCAGCATTCCCAGCCCCCAGCGCAGTTTGGTGGCCATATTGATGATATTCGCAACCGTCGGCTTGGGCGGGGCTGAAAGCCCGTTTTTCACATCTTTGTGGCGCTGGCCAATGATCTGCAAATCCAGCGTCAGCACCAGCGCCGAGCAGCCCGCCGCCTTGGCGCGGTCAATCAGCCGCCCCAAATAATCCTTATCCCGCATCACATAAAGCTGAAACCAAAAGGGCTTTGTCGTCGCCGCCGCCACATCCTCGATTGAGCATATCGACATGGTGGAAAGGGTAAACGGCACGCCAAACGCCTCCGCCGCCCGCGCCGCCTTTATCTCGCCATCCGCACATTGCATGCCCGTAAGCCCCGTGGGGGCCAGCGCCACCGGCATGGCAACATCCTGCCCGATCATCTGCGCCGCCGTGCTTCGGTTTTCCATATTCACCGCCACTTTTTGGCGCAGCTTTATGCGGTCAAAATCCGAAGAATTGGCCCGATAGGTGCTTTCCGTCCAAGACCCGCTATCGGCATAATCATAAAACATTTTTGGCACCCGCCGCTTGGCAATCAGGCGCAAATCTTCAACACAGGTGATGGTCGGCATGGCATTTTCCCGTTTGTTAACCTATAGCTATCGATATGGCCTTTCACCGCCTGCGTCAAACCCCACTTTCTCCCTTTCCTTTCGCCTGATTCTGCCGTATAGGCACGCATTCACGCGGCGCTTACACCCTTGGAGGATCGCCGCCCTAACTTTGGAGATATAAACATGGCTGAGAATCCTATCCTCAACGCCACAGCACGCGCAGGAACCGGCAAGGGGGCCGCCCGCGCAGCACGACGTGAAAACCTCGTGCCTGGCATCGTATATGGCGGCGGCGCAGAGCCCATCGCGATTAACCTCAAGTTCAACGAGCTTTTCAAAATGTTGAAAGCCGGTGGTTTCTTGAGCACGCTTTTAACCCTGAAAATTGATGGCAAAGACGAGCGCGTTATTTGCCGCGGTGTTCAGCGCGATGTGGTAAAAGACCTGCCGATCCACGTTGATTTCCTACGGCTAAGCAGCAAATCCCGTATTAACCTGATGATCCCTGTGCATTTCCTCAACGAGGAAGACTCCGCTGGCCTCAAAAAAGGTGGCACACTGGTTGTTGTGCGTAACGAGGTTGAGCTGAAAGTGACTGCGGGCAACATTCCGGACCACCTCGAAGTGGACCTGTTGAACGTTGAAATCGGCGATACCATCCACATGTCAGACATCACGCTGCCAGAGGGCACACGCCCGATGATTACAGATCGTGACTTTGTGATCGCCAATATCGGCGCACCAAAAACTGTTGATCTGGATGACGAAGATGAAGATGGCGCAGAAGGCGAAGCCGCTTCAGAGTCCGAAGAAGGCGCGGCTGAAGCGTAAAGCGCCTAACAGCATGAATAAGGCCAGCCCCTCACGCGCGGGGCTGGCTTTTTTATGCCTGATCGTTGTTATAATAAGCGAGGCCTATCTAGCTCAATGCAACCTTTTGTTAACCTTTAACTGTTTATTATTGATTTGTTAATGGTTGGGTGCTGCGGATTATTACCCGCGTCTGGGAGGTCTTTAAATGGTTACAGAAGCCCTCTCATGGGCCGCACAGCCTGTCGGCTCAGACGAGCAACTTGCCATGCTTGGCTCTGGCAACACCTACACCTCTACCGCGGGTGGTGGTGGCGGCTCGGTTGAAGTCACTGCAACGCTCATCGCCGGAGAAGACATTGATTCAGAGATTGACTACAATTATGCTGGCCCGGACTATGATTATGACACGGGTTACCTGAACGCAGGCGAGTATTACACCGGCGCGGTTTATGCCGGTGATGTCGGCGGGGTGCCCACCACCAGCACCGGGGCGTTTTTGCTCACAAATGATGGGGATACTTATGCCTCGCCTGCGGGGCTTTCCCATACCGTAACAGCGCGGTTTGATTTTGCCACAAATGACAGCCTCACCTATGAAGACGGGGTTGAAAACCTTAGCTTTTATATTGGTGATATCGACAGTGGCGCGGCCATAGACAAGATCGAGATTGTTGCCTATGCGCCCGATGGCATCACCCTGATTGACGCCTCGGACATTGAATTCCTTTCGGTTGGAAGCAATGTGAACCCAAGCATGGTCGGCGGTGTGGCCACGCTGGATGCTGGCCCCAATGCCGTGGCGGTTGATTCCGCTGATGGTGCGGTGCAGGTCAGCATTGCGGTGCCGGTAGGGCGCATTGAGGTGGTATATTATAACGGCAGCACCGGCGGGCAAGCCATCACCCTTTCGGATTTTTCATTTGACAGCATCCCGCTGGCTCCAAGCTGCTTTGTGGCTGGCACGCTTATCAGCACCCCCCGAGGGGCGGTGGCGGTAGAGCATCTTTTGGCAGGGGATCTGGTGATCACCGCGAAAAATGGCCCCATGCCCATCCGCTGGATCGGCCACCGCCGCTTTGCGGCAAGGGGCGCACTGGCCCCGATTTGCATCACCAAAGGCGCGCTTGGCAACAGGCGCGATCTGTCGCTTTCCCCCATGCACCGCGTCGCAATTTCGGGCCTGCCCATAGCCGCGCTTTTTGCCCAAAATGAAGTGCTTATCCCCGCCGAGGCCCTGCTGAGCGGAGACCGGATTTATCGAAAATCCGGCGGTGAGGTGCGCTATTACCACATCTTGCTTGACAGCCACGAGCTACTGCAGGCTGAGGGCGCATGGGTTGAAAGCCTGTTTCTGGGCCAAGATGGCCACGAGCTTTCCGGCTTTTCGCAAGCAGCACGGGACGAGGTGCGGGCGATCTTTCCCGAGCTGGAAATGGCTGCCGCTTGCCCGCTGCTCAGCCCCGCCGAGGCGGCGCTGCTTACCAGTTTTGCCGCTTTATAAGCCGCAAAACCTTTTGCGCCGCATTCGGGATATTCGTGCCCGGTCCAAATATCGCCTTCACGCCGTGGTCATACAAAAAATCGTAATCCTGTTGCGGAATAACCCCGCCGCAGACCACAATGATATTGTGAGCACCAGCATCCCGCAAGGCATCCACCAACAGCGGCGCAAGCGTTTTATGGCCCGCCGCCAGCGAAGATATTCCGACCACATGCACGTTTTTCGCAACTGCCTCGGCGGCGGCCTCTTCGGGGGTCTGAAACAGCTCGCCCACGTCTATATCAAAGCCAAGATCACCAAAAGCGGTGGCGATCACTTTAGCGCCACGATCATGGCCGTCTTGCCCCATTTTGGCGACATACATATGTGGCGCACGGCCCTCTTGCGCGGCAAAGGCCTGCACATCTTCAATGATTTTGGCAAAGCCCTCATCGCCTTTATAAGCCTCACCATACACCCCCTTCAGGGTTTTCACTTCGGCACGGTGGCGGCCAAAAACTTTCTCCATCGCGCTGGATATCTCGCCCACACTCGCGCGTGCCCGTGCGGCATCCACGGCCAGCGCCAAAAGGTTGCCATCGCCCTGCGCACCGGCTTCCAGCGCCTCAAGCGCCGCCTTGCAAGCAGCCTCATCGCGGCTGTCCCGCATAGCTTTCAGCCGCGCTATTTGCCCTTCCCGCACGGCCATATTGTCTACATCCAGAATATCCAGCGGGTCTTGTTCGTCGAGCTGGTATTTGTTGACCCCAACAATCACCTCGTCCCCACGGTCCACCAGAGCCTGCCGCCGCGCCGCACTTTCCTCTATCCGCAGCTTGGGCATGCCCGATTCCACCGCTTTGGTCATCCCGCCAAGGGCATCGACTTCCTCGATCAGCGCCCACGCTTTATCGGCCAGCTCAGCCGTCATACTCTCCACGTAGTAGCTCCCCGCCAGCGGGTCCACTACGTTAGTGATGCCGGTTTCTTCCTGCAAAATAAGCTGGGTATTGCGCGCGATCCGCGCCGAAAAATCAGTCGGCAGGGCAATCGCTTCATCCAGCGCATTGGTGTGCAGGCTTTGCGTGCCCCCCAGTGCCGCCGCCATGGCCTCATAAGCTGTGCGCACCACGTTGTTATAGGGGTCTTGCTCTTGCAGGCTCACACCAGAAGTTTGGCAATGGGTGCGTAGCATTTTGCTGCTCGCTTTCTGCGCCCCAAATTCCGTCATAATCCGGTGCCAGAGCAGCCGCGCTGCCCGCAGCTTGGCCGCTTCCATGAAAAAGTTCATGCCAATAGCAAAGAAAAAGCTGAGCCGCCCCGCAAAGGCGTCCACATCCATGCCCGCATCTATGGCCGCGCGCACGTATTCCTTGCCGTCGGCAAGGGTGTAGGCCAGCTCTTGCACAAGGTTCGCGCCCGCTTCCTGCATATGGTAGCCGCTAATCGAAATACTGTTGAATTTCGGCATTTCAGCCGAAGTATATTTGATAATATCCGACACGATTCGCATGCTGGGGGCGGGCGGATAAATATAGGTGTTGCGCACCATAAACTCTTTCAGCACATCGTTTTGAATGGTGCCCGTCAGCGCTGCGCGGCTCACGCCTTGCTCCTCTCCCGCCACAATAAAGCTGGCGAGCACGGGGATAACCGCGCCGTTCATCGTCATGGAAACCGACATCTTATCAAGCGGAATCCCGTCAAACAGGATCTTCATATCCTCAACGCTGTCAATCGCCACGCCAGCTTTGCCCACATCGCCCTCTACCCGAGGGTGGTCGCTGTCATAGCCCCGATGCGTAGCCAGATCAAACGCCACCGAAACCCCCTTTTGCCCCGCAGCAAGGTTGCGCCGGTAAAAGGCATTGCTGGCCTCAGCCGTGGAAAACCCGGCATATTGCCGGATGGTCCAAGGCCTGCCTGCATACATGGTGGCGCGGGGGCCACGCGTAAACGGCGCAAGCCCCGGCAAGCCGCCCATATGCGGCAAATCGCTTGTATCTTCAGCCGTATAAACCGGCTTTACGGAAATTCCCTCGGGCGTTTTCCAGTCCAGCCCCTCTAATGGCTTGCCTCGAAGTTCCTTTTCCGCGAGGGTTTTCCAGTCATCCATATTCGGTTTTTGAGCGGTCATGTTAGCGGCCTTCCTCTGTTTGTGGCCCATGCGAGCCTCTCATCTCTAATCTTGCAAATCGCGGGAGCGTGCCAGAAAACTGGCTCAGCAGCGCCTGAACAGGCGCAACCATGTCAGGGCTGGTTGCATATATTGACACCCGCGTTGTCAGGATTGTGACGGGCACCCGAAGGTCAAGATAGGCTACAAGCTCCCAACCCGGGGCTAGGTGCTTGGACAACCACCCATCGTACACCATCGCCAGCCCGGCGTTTTCATCCGTCGCCATTTGGTTGGGCCAACCAACGGGTGAGGGGGTACGCCGCCCTTCCAGAGCCTCGCTGGAGGCAAGCCCGTAAATATCGACCACCTTGTTTTCATTGCGATAAGAGACCAGACCGATATCATTAGCAACTACCGGTGCGCCCCAAGCCCGCGCCAGCCGCCCCATTTGCCATTGTTGATTATAAATATTGGCAGGGCCATTTACCGCGTTTTTCAGAAGAAAACTGCCATAAGCCGCAACACCGCCAAAAAGCGCCGCAGACAGCACAACCGCCACTATGCGACCGCGTGGCAGCAGTTGGCCAGCCAATACAATGCTCGACAAGCTCACATATGCCAGCGCATATATTTCATAGCGGTTTGACCAGCCAAACTTTCCCAACACTGCATGCCCAAGCGCAACCGCCGCCGCAACCAGTGCAATGTATCGCACCCGCCGATCTGGCCACCGCCAGAGCACCAAAGCGAAAAGGCCCGCACCGATAAGCACAAAAATCAATACATAGGGAAGGTTTCCATATTGGCCAAAGTTGCTGCTTAAAATCGCCCATAAAGCACTGCCTTCAGGCCCCGCAACCGGTGCTTTGGCCATTACCGAATTTGGTGCAAAATGAAGCCCAAGCGATTGCAACCACAGCCCAAACGCGACCAGTGGCAAAGCTGACCCAAGCGCCAAAACAGCGCCCGCTTTTTTATGCCCACTCAGAAACAAGGCCGCTGACAGCACAAGCGAAAGCCCCAGCCCCTCATAGCGCAGCAGCGGCCCCAGTAAAATCGCGGCTATCAACATCGCATTGATGTGGCCAGTTTTTAGCCACCGCATGAGCCCAAGCATCCCCATCAGCATCACCGCCACATGCAGCATGTGCTCCATGCCAAGCAGCGCAACCCCCTGAAAATTAAGCCCCAGCGGAGCGACCACAAGCGCCAGCAGTGCCGCACGTGGCCCGAGCCCGCTATTGGCAATAATTTTGGCGAGCAGTACAAGCGCAAGCGCCAACCCCGCCGCGTTATAAACCAGTGGTAAAAATTCGTGGAAGCCCGTGCCAGCCAATGGCATTAAAAGAACTGGAAACAGAATAGAGCTATCAGCGGAAGCATATTCGCCGGGGTTTACCCCATAGCCGCCCGCCACCATTTGCTCGGCCATCGAGAGATGGATATAGGGGTCATCCAGCGGATAAACAAACACGCCATCCGTCAGCATAAGCCCAGCCAGCACCAGCATGGTAAAAATGCTCATCCCCGCCAAAAGCGCGATAGAAATCATCCGGTTTTCGGAGAGCCTGCTCATTGGCTATCTCAAGGCCGCCATCATTCAAACTCCATAATCACTTCATCCACCGCAAGGCTATCGCCCGCAGCGGCGTTGATTTTGCTCACAGTGCATTTCTTTTCAGCCCGCAGCACGTTTTCCATTTTCATGGCTTCCACCGTGCAAAGCGCTTGGCCTTCTTGCACCTCGTCTCCCACCTCTACATCCAGCTTCACCACCAAGCCCGGCATCGGGCATAGGAGAAGCCTTGAGGTATCGGGGGCAACTTTTTCCAGCATATGCTGGGAGAGCGCAAACAAGCGTGGCGTGCGGATGATGACGCTGAGGTCAGCCCCGCGGTGGCGGAGGCGGTAGCCGCCAGGAATGGGCTCCACCTTGGCGATGACCACCTCACCAGAGATTTCAAGCTCGGCAAGCCCGTCGCCCGGTTGCCAGTCAGAGGCCACGCGCAGGCTGGCGCCATCAGAAAATCGGACGGTAGACCCTTCTTTATCCGCCTCGATGTTCACCGCAAAATCGGTCCCTTGTAGCGATATCACAAAATCCTCACCGACTTTGCGCTCATGGTTATCAATCCGCCCACTAATTTGTGCGGCGCGAATTTCAGACACGCGCATCATGGCAGACGCGCCTGCGGCGAGCTGTTTAAGCACGGATTCGGGCAGCACGGCCCCCTCAAATCCATCAGGGTATTCTTCAGCGATAAATGCTGTGGAAATATCGCCGGAGATAAAGCGCGGGTGGTCCATTACAGCACTGAGGAACGGCAGGTTGTGGCCAATGCCCTCAACCTCAAATTCGTCCAGCGCTTGGCGCATGCCGCGAATGGCCCCAGCCCTATCAGGCGCCCAAGTGCAAAGCTTGGCGATCATCGGGTCATAAAACATGCTGATCTCGCCGCCCTCAAAAACGCCGGTATCATTGCGCACCGCGCCTTCAATTTCGGCAGGCGGGCGATAGCGGGTGAGGCGGCCAATCGAGGGCAGAAAGTTGCGGTAGGGGTCTTCGGCATAAAGACGGCTTTCAATCGCCCAGCCATCAATGCCAATGTCAGACTGGCTCATCGACAGCTTTTCCCCGTAAGCCACGCGGATCATCTGCTCGACAAGGTCAATATCAGTGATCAGCTCGGTCACCGGATGTTCCACCTGAAGGCGGGTGTTCATTTCTAGGAAATAGAAATTCTGGTCGGCATCAACGATAAATTCCACCGTCCCCGCGCTGCTATAGTCCACGGCCTTGGCCAAAGCCACCGATTCGGCCCCCATTTTGGCGCGGGTTTCGGGCGTGAGGAAAGGGCTTGGGGCCTCCTCGATCACCTTTTGCTGGCGGCGTTGAATGGAGCATTCGCGCTCATTGAGGTAAATGCAATTTCCGTGCTTATCTCCGAGCACCTGAATTTCGATGTGGCGCGGCTGAGTAATGAATTTCTCAATAAAAATCCGGTCATCCCCAAAGCTGGCCGCCGCCTCATTCTTGGAGCTTTGAAAGCCCTCGCGCGCCTCCTCATCATTCCACGCGATTCGCATACCTTTGCCGCCGCCACCGGCAGAGGCCTTAATCATTACCGGATAGCCCACTTGGCGTGAAATCGTCACCGCTTGCTCGGCATCCTCGATCAGGCCCATATGGCCCGGCACTGTGGAAACGCCCGCCTCTTCGGCCAGTTTTTTGGAGGTGATTTTATCCCCCATCGCCTGAATTGCACCCACAGGTGGCCCGATAAAGGCCACCCCCGCGGCTTCCAAGGCCTCGGCAAAAAGCGGGTTTTCTGAGAGGAACCCATAGCCGGGGTGCACCGCCTCTGCGCCCGTTTGCTTAATCGCATCCATGATTTTATCAATCACGATATAGCTTTCAGCGGCGGGCGGCGGGCCGATATGCACGGCTTCATCCGCCATGCGCACATGCAGGGCATTGCGGTCTGCGTCGGAATAAACCGCCACTGTTTTGATGCCCATTTTTTTCGCTGTTTTAATAACACGGCAGGCGATTTCACCACGATTGGCGATCAGGATTTTTTTAAACATCAGGCAAAGCCCCCTTGGCATACAAAAAGAGGCCGCCCGCAATAGCAGGCAGCCCCATAAGATTTTAAGCGCGTTAAGGCGCTTGGTTTAGCAGGTGTTGGTTGCGTGGCACGCGGCGCCAACGCCGCCACCGATGACCGCACCCGTGACCACGTCACCGCCGGTAACGCCGGCAACGCCAGCCCCCACAAGCGCGCCCATACCGGCACTCTCACCCAAAGTGTCACACCCGGCAAGCGCGATGCTCGCCAAAATAAGAACTGCAAGTTTTTTCCGCATAAGACTTCTCCAAATTGTTTATGCCTGCATCCTGCACCCATAAACCTTTGCAATCCAGCCCTTTTTTCAAGGCCAGCGGATTTCGGCGCAAAGCGGCTCATGGCTCAACCCCGTCAAACATTTCCGGAAAGCTGCGCCGTGCGCGCTCTACGTCAATGCGCAGCATGGCCTCATAGCAAGCATTGTCAAACGGGTCGGTCGCGGGGATAAGCTCCCGGCCCCAGAGCCAGTTAATGCGCCCCGCGTCAAGGTTGCCGCGCTCAAAAGGTTCATCACCAAAATGCGCCCAGAGGCTGGCAATAAACACCGCATCGGCCTTTTTATCAATGGCTTTGCGGTCCCGAAACCGCTCCCGCGCCTTCAGGGGCGTAATCCCCTTGGGCGAGGCCCGCCGGATGGTGAATTGCAGATCAGAGCTCGGCAAACGGCCCGGAAAGCCGCGATGCTTAAGCATGTAGGGTAGATTAGCCATGTGAAGCGCTCCTATTGAGGGGCGCTATTTGTCGTCGTCCCCGAGATGCATGACAGCGATTGCCGCCGAAACCCCGCCAAAGGTGAGGCAGGTTTGAAAAAACAGAATAAAGGTCGCAATGCCGCTCTCGTCGCGCGCCAGCATATCGCCCACCCCCAGAAAATTGCTCCAGATAATCGCCAGCACAAACACCACGCCAATAGCGATGCCGTTGGCAATGTGGAACAGAAGGAAGCGCACCAGCTTGGGCGGGTCGGGAAGTTTCATTGGCTTGGCCTTTATGTGTGGCCTTAAGATATGCTAAATTTACGCCGCTGCAAGCGGGCTTGATTGTCGCAGACATAACTGCCCCCTAAAGCGGAATATTATCGTGTTTTTTCCACGGATTACTCAGCTGCTTGCCCCGCAGGCTGGCAAAAGCCCTCGCCACGCGTTTGCGGGTATTACGGGGCATGATCACCTCGTCAATAAACCCGCGCTCGGCGGCCTTGAAGGGGCTGGCGAAGTTGGCCTCGTAATCAGCGGTGTGGGCGGCAATTTTTTCAGCATCGCCAAGGTCAGCGCGGTGGATGATTTCCACCGCCCCTGCGGCACCCATTACGGCGATCTGGGCTGTCGGCCACGCATAGTTAAAATCTCCGCGCAGGTGCTTGGAGGCCATCACATCATAGGCGCCGCCATAGGCTTTGCGTGTGATCACCGTCACCTTGGGCACCGTGGCCTCGCCGTAGGCAAATAGGAGTTTCGCGCCGTGCTTGATAACACCGCCATATTCTTGCGACGTGCCGGGAAGGAAGCCGGGGACATCCACAAAGGTGAGGATCGGGATTTCGAAGGCATCGCAAAAGCGCACAAAGCGGGCGGCTTTACGGCTGGAATCAATGTCAAGGCAGCCCGCTAGCACCAGCGGCTGGTTCGCCACAACACCCACGGTTTGGCCCTCAAGCCGGATAAACCCCGTCAGGATGTTCTTGGCAAAATCCTCCTGAATTTCATAAAAATCACCCTCGTCTGCGGTCTTTTTAATAAGCTCACGCATATCATAGGGTGTGTTTGGGTTATCCGGTATCAGCGTATCAAGGCTCGGCTCCACCCGATCATGCGCATCAAAAAATGGCCGCACAGGGGGCTTTTCACGGTTGTTCAGCGGCAAGAAATCCACCAAGCGGCGGACCTCGATCAGGGCCTCAAGGTCGTTATCATACGCCCCATCAGCCACGGAGGATTTGCTGGTATGGGTCTTGGCCCCGCCCAATTCCTCAGCGGTCACCACCTCATTTGTTACCGTTTTTACCACATCAGGGCCGGTCACAAACATATAAGAGCTATCGCGCACCATAAAAATAAAGTCAGTGATCGCAGGCGAGTAAACCGCCCCACCCGCACAAGGCCCCATGATCACGCTGATCTGCGGGATCACTCCGCTGGCTTCGATATTTTTCTGAAACACATCGGCATAGCCGCCAAGGGCATCCACGCCTTCTTGAATGCGCGCTCCGCCGGAATCATTCAAGCCAATCAACGGCGCACCGTTTTTCATCGCCATATCAGCGACCTTCACAATTTTCTGCGCGTGGGTGGCCGAAAGCGAGCCGCCCAGCACGGTGAAATCTTGCGAGAACACATAAACCATACGGCCATTAATCGTGCCCCAGCCGGTGATAACACCATCACCGGGGTATTTTTGCTTTTCCATGCCAAAATCGGTGCAGCGATGCCCCACAAACATATCAAACTCTTCAAAGCTATCGGGGTCCAGCAGCACGTCCAGCCGCTCACGCGCGGTCAGCTTGCCTTTGCTATGCTGGGCATCAATGCGGCGCTGACCACCGCCAAGGCGGGCCTGCTCACGGCGGATTTCGAGTTCTTCCAGAATGGACTGCATACGGACCTCCCCTAGGTTTGCAGGGCAGCATAGGGGGTAACGCGGCGCAGGGGAAGGCTGCTTTGGTGTATTTGCAAATACTATATCGGTAAGCATACCTATTTTGCAAACCTGCAAAGCCCTTTTCTTTTGCCGCAAAGTGACCTAGGTTGAACCACGTTCAAAAGGAGCCCCGATGCCCAGCAAAACCGAAACCCGCCGCCAAGACCTCCACAACCGCCTGATTGACCTTGGCGAAGCCGTGATCACGACGCAAGGCTTACAGGCGCTCAAAGCGCGAGACCTCGCGGCCCAAGCGAGCTGCTCTGTGGGGGCGATATATAATGTGTTCCCGGATTTGCACCACCTGGCACTGGCCATTAATGGCCGGACCTTCAAGCGCCTCAGCACGCAGGTGTCGGGCGCAGTGGCCCCCCTTTCCACCGCGCCACCTTGCGAGCGGTTGGTGGCCATGGGGCTGGCCTATCTTGATTTTGCACAGGAAAACACTGCGGCATGGACGGCCCTGTTTGAGATTGATATGGCGCGTGGCGAAGAAATTCCGGACTGGTATATAGCGGCGCTTGAAGCGCTGTTCGACCATATTCGCCACCCCGTGGCCGAGCTGAGGCCGGATTTAGGTGCAGAAGACGTGGAGTTTCTAGTGCGCGGGCTGTTCTCCTCTATCCACGGTATCGTGTGGCTTGGGCTGCAAAAACGTATTTCGGCAGTACCCCATAGAGAGATTTCGCGCATGATCACCCTTATTTTATCAGAAATCGGCACCTAAATCAAAGTATTTTGAACAAAGTTCATAAATTTACTTGAACATCGTTCAAGCACCCCTATATCCTAGATATGAACAAGGTTCACAAACGGAGGATAAAATGTTTAACACCCTAAGCACCCTGATAAAAGGCTCTCAAGCCCGCGCCAATGATCGCATGAGGGATCATTTCGCGATTGATCTGATTGATCAAAAAATCCGCGAGGCTGATGGCTCGCTTAAGGCGGCCAAAGCCACGCTTGCGAGCCTGATCTTGCGGCACCGCAATGAAAGCAAGCAAATCGAGGCGCTGGACAGGCGCATTATTGACCTGACCAGCCGCGCCAAAGCCGCGCTTGAGGATGACCGAGAGGACTTGGCCACCGAGGCCGCTGTGGCGATTGCCCAGCTGGAAAACGAAAGCACCCTGCGCTGTGATACCGCCAACAGGCTGGAAACCAAAATCACCCGCTTGCGGCATTCGGTAGAAGCTGCACACCGCCGGATTATTGACCTTAAGCAAAGCGCGATTTCGGCCAAAGCCGTGCAAGCCGAGCAAAAGATGCAAGCGCGCATGGCGCCGGGCGCTGAGAACAGCTTTGAAGAAGCCGAAGAGTTGATCGCCCGCGTAATGGGTCGCGAAGACCCCTTTGAGCAAGGTGAAGTGCTGCGAGACATCAACGCCGCCTTGAAACATGAGAATATTGGCGACAAACTCGCCCATGAGGGCTTCGGTCCAGCGACAAAATCAACGGCTGCCGATGTCTTGGCACGCCTAAAATCTAACTAAAGGAATTTATCATGTTTAACAACGAATCCAACTCAATATATCTCATCTTTAACGGCATTGGCGTGCTCTTTGCTTACGGCATGCTCGCGGGGTCAATTTACTACGCGCCGGTTGATTTCTCGACAAAAGGCTATTGGGCCATGGGCATCGGCCTTCTAACCCTAGCATTGGTGAATGTTGTCAAATACCGCTTGGACGACCGCATCTCCGAAGACCGGATTTCCAAGCTCGAAGCCGCCAAGGCCGAAAACATCCTTGCCGAATATGTGGTCGAGAAAGACAAATAGCCAAGGCTACTCTATTGTAAACGGGCCGATTTTCCGGCCCGTTTTTTTTTGCGTAGGCCTTCTACTAACCTAGTTTAGTAGGAGAAAGGACTTACGCTAACTATTTGCATTAGAACATATTTTACTATTCTTCGCGTTTTTGCAGTCGCTATTCCCAATTTCGCAATCTATGCTATACTCGCCTTATGGCCACTCAAAAACTCTATGCCGGTGTTAAGCTCCGCGAGGTCCGCCTCAAGCGTAGCCTTACCCAAAAGTCCTTTGCTGAAAAGCTTGGTGTCTCGCTTTCTTACCTCAATCAAATGGAGAACAACCACAGACCTATATCTGCTGGCGTTGTTCTGGCCATGGCGCAGGAGTTTGGCTTTGATGTCACAGAGCTTTCGGTGGCTGAGGCTGACCGGATGGTGGTGGACATGCGCGAAGCTTTGGCCGACCCGCTTTTTGGCGAGGCCCCGCCGCTGGCCGACCTTCAACTCACCGCCTCCAACGCCCCTGCCCTCGCCCGCGCCTTCCTCAATCTGCATAGAGCGCATAATAATGCGCAAGACCGCCTCGCCTCGCTGAATGAGGCACTGGGGCAAGACGCCACCGGGCTAGACCCGCAACCGTGGGAAGAGGTGCGCGATTTTTTCCATTACTGCGACAACTATATTGACGCTGTAGACCGCGCCGCCGAGAGCTTTGCCAGCCGGGCGGGGCTGGGAAGCGGCAACCATGTGGCGCTACTCAGCCAGCATCTCGCCCGCCAACACGGGATAGATATTCATTATGCCAAAGGTGGGCTTCGGCAGTTCAGCAATGGCAAGCTCACCCTGCAAGCAGATGCCGCCCACGCCAGCCAAGCCTTTCAAATTGCCCACCAGATTTCGCTGATCGAGCATGACGCCCTGCTGGAAGCCACGCTCGACTTTGCCAATTTCAGCACACCCGAAGCCCGCGCTATTTGTAAAATCGGGCTGGCGAATTATTTTGCTGGCGCTGCGCTTTTGCCCTATGCGCCCTTCCTCGCAGCGGCGCAAAGCCTGCGCCATGATCTCGACCGGATTGCCGAACGCTTCGGCGCCAGCATTGAACAAGTGGCGCACAGGCTTTCCACCCTACAACGCACGGGTGCCAAAGGCGTGCCATTTTTCTTTGTGCGGGTTGACCAGGCAGGCACCATCACCAAGCGCCACTCCGCCACGCGGCTGCAATTTGCGCGCTTTGGCGGGGCCTGCCCGCTATGGAATGTGCATCGCGCCTTTGAAACCCCCACCCGCTATCTGCGCCAACTCGCCGAAACCCCTGACGGCGTGCGCTATTTTTGCCTCGCGAAAGATATCACCAAGCCCGGCGGCGCATTTGGGGCCCCCAAGCCGCGCTTTTCCATTGGGCTGGGTTGCGAGATAACCCATGCTGAGGCCTTAGTTTATGCCGATGATTTTGACGTTAGCAAAACCGGCAGCTTTGAGCCCATTGGCATTTCCTGCCGAATTTGTGAGCGCACCCATTGCCACCAACGCGCGGTGCCACCACTGGAAAAACCGCTGCGCATCAACCCCATGCAGCGCGGTGTTCTGCCCTATGAAATTGGCTGATTGACGCTGGCAATGGCCACGCTATGCTGGCAAAAAACAAAAGGGATAGATATGGAGCTCACCGGAAGCCGCACAATTAACGCCAGCCGCGAAGCCGTTTGGGAGGCGTTAAACGACCCCGATGTGCTCAAAGCCTGCATTCCGGGCTGCTCGGAAATGATCCGTGATGAAGATGGCGGCTTTGCGGCTGTAGTAACCCAAAAGGTGGGGCCGGTTAAGGCAACCTTTAAGGGCGCGGTCATGCTGACAGATATCGTGCCGCAGGAAAGCTATACGATTTCTGGAGAAGGCAAAGGCGGCGCGGCGGGCTTTGCCAAAGGCGGGGCCAAAGTGGGGCTGGCAGATGTAGATGGCGGCACCGAGCTGAGCTATGAAGTCGAAGCCCGCGTGGGTGGAAAGCTGGCGCAAATCGGCTCGCGGCTGGTAGATGGCTTTGCTAAAAAAATGGCCGACAAGTTTTTTGAAAACTTTCAGACCGCCTTAGAAGGGCCAGCGGATGAAGACGATCTGGACGCCAAGAAAAAAGGCTGGGTAAAACGGCTGATGGGCAGCGGCAAAGACGAATAGACAATCTCAATCGCTATTCTGACTTATGTAAGGTAAGCGTTAGATCAAAGCGATAGACTCTCCCTTTACGGTCTCATAAAAACTTGGCATACTACCTGTAGAAGGCACTACGCGCTTTCCATAAAACCATATTAGGGATATCCAAGACATGAAGTCAATTTTTTTAGCGGTTGCATCTGTACTCGCACTTGCCGCCTGTGAATCACCAAATCTAACATCGTCACCCATCGTTGAGTCAGCAGACCAGATCAGCCGACGCGCCGAAATTATTAACGACACACCCGTAACCATGTTACGGGTGCGCGTGCAAAATGCCACGACCGGCCAGTGGAGCACCAATATTCTTGAGGGCCGCATTCGGAGAAACTCCTCCAAAACCGTGCTTATTGACGACGGCACTGGCCAGTGCCTTTACAACTTTCAGGTCACTATGGAAGGTGGGCAAACCCTTACCCGCCGCGGCCTTGATGTCTGCAAGCTTGCCTCTTGGCGCATTTTTAGAGGCTAGAAAAACCGCGGGGAGCGAATGTAGCTCCCCGCAATATCAATCGTCATCCTCATCTCCGTCAACCAAAAGCTGCATCACCCGTGACGCCAGCCGCAAGGTGTGGGTTGGGTCTTCAGCGGCCACGGGCATGGTTGCGTCATAAGCGCAGCGGATAACAGCCGCAATGGGCGGGCGCACAATCGCCATATTATTGGCCTCAATAATCCCGATGGGGGATTTCAGCAGGAACGCCGTTTCACTCCACAGCAGGATTGACCGCGCCATTTGGTCGGTCGCCAAAGCTTGCACTGAAAGCTTGGCCATTTCCGCATCCACCTTGATCAGCAAAATGCACATTTTAATGCCGCCTTGGTCGTCAAAGGCAAAATGGCGATACTGGTTGGCGCCCGCACGGTTGAGCTGACCGATCAGCCCCTCCAGCCCAGGCATCATTTTATCAAGGTCCGGCACCTCGCCAATTTCTTCCCATTTCGAGCAGAAAAATACCAGAAAATTCGCGCCCAGCTCGGGGTCCAGTTCTTCCAGCTTCATGTTGGCAATACCCGCCACAGCAGCAAAAGCTTCCTTAATGGCATCCAGCGATTTATCGTCGGTGCCAAAAACCACGGGGGCAATCGGGCGGCCCCAGCGGGCAAAGCGGTATTGGTTATCATGGGTGAAAAGCGCTTCGATCTGGCTCTCGTCAAAACCGTCATTGATCATGTTAATCTCCAAAAAGGTCGTCGCTTCGGGGGGCTGCAAGGCCAAGGTGTTGCCACGCTTTGGCTGCCAGCATCCGCCCGCGCGGGGTGCGTTGAATTAGGCCCTGCTGTAGCAAGAAAGGCTCGATGACCTCCTCAATAGCATCCCTCGCCTCAGAAAGGGCTGCGGCAATTGTTTCCACCCCCACGGGGCCGCCGCCATAGTTTTCAGCCAGCAGTTTCAGGTAGCGGCGGTCGGCGCCATCTAGCCCGAGGTCATCGACCCCGAGCCGTGTCAGCGCGATGTTGGCGATCTCTTCCGTCACCTTCCCGTTGCCCTGCACAATAGCAAAATCAACCACGCGGCGCAGCAACCGGCCCGCCACGCGTGGCGTGCCCCGCGCCCGCCGCGCAATTTCAATAGCCCCTTGTGGCGTGGCCTCCGCCTTCATCAGCTTGGCAGCGCGGGTGACGATCAGCACCAGCTCCTCTACCGTGTAAAATTCCAGCCGTGTCGGAATGCCAAAACGGTCCCGCAAGGGCGTGGTCAGCAAGCCAAGGCGGGTGGTGGCACCCACCAGCGTAAAGGGCTGCAAATCTATTCGCACGGTGCGGGCGGCGGGGCCCTCGCCGATAACCAGATCAAGCTCAAAGTCCTCCAGCGCCGGATAAAGAATTTCCTCCACGGCGGGGTTCATCCGGTGGATTTCATCAATGAACAGCACGTCTCGCTCGTCCAAGTTGGTAAGAATCGCCGCAAGGTCACCAGCCTTAGCCAGCACCGGCCCGCTGGTCATCCGAAAATTCACCCCAAGCTCACGGCTCATAATTTGCGCCAGCGTGGTTTTCCCCAGCCCCGGCGGGCCATAAAATAGCGTGTGATCCATCGCCTGCCCGCGCCGCTTGGCGCTTTCGATAAACACGGCCAAATTGGCCCGCGCCTCAGCCTGCCCTATAAATTCATCCAGCACTTGTGGCCGCAAAGCGCGGTCAGCATCCTGCGGCTGCTCTTCGGGGCGGAGGGTTTGGTCAGGTTCCATGCCCTAGCCTTTCGGTGCCAGCAAGCGCAGCGCGTTGCGGATAAGCTCGGGGGCCTCGCCCTCACCTGCCTGCGCTATCGCTGTGGCCGCATCCCCATGGCCGTAGCCAAGGTTGACCAGCGCCGAAAGGGCATCGGCTTGGGCGTTGCCCTCAAGGTCAGGTGTGGTGTCTACCACCTCGTATTCCTCTGGTTTTTCAAGCGTTTCAGCCTTGGGGGTATCCACCACCTTGGTCGCCGCGCCGCCCATTGCCATCACCTTATGGGCCTTGTCTTTCAGTTCTAGCACCACGCGCTGCGCCAGTTTTGGCCCCACGCCGGGGGCGGCTTTTATGGCGGTTTGGTCGCCCAGCGTAATAGCACGGCTTACGCCCTCTGCCCCGAGCGTGCCCATAATCGCCAGCGCCGCCTTGGCACCCACGCCTTGCACACTCACCAGCAAGCGGTGCCATTCCCGCTCGCCCATGCTGAGAAAACCGAAAAGCTGGAGCAGATCTTCGCGCACCAGAAGCTCAGTAAATACCGCCACCGCCCCCCCCAAAGGGGGCATCGCAGCCAGCGTGCGGGAGGACACAAAAACCACATAACCCACCCCGCCAGTATCAATCATCACATGGTCGGCACCGATATAATCTAGCCGTCCTGATATTTTTCCGATCATGCGCTGGCCTTTTCAATAGCGGTTTGTAAACGGTTGGAAAACCGCGCGTGGTGGGTATGGCAAAGGGCAATGGCAAGGGCGTCTGAAGCATCTGCATTGGCAATGCTTATGCCCGGAAGCTGCAAGCGCACCATATGCTCCACCTGCTTTTTATCGGCGTGCCCCACGCCGACCACCACTTTTTTCACTGCATTCGGGGCATATTCTGCCACCTCAAGCCCTGCCTTGGCGGGCACCAAAAGACATATGCCGCGGGCTTGCCCAAGCTTCAGTGTCCCCGCCGCATCTTTATTCACAAAGGTATGCTCCACCGCTGCCGTTTCCGGTTGATAGCGGTGCATGACATCGGTTAACTGCATGTAAAGGCTAAGTAAACGCTCTGAGAGATCATCCCCCTCGGAGGCGCACACGCCGTTCGCAACATGAGTAATTTTGCTGCCCACAGCATCCACCACCCCCCATCCGGTGCGCCTAAGCCCCGGATCAATTCCCATCACCCGCATTGCCTGTTTCCCTGTTGTTTTGCCAGCTTTAGCACGAAAGGGGAACAAGCGCCAAGAGGAAAACCCTTACCCATGCAAAAACCGCATAGCGGGCATGGCAAAATGCAGCTTGTCTGACTCAGCTTCTAGGCCTATTTGCCAGATACCCGATGCAGATATCGGCCAACACAAACTTAAAGGAGCCCCTCTGATGGCTATCATGACAACTTCTCGTGCGGTACCTTTTGGGGCCGTTTCCACCTTCCGCATCGTAAACGCATTTGACGCTTTGATCAGCGGCATTGTGGGCGCTTACCGCGCTCACAAAACCGAACAGGTGCTGCAAGGCCTGAGCAACGCCCAGCTTGAAGATATCGGCTTGGAGCGCGCAAACATCCGCGCAGCTTCCCAACGTGCCTTGCAGCACTAATTTTCCTTTCGTTACGATTTCCAAAGCCACCCTTCGGGGTGGCTTTTTTACATTTCGCGCCGTAAAAACGCGGTGGGGCTTTCACCTGAAAAGGCCTTAAAAGCTGCATTAAAGGCGCTTTGCGAGCTATAGCCAACAGCGAAGGCAATGTCGGTAATGCGCGCGCCTTCGGCCAATAGTTCCATCGCGCTAATCATCCGCATTCTTCGTTGGGTCTGGCGCCAAGTCATCCCGATTTCCTCCGAGAACCGCCGCGCTAAACTGCGCTCGGAAAGATGGGCCGCAGCGGCGACCTCTGCCAAGGAGATATCCGCATCCAGATGCGCTTGGGTAAACCGCAATGCGCGTTTTAGGCCAGCCGAAGACCCTGTTGGAATCCAGATATTACACGGCGCATCGGCCAGCTTTTGGCTGAGCGTTGCGAGCGTGGCAAACATTTGCGCAGCCAAGGGCTCATGCGCGGCGGCCTCCGGCCCCCATGCCCGACAGTGCAAAATCATTTCTCGCGCTAAAGGTGTTATCTCAAACACAGTGCAGGGCTGCTTTGGGGCCGAAAATTTGGCGGGGTCATATAGCACCGAACAACAGGTGATCGGTGTGGAAAAGCTCATGCCAATGGGCGTGTTTGCGGCCAGCCAAGCCGCACGAGACGGCGGCAAGACCCATGTTTTCCCCGCCGCTTCCAGCCGCATGCTGCCCTTGGCGGCATAAAGCAGGTAGTGCCTGTCAAACTGAATGGTTTTGGCCGGTTCAGGCTCAAAAACCTTGTAAAAACAATAGGCGGAGTGCTGGCTCATGGCGGTATCCTAGGGGCGCAAGCGGTTTCAGGCAAGCGTGGCCTCAAAGGCGCGGCTGCGAGGTGGGGCCAGCATATTGGGCATAAGCGCCTCCCCCACACTCGCAAACCCGGGGCTGGCTTTATAGGCGCCAAACGCGGCCATATCTTGCCATTCTTCCACGAGCACCCAACCCGTATTTGAGCCCGCAACCCGCAGGATTTTAAACCCCAAACAGCCTTACAGCTTTTGGGCAGTCTCGCCGTCGTCTGTCAAAACCCCCAAAACCATATTTTGGTTTTCAACAGCCAATTCAAATTCAACAATCACAATTATCATGATTTTCCTCCTGTAATGCTGCAATATATCCCATACTGGTGCGACTTGGTGGGCCAGAAGCAAACGCAACGTTTTCAACATTATCAAAGCCCGACGCTGCCAAAAGAGCATGCACTTTTTCGGGGTGAAAGGCCCTGCTACGCCAAATCAAACGGATAAGGGTCGTGCACCAATGCGGTTTACTCACGACCAAAAGCAACTTCCCGTTAGGCCGCAAGGTCCCTCGAAGCGCTTTCAGCGCCGCCGCCGGCGAGGGGCAATGCTCAATCACATGGGCGCAGAGAACAAGGTCAAAAACCGGCGCAGCTGGTAACGACTCAATATCGCCAGATACGCAATGAGCCTCTATGCCTGTTTCATGCAAACTTCGCTGCGCGACCTCAAGCATATCGGCAGAAATGTCGCGCAATGTCAGGCTTTTAGGGGGGCCATGCACAGCAATAAAGGCGCCGGAAAAGCTTGCGCTCCCTGCGCCTGCGTCCAAAATATCCAGCGCGGCTGCGTCAACCATGCCAAGTTTTTCAGCCAGTGCAGCATAAGCCGCAGGATACCCCAGCGGTGTGATTTTACCGTTCCAGCCTTTGGCCGCCGCATCATAGCGCGCCGCCAGATTTTTGGTGATTAAATCCATGTGTCCTCCAATAGGCACATGTTGGCACAAAAAAATGGCGGGCGCTTTCGCGTGCCCGCCAAGAATCAGCTTGTAACGGCCAAATTAGTCAAGATCGGCTGCCGAAGTAATCACCTTACCAAGTAGCCCGTAAGCAACAGCTTCATCCGTGTTCAACCAAAAATCCCGCTTGGTATCTTCAGCAATCTTTTCCGGCGTCTGCCCTGTGGCTTCCGCAAAAATGCGCTCAAAACGAGCTTTCATAATTTCAAGCTGCTCGGCCTGAATGGCGATGTCAGATGCTTTGCCACCAATGCCACCGCTAGGCTGATGCAGCAAAAACCGCGTGTTGGGCAGGCAAAAACGGTTTTCCTTCTTGGCACCAATAAATATCAGCGCCCCCGCCGAAGCCACCCAGCCAGAGCCAACCACCCGCACTTCGGGTTTGATGAATTTGATAAGGTCATGCACCATATCACCTGATTCCACATGCCCACCGGGGGAAGAAATGAACATGGTGATAGGGTCATCGCTGACCGCTGCCAATGCCAGCAAGCGCTCAGAGGTCGCCTTGGCCAGCTTGTCATTAATTTCGCCCACTACCGTTACATAGCGGTTCTCAAAGGTGATCCGCTCGGGGGAAAAGGGGGCTTTTTCGTCTTTATCGTCGCTCATGGGGAAGTTCCTGAATTTAGTTTCGCGCCTTTGTGGCATGTTCTGCCAAGAGGTGCAATTACATGTAGGGGCTCAAACCGCTTGGCTCAAGCTTTGCGCAAAGTTAGCGTTGTCCAGTCGCCAATAACGCGGCGCTCTACCACGTTAAAGCCAAAGCCTTCATAAGTGTTTACCACGCTCTGGGCTTGGCGGTTAAGAATGCCCGAAAGAATAAGCACAGAGTGGCTTTCCGTATGCTCGGCCATTTCCGGGGCGAGCTTCTTGAGCGGGCCCGCAAGGATATTGGCAAACACCAAATCATAGGGGGCGCGGCTATGTAGCTCTGAATGGCGAAAGCCAACCGATGTGAGGCATTGCACGCGGCCCCGCAGCCCGTTAGCCGCCACATTGGCTTTGGCGGTTTCGGTTGCGACCGGGTCAATATCGCTGGCCACAAACCGCCCCTTAAGCACCTTTGCCGCCGCCATGGCCAGCACCGCAGTGCCAGCGCCAATATCAGCCACATTACGCGCCACCATGCCCTTTTGCAGCAGCGCATCAAAAGCCATGAGGCAGCCCTGCGTGGTGCCGTGATGCCCCGTGCCAAAGGCCATGGCAGCCTCGATCTCAAGGCCAATTTTCTGGCTTGGCACCGCGTCACGGTCATGCCCGCCAAAAACCACAAATCGGCCCGCATACACGGGGGTTAACTCTCGGCGCACTTCCGTCACCCAGTCTTTTTCTGGAATTTCAGACACCGCAAAAGGCCGCGCCCCATGCGCCGCCGCCAGTAGGCTGAGCGCAATATCATCGGGCCGTTCCAAAAAATACCCACCCACTTCCCACAGGCCCGATCCGTCTTCGATCTCGAAAATGCCCACGCCTGTCGGGGTTGGGGTCATGGCCTCTAGCGCGTCGGCCAGAGCTTGGCCGGGGGCAGCGCCTGCAAGCGTTGTAAGGGCAGAATAGCTCAGCATTTTGGGGTTCCTTTAAATGGGGCGCATAGGGCAGCTCACACCGGTGCCCCCAATGCCGCAATAGCCATCCGGATTTTTGGCCAGATATTGCTGATGGTAAAGTTCGGCATAAAAATAGCCCGGATTGGGCGCAATTTGCGTGGTAATAGGGCCAAAGCCCGCGGCTTTCAAGCCCGCAGCATAGTCATCACAGCTGGTTTGGGCCATCAGGCTGTGCGCGCGCTCATAGCAAAAGATCACCGAGCGATATTGCGAGCCGCGGTCGTTGCCCTGCCTATCGCCCTGCGTCGGATTGTGGCTCTCCCAAAACACCTTAAGGAGTTCCACAAAACTCAGCCGCGCGGGGTCAAAAACCACGTGCACCACTTCAGCATGGCCAGTGCGGCCGGTGCATACCTCTTCATAGCTGGGCGCATCAGGCGCGCCGCCGGCATAGCCCACGGAAGTCGTCCAAACGCCGTCCAGTTCCCAAAAAATCCGCTCGGCCCCCCAAAAGCAGCCCATGCCAAATTGCACTTGCTGGAAGCCTTCGGGCACGGGCCCCATAATCGGCGCACCCAGCACAAAGTGCTTGGTGGACTCGGTTGGCATTTCTTTTTTCACCACGTTGCTATTCCACATTTCAGCCTCCTTTTAAAGCCGCGCCACAAAGCGCCACGCGGTCAGCGCGGCTAACGCGCCCGCAATAACACCCGCCAGCGCTTGGCCATAAACCACACCTTCGGCCCCCAGCACCCCCGCCAACCACCAGCAAAGCGGAAACATCAGCAGCCCGTCTCGCAGCCAGTTAAAACCGGTCGACCACATTGGCCGCCCCAGATTATTAAACGCGGCGTTGCCCACAAACAACATGCCGGTGAACACAAAAGCGCCAGCGGCAAGATTGGTAAAGGCACGGACCACCACCGCCCCGTCTGGCCCCAGCTGAAAAGCTGAAATTGCCACATCACGCAGTAAAAACAGCACCAGCCAAGCCAGCAAAATATAACCAATATTATATATCAGGGCATCACGAAAAGTGGTACGGACGCGGTCCATTTTACCTGCACCGTAATTTTGCCCGAATATGCCCCCCACCGCGCCAGAAAGCGCAAAAACCCCGCCAAAGGCCAACACCAAAAGCCGCCCTACCACGGCCCAGCCCGCCACAGCGCCATCACCAAACTGGGCAATAAACCCCGTAACAATATAGTTGCCAAAAGGTGTGGAAAGCTGTGTGGCGACCGCCGGAACCGCAATCATAGCAAATGCAGGGGCGACATTTTTAATGTTGGCAAGGGCGGGCATTGCGGCCAAATCATGCACCTTTATCACAAAATACAGTGCCAAACATGCCGTTAACGTGCGCGAAATATCCATTACATAAGCGGCACCATCCACCCCGAGATTCATGCCAAAAATAAACAGCGGGTCCAGCACCATAGCCACAAGGCCCGCCACGATCGTCACCATCATAGAGCGCATAGCATCGCCTTCGGCCCGTAAAATACCTGAGCCAACAATCCCCACTGCCAAAATAGGAAGGCTCGGCACCGAAAACAACAAAAAGCGGCTGGCAATGGTCAGCGTGGCCCCCTTGGCACCAGCCAGCGCTAAAATATCTTCGCGGAAATATAGCACCAACCCGGCCATCAACGCCTGCACCACCACGGTGATGACCATAGCCGAGCTACTATGCCGGCGCGCTTGCGCACGGTCACCCTTGCCAATCGCACGGCTGACCAATGCAACAGCGGCAATCATCAGGCCAATGCCAACCGAAAAAGTAAAAAACTGGATGGTCCAGGCAAAGCCCAGCGCCGCCATATTTTGTTCTACCCCCATGCGGGACACCCAAAACAGGGTGGCGGCGTCGATTAGGAACATGAACGTCAGCCCGATGGTCGCGCTGAGGGTCATTTTAATGACATGGGACATAGTGGATCCGGTGAGAAACCGGCCTTGAGGATCGCTCATTTTACTACCCTTGCAAAAATAGTCTCATACCCCTTTTCAGGGTGGCGCGGGATCATCAGGGATAGCCCGAGCGAAACCGCCGCCATGGCAACCGCCGTGATAAACACCGCCATTGGCGACCAAAGCCACATGTAGCCAAGCAAGGCAGGCAGCACCACCGCCGCAATATGGTTAATCGAAAACGCCACGGCGGCGGTGGGAGCAATATCCGCTGGGTCTGCTATTTTTTGGAAATAGGTTTTAAGGGCGAAGGCCAGCGCAAAAAACAGGTGGTCGATGATATAAAGCGCGGCAGCCAGCACCGCCCCCCAGCCAAACAGATATATCCCGCCGTAAGCGAGGAAAACCAGCATCAGCCCGATATACTCAACAAGCAGCGCGCGGCGCTCGCCAAAACGCTGCACAAAGCCACCCATCAGGGGGGCGAATATCATGTTCGCCGTAAAGTTGATCAGAAAAAGTGCCGTCACCTCATGCACCGCAAAGCCAAAGCGCTCGACCATCATAAAGGCTGCAAACACAATAAATATCTGCCGCCGCGCGCCAGACATAAATTGCAGCGCATAATAAAGCCAGTAACGCTTGCGCAAAATCAGCTTGGTGTGCTGCTTAGTGTGGCTCTTGAATTGTGGGTAGGCAAGGTAGCCTATGGCAGCAATAAACACTGCCGTCATCCCGCCGGTCATATAAACAAAATTAAAGCTCAGCTCCATGGTTTGCCAAAAAATCACCAGCAGCACATAAACCACCAACGAGGCCGCCGACCCTGCCGCTATGATCCAGCCAAGAATGCGCGGCGCGTTGGCTTTATCAATCCATTGCAATTGCAGTGATTGGTTCACGGTTTCATAATAATGAAACCCGAGCGAAGACAGCATCGTGGTCAGCAACAGCCCTTCAAAGCTCGGAAACCACGCCACCACCGCCGTGGCCAGCCCCGAAAGCATGATCATCAGCAAGCCCAGCCGCTGCTCGCGGATAAACACCAACAAGCCCATCACCCCAATCGCCGCCAGCCCGGGGATTTCACGCACCGATTGCAGCCAGCCGATATCAGAGCCGTTAAACCCCGCCTCCTCAATCACAAAGTTATTGAGCAAGGCCATCCATGTGGAATGGGCAAATGGCAGCGCCGCCGCCATCAGCACAAGCAGCGCCACAGGCCGCCGCCAGCGGGGCAGGTTTTGGGTCTCAGAAAGGGTCACAAAATGTCGCATTTGATCAGCCTTACGCGCATCTGGCCTGAATGGCCAGAGCGCCCGTAAAGCTTTTGTGGTTTTGGTTTATGCGTTCACATCCACAACCACACGGCCCTTCACTTGCCCCTTCAGAATGGCGCGCCCAAGCTCTGGCAAATCAGCCAGTTTTGCGGGTTGAACCATCGCGTCCAGCTTGTCCATTGGCAGATCTGCCGCTATCCGCTCCCATGCGCGCAGGCGGTTTTCATAAGGTTGCATAACGCTATCAATGCCCAGCAAATTCACGCCGCGCAGCAAAAATGGAATCACGGTCGCCGGAAGGCCCATGCCCCCCGCAAGGCCAACGGCCGCAACGGAAGCGCCATATTTCATTTGCCCCAGCACCCGCGCCAGCATATCGCCGCCCACGGCATCAATGCAGCCCGCCCAAGTCTCCCCCTCCAACGGCCGCTTGGTGGTTTCGTTAAGCTCTTCACGCGCCACTATCTGGCTGGCTCCGAGGCTTTTCAGGTAGTCCGCCGCTTCCGGCCTGCCCGTGACCGCCGCCACCTCATAGCCGCGCGCTGCCAAAATCGCCGTAGCCACCGAGCCAACACCGCCCGCAGCCCCCGTGACCAAAACAGGGCCATTACCCGGCTTTAGCCCGTGATCTTCCAGCGCGATTACCGCCAACATGGCGGTAAAGCCCGCTGTGCCCACAGCCATAGCTTGGCGGGTATCCAGCCCCGCAGGCAAAGGCACCAGCCAATCAGCCTTCACCCGCGCCTTTTGCGCATAGCCGCCCCAATGGGCCTCGCCCACGCGCCAGCCGGTAAGCACCACTTTGTCGCCCGCCTTATAGCGCGGGTCGTCAGACGCCTCGACCACGCCCGCAAAATCAATGCCCGGCACATGGGGGTAAGTGCGCACCAAGCCGCCACCGGGGCCTACACAAAGGCCGTCTTTATAATTTACGGTGGAGTAATCCACCGCTACGGTCACATTGCCTTCAGGCAGATCACTCACGGCAATCTGCTCCACTTGCGCCGAGGTTTCACCTTCATCATTTTTGCGGACGATCAGGGCGTTAAACATAGGATATTCCTTTCACTGCGCCTCATCCTCGGGGATAAAAGGCAAATCTGTATCATGGGGCTTGGCCCCTGCGGCGGTGAGCATGGCATGCACCTGCCCGCGATGATGTGTTTGGTGGTTAAATATCTGCATAATGCAAATCGTGCGGGGCTTGACCATATCGCGCTGAAGCGCGCCGGAATACCAAGCCAGATCGCCCCGCAAATCTGCGGGTTGCACCCGTGCGCCCCAATCCATAAACCGCGCATCGGCCTCTAGGCGTGCGCGCTTCAGTTCCCCCCAATCCGTGACCGATCCACCGCTATCACCGATGGGCGCTTCGGGTGGCTCCCAGCCGTCAAAGCGGCTCATCCACAGGGTATCCCCCCACAGGATATGACTTAGCGTATTGTGAATCGAGCCAAAGAACGCCCCGCGGTCTTTTTGCCGCGCAGCCTCGTCTAGCGTATCCGCCGCGCCGTAAAGATTGCGGTTTTGCCACGCATTGTAGCGGGCCATTGTCTGAATATACGCAGGCGTGATCATTCGCCATACCCCTTGGGCACAGGCAAATCAGGCAGCTCTGCCGCGCGTTTTTGCAAAGCCCGCCCGATCACCACACGGCTGATCTCGGTGGTGCCGTCAACAATCCTCAGCATTTGCGAAAGCCGGCTGAGCCTGTCCATGCCATATTGCGCCAGCAGCCCCGAGCCGCCCATCACCTGCGTGCAAGTATTGGCCGCCCTTACGGCCGCATCCGGCACAAACTTTTTCGCATGTGCGGCCAATAGCGGCCCCTCAGGCGTGCCCAGCGCATTTGCCGCTGCCTTATAAAGCAAGCGTGAGGTCACAAGGTCCGTCGCCACATCCCCAAGCATCCACTGGATACCGTCAAGATCGAGGTTCACGCCCTTAAACATCTTGCGGTTTTTGGCGTAGCCCAGCGCTGTATCCAGCGCACTTTCAATCAGGCCACAGCAGCCCGCGGCAATCGAGGTCCGTGCGATATCAATCGCCATCAGCGCGCCTTGCAAACCCTGCCCGATGGGCAAAATGATATTTTCTTCCGGCACCACCACGTTATCCAAATACATTTCGGCCAGCGGCAAAAAGTTATAAGAAGGCGTATCATATAGCGGGCCAAAGCTCAGGCCCGGGGTGTCTTTCGGAATGGCAATCATCGCCATATCTTTATGCCCCGGCGCATCGGAGGTTTTCACGACGGCCAAATACACATCAGCCTCGCCCGCAAGGCTGACCCATGCTTTTGCGCCGTTGATGGTCCACATGCCATCTTTCACCACGGCGCGGGTATACATATTACCCGCGTCCGAGCCAGACTGCGGCTCCGTCAACGCAAAATTCGCCAGCTTGCGGCCCGAAGTTAGCTCCCGCGCCCATTTTTCCTTAAAGGCCTCGGTGCCATAGCCACAGGTGGCGAAGGTGCAGATATTATGCATCGAAAGCGCAAAAGCATAGGCGCCATCTCCCTTGCCCAGCTCTTCATACACCTGAATACCATCACCTAAGGATAGCCCCTGCCCGCCCCACTCTGTCGGCGCATAAAGCCCCGTTAGCCCCGCCGCGCCCGCTTTATCAGAGGCACCACGCGGCCACATAGCCGCCTTGTTCCATGCATCTACATTTGGTAAAATTTCCGCCGCGCAATGGGCGCGCGCCGCTTCCAAAACCACATCAATCAAGCTGCTCATATCGGGACCTTCCTAAAGGATTACCCGCGTATATTTGAACGATCGTTCAGTTTTGTCAAATGCTATTTTGGGGTCAAGAGCTGCTCACCAAGGCCGCGCAATCTCCACTTACCGATTGGCAAGTGACCAAAGCGCCATCAATGCTCATCAAGCCCAGCCCAGCCACAACAATATTATAATACCCAGCCTCAAATCCTTGCAGTTCACCAGTCATAACGATCTTGCCATCAAGCGATTTGAGCGTGATCACCGAGGCATCTTGCGCCACAGAGGAGCTTGCACCAAGGGCCAGAATGGTGGCGAATAATGTTTTCTTTGCGTTTAAATTCATACTCTTTACTCCATAAATCAAGCGCACCATCATTGGTGCGCCTGCCTTATACGAGACAGAGATAAACGACCCGTTAAGCGGCGGGCATTCGTGTTTCCACGAGCTTGACCCAATAAGAACAACCCGCAGGAATGAGCTCGTCATTAAAGTCATAATCAGGGTGGTGCACCATGGCGGTGTCTCCGTTGCCGGCAAAAATAAACGCACCGGGGCGGGCTTCCAGCATATAAGAAAAATCTTCGCCGCCCATTAGCGGGTCTACATTATCTTGCACCGCATCAGCGCCCGCAACCTCCCGCGCCACGCCTACCGCAAACGCCGTTTGCTCGGGGTGGTTAACCGTCACCGGATAGCCGCGATCATACTCAATTTTTGCCGTTGCGCCATAGGCCGCGGCTGTGTGCTCTGCCACGCGTTTAATCGCCTCTTCCGACTGGTCTCGGGCTTCGGCTGTCAACGTCCGGCAGGTGCCGCGAATATGCACCCGCTGCGGAATCACATTATAAGCCTTGCTCTCGGTTTCAAAGCTCGTGATCGAAATCACTACATTGGCCAGCGGGTCAATGTTGCGGCTCACAACAGATTGCAGCGCCACCACAATTTGGCTCGCCACCAGCGTGGTATCAATGGTTTTATTCGGCATGGCGGCATGGCCACCTTTGCCCTCTACATGGATGTCAAACTGGTCGGTCGCCGCCATCATTGGCCCGGGGCGAATGGCAAAATGGCCCACCGGAAGGGCGGGCATATTATGCATGCCATAAACCTCTTGAATGCCAAACATTTCCATCATCCCGTCGTCAACCATCTCTTTACCGCCACCGCCGCCTTCTTCGGCGGGCTGGAAAATAACCACCACGGTGCCGTCAAAATTGCGGGTTTCCGCGAGGTATTTTGCCGCGCCCAGCAGCATGGCCGTGTGGCCGTCATGCCCGCAAGCGTGCATTTTACCCTCGGTTTTGGAGCTATGCTCCACGCCCGACGTTTCAAAAATCGGCAGCGCGTCCATATCGGCCCGCAGGCCAATTACTTTGCCCGAAGCCGTTGATTTACCTTTAATCACGCCCACAAGCCCGGTGCGCCCGAGGCCGGTTTTTATCTCGTCCACGCCAAATTCCTTCAGCTTCCCTTCAACCACGCCCGCCGTGCGCTCGCAGTCAAAAAGCAACTCAGGGTGCTCATGGATATCCCGCCGCCAAGCGGTGATTTCTTCGTGCATTTCGGCTAATCTGTTTAATACGGCCATGGGGTTACTCCTTCAGGGTTTCAATCAAGCGGCGCAAAAACGCTTCGCCCGCTTTGTATTGTTCAATACTGATAAATTCGTTGGGTTGGTGCGCTTGGTCAATGCTGCCCGGCCCACAGATCACGGCCGAATAACCCTCGCGCTGGAACTGGCCCGCCTCAGTGCCATAGCTCACTACATGGTTGCCATTATCACCGGTAATCCGCCGCGCCAGCGCCTCGGCGGCGCCCTCGGTTTCGGGCTTCAGCGCGGGGTTCACATCCCGCGGGGTGACCGTAATGCTGGCCTCGGGCCTAATCGCCTGAATTTCGGCCTCCACCTCTTTCACAAATTCCATATAGCGCTGATACCAGTCCATCGGGTCTTGTGAGGCCGGGCAGCGGATATCGCAACTGAACTCGCAATCGAGCGCCGTGATATTGGTGGCCGACCCGCCTTTGATAACGCCCACGTGCAGCGTGGTAAACGGCGGCTCAAACATCGCGTCAATATCATTCGGCGTGGCTGCCATATTTTCCTCAAATCGCAGGCGCAGCCATTCCACCAAGCGCGCCGCCGTCATCACCGCTGAAACGCCTTGATGCATCAGCGAAGAGTGGATTTCAAAACCCTTGATTTGCGTCATAAAACCGACCGCGCCCTTATGGCCACTCACCACCTGCATCATGGATGGCTCACCCACAATCACCGCCGAAGCGCGGGGGAGCTTTTGGGCCATCTCAGCAATCATAAAAGGCGCGCCAAGGCAGCCGACCTCTTCGTCATAGCTCAACGCAAATTGAATGGGCCGCTTCAGATCAGCCGCCAGCATATCTGGCACCAAGGCCAGCCCAAGGGCGTTAAAGCCCTTCATATCGCAGGTGCCACGGCCATAAAGCTTGCCGTCTTTTTCTGTCACCGTAAAAGGCTCCGTATCCCACGCTTGCCCCTTTACCGGCACCACATCTGTGTGGCCAGAAAGCACCACGCCGCCCTCCACATTCGGCCCCACCACCGCATACAAATTCGCCTTTTGCCCTGTGTCATCATACACACGCTGGCTTTTCACCCCGTGGCCCGCCAAATAATCCTCAACAAAATCAATCAGCTCTAGGTTGCTGACATCCGAAACCGTTGGAAAGCTCACCAGCTTTTCCAGCATTTCGCGGGGTGTATAAATATCGGGCATGGGAATCCTATGGTTTGGAATACCGCATCCTGAAAAATCCTGACCCAATGGTCAAGACCGGATAAATCAGGTATTGTTGTTTGTATATACATATGTTTATCTTTCGAGCAATTGGCACCAAGCCAAATGCCCAAAGTGGCGATTCCCTCGGAGGGGTATGAATGCGAGACCAAAGTGCCACCGTGCTTGACGTGGCCAACTTGAAAACTGTGTTCAACACGCGGGATGGCGAAGTCCACGCGGTGAATAACGTGAGTTTTCACCTAAAACCAGGCGAGCTTTTGGGCATTGTAGGCGAGAGTGGCTCAGGCAAATCCGTGACCATGATGTCTCTGCTTAAGCTTTTGCCCATGCCCCCCGCTGAAATTCGCAGCGGCAGCATTGAGTTTGATGGCCGCGATATCCGCGAAGTGTCTGACGAAGACCTTCGTAAAATTCGCGGCGGCGATATCGGCTTTATTTTTCAAGATCCGATGACCTCCCTCAACCCTGTTTTCACCGTTGGGTTCCAGCTTATTGAGCCATTGCGCCTGCATATGGGGATGAACAAAAAACAAGCCCGCAAGCGCGCCGCCGAGCTGTTGGAGCTTGTCGGCATTCCCGATGCCCCCGCCCGCCTTAAGGACTTCCCGCACCAGTTTTCCGGCGGTATGCGCCAGCGGGTGATGATCGCCATTGCGCTGGCCTGTGACCCTAAGGTTTTGATCGCCGATGAGCCAACAACCGCGCTGGACGTAACCATTCAAGCCCAGATTCTGGAGTTGGTAAAAGAGCTGCGGCAAAAGCTCGGCATGGCCATTATCTGGATAACGCATGACCTCGGCGTGATTGCTGAAATTGCTGACCGTGTGGCGGTTATGTATGCAGGGCAAATCGTGGAACATGCAGACGTTAAAGAGCTTTTCGCCAACCCACAGCACCCTTATACCCGCGCTTTGCTGGAAACCCTGCCCCGCATGGGAGAGGCCCGCGCCGCGCGCCTGCCCTCAATCGAGGGCCAACCACCCAATCTAGACCACGAACCAGTGCATTGTGAATTTGCGCCGCGTTGCAAACATGTGTTTGACCGCTGCCGCGTTGAAAACCCCCAGCGCCGCGATGTCTCCGCCGCCCATGATGTCGCCTGTTTCTGGGATACCAATGCCGGAGGCCCGCTTGATGCTGGATGAAAAGAAAAAGCCGTTGGTGCAGGTTAAAAACCTTAAAATGCACTTTCCGATTAATCGCGGCATTCTAAAGCGCCAAGTGGGCGCTGTGAAGGCGGTTGACGGCATCAGCTTTGATGTGTTTGAAGGCGAAACCCTTGGTTTGGTTGGCGAATCCGGCTGTGGCAAATCCACCGTTGGCCGCTGCGTTTTGCGCCTTTATGAGGTTACCGAAGGCTCGATAGACATTGACGGCACCGATATTGCCACGCTTTCAGGGGCCGAGCTGCGCGCCAAACGCCCCGAAATGCAGATGATCTTTCAAGACCCGCAGGCGAGCCTGAACCCACGCATGACCGTAGGGTCGATCATCTCCGAGCCGCTCGACGAACACTTGAACATGAGCAAAGCCGAAAAGCGTGAGAAAGTCGGCGAGCTGATGGACGCCGTCGGCCTTGCCCGCCGCTTTGCGGACCGCTACCCGCACGAATTTTCAGGCGGCCAGCGCCAGCGCATCGGCATCGCCCGCGCCCTTGCGCTCAACCCCAAATTCATTGTCTGTGACGAGCCGATTGCCGCGCTGGATGTGTCCATTCAGGCGCAAGTGGTGAACTTGCTGGAAGACCTGCAAGAGAAACTTGGCCTCACCTACCTGTTTATCAGCCATGACCTTTCAATGGTCCGCCACCTCGCCACCCGCGTGGCCGTGATGTATCTGGGCCGCTTGGTGGAGCTGGGCGATAGCGAAACGCTCTATATGACACCAAAGCACCCCTATACGCAGGCGCTGCTTTCCGCCGTGCCGCACCCAGACCCGGCGCAAGCCGGCAATATTGACCGTGTTATTTTGCAGGGCGACGTGCCTTCCCCCGCCAACCCGCCACCGGGCTGCACCTTTAGCACCCGCTGCCCGCGCGCAGAGGCGGTGTGCAAGCAAAATTCACCCGAGTGGCGCGAGATCGGCGAAGGCCACTTTGCCGCCTGCCACTTTATTGAATAACCCAGAAGCGCGGGCCAACCGCGTAGATTTCAACCAACTGAGGAGAAACAAAATGACTCTCAAATATCTCGTCGCCGGAACGCTGGGGGCTGCTATGCTGTCCACCACGGCTCTGGCAGACGCCCACATGGCGCAAGGCCGTGATGGCAATGTCAATATCATCTATTGGCAAGCGGCCTCAATCATGAACCCGTATCTTTCAGGTGGCACAAAAGACCTCAACGCCTCTTCGATGGTGATTGAGCCTTTGGCCCACTATGACGAAACCGGCGCCATGGTGCCAACGCTCGTTGACGAAATTCCAACCGTAGGCAATGGCGGCGTATCCGCTGACCTTACCTCGATCACATGGAAGCTCTCCGAGGGTCTTGTTTGGTCAGATGGCTCGGCTGTGACCTCGGCTGACGTTGTGTTCACTGCCAACTATTGCATGGACGAAACCGGCGGCTGCCAGCAGCTTGCCAAATTCGGGGATGTTGAAAGCGTTGAAGCGCTTGACGATCTCACCGTAAAAATCACGTTTACCGGCCCCAAGCCCTTCCCCTACGGCCCGTTTGTTGGCTCAACTACCCCAATTTTGCAAGCGGCGCAATTTGCGGATTGCATGGGCATTGCGGCCCCAACCTGCACCGACCAAAACTTTGGCCCGATCGGCACTGGCCCGTTCACCGTAACCGAATTCCGCGCCAATGACGCGATTACGCTGGCCGCCAACGAAAACTACCGCGACCCAAGCAAGCCTGCTTTCGCAACGGTTAACTTCAAAGGGGGCGGGGACGCCGCAGCCGCTGGCCGTGCCGTACTTGAAACCGGCGAGTTTGACTACGCGTGGAACCTCCAGCTTGCGCCAGAAATTCTGGCCGATATGGAAGCCAAAGGCGTGGGCACCGTTCACTCATCCTTTGGCCCCTTGGTTGAACGCCTGATGATCAACCTGACCAACCCCTCAGCGGAGCTTGGTGATGAGCGCTCAACCGTTGCACACCCGCACCCATTCATGACCGATATGGCCGTGCGCCAAGCGCTCTCCATGGCGATTGACCGGCCACTGCTGGTTGAAATCGGCTACGGTCAAGCGGGTAAAGTGACCTGTAACGTGCTGCCGGCTCCTGCCATTTATGACTCGCCAAACAATGCGGGCTGTGAAGTGCAAGACATCGCGGGTGCAAATGCGCTGCTCGATGCCGCTGGCTGGGTAATGGGCGCTGATGGCGTGCGCGCCAAAGACGGCGTTCGCCTTTCGATCCTGTATCAAACCTCAACCAATGCTGTGCGTCAGGACTTCCAAGCCCTGATCAAGCAGTGGTGGTCTGAAATTGGTGTAGAAACCGAGCTGAAAAACATCTCTGGTGGTGTGTTCTTCGGGGGCGACCAATCTTCGCCTGATACCTTCCAAAAGCTGTTTGCTGATCTGGAAATGTATGCGAACAACTTTGATGGCACCGACCCCGAGGCCTATATGGGCAGCTGGGCATGTGATAAAATCCCGTCACCTGAAAACGCATGGCTCGGGCGCAATATGCCGCGCCACTGTGACCCCGCCTATGACGCACTGGTTGCCGAAATGGCTGGCACGGCTGACCTCAACGAGCGCGCGCGTCTCGCAATTGCGATGAACGACATGCTGATGCAAAGCTACACCATTATTCCACTGGTTCACCGTGGTAATGTTTCGGGCGTTGTAAACACCCTCGAAGGTGTGCGGCTTAACGCTTGGGATTCAGAGCTATGGAACATAGCTGACTGGTCTCGCGCTGAGTAAGCAACCTATTGGCAGCTCCGGCCTTGTGCCGGGGCTGCCTCCTTTTTCAGACTGATTTGCCGAGGCGCTTATGCTCAATTTCACCCTCCGTCGCCTAATGTTCACCATCCCGACGCTTTTGCTGATCAGTTTCATCATATTTATCGTGTTGGACCTCGCCCCGAATGACCCGACGGGCAACCTGCCGCTGACCATCCCACCCGAGGTGCGCGCAAAAATCCGCGCCAGCCTTGGGCTAGATGCCCCGATGTATATCCGCTACCTGCTCTGGTGCCAGCAGTTCTTTATTAACGAGCCGCTGAACCTGATGAATGAGTGGTTTGGCTGGTGTATTGGTGATTGCGAAAACCGCCTGCGCGTTTCCAGCTGGGCGACCCGCTCTCCGGTGGTGGACCTGATCGCAGAGCGGATGCCGCAAACCCTGTGGGTGGTTGGGATGTCTTACGTGGTGGGCATTATGATAGCCCTGCCCATTGGCGTGATCTCGGCCTATAAGCAATATAGCTGGTTTGACCAAGCGGGCACGTTTGTGGCCATGGTCGGTTTTTCGGTCCCCACTTTTTTTACCGGTGTTTTGCTGATCGTAATTTTCTCGGTCTGGATGCCGAATGACAGCATTTTCTGGCTGCCTTCAATTTATGATACCACGCATGAGGTGACAGACTGGAGCAGTTTTGTGTTCCAGATCCGGCAAATCGCGATGCCGGTTATGGTGTTGGCCTTGTATAACGCGGCGCAAATCAGCCGCTTTATGCGGGCCTCAATGCTGGATAATCTCTCGCAAGATTATGTGCGCACAGCTCGCGCCAAAGGGTTGCGGGAGAAATCCGTGCTGCTTGTACATGTGCTCCGCAATTCAATGATCCCTGTTGTGACGGTAATAGCCCTTGGTATTCCGCAAGTTTTTGGCGGGGCCATTATTACAGAGCAAATATTTAAGGTGAACGGCCTCGGCCAGCTCCTGATCATCGGCATTGAGGGCGCAGACATCCCGCTGGTGCAAACGCTCACCTTCCTGTTCGCGGTGCTGATCGTGATGTTTAACCTTGTGGCCGACGTGCTTTACGGCCTGCTAGACCCGAGGATCCGCTATGACTGATACAACCAATGACGCAACAGACGACCGTAAATACCGCTCGCTTTGGGGGGATGTCTGGAGCCAGTTTCGCAGCCATCGCGGCGCCATGATCGGCAGCTTTGTGTTTATCTTTATCCTGCTCGCTGTAGCCATTGGCCCCTATCTTTGGACGCTGGACCCGAATTATGCCGATGTGCGCAACCGCAACCAAGGTATGAGCTGGGGCCACCCATTTGGGACGGATCAACTGGGCCACGATATGCTGGCGCAGGTCTTGCAAGGCGGGCGGATATCCATTGCTGTGGGCCTGACGGCCATGATGCTCTCACTGGTGCTAGGCACGTTTATTGGTGTGCTGGCAGGGTATTTCAAGCGGTTGGATGGCTTATTGATGCGCGGGACAGACCTCTTTCTCGCCCTGCCTATCCTGCCGCTATTGCTGGTGATCATCATGCTGTTTCGCGATACATTGCGAAATATGTTTGGGCCGGAAACCGGGATATTTATCCTGATTGTATTTATCATCGGCATTACCAGCTGGATGCAAACCGCGCGGATTGTGCGGGGCGATGTGCTGGCCTTGAAAGAGCGTGAATTTATTCTGGCGGCCAATTCCATCGGCACGCCTTCTAAGCGGGTGATATCTCGGCATATTATGCCCAATATCCTGTCGCCTATTATGGTATCAGCCACGCTCGGCATTGCCACGGCCATTATCACCGAAAGCTCGCTCAGCTTCCTCGGCCTTGGCTTCCCGTCGGACTTCCCGACTTGGGGTCGCTTGCTGTTTGACGGCACTCAGCGGATTGCCCAAGCGCCGAGCCGCGTGATTTGGCCCGGTCTTGCGATCTCACTCACCGTATTAAGTGTAAACTTTATTGGCGACGGGTTGCGGGATGCTTTGGACCCACGGATCAGAGGCCGCTAACGGCTCCCGCCTGCCGGATGGTTTTGCTGCGCAAAACACCGGCAGGCGGACGTGGCCTCGGCTACGCCTCGGCAAGGCAGGGGCTTTGCCCCTCTGCGCAAGCGCATTCACCCCAGAGTATTTTTGGAAGAATGAAGAATTAGTGGCTTAGGCGGGTAGCAGCGTAAATTTCGCCGGGGCCAGGGGCTTGGATGATGACCACATATTCGCCCGCGTCGGCTTGCGGCACGGTGACGGTAGCGGCGCCTTTGCCATCCCAGCGGCCCAGGGTTTCCCAGCTTTTGACGATGTTGATATATTCAATTGTGCGGCCAGCGTTTTCCCCGCGCTCAATCACCACGGTCTCACTATTTGAATAGCGGACAAGGAAGATATCTGCCTCCGGAATGCCCCTGCGCAGAGCCTCCATGCGGATATGGATGCTACGGCCTTCATTGCGGGCCGAGACCAAAACTTTGGGGGTGGCATCTTCGGCTTGCATAATTTGGCGCTGAATTTCATCATTGCGCGAGCCCACCATATAATGCACGCCCTGCACCACCATTTGTGGCGTATAGACCGAGCGCTCATGCCATGTGCGCGCGTAGCTGCGCTGGCGGTTGGAGTATTCGGGTTTGGCAAAATCATCGGCCCAGCCGAGATAATCCCAGTAATCAACATGCAGTGCGAGGGCGATGATATCATCTTGGCTGGCCAGATTGGCGAGGAGCCGGTCAGCCGGCGGGCAGGAAGAGCAGCCCTGCGAGGTGAAAAGCTCCACCACCACAGGGTTTTGGGCCTTAGCGACGGCGGGAAACAGCATAAGCGCCACCCCGAGCATACTTTTTAATTTGAACATACGAATCCCCGAATTTCAGTTAGAGAAACCTTAGCGCGCGCTGTCAGGAATTTCCATTCAACCCTTCGCGAGGTTTTGTTACGTCTGCGCTAAAGACGTTGCTCTTGGCAGCAAGGTGGTTAAACTGAATGAAATTTATTAAGCCGCAGGTGGACTTAACGTTGAGACAGCAGACCATATGATCACGGCCCTAAAACGCTTGGCGGCGCATATTGTGGCGGGGGCCATTGTTATTTTTGCCCGCGCGCTTACGGCCGTGCGCGGGGTTTGGAAGGGTGTGGCCCCCGCGCCCACGCGGCGGGTTTATTTTGCCAACCATACCAGCAATGCTGACTTTATTTTGCTTTGGGCTGCCATTCCGCCACAATACCGCCGCCACACCCGCCCTGTGGCCGCCGCTGATTACTGGCTTAAAAACAAGTTTCGCAGTTTTATTGGCCGCGACGTTGTGCGCGGCGTGTTGATAGACCGCGACCCTGCCACCCGAAGCAAAGACCCCGTGACGCAAATGGCGGAAGCCACCGATGAAGGCGCCTCACTGATCATTTTCCCCGAGGGTCAGCGCAACATGACGGGGGAGGATTTGCTGCCCTTTAAAACCGGCCTTTTTCACCTCGCTACGGCGCGGCCAAAGCTGGAGCTGGTGCCGGTTTGGATCGAGAACCTGAACCGCGTGATGCCCAAGGGCGAGATCATTCCGGTGCCGTTTCTCTGCACTGTCACCTTTGGTGCGCCGCTGGCTTACCACGCGGATAAAGCGCCGTTTTTGCAAGCCGCCTATGATGCTGTTTTGGCGCTCAAGCCCGATACGGGAGAGGGCTGATATGACCGAATTGCAAATTCTGTTCACTGGCCTTTTGGTTCTGCTCCTTGCTGCCACCATGATTGCGCATGTGCTGGATGAGGTCCGCGCTAGCCCCTCGGTGGATAACCTTATCGCGCGGATAAATGCATGGTGGATCATGATTATTGCCATGGCCATTGCCTTTGCGCTTGGACGCACTGCTATTGTGCTGCTCTTTGCCTTTGCCTCCTTTAACGCCATGCGCGAATTTGTGACCATCGCCGCCACCCGGCGCGAAGACCACCTCGCCGTGGCCGCTGCATTTTTCATCATCCTGCCGCTGCAATATTACATGATCTGGATGGACTGGTACGGCATGTTCTCGATCTTTATTCCGGTTTATGCCTTTCTTCTGATGCCGATCGTAGCGGTGCTCAAAGGCGAGACCGAGAACTTCCTCGTCCGCATTGCCTCGGTGCAATGGGCGCTGATGATCGCGGTTTATTGCGTATCTTATGTGCCGGTATTCCTGTCGCTAGACATCCCCGGCTTTGAAGGCAAAAACCTGCTGCTCATCGCCTTTCTTATCCTGATTGTCCAGCTTTCCGACGTGCTGCAATATGTATGGGGTAAAGCCATTGGCCGCCACAAAATAGCGCCCCGCCTTTCCCCCAGCAAAACCATTGAGGGCTTTGTAGGCGGCGTCGTTTCCTCCACGCTCATTGGGGCTGCAATGTTTTGGATTACCCCCTTCACCATCTGGCAAGCCGGCCTGATGGCGCTTGGGATTTCCGTGATGGGGTTCCTCGGCGGGCTTGTGATGTCGGCCATCAAGCGGGACCGCGGGGTGAAAGACTGGGGTGACAGCATCGCAGGCCATGGCGGCTTTCTGGACAGGCTAGACTCGCTGGTTTTTGCGGCCCCCCTGTTTTTCCATCTCACACGGTTTTTCTGGATGACCAACCTATGAACCGCCGCCCGCTCAAATCCCGCGCATCTGGCTGGGCGCAGAAGCTGGCGGCTTGGCTTGCGGGCACCTCGGTGACACCAAACCAGATTTCCATCGCCAGTATGGGGTTTGCTGGCCTCGCAGGCGGCGCATTCTATCTTGGTGGGTATTGGCTCCTCGCCGCAGCGCTGTTCATCCAGCTCCGGCTGCTATGCAACCTGCTTGATGGCATGGTTGCGGTGGAAGGTGGGAAGTCCACACCCGATGGTCCTTTCTGGAACGAGGCCCCCGACAGGCTGTCAGATATCCTGATAATAACCGGGTTTGGCTATGGCCTCGGCCTGCCCACGCTTGGCTGGGCCGCTGCGGCCATGTCCATCCTCACAGCCTACATCAGAGAGCTGGGTGATGGCGCAGATTTCAGCGGTCCCATGGCCAAACCTCACCGCATGGCACTGCTCACAGGGGCAGCGCTCATAGGTGCTGTGGTGCCTGCCATCCTGCCCTATGCACTCTGGCTATTGCTCATTGGCACGGCCGCCACCGCGCTCCGCCGAAGCTATAATCTGGTGCAAGTTCTAAAGACCTAAGCCCGCCCACTGGCCCGGTGGCGGCGCGTCCACCATTGCCCTGTTTTGCAGCCTTGCACACGCGCCGCGCTCTACCCTCAGTGCCTGCGGCCCGTGCCACAAGCGCCGACGTTTCAGCGCGGCGCGGGCGCAACCTCCCCGCAAGCGAAGTGCCAGACGCGCCGCTCCGGGACTTTGCCACAAAAAAGGGCCACGAATATCGCGGCCCCCTCGCAAATTTGCAATACCTTAGCGCGCAGGCAATGGCATCCATTCTGGAACAGACACATCTGCATGTGCAAACTGCGGCAGCTTGGCCGAAAGGTCTGCCATGTTTTTGATGTCATTATCATTCAGCATGTCTTGCGTGATCAGCGTTGGCGGAATAATCACGCTTGCGCCCACGTCTTCACCGGCCAGCAGCATAGCCAATGTGCGCACCGAAACTTCACCCACCACGGCAGGGTTTGTCGCCGCCGTTGCTGCCCAAGCCGAACCCGGCTCGCGCATAGCCGAAATATCCGCCGTGGAAACGTCCGCAGAATATATCTTGATCTGGTCGGTCAAGCCCGCCTCATCCACCGCGATTTTTACGCCCTTGGCGAACTCGTCATAAGGCGCAAACATCACTGTGATATTGGGGTTGGCTTGCAGCACAGAGCGGGCTTGGTTGGCCACGGAGTTGGCAATCGGGTTATCCAAGGTGCCAAACATCGCCACTTCATTAATGCCCGGGTTGGCCGCTTTTACGCCCACCCAGGTTTCATCACGGCGGTCCAGCGGCGCGATACCCGCCACATAAACGTAACCCGCAACAAACTCATTGCCGTTATCTACCAGCGCCTGCTCCAGCGCCAAACGGGCCAAATCGCGGTCAGATTGCTCTACCTGCGGAATGGCTGCATTTTCAACGTTTACGTCAAAAGCAACAACCTTGATACCCGCGTCAATCGCGCGCTGCGCTGCGTCTTGCATGCTTTCGGTCAGCCCGTGCTGGATGATGATCCCGTCCACGCCTAGCGCAATCGCTTGGTCTACCATGTCGGCCTGAAGGGCCGCATCTTGGCGGCTGTCAAACACCCGAAGGTCTACGCCCAGCGCGGCGGCTTGTGTTTCTACGCCCGAAAGGTAAGCCTGAAAAAAGTCACCGGTGGAAAGGTAGCGCACCAGCGCGATTTTCACGTCACCCGCATTATCAAACGGCGCGGGCATATCGCCAGCAAAAGCGGCTGTCGCGCCGGCTGAAAGGGCCAGCGCTGAGCCGGCTAATTTTAGCATTAAGCGTCTTGTAAGTGTCATTTCTCTTCTCCCGGTTGGTTAACATGCGGCCCCTAATGGGCCCCTCCACGCTTTGAAAGCGCAAAGGTGAACACAAGAGCAACGACCAAAACCGCCCCCTTGACGAAATCTTGTGTGTAGTAAGGTGCGTTCATCATGGTGAGGCCCTGAAGCAGGATGCCGATAAACAGCGCACCAATAATCGTGCCAAAAACATTGGGCTTGGCAGCGCCCAGCACGGCAAAACCAATTAAAGCAGCGGCGACAGAATCAAGGAGAAGGTTATTCCCCGAAGCAATGTCGCCGCGCCCTAACCGTGCCGCCAGCAATATCCCACCGACTGATGCCAGAACCCCTGAAATCATATAGGCCAGCACTTTATATCGGTTCACATTTGTGCCCGCCAGCTCGGCGGCGCGCGCGTTTGAGCCAATGGCATACATCAAGCGGCCATGGCGCGTAAGCTCCATGAAGCCCCAAACGATAACCCCAAGCACAAGCAAAACCACCACTGAAACCGGAATGAGGTTTTCGATAAAAAAGTCGAATTTATGGCGGCCAAGATAGAGAAAACTAGGCGAAAAAACGCCCTCCGTCACGCGGCCATCTGGCATCACCATACCTGTTGAAATAGAGCGGCCCTCGGTGGGAATACGCTGCAAACCAACCAGCAAGAACATCATGCCAAGGGTCGCCAACAGGTCTGGCACCTTCATTTTAACAATCAGCAGCCCGTTTACCAGCCCGACCAGCGCGCCCATAATCAGGCAAAAAACCACCGCCCACATGGCGCTCATTTCCCATACCACCATCACGTAAGATGACAGCATAAGCGCCGATGTGGCCGTAGAGCCGATGGAAAGGTCAAACCCGTCCACCACCAAGGTGGCCGTAACGCCGAGCGCCAGAATGCCGGTTATAGAGACCGACTGGAAAATAAACACCGCCGAGCGCGGGGTAGCAAAAAACTCGCTTGAGAGGCTAAAGAAAAGCAGCAGCCCCGCCATAAGCACCAAAAACCCGTATTTGATCACCAGTTCCATCGGCGTCAGCCGTGCTTTTTTTGTCTCGTTACCTTGCATTTAGCTGCCCACTTTCCACGCCAGCGACCTGCGCCAGAACCGCATTCAAATCAATATTTTCATTCCGGTGCTCACCTTTAATGGTATGCTCCGCCATCACCACAATCCGGTCGGCAATTTCTACCGCTTCATCCATTTCGGCCACCATCACCACGGTCGCGCGCCCCTTGGCGGTCTCGCGAATTTTGGCACCGATGTCACGGCGGGCTTGAATATCGACGCCCTGAAACGGCTCATCCAAAACTAGCACGTTACTGGCTTCCGCCATCCAGCGGCCCACCATTACTTTTTGTTGGTTGCCGCCGGAAAGCGAGCCAATGTCATCGCTTTGATGCTGGCAAATAATCCCGAGGTCAGAAACCATGCGCCGAGTTGTTTTGCGTTCGCTCATGTGCTTTATAAAGCCGCCCACCGCGTGGCGTTCCGTAAAGGGCAGCGTTATATTTTTAGTAATATCAAAGCCTTGGATAACAGCATTGGTGGCGCGGTCTTTGGGCGTGCGAAACACCCCTGCCTTAATCGCTGCCGCCTGATTGCGCGGCGCATAGACCTCACCTTTCAGCTTCATTTGCCCAGCCGCAGGCCGTGCCTGCCCGTAAAGCACATCCGCCAGTTCCGATTTCCCACTGCCCACAAGGCCGGTAATCGCCACCACCTCACCATCCCGAAGATCAAGCGAAAACGGCTTGCTATCAGGTTGCAAAGCCATGTTTTCCAGCCGTAAAACCGGCGCGCCAGCCTGGGGGATATCTAGCGAAACCTCACTCATAGCACGGCCGAGCATCGCCTTTACCGCACCTTCGTAATCCAATGGTTTATCATCAAAAACGCCCGATATTTTGCCATCGCGCATGCTGACAATCCGGTCAGCGATCCGCTTAATGTCAGAGCTGCGGTGCGAGATATACAAAATCGCCACACCCTGCGCCCGCAGCCGGTCAATCAGCTCAAAAAGCCGCCCCGCTTCTTTGGCGCTCAAGGAAGAGGTCGGCTCATCCAGAATAAGCAATTTTGGTTTATGCGCCATCGCCCGCGCAATCGCGACCAGCTGCCTATCCGCCAGCCCCAGCTCGCTCACCTCGTGGCGCACATCCACATCCAGCCCAATCGCCTCGGCAAGCTCTCGCGCCTTGGCCCTTATTTTCCGCGTGTTCATAAAAAACCCAGCACCACCCGCGAGCTCGTCCAGCATCAGGTTGCTGGCCACATCAAGGTCCGGCACCACGCCGTCATTTATGCTTTGGTGCACTGTCACCACCCCCGCCGAAATCGCCTCGGCAGGGCTGCTGGGCATATAGTGCGCACCATACAGGCCAACGCTACCCGCATTGGCCACATGCACACCGCAAAGCACTTTCACAAGCGTAGATTTCCCCGCTCCGTTTGCCCCCATCAGCGCCGTCACCTGCCCTTTCGGCAGCTCCAGATCTATCCCGCGCAGCACGTTATTTGCGCCAAACGCCTTGGTTAACCCTTGAATTTTGACAGCCGTATTCTGCACGCAATTCCTCCGTTAACCGTGAGCCTAACGACGCCTACTGTCCTTTGTCAACAACTATTGACATTTGCCTGAAACTGGCGATGATTAGGGAAAACGGAGGATGGAATGGCGGAGATTTCCAGCAATTACGCGCCCCTATCGGTTGAAACCCTGCCCGAGCGGCTTGGCCGAATCGATGCGATTACAGCAAAGCTTGGTGCCGATACCAACGCGTGGCAGTGTAAGGAAGTCGGTGACGGCAACCTCAACCTTGTGTTTATTGTTACCAGCCCCAGCGGCCAAGTGATCATCAAGCAAGCCCTGCCTTATGTGCGGCTGGTCGGAGATAGCTGGCCGCTCCCACTCAAGCGCGCCTATTTTGAGTATCACGCCCTCATCCGCCACGCCGCACGCGCGCCGGGGTTGGTGCCCGAGGTTTACTACTTCAGTGAAGAGCAAGCGATTATCGCCATGGAGTTCTTCACCCCGCACATCATTCTGCGCCACAAGCTGATGGCGCAAGAAAAGGTCGAAGGCCTTGCCGAAACCCTCGGCAAATTCCTCGCCCGCACAATTTTTCGCGGCTCTGATCTCTCAATGGACACCGCCAAAAGGAAGCGCGACGTGGCCCTGTTTGTGGATAGCGTAGAGCTGAACGACATCACCGAAACCCTCGTGTTCAGTGACCCTTATTTTGATGCCGAGCGCAACCACCATACCAAGGGGCTAGGCCCGATTGTCGCCCGCCTACGGGCTGATATTGACCTTAAGGTCGAAGCCCACCACCTAAAAGCCAAGTTTGCCAATAATGCCGAAACCCTGCTGCACGGCGATTTTCATACGGGCAGCGTGATGGTCACCGAGACCGACACCAAAGTGATAGACCCCGAATTCGCGCTTTACGGCCCGATGGGGTTTGACATCGGCATGCTGCTCGGCAACTTCTGGATGGCTTATTTTGCCCAGCCCGGACACGGAAATGATGCCGAATATCAGGCGTGGATACTGGAAGTTGTTGCCGAGATTTGGGCCAGCTTTACCGCAGAATTCAGCCAGCTTTGGCGCACCGAGCGCGCTGGCATTCTCTATGAAGAGATTATGTATGAAGGCCAACCGCTGGCAAGCGAGCAAGCCCTTAGCCAGCGCCTCTCCATGATCTGGGAAGATGCGCTGGGATTTGCCGGCGTGGAGATGATCCGCCGCACACTCAGCCTTGCCCATATCGCCGAGAATGACAGCATTAAAGACGAAGCCCTGCGCGCCGCTTGCGAGGCCCGTGGCCTCGATATGGGGCGGCAGCTCGTGGTTAACCGCACCCGAATGGGTGATATTTCACAGGTCAATGACCTCGCACAACAAATAAGCAAAGGGGAAAGCCTATGATCGTTGACGGCAAGCATTACCGGTCCATCTGGTATAGTAACGAGGCGGGCTGCGCCCAGATCATTGACCAGCGCTGGCTACCGCATGAGTTTCGGGTGGTGGACCTAGAAACCCGCGAAGATTTTGCCGCCTCGATCCGCGACATGTGGGTGCGCGGCGCACCGCTGATCGGGGCCACAGCCGCCTTCGCCATAGCCGCTGAAATGAAGCGGGACCCCTCTGATAGCAACCTTGACGAAGCATGGGACGAGCTACACGAGACCCGCCCCACCGCCATTAACCTGCGCTGGGCACTTAACGAAATGCGGGATATTTTGCGCCCGCTGCCTGAAAGCACGCGCGCCGAAGCCGCGCAGAAGCGGGCGCTGGAAATTAGTGATGAGGACGTAGAAACCAACCGTATGATCGGCGTGCACGGCCTAGAAATTATTCGCAAGATCGCGGCCAAGAAAAAGCCGGGCGAGGTGGTGAATATTCTCACCCATTGTAATGCTGGCTGGCTTGCGACGGTGGACTGGGGCACAGCGACCTCGCCCATGTATCACGCCCAGCAAGACGGTATTCCGATCCACGTCTGGGTTGATGAAACCCGCCCGCGCAATCAAGGCGCACTGCTCACGAGCTGGGAAATGAACAGCCATGATATCCCGCACCACCTGATTGTGGACAACGCCGGCGGCCACCTGATGCAGCACGGCCAAGTGGACCTTGTGATTGTCGGCACCGACCGCACCACAGCGCATGGAGATGTCTGCAACAAAATCGGCACCTACCTAAAGGCGTTGGCGGCGCATGATAACGGCGTGCCGTTTTATGTCGCCCTGCCCTCCCCCACAATTGACTGGACCGTCAAAGACGGCGTCGCCGAAATCCCGATTGAGGAGCGTGATGGCGAGGAAGTCACCCATGTGCAAGGTAAACTCCCCGATGGCTCTATCGGCTCGGTGCAAATCAGCCCCGACGGCACCCCTGGTGGCAATCCGGCGTTTGACGTCACCCCGCGCCGCCTGATCACCGGCCTGATTACCGAGCGTGGGGTGAGTGAGGCCTCTCCCCAAGGACTGGCCGCCATGTTCCCCGAGCGCGTGCTCAGCTAGCCCGATGGCGGCGCGCAAAGCTATGCGCTTGTGGCGGGAGTGCACCCGCGCCGCGCTGAAGCGGTGGTGCTTGTGGCAGGGGGCGTTGCCCCCTCGCATCAGAGATGCTCACCCCCAGAGTATTTTTGGAAGAATGAAGACATTGGAGCTGTGCGCGTTTTGCCTTGCAGATTGCGCAAGGGTGGCAGCGCGGCGCGGGTGCACTCTCACCACAGGCGCAATGGTTGACGCGCCGCTCCGGCTCTATCCGGCAGCCAGCAACCCCCGTGCGCTGCCTGCACTTGTCACCAAATGCGTCACATAGCCCCCCGCAATTGCGGCCAGCATCGGCACAACTTTGTCAGCCCCATCCGAAACCAGCAGGCCCATATCGAGGCCTTGCAACTTGTCCAGCGTCACACCGATCATCCGATCATCCAGTGGGCCGGGAATGGCTGCGCCATCCGCATCAATAAACCGCCCGCACAAAACCCCTGTCGCGCCGTTTGCAACATACCAAGCCAGATCTTCAGCGCTGGCCACGCCTGCGCCGACAATATGGCTGTCTGGATCACACGACCCCGCTGCGAATATCGCCTTGTTACAATGGCTTAAAGCCTCCAGCTGATTATGGATAATCGGCTCCTCACGCAAGCGCGCGGCTAAATCCGGATCATTCAGCACGGCTGGCGCGTGCAAGTTAATGCATTGCGCGCCAAGGTTTTGCGCCATATGGGCCGAGCATATTTCGGCAGTAAAGCCATAGGGCGTGGCCATGGAGCCAACAAGTTGCGATACCGCCACGTCTTTTAGCCGCGTCTGCTCCAGCGCCTCTGCCACCTCATAAACCGTGCGCCCCCAGGCCACGCCAAAGCGGTCTCCGGCATTCAAAAGGCTGGGCAGCCACTCTGCTGCCCCGCGCGCCACGCGCATCAAAGTGCTTTCTGCAGATCCACCATCAGGCACGACAAAAGCCGCCTGTAAACCAAAACGTTCCCGCAGGTCTTCCGCCAGTTGGTGGCCGCTAAAAACCTCCGGCGCGAGGCTGATTCGGATATAGCCCTTCTCCCGCGCTTCTTGCAGATAGTTCACCACCGTTGCCCGCGAAACATCCAGCCGCTTGGCGATCTCGGCCTGATTAAGCTCGTCATGGTAATACATCCACGCCGCCTCAATCACGATGCTCTCGCCACTCACCTGTTTAGCGTTGCGTCTGCGGGTCATACTGGCCATTTCAGCTCCTTTTATTTATTTGACACTATGTACTGACATTTGTCAAAAACTATGCTTAATGGTGGCAGGTTTATTAGAAAGGGTATGGATATGGTCCTTAACAGATGGAATGATGATGAGGCAAAGAAATTCATGGATGCGGCGGGGGATGACCCGGCCGACCGTGAGCTGGCACTGCGGGTTTATACCTCTCGCCTGATCGGCGGAGATTTAAACCTCGTGTTGCATGGCGGCGGAAATACCTCGTGTAAACTGGCGCGCCCCGATATTTTTGGCAATACCGAAGACGTGTTGCACGTTAAAGGCTCTGGCTGGGATCTGGGCGTGATTGAGGCGGCGGGTCTTCCGGGCGTGCGGCTGGAACCGCTCCTGAAACTGCGCGCGCTGGCAGCCCTATCCGATGAGGATATGGTGAACCTGCAACGGGCCAACCTGCTTGATAGCACCTCGCCGAACCCCTCCGTCGAAACCCTGCTCCACGCTTTCCTGCCGCATAAATATGTAGACCACACCCACGCCTCGGCCATGCTGGCGCTGGCTGACCTGCCCAATGTGGAGGCGGTTGTGAAAGAAATATTTGGTGATCGCCTCGTTTGTGTGCCCTTCATCATGCCGGGCTTTGAACTCGCTAAAGTGGCGGCAGAAGTCTATGACGCCAACCCAGATGTCGAAGGCCTTATCCTGATCAATCACGGCCATTTTGCCTTTGGGGATAGCGCCAAAGAAAGCTATGACCGCCTGATCGCGCACACCAATGAGGTGGAGGCGTGGCTTGAAAAAACCAGTGGGCAAGTGCCCGCCAACGCCACGGGCCATTCTGATGCAATGGAAGCCAAAGCGGGCAGTATTTTGCCTATGTTGCGCGGCATAATCGGGGAGAGAAACGCCGCTTTTACCGGCGATCGCGATTTCCCAATGCCGGTTATGAACCTGCGCACAGGCGCCAATGTGCAAGATTTTATCGGCCGCGATGATCTGGCCATATTGAGCCGCCGTGGTGTGGCCACGCCAGACCACGTGATTCGCACCAAGAACTATCCGGTGCTAATTACCGCCGAGATTATGGCCGGTGGCCGAGACGCCGTGGCCAAGGCCGTGGATGATTACATCGCCGAATACACCACCTATTTTGACACCAATAACGCCCGGTTGGGCGGTGTAAAAACCATGCTCAGCCCTTCGCCTAATCTGGCTTGGATTGAAGGCGTGGGCGTTGTTGGCATCTCCGCCAATGCCAAAGCGGCGGCCGCGGCCAGCGATCTGGCAGCGCAAAATATGAATGTGATGACCAATGGCGAGGCCTGTGGCGGGTTCCATCCAGTTTCGCCTGAGCAGCTATTTGATATGGAATACTGGTCCCTTGAGCAGGCCAAGCTGGGCAAAGGCAAGCCACCCGCGTTGCAAGGGCGCGTGGTGATGATAACCGGCGGTGGCGGGGCCATCGGGCTGGCAACAGCGCAGAGCTTTGCCGCACTTGGGGCCAATATATTTATTGTGGACCTTGAGCAATCGGCATTGGATGCCGCGCTGGCCACGCTCGGCGCAGGCCATAGTGGCATGGCATTGGACATCACGGCAGACGGGGCGGCAGGCACGGCGACCGGCGCCTGCATCCGCGCCTTTGGCGGCTTGGATATTCTGGTATCCAACGCCGGCGCGGCGTGGACAGGTGAGATGGCAGACCTCCCCGACGAAACCCTGCGCAAGAGCTTTGAGCTAAACTTCTTTGCACATCAAACCTTTGCCAAGGCGGCGGCGAACCTGTTTGCCGAGCAAGGGCGCGGCGGGCAGATTTTGTTTAATGTGTCCAAGCAAGCGGTGAACCCCGGCAAAGGCTTTGGCGCTTACGGCATCCCAAAAGCAGCAACCTTCTTCCTGCTGCGCCAACTGGCGCTGGAGCTAGGGCCCAAAGGCGTGCGCGTTAATGGTATTAACGCAGACCGTATCCGCTCGGGCCTGCTGGACGAGGGGTTTGTAGCCGAGCGCGCCAAAGCGCGGGGCATTGACGAGGAAACTTATATGGCGGGCAATCTGCTGCGGCGCGAGGTGGAAGCCAAACATGTAGGGGATGCCTTTGTGGCGCTGGCCTTGTCTGAGCGCACCACGGCGCATGTGATAACGGTCGATGGCGGGAACATAGAAGCGGCGTTGCGGTAGGGGTTGTGCTTGCACAACCTGCGCCGACGAGGTGGCCCCCTCAACCAAGCCATTAGAAGGGGGATTTCATCCCCCCGCTACGCTCCCCCCTAGGATATTTGCGCAATTTGGAAAAGGTTAACGCCCGCCGCGCTTCTTGCCGCGCAGGCTGACACCGGGGCTGTTGCGCCCGCTTTGCACCCGCACCCGCGGGCCTTTGGGCTTGGCTGCTTGCGGTTTTGCGTCGGGTTCACGCTTGATACCAAGCTGGTCTCGCAGAATTTTGGGGCGAATTTCTTCAACCGCGCCGCGGGCGAGATCTCCGAGCTGGAAAGGGCCGTAAGAAACGCGGATCAGGCGGTTCACGATCAGGCCCACCTCTTCCAACGCCCGCCTGATTTCACGATTTTTACCTTCACGCAGCCCGATGGTCAGCCATACATTTGCGCCGGACTGTTTGTCAAAATCAACACTCATCGGCTGAAATTGCTCACGCCCAACGGTGATCCCGTCTCGGAGCGGCTGCAGGCGCTGGTCAGAGGCGTTCCCGTTGGCGCGCACGCGATATTTACGCACCCATCCCGTAGAGGGGAGCTCTAACTTGCGCTTGAGTTCGCCATCATTCGTGAGCAGAAGCAGACCCTCGGAGGTGAGGTCCAGCCGTCCTACGCTCATCACCCGTGGCAATTCCGGTGGCAGGCGGTCAAACACCGTGGCGCGGCCTTTTTCATCGCGTGCTGATGTCACCAGCCCTGCGGGCTTATGATAGCGCCACAGCTTTGCCGGCTCGGCCGCGGCCACAGGCCGGCCGTCTACCGTTATTTCGTCGCTCTCAACCACGTTCAACGCCGGCGAGTCCAGCTTTTTGCCGTTAACGCTTACGCGCCCAGCTTCGATCATCCGCTCGACTTCGCGGCGCGAGGCCACACCGGCGCGCGCCAGCTTTTTGGCGATTCTCTCGCCCTTTTTTACATCTTTTTCCATGAGTGCGGGCATATACCCTTGCGCGCCGCTTGCCTAGGGGGGAATATGGCGCATGAGTGATTTCACCAGCTTTATGGATGTGGCCTTGAGCGAGGCCAAAGCCGCCGCCGAGCGCGGCGAGGTGCCGGTGGGCGCCGTGATTGTGCACGCAGGCAAGGCGGTGGCGCACGCCGGAAACCGCACCCGTGAGCTGGCAGACCCAACAGCCCATGCCGAAATGCTGGCCATCCGCGCCGCCTGCGCCCAGCTTGGCGAGCGCTTGCCCGAGTGTGATCTTTACGTAACGCTCGAACCCTGCCCGATGTGCGCCTCAGCTATCAGCTTTGCCCGTATCCGGCGGCTTTATTATGCTGCGAGTGACCCAAAATCCGGCGGCCTAGAGCAAGGCCCGCGCCTGTTTAACCACGCGCAGTGCCACCACAAGCCGGAGGTTTATGCGGGAATAAGGGAGGCAGAGGCTTCGGGGCTTCTGACCTCATTTTTTGAAACTCGGCGGTAAAACAAACAAAACACTGACTATTGGAATTAAGGCTAAAATGACGGATAATAACGCCGAAATAGCAGCAGCAGGGGCGGCGTTCGTTAATACTCAAGAGTTGGACCGCACCTTCCCCAATGGCCGCCCGCGAGGCAGGGAGGACATAGAAAACGCTATTTCCTGTCTAATACTCTGCTCTGAGTCCCCGATGCCTTTATGGAGCCTTTTGCGGACAGAAGATTTTCAAAGCTGCTTGGAGAAATAAGCGCCACTAGGCAGTGCTATTTTCCGGCTTGCAGCATCGGAAAACACGCGATCAGAGGCTATGCCTTCACCACCGCCGCCACCCCCTGAAGATGCCAAACCTTAGAAACGATCTGCCAGCCGTCTTCGCCTTTTACAAAGGCCAGATGGTCAACAAACACGTTTTCATGGGCTTGCAGGCGCAGTTTCACTGTGGCGCTGATCGGCGAGAGCCAATCGATGCAGAGGATGTCTTCTACCCGTTTTTGCCCGCGTGCCGAAGGGGCGGGGCGGCTGGCGACATCGGCGCGAAAGCTGGCGATCGGGTCAACAAAAATTTTGCCGTTATCCGCGTCAAATAGGCTTGCGCCTTTGTGAAACACCGCGTCCAGTTTTTCTACATCGCAGAAATAAATCGCATCCAGATAAATGCCGACCGCGCTCAGTAATTCTTTGGTATTGTCCATTTTAGGCTCCTTTTTGCCTGCATAACGAGGCAGGGTGTTGGCGAAAATGACATAGTATGTTAGATTTACGCCAAAGGAGCCACCCATGCACCGTGTTAAAACCCTCATCTATAACGGCCTCTGCACGTTTGAATTCGGCATAGCAACCGAGCTATTTGCCCTACCCCGCCCTGAATTCCCGGCTTGGTATTCTTTTGAAACCGCGGCTTTAGAGCCGGGTATTCAAGCTATGGGCGGGCTGCAAATTCATGCGGATGACGGGCTGGAAGCGCTGCAAAGCGCAGATACGATTATCCTTCCCGGCTGGCGTGGCCCGTCGGAAACCCCGCCCGCGCCCCTGCTGCACGCTCTTCAAGAGGCGCATAAAAACGGCACGCGCCTGTTTTCCATTTGCTCGGGTGTTTTTGTGCTCGCCGCCGCTGGGTTGCTGAATGGCAAACGCGCCACAACCCATTGGCGCTACACCGAGATCCTGCAAACACAGTTTCCAGAAATCAAGGTGCAATCTGATATGCTTTATGTCGAAGACAGCAACATCCTCACCTCCGCTGGCAGTGCGGCTGGCATAGATGCCGGCCTGCACCTGATCCGGCAGGATTTTGGTAGTGCGGTTGCCAATACGGTGGCCCGCCGCCTTGTGCTGCCCCCGCACCGCGATGGCGGGCAGGCGCAATATATTCCGCCTATGCAACCGCGTAGTGGGCCCTCCATCGCAGCGCTCATGGAGTGGGCGCGGGCAAACCTCGGGCACCAACTGCCGCTAGGGGTGCTGGCGGCGCAGGCGGGAATGTCTGAGCGCACCTTCCAAAGGCGCTTTAAGGCGGAAACAGGGATGGCGCCGATGGCATGGCTGCAACGCGAACGGCTGTTTCATGCGCAGGCCTTGCTGGAAACCACGCCCGCCCCGCTGGCTGAAATAGCCCATGTCTCTGGCTATGAATCGCTTGATACATTCCGCATTGCTTTTAAGCGGGCGCTTGATACCTCTCCCGCAGCTTATCGCGCGCGGTTTAATGCAGGAAAACCTGCCAGCTAAGCACCGGTTGTGCTTGCACAACCCGCGCCGACAAGGTGGCCCGAAGGGTCGGCGAGGAGGTGCGCGCACGGGGCTGCCCCGCTGGTGCCGTGCCTTCAGGGAGCTAAAGCCCCCTTCAGCCGCGGCATAAAAAGGGGGATTTCATCCCCCCGCTACGCTCCCCCCTAGGATATTTAAGCAATTTGGAAATTGGTTTCTTTTGCTTTTTTCCTAAGCGTTGTTCGCTTCCCGTGATAATGTTAAAGGAATCAATTTATTCCAAAGGACTCTATTATGATCAAACGCCTTACTTTGCTTGCCCTTCTCGCCGCGCCTATGGCGCAGGCACAATCTCTTACTGTTGAGCTTAACAAGCTTGAGGATGTTGAAACCGGCTGTCAGGCGTTCTTCCTGTTTCAAAATGGCCGTGCGGAAAATCTGGCAGAATTTGAGATGTCTCTGGCCATTCTTACGCCCGATAGCATTATTGACCGCCTGCTCACCATTGATGCTGCCCCGTTGCCCGCTGAGCGCACCACGCTTAAGCTGTTTGAAATTCCGGGCACGCAATGTGCCAATATTGGTGAGATCCTGCTGCATGACATCCCCGCCTGCACGCCACAAAACGGCGATCCGCTTGATTGCTTTTCCTTTCTGGAGCTAAACTCCCGCGCCGCAGCGCCACTGGTGAAGTAAGCAATGCTGGACTTTTTTAAGGAAATCATAAGCGCTGGCGGGCCGGTGGTGATTGTGCTGGCGGTTTTATCCGTTATTTCGCTCACGATCATTGCCTATAAGCTTTTCCAGTTCGTCGGCGTGCTCTCGGGTCAAAAGCGCATTAATGCCGCGCTGACCCAAGTGCAGGCGCGGGATAACCAAACCGCGCTCAACGCGCTCAAGCTACGCAGCCCGGCCGAGCGGGTGTTGGCCTATGCCATTACCGCCACGCAAAACCGCATGCCGCAGGGCCTGCTGGATGCCGAGCTTCAGCGGCGCGGCAATGCTGAAGTCGAGCTCCTCAACCGCTTTATTCGCTTGCTGGAAGTGATCGCGCTGATCTCGCCGCTTTTGGGCCTGCTCGGCACGGTGCTGGGTATGATCAGCTCGTTTCAGGAGTTGGAGCTGGCCGAAGGCGCGGCCAATGCTTCGGTGCTCGCTGGCGGTATCTGGCAAGCTTTGCTGACCACCGCTGTGGGCCTTGTGGTGGCCATTCCGGCCGCTGTGGCGGCCAGCCTGCTCAGTGCAACTGTTGAGCGCGCCAGCCATAAAATCGAGTCGGCCATTGGCCGCTTTAACCTAATCGTAAACGCGCCTGCTTCCCCATGAAGCTAGCGCGCCGGAAAAGAAACATGGCGCTCATCACCATGACACCCCTTGTGGATGTCATGATGATTTTGCTGGTGTTTTTTATGGTGACGTCTACCTATTTGGACCTCGACATGATGCCGATGGTGCAATCCGAAGCCGAGGGGGTAGCCGCGCCCAGTGGCCCCACGCCCACACTCCTCATCCGAATAGCCGCCAGCGGCGAGGCGCGCATGCGGGGCCGCCCCCTGACAGCGCAAACTCTGGCCACCGCCTTACAGGCACAGCCCCGCGCACGTGTGCTTATTTTGCCCTCTGGCGGTGCTAATGTGCAGGGGCTTGTATCCGCCATCGAAACCGCCACCAAAGCCGGGGCCGAAAACCTCCGCGTAGTGCGGCTGGAGGCCTCGGAATGAAGCTCAAGCGCCGCAGCCAGCCCCCGCCGCAAGAAACCATCGTTTCGCTGATTGATGTGATCTTTTTCCTGTTGGTCTTTTTTATGCTGGTCGGCCGGATGGACGCCACCGCGCCGTTTGAGGTCTCCCCCCCTGTTTCCACAGCGGGCGAAAGCCTGCCCAAAGGGGGCACGACCATTGCCGTAGCTGATAACGGTGCGCTGGCGCTGGATGGCGAGGCCATAGAGCGCCCGGCGCTCCTTGCCCGTATTGCCGAACTTCTCGCCGCAAAGCCCCACCTTTTTGTGCGCATAAATGCCCATGGCGAGGCACGTTTGACCAATCTGTTGCCGCTGGTTACCGCGTTAGAGCAGGCGGGGGTCGGGGATGTTGTCCTCGTTGTCACCCCTAATCCGGCATGAAGGCGGCGCTGTTCTGGACAACAGGCCTCACGGCCTCGCTGGGGGCCCATGCGGCGCTGTTTGCCTTTTTGGCGCTGGCCTCCGAGCCAGACCCGCTGATTGCCGAGCCAGCGCAATCTGGCAAAATCAAAATGACAAGCTACGAGGTGCCGCAATCCAAGGCCACGCCGCAAGATGCCAAAGGCGAGGCGCAAAGCGCTGATGCCGCAGAGGGCCAAGCGCTCGGCCAAGGCCCTGTGCGGGCGGAAAATGCCGCAGCCCAGCCGCTGCCGCAAAGCGTGCAGCCGGCTGAAGCCCCCGCATCTGAGCGCCCGTCTGCCATAGTCCCCGATAATACCGCCATAGCCGAAATCCTTGATGATAACGTAGTCGAGGCCAGCAATGCCAGCGGCGCGCCTATGCCCGCCCTCAGGGCCGAAGGGGCGCAAGCCAAAGCCGCGCCGCCCCCCGCAGAGGCCCTCGTCAGCGCTGCCCTGCCACCTGTGACCGCCGCTGCGGCCCTCACAGGCACGCCAATCTCGGCCAGTGCCGCCGCCCAGCCAGCGCAAAGCGCAGTTAGCCCAACGGTTACGCCGCTGGCGGCGGCCCAGGCTCCCGCCGCGCAAAGCCAAGCCACGCCCTTGCCCACAACGGTGCTGGCCTCAGCCAGTGCCGAAGCCCCCACGCTTGGCCCCACTGCGCCCAATGCGGGCGCGGTCCCGGCCTCGTCGCTCATCACGGAAACCAGCGCCCAAATCTCGGCCGATGGCACTGCCGCCGCTGCCAAAGCCCCGCCCGCGCAAGCCGCCCCCAGCCGTGCGCCGGATGCTCCGATTGCTGAGGAGCCACCCCTAGAGGCCCCCACAATTTCCGCCGCCACGGGCTGGTCAGGCGACACCACGTTTGACCCAACGTCCCTAGCCGCCATCCAATCCTTCATGCAGCCGCTCGATGCCAGCCAGAGCGCCGATACCCCACGCGATGCCATCTCACAGCTCCTCGCCTCTGTCCCCTGCGCCCGCCTTGCGGCCACGTTTATTCCCGAAACCGGCACGCTGGAGCTGCGCGGCCATATCCCTGATGACAGCATCCGCGCGCCCATTTTGACCGCCATCCGCCAGCAGCTTGGCGAAAGCATCCCCGTGGGCGGCTCGATGATCGTGCTGCCCTCCCCCCAGTGTGATGTGCTCTCACGGCTGGAAAACCTCGGCCTGCCGCAATCAACCAAGCAAGCGCTGGACCCAAAGGAGCTTGGCGCCGTAACCCAGCTCACCAGCTTTGACTATGGCGAGGGTGAGCGGGTGATCATCCGGATGAAATCCTATGACTTCCCAGCCTATGTTTATGTTGATTTCTTTGATGTAGATGGCAATGTGCTGCACCTACGCCCCAACCAATGGGAACCGCTACAATATTATGAGCCGGGGGCAAATATCACCGTGGGTGATGATGCCAACGGGCAGCCCGCTGTCCGGCTTATCGTCAGCCCCCCCTTCGGGCGCGAGCTCGCCGTGGCCTATGCCAGCTCCGAGCCACTATATGATGGCCTGCGAGACCCTGTTGAGCCCGCCGAGCCTTATTTGGCTTATCTTCGTGGCCGCATAGCACAGCTCAAGGCGGAACACGCCGATTATAAAGGCGACTGGGTCTACATGTTTGTTGAAACGCATGAATAAGCAAAGCGGCGCGTCAAGCATCGCGCTTTGTTGCACGATCATGCCCGCGCCGCGCTGAAACGTTTGCGCTTGTCGCCAGCACAATCAGGCGCTTCTTCCGTTGCAAAATGCGCTGAGGTCGCCGCGCGGCGCGGGTGCAATATTGCCACAAGCAAATCCGTTGACGCGCCGCGATAGCCGAGCGCAGCGAGGCCCCCTCAGGCATAGACCCAAAGCAATTATGTGCACAGCACCCAATAGTTGACAGCCCCTTACCTGCCGCCTACCGTTCAACCCAAAGCATAGGAAACCCTCATGTCCAATCAAAGCAAAACCAAACTCTCTTTGGCAATAGACCGAATTTCGGCCCATTTTGAGCCCATCCCGTTGGATCAGCTCGTAACCGTCGCCAAAATCCTCCCCGAAACCGTGCGCCCGGATCTTGAATCCGGCATAGAAACCATTCTGCAAGGCAAGGCTAGCTTTTTCGGGGTGAACCAGGGCAACAGTTACCGCGCCTTGACCTTTAATAACCTGATCTCAGATCGCCGCGACCCGCCCACGGTCACCCCGCCGCAATATATGGATATCGAACTTGGCGCAGGCGCGTCTGCGCGTTGCATTACCACCGGCATGTGGCTCTTTCATATTGAGGATGCGCCCGCCGCCCTGCTCATCAGCCAAAACAAGGCGCGCTACGGGGACCTTCCCGGGGTTAGGGTTGAGGCGATAATGTCAGCACCTGCGGGCGGGCGGGACGAGGCGCAGGCCCTGCTGAATGCGCTGGCCAAGGCGCTGACCGCGCACTCAGTCTATCGCGGCAAGGCGCTTTCTTTTGAAACCGTTCGCAGTTTTGGGGGCGGCTTGGGGGCGCTAAAAGTGCATGATTTCGAGCCGATGACTCTAGATCAGGTTATCTTGCCCAAAGCCACAATCAAAACCCTTGAGCGCACGGTTTTCGGTTTTGTTAAAGCCCGTGCAGCGCTTAAATCCCGCGGGTTTTCCAGCAAGCGCGGCTTGCTGCTTTATGGCCCGCCCGGCACCGGAAAAACCCATTTTATCCGCTATCTCATCTCGCAACTTCCCACACATACCACCATGCTGGTCACCGCCGAGCAAGTCGCCGCCTTTGACCAGATCATGTCCATCGCCCGCGCGTTACAGCCCGCAATTGTGGTGATCGAAGATGCCGACCTTCTGGCCCGCGCGCGTGAGTTGCGCGGCGAAAATGACTGTTCACAAATGCTGCTCAACAGCCTGCTCAACCATATGGACGGGCTAAATGAAGATGCCGAAATCATGTTTATTCTCACGACCAACCGCCCGCAATATATCGAAGAAGCCGTGCGGGACCGCCCGGGCCGTGTGGATCAAGCTATCGAGATTCCGCTGCCCGACGCCGACTGCCGCCAGCGCTTGTTGACGCTATATTGCCACAACATGCCCATGGCAGCCGGTGTGGTGGAGGCTTGTGTGAAACGGTCCGACAAAGCCTCGGCGGCCTTTATGCGCGAGCTTGCCCGCCGCATGGCTCAATTCGCGATCCTTCGCGGGGAAAGCCAGATCAGTTTGAAAGACATGCACCTCGCCCTTGAGGAAATGCTGGGTGCGGGGTCATTTACCGCCAAAGCCTTGGGGGCAGGCCCTATTTAGGTGCTGGCCACCAAGTGGGTCAGCTATGCCAGTTTTATTGCCCGTGCATTCACATTTATGGCGCTTCAGATCTTCTTTGAAGCGCTAAATAAAGCACACCAAATCAAGCCATCAAACAATCAATATCTCATTGTTCATATTGGCTTTCTCGTGACTTCTGCTGTTCTACTAACCTAGGTTAGTAGGACGAACTCCGCCATTGATTGATTTCACCCAATTTGATCTCCTTAAGCGTAATTAATGAAATTTCGAGGGGAAAGTTGAAGCGCTCGCAAACAGATGTTTGTTCACCCAGCCACCGCCCGCAACACCCGTTTGCGCGCCGCCGGAATGGCACCTATTTCCAGCCCGGTAAACACATGCAGCGTGTCCAAATCCTTATCCACCACCGCGTGGTCCGAGGTCCAGCCTCCCATCATAAGATAGGTGCGCAGCAAAGGCGGCATAGCATTTTGCGCCGCGCGTAAATTAGGCGTTCGCATCAGGCGGGCAAAGCGGAACACCTTGGGAGCCTTAATTTGTGGTAAAAACTTCCGCGGGGCCAGATGGCGGGCTTTTAGCAGGGCAAAGGCCTCTAGGTGGGCCTCGGCCTCGGCCCCGTGAAAGCTTGAGCAACCAAACATCAGTTTAACCCCTTTTTCATCCACATATCGGGTCATAAACCCCCAAGCCGCCCGCAAAATATCAGGGTCGCTATACTGTGGATCAATGCAAAACCGCCCCATTTCGACCAGCTTACCAGTGTAAGTTTTAAGCGCCGAAAGCTCATAGAACTGCGCCGCATAAGAGCGGCTTATTTCGGTGCCGTTTTCAAAGGGTTGAATGCGAAAAGTGCAGGCAATCCGCCGCTCGGCTTGATCCTCCACCAGCACATGAATGCAGCTTTCGTCAAAGCTATCTGCATCAGGCTGCCCCTGCCTAAACACGCGCCCACGCAGCGCCTGTGCGGCCTGCACATCCTCGGCCCTCTCGGCCAGTCGGGCGGTAAATCTGCGGGTCATGTCACAAACCTTTGTTTATTCTTGAGCGTTCAGCCGCTAGAATAAGGAGAAATTGTTAACTACATGTGCTCCAGAATATGGAAATCCTGCCATTTTACAACCCCGTGAGGCCCTATGAAACGCACCCCAGCCCAACTCAAGCTCCACCTTTCAGATCTAGCCTATAAGGTAACCCAAAAAGGCGGCACCGAGCGCGCGGGCAGCCATGATGATTTCCCAAAGGAAGACGGCACGTTTCATTGTATCTGCTGCGGCGCGCCGCTTTATGATATGGAGGCCAAATATGAGAGCGGCTCCGGCTGGCCAAGCTTCTTTCAGCCGGTCAGCGCCGAAGCCGTTGTTGAAAAACCGGATAACAAGCTTTGGATGAAACGCACCGAAATCATCTGCGCCGGTTGCGACGCCCATTTGGGCCATGTCTTCCCCGATGGCCCCGCGCCCACGGGCAAGCGCTATTGCATGAACGGCGTGGCGCTGGATTTTCGGCTCAAAGGCGCGCCGTCATAAAACCGTCACGCCCGTGCGGTAAATGGCTGAAAAAGCTATAAGGGAAAGCATATGAGCATCAAGGTGCTGTTGGTTGAGGATGAAGAGGCCCTGCAAGGGTTGCTCGAATATAACCTGCAAAAAGAAGGTTTGGAGGTTGTGATTGAGGGCGATGGTGGCGCGGCCGAAACCGCCGTTGCCGAGCACAACCCCGACATCATTTTGCTCGACTGGATGTTACCCAACAAAAACGGCATTGATATTTGCCGCGCCCTGCAAAGCAAGCCCGAAAGCAAAGCCATCCCGATTATTATGCTCACCGCGCGGGCGGAGGAAGAAGACAAACTTAAGGGGCTAGGCTACGGGGCAGATGATTACATCACCAAACCATTTTCGGTTTCAGAAGTGGTCGCCCGTATTAGAGCCGTGCTGCGGCGGGTTAATCCGACCATCGCCGCCGACGCTGTAAGCTTTGCCGATATCACGCTGGACCGAAGCCAAAAGCGGGTAAAGCGCGCGGGGAAAAACATTGATCTTGGCCCAACCGAATTTCGCCTGCTGGAGGTGCTTATCCAACGCCCCGGGCGGGTTTATGACCGTGCACAATTGCTCGACCGCGTTTGGGGGCAGGATATTTATGTAGAAAACCGCACAGTTGATGTGCATGTTGGCCGGTTGCGCAAGGCTTTGAATAAAGGCTTCAAGACCGATCCAATCCGCACTGTGCGCGCGGCTGGGTATGCCCTAGACGAAACCTATGCCGGATAACCTCTGGCATAGCACTACTTGAAAATTATGCACCCGCACCGCGCTATAAGCGGCGTGCTTGTGGCAGAGTAACGACGAAAAAATTACAAAAGACATCAAGATAGACCACCTATAACCAGCTGATTTTGTTACTTTATTTAGATCGTCCGTATAATAGATACCTAGGTATCTAGTTATCTATATCACAACCTGAGATAACCAGTTCTCGCCGCATTGGCCATTTCAAACATCAAAAGCCCGCACCTTCAAACGCGCTCCGACACGGTGTTGCGCATCAAATCCACACGCCGCGCGCACGCTTTAGGCCTTGTTGATACAATTTTGCTAAAACTTTATCTGCCAGACATAGCCGCAAGGCTCGGGAAAATCGCGTCGGGCAAAAAGTCATCAGCGCCCTTTGCGTTTCACCGCTTCAAATCTAAAGGTGACCACTGGGGTTGTTTAAGTCACGAGTAAATCGTTTGGCGTAAACCAACCGACGCGATTTTCCTTTTTCAAGCCAAGATATCCCGCTTGGCCCAAACACTGGCCTCACAGCTATCTCGGCCCCGCGCCGCCTTTTTGCGTGCGCAATCGCCAACCATTCAAGCGATTTTCAAAACTTTTATCCGGCTTTCACTTGCCAGCATATCTTTATCGCCATTGGCGATCCGGCGCAGCATCGGCACATTCAAAATCTTCAGAGCGTTCAGCCGAGGAGTTTCCAATATTCCGCGTTTTTCCAAATCCTTAAAGCAGCGGCTTACGGTTTCGGGCTGCATCCCTAGATATTCAGCCAAATCAATCCGCCGCACCGGAATATCCACCCAATCCCCTTCGCCATATCCCACCTGCCGGTTTCGACACTCAAAAACAAACGAGGCCAGCTTTTCAAGCGCCTGCTTTTTGGCGATATCGCCTGAGTGGTCCATGGCGCGAAAGGCTTGGTCTCTCAGGTTTTCCCAAATCACCTTTTGCGCACCGGAGTTATGCTCCATCACCCGCTCAAAAACCTTGGGCGCCAGGCGGCAAATATCAACCTTACCCAGCGCAATCAGCGCCCCGCGGTTACGGTTGGAAATATTTCGCAGGTCAATAATATCGCCGCGCATAAAGAGTGCCGCAATGGTTTTCCGCCCGTCTTGCAGCAAGTGCTGCATGCTCAAAACGCCGCTATCTATCGCCACAACGGGCCAATGCACCAGCGCTTCGTTTTCCAGCGTATCGCCGCGTTTCATACTAAGCGTGCGCGATTGGTTGGAGAGGTCGCAAAGCTCCTCACCGCTAAGATGCGCACAAAAAAGATCGGCATCCGCATATAGCGCACAGTTTTTACACTTATCTTTAACGCCAGATTGTCCCATTAGCGGCCCCTTTTTGCTTGCGCACCTTGATAGCTCATGCTCACTTGGGCGTGTTGATCGAGATCAATAAATACCCAAATGCGCCCCTTTCTGCATACAATTGTGCGCAAAAAATCAGTGGCCTGCCTTTGGCCCGTCCATTGACCAGTTTTTAAACCCCGCCCTTCCCCTCAGGAGCCACATGGTGTTTACTCCCCCAAACAACCGGAGCATATCATGACCGAACTCCTTACCGCTGCCCAAATGCGCGCCATCGAGCAGGCTGCCATTGATAGTGGCGAGGTCACCGGCCTTGAGCTGATGGAGCGCGCGGGCACAGGCGTGGTTGAGGCCATTCTGGAAGAGTGGCCCGAGATGGCGCTCACCGCGCAAAAAGCCGTGGTCCTCTGCGGCCCCGGCAATAACGGTGGCGACGGCTTTGTGGTGGCGCGGCTGTTAAAGCAACGCGGCTGGGATGTGGATGTTTTTCTTTACGGCGAGGTAGGGAAGCTACCACCTGATGCGAAAGTGAATGCCGAGCAGTGGTTGGAGTTGGGGGAGATATTGGGTGAATCCATTTCATTGGACTTTGATAAAAATAAAAATCCCAATGGTGCTGTGGTGATAGATGCACTGTTCGGAACAGGGTTATCGCGCCCCATTTTAAACGCTCAACTCGAAAGAATTATTTCATGGATTATGGAAGCCCATGCTTACAGTGACCGAAACTGTAATATAAAAATTGTATCCGGTGATTTGCCTAGCGGAATTTGTTCAGACAGCGGCCGAAAGCTGGATGTTGAAAAGTCACCGCCCCCGTGGGCAGGCCCGCACTCCATAGCGATGGGTGCTGATCTGTGCGTTGGCTTCCATTCGCCAAAAGTGGCGAATTTTCTGAACGCGCCTCAATATTCGAGGGCAAGGCTTGTCGTTGTAGACATCGGTTTAAAATCTCCACAAGTCCACAATTCCTTTCCTGATAAATTGTTTGGAGTAGAAAACAGGTTTAGGCTCAGTTCACCGCTGGAACCCGTAAAAAGAGGCCAACACAAATACCAACACGGCCACGCCCTCATTCTCTCCGGCCCCTCCGCCCGCACAGGCGCGGCCCGCCTTGCTGCTCGCGGGGCGCTGCGCATCGGGGCGGGGGTGGTTAGCCTTGGGGCGCCGCAATCAGCTATTGCGGAATGTGCGGCGCAGCTTACGGCCATCATGCTGGCCCCGATAGAGGACGGCGTGGCGCTGGCGGCCACCTTGCAGGACAAGCGGATAAATGCGCTTTGCCTTGGGCCGGCTTTGGGGCTGGATGAACGGGCCGAGGGGCTATTAGAGGCGGCGGTGGGTGCGAGCACCCACCCTACGGTGCTCGATGCAGACGCGCTTACGATTCTGGCCCGCAGGCCTGATCTTTTTGCCAAGCTACATGAGAATTGCGTGCTCACGCCCCATGCGGGCGAGTTCAAACGGCTCTTCCCCGACATCATAGCAAAGCTCGACGCCCCCGCCACCAAAGGCCCCGCCTACTCAAAAGTAGACGCCACCCGAGAGGCCGCCGCTCGTGCAGGCTGCGTGGTGCTGTTCAAAGGCGCCGATACCGTCATTGCCGCCCCCGATGGCCGCGCCGCTATCAACTCAGCCCATTATGAACGCGCCGCCCCGTGGCTGGCCACCGCTGGCGCGGGTGATGTTCTAGCTGGCTTCATCACCGGCCTCCTCGCTCGTGGCTTTGCTCCCATGCAAGCCGCCGAAACCGCCGCTTGGCTGCATGTTGAGTGCGCCCTCAAATTCGGCCCCGGCCTCATCGCCGAGGACCTCCCCGAGCAGCTCCCTGCCGTGTTCAAAACGCTCAGCCTGTAGGGTGGGTTTTCACCCCACCACCAGCGTCACCTCATGCGCTTCACTCAGCGTTGGCGGCTCCAGCTTTCGTGCTAACCCCGCGATCACCGCTTCTGGCACCACGCGGCTACGCCTCTTGTTTTGCTGCCGCCCAACACTGGGCGGCACTTCAATATAAACCATATGAATCCGCGCCTTATAATCCCTTAGCACTCGCGTAAGCCGCGCTCTGTTTTGCCGCGTCACGTTGATCCCGTTCCAAATAAAATCCTGCCGCGCCCACACCTGCTCATAAGCCGCCTGAATAACCTGCCCTTGGTTGCCTCGCGATGACACTCCGGTTTCTGTGCGGATAGTATCAAGGCTCACCATCGGAAGATGCGGCGGGTTTTGCCCTACCCACCTGTCCTTGCCCGCGCCGGGCAGGCCAGACATCACATAGGCCGTGCAGCAAAAATCCTCAAAGGCGGGGTAATCTGCTGCGCGCTCGGGCCGCTCCAAAAAGGTAAGACGGCTTACAGCATTGGTGAAAGGATAGGGGCCGTTAAGGCAGAGCCAATCGGCGCGGCACGCCTGCGCCGTAGAAATAGCAAGCCTGTGTGGGCTGGGCCGCTCAATCAGCCCAAACGGTAGCTGATGGTGGGCGATCAAACCGCACAGCGCCTCGCGCCACGCAAAAGGCACGCCCGCGTCACGCAACCATTGCCGCGCCATCAGGCCCCCACGCGGGAATGCCCGCGCGAGGTGATCCGGCCACCTTCCTCTTTGGTGGTGGCGGGTTTACCAATATCATGCAGGCAGGCGGCCCAAAACAAAAGCGCGCGATCATCCGGCGGCATATTACGCCACGCTGGCAAGCCTACCAGTGCCTCCACCACCATGCGGGTGTGAAGACCCTCCCCGTGGTGCAGTGGGTCTTGCGGGCAGGCATCCAGCGGCGCAAAAATATCAACGCCAGCCGCCAAAACGTTGGCCAGTATTGGCCAATCCTGCCAATGGCCATCACTCGCTTCAATCGCTTGCAAAAAATCAGCCCGCACATATTTATAGCGCCCGATCACCGCCCCCTCCGCCTCGTCTTTAAGATATAGCCCTTCGGCCAAATCGCTATGCTCGGTCTGTGCGGCCACAAAATCCGCCGCTAAAACGGCTGGCACGAAATATGTGTCCAAGAGTTACATAACATGTTGGCAGGCTAAGGGTTGCTTTGCGCAGCTTTTTACACCGCATAATGCGTTTGCCAAGCTGGGGGCGTGGTTTCCACGCAGATATGAAGGCTTGTATTGCGCCGCAACATGGCCCATATAGCCCAAGAACCCCGCGGCCAACTCACCTACGAGCCTTTTTGCACGTCTGCTAGAGCCTGTCGCACCTGACAAGCCAAAGCCGTGCCTGCCGCGCGCATATTGAAAGCATTATACAATGAACTTTGAGGACACCGGCCTCTCCAAGCCGATTCTAACCACGTTGCAAGAACTTGGTTATGAAACCGCCACGCCCATTCAGGCCCAAGCCATTCCGCCCATTATGGAGGGCAGCGATGTGGTTGGCCTTGCCCAAACCGGCACCGGTAAAACCGCGGCCTTTACCCTGCCCTTGCTGCACCGTGTTAACAAAACCTCCGAGGGTGGCAAGCACCGCCCTATCCGCGTGCTGATCCTTTCACCCACGCGAGAGCTAGCCGCGCAGATTGATAAATCTGTGCGTGATTACGGCGGGCGTCTACCGCTAAAGTCCACCTGTGTGGTAGGCGGCGTGCCGATCAAGCGGCAAATCAACGCCCTGCGCGGCGGGATAGATTTCCTTGTCGCCACGCCTGGCCGGCTCGAAGACCTCGTGTCGCAAAAAGCCGTGCGGCTGGACCAAGTTGAAACGGTTGTGCTCGATGAAGCTGACCAAATGCTGGATATCGGCTTTATGCCCGCCATTAAGCGGATCTTGAAGCTGCTGCCCAAAAAGCGGCAAACGTTACTTTTCTCGGCCACTATGCCCAAGGAAATCAAGGCGCTTTCACAGGACCACCTGAAAAATCCGGTTGAGGTCTCGGTCACGCCCGTGGCAAAAACCGCCGATAAAATTGCGCAAAGCGTGATGCACCTGCCGCCCGATGGCAAGGTTAACGCGATGACAAAGCTGGCCAAAACCCACCCGGGCAAGCGGATCATCGTCTTTGCCCGCACCAAACGCGGGGCCGACAAAATCGCGCGTAAACTGGTGGCTGAGGGCATTGGTGCTGAAGCGATTCACGGCAACAAATCCCAGAGCCAGCGCGTGCGGACACTCGCGTCTTTTAAGAACGGCAAAACACTGGTGCTGATCGCAACCGACATTGCCGCGCGCGGCATTGATGTTCCGGGGGTTGAGCTTGTGGTGAATTATGACCTGCCAAACGTGCCGGAAAGCTATGTGCACCGCATTGGCCGCACCGCACGGGCCGGGGCGTCGGGGTTGGCGGTGAGCTTCTGCACGTCTGAGGAAATCAAGCTTCTACGCGCCATTGAACGACTGATCAAAATCAAAATCCCGGCACTTTCAGCAGATGGCACGCCTTTGCAGGAAAAAGACATCCCGCAACCCACCCGCGCCGCCAAACGACCCGATGGTGGCCGGCCGCAACAGCGCCGCCGTCGGCATCGCCCACGCCAAAAGGCCAGCTAAGCGCCCTGCAAGCGAAGCGCCGCATGCGCCGAGGAGGTGCACCGCCGGAACTGTCCGACAGTTCTAGGCTTGCTTTTTCTCCTAGGGGGGCAAGCCCCCCGTCGAAAAAGCACGTTTTTCAGTAAACTGAAAAACGCCTGCCGCTGGCCGTGGCCTCGCTGCGCTCGGCGGGCCAAACCTAAGCGCAGCGCTATTTTCAGCCAGTCGCCAAACTGTGACCGAATGCCGATTGCACCCGCTTTCCCAAGCGGTTAAACACCCTATATGTCTATATGGGAATTTGCCAATCCGGTGCGTTTTATGCGCCTTTCAGGTCGGGTGCTACCGTGGGTCACGGGGCTTGCCCTCCTCACCCTTCTCCCTGCGCTTATCTGGGGTTTTTTCCTCACGCCTAATGATGCCCGCCAAGGCGCAACCGTCAAGATCATTTATGTGCATGTGCCCACAGCCTTTTTGGCGATTAACGTCTATTTCATGATGTTCGTCACATCCCTCATCTGGCTTATCCGGCGGCACCATGTTTCGGCCCTCGCCGCCAAGGCCGCCGCCCCCATCGGCGCGGTTATGACCCTGATTGCCCTCATCACCGGCGCCGTTTGGGGCCAGCCTATGTGGGGCACTTGGTGGGTCTGGGACCCGCGCCTCACCTCTTTCCTGATCATGTTCATTTTTTACATCGGCTATATCGCCCTCTGGGCCGCCATAGACGACGCAGATAAAGCCGCCGATCTTTCGGCCATCCTTTGCATGATAGGATCGGTTTTTGCCATCATCTCCCGCTATGCCGTTAACTTCTGGAGCCAAGGGCTGCACCAAGGCACCTCAGCCCCGCTCATTCGCCCCGGTGAAGAAACGCAGGTTTCGGCGGTGTTTTGGCAGCCGCTTATGCTCTCGATCGCTGGGTTTTTCCTGCTCTTCCTTGCGCTCCTGCTACTGCGCACCCGCACCGAAATTCGTAACCGCCGCATAAACGCCCTCAGGGCCAGAGAGGCCTGATGCTCCCTGATTTAGGAAAATATGCTGTCGAAATCTTCGCCGCTTATGCCTCGATGATTGTGCTCCTCGTCGGGCTGATTTGGCGCTCCCTTCGCAACGCAAAAAAGAGTAAAGAAACGCTTGCGCGGCTTGAAAAAGATCGAGGCACAAAATGACCGAAGCACCGAAAAAATCATTTAACCCGCTGCTGCTGTTACCGGTGCTGATATTCCTTGGTCTCGCCACGATGTTTTATGTCGGCTTGCAGCGCGAAAACCCAAATGATCTGCCGTCCGCGTTTATCGGGCGAGACGCGCCATCGGTCAACCTAACGAACCTACGCGAAGACCCGGCCCCCGTGGATGCCGACTTTCGCAACGGCAATATGCAACTGGTTAACTTCTGGGCCAGCTGGTGCGCCCCGTGCCGCGCCGAAGCCCCAATGCTGGAGCATATGGCCGACGAGATGGGGATCGCCATCATTGGCATCAACTATAAAGACCAACCTTCGCAAGCCGAGGCATTTATGGCGCAATTTGGCGACCCGTTTATAAAAGTCGGAGCGGACGCCTCCGGCCGCAACGCCATTGAGTGGGGCGTAACCGGTGTGCCGGAAACCTTCATTCTGGATGGCGAGGGCAAGATTTTGCTGCGCTACCCCGGCCCGATCACCCAATCGGTTTTAACCAATCGGATATTGCCACTGCTCGGCGGCACTGCCGAGTAAAATGGCCAAAGCTAGACAGAATAGCGCTTTTGTGCAAAGCTATACCCCTACATTATAGTTTTAAGTAGAGGTTATATTATGGCTGATATCAATAGCATTGAAAAAAGACTGGTTAAACTCGAAGGTAAAGTTGAGAGCTTTTATTCGGACATGGTGAGGATCAATAACGAGGTCCATCGGCATGTCACCAAGTTGGAAGATCGTTTTAACCGCAATTTAAAAGACCAAAACCGGGTTAATGCGCAGGATCATAAATACATTGTTGCTTTGGAAAAACGCTTTGGCAAGATGGACAAAAATAGCAAGAAAATGACCAAGCAGGTGGACCCGCGCCTGATGGAGCGCAATACCATGAAGCTGGTCGACCAAGCCCTTAAGGCCTATGACCAGAAAAAGGGTAAGCGCTAGGTGCTGGACCCTGTCGCGATTGTTGCCAATGGCGCAGATAGAGGGCATCCGATCGAGCGCTTTCAGCCGATCTGGCACAGCGCCGCCATGCGGATTGCGCGCTCGGCTTGGGCTGATTGTGGGCTTGCGGTTTTTTTGCAGATGGATGTGCCATATGGCGCAACTTCAAGCGGGCGATTATCGGATGATGCGGTGCAGCTTTTGCTGGAAACCGGCCCCAAAAGCCAGCCCTGCCGCTTTTTGGAAATCGGTGCCGGCTCGGGCATTTTTGCCAAGCTGTTTTTGGACGCCCTAAAAGCACAAGCGCCCGAGATTTATGACACCTGCACTTATGTGGTGACAGATGCCAGCGCTAAGATGCTGGAATCACAAACCGAATACGGCGTGCTATCCGAACATGCCGCGCATATCGAAACCGTGGTTTTTGACGCGAGTGCGCCCTGGCCCGATGAATTTAACGCCGCGTTTGACGGCGTTTTTGGCTCCTATATCCTGGACAGCCTACCGATTGATATTCTTTCAATTGGGGAAAGCGGCATAAAGCAAATGCAAACCCGCTGCACGCTGCCAGTGGCCCATGAAGCCCTTCAAGACGCGCTCAGAATCCCCGGTAGTGCCCATCTCGCCCCGTTTTTGCCTTTGGCCAAAAACCTGCAAATCCAGACCCGGCATATTGAGGCCGGGCCGCTGCCTTTTGAGGCCGCCCTGCCATTGGCAGAGGGTGAAGACACCCCGCTGGTGCATTGCCACGGCGCGCTGGCCTGCATGGAAAATATCACGCGTGCTTTGCGCCCGAGCGGCTTTGCCATGCTGTCTGATTACGGCACGCTTGCCCCGCGCGAACCCTCCGAACAGATCGAGTTCCAGAGCTTTGGCGCATCAGCCGCAGCGGCGGTGAATTTCCATCAGCTTGACAGCTGGTTTACCAAAGGAAAAACCAGCTATCTTAAGCCCGAAGCCGAGGAAGGCCACCTGATCACCCGCGTGCTTTATAATGGTGATAAAGGTGACTTATCCGAGCTGGTTGACCTCCTCTTTGGCCTCGCCCGCCAGCAAGCCCTGCGCCTGCCCGTGGAGGCCGCCCGCGAGATGCTGCGCGCCAATGCTTTTGAGATCGCGCGCCAGCTTTATGGCAAAGCCATGGCCTTGCAGCCCAATAACTGGTCCTTGGCAGAGGAAGTTGCCGAGCTGCTGCTGCTCGGCGCAAAAGACTATAAAGACGCAATTTCACTGGCTGAATTTGGCCTCAGCCTAAACCCGCTGGCCCCCAACCTTCATCGCATTATTGCGCAGGCGCGCTATCATTTGGAGGACATTCCCGGCGCAGCCTCGGCCATCTCCACCTGCCTTCGTCTCTCCGGTGCCTCGCCCCAGTCCCGCCTTTTGCAGGCCCAAATTCAAGTGGAATCCGATGAAATTGAGGGCGCGCTCATATCCATTGCCAAAGGGCTAGCAATGGATAAAGAAGCCGATCAGCGCGAGGCACTGGTGCAGTTACAAAACGAGATTTTGGTCTCGATTAGCAAAACAGCCGGCGAGGATTTGCTCGCCGACGTGAACCGCACCCGCGCCGTTGACGGGCTTATGCCTCGTCCTTGATCTCGTATTTAGCGAATAACCCCACCTGCGACATGATAAAACCAAAACTGGCAATGGGCAGAAAAAAGGTTTTAAAAGTCACCCATGTGTCCGTGTCAAAGCTGCGCCAAACCAGCTCATTAGCAATGGCAAGGCCGACGAAAAACAGCGCGAAGCGCTTGGTGAAAATCATCCAGCCCTCATCTTGCAGCGGCATGATTTCCCCCATCAAATAGCGCAAATAGCTTTGCCCGCGCAACAGGCCAAAGCCCAGCGTGCCACCAAAAGCAAGGTAAAGAATGGTGGGTTTCATCTTGATAAAAGTTGCGTCTTGCAGCCACACCGTCAGCCCGCCAAACACCACCACAATCACCGCCGTGATCACCGCCATTTTGGGCAAGTGCTTGTTTACAAACCACGAATATGCCAGCGCGATCAGCGTAACCGGGATAAAAACCCCGGTGGCAAATATTACCTGCGCCAGCTGCCGCTCATCATCACTCGCACCTTCCGGAAAAGGGGCAAATTTGTAGGCTAGGAAAAAGATGGCGATCGGCCCGATTTCCAGCACCAGCTTTATGATGGGATTTTGCTTCTTTTCAGTCATATCATATCCTTAGTTTCACCGCAGCTTACCCGATTGTAGGGTGGGGTTCCACCCCACCAATCGCAGCATCACCCAAATTCCACTACCACCGCGCCAAGTGCAATCAGCGCCATCAACGCCCCCCGTAGCGGCCCCACTTTTTCCTTCAGGAACAACCAGCCGATCAGGGCCGCAAATACCACCGAAGTTTCCCGCAGCACCGCGGCCTGCCCCACGGTATCCAGCCGTGTGGCAAGCATGACCGAGCCAAAGCTGGCATAGGCAATCAGCCCGCCCAAAAAGCCACGCCGCATAAGCGGGCCAAGCGCTGGCGGGAAGGCCATGTTTTTGTAATATCGCGCCGAGATAAACGGAAAGATCATACCGTCGATCATAAAAAACCATGCCAAAAACGTAAACGGATCTGCGGTGGCGCGAATGCCGTAAGCGTCATAGGTGGTGTAAAGCGCCACAAATAACCCGGTGACAAAAGCCAGCCCCAGCGCCTGCCAAAGCTGCCCTCGCGCCACCTTTGTTTGCCGCAAGTTCACCCCCGCCAGCGCAAAAATCGCCCCCAGCAACAGCGCCACCCCGAGCCATTGTAGGGCCGTAAACCGCTCGCCAAAAACCACCCCCGCCGCCAGCACCGTTATAAGCGGCCCCGTGCCGCGCACCACGGGATAAACCACCGTATAAGCACCCTTGGCATAGGCCATCGCCTGAAACAGTTTATAGCCCAGATGAATGGGCAGAACGCCCGCAAAAATGAGCCACATATGCGGCTCCGGCCATGGCACTACAAAAAGCGCAAACGGCGCAGCCATCAGGCCATAGGATGCATCCATTGCGCCGCGCATTAGCCAAGGGTCAAACCGCCCCTTTTGCAGCGCGCCAAATATCGCATGGGTAAGTGCCGCCAGCAATGCCAGCCCAACGGCCAGCCAGTGGCCCGCTTCGGTGCCCGCAAGGGCAACCAGCCCGTCGCTCACTCGACTCCCGCCAGCGCGTTGGCAAAGTCTTGCGGGTCAAACGGCGAGAGGTCATCTATTGCCTCCCCCACGCCAATGGCATGGATGGGCAGGCCGGTGCGATCCGCCAGCGCAACCAGCACGCCCCCCTTGGCGGTGCCGTCAAGTTTGGTCATCACCAGCCCGCTAACATCCGCGATTTTGGTAAAAATATCCACCTGTTTCAATGCGTTCTGCCCCGTTGTGGCATCTAGCACCAGTAATGTGTTATGTGGCGCATCTGGGTCTTTCTTGCGAATAACCCGCACAATTTTGGCCAGCTCTTCCATCAGGTCAGCGCGGTTTTGCAGCCGCCCCGCCGTGTCGATCAGCAGCATATCCGCGCCGCTTTCCTCCGCCTTGCCCATGGCCTCAAATGCCAATGAGGCCGGGTCAGAGCCCTCAGGCGCGGTCAGCACCGGCACCCCCGCGCGCTCGCCCCACACCTGAAGCTGCTCTACCGCAGCCGCCCGAAAGGTATCGCCCGCCGCAATCACAACCGACTTTCCTGCACCCTTAAGCTGGCTTGCAAGCTTGCCAATGGTTGTGGTTTTGCCAGAGCCATTCACCCCCACCACCAGCACCACCTGCGGGCGCTTTTGGTAAATCGGCAAGGGCCGCGCCACCGGCTCCAGAATGGACGCACATTCCGCGGCCAACAGCCGCTTTATTTCCTCGGCCCCCAGCTTTTTGCCAAACCGCCCTTCAGCCATATTGGCTGAAACCTTCAGCGCGGTTTCCACCCCCATATCGGCTGAGATCAGCAGCTCCTCCAAGCTTTCGAGCATAGCGTCATCCAGCACCCGCTTGGGGCCATCTGCCCCCAGCACACGGGCAATCAGCCCTGGCTTTGGCGCTTCGGCCTGGGGGGTCTCTTCCGCGACCAGCGCTTGCACGCCTTCATCAATTTTACCAGACGACTTCGTGAGCCGTTTTTTGAGTTTTGAGAAAAAAGACATGCGCTCTCCTTTTCTCCTACTTAATACGCCTACCGCCGTAAGAAAAGCGCCTCATGGGTTTTCTTTTCAAACAGGGTTGATTTAACGCTAAACTTCCTCAGGAAAATGTTGCATTACGGTCAGAATTGGGTTTGGGGCCGCCTGCCCCAAGCCACAAATGGAGGCCTCGGTCATGGCCTCACACAGGTCGGTCAGCAATGTCGTATCCCATTGCTTTTCCATGATTTTAACAGCTTTCTCACAGCCCACACGGCAAGGCGTGCACTGCCCGCAGCTTTCATCTGCAAAAAACCTGAGCATATTCAGCGCCGCATCCTTTACCGAATCCTGATCCGAAAGCACAACCACCGCGCCGGAGCCGATAAAGCTGCCATATTCTTGCAGCGTATCAAAATCCAACGGTACATCGTTTAAATGCGCGGGCAGCAGGCCAGAAGACGGCCCGCCCGGCTGGTAGGCCATAAATTCATGCCCATCCAACATGCCCCCACTCGCTTCAATCACATCTGCAATCGTAGAGCCAGCCGGCAGCAGCTTTACCCCCGGAAAGCGCACGCGCCCCGACACTGAATAGCTCCGCAACCCGACCCGCCCGTTCTTAACGTGGCTGTTAAACACCTCAGGTCCACCACGGGCGATTTTACTGACCCAATGGAGCGTCTCTACATTATGCACCAGCGTCGGGCGACCAAATACCCCAACCTGCGCCACATAAGGCGGCCGCAATCTGGGCATCCCCCGCTTGCCCTCGATGCTCTCGATCATGGCACTTTCTTCACCACAAATGTAGGAGCCTGCACCACGGCGCAATTCCACAAAATCCGTGGCAATAATCCCATGTTTCCCGAGTTTCGCCAGCTCATTTTCTAGAACTTTTCGAACCTCTGGATATTCATCCCGCAGGTATATGTATACTTTTTCTACATCTACTGCCCAAGCCGCTATCAACATGCCTTCCAGCATCGCATGGGGTTCCCGCTCCAAATAATAGCGGTCCTTAAACGTTCCCGGCTCACCCTCATCTGCATTTACAGCCATTAAGCGTGGGCCAGCCTCGGCACGCACAAAACTCCACTTTCGCCCAGAGGGGAAGCCCGCACCACCCAGGCCGCGAAGCCCTGATTGCAAGATCATCTCCTGCACCTCTTCAGGCGTTTTTGCGCCTTCCCGCAAGGCGTCTAAGGTGCGATATCCTCCGCCCTCGCGGTAGTCCTCAAAAGTCTCATAGTCAGGCACCGCCAAATCTTGCCCAATCGCTAATTTCACCTTTGAATCATCAGCTTGCACCACATGATTGTGCCCAACAGCCACCACCGGCGCGGCCTCGCACCGCCCCATGCAGGGCGCACGCACAACCCGCAATTCAGGGTGGCGAACCGTCAATTCCTCAAAAAGCGCCGAGGCCCCCGCCATTTCACAGGAAAGTGATTCACAAACGCGGAGTGTTAGCGGCGGCGGCCTTTTCCCCTCTCCCAACACATCAAAATGCGCATAAAAGCTTGCAACCTCAAAAACCTCAGCCTCCCCAAGCCGCAAAACCTCCGCCAAGGCCTTAATATGCGGCTGGCTCAGCCCCCCAAATTCATCCTGAATCAAGTGAAGGTATTCAATGAGCATATCTCGCCTAAGCTCTTGCCCTGAAAGTAAATTTACAACTTCCTCAAGCGCGCTATCATCCAGCGTTCGCCCCTTAGGATGCCTGCGCCCCTTGCCCTTGCCTGATTTCCAAACACCGTTATCTTCAACCATCACCAACTCCTTAACTTTCGCGCTAGCTTAAGCAACTCGCGCCAAACTCCCAAGCGAAAATGCGACTAAAAGCGGCATGTATTCGCCCAGCGGCAAGCAATCCCTTGCCAAACGGGCCGCCAATTAGTTGAATTGGATCATATTATGGAGATTGATTCTATGTTTCGCATTGCCCTTATCACTTGCCTGTTTGCCACACCGGCCCTTGCCCAAGACAGCGCCGCAACCCTTGCCAAAAAAATCCTACTTGGCACCCCGATAGGAGAGGCCGAGTTTCGCGCCATGACCGAGGGCAACACCATCACCTATAACAACCAAGGTGAGGACATGTATCGCGAATATTACCGCCCCGGCACCAATCGCGTGGTGATCGAGTGGACAACTCCCAGCGCGGATGGCCAGATCAATTGTGACATTGGCACCTGGCGCGCCGAAGGCCCAAACATTTGCTTTGACTGGTCCCGCTCGGGGTCTGTTTGTTCAGCATGGGTTGAATATCAGGGCGAATATATCTCCGAACTGGTGATCGACGGCGAGCGCCGAGGCAATATCGAGCCCATTTCCGAAATCACCTCCACTCCGCTTTATTGCGAAGTCGGGATGGTTTCGCTCACCGCGCCGCTTACGCCCGCCGGATGAGAGCGCTCAGCCTCATTCTGGCCCTTGCGCCCGGCATCGCCCCTGCCCAAAATCTGCCTACCCAGCTGGCGCAGGCTGCCAGTATCAGTGTTGACGAGTGGCGCGCGCTCACAAAAGGCAAAACCGTGGTTTATGAGGTAGGTGGCCAGACCATCGGCTATGAGAGCTATCTGGGCAATGGCAATGTGACCATCCAGCTGGACGATGGCAGCTGCATTGACGGCACATGGTATATGGAGCAATCCGCTTTTTGCTTTGATTGGGAGGGTGGGCCGCTGAACTGCTTTCACCACAAGCGCCTTGATGGCACGATCTATGTGGTCGGGCTGAAAAATGGCGTTGAAACTTCCGACATCCAGAAAGTTTCCCGCATAGCCAATTTGCCGGTAACCTGCGGCCCCGCACTGCTCAGCGCGCTGTCTGCGCCGGTGCAGCCATGAAGCTGGCCATTGCCCTTTCTGCGCTGCTTGCAGGCACCGCCTCATCACAAACCCTCACCGGAAAAGAGTTTGACGCGCTGTCCCGCGGCACCACCATGCATTTCACAAATAACGGCCAGTTTTTTGGCTCCGAACAGTTTTTCTTTGGCCAGCGCACAGTGTGGCGTGCTGAGGACGGCCGCTGTGTCAACGGGAAATGGGCCTATGAAGCCCCCGCGATTTGCTTTGTCTATGATGATGGCAGTGGCCCGTTTTGCTGGACAATCGAAGGCAATGCCGAGGCATTGACCGTGACCAGCACCCGCAATGGCCCGGGCGAGCCGCCGTTGGTGCTTACACTATCAGGTCAGGACAAATCCGAAATCCTGTGCACCGGCCCGCTTTTTGGCGTGGCGTTCCAGCCTTAGCCGGTCGGCTTGCCGACCCGCCCCGACAAGGTGGCCCGACTATTATCCGCAATTTTGCATACAAACTGCTGCCGAGGGTCGCCGCGGAGGGGCGCGCCCGGCATGGCCTAAAAGAGCGAGCCTTGGTCTGCCACGGGTTTTTTAGCGGCTGGCTTGGGCTTGCCCGCTCCAAGCTTTAGCCGCCCGTCAGCAAATTCCAGCTCAATCTGCGCTGCTTTTTTGGCCGTTTTAGCATCCGTCACCACCGCGCCATCACCACGCACAATCGCAAACCCGCGCTTCAATGTGTTTTTATAATGCAGGCTTTGGCGCGTGCGCTCAAGGGCTTCAAGGTTTTTTCGGTTAAATTGAATCTCGCGGGCCAGCGGTGCGCTTCGCAACGCGTGCCGACCCATATCCTGCCTTTTATGCGCAACAAGATTTAGAAATGCCTGCGGCAAACGTCGTGCGGCCTCGCCTAGCTTTTCCCGCCGATGCTGCACATCTTGTGCCAGCATCATGGGCCGCATCGCCGCTTTTGAAAGCCGCAGTTGCTTTTGCTGCACAAAACCAAGCAAGGCTTGTGGCAGGCGCATGGCCAGCCCGTCCAGCCTTTGCTGCCGTTCAGCCAAAATCGCATCAGCCCGGGGCAAAGCGCGGGAAAGGTCGCGCAGGCGTTGCCCGCCTGCCTCCAACCGCCGCGCCATCGCCGCCACGCGGCGGGCCTCAAGCGCGGCGAGTGTGGCCAGTAGTTCAGCCCGCACCGGCACCGCCATTTCAGCCGCCGCTGTGGGCGTGGGTGCACGGCGGTCTGCGGCATAATCAACCAGCGTGGTATCTGTCTCATGGCCCACCGCCGTAATCACCGGAATTTCACTTTCGGCCACCGCCCGCACCACGGCTTCCTCGTTAAAGCCCCACAGGTCTTCCAATGAGCCCCCGCCCCGCGCCACGATCAAAACATCGGGGCGCGGCAAGGCCCCACCCGGGGTAAAGGCATTAAACCCGCGCACCGCCGCCGCCACCTCGGCTTCACATTTCGCCCCCTGCACCACCGCAGGCCACACCAGCACCTTACGCGGGAAACGCGCCCTAAGCCTATGAAGAATATCACGAATAACCGCCCCTGAGGGTGACGTAACCACGCCAATAATCTCGGGCAAATATGGTAGCGCCTGCTTGCGCTCTGCCGCAAAAAGCCCCTCGGCGGCCAGTGCCGCTTTGCGCTTTTCCAGCATTGCCATCAGCGCACCAACACCCGCAGGCGCAATATGCTCGATCACCAATTGATAGCGGCTTTGGCCGGGAAATGTGGTTAAGCGCCCTGTCGCAATCACTTCCATACCGGCCTCTGGCTGGTGCGCGAGCTTGCTGGCCACGCCCTTCCAGACCACGCTCGCCAGCACCGCACGATCGTCTTTCAGATCAAGATAAAGATGGCCAGAGGCGGGCCGAGACACGCGGCCAACCTCACCACGCACCCGCACATGGCCAAACTCGCCCTCAACCACGCGCTTTACCGCCCCTGAAAGCTGCGAGACGCTCAGCGCCGGGGCGTTCCCCCCATCATCATCAAATAAATCAGACATTTTGCCCACTTGTAACTGCGTTTCCCCCACCTTAAAACGACAACAAGAAAAACCCAAGCGCACAGGAGCGGATTGTGAAAATTTTGATTCTGGGTAGCGGCGGGCGAGAGCACGCCTTGGCTTGGGCGATTAGCCAAAACCCTAAATGCACCGGCCTGCTCTGCGCGCCCGGCAATGCAGGCATTGCTGATGTTGCAACGTGCATTGCGCTGGATATAGAAGACGGCGCGGCGGTGGCCAGCTATGCCACCGCACACAAGGTAGATTTTGTGATCATCGGCCCCGAAGCCCCGCTGGCCGTGGGCGTGGCGGATGCCGTGCGCGCGGCGGGTATCACTTGCTTTGGCCCCGGAGCTGAGGCCGCACATCTGGAAAGCTCCAAGAGTTTTACGAAAGAAATTTGCGCAGCCTGTGGCGCGCCCACTGCGGCTTCCGCCTTTTTCACCGATCTTGAAAAAGCCCGCGCCCATGTGGAAACCACCGGCACGCCAATAGTGATTAAGGCCGACGGTTTGGCCGCGGGCAAAGGCGTGACCGTCGCGATGGACCTCCCCGAGGCGCTCGCTGCGCTGGATGACATATTCAACACCCACGGTGCCGCCGTGCTGGTGGAAGAATTTATGGAAGGCGAGGAGGCCAGCTTTTTTGTGCTGTCAGACGGCACAACCGCCCTGCCGATGGGCACAGCCCAAGACCATAAGCGCGCCTTTGATGGCGATAAGGGCCCCAATACCGGCGGCATGGGGGCCTATTCCCCCGCGCCGATTATGACCCCCGCCGTCACCCAAAAAGCCATGGATGAAATCGTGCAACCTACGTTGAATGAAATGGCCAAACGCGGCACGCCGTTTCAGGGCGTGCTGTTTGTGGGGTTGATGATCAAAGGCGGCCAGCCGCGGCTGGTGGAATATAACGTCCGGTTTGGAGACCCTGAAATACAGGCCATCGCCATGCGCCTAGGTGGCCAAATGCTTGACCTGTTGTTAGCAACGGCTGAGGGCACTTTGGCCGATACTTCGGTCAATTGGGCTGATGACCACGCCCTTACCATTGTGATGGCGGCCAATGGTTACCCCTTTGAGTATGCCAAGGGCGAGGTTATCGGTGGGCTGGGCGAGCGCTCACCGCAGGTTAAGGTTTTTCATGCGGGCACGGCAAAATCCGGTGATGAAGTTATTAGCAGCGGCGGCCGGGTGCTGGCCATTACCGCCCGCGGGGAAACCCTGGCCGATGCTCATGCCCGCGCCTATGCCCGCCTCAAGCGGATTGACTGGCCCGGCGGCTTTGCCCGCACCGATATCGGCTGGCGCGCGCTTTAGGCCCCCAGCTCTTTAATTTGGTTTGAAAGCCCCTTGGCTTGCGGAAAAATGCAGGCCTGCGCCGCGTGATAAATATCGGGTTTGCCTTTAAATATGGTATTTGTGGCCGCGCCCGAGTCATCAATTTCGGGGAACCAGCCGCCATGCTGATGATCAATAAAGTGAGCGTTGGCAAAATGCCACAGGCGCCGATACCAGATTTCGTCCGCCGCGCGGCGCTCCAGTTTTATCAGGCTGGCAAGGGCGCCGATGGCCTCGGTTACTGGCCACCAATAGCGAGCGGCAACGCCAATGCGGCCCTCAAAGTCAAGCGTGTAAGCAAAGCCGCCATCTTCTCGCCAAGCGTCATTAAGCGCCGTTTCTATCAAGTGCCGTGCCCGCTTTGGCGCGCCATCTTCAGGGCGGCCACATAGATCCCAATGTTGCAATAGCAAACGCCCCATTTCAAAGGAATGGCCCGGCGTGGTGCCAGCGGGGCGAAACATCGGATCCCCCGCATAGCTGCGGTCTGTTTCCCATGTTTGCGTGTAGTGCTCCGGCAGCCGCCACCCCGCCGCTGGCGCGATCTTGTTGGTGAAGAAATCCAGTATCCGGCCAGCCCGCTGTAGATAGTCCCTTTGCCCTGTGGCCTCAAAAGCGGTGAGCAGGGCCTCGACAGCGTGCATGTTGGCGTTCATACCACGATAGGTTGAAAATGGAGTCCAGTTTCTTTCCCATTCATCCGCAAAAAGCCCCGCCTCATCTTCCCAAAAGCGCTGCTCCAAAACCTCGCTCACATCGGCCAGCATGGCGCTTGCATCCGGGTGCCCGGCCATTTTAGCGCTGGCGGCTGCGAGTAAAACAAAGGCATGGCCATAGGCCAGTTTTTTGCCTTCAACAATGCTGTCCCCTTTCAGAGACCAGATATAACCGCCATGCACAGGATCATGGTGATGGCTTTTTAGATAGGCCATACCGTGGTCGATCATGCGGTCAGCCCCCGCATAGCCCACGTGCTTGGCCAAAGCATATGAATGCACCAACCGCGTGGTTGTGATTAATTCCTGGGTATTATCAGGCAGTGGCGCGCCATTATCAGCCAGATTATAAAACCCCGGCCCCTTGCGTAGGCTCGCCGCAAAAAAGGTAAACTGGCGGGCAGCGTTGGCTTTTAGCCACGCGTGATGCCGGCTATCATCCAACCAAAAACCAGTGGCCGACTTTGGCCCAGGCGCGCGCGGAATGCTCATGGGTGATCCTTCAAAATTAGGGCTTCCTCACAAGTTTGCGTTTTTGTGGGGGCAAGGCAAGGCGATAATCAAAGTATTAACTTTTGCCTTAACGATGCGCCCCAAAATCGGCAGGCTTGCCAAATGAAATTCGCAACCTATACTGGTGCTGCCCAGCAAATATTCTGGCTGGCAAGGAAGCATTGAGTGGAAAAGCTATTATGACCTCAAATATTGAAGCGATTCGCGCTGCGGAAGCGCAAATTCCGAAGTGGCGGGACGAATTAAGAGCATTGCAAGCAGAGGCCCACGGGGATGACGGGGTTGTCGACGCGGAGGAGCAAGCTGAGATTGATCAGGTCGAAAGCCTGATCGACACCGCAACGCGGATGATTGCCGAAAAATTGCAGGCTTGGGTCGATAACAAAAACGCCTATGAAGCGCTGCGCAGCCGCATTGCCTCCGACCTGAGCACGGTTGAAGCCAACAATGACGAAGCCTTTAGCCAAGATAAGCGCGCCGTTACTGATGCTGCATCTTCGGCCGATCAAGCCGCCAGCGAAGAGGACTACGCCACCGCGCTGGACCATGCACAAGAGCTGGAACGGCTGATTGACACCTTTTTGCAGAAGGTGGAAAATGAGCGGCTCAACGGCCTCACCGCCGAAGAACTGATGGAAATCAGCCTCGCCGATGACGCGCTTGATGAGGTGTTTACCGAAGAATATATGGAAGAGCTCAAGGACATGAAGTTCGCAGGGGCAGGCACGCCCGAGCTTAAAGAGGTGATCAAGAAGATCGAAAAGGGCCTTTCGAGCGCGAACCGTGCCGAGGTGTTGGGCGAACTTGCCGAGATCGTGGGCGAGCCGCCGACCGTAGCTGATCTGGATGCGGACTATGCGCGCTATTTGATACTAGTCAAACAGCGCGATGCCATTGGAGACCAAAAAGGCCAAGCCGAACCAGACGGCGTTGACGAACAAAAGCACCCGGATTTTGTCGGCTCTAACGAGCAACTGATGTTTGGCAAGGTTTTGGGAGATGCGCTTGGCATTCACGAGGTTTTTGCCACGCTCCTTAGCCCCACCGGCGGGCTTGTGGGGCCGGGTAATGATTTGATCCCAGGCCAGTTACCCTCGCCGCATCTGTCCCCGGACAACATAGTTGCCGTGCATGGCACAGTGCATGACGCGGCGGGATATCTGGATACCTTTCACGAAGAAGGCCCGGGCTATAACTATCGGGGCAGTGAAATTGAGGAGATGATCTTTGACGGATTCGAGTTCATTGGACTGGAAATAGAAGAACATTATAAGGGTCAGGCAAGCGGTATCTGGTATTGGGGGAGCGAGAAAGGGCTGGATGGCGCTCTGGAAGATGGTAAAGAAATGGCTGAAGAGATGTTTGATGACGCCGTGGTCGAGCTTGAGAAAGCGCTGGAAGGCGTGCGGGCTGACGCCACCGAAGAGATCGACAAAATCATTGCCGCCTTTGAGGAAACCAAACAAGAGGCGATCGACAAGGCCAACGAGATCAAAGAGGACTTGGAGGATCGGGCTGAAGAAGCCGCCGAGGATCTTGGCGCACTTGTTGACGAGATCGAAGCCGAAGTGCTTGAAGCCCGCGACGCTCTGGCGGACGGTGTTGAGAAGGTCTCGGAAACTGTTGTCGAAAAATATGAGGAAATCTCTGACGCCGTGGGCGACCTTGCCGAAGGCGTGGGAGAGAAGCTCGATGCTCTTGCAAATTTCATCTGGAATTAACCCATGACCACGATCACAATGCACCCCTCCGAACTCGCCTATGCGTTTTCCTATTCAGAAACCACCGACATTGTTGGCTGGGGCCGTGACCCCTTTTTGCCAACCACCGAGGCCGATGGTGACCCCAAGCGCTGGTATGCTGACGGCGCCGCACGCCTCGCCGAGGCTGGCCGGCTCATAGGCACGGAAGAAGACGGCCTCAACTTTACCGATGAGGTCACCTCTGCTGTGCTGACACTGGCCGACCCCGTGCTTGTGCTCATGGCGCAGCGCAAAGAAGGCGACGGCATGCGCCGGTTTACCGTGCATATGGCAAAAGAGACCGTGCTGGGGCTGACCCGCCACCCTGATGGCATGTTTGAGCTGACACATTACGCCGACCTCACAGCGGCCACGCTGGCCTGTGTGGGTTTTTTGGGTGCAGCGCGCAGCCCGGTGCAAGCCGGTGCGCGCATTGATTCAACCCAAGAAGCCTTGGCCGAGATACATCAATTGGCAACCAATGGGCAAGCCGATGTGGCCAGTGCAAAGCTGGTGAAGCTCGGGGCATCAAGCCAAGATGCCGCTTCAATCCAGCAAGCCATGGCCGCCCCCAGCGCGGCAGGCATGTTGAGCATTCTTTATTGCGCAGACAATGTTGCCCGCAACGCGCGCCCCTTTAGCGTCATGACCAATGCGGATGACGACACATGGATCCTGTTTCCACCCGCCAGCTTGGAGGGCCCGATGGTGATTGAGCAAAGCTCGATACCAGCCCTCACAGCGCGTGTGATGGTTGAAATTGCCGCTTGGCTCAAACTGTCTGCATAGTTTTGCGGGCTTATTATTGCCTTGGCCGGTCGTTATCGCACCGGTTAAAGCAGCTTTCGACAGCGCCGTTTTCATTGCCCGTTTGCCCGTCGATTGAGATATAACAAGCGAAACCGGAAGGCTGTCTGCGCTCGATATAGACAAAGCCAGCTATTTTCAGCGGATAGCGGCGTGCGATTGGACACTTTGGCACATCAACTTCGGCAAAGTAGGGCAAAACCCCGAAGTTTGCCTCACTTTTCCTTAGAGTTTCTTTGGGGACTCAACCGAAATGGCCCCCTTCGTATATGATATCTGACTTTGCGCCAGAAAAAGGGCCACCTTAAAAAGGTGACCCTAACGTTACTGAGAACAACTTCGACTGGTTAAAAAAGTATGTTTCGGAATGCACCTATTAAAACCGATAATCCACACCAATTGAAACCGTAGCGAAATCACCTTCACCCAAAAAAGTTTCATTACCGCTAGCAGCACCAAATTCTATGTCGCCAAGATCGACATAATTTACTTCGCCAAAAACGCTGATACGGTTCGTTACCATGCGGCTAAGCCCGATGCCCGCGGTATAGCCAACAGCCGTTGACGAACCTTGCTGCCTAGCATTGAAAATCCCACCGTCAATTGCACCAATAGCAAGCCCATAAGCGCCATATGCCATGGTTTTACCATCGCCAAAAACCATGCCGTAGCGGCCTCGAATAGTTGCCAAAGCATTAATGCTGACGTTACAATCACCGGTGCCACAAAAGAAGTTTGGTCCACCAGTGCCTTGGGCTGTGATCCCGTCAATGCCTGACTGGACAGACATATCAAACCCAAAGACAAATGTGCCCTTTTGCCAGTTTTGGCCATAGCGCAGGCCAAGACCAAAGCCGTCCACATCCACATTGACGCCAACCCGTCCTGTGTCACTACCCTGCAGATAGGACCCCTCGCCATAAGTCAAGTAACCACCCACAAACTGCCCAGACCAGTCAGCCGTGGGCGCAGTGGCAGCCAGCGTGAGTGGTTCAGATGTGGTGTTTGCTGAGTAATCAGCTGATTGAGCATAAGCTTGCTCGAAACCGGCGACGATTAACCCAAGGGCAATTGTGGCGATTAGTTTCATGTTAGAGGTCCTGCTTTTGTATGATAAGCAACCCAATTGGCGCTCCTAAAAGGGTTACGCGGCAGGCCTGTATTTTATTCTCACTTTTGTAATTATTCTTTCAAAATGCGCTCATTTCTGGGCCGCCCGTTAGCCGCGTATTATGCGCAAACGGGAATGACGCTGCGAAAGAAACCTACAGCGGCTTAGGCGGCAGGCCATTCGGGCTCCTTGCCTGTTAGATTTCCAAGGCGGCGGTGGTTGCTATGGCTCTCAGGTCAATATGCCCGTTCGGGCCAATAACGACATAGTCCGCGTCTTCCGCACTCCAGGATACAAAATCAAAGCCGTTGATGGCTTGCTCTTTTAGCGTCGGGGGGCCCTCCGCATTTTTGGTGCTGCTTTGCAGGCAAAGTGCCACAATGGCCCCATTTTCATCTCGATACATCAGCTGTGCCACCGGTTTGGCATTGGCGACCAATAAGCGCCCGCCTTGGAAGGTCAGCCCAAAACCGGACAGATCCGGAATTGTGAAGCTGGCGCCAATCGTATTGCCAAGCCAAGCTTCAATATGGTCAGCCTCGTCGGCACCGACCTCAACCAGATGGCGGTTTTGGCCCGCATAAACCGCGTGGTAATCGGCGACTTGCGCGATCCATCCTTTGGTTTGAACCGCCGGCGCTTGCCCTTTGAACGCGTAGCCCCCAATGCCGCCAAGGGCAAATACAACAAGACTCGCGGCCAATGACCCCCAGATCGGGCGCGCCCGTGGCGCTTGGCGATCCGGCATCGGGCTGGCCATTATTTGTTGGGCGAGTGAAAAAGCGACGGGCTCTTTCAATTGCGCCTCAAGCTCTTCTTGGGCCAGCGCGTCAGCCTGCATCAGGTTATCCAGCTCTGCTTGTGCCGCTGGATCAGCGGCTAAGCGGGCTTCAACGTCTTTGGCCGCGGTATCATCCAGTTCACCATCGAGATAGGCGCTCAATTTTTCTGAAAAATCTATCATTTCGAGGCACTCTCCCCTACGGCTAAACCTGATACAAGTAACTTTCGCGCGCGGTGTATGCGGCTCATCACCGTGCCAATGGGTATGCCAAGCAAATCTGACGTTTCGCGATAGCTGTAACCTTCGGCGCAGACCAGCATTAACGGCTGGGATAAATCAGCATGAAGATCAGCGACCTTGCGACACACTTGCTTGGCGGTAAATGTATCGTCCGGGGTGCCGGCCACACGTAGCTCTGCGGTTTCTTCAGCGTCCACCTGCCCTTCGCCATGGCGCACCTTGCGCTTGCGAAGCTCGCTTATCCAAAGATTGCGCACCACGCGAAACATCCAGCGGTCCAGCGGCTGTGACGGGTCATACTGCTGCCACTTCTGCAGCGCAGCCATGCAGGCATCCTGCAATAAATCATCTGCATCAGGGCCAGAGCGGGTCAGGCTTAGGGCAAAGCGGCGTAAGCGTGGCAGTAAATTTATTACATCCGTTTTGAACTGGTCGGGTGTCATTTCCATCACATAAGTCCATTCAAGCGTGGTGGCTCCACAATGGCCTATAATGCGGGATGCTGACAAGTGATTTAATACGTCTGCCTTGCAACGATGCCCTTCCAAAGCGCGTGGGGACAGCCGGCCCATGTTTCTGGCCCGGCTGTCCCCTGCGATGCTAGTGTGCGGTGTGCCAAACGCCGCCAACACCGTCGCCATTTGTTTCGCCGGGTGCGCTATCGCCAATCCAGAAATAAAGCGGTGCGCCATTTTTGGCCCATTGCTGTGTGCCATCGCGGCGCTGAACGGTGGTGAAGCCTTCACCGGGGGCTGCAGCGCCTGCTTCTGCCAAATATGGTGGCCAATTGGTGGCGCAGCCGTCGTAGCAGTTAGATGTGCCCGCGCTGTCATTGTCAAAGGTATAAAGCGTCAAGCCGTTTGCGGCGGCCAGAGGGCCGTGCCCAGCGGCGAGCGTAATCACTTCAGGCGCGGCGGTTGTCGGGTAATAAGTTGATTGAGCATATGCCTGCTCGCAACCAGCGACGATAACTCCAAGGGTAAGTGCGGCGATAAGTTTCATGTTAGAACTCCTACTTCGATGTGATGAGCAACCATTTTGGCGCTCTTACAAGGGTTACGCGGCAGGTCCGGTTTTTATTCTCACTCCCATAAATAAATTTTTAATGATACGACTTCGCGCCATTCACCTGCTTGCTTGGTAACTACGCGCAGATGCACTCGCTACAGCGCTTTTTGCTATGGGGGCAAACGAGGGGCTCGGGTTTGCCACGCAAAACAGTATGGCCGCAACCTCTATTTTTCGATCAGCCAGCGGGTTCATCGAGCAAGGCACATCGGCAATGCCTGAATGCCCGAAAGAGCAGGAATAGGCTGTTTCTTGCTAGAGCTAGATATATTACTCTTTAAAATCAATCAATTGCAAAAAATAAGTAATTTACTCAGTTATTCCTTGACGTAGCAAAGTATTTTTGTCAAGTATAGGCATACCTAGCAACTCCGTTAAGTAAGGACAGCCAAGGCGAACACACGATAGCGAGGATTAAGCGTGGATGATCGCGACGGCAAAAATGAATGCAAGGCCTATACTCGGCCTGATCGCTTGGAAATTTTCCAAGCTGCGGTTGACCATGGTGCGCCGGCAGACACGCCGCTTGAAGCTATGCTAGATAGGCTGGAGAACCCCAAAATGGAAGCGACAAAGCAAGATTTCCCAATATTCGATGCACGAGATTTAACCGTTGGCGGCAATATTGCCCAAATCAAGCTTGACGGTCAAATTTACACGCTGCGCATTACGCGCCAGCAAAAACTGATTCTCACAAAATGAGTGCGGGCTACGAAACGCGCGGAGCTGCGCCGGTTGGCTTGCTAGACGAGCTTCCACGGTTGGAAGCCGCCACGGTTATGTATCTACGCCTTTGGTGCGATAGCCCCGAGGGGCAGGCCTCTATCTGGCGCGATTTTCATGGCCATTATGGCAAGAAAAGTGGCCGCAACCAAATGGCACAGTTTGAAAAGCTGATGTCGATGGTGCTAATCCATTCCCGCCGCCCCTTGCAGCGCCATCAGCTTAAATGCAACTGCGTTGGTGGCGACGAATGCGCCTTTGCCAATTTTATCGTGGCCGCCGCTTTGGGTGAGCAGGAAGACGCCATGCTTCTGGCCAGCAATTTTATGCGCCCCGATATGGCCGTGGTCGCCGCCCATATGGCAGGCCCTGTGGGGCTGGCTCTGTCCCAAATGGTGCAGCCCGCCTTCAGGCCCGAGCGTTTTTCGAATACCAAACACTAAGTCTTTGAAAGGACACAATCTATGAAATCCCTATTCACCACAGCCGCCGCGCTTGCCATGCTTGCAGCTGCCCCGGCTTTGGCCGTAACAAAAGCAGAGGTGCTTGATAATTACGCCAATATTGCGCAAGCAAATTTTGGCGATTCGCTAACTTTGGCGCGGGTGCTGGATAGCGCCGTTCAGGCGCTGGTGGCTGACCCGTCAGCAGAAAACCTGCAAGCCGCCAAAGCCGCATGGCTGGCCGCGCGTGTGCCTTATCAGCAAACCGAAGTTTACCGTTTTGGCAACGCGATTGTGGATGACTGGGAAGGCCTTGTGAACGCTTGGCCGCTTGATGAAGGGTTGATCGACTATGTGGACACCAGCTATGGCGGCGCAACTGACGAAAACGAATATGCAGCGCTAAACGTGATTGCAAATACGTCCGTTGTTGTGGGTGGCCAAAGCGTTGACGCCTCCACCATCAATGCAGAGCTGATCGGCGACACCCTGTTTGAAGCTGACGAGATTGAAAGCAATGTGTCTCGCGGCTATCACGCCATCGAGTTTTTGCTCTGGGGCCAAGACCTGAACGGCACCGAGCATGGCGCGGGTAACCGCTCTTGGACCGATTATGCTGCGGGGACAGATTGCACCAATGGCAACTGTGATCGCCGTGGGGATTACCTCGTAGCCGCCTCGGCTTTGCTGGTAACCGACCTTGAGTGGATGGTTGAGCAATGGGGCGGCGCTGGTGCAGCCCGCATGGCGCTAACGGAGGACGAAGACGCAGGGATTTCGACCATTCTAACCGGCATGGGCAGCCTTTCCTACGGCGAAGTAGCTGGTGAGCGTATGCGCCTTGGCCTGATGCTGAACGACCCCGAAGAGGAGCATGATTGCTTCTCAGACAACACCCATAACAGCCATTATTATGACGGCTTGGGCGTGCAAAACATCTATCTGGGTAGCTATACCGGCATTGATGGTGTGGTCGTTGAGGGCGCATCCGTGGCCGACCTTGTGGCCATGTCAGACGCCGAAGTCGCCGCCGCGCTGACCGCTGACATTGCCGCCACCATGGCCGCTTTGACCAAGCTTAAGGTCGCCGCCGAGGCGGGCATGTCTTATGACCAAATGCTAGCGGCTGATAATGCTGCGGGTAACGCGCTGGTTATGGGCGGGGTTAACGGCTTTGTGCAACAGGCCAAATCGACTGAGCGTGCCGTAAACGCGCTGGCCCTTAGCGCCATCGAATTCGAAGGCTCAGATAGCTTGGATAATCCAAGCGCTGTGTTCGAATAGAAGAACCGCGTGCATCCCCGCCGGGGTGCGCGCTGGAAAAAAGACCGCGTGCATCCTTTCGGGGGTGCGCGCTGGACACCCAAACGGACATAAGACCATGAAAATCGCCACGCTTGCCTTTGCCGTTTTTTGCGCAGGGTATTTGCCAGCCACGAGCCAAACCGCCGATCCGCACTTGAATCTGGTGCCTCGCACCCCAGCGGAAGCCCTGCGGATTGCCGCCGTTATCTCCCCTACGACAAGTTTCACCCAAGCCGAAGCCTTTGAGCGCATGGCAGGCGGTGCCACCACCTCGCTTGCGCCGTCAGACGCCAATGCCTTCAACCATCCGTCCAGTAATCTCACCGATGAACACGGCATGGATTTTGCCATCGGCACCGCATTTTTTGAAAAACTCTGGGTGTCCAGCCCTTCGGCCACGCTGGCCTCAAACGGCCTCGGCCCGCTTTATAACGCCCGCTCTTGCGCCCAGTGCCACCCGGGCAATGGCCGTGGCCACCCGCCTGAAAGCCCTGAGGATAACGCGGTTTCGATGCTTATGCGACTGTCTCTTATGGGCGGTGAGGCACCGGATATCGAGGGGTATATCGCCACCCTGCCAGAGCCGACTTATGGCCACCAACTGCAAGACTTCGCCACCGTGGGCCATGCCGCCGAATACAGCTTGAATATCAGCTATACAGAAACCGAGGTCACACTGGCCGACGGCACCGTGGTTTCCTTGCGCGCGCCAACTTACACAGCGGATAACCTAGCCTATGGCCCGCTGCATACCACCACCATGTTTTCCCCCCGCGTGGCCCCGCCTATGCTGGGGCTTGGCCTGCTAGAGGCGATACCCGCGGCAGATATTTTGGCCAATGCGGACCCGGATGATGAGAACGGCGATGGCATATCTGGCCGCGCGAATATCTTGTGGTCAAAAGAGTTTGACCAGCCGCTGCTGGGGCGCTTTAGCCTCAAGGCCAATGAGCCAACGATCCTGCAACAAACGGCAGATGCCTTTGTGGGGGATCTGGGTATTGGCAACCACATTAACCCGCAAACATGGGGCGAATGCTCGCAAGCGCAAACCGAATGTCGCGCCGCCCCGCATGGCGGAGAGGCTATTTACGGCGGGTTAGAAATCACACCTGAATCGCTAGAAATGACGGCGCTGTTTGTGCGTAACATAGCCGTGCCCGTGCGGCGCAATGTGGATGACCCACAGGTTTTGCACGGCAAGCAGGTGTTTTACGAAACCGGCTGCGTTGCCTGCCACACGCCCAAATTTGTGACCCATCGGCTGGCCGACCAACCCGAGCAAAGCTTTCAGCTTATCTGGCCCTATTCTGACCTTTTGCTGCACGATATGGGCGACGGCTTGGCTGATAATCGCCCCGATGGCCGTGCCACGGGCGTTGAGTGGCGCACCCCGCCGCTTTGGGGTATCGGCCTAACCGAAACCGTGAGCGGCCACACCTATTTCTTGCATGACGGCCGCGCTCGCAACCTGCTGGAAGCCGTGTTATGGCATGGCGGTGAAGCCCAAGCTTCGCGGGATGCCGTTGTCAAAATGCCCGCCGTTGACCGCGCCGCCCTGATCGCATTTTTGGAGAGCCTATGAGACATTTAGCCCTGATTGCAGCCCTATTGCCCCTGCCAGCGCTGGCCCAGCCAAGCTTGATGGAAACAGCGGTGAATGGCCATATTATTCCGCGCTATCAGGCCGTAGCCGATACGGCGGAGGCATTGGAACAGGCTGCACTCCAAGACTGTGCGCTCACCAGCGCCCCCCTGCGCGCCGCATATCATACCGGCTTTGACGCATGGGTCGGCGTTACCCACCTGCGCTTTGGCCCCTCTGAGGAGGAAAACCGCGCCTTTGCCATGGCCTTTTGGCCGGACAAAAAGGGCTTTACCGCCAAGGCCTTGGATAGGCTGATCGCAAGCCAACAACCGCTGGAAAACTACAGCCAAACCTCAATTGCCGGGCGCGGTTTTTTTGCGCTGGATATGCTGCTGTATGACCCGCGTTTTGCGGATGCCGACGCCGACTACACCTGCCGCCTCGTGCAGGCTATTACGGCGGATATTTCAGATATGGCTGATGCTATTTTGCAAGACTGGCAAGCCGAATACGGCGATTACCTAATCACCGCCGGTAGCGAAACCAACCCCGTTTACCTAAGCGAATCCGAAGGCATTCAGGAGCTTTTTAAGGCCGTGCTCACCGGCATGGAGTTCACCCAAGCCCAGCGTTTGGGCCGCCCGATGGGCAGTTTTGAGCGCCCCCGCCCCAATCGCGCCGAAGCCCGCCGCTCAGGCCGCTCCCAGCGCAATATTATTGTGGCATTGCAGGCCAGTGCCGAGCTTGCCAATATACTAACCGCCCATGTCGGCGGTGGCCTTGGCCAACAGGTAGACGCAGGATTAGCGCTTTCGTTGCGGCTAGCGCAAAATCTGGATGACCCAATTTTGGTGGGAGTGGCCACGGTTAATGGCCGCTTTCGGGCTGAAGCATTGCAAAGCAGCATTATCTCCTCAATGACCCTGATCACCGATGAATTTGGCCCCGCGCTTGGGGTAAACCCCGGCTTTAACGCGCTTGACGGAGACTAAAAATGGCATCGCGGCGCGGATTTTTACAAACGGCACTGGCGGCTTTTGCCCTGCCAAGCCTGACATGGGCTGACGCGGGCAACCCGTCCTATTTGTCAGCCGCAAAACGGGCCGATGGTAGCTATGCGCTATTTGGGTTGGACCCGGCGGGGCAAATCAGGTTTTCCATCCCGCTGCCAACCCGAGGCCACGCGGCTGCGGCGCACCCAACCCAGCCCATTGCCGTAGCTTTTGCCCGCCGCCCGGGGACTTACGCCATTGTGCTAGACTGTGTAACAGGCGCTGAAATCACCCAAATTCAAGCCCCGACGGGCCACCATTTTTACGGCCATGGGGCGTATTCTGCTGATGGCAACACCCTGTTCACCACCGAAAACCACATTGAGACGGGCGAAGGCGTTATCGGCGTTTGGGAAAATTACCGGCGCGTCGGGAGCTTCCCCTCCAACGGCATTGGCCCGCATGAAATTCTGCGGCTGCCGGAGTCTGAAACGTTGATCGTCGCCAATGGCGGCATTCATACCCACCCGGATACCGGCCGCGCCAAACTAAATATTGACACCATGTTGCCCAACCTCAGCTATCTTTCCCCCTTGGGCGAGGTGCTGGAAATGGTCACGTTGCCACACCCAAAAAACTCTATCCGCCATATTGCGGTGCGCACCGATGGGCTGGTGGGTATGGCGATGCAATGGCAGGGGGATGTGGCAGAGGTGCCCCCCCTTTTAGCGCTGCACCGAATGGGTGAACAGCCGGTAGATATCAAAGCCGCCCCCGCGCAGCACCGCTGGCTAAAGGGCTATGCCGGCAGCATTGCCTTTGCGCAAAACAGCGTCGGCATCACCTCGCCTCGCGGCGGCGTGGCGCAGATTTTTGATGTGGAAACTACCGCGCTGCAAGCTGAATTCAGGCGGCCAGATATCTGTGGCCTGGCGTCTTTTGGTGCCGCATTTACGGCTACGGACGGGTTGGGCCATGTGGTGCGGCTTGATGGCACCACCGAAACCCTCTTATCGCATACAACCACGCTATCATGGGACAATCACTTGGTCTCGATAAATTAAGGAAAACAGATGCTTAACCTTCTCTCAAAAGCCAGCCTATTTGCCCTGTTCTGCGCCAGCACCGCCAATGCTCAAGCCACGTTTGACAGCGTTGAAACTTTGGGAGAAGCCTTGTTTTTTGACCCAAACCTGTCTGCCAACCGCACGCAATCCTGCGCCACCTGCCATGACCCAGTTAACGGCTTTATTGATGCGCGCACCGCCATGCCCGGCAACGCGTTTTCCCTTGGCGATGACGGCCATTCCTTTGGTGATCGCAACGCCCCCACGGCGGCTTATGCCATGTTCTCCCCGCCCTTTGCCCAAACCGAAGAGGGTTACTATATAGGCGGCCAATTCCTTGATGGCCGCGAGGCTGACCTAGCAGGCCAAGCTGGTGGTCCGCCGTTGAACCCCATTGAAATGGGCATGCCAGATAAAGCCAGCGTCGTGGCACGACTGGCCGAAAACCCCGATTATGTGGCCACCATGCAAGCGCTGTTTGGCGCTGATATAATGGCACAACCCGATGCAGCCTACGCCGCCATGGCACAAGCCATCGCCGCCTATGAACGCACAGATGAGTTCGCCCCGTTTGACAGTAAATACGACCGCTATTTAAGCGGAGACTACACCCTGACCAATGAGGAGGAACTGGGTCGCCTATTGTTCTTCTCAGAGCAATTCACCAACTGCAACCAGTGCCACCAGCTTCACACGTCTCCGCTAGCCACGGGCGAGACCTTTAGCGACTACCGCTACTACAATATCGGCGTGCCGACCAACGTAATGGGCCGCGAAATCAACGGCGTTGATCTCACCACCATCGACCACGGCCTGCTGGGCAATCCGGTGGTAAATGACCCGGCCCAAGACGGCAAATTCCGCACGCCCACCCTGCGCAATATCGCCGTCACCGGCCCCTATATGCATAATGGCGTGTTCACCGACCTGCGCACGGTGATCCTGTTTTATAACAAATATAACAGCAGTGCTGATGCCCGCCAGATCAACCCCGAAACCGGAATGCAATGGGCCAATCCAGAGGCCCCCGCAACCGTCGAGCTAGACATCCTAACCGACGGCCCCGCCCTGGAAGACCAGCGCATCGACGCCCTCGTCGCCTTCCTCAAAACCCTAACAGATGAACGATATGAGAGTTTGCTTGCCCCCTAACATAGTCTATCTGGGGCCATGCCATGGCCGATTTTGCCCTTTACGGCGCTATATTTTTCACCCTCGCCTTTGCTTTTTACAGCTTCGGTCCGCCCTTTGACACCGTCACCTGCAACAGTAGTGCTATAACGCAGCCCATGCTGTTGATATCTTCGGGCTTGTAACGGCGGTATTCGTCGGCAATCCACATCATGGTTTGTTGATTGGTGCCCATGCCGGGGGCCGGAACATTTATCGCGGAGGCTAGAAATCCGTGACGCATCAACTCTTGTGCGACCCGCCGCGTGATTTTTTTCTAACGCGTAAGGTTCCCATTCAGTGGGGTCGATCTCAACTGCCCCTTCGAGCCGCCAAAGGGCACATTTGTAAGTCATCAGCGCGGCAAGAGCTTCGACCTCGTCCTGATTGACATTTGGCGCGTATCTAATGCCACCTTTGGCCGGGCCTTCACTCGTAGAATGGGCCGCGCGCCCTCCGCGAAAAGTAAACATGCGCCCCCGCAGTCGCACAGCAAATCGCGTCACGTAAGTTGCCTTGCAAACTTTTATTCTTCGGCGGGGCCTTCGGGTAAGCCGAGGTTTTCTGCGGCGGTATCATACATCGACTCTACGTCTTTTAAAAAATTGTCACTCATGATTTGACCCTCCCATATCCGCCGCCACCCGGCGTTTTCATAACAAACACATCATCAATATCGAGTTGTGCCTCATCATTGCCCATTAGGTTTTCGACTTTGCCGTTTGCACGCATGACGCTGTTTTCGCCGACAGCACCGCTTCCGCCGCCAGCGGCCCCATGCGTCGGCACACTGCGGTGTGAGGACAGAACTGTGACTGTCATTGGTTCAAGGAAGCGCAATTTCCTGACGATACCATTACCCCCGCAATAGGTGCCAATACCACCTGAGCCACTGCGGATCGAAAATTCGTCAACACGTACCGGAAAACGCGTTTCCAAGACTTCGGGATCGGTCATACGTGTGTTGGTCATATGGCTGTGGACCGCGCTTGTGCCATGAAAGCCATCGCCAGCCCCAGTGCCGCCACAGATGGTTTCATAATTTTGGTGCACGTCGTTGCCATAGACAAAATTATTCATCGTCCCTTGGCTGCCTGCAATCACACCAACTGCGCCATAAAGTGTATCTGCAATCGCTTGGCTCACTTCGGTATTGCCCGAGATCACGGCGGCGGGCGATTTTGGATTGATCATGCTTCCCTCCGGGACGATCAGCTTGAGGGGGTTTAGACAGCCTTCGTTCATCGGGATGTCGCTGCCGACAAGCGTGCGAAACACATACAGAACGACCGCACGGCAGATTGCCATAGGCGCGTTATAGTTAAACGCGCTCTGTGCGGATGTGCCAGTGAAGTCGATTGTGGCCTGCCGGTTTGGTTTGTCGACAGTGATTGCCACCTTGATTTGATCGCCGCTATCGAGCGGATAGGTGAACGAGCCGTCGCGCAGCACATCTAGAACACGCCGGACACTTTCCTCTGCGTTATCCTGAACATGGCCCATGTAGGCGTGCACTGTATCAAGCCCGAATTGCCGCGTGATTTTCGTCAACTCACCCGCACCAGTGGCGTTTGCGGCGATTTGGGCGGACAGGTCCGCCATGTTCTGATCCACGTTGCGACACGGATATTTGCCAGACGCAAGTAGGGCGCGTGTCTCGGCATCTCGCAACTGGCCTTGTTTCACCAACAGGAAGTTATCAATCAAGACGCCTTCTTCTTCGATAACACGGCTGTCAGGTGGGGCAGATCCCGGCGTTTTGCCACCAATGTCCGCGTGGTGACCACGACTAGCGACCGTGTAGATAATCCGCTCGCCTGCATCATCGAAGACTGGGGTGATAACCGTTACATCGGGTAAATGAGTGCCGCCGTTAAACGGGTTGTTCATCATAAACACATCGCCGGGCCGGATTTTACCTTTGTTCTGGCGCAAGATCACCCGCACGCTTTCGGACATGGAGCCAAGGTGCACAGGGACGTGCGGCGCATTGGCGACCAAATCACCCGCTTCACCAAAGATCGCGCAGGAAAAGTCATAGCGTTCTTTGATATTCACAGAATAGGCAGTGTTGGCCAGCGTGGCCCCCATCTGATCGGCAATCGACATGAACAGATTGTTAAACACCTCAAGCATCACAGGGTCGACCTTTGTGCCGACCGCCTCTTGTCTTGTCATGGCTGTCACGCGACGCAGGATCAGGTTGCCGCCACTCACACATTCAGCCTCCCAATCTGTTTCAAGAATATTGGTGCCGGTTGGCTCTGTCAGAATGGCCGGACCTTGGACGGTTTCGCCAAGGCGCATTGTTGTGCGGTCAATGATGGGGACATCATGCCATGCGCCATGCGCCCACATCTGCCCTGTTTTGGCAGGGCCGGCGGCCACAGCTGTATCGGGTAGATTAACCGTCTCACCAGTGACCCCAATGGCTTCTGCGGTCAGCACGTCGATCAGCAAAGTCGCGTCTTCCGGGATAAAGCCAAACCGCTGCATATGCGCTGCTTCAAATGATCTTGTCATCTCGGCCATCGTGCTAAACGGCACCTGAAGGGTTTGCTGCGCCCCATCTGGCCGGATATGCGCCATTGTCATGGTTGTAATCTGGTCGGCGGGAATACCTTGGCCCGCGACCTCGTCTTTGGCGGCTTTAATCAACCGGTCTAGCACGATTTGCGCGCTCTTGATCTGATCGAAACCCATCCCGAACTGGTGTTCACGCATCGCCCGCACGTCGGCCAAACCCATGCCAAACGCAGACAAGACGCCCGCAAATGGATGGATAAAGACGCTTTCCATCCCTAAAGCGTCTGCAACCAGACAGGCATGTTGCCCACCCGCACCGCCAAAGCAGTTCATTGTGTATTTTGTCACATCATAGCCGCGCTGCACGGATATCTTTTTGATCGCATTGGCCATATTTTCAACGGCGATGCGCAGGAAGCCTTCTGCGATGTCCTCAACAGACCTATGACCGCCGATTTCCACGGCCAATGTTTTGAATTTTGCGCGCACAATGTCAGCATCCAGCGGTTCATCTGCTTTCGGCCCGAAAACTGGCGGGAACAGGGCTGGTTGCAGTTTGCCAAGCAAGACGTTGCAATCGGTGACCGTGAGCGGCCCGCCACGGCGATACGCAGCAGGACCGGGGTTTGCGCCAGCACTTTCTGGGCCAACCTGCATCCGTCCATCACGGTACGACAGGATTGATCCACCACCCGCAGCAACGGTGTGAATAGACATCATCGGCGCACGCATCCGCACGCCTGCGACCTCGGTTTCAAAGCTACGCTCAAATTCACCCGCATAGTGGCAAACATCGGTGGACGTCCCCCCCATGTCGAACCCAATAAGTTTGTTATACCCAAGCTCGGCCGCAGTGCGCACCATGCCGACAACACCTCCAGCAGGGCCAGACAGGATCGCGTCGCGCCCCTCAAACAAGGACGCGTCAGTTAGCCCTCCGTTGGAGCGCATGAACATCAACCGCTCACATCCACCTTGTGTGGTGCCTAAAGCATCAGCCACCTGTTTTACGTAGCGGCGCAAGATTGGGGACAGATATGCATCCACCACTGCGGTATCGCCACGCGACACAAGTTTGATCAACGGGCTGGCCTCGTGACTAAGCGATATTTGGGCAAAGCCGGATTGTTCGGCCATCGCACCAAGGCGTTGCTCATGATCTGGAAAACGATAGCTGTGCATCAAAGCAATCGCGACAGAGCGGTACCCTTTTCGATAAGCGTGCGACAGAGCTTCACGAGCAGAGGTCGCATTTAGAGGGGTAATGATGTCACCCTTTGCATCAACCCGTTCCTCAATCTCGATCACGTCATCATAAAGGAGTTCAGGAAGCGCGATGTTGAGATCGAACAAGCGCGGGCGGTTCTGATATCCGATGCGCAGCAGGTCGCGCATACCCTTTGTGATCAACAGCAAAGTCCGTTCGCCTTTGCGTTCAAGCAGCGCGTTTGTGGCGACGGTTGTCCCCATCTTCACAGCACCAATCTGGCCTGCGGGAATTGGAGCACCAGCATTCAGGCCAAGTAGGGCGCGAATGCCGTGGACGGCAGCGTCAGGGTAAACCTCTGGATTTTCAGACAAAAGTTTATGGGTGCGCAATTCACCAGCCGGAGTCTTTGCAACAATGTCAGTAAATGTGCCCCCGCGATCCACCCAAAAATCCCACTTTTTATCGTTCGCTTTGCCCATGTTGTTCTCCCTCGAATCAATTTGTTGTTGCTTTATGTGTATAACACTTACAAATTGTCAACGTTATGATATCGAGAGATTCGAGTCATCAATTAGGGAGAAGATAATGAAATACGCAATTTTTGGAGCCGCCACACTGGCGCTCGCAACATCCGTCAACGCACAAAGCTGGGATATGCCGACGCCATATGGCGACTCGACGTTTCACACGCAAAATATCAGTCAGTTCGCCGATGATGTTCGCGCCGCCACCGATGGTGCGCTCGATATCACGCTACACTCGGCAGGTTCGCTCTTTCCGCATGCTGAAATCAAAGGGGCTGTGCGCAACCGTTCCGTTCCTATGGGTGAATTTTTCCTGTCGCGTCTGTCTAACGAAGATCTAGCATATGGTGTCGACAGCCAACCATTCGTTGCCACAAGTTACGAGCAAGCGCAGGCGCTTTGGGACGCCCAAAAGCCGGTCATCACAGAACTTTTGGCGGAACAGGGGCTGATGCCATTGTTTTCAGTCCCGTGGCCAGCACAGGGTCTTTACACCAACGGCGAAATCGCCACCGTTGCAGATTTGAACGGCTTGCGTTTCCGCGCCTATAACGCAGCACTCGAAGAGTTTGCGACGCTGGCCGGTGCCGCACCTGTGCAGATTGAAGCTTTCGACATTCCGCAGGCATTCGCCACAGGTCAGGTCGCCGCGATGATCACATCCCCATCCACTGGTGTGAACTCAACAGCGTGGGACTTCGTGACGCATTATTCCCCAATCAACGCATGGGTTCCCAAAAACATCGTGGTTGTAAACCAGCGCATGTTTGATGGTCTTGATGGCGACGTTCAGACAGCGGTTCTTGAGGCTGCTGCTGCCGCTGAAACACGCGGTTGGGAAATGTCCGCAACCGAAGCCGAGACCATGACTGCTGCTTTGGCTGAAAACGGCATCATTGTGTATGAACCAAGCGCAGAGTTGGTGGCTGGCCTGCAAGAGATCGGTGCCACTATGCTGGGGTCGTGGAATGCAAACGCGTCCGACAGTGCAAAAGCCGTAATGAACGCCTACAATAACTAAGGGTTCTTCCCGACTGGCCGACAGCCCCGAAAAGGTTGTCGGTCTTTTTATATCTATCAAAGCGGGGAGGCTTTCATGGTCACATTCTACAAAAGCTCTACGACATATGCGGGGCCATCGCAGGCGTACTTATCTTATGTATCTGTCTGCTCATCTCTGCACAGATAGGATTGAATGCATTTGGTCATTTCGCCCCAGGCTTGCTGCCATCGACCATTCCCTCCTACGCAGATTTCTCCGGCTTTATGCTCGCGGGTGCGACGTTTCTTGCATTGGCGCATACGCTTCGGGCTGGGGGGCATATTCGCGTTAACCTTGTGACCAGTCGTTTGCCCATTCGCGTGCAACTCATTGCAGAAGCTTTCGCATTATTGGCTGCAATTGCGCTGGTTGGATACGCCGCGTGGTTCATGGGCGGTCTGGTTCGCGAAAGCGTTCATTATGGCGACGTCTCAACCGGTATTGTGCCCGTCGCGCTTTGGATTCCGCAAGGCGTCGCGACCTTTGGCATCACCCTATTGCTTGTCTCTATCATCCACACATTTGTTGATCTGTTGCGCACCGGCAAGCCAGTCCTCTCAACCCCAGACGAGGTATAACGCATGTCTGATCCTATGATTGCCCTCACGCTGCTTTCACTCCTTATGGTGCTGCTGGCCAGCGGCATTTGGGTCGCTGTTTCGCTATCAATTGTTGGGCTTGCGGGGCTTGTGTTCTTTTCGAATGCGCCCTCCGGTTTAATCATCGCAACGGCGTTTTGGGGCCATTCCTATTCATGGGCACTCACGGCGCTACCGCTGTTTATTCTTATGGGTGAAATCTTACTACGATCCCGCATGAGCGACGATATGTTCACGGGCCTTGTTCCATGGCTTAGCCGCGCGCCTGGTCGTCTGCTACATGTGAACGTGTTTGGTTGCGCAATTTTTGCCGCCGTTTCGGGATCGTCTGCCGCGACTGCCGCCACCATCGGGCGCATGTCTATTCCCGAATTGACCAAGCGGGGCTATCCCGAAAGCCTGATCCTCGGCACATTGGCAGGATCCGCCACGCTGGGTCTACTGATCCCTCCGTCTATCATTCTGATTGTCTACGGTGTCGCGACAGAACAATCCATCGCACGGCTGTTCATCGCAGGTATATTGCCCGGCGTGATGTTGATTACCTTATTCGCAGGCTACGTCGCCGTGCGCGCGTGGATGAACCCCGATTTGATCCCCGCGATCGACCAGAAATTCAGCTTTCGCGAAAAACTGCGCGCCTCGCGTCGCTTGATCCCTGTCGCCCTCCTAATTGGCGGCGTCATCGGGTCAATCTATGGTGGTCTCGCGTCACCAACTGATGCGGCAGCTCTTGGTGTGGTGTTGGCGACGATCCTTGCTTGGGGCTCGGGATCATTCAGCTGGGCAAAATTCGGCGCGGCTGTGATGTCTGCAACACGCACATCGTGTATGATTGCACTAATCCTGCTTGGGGCCGCTTTCTTGTCCGTCTCCATGGGCTTTACGGGGTTGCCACGCAATCTGGCCGCGTGGATATCGGAGATGAACCTATCAGTTCCCGCTTTGCTGTTTGCCCTGACGATCTTTTTCATCGTGCTGGGCTGTTTCCTCGACGGGATTTCGGTCATCGTTCTGACCACGTCGATCATCATGCCAATGGTATCAGCCGTGGGCATCGACCCGTTGTGGTTCGGCATCTATCTCGTGATTGTCGTCGAAATGAGCCAGATCACGCCCCCCGTAGGGTTTAATCTATTCGTTATTCAGGGTCTCACCGGCATCGACATCTTGCGTATTGCAAAGGCCGCATTCCCGTTCTTCTTGCTCCTGCTGTTAGGCGTCATCCTGATCTGCGTCTTTCCGCAAATCGTAACATTCCTCCCTGACCTGATGTCGCGTTAAAGGGACGCAGCAGCGCGGCTGGCTTGATCGTATTGTCCCGAAAGCGACCGCAATCTGGCTGCGACTTCGCGCATTTCAGTCCCCGTCATATCCGTGCGCGAAAGCCCGTCCAGAAAGCACTGATCACGTATCTTACGGTAAGATTCACACAGCTTTTGCCCGGTATCCGACGTGCGATAGAATACTTCTTTCCCGCGTTTTTCAGACGCAAGAAGCTCCATCTTCATCAGCTTGCGTAGTGCATAATTCACGGTGTGCGTATCTTCGATATTCAGTAAAAAACTTATATCGGTCAGTCGCTTATCGCGCCCACGATGGTTTGCATTGTGAAGCACCAAAATTTCGAGCGGTGTCAGGTCGGTGTTCCCCGCCGCTGACATGCATCGGGTCATCCAACGTGAAAATGCGTTGTAAGCAATAATCATCCCATACTCGATTTCGGATACCTCCCAGTTCTCACCATCCGCAAGATGGCGGGATGAAACGATGCGACGTTTTAGTTCTGGTTTCTCTGTCATTTATATAACCTTATCGATTTACGGGTGTTTAGAATACAAAATGCGTGCGTATTCACCAGTAAAATCTTATCTGACTTCAGCCTGTATTAAAAGATTGGCGACGGTGTTCTCAACAGGTGGACGCAACACGCCATCCTTCCCTAAAGACTAAACTCCTACCGGCTTGCACCGGTAGGTGTTTCGATGTGCTATTTCAGGTACTAAAGTACGATGTCCTGTGTGGTGGCACCGTTAATGGTTGAAAAGTAGCCCCTCCCCCAAAACCGTCTGCCCCAGTATCGCTTTTTGAGCTGCGGGAATTCGCGCTGCACGAAGCGCGGCCAGCGCCCCTTGATAAGCCGCATCAGGTCGCTCACCGCAAGTTTTGGCGGGATGGACACGAACATATGCACATGGACGACACCCTTGATGATCCCCCCGTTTTGCCCGCAAACCTGCCGTAAAATGCCACGCACCCGAAGCTGGATGTCACCCTGCAAAACCTTGTAGCGAGACTTGGTAAGACCACATGAGATGATAGCGGTGATAAGAAACACAGGGTTTGCCAGTGTTGTTTGCGCGAATTCATAACCTATTCTTCGCGCTAAAGTGATCCCGCCTGAAAGACGGGGGTGAGCCTAAGAGTAGATACTAAACATGGCCTGGACCATAGTTTGCCCGTTTTGCACCGGCTAACCCATTGCTTTTGCTTAGGTAAGATACCTAAAACTTCCTTCCCTCTGCTGTCATTTTGTGAATCCCTTAAGATATCTAAGAATTATCGGGAAAATGGTTAATGGCATGGTTTGAAGTGCTGATCTGGAATGGGGCTTCATCAAGTGTGTGCTCCCGACCTAGGTCCGCGGCGTGAAGCGGGTCGATGACAGGCGGGTTCTGAACGGAATATTTTTCCTGCGCACCGGCATTCCATGGCGTAACCTGCCGCAGCAATATGGGCCTTATACCACTGCTTATAATAGATTTAACCGCTGGTCCAAAGCGGGTATCTGGAACCGGATCATGGGCGCGGTGGTCGATGCCCACAACGGAGATGTGGTGATGATCGATGGCACCAGCCTGCGTGTTCATCACGCCGCCGCCACGCTAAAAAAACGGCCCGCAGCGATGCATGGGGCGCTCCCGGGGGGTATCCATGCTCTGACCAATGAAAACGGCCTGCCTTTGCGGTATTTGTTAGCGCCCGGACAGGCCCACGACGCCCCGCCTGCGAAGATACTGCTGAACTCATTATAGCCGGGACAGACCGTCCTCGCCGACAAAGCCTAGGATGCCGACTGGATCAGGGAGATGATTTAGGAGCAAGGGGGCGAGGCGGTCATCCCATCGATATCTAACCGAAAGCTGCCTAGGAGTTCGATAAGGCATTGTATAAAATAGAAATCAAGTCGAGCGGTTCTTTGGGCGGATTAAACGATCATTCCGCCGGATCGTCACAAGGTACGACAAAACATCCCGCAATTTTATGGCGTTCATCAAGCTGGCCACGCTTAGACTATGGTGCCAGTTTTATGAGTCCGCTACCTAAATGAAAGGGGCGTGATATTTAGGCAACGTCTTCTGCGGTGTCACTTTGCGCAGTCGCTTTGCCACGCAAAACAGCTTTGATCTGTGCGCGCGCGTTCGCGCCTGAATAATGATACGGGATCTCAAGATACCAAACACCCGCCTTGCGCAACACTTCTATCACCACTGTCCGGCTAATATTTTCCTGCCGGTCTAGGGGAGAATTGCTTAGGTGCTCCACCGCCATGACAAGGCGGCCAAAGCGGTCTACCACCGCAAATTTCAGCACCACGCCCGCCATGGAAAGCCGCGTCGCAGAGGTGCGCGCCCGCAGCCCTTCGATATCAACCATCTTTTCAAGGCTGGCATTTACCAGCACCCTGAAACCACTTTGCAGCTCAGCCGTGACCTCTTCAATCAAGGCCAAAACACCCAATTCCCCACCTTCCAACACGGGGGCGATATGAAACTCAGAATTTCTGATCGCGCCCAGCTCGCGGGCATGGGGCATCAATTTTGTCATGTCGTAAGAATCTTCAGTATCTACCATCTCTTCAAGGCGGCGCGCGAAGGCGTCATCGCTGTTGTCAGTGTCCGGCCCTCGATCACCATATTTTAAAGGCGCTACAACCCCTTGCTGGTAGCTGGTAAAAGCCGTGTTTCCCCGCAAACGCCAATAGCCCTTAACCGCAAAAAAGCCTGCCAGAACCAGCATAATGCCCGCCAAGCCCAGCGCAAAAATCTGCGGCACGCCATCAAACATTCCGGCAAGGCTATTTGTTACGCCATCTTCCATCGTGAACACCTCTTAAAACTGCTCTTGGTTTCTAGAGAACTGGGGCATCATCGCCTCCATCGGGTCTTTGCGCTCATCCTCTAAATAAGACTCAATAACCACATCGCGGTAAGATCTTGACTTTTGATCAACCCGCGTGCGGGCAAATCTCATGCGGAGAAAATGCGCGCCAACGATGCCAACCACGCCAATGGCCGCGATCAGCAAAATACCTGTGGTTCCGGTGAATAGTTCTTCCAAGCGGGGAAGAATCGCTGTGTAATCCATGCCTACACCTCACTTACTGGTTAAAATGCCCAATGCGGGCAACTCGAAAAACAACTCTTGGTTCAAGATAGATCAAATGAAGGTTAATTCAAAGTAAATTTTAATGGTATAATTAACAAAGTAATGCTGATCGTCACGTACAAGACACATTCAAATACAATCAAGGGTAGATTTTTCCATTCTATAAGCCGGGGCAAAGCCTGCTTATCCACTATTTAACTTTGAGGTAGACTCCGCTAGAATAGCACCCGCACCGCATAAAGTGTGATGGATGGAAACAAAACCAACACCACAACGCGCAGCAAATCAGTGATCACAAAGGGCAAAACCCCCTTAAACGTCTCCGATATCGGAATATCTCTGCTCAGCGTATTGATCACAAACAGGTTCATCCCCACCGGCGGCGTTATCAGGCCCACTTCCACCACAATCAGCACCAAAATGCCAAACCACAGGCCAAATTCGTCGACGCTCATGCCAAAATCCAGCAGGATCATGGTCGGAAAAAATATCGGCACGGTCAGCAATATCATCGAGAGGCTGTCCATAACGCAGCCAAAAAGCAGGTAGGCTGCCAGCACAATTGTCAGCACCATCCACGGGTTATACTCCTGCGCCCCCACAAAACTAGCCACTTCTTGCGGCACCTGCGTGAGTGCCAAAAACCCGTTATAAACTGTGGCGCCGAGCACAATCAAAAAGATCATCCCCGTGGTCATCGCCGTGCCCTTAAAAGCCCCCATCAGGCTTTGCCAGTTCAGGCCGCCATTCATCCAAGCTATCAGCCCCGTGCCAAAGGCCCCCACAGCCGCGCCCTGCGTCGGCGTAAATAGCCCCTGATAAATGCCACCGATCACTACAATGAACACAGCCAGAACAGGCCACACCGCCCGCAGCGCTGTAAACCGTTCGCGGTAAGGTATCCGCGCCCGCACCCCGCCCGCATTCGGGAAAACCCGCACATAAATCGCAATCGCAGCCATATAGCCAAGCATCGCCAAAATGCCCGGAATAAACGCGGCCACAAACAATTTCGCCACATTTTGCTCAGCCAAAATTGCATAAATCACCAAAATCACCGAAGGCGGAATCAAAATCCCCAGCGTGCCGCCCGCCGCCAGGGTGCCGGTAGACAGCGCCCCCGAATAGCCATAGCGCCGCAGCTCTGGCAGGGCCACCTGCCCCATCGTTGCCGCCGTCGCCAAGCTAGAGCCACAAATCGCGCCAAACCCCGCGCAGGCCCCCACCGAGGCCATAGCCACACCGCCTTTTCGATGCCCCAAAAACGCCTCCGCCGCCTTAAACAAGGCCGTAGACATCCCGCCCAGCGTCGCAAACTGCCCCATCAGCAAAAACAGCGGCACAATTGAAAGCGAATAGCTTGAAAACTGCCCATAGGTCAGGTTTTTAAGCTGCCCCGAGATCATGTTGAAATTGCCAATCACCAGCGCATTGCCGCCAATGCCGACAATCAGCATCGAAAGCCCGATGGGCATGCGGATAAAGATCAGCGCCAGCACCACCACAAAGGACCACAGCCCCATATCAAAATTGCTCAATGCACGGCTCCCGAGGTTTCTACGCTTTGCTTCGTTAGCAAAGCCTGCCCGGAGCGCAACACGCAATAGGCGGATACAATTATGAAAATGGAAGCGCCAAAGAGCGCCGCGCCGTAGCCCCACCAGATCGGATATAGCAATATCCAGCTGGTTTCGCCGTTGCCAAACTTGTCAATCGTACCCAAAAGGTGCCGATAGCCAAGAAACGCCGCCACGGCGAGCATCAGGGCATCCGCCACAAAATCAAGCAGCCGGTTCACACCCTTGCCAAAAAAATTGGTAAGAATAGCCACCTCGGCATGGCCTTTATTCAACGTCACAATCGGCAAAAAGGCAAAGATAATAAACGCCATCCCCGCTTCTACCATTTCGGTTTCCCCCGGAATCGGTCCCAGCGCCAGCAGCGGCTCCACCACCGTATCATAGCTTTTTTTTAGCACTTTCCCCAGCTTGCTGGCGCTCATCCCCGCCACGCTCACCGTGGTCATGATCATCACCGCCACCAAGGCCACGCCGCCAAGCAGCGCCGAAACCCACGCCAGCGCCGCCATTGGCCTTTCAAGCTTTTTAATCAACGCGCGTCCCCTTGCTAATAATACTCGGCGCATTATTCAGAATGTCCACATCAAAGCCAGCGATTTTTTTGTAAGCGGCAGCCATCTCCAGCCGCTCGGCCTCGCTCAGCACATCATCAATGTTGTCAAAATCTCCGCCCGTGCGCTCCTCCACTACCTGCAATACCTGATCAGGCCCATTGCCACGGTTGGCCAGCACCACCGCATTGCACTTGGGCCGCCGATCCGCTTCATAAGCTGTGAGCGCCGCCGCATTTATGCCATGTTCGACAAAGCACCGCCCCAGCATGCGCGCATCCAGTATCGCCTGCGTCGCCCCGTTGCTGCCAATCGGATACATCGCATGCGCGGCATCCCCTAGCAGCGTTACCCGCCCAAAGCTCCAGCGCGCCAGCGGGTCGCGGTCTATCATCGGAAACTCATAAATCTTGTCAGCCGCTTTAATCAGCGCCGGAATATCCAGCCAGTCAAAATTCCAGCTTTCAAACGCAGGCAAAAAATCCGCCAGCTTGCCTTGGCGGTTATAATCCTCACGGTTCCACTTTGAATCCGGCTCAAACCACAGCTCGGCAATCCAGTTAATATCCGCCGCACCGTTTTCATCGGGGGCGCTTATCGGATAGGTCACAAATTTCTGGCTTTCATGCCCTGCCATTGCCATGCTCGCCCCGCTCAGAAAAGGCACCGCCTTTGTGGTGCCACGCCACAGCACGGCCCCCGCCCAAACCGGCGCGCCCTCCTCGGGGTAAAACCCCGTTCGAATTTTCGAGTGCAGCCCGTCCGCCCCGATCAACACATCGCCGCGTTCCTCGCTTACAAGGCCACCTCGGTCCACCTGCACCCGCACGCCGTCTTTATCTTCCGTAAAGCCAGTAACCGCCGCACCCGTTTCCACCACGCCTTCGCCCATGCGCTCCCGCACAGCCTTCAGCAGCATCATCTGTAATTCACCACGGTGGATCGAATATTGCGGCCAGTTATACCCCGCCCAAGCGCCCCGCGCTTCGGCATGAATTGCCAAGCCCTTTTTCGAGAAATACGCCACCTCTTTGGTGCGCAGCCCAATCGCCTCAATTTCCGCTGCCAGCCCCAGCTCAAAAATTTCTCGCACCGCGTGGGGCTGCAAATTTATTCCCACACCCAGCGGGGTGATTTCGGAAACCTGCTCAAACACTTTCACGGGCATTCCCAACTCATGGCATGTCAGCGCCGCCGTCAACCCACCAATGCCCGCTCCCGAAATGATAACCGTCATGGAATTCCCCCTAGAAAATTTGTATGCACAGAAATCATACACTTGCGCTACAATAGTCATACCGGAAAAATACCGTGAAAAACACCCCGACTTTTAAATTCGAAGCCGCTGCCCCGCACCCCGTTTGCGGTGTTGATGAAGTGGGCCGCGGGCCGTGGGCCGGCCCCGTCACCGCCGCCGCTGTCATCCTTGACTCGTCCAACATCCCCGCCGGCCTGAACGACAGCAAAAAGCTCACCGCCCCCCGCCGCGAGGCGCTGTTTGCCGAAATCATGGCCACCGCCACCGTATCCATAGCCTCGGCAAGCGTGCAGGAGATCGACCAAATCAACATCCTCCAAGCCACATTCCTCGCCATGAGGCGCGCCATCAACGGCCTCGAAACCCCACCAAAATTCGCCCTGATAGACGGCAATAAAATCCCCCCCGGCCTCCCTTGCAAAGCCCAAGCCGTGGTCAAGGGAGACGCCCGCGCACTCAGCATTGCCGCCGCCTCCATCGTCGCCAAAGTCACCCGAGACCGCCTGATGTGTGACCTTTCCGCCACATTCCCCGGCTACGCTTGGGAAACCAACATGGGATACGGCACAAAAGCGCACCAAGAGGGGCTGGCGAAGCTCGGGGTGACTCCACACCATAGGGTCTCCTTCAAGCCAATCCACAAGATGTTGCGTTAGACCATTGCTTTAAGTAATTTATATAAGTCGTTGATTCAAAAGGGATTGACACCGAATCATCAATGAATCATGTTAAGGCCATAACGAGCAACAAAGCTTCGAGGCACTGAGCAGCATGATTAAAACTTCCGAGAAAACTCTTCCCTTAAACACCATAATTGACGGCGATTGCATTGACGTAATGAACAGTCTCCCCGCCAATTCGGTAGACTTGGTTTTCGCCGATCCACCCTATAACCTCCAGCTTCGCGGTGATCTGCACCGCCCTGATAATTCCAAGGTTGATGCGGTAGATAACGACTGGGATCAGTTTTCCAGCTTCGCAGTTTATGACAATTTTTCAAGAGATTGGCTCAAAGCCGCCCGCCGCATTCTCAAGCCCAACGGGGCAATCTGGGTGATCGGTTCTTACCATAATATTTACCGCGTGGGCGTGGCCCTGCAAGACGCCGGCTTCTGGATTTTGAATGACGTTGTTTGGCGCAAATCCAACCCGATGCCAAATTTTCGAGGCAAGCGTTTTACCAATGCGCATGAAACTATGATCTGGGCCGGAAAGTCCGACGCCTCCAAATATACCTTTAATTATGAAGCCCTTAAGGAGCTGAATGAAGGTATCCAAATGCGCTCTGACTGGGTGCTGCCCATTTGCAACGGCGGCGAACGCCTGAAAAATGAAAAGGGCGAAAAGGCGCATCCAACGCAAAAGCCCGAGTCCCTGCTGCACCGTGTGTTGCTTGCTTCCACCAACCCCGAAGATGTCGTGCTTGACCCGTTTTTCGGCACCGGCACCACCGGCGCTGTGGCCAAAAAGCTGGGCCGTAATTTCATCGGTATCGAGCGCGAAGAAGCTTACCGCAAGGTTGCCCAAAAGCGCATAGACGACACCCGTAAATATGACGCCGACTCGCTGCGCGTAACCACCGCCAAACGTGCCGAACCCCGCGTGCCCTTTGGCAACCTTATCGAGCGCGGGATGCTCAACCCCGGCGAAAACCTCTATTCGCTTAATGGCCGCCACCGCGCCAAAGTGCGGGCCGACGGCACCCTGATCACAGGCGAGTCTCGTGGGTCCATCCACCAAGTCGGTGCCGCGCTAGAAGGCGCCCCAAGCTGCAACGGCTGGACATACTGGAGCTTTAAGCGCGACGGAAAACAGATCCCGATCGACATGCTCCGCCAGCAAATCCGCGCCGAAATGCGCACCTAAAGCCAAGCGGTTTTTTCATCGTTACCGCCCTACGCCCCGCCTGAAACGGCGGGGCTTTTTTTGACGCCCGACCCAAAACGCCCTGCAAGCCGAAGGCGCCGCATGCGCCGACGAGGTGGCCCGAAGGGTCGCCGAGGAGGCGCACGCTCAGGACTGTCCGGCAGTTCCGCGCTTGCTTTTATCTCTGCAGGGGTAAACCCCCACTCGACAAAAGCACATTTTTCAGCAAGCTGAAAAACGCCTGCCGCTGGCCCTAGCCTCGGCTTCGCCTCGGTTTTACATCTTGTTGAACAATCCCGGTAACGCCACCAAACGCGCCCTTAATCAGTGCCCGCCCAAGCACCCGCTCGGGGTTGGTGGGCGGGGGCATTTCCACCCCCGTGACTCTCTCAAACCCAAAGCGCCTGTAATAAGGGGCGTCCCCCACCAGCAGCACCCGCTGCCAGCCCAGCGCCTCCGCACGTGCCAAGCTGGCCTCAATCAGCTCAGCCCCCACGCCCTCGCCTTGCCGCGTGGGATGCACGGCAATCGGCCCAAGCAGCAAAGCTTTCGCAGCGCCAATGGCCACCGGCCAATATCGGATCGCGCCAGCCAACACGCCCTCTTCACCGCGCGCAACCATGCAGAGCTTAGCCACGGGCGGCACAGCGTCGCGTAGCCTATAGGAGCTCAGCGCCTGCCGCCCGGGAGCAAAGGCGAGGTCATAGAGGTATTCGACCTCTTGGCTATCATCGGGAGTTTCAATAGAAATGCGCAGCATAGGGGCCACCGGAAAAACAGGGAAAGGAAGAGCTTATACCTAGCCTCGTCGTTTCACACTGGATTTCATGCTCGGCTCCTATTAAATGCAAACCACCCCTATCACGCCCACCATTGGGCAAGCAAGGACCATACCATGTTTTATCGCCCCGAAAACAATGACCACGGCCTGCCGCATAGCCCGTTTAAAGCCATCGTATCCCCCCGCCCGATTGGCTGGATTTCGACCCTAAGCGCCGATGGCATCGCCAACCTCGCGCCCTATTCCTTTTTCAACGCCCTGTGCGACACCCCCCCGATGGTAATGTTTGCCTCTACCGGCCAAAAGCCGGACCAGCCAAAAGGCAAAGACAGCCTCGCCAACATCATCGCCACCGGTGAATTTGCGGTCAATATTGTGTCTTACACGCTGAAAGACCAAATGAATGCCTCGGCGGCTTCTTTGCCCGCTGATGTGGATGAGTTTGAGGCCGCCGGCCTAACCAAAGCTGCGGGGAAAGCCATAAGCGCCCCGCATGTGGCCGAGGCCCCTGCCGTGCTGGAATGCAAGCTTTATAAGGTCATCGACCTACCGGGCGCGTCTAATAACATGGTGATCGGCGAGGTGGTTGGTGTGCACATGAAGGATGACTTCATTGTGAACGGCCAATTTGATGTCACGAAGTATCAGCCCCTTTCCCGCCTTGGCTATATGGATTACGCTGCGGTAGAAAACGTGTTTTCCCTCAAGAAACCAGCCTAGGAGTAGACTATGGAAACCATGATCGGGGTGATCGGCGGCAGCGGTGTTTATGATATCGACGGCTTGGAAAATGCGCGCTGGCAAGCGGTGGATAGCCCATGGGGCAAACCTTCGGACGAGATATTGACGGGTTCCCTAAACAGCGTAAAAATGGCCTTCTTGCCGCGCCATGGGCGGGGGCATGTGCACAGCCCGTCCACCGTGCCCTACCGCGCCAATATTGACGCGCTCAAGCGCCTGGGCGTCACCGATATCATCTCGGTTTCAGCCTGTGGCAGCTTTCGAGAAGGCATGTCCCCCGGCGATTTTGTCATCGTTGACCAGTTTATTGATCGGACGTTCGCGCGCGAAAAATCCTTCTTTGGCACCGGCTGCGTTGGCCATGTATCCGTGGCGCACCCCACCTGCGGGCGGCTTGGCAAAGCCTGCCTTGAGGCCGCCAAAACGGCGGGTGTTACCGTGCATAATGGCGGCACTTATCTTGCCATGGAAGGGCCGCAGTTTTCCAGCGTAGCCGAGAGTAAAATGTATCGTGAAAGCTGGGGCGCTGATGTAATTGGCATGACCAATATGCCCGAAGCCAAGCTCGCGCGTGAGGCCGAAATGTGCTATGCATCTGTGGCGATGATCACTGATTTTGACAGCTGGCACCCCGACCACGGGGCGGTGGATATCACCGAAATCATCAAAGTGCTGACGGGCAATGCCGACAAAGCCCGCACCCTTGTAAAAGACCTGCCAAAGCGCCTAGGCACCGCCCGCGCCCCTTGCCCCAACGGCTGTGACCACGCGCTGGACTATGCGATTATGACCGCCCCGGAGGCCCGCGACCCAGCACTCATAGCCAAGCTAGACGCCGTGGCTGGGCGGGTGTTGAACTAAAAGGCCCGCTCTTTCCAGCCGATAAACCCTGATTATAGAGCCAAGCACGCAGCCCCTATAGCGCTTCCCCTCCTTGTGCTTTAACGTGCCTACTATCCTAGGAGCGTAAGCACATATCACTCTTATTATAACTTTACTTTCAACACCTTAAGTTCATTTTCTATGCTCGGACATGCATGAAAAAGCTCTTCTAAGCCTCCTCGCTTGTGGCATTTCGCATTACCTGCTAGCCTACCCACTCATTAAAAAGGATACTGCAATGAAGCCCCTTCTTTTATCCATTTCCCTTTTCATTCCTACTTTTGCCCAAGCTGATAGCTATATCCTTGGGGCCGGCCGCTGGACCTGTGAACAGGTCGTCGCCGCTGACGAGGCCCAAGACATGGCCAAAGTATTTCAGGTCGCTGGCTGGCTTATGGGGTATTGGAGCGCCGAAACAAATTATCGTGAAAACAGCTTTGTTGATACTGTTGAGCAGGCTGGCGGCGAAACTATTTACACCCAATCTCTGATTGAGTGTCGCAAAGCACCCGAAGGCACCCTGCTCTATGAACTGGCAAATTCGATGATCAGCAACACAGGCTAACCTATGCGGTTTGCCCGTTTAACGCTCATCTTGTAGGGTGGGTTTCCAACCCACCGTGGAGGCCAAATGCACATTTTTCTGCTCGGCGCAGACGGCTTTATCGGGCGGCACATTGCCACCCATTTGCGCCAGCATGGCCACCATGTTACAGCCTCTGCCCGCAGCGTTTCAGCGCTCGCGCAAATGGGCTTTTCCACCTTTCAGGCTGATCTCACCAAGCCCGTTAACTGGGCTGAGGCGCTGAAAGGCTGTGATGCCATCGTTAATGCCGCAGGCCTGCTCAACGGTTCCAAGGAACAAATGCACGCCGTGCACTCAAAGGCGCCCGCCGCGCTTTACGCCGCCGCAAAAAAGGCAGGCCTACGCAAAATCATCCTGATTTCCGCTGTGGGCATTGAGGCCAATACTCCCTTCGCACGACACCGCAAAGCCGGTGAGGCGGTGGCTTTAGCCTCTGGCCTCCCCACCGTTATCCTGCGCCCCTCCATGGTGCTGGGCGAGGCCAGCTATGGCGGCTCATCGCTTCTGCGCGCCCTTGCCGCCCTGCCGCTTATCAGCCCCATGGTCGGGGATGGCGCACAAGCCTTTGACCCGATTCACGCCGATGACCTCGCCGCCACCGTGCGGCAAACGTTGGAATCCAACGACCTCAACGGCCAAATCCTAAGCCCCTGCGGCCCCGAGCGTGTGAGCCAAGCTGAAATGCTGACCGCCACCCGCGCATGGCTGGGCCGCACCCCTGCCCGTGCCCGACCCATTCCGCTGCCAATAGCCCACGCCATGGGCTGGCTGGGTGACAAGCTAAAGCTCGGGCCGATCTCAACCGCCGCCGTAGCGCAGCTAGAAGCCGGAGTTGCTGCCGATTACACTACCTTTACCAAAGCCACGGGCCAAACGCCGCGCGGTTTCTCCGAAATCCTGTCCGCCCGCCCAGCTGGCACCCAAGACCTCTGGCACGCACGGCTATATCTTCTGCGCCCACTCATTCGTTTTTCACTTATGTTTATGTGGTTGATCTCCGGCCTTGTGGGCCTATTCCTGCCGCCCGAACGCTTTTTAGATGGTCTAAGCAGCGTGCCCTTCTCCGGCCAAGCACTCACCATCGCAGCCCGCGGAGCGGGGCTTATAGACGTGGCCATTGCCTTCGGGCTACTCGCAGCGTGGCGCTTACCTCGTCTTGCCCTGTTACAGCTTGCCATGGTGGGCAGCTACACGCTGGCGTTTGGCCTGATGGCCCCTGCCCTTTGGCTAGAGCCATACGGCGGGTTGCTCAAAAACATTCCTATTCTCTGCCTGATCTGGGTTCACTTCATCCTTGAGGAGGAGCGCTGATGGACTGGTATGAGCTGACAAAATGGCTGCACATCATCGGCTCCACTGTGCTTTTTGGCACGGGCGCGGGCACCGCCTTCCAAATGGTTATGGCCATGCAAAACGGCGACCCAAAAGTGGTGGCCGCTGTGGCCCGAAACGTCGTCATCGCTGATTGGGTCTTCACCACCCCTGCGGGCATTCTCCAGCCCATCACCGGCATTGCGCTGGTTTACCTCGCCGGATATTCCCTTGCTGAGCCTTGGCTGCTGCTGGTTTACGCACTCTACCTAGTCGCCTTTATCGCATGGGCACCTGTGGTCTGGCTTCAGCACCGCATCCGCGATTTAGCCGCGGCTTCCGCCGCCACCAGCCAGCCGCTTTGCAAAAAATGCCTGCGATATTACCGGATATGGTTTACGCTGGGCTGGCCAGCCTTTATAGCCTTAATGGGCATTTTCTGGCTGATGATCAGCAAGCCGCAATTCTAAGGGGCGCTATGGAAAACGGAATTATACTCGGGCGCTTTATGCCCCCGCATGAGGGCCACGTCGCGCTCGTGCGCACGGCCACCTATCTGGTGGACCGCCTGACCATTGTGCTGGCCTGCGCGAAATCTGACCCGATTGCGGCGGGCATCCGCCAAGGCTGGATGGAAAGCCTGTTTCCAAAAGCCCGCGTGGTGCTGCACTGCACCAATGAGCCGCTTGAAACCCGCGCCCCGGCATGGGCCGAGATCATCCGGCAGCTCCACCCAGAACCTATCCACCGCGTGATTGGCTCCGAGGATTACCTCGTGCCACTAGCCAAAACCTTGAATGCGCAGCATTTTATCCTTGATCCAATGTGGATGGCCTTCCCCGCCAACTCTGCCGATATCCGGCAAGACCCTTATGCGCACTGGTATAGCCTGCCCAGCTATGTGCGCCCGTGGTTCCAAAAACGCCTCACACTGGTGGGGCCGGAAAGCACCGGCAAATCTTATATGGCCGACATGCTGGCGCAAAAGTTTGGCGGGCCATACGTGCCCGAATATGGCCGCCCTTATGAGAAATACCGCACCCCCGGCGATTACCGCCCCGAAGAGCTGCACTATATTGTGGATGGCCACGTTGCCCACCGCAAAACCCTTTCCATGAAGGCGGGGCCCATTCTTTTTGAAGATACCGACCCCCTGCTTACGGCCGTTTGGGCTGAAATGCTGCTCGGCCGCCCGCTGCCCAGCCTTGAGGCCCGCATTGAACTGCCCGAGCATTACCTGCTGCTAGACGCCAACACGCCATGGGCCGAAGACCCGCTGCGCTATTTTGCCAAGCAAGAAATGCGCGAGAAGTTTTTTGCCAAAATTGAAGCCAAGCTCAAGGCGCATGGCGCTAAATACACCCTCATCCACGGCAGCTTTGAAGACCGCGAAGCGCAAGCCATTGCCGTAGTTGAAAACATGTTAAAAACCCCGAAAGGCGCAGGAAATGCCCCCCAAAGCAGACGTTAAAGACTATATCCGCACCATCCCAGATTTCCCGCATAAGGGCATTATGTTTCGCGATGTCACCACGCTGTTTAGCGACCCTCGCGGCTTTCGCATTTGTATAGACCAACTGCTAAGCCCCTATGCTGGCATGCAAATTGATAAGGTTGTGGGACTAGAGGCGCGCGGCTTTATCCTTGGCGGCGCTGTGGCGCACCAGCTTTCGGTCGGCTTTGTGCCGATCCGCAAAAAGGGCAAATTGCCGGGCAAAACCATTGAGCAGGATTATAAGCTCGAATATGGCGAAGCCACGATGGAGGTGCATGATGACGCCATCCTCCCCGGTGAAAAAATTCTTGTGGTGGATGATTTGCTCGCCACCGGCGGCACCTGTGAAGCCAGTATCAAGCTGATCGAGCGCTTGGGTGGTGAAATTGTATCAGCCGCTTTTGTGGTTGATCTCCCTGAATTAGGAGGCCGCACACGGCTAGAAGCTATGGGCATAGACCTGCACTGGCTGTGTGATTACGAGGGCGCCTAAATCCAATCACACAAATACTCTATGCAGGCTCAGATTTACTTGCTGCTTTCAATAATAATTGATGGTTATTGAAAGATTTTACTTATGAAGTATCACATCCTAATTTTTGGCGAGCCTGTTTGCTTCAATGTTCGCACAAGCCAGCTACGCCCAGTCTGAGCTTGAATGCCCCCACTATACACGGCTGGGTGGTGTAGCTAAAACCGATCTACCTGATTTAATTGAGCCCACCCTGACGCTTTTGGCGGCACGGTTTCTTGCATCTTATCGGTATTAGCGGCTACTTCGCCAAGTTTGTGCCTTCCGACGGCACTTTGCTTCAAGATATTTACTACAGGTACAACGGCGTTCTATCATACCTTCAGTTTGAAGGCGAAAATGAACCCAGAAATCAAATTGCCTCTTGTGTAAAAAAGGACAATAGCGAATTAACCTGCTTGGTCGATATTACCGGCGGCGAAGGGCTCAGAATTTTCCGCTTCATTGATGCCAATTCTCAAATTTTAGGGGTTCGTATTGTGGCCACTTCTGGTAGCGGGCTTTTAAATGAACTCGTGTGGCATGCTGCCAAAGATACGGTGCGCACAGACCCAGATACCAAGATCGAGATTATTACTTCCCTGCCAAGTCTGTCTCAACCCGTCACTCTACCTCTGCTCAATGATACTATGGGGGCGCAACTGGCCTACGGCATAAGCGACTAACCAGCCTATGGTTTTTTGGTGGCGCTATACAACACAGAAAGCGAGATGAAGATCGAGCTAAACGTTTACCAAATCGTGTTTGGTCAAAACAGGAAAACGAGTCAGGCGCGGAGAGTTCCAAACGGAAACCTGATCTTCTTCATTGATCATCTCACCCAAATTGAGCAGCTAATCGTGGCTGGGTATGAAGAGTCAAAATCTCTAAACTTTCACTAAATAGCCATATAACCGGTTTCGGTAATACTTCCTCAACCAATTTACCAATATAAAGGCCTATCCCGATGAATTCGGGGGCCACTTGCAAACCTCAGACGGCCAAAGTCTGGATCATGCCTCTTCGCTCGAATGGCGAGGGGGCATTTTGCGTTGTTGCGTCCTGCACCCTGCAAGCCGAAGGCGCCGCACGCGCCGACAAGGTGGCCCGACTCTAATGCGCAATTTTGCATTCAAAGTGCTGATTGAGGGTCGCTGCGGAGGCGCGACGCCGGAGCTGACCGCCAGCTCCGGGCTTGCTTTGACTTCGGGGAGCTAAAGCCCCCCTCTGCCAAAGCACATTTTCAGACAAGCTGAAAATGCCTGCCGCTGGCCGTGGCCTCGCTGCGCTCGGCAGGGCAAATGCAAAAACTATACGCTCAAAACGGCTCCGGGGTTCATAATGCCTACTGGGTCAAGTGCGGCCTTGATACGGCGCATCACCGCCAGACGTCCTTCGTCACCATAGCGTTCAAGGTCATCCGTCTTTAAGCGCCCAACCCCGTGCTCGGCGCTAAAACTGCCGCCAAATTCCGCGACAATATCAAAAATAGTCCGAGCTATACCGGCTCGGTCCGCTGCAAAATCTGCGCGGTTTCCCCCCATCGGTGGAAAAACATTATAATGCAGGTTACCATCCCCCATATGGCCAAAACAATTGACCCGCAGCGCGGGCGACACCGCTTTTCGCGCCTGTGCAATAAACGCTGGCACCTCGCTCACGGGCACAGAAATATCGTGAGATGAAATTGACCCAATGCGCTTATTCGCCTCGGGAATCGTTTCCCGAATAGTCCAAAAATGCGCCCGCTGCGCCTCGTTTTGCGCAATTACTGCATCGGTGATTTGCTCTGCTTCCAGAGCCGCCCCCAGCGCAGTTTCCAGTATTTCAGCCAGGCCCGAAGCCCCGCTAACTTCCAAAAGCACCATCCACGCGCCAGCCTCTAGCGGCGGTTTAAGCGAAAATCCGGTTTCCGCCAAAAAATCAAATCCCGTTTTATGGATCAGCTCAAACCCTGTTACCGCGCCTGGCAGCACAGCCTCCAACGCGTGCAAAAGCTCCAGCGCCGCCGCAGGCGCAGGCACTGCAACAAAAGCTGTGTGCCGCGCTTCCGGCAGCGGATAAAGCCGCAGCACCGCCGCCGTGATCACCCCAAGGCTCCCCTCCGAGCCAATCATCAAATCTCGTAAATCATAACCCGTGTTATCTTTGCGCAGCCGCTTTAACCCGCCCATCACCGTGCCATCTGCCAGCACCGCCTCCAGCCCCATGCAAAGCGCGCGGGCATTGCCATAACGCAGCACATTGACCCCGCCGGCATTTGTGGCCAAATTGCCACCAATCCGGCAGGAGCCTTCCGAGGCCAACCTAAGCGGAAACATCCGCCCCGCCCCCTCAGCCGCCGCATGGATATCCGCCAGCACCGCCCCCGCTTCCACGGTCATCGTGTTGTTTTCCGGCGATATTTCACGAATAGACGCCATCCGCTCCAGCGAAAGCAATACCGGCACCGGCCCCTCGCCCATCACCTGCCCGCCCACAAGCCCCGTGCCACCGCCAAGCGGCACCACCGGCACCCGCGCCGCGTTGCAGGCCTTGAGAATCACAGAAACCTCCGCCGTGTTAGCAGGCCGCAGCACCGCCGCCGCCTGCCCCTTAAAAAGCCCCCGAGGCTCCTCGATATCACGCGGCTCCACCGCCCGCACCGCCCCCGCGCCGAGCTTGGATTCCAACGCAGAAATCAGCTCTTGCCCTGCACTCTTAAGCATCCGCCTGCCCCCGCCTGTCATCTCGCAACCGCGCATAAAGCACATGGGTGCGCCAGCGCCCCGCTATTTGCAAATAGCTCTGCGCCACGCCTTCATACTTGAATCCGGCCTTTTCCAGCACTCCGCGCGAGGCCTCGTTTTCCGGCAAACACGCCGCTTCAATCCGGCTTATATCCAGCTCACCAAAGGCAAAATCCACCACCAGCCCCAGCGCCTCACGCATATAGCCTTGGCGGGCAAAATCGGGGCCTATCCAATAGCCCACAGTCGCGGTTTTGGCGGGGCCATAGCGCAGGTTGCTCATATTCAGCGCCCCCATCAGGCGGGCATCTGCGCGCCGAAAAATCAGAAATGAAAACGCGGATTTGGCCTTGGCCGAGCGCTTGGACCACGCCACACCGTGGCTATAAAAGGAGCTGCGGCTCTCATAATCGCGCCCGCGGATCGGCTCCCATTTTTGCAAAAAATCCACACCTTCGCGCCGCGTGGTCACCCATGAAACATAGTCCGCACGCTTTGGCAGGCGCAGCTCTAACCGCTCAGAAAATAGCACTGGTGTTTTGCGGCCAAAGCCCATGCTACCCCCGCAAACTCGTGTGCAAATCAGCCATCACTGGCGCGCCCGAAATCGGCCCGTATAGCGCCATAGACATCTCCTGCGCCGCGCAAACCGAGGCCGCATACTCTCGCAGCCCCGCCACGCTCACGGCTTCGATTTTCGCCACGGCTTCGCTTAAATCGGGCACCTTGCCCCAAATCGAAATCGCCCGCGCCATGCGCTCAGCCCGCGCCGAGGGGCTTTCCAGCCCCATCAACATGCCGGCCTTCATTTGCACCTGCGCCCGCGCCAGCTCGGCCTCCGAAATATCGTCCACCGCGCGCTTCATCTCGGCAATCGTCACCTCGGCCAGCTCAGAAATCTGCTCGCCCGAGGTGCCGGAATAAATCGTCAACATGCCGTTTTCCAGCCCCGGTGAAATGCTGGCATAAATACTATAGCACAGCCCGCGCTTTTCCCGCACTTCCTGAAACAGCCGAGAGGTCATCCCGCCACCCAGCAGCATCGAATAGACCTGCGCGGTGTAAACATTTTTGTCCCGAATGCTTGGCGCGGCAAAACCCAGCGTAAAATGCGCCTGCTCAAGGTCTTTCTCCTCGCGTTTTTCCCCGCCAATAAACGTTGCGGCCTCCGCCGCAGGGGCCGCACTTTTGGGCATATCGCCAAACAGCGCCTCGGCCTGCTTTACCAGTGCCGAAAAATCCACCTTACCCGCAGCCGAAACCACAAGGTTTTCGGCGCCATAATGCGTGTCCACAAAGCCAGATAAATCTGCCTGCTGGAAGCGCTTTATATTCTCCGCAGGGCCAAGAATGGGCCGCCCAAGCGCTTGCTTGGGGTAAGAGACCCCCTGCAACCAGTCAAAAATCACATCATCCGGCGTGTCGAGGCTCTGGCCGATTTCCGAAAGGATAACCCCGCGCTCAATCTCTATTTCACGCTTATCAAAGGTCGAATGCCGCAGAATATCACCCAAAACCTCCAGCGCCAGTGGCACATCGCCCCCCAGAACGCGGGTGTAATAAGCCGTCATCTCGCGCGAGGTATAGGCGTTGATAAAACCGCCAACATCCTCAATAACCTCGGCAATTTCCAAAGCGCTCCGCGTTTTCGTGCCCTTAAAGGCCATATGCTCCAAGAAATGCGCAATGCCGTTTTGTGCCGCATCTTCATTGCGCGCGCCGGCCTGCACCCACACGCCTACGGTAGAGCTTTCTAGCCCCGGCATGTGCTCTGCCACAATTGTCAGGCCATTGCTCAGCCGGTGGGTTTCAACGCTCATCGTGCGATTTTCTCCTTGATCAGCGCTTTAAGCGCGCCGAGGTCATTGGTGCAGCGGGTGACCCTTTCGGGCCGTGCGAACAGGTTTGCCATATGAGGCGGCAAATCGGGCCGCAGCCCGCAGGCCGCCGCCACCGCATCAGGGAATTTAGCGGCGTGCGCGGTGGCCAAAGCCACCATCGGCACCGCAGTTTCGCCCTGATCCCGCGCCACTTTCACAGCGACTGCCGAGTGCGGGCACAGCACTTCGCCGGTGGTTTCCACCATCATTTTAATCGTTTCCGAAGTCTCCGATTCCGAGCACGCCCCGCTATCAAACTCCGCCCGCATCCGCCCCAGCGCCCCTTGCGAAAGGCTAAATCCGCCCGCGCTAAGCTCGCCCATCAGCTGCGAAACCGCCTCGCCTTCTCGGTCGTAAAGGTCAAACAACAGCCGCTCAAAATTCGAGCTCACCTGAATATCCATCGAGGGGCTAATGCTCGGCGTCACCCCCTCTTTCTGGTGCGCGCCGCTTTGCAATGTCCGGTGCAGAATGTCGTTTTGGTTGGTCGCAATCACCAGCCGCTCTATCGGCAGCCCCATGCGCTTGGCCACATAGCCCGCAAAAATATCACCAAAATTCCCCGTCGGCACAGTGAATGAGATCTTCCGGTGCGGCGCGCCCAAGCTCACCGCCGTGGTGAAATAATAAACCACCTGCGCCATTACCCGCGCCCAGTTTATCGAGTTCACCCCTGCGAGCTTCACCTCGCCACGAAAATCCGCATCATTAAACATATCTTTCAGGCGCGCCTGACAATCATCAAAATCACCATCCATCGCCACGGCGTGCACATTGGCTTCACTCGGCGTTGTCATCTGCCGCCGCTGCACTTCTGATACCCGCCCATGCGGATACAGAATGACCACATCCACCGCGCCGAGGCCCTTAAAGGCCTCAATCGCCGCAGAGCCGGTATCGCCCGAAGTGGCCCCAACAATGGTCACCCGCTCACCGCGCCGCTTCAGCACCGCCTCAAACATCTGGCCGATCAACTGCATCGCCACATCTTTAAAGGCCAGCGTTGGCCCGTGGTGCAGCTCTGCCACAAATTCATTGGGCCCCGTTTGCACCAAAGGCACCCGCGCAGGGTGGCGGAAGGTGCCATAAGCGCGGGCCAGAATGCCACGTAGCTCGTCGTCGGCAAAGGTATCAGCCACAAAGGGTTTTATCACGCGGTAAGCGGCCTCCTCATAGGAAAGTCCGGCCAGTGCCGCAATCTCATCCGTGCTCATATGCGGCCACGTCTCTGGCACATAAAGCCCGCCATCGGTGGCCAGCCCGCTGAGCATAGCATCTTCAAAGGAAAGCGCGGGGGCTTGGCCGCGGGTAGAGATATATTTCATGGGTCACCTAAACGGTTTTGCGTTTAATCCTGTAAAGCAGATACAGCGTCATCCCGAGCCACACAAGCGCGAACCCATACCATGTGACGGCATAGCCCAGATGGCTGTTAGGGATGTTCACCCCCACGGCCACCGGAAGAGGCCCCGTGGAAAGCGTGCTATGGCTCATCACCAGCAATACAGGCTCTGTGCCCAGCGCTTCGGCCAGCGCCTTGGTATCGCGGTTAAACCAGATGTTTTTGTCTAAATCAGGCGAAAAGGTGGGTGGGTCTTGCATCCACAAAAGGTTGCCCTCAATCTGGCCGTTCTCCAGCACGCGCGCGGCGGCCTTCGAAGACTCTGGCACCACGCCACGGTCCACCAAAATCCGACGGCCATTTTCCAGCGTAAAGGGCGCAATTATCCGGTAGCCCGGCCCGGTTTCAAAGCTGCTAGACAGCACATGCACCTCATCCGCGCCCATTTCGCCCAAGGCCACCACATGCAAATACATGTCTCGCTCACGGTTGGGCGCTTCAGGCACAGCCACCGCTGGCCCGCTGAGCTTTTGGTCAATGGCCGCCAGCACGCCTTCTTTCCACGCCAGCCTTCGCAGCTGCCAGTTGCCAAGGCTCACCAGAATGGCAATGCCCAAAATTCCGAACACAATCGGCGCTATCATCCGCTTATTCATCGTCTCTCCAAACAAAAACGCGGGCCAATTTGACCCGCGTTTTTCAAATTATGCAAGGGGTTATCAGCCGCCCCAGACGTAAACCGCCACAAAGAGGAACAGCCATACAACGTCCACAAAGTGCCAATACCAAGCCGCGGCCTCAAAGCCCACATGGTGCTCTTTGGTGTATTTCCCGCCCATGGCGCGGATCATACATACGGCTAGGAATATCGTGCCAACAATCACGTGGAAGCCATGAAAGCCCGTGGCCATAAAGAACGATGCACCGTAAATATTGCCACTAAAGCCAAAGGTCGCTTCGGCATATTCAAAACCTTGAAACAGGGTAAAAATAGCGCCGAGCGCAATCGCGCCCGCCAAGGCTTTCGCCATGGTTTTATTGTCGCCATCTTCGGCAATTGCGTGGTGCGCCCATGTCGCCAGCGCGCCCGAGCAGATCAGGATCAGCGTGTTGATGATCGGCAGGTGCCATGGGTCAAAGGTCTCAATGCCAACGGGTGGCCAAACACCGTCAATCGCGGGCGAGCCTTCTGTCATAGGATACATCGCGTGTTTGAAAAAGTTCCAAAACCATGCCACAAAAAACATAACCTCGGAGGCAATGAACATGATCACGCCGTAGCGCAACCCGATCAGCACCACAGGCGTGTGGTCACCATCTTCGGCCTCTTTAATCACGTCAGACCACCAAACAAACATGGTGTAGAGCACCGCCGCGAGGCCGATAAAGAACATCCACGGGCTATCGCCCTTAAAATACATCACTGAGCCAAAGAGCATAATAAAGGCAGAAACGGCCCCGAGTAGCGGCCACGGGCTGGGCTTTAGGATGTGGTAATCGTGGTTCTTTTCATGTGCCATCTGGCTGGTCCCTCTTAATTAACGCTAGTTAACCTGCGTCTGTTCGTTGTTTTCCAGTGCCGCTTGCGTCACCGGAAGGTCTGTTTCATAAAACGTATAAGAAAGCGTGATCGAATGCACAAACTTTCCCTCGATATCTGTCACAATACCCGGGTCCACGTAAAACGTAACCGGCATCATTACCCGCTCACCGGGTTGCAGCACTTGCTCGGTGAAGCAAAAACAATCTATTTTGCTAAAGTAATTCCCTGCGGAAAATGGCGCGACGTTATAACTGGCGGTGCCCGCAATAACGCGATCTGTCGGGTTATAGGCTTCATAAAAGGCCAAGCCTACCTCGCCGATTTTCAGCTCCATCTCAAACTGGGCGGGCTTAAATTCCCACTCCATGCCCGCGCCCAGCGAGCCGTCAAACCGCACGATCATGGTTTGGTCAAGAATTTCGCTTTCCGAAGGCATTGCGCTGGCCGTGGCGGTAGTGCCGCCATAGCCGGTAACGGCGCAAAACCAGTTATAAAAAGGCACAGCAGCAAAAGACCCCGCCGTCATAAACAAGACCAGCCCGATTAGCGGGAGCACCACTTTTTTGGCGTCTGGCTGGCTCATTCAGAATCTCCTGCGGTTGCCGGAACATAGTTCGGCGCATGAATATCTTCGCTTTGTGGCTGCGAAAGCTTCACGATAGACACCGCAAATATCATCGCCACCATGCCACCAAGGATAAGCCCTATGGCGATGTTACGACCTTTGCGGCGCGCGTGCAGTTCATGCTCGGGGCGAATAGACATATCTTAAAACCAGATCGGAAGCGCGGTGATTGAAACATCAAGCGCGCGTAGGGTGGATTCCACCAGCAGCATCATAAAATGCAGAAAAAGGTAGACGATGGTAAAGCCGAAAAACTGTTTTTCAGCGCGAAAATTGTCAGCGTCGCGGTCAGCCTCTTGCCGCTTGAGCAGGCGCCAAGCGCCCAGCAGCAGCACCGCGTTAAGCAGCAGTGAAACCGCCAAATAGGCCATGCCGCCGATTTGGGTAAAACTAGGTGCCAGTGCCACCGGAATAAGCCACAGCGTATAGCCAAAAATATAGCGCCGCGTTACCCGCTCACCGCGCATAACCGGCAACATAGGAATGCCCGCCGCTTTATAATCTTCATTGCGCCACAGCGCCAAAGCCCAGAAATGCGGCGGTGTCCAGATCAAGATAAGTGCCACCAAAAGCACCGGCTCAACGCTGATACTTCCCGTGGCCACAACCCAGCCCAGCAGCGGCGGAAAGGCCCCTGCCGCGCCGCCAATAACAATGTTTTGAGGCGTGAGCCGCTTTAGCCCGATCGAATAAATGACCACATAAAAGAAAATGGTAAACGCCAACCAACCAGCCGCCGCGAGGTTCGCGAACACCGCCAGCATCATCACCGAAAGCCCAGAAAGCGCAAGGCCAATGGCCAGCGCTTCCCCCGCCTGCACGCGGCCACTCGGAATAGGCCGCCCCATTGTCCGCTTCATTACCGCATCAATATCACGGTCCCACCACATATTCAGCGCGCCCGAGGCCCCGGCCCCAATAGCAATGCACAGAATGGAGGCAACGGCGATTACAGGGTGCACTGGCACCGGTGCCACAAGCATGCCCACAAGCGCTGTAAACACCACCAAGCGCATAACCCGAGGCTTGAGCAGCTCGACATAGTCGCCGAACTGCGCCTCATGCTCGCGCGTATCTATGGAGGAAACGTCAGCCATTTAGTTAGACGCCACCTGAGTGGAAACCGGAATGCCCGCATATTCCTCAATCGCACCCGCAAGCCATTTTTCATAGTTTTCCTGGCTCACAACCTTAACAACGATTGGCATATAGGAGTGGTTTTTGCCGCAAAGCTCGGAGCACTGACCAAAATAAATACCGATATAGTTTTCGTCAGCATCCGTGCCAGCTTCTACATCCCGCGGGTCAGCCCCCACCTTAAACCATGTTTCGTTCAAACGGCCCACGATTGCGTCCATTTTAATGCCAAATGAAGGCACGGCAAAAGAGTGGTTTACATCAGAGGCCAGAATTTGCACCCGCACCGTTGCGCCCACAGGGACCACAATTGCGGTATCAGCGGCCAGCAGATAATCGCTAGCTTCATAGCCATAGCTTTCCAGCTCAGCGATCACTTCATCGGTCAGGCCCGGTGCGCCTTCGCCGATCATAAAGCTATCAAAAACCACACCGCTTTCAGGGTATTCATAAGTCCAATACCACTGGTTACCAGTGACCTTGATCGTAATATCGCTCTCGGGCACTTCAATTTGCTTAAACAGGATAGGGAGGGAAAACGAGCCAATGACGATTAGAATAACAATTGGTAGTATCGTCCACATGACTTCCACCATGGTATGGTGGGTGAAACGCGCGGCGTTTTTATTGGCGCGCTGATTATAGCGAATAATCACCCAAATCAGCAGGGCCGTTACAAAAACTGTGATCACGGCGATAATCCAGAGCACCATGCCGTCTAGCCACTGGCCATCGCGGGCCAACTCGGTGGCGGCAGGCTGAAAGCCCATCGCGCCAAGCGCAGGCTTACCAATGGCCTCGAGCCCGTCCAGCGCATCTTGTGCAAAACCAACACTTGCCGCCAGCAAGCTGACAATTCCAAATAGAAAACCCCGAATAAGGCTGGTCATCTTCATCATTATAGTCCCCAGTTCATCCGCACTTGTTGCGCGATATTTGTTGCGACCCCCCATTAGGGGAGTCGCCAGTCATAAAGTTGACATAGATCAATCATATTACAGCCCAGATAACAAGATATTCGTTTGCGGCATTCAGCCGCGAAATAGAAAAAATTCAGCAAAAGAATAGGTTTTGTCACTCTTAAGAATAAATACAGTAAGTGAACGCTTCCTTTTAGGGCATTGCATCACCGCGCTCGACTCACTTAAGAAAGCCTGACATGGCATTTATCTGATCAAACTGCATATCAACAAGCGGCGCGCGACCTCTTGTCTGTTTGGCGAGGCTGCATCCGCGCCGCGCCGCCACCGAGGCAAAGCCGAGGCCACGGCCCGCAAGGCTTAAGGGTCAGGCTATCCAGCCGAGCCCCCCACCGTAAGCCCACCAATCAGGAGCGTTGGCTGGCCAACGCCAACGGGCACGGTTTGCCCGGCTTTACCGCAGGAGCCTATGCCCGGGTCCATGGCGCTATCATTCCCGATAGCACGGACCCGACGAAGGGCCGAGGGGCCATCACCGATCAAAGTAGCACCTTTGACAGGATATTTAACCTCACCGTTCTCAACCTTATAAGCCTCCGTGCAACTAAACACGAATTTGCCGTTGGTAATGTCCACTTGCCCCCCTGAAAAATTCACCGCGTAAATCCCGTCTTTAATTTCCTTAATCACGTCCGCGGGTGTCGCCGCCCCGCTTTCCATGACCGTGTTGGTCATCCGTGGCATTGGCGCGTGGGCATAGCTTTGCCGCCGCCCGTTACCTGTGGCTGGCACATCCATCAAGCGAGCGTTTTGGCGGTCTTGCATGTAGCCGACCAAAATGCCGTCCTCGATCAGCACATTCCTTTGGCTTGGCGTACCTTCGTCATCAAAGCTAATAGAGCCGCGACGATCTGGGATTGTGCCGTCATCGACCACGGTTACGCCTTTGGCAGCCACTTGTTTGCCCATAAGGCCGGCAAAAGCACTGGTTTCTTTGCGGTTAAAGTCGCCTTCCAACCCGTGTCCAATGGCCTCGTGCAGCAGGATACCCGGCCAGCCATTCCCCAGCGCTACATCCATAATGCCCGCGGGGGCATCTTGTGCTTCGAGGTTTATCAGGGCTATCCGCAGCGCCTCACGGGTGGCCGATTTCCAATGCGCGGCATCAAGCAGCAGGCCAATTTTGGAGCGTCCGCCGGAGCCGTGGCTGCCCGCCTCACGCCGCCCGTCTTTCTCAACGGTAACAGACACGTAAAGAACGGTCATCGGGCGGACATCGCGCAAGATGTCGCCCTCGGGTCGCAGAATCTCAACCTCCTGCAATGAGGCCCCGAGCGTGGCCGAAACCTGCACCACGCGGCTATCCAGCCCGCGGGCAAAATCATTAATCTCTTTTAGAGTTTCGACCTTCAGCGCAAAGGGCGCATCGGTGATCGGGTCGGCCTCGGTATAAAGCCGCTGGTTGGTTTTGGCAGGGGCATCCGCCAAGGTGCCGCCCCCCGCCCCAATCGCCAGCCGCGCCGTTTCAGCAGCGCGGTTGAGCGAGGACATGCTGATCTCGGAGGAATGCGCATAGGCCGCAGTTTCCCCATTTATTGCGCGGAGGCCAAAACCCTCTCCGGCATCAAAACTGGCGTTTTTCAGGTTGCCATCATCGAAAACCAGCGTTTCAGAGCGTTTTCGCTCCAAAAACAACTCGCCATCATGCCCGCCTGAAACGGTCTCCCGCAGCACGCGCAAAGCGGCGTCTGGGTCCAGCGTGGATTCAAGCGGGCGGAAGGGGATGTCTGACATAAGCGGCTCCTAAGCGTTTGCCTTAATATGGCGGCTTGGGGGCGCTGGGGCAACGGGGTGGCCAAAATTAATTAGAACTTGATCCCGGCGCAAAGGGGCGCGCTGTCAATGTTGCCGCCAAACCGAATAACGCTTGCATTTTTGGTTGATATGTCACGCATCAGCTATTCGGCACCCACAAAAATCCGCTTCGGTTATTGCCGAGGAAGATGCAGGGCCAAAGCTGCCAGCCCCTGCGATTGAAGCAAATCCAAGGCTTGCGGCAGTTGCTATAGAGAATAGCTTCACTGTGTTGTCCGAAAATATGAATAACCTTAACACCGATGGCCCTGTGCCGAGGCCATCGTGCGCTACTAGACAATTCAGCTATACTCCAGATTGATTGACGGCCACGTCATTCAATTTGGAAAGCATCTAACATTTGCGCCAGTCAAAACCACAGGCCGCCTAGTTAGGCCATGTCTGTGGTCACAACCCCATACACACCACCTTCGCCGGCGGCCTTTATCTCGGCAGCGCTCATAAGGCAAAAGGCGGTTGAAAGCCCGTCCGCGAGGGCGGCAGTGCTGGCGGTGACGCTGACTTGCGCCCATTGCCCACCGGGCTGCCCGCTGCGGGGGTCAAGGATATGCCCAACACTGGCGGCGGTATCAAAGCTGGTGCCAAGCGGAGCCGAGGTGGCAATCGCGGCATTGCTGAGTGGTGTAATTTCCCCGCCGGAATGACCAAGAGTTACAGGCCAAGCCGCGCCGTTGGGGGCAAGCCCTAACGCCATGATCTCACCGGTATCTATCAGCACATTTTCCACGCCTTTCGCACGGAAAAGCGCAGCAACCTTGTCGGCAATGTAGCCTTGGGCTATGCCGTTAAGGGTGAGCGCCATGTCAGGCTGGGCAAAGCCAATTTCAGCCGGGGAAAAGCGCAGGTGCTCCCAGCCTATATTGCGCGCGGAAACCTGTGCGGCACTTGGCGCGGTGCCTGCGGCAAAGCTTTCGGCATAAAGCGCCCAAAGCGGCTGGATTGTGGGGTCAAACGCGCCACCTGTGCGGGCGTTTACAGCGCCGCAAACCGACAGAAGCTCCAGCATTTCGGGCGCAGGGTTGGCCAAGCTGCCGGCCGCGTTAAGGCGCGTAAGCTGGCTATCTTGATGCAGGCTAAACAGCCGTTCAAGGCGGCTAATTTCAGCCACGGCGCTGGCAATTAACGCGTCAGCATCGGGGTGGTCAAGAATGATTTGCGCCTTGGCCCCTAGCGCAATGCCCTGCCAGCGGGCGGCGGCATTGGTGAGCGTGGGCAGCACAGCAGCGCCCGCAAGGATGGTTAGAAAACGGCGACGGGTGGTCATATTCAATTCTCCGGAATGGCCAAATCAAGCTCTACGGGGGAAAGCACAGTTTCGGCAGAAATATCTTCAAGTTTTTGCACAGTGCCGCCATGAATAGCGGCAAATTCTTGGGCTTTTTCAGCGCTGCCAAAGGGCACCAGCTCGGGCGCGCCCATGCCACCTATAGCATCGGACCCTACCACATAAAACGCGTCTTTTGCGTCTATCCAGTTGTCGGCTCCCGGCTCGGTATAGCTCACAGCTTTGCCCATATCATTGACATAAAGCACAACAATCTCGCCCTCTTGTTCAGGCGATTTCAGGTAAGCGAGGCCGTCGCGCACCTGCGAAAACCACAAGGGCGCGATCATGCCCTCAAGGAAAAGCTGGCCCTTGGGGCCTTGATGCTCCAGAATAACCATCTGGCAATAATAGCCAGCGGCTTCGTCATTGAGCGTCATCGGCGCGGGCAGCGCGCGGCTGACCTCATCATCACAACCAGCCAGCAGGGCCAGCGCCAAAAGCGACCATTTTATCATGGTTCAATCCTCCGGAAGGCGCCCCAAGCGAGGCCAAGGGCAAAGATGGGCCAGAGCAGCAGCGAGGCGAGCTGCGGGGCAAAGCCCGAGGCTTGGCCCGCGGCACCAAGGCCGGTGGCGAGCGTGGATACGGTGTCGGTGGGCATGTTGATGAGGCGGAAAGCGTCAGCGGGGTTGGCGACCAGCAGCCATGGGAAAATGGTTTTTGTGAAGGTGCCACCGCCATCGGCGACAAGCGCGCCCAGAAGCCCGAGATCATAGAGCACCACGCAGATAAGCCAGACGATGATGACGATGCCTGAAGCAACGCCGGTTTGCTTAGCGAGCGCCGAGATGGTGTAGCCGATACCGAGAAAAGCCGCGCCGAGGGCGAGCGAGGTGGCGAAAAGTTTGAGGAGGGGCAGGTAGTTCAGGTCCGCGCTACCGTATTTCCAGATAGTGAGGCCCGCGGTGAGGGCCAGCCCAACGGCCACAGCAAAGCCCAGCACCACAAGGTGCGCGAGGAACTTGCCAAGCAGGATTTCACCACGCGAAAGCGGGTAGGTAAGGCTAAGCGCAAGGGTGCCGCGCTCGGCTTCGCCCGCGATGGCGTCAAAGGAAAGCAGCAGGCCGATGAGCGGGATGAGGTAAACCGAAAGGGTGGTGATGGAAGTGGTGGCGATCAGCAAAGGGTCAACGCCCAGCGTGCCGGTGGGCGCACCGCCAGCGAGCGTGAGCACCGAGGAAAACAGGCCCATCAGGATGAGGGATGTGAACACCCACATATTGCGGCGCGCAATCAGCAGCTCTATGCGGGCGATGGCGATGCTGGACATTATTTCCCCTCCTGTTTTGGCACGGAGTAATGCCGGTAAAGCTCTTCAAGGCTGGCGGGCGTCACGTCAATATCTTTAACGAGGTCGCCAAGGCCAGTGATTTGCCCGAGCAGTGAAACCTTGCCTTCTTGCTGCACTTCAAGCGCAACAGACGCGCCGTTTACCCGCGAGCCACCAAGGCGCGCGGCCATATCATCAGCGGTTTCCGCTGTGGCTTTCACGCGAACCTGAATTGGCAGGCGGGCTGCCTTGCGCAGGTTACTCAGGCTATCATTGGCCAGCAGGTGGCCTTTGGACATAATGGCAATCCGGTCTGTCCGGCTTTCCAGCTCGGTGAGCGCGTGAGACGAGAGCAGCACCGCCGTGCCGGTTTTGGCGAGGTCGTCCACGATGTCATAAAACTCGTGGCGTGAAATCGGGTCGAGGCCCGAAGTTGGCTCGTCAAGCAAGGCCAGCCTCGGCTGGCCAAGCAGGGCTTGGGCGAGGCCAACGCGCTGCCGCATGCCTTTGGAATAAGTGCGGATTTTGCGGTTCATCGCGTGCGTGAGGCCGACGCGCTCCAGCAGGTCATCTGCTACGCGCCGCTTCACGCCTTTAAGCCGCGCAAAATGGTGCAGCTGCTCGCGGCCGGTAAGCGCGCCGTGAAAGGCCACGCTTTCGGGCAAAAAGCCAATCGCCGCACGGGCTTTGCGGGAGCCGGGGGGCATGCCCAGCACCTGAATGCTGCCAGAGGTTAGCGGGGTGAGGCCTAAAACCATGCGCATCAGCGTGGTTTTACCCGCGCCGTTATGGCCGAGCAGCGCCACGCGCTCTCCTTCGCCAAGGTTTAGGCTGACGCCTTGCACCGAGTGCACCTCGCCATAAGATTTTGAGACATTTTCAATGCCAAGAACGGTCATTACATATTCTCCCATACGGGGATTTCGGGGAAATTGGGCTGCATCAGCGGGGCGCTATCTATCACGCCGCCGGGCAAAAGGGCCGGAAAGGCCGATTGCGACCAGCGGATGAGCTGCACAGCGGGCGAACCAAGCAATGATTTGGCGGCGGGTTGGCTCCAGAGCACTTGGTCCATAACATCATTCGGGCGATAGGCCGTATCGGCGATGCCGTCTGCATTCAGATCATAAGCTGTGTGGTCGGACCAGTAATTTCCCACGCCATCCTCGCTCCACTCCACCCAAGTTGAGCCAACATATTTAACCTGCGTGCGGTTGCCGATAAAGCCGTTGCCGCTGAAACTATTGCGCTCGGAGCCGGCGGTAAAGTGAATGCCTATCTGGCAGCCTTCAAAGCTATTGCCAGCAAAGCGGTTACGGTGGGCATTATAAATAAACACACATTTTTCGCCGCCTTGGCGGATGGTGTTATTCAGCACTTCGCCCTTGTTTGTATAGTTCATCATAATACCGTGGTCTCGATCATTGAGCGAGTAATTCCCCTCAATCCGCACGCGGTCGGAATACATAATCGCATAGCCGAGGTGGTTGCCCTCGGAAATATTGCCCGACACCACCGAGTTGTTGGCATACATATAATGCACGGCAAAGCGCAGGTCACGAAAGCGGTTGCCTATAAATTCGTTATTGCCCGAGACGTTCACAAACACCCCGTCGCGCCCATAGCGCACGTCATTGCCGACCACCCGTGTGCCCGGTGCATTCCAGATGTAAATGCCGTTACCACGGTCGTTCATCCGCCTATCTTGGCGGCCCTCGATATAATTATGGGCAATCAGCGAATCCTCTGCGCCGTGCACATCAATGCCGACCAAATTCAGCAACACACGGTTGCCTTCTACCACCGCCCCATGGGCGGTTTTGCTCAGCGTTATGCCCGCATCCAAGCCCTCGCCGCCCGAGCCAGAGCCGAGCACCGTAAGGCCGCGCAGGGTCACGCCCTCAGCGGTTACGGTAATCACCGAACCCTCGCCTAGGCCATCAATCGTGGCCCCGTTGCCGAGTATCGTCAGCGGTATAGCAATCTCGATCGGCCCTTCATAGAGGGCGTTTTCGCTGAGGCGGAGGGTATCCCCCGCCCCCGCATTTTCAATCGCCATAAGCAGCGCGCCCGCTTCCGGTGGCACGGCCACCTCTTCGGCACCGGCCAAGGCCGGAAGCACAGAGATAAGGAATGCAAGCGCGCGGATCATGTCAGCGCCTATGCAGGGTTTACCAGCATCCGGCCGCGCATCTCCATGTGGAGCGCGTGGCAGAACCACTGGCAATAGAACCAGTGCACGCCCGGGCGGTCAGCGGTGAAGGTAACCGATGCCGTAGCCTGCGGGCCAACCTCAAAAGCAACGCCGTGGTTGCCAAGGGTAAAGCCGTGGGTCAGGTCGTCTACATCATCAATGTTGGAGATAATGACCGTGACTTCGTCGCCTTGATTCACAGTGAAATCTTCCATCGAGAATGTTGGCGCGGAAGACCACATGTAAACCCGAACCTTGTTGCCCTCACGGATGACCTTGCTGTCATCCCCAAGCACCACGCCGTCAGCTTCTGCCTGAGCAGTCGCATCAGCCCACATTGGGTCATTCAGCGGCCATGCATTTAGCGGGTTCACAAGATCACTGCGCACAATGATACAGTCATGCGGCTCAGCAAATGTTGGGCCATCATGCACCACTTCAAGCGCCCCGTCTTGGATGTTCAGCAACTGGTCATTCTCTGGCTTCAGCGGCCCAGCATTCAAGAACCGGTCTTTAGAGAACTTGTTCAGCGAGATAAGCCATTTGCCATCGGCCTCTTTGGTTTCACCCATCGAAGTGTGGTTATGGCCCGGCTGATACATCACGTCGGTTTTCTGGATGATCGGATCCACGTCTTCGCCATTATAAAGGCGAATAGCTTTGTCGATATCCCAGTGCACCATTTGGCTGTCCAAGAAGAGCGTGGTGTAAGCCTCGCCTTTGCCGTTAAACGCCGTGTGGAGCGGGCCGAGGCCCAGCTCAGGCTCAGCCACAACAGCCGAGCGCGGGTCTGCGCCGTCTTCAAACACAGCATCCAGCTTAGCCCATTCGATAACCGAAACGGTTGGCGAAAGCTTGCCGTTGACCATAACGTATTTGCCATCTGGCGCGGTGTTTACGCCGTGTGGGCTGTTTGGAATAGGCACATAGGCGGTGAGGGCCGAGCCTTTTTTGCCGTCCAGCACTTTAACACCATTATATACTTCGTATTCGCCAGCCTCAACAGCCGCCTCAATACGCGCGATGTTAAAGACCACAACGTGGTCCATCTCGGCTTCCATCATGCCCGTAAGCTCAATCGCGCCTTCGGAGTTATAGGAAGAGGACATGCAGTATTTGCCCTGATAGTCACAATCGGTGTTATCGAGGTTACCGGTTACGGTGATCTGCCATGCAATTTCCATGGTGTCGCCATCAACGGCAGTAAAGATGGAAACGTAGTCTTCTACGGCGTCCATGTTGGTGCCATCATTTACCAGCGGCACGCGGTGCTCACCATTGGCAAAAATGTAGCCCGTGCGCGGGAATTTTTGTGGGCGCAAGCCGTGGATGTCAGACGCGTTCGGGATCTCGATGACCTTGTCACACTTCATCACATCGCAGCGAACACGGGCAATACGCGTGTTCGCTTTGTCGTTCATAAACAGGAAGCGGCCATCATAGGTGCCATCTGTGAACGACATATGCGGGTGGTGCAAATCACCGTTTTCATAGTCCCGCTTGCCACGCTTGGCGAGGAACTCCTTGGTTTCAGGCATCAAGCCGTCAGTCAAAACCTTAAGCGACTCGTTGGTGTCGCCCCAGCCAGTGGCTGAATCACGGTTGAATACCGGAATGCGCATAAGCTCCCGCATGGACGGCACGCCCATAATGCGCACTTCACCCGCTTGGCCAGAAGACCAAAAGCCGTAATACTCATCAAGCTCACCGGGAGCCACATTGGCCTCGGCTGTGGATGCCATTGCAGGGCCAGCGCCCATGCCAACGGCGGCGGCGGTAAGAGCGCCGACGGCTCCGATGGCCACAGGTGCGGCAAGCATGTCGCGCCGTGTCAGCCCCTCTTTAATTACGTGTGTTTCTGGGTTATCTTTAGCCATTAGCCTTCTCCTTAGTTGAAGCATTAGGGTGGTTGGTTAATCGGTCCAGAGCAGCGTCAGAGCCGCTCTGGGCCATCTTCGCCCGCCGTTTGTCTTTTTTGATAACAACGGGGCAAATACTGTGGTCCTGATAATCCACCTGACAATGCAGGCAGGACAGGCACTCATTCGGGTTAATCTCACCGGTGGGGTGAATGGCCTGCACAAAGCACTCATTGGCGCAGGTCTGGCACGGCGAGCCGCATTCTTTGTAGCGTTTGAGCCAGTCAAACATCCGCAAACGGCCCGGAATGGCCAGCGCCGCGCCCAAGGGGCACAGGTAGCGGCAATAAAACCGCTCGATGAACAAGCCAATGCCGAGGATCACGGTGGCGAACAGCACAAAGGGCCATTCGCGGGCGAATTTCAGGATGATCGAGGTTTTGAAGGGTTCGATCTCGGCATAGGTTTCCGCGAGAGACATCGAGACCAAAGATACCCCGAATAACCCAAGAAAAATCATATACTTAAGCGGCCAAAGGCGCTCGTGCAGGCCCCAAGGCAGGGTCCATTGTGGCACCTTGAAGAACCGTGCGATCTGGTTGGTGATTTCTTGCAGAGCGCCAAACGGGCAGAGCCAGCCACAATAGCCACCACGGCCCCAAAACAGGATGGTGACAGCCACAGAAACCCAGAGGATAAAGACCAAAGGGTCCATCAAGAAGGCGTCCCAGCCGAAGCCTTCGCGCAGGGAGGCCCCGAGCGCCATCAGGTTTACCACCGAAAGCTGGGCGTTTTGGGAAAAGCCCAGAAAACCAAGGGTCGCCACCAGAAAGCTCATGCGGAACCAGTAAAAGGCCCGCGCGTGCCGCGTGGCTTGGAACTGGAAGAAAAACACGCCCGTCAGCACGGTAAGCATGCCAATCAGCAACCCGATTTCAACCTTTTTGCCCTTCCAGATACGCTGCCAAAGCAGCGAGCGGGCATCGGCATCAGACTGGGATTCCTCCAACACAGGCGCTTGAGGTGCCGCCAGTGCGGTGAGGTAACGCGGCGGCAGGTTGTAGCCCAGATCATAGGTCAGAAAGATCTTCTCAATCGCGCCAACGGGGCGCAGCGTGAGCAGCTGAATGCGGAAAGGTTTGGTCGGGTCAAAGCCCGAATCTGCCGGAATTTTAAAAACATCCATCTCGGTAAAGCTCGGCGCGCCCTCGGCGGCCACCACCCGAATGCGGCGGTTTTGCCGATCGCGGAACCGCACTGAAATATCACCTTGCACCAGCTGGATCCGGTCAAAAATACCCCCACGCACATAGCCCGAGCCTTTAAACGAGTAAATCCCGCGCCCTGTCAGCATAATGGCGTTATCGCCCTCTTCCATCCACGCGGTCAGGTTATTATATTCGTTTTCGCCCAAAAGGCTCAGACCAATGCCGGGGGCCGAAACCAGCGCGAGGTTGAGGTCAATATAGGTGTCCTCCGGCTCACCTTTCTCGGGGTATCTTTCTACGCGGGGGTCACCGGTGGCAATAAACGCCTCGTTAATCTGGCCCACATCAATGGTTAGGCGCCGCACGGAGCCGTCACCCACCAAGGTGCCCCAGTCATAAACCTCGGTTTCGTTCATATTTAGCACATGGGTTGGCCCCCTGTCGGCGGCGCTGTTATCCAGCCCGCCAAGGCCCAGCGCGCGCGCGACTTTAATAGAGGCCCGCACCACAGAATCATCAATGATCATAATGGTCACGGTCGCGCCGGAGATGATTTCCACATCATGGCCCACGCCTTCGGCAGCGGCCTCCGCCACAATATCCATGCCGACATAAGCTTCCGTCATCTCCCGAATTTCACGCTCAGGAATGCCGATTAAAACAATCGGCTCATGGTGCTCTACCAGCTCGGCGCGAATGAGTTTCGCGTCTGGGTCCATCGCCACCATCATATGAATGGGCTTGCCGGAATATCCCGTGGTGCCAACAAAATCAGAGGTGATATAGGCATAGCCCAGCAGCTCTGAGCCGTTCAGGATAGGCACCACAGGCGCGGCGTCTAGCATGGCACCATAAGCGGTTGCGCCCTCGACAAGCTCGCTAGCGGGCACCTCCGCCACAAATTTTGGCAAAAGCGGCGGGCCATCGGCGCGGGCAAGCGTGCTGGCGGTTATCAGGATAAAAATAAGAGGGAAAATCGCGCTTAGACGTTTTAAAATGCTCATGCTTTACCCCATATTGCGGGGTTGGCCATGGCTGCCATATAGGCTTGGTCTATGTTCATTTTCTCTTCACTTGCTAACGGCGGACCACGATTGGCCGCCCAATATTGCTCTGGCCCGGACCGAATTTCAGCGGTGACAGCACTATACTGAACCTGCATGAATAGGGGGGCGGGGGTAGATAGGGTCGGGGCTAAAGGCCCTGTGGCGGGGCTGGAGAATTGAACGGTGCAAAAATCACAATGGGCGCAATCGTCCAAAGGAGTTTCATCCTCTAGCTGCACCAGCTCCGTGCCTTCAAGGCCGCAAATCTCTATCCAGCCGCCCGCGCTGCTTTGCGCCCCGCTTACAGCCAGAGTTTGCCCGAATAGCAGCATAATTACGGCCAATATGCCCATAAGCTTTTGCACCGCCAATAGCGGGCGCATAGAGCTTTGATTTAAAGGCTGGAACATATTTTTTCGACTCAGATCATGTATAATGTGGTAGACATTAGTATGCCGCTACAGACCGAGCCTTGACCTCAATCAATTTCAGCAAATCAATTACCACATAACCATGTATTGTTGACACCCCATTTATGGTCTTAAAATATTCGAATTATTGCTACTTATGTAAGAAATTCAAACAAAAGGATGCCTTTGCCTATCCGCCACCTCAAAACCCTGATAGCCATCAAGGAACACGGCGCCTTTAGCGCCGCGGCGGAGGCGGTGTGTGGAACCCATGCCGCTGTTAGCCAGCAAAGGAAGGCGCTGGAGCGGATCTGGGGCATGGCTTTGTTTGACCGCTCAAAACGCACATCGGCGCTTACCCCGCTTGGACGGGCGATGGTGGCAAAGTCACGCAAAATCGTGCGGGATTGCGACAATATTGTGCCCGGCTCACCCCATGACCTGTTGCGCAACATGACGCGCGGCGCACGGCACGCGGTCCTTATTTCCCAAAATGGCCCAACCCCCAAACCCCGCATACTTGATGAAGTACAGAAAGGCCTGCTGGAAGCCTCTGAAATTGGGCGATTTTCGGTGCCACCTCATGCGGGCGGCAACTAAATGACCGCCGACTACCTTTTCATTCTGGCCGCAGGGGCGGCGGCGAGCGGGTTTATCAACGGGCTGGCTGGCTTTGGCACGGCCTTGCTGGCACTGGGGTTTTGGCTGCACATCATGCCACCGGTTACAGCGGTTTCTATGGTGGTTGTCCTGTCTGTTGTGACGGGAATTCAGGGGGTTTGGGTGGTGCGCCACGCGGTTTATAAGCACCCTAAGCGGCTGCTGCGCTTTGGGTTGCCGGGCGTTCTTGGCGTGCCGCTCGGAGTGGCGGCGCTGGCCGTGATCGACGCCCAATTTCTAAAGCTCACCATCGGCGTAATGATGGTGGCTTACGGCGGCTTTTTCACTTTCCGAAAATCATTGCCCCGCTTGCGCCAGCCAACACCCCTGCGCGACAGCTTGATCGGGTTTTCGGGTGGGCTGCTTGGCGGAGCTTCTTCGCTTTCGGGGGTATTGCCAACCATGTGGAGCGCCATGCGCCCATGGTCAAAATCAGAAACCCGAGCCGTGCTGCAACCTTATAATATGGTTATTCTGGGGCTGGCGGCGCTGATGTTTCTGCTCCAAGGCCACTACACGTGGGATGTCGTGCAGCAGCTATTGCTGGCCTTGCCCGTCTCGCTATTATTTGCCCAGTTGGGGCTCGCGCTTTTCAAGCGGTTAAGCGATGAGCAGTTCCGCAGATTGCTGATAATGCTCTTGTTTACGTCGGGCGTTATTTTGCTTGGGAAGGCGCTTATATAGCCGCGCCGGCCTCTACCCGGTCAACTCTTCACTCTTGCCATCGGTTTCACCAAAGCGCCTAAACGGCGACGTGTGGTTTGTTTGGAATTGTTGTTTTCGGATCATGTGAGCTACTTTGATACCAATCAGTATAGCGGCGGCTGAACTAAAAGCCTTGAAGCCAAAGTTGGCCAAAAGCACATGCTTTAGTTGATTTTTTTCGATAACTCCACACCCAACCGCTACCTAGCTCAGCCCCTCAAAGCTTAAAAATCAGGCAGCCCCTGCTTCGCATTTGGTGCAAAATATCTCGCCGGTGCGTTGGTGCATGCGCACGGGGCTGCCTTCCAGAATTTCTTCGAAACAGCCGTCACACATGCCATCCATGCCGATAATTTCGTCGGTATAGCCGCTTTTATCTTGCTCAACCCCGTTATGCACCTGCCCACGCTCAGCCGATTTAACCATCGTCCGGCGAAAAACCTCGTGTAGGCTGGCCCAGCGGGCAACCAGATGTTCAGGCAGGTCATAGGCGCGCACGCATTCGAAAAACAGGTTTTCGCGATAGTCAAACAACTCGTCAGAGATAACCATCCAGTGGTGGGCGTTAAACGGCGGCTCAACAAATGAGCTGCGAACGCCGGTCATCAGGCCGACAAGAAACTCATACTGCTTACCTGACACCCGCGATTTTGTAACCTTTTGGAAAAACGGCGATAAGCGAGGGTCCAGATAGACCCGGGTATAAAAATCATCCAGAATTTGCGAGATCAGCTCGCCCTCTTTCAGGGCGGCCCATAGCTCGGGGTCTGGCTTGATGGCACTAATCTTTGCCTCATCGTCGGGCATATAGGGCGCGGTGGTTTCAAATGGGTCTGCATGAATGGCGGGGAGCTTAATGCCGCAGGCAACGGCCCTTATCCGGGCGGTTTCGATGCTATCTGGCGAGCCAGCCAGAAAAAGTGTATGCTCACGCAGGTCTGGGTGGTCAACAAAAGCCGTGTCAACAACCCGCTGCTTGGCGCCATCTTGCGAAGCCGCACAATGTGCGGTGAAATTCGGGTACTCCGCCTCAAGCGCGCTAAGCTTTTCGGTTAGGTATAGGTTTTTCTCCCGCGCTGCCCCGTGATAAAGCGCAATTGGGGCCGTGTGGCCACGGCGCAAAGCCTCTCGGGCGACGCCAAACAAAGGCGCCACACCGGTGCCGATTCCGATCATCAGCAGCGGCTGGCCTTCCATTGCGCTGTCATAATAACAGGTGCCAACCGGCCCCTGAATTTCAACTTCGTCACCGGGCATCAGGGCTTCAGCGACCCAGCTACTAACCTTGCCATCCGGATAGCGCCTGATATGCAGCTCGGCAAAATAGTCTTCCTCACGAATGCTGGCCAGTGAATAACTGCGGGTTTCTCCATCCGGGCTGGTCAGGTTAATAAACTGCCCAGCGCGCCAATCCATCTCGGTCAGCGGCTCTAACAAAAGCTGCCATACATCGTCCGATAGTTGGTTCTTTTCGGCAACCAAGGCTTTGATATTCCACTGAGTCAGGTCCGGCAAGCGGGCCTCTACCTGCATGGCGGTGCGGGTAACGCAGGGCAAAAACAAATTACGTTCACGCATTTCACTAGAAAGCCGCGACTGCGCTTCCTCGCCAAGCTCACCTGAAACGGCCTCCAACATGCAAGACCGGCACGAGCCTTTTCGGCACGAAAAATGGAGATTTGCCCCGCCGCGCAGCATAGCGTCCAACGCGGTTTCCCCCTCTTTGATACAGTATTTTTTACCGTCAAAGTTGATCCAGTTTTGTGCATGTTCCATGAAATTCAATTCTCGCTCTGTTAAGTCAGCATATCTAAATGCTTAAACTCCCATTCAAGCTGCTCAATCACAGCCTTGCTTTCTTTAGCGTTTTGATCGGCATTTTCCTGAAGCAGAGTGACACCAATATAGTCGCGGGCCTCTTCTAGCCGCGCTATGATTTTTTTGGATTCGTCCGATTGTGGCGCATCGCTTTTACTTAAAAACGCCAGAGCCCCTTCAAGCAGTTTCAAATGCCCCGATAAAATTGTAGCATTGTCTGCATCACGCAGCTTCAATTTGGCGCTATTAAGCGCCTTTATCCAGTAGGATAAAAACGGCGTAGAGCTGGCCTTAAGAGCAGCCACTACGGGCATGATTTTGTTTTCTAAATCATAGGTAGCATTCTCAAACACATCGGAACGGATTTCAGCAGAAATGGCCGCCATGGTCTCAAAGCAATCAGCTCCGCCGCTTGCCTCCCATGCGGCTTGATCCGTCACCTTTCCGCTTTTATCTCTGGCGGAAAATGCCGCAAGCAGCTCCATGGAAATGACCTTTTTAAACAGCGGCGCCGCTTCTTTCTGAATACGCTTCATCAGCCGGCCAAGTGAGGGCTTAACGCTCGGCAGGTCCACGTGGGTTACCACCAACAAGCTTCTTTTTTTAAGCTCAAAAGGTAAGTTTCCCCACATGCGGCGCTCACTTTCTCGCCACGCTTGCGTTGCATTTGTGCACCAGATAATAAAATCAGCCTGATTTGCAACGGTCAAAAGCTGGTCAATACTGCGTGATGGGTCAGAGGTGCCAGGAGTGTCAAATATCTCGAACTGTTTCAGGAAGGGCACATCCAGCATAATTTCCAGGCACTCAAGCTCGCGCAAATCATCTTCGCTTAGTGCGCTTATATCGGTTATCTCCCGGCTACTCTCGGTCTCAATGGCTCGATAGGTCGTCTTAGCACCGTAGATAAAATCAACCGTTGGCATTGCACTGGCCGAGGCCTGCATATCCACAACATGTTGGCCGAGCAGCATTTTTACAAATGTTGATTTCCCGGAGCTAAATTCGCCACCGATGGCAACTTTCATCGGGCGGGAAAGCAGCGTTCGCAGATCTAGCGCAGCGCCATAGGCATTGGCGGTTTTCGTATCCCCTTGGTCAGCCTGCGCAAGCGTTTCAATCGCATCGGAAACGGTGCGCTCAAGGTTTGACTGGATATCGGATGGTTGGTCTTGCATTCGTCCCAAATCCTATGCGGCCAGCGTTTTTTTAAGGGCGGCATTCACCTTTTTGCAGGCCTTAGCGCGCGTTTCAAGCAGCTCAATCTTTTGGGTGATGTCTTCCATTTTGCTTGGTGCCGGCTGTTTGGCCTCGGTTGTGATAATTTCAACCAAACTATTCAGAGTTTTTTGATACGATATCACCGCTTTATGCGATGTTCCCACCAGCTGTTTGCTCATGGCATCCACCAATTCGTTTTGGATCGGGAGAAACTGTGACCGGATCATTTTACCGATATTGTCACGGATTTTTGAGGAACGCCTGAATTTAGACATCCAGCCCTGCCACCAAGAGGCATCCATATCAATCGCCACAACTTTTGAGAGCGCCGAAGTGCTAACACTTTGGGCGGCGAGTTCAGCCGTATTAATGCGCAAGCCTTGTGCCGCTGGCAAACCGGCATCAACCATTGATTCTGATATTTTTTCCACACTGTATTCAATATTTTTGAGCACGGTTGCCTGAATACGTGGGAACTCTTGCCCCAAAAAATGGTTGAGGTCACGGCGCAGCGGGGCGGTATCACATGACCATGACATCTGCTTTTTGCTCTTTTTTGCACGTAAAAGATGCGCCGCAAACTCTTTATCATGCTCTGCAATAAATTTTTCGGTAATGTCTTGCAACCCAGCCCTGATATCGGCCCACGCCGTATTCATGTTCCGGTCGAGCACAAGCTTCAGCGAACTAAATAACCGCTCACTTTCTGAACCAAATTGCTTGGCATTGAATTTACGTGTCGGGGTTTTATTTCCCGAACGGCGTTTTTTGTTGTCCAGCTTCTCTTGTTGTTGCTTTAATCCGGCAAGCGCTTCCTCGGTCTCGACCAGAATAAGCTTCGCGGCGTTATCAAGGTCGATCCGGGCACTGCTTAACCAAGCCTCCCCCGGCCCGTCGAAGATCATTTTGGAGATTTCGTGCTCTAAAACTGGCAGGCCAGAGGCATCCCACGCGGTTTGCTGCTGCTGACTGGAAAATTCTGTGTTGCTTTTTACCTGCGGCAAGCCGGCAACATTTTCCTCCATTGAGACCACCCGGGCCGGATCAAGCGATGCTTCTCCGATTATGGCGTTGGTTGCGCAGGAGGCGCTGCCAAACACAATCGGAACAACCGCCCCCGGGCTTTCCTTGGCCATAAATTTGGTAATATGCTTACGGATTGCCGGAACATCCGTCTTTGGGTTGGTCAACTCGTCAGCCCGGTTCACAAATATGACCAAGCGGTCCAGTCGCAGCGCATTTAGAATGCGAACCAGATACAGGTCAGCGCTGGAAAACGCTTGGTGTGCGGAAAGAACCAGCACAAAAACCTGTGAGTGTTCAAGGCTTTGCAGCGTTATCTCCTCACGGATCATCAGCGGGTCATTTAGCCCCGGTGTATCAACCAGCGCTACGGGGAAGGCAAATTTTTCCGGCTCAAAAAACACCGCGGCTTCACGGGTAATATCGGCGTAGCGCCCTTGCACATTTTGCTTTACCAGCCCCTCCGGGTCATCACCCGCGCAAATATAGCGAGCCAATACACTTGTGGTGGCGGTGGTGAACCTGTGTGTTTTGCCCAGCAAGCTTTCAAATTTATCACCAAGCTGCGTTTTGGCTCTTTCCCGCATTTGCTCGACTTCACGCTTGATACCATCAAGCTTTTCGTCACTTTCAGGGATATCTGACGCCAGCTCACCCAGCCGACCGCCACGATTGGCAAATTTATCCCATTGCTGGTCATCAAAAAATGAAAAATGTGCGCCCTGATGCGGCCCTCCCGGCTTGCCAAAAAACAGCTTGGTCACAACAGCGGTCCAGGGGTTTACGTCGGAGGGTAAAAAACCGGGTTTAGCAATCAAGGCATTAACCAAGCTGGTTTTGCCAGCTTTCACCTGCCCAATAAACGAGACCGATGCGATAGCCTCGGCCAGCGTGTTTTCAACAGGCTTAAACAGGTGGGTGTATTGCTCAGCACCCGTAGTCTTCCGTAATTCTTCCAGCAGGGCCAGAACGCCAGTGCTCTCGGTTTTTAGATTTGCACCAATTGCAAATGGAGAGGAGGCGTCTGTCTTGAAAGTCATGATAGTGGACCCTTGGTGTTGGCGGGGGTGGTTGCACTCTCTCGCTCTACATCTGGCGCCTGCAAACCATCCGTATTTGGTTGATCATTATCGGCGCATAAATCAAGAACCAGCTCCAGATCCCACAAAAATTGCTCATCGTGTACCTGAATGCCTACGCCTGCCGCCTTAACATTTAGCAAATCAACGGCGTCATTAGCGGTTATGCCCATCTGGATCAGCTGAATCGCGGCTAAAATTCCTGCGGGTGCCGTTTTGGTCTGCAAAACGGCAACGCGATGGCCCTGAGCGATGGCGCTCTCAATCTTTTTAGCCAGCGCAAGGCTTGTCCGGATTTCCCTTGGGGCATCCTCTCCCGGGTCGGAATAGGGTATCATAGTAAGCCCCGCCGCGCCTACGGCCTCAGATACTGGCGCCGGTATTCTATCGGAAATAGCGACCGTATCAATTGATCGGCCTTGCAAGGCGGCAACAAGATCGTTTGGGCCGGATTTCCACGTATCTTCGACCTGTGCTATCGCAAATGAACGGCGGATAATCCAGTTCAGGATGCCGTCGGCGGAACCAACCGTTCGGGAATTAATACCTTCGGGAAGGCCGCGGTGCTCCGGGGCCAGTTGCCGGGGGTGGGCGTCTAACCTTGGCAGCGAAAGGCTGCCCGTTTTTATAAAATGCTTGGTAACCGGATTACTTGGATTGTCAAAAAATACCTCGGTCGGGCCTTGCTCAACAATGCCACCGCCACCTAGTAACACAACCCAGTCTCCAAAAAAACGGGCCTGCTCACTGTTATGCGTAACCATCACAATAGCGCGCTTGCCGGATTCCTCTTTAAGCCAGTTAAGCATAGACCGAGCCTCATTATGGGCAATACCTGCGGTTGGCTCATCAAGGCACAGCATTGCCGGATCTTGGCTCAAGGATTCGGTGATCTGGCCTTTGATTGTCCCGCCATCAATGGCGCGCTGGGCTTGCTCACTACGGCTGGCCTGCTCTATCACAATGGGGTGGTTACCCAAATCTAGGGCGGCATCGCCATAGCTGGCAGCATCATGGGAGATGCTGAGGCCATGGCTGTTTCCGTGCCCGTCCAGCACCGCCAGCAAGGTCGATTTCCCCACACCAACGGGGCCCATGATTACATAAAATCCGGTTGCTTCAATATTCAGGTCTATTTTGGCAAGCAACCTTTTGTCACCGGCTTTGACCTCTAAATTTGATAGAATGCATAGCATATCTGGCATTTCTATTTTGATTGCGCCTTAGTCCACAAGCCAGCCACAACACCAAAGTTTTTAGTTTCAAACTCTGCCAATAAAAACTGGCGACCATCAACAGCACAGATTAATGACGCTCCCCCAACAGACGGGCCCCGCATTGTTAGCAATAGAGGCGCACTGCCGAGGCTCGGCATTACCGCTTCTTTCCACTTTAATATCGAAGGCTTAAGGCCCGCCGACACATCTTTATCAATCACCCCGGAAGCCCCGAACACCTGAACCGGCCCACTGGCCTCATCTTCCAGATACACAAACTTTACCTTACTTTTAAGGCTAGCGAAAAAACTAGCCAGAACCGGAGAGGCCGTAACGCTGGCCTTTGGTTTATTGCGACCTTTACCTTGCTTCCAATTATCAAGCGAAACGACTTCGGACGGGGCCGACGCGGCGGGCGCACTCGCAAAATTGCCGCTCGCAAGCTCGGCCCGCTCTCGTTTGCTAACCATAGATACCGATAGCTCACCATTCCTCAAAGCATCGCCAGCCGAATCTTCAAGCGCTTCAAGTGCGTGCTGCTTGGCTTCGGGTAGCGGGTATTTTACCCATGCACCGGATTTGGCCTCAAGCTCTTGGAGGCCAGCAATTTCACCTTGGTTTGCAAGAATCTCAAAATCACGCTTAGCGCTTTGTATCAAAATTTTTCGGGGCAATACGGATCGCTCAATAATTGTGAGTACAAATTTCGTGTAAACGTCAGCCGGTGCCACAGAGGCATCAAGCTCCAACTCTTCTAGCAAATCATCACTGTTAAGAAGTGCAGCCATCTCAAATTCCAAACTAAAAAAATAAAAACTAAAACAACAAATGTGCTGGCAGAGGGCAAAGCCCACTGCCAGCCTTAAATTTAAACTTTGTCCGTAATCGGATCAACCGCCATGCGGGCCTTTGTCAGCACCATGCCGATATTCGCATTTTTGCGCGAAATAAATGCGATAACGTGATCAGGATAGGCTTTAGTACGCAAGAATACGTGGATCAGGTTTTCGCTAAAAACGATGATTTCCTGGAAGAAATGCACATCATCGGCTTTTTGGCCACGGGCGCTTTTGAAGTGCTCTTCAATGGCAACCACATTTGGCCCCTGAAACAGGTCAGCCGTAGCGGCAGACACCATATCAAGAATTTCCTGTGGATGGGAATCTACGGTTTTAACCCCCAGCAACATGCCTGTGGACATGTCCACATAGCCGGCAGCCAAGCATTCAGGAACTTTTGCGACCGCATCGGCCAGCGCTTTATCTAGTGACATTTCTTATCCCCTCCAAGGAATTATTCTTCTGTTTTTACCATCCACACATCCATTAAATTGCAATCAATGGGCAGACATTACGTTTAACTTAAACACCCATAGCATCTCTAAGATTTCTGTGGGCAGCTTTTGTATTAACAATAATACAAGCAGATATATTAATAACCATATAAGCTGATATAGCAATAATTATACAAGCCACGTAAGTAAATACCCTTGACGTTAGGTCAAGGGCGTGCCAGCCAAAAGCGTATAACCGCTTGATAATAAAGCTAACTACTCGTTTTTCTGTCCAAAAACCCATTAAACTCATGCAAAAACTCAAGCTGGACGTCAGTTTCAATCCACTTAGGGTTCTTTTCGCGTGCCGTAAGAATCGCTTCGTCAGATGATAGGCCGTAATACATGAGCTGCGCGGCCAGCATGGTGCCGGTGCGCCCTACGCCCGCGCGGCAATGGTAAACACATGCTTTGCCTTCTGCCAGATAGCTGTGGACATGCTGGCAGGTTGCCAGAGCCGCTTCAAAAGATGGTGCCTGAAGATCGGTGATTTTATGCACATAAGAATCCAGACCAAACACCGCAAATTCGTCAACCGGCGGAGACCAAACCTCATTCAGGGTTATAACCAACGATATATTCAAGCGCCTGAGCGCCTCTAGGTCATACCGCACTTCTGTAAGCACGCCAGGCCGGCGCATACCGCCAAGCAAGCCGTTGACCAACCAATGAAATCCAGACGGCCCCCGGTAAGACGAAATATACTCACGTTCTTTTTTTAATAGCTCAGGGCCGGATGAATTCCGTAAGGTCATACTGCTGGCTTTCGTGATATAGGGCGTTTAGCGGGCGTCATGTGATTTTTGAGTTAGTGCTCACTACTATTGCGCAAGATTGCTTTCGGCAAGACCAAATGGGCGAATTAACCAAAGCGCCTTGAATTTTACCCACCGGTAGAAAGTACTTTCACCCCGAAACGCCGGCCTAGAATCCCGTCGGGGGGCCGCGATTAATAACCACACCCCATGCCGCCGGTGTGTCAGTTTACTTAAACCGGTTCAGCCGAATGTTGCTGTTTGTTTCAATCACACGCGGCAACATGCGAATATCGGCAAGTACCGCGTCTAACCGCCCGATTTTGAACCGCCCACGCTAAGCCGAAAAGCGGGTGCGGCATATAGGCAAGCCAAAGCGTATGGGTGCGGCTCAGAATTGCCACCGTTGTCAGCCCGCCTTGCACCGGATAAATCATCACCGCTATGTGGCCCAGCATCATCCCGCCAAACCGACACGTCCAATATTTTTTGCTGATATGACAATGAAAGCTGCATCGGGCTCAACCTCGCTACCTGCCATCATAACTATGCTTTCCTGTCACAAAGGCGCATTCTATTAATATGTTCGGTAGTTCTTCTTACAGAAATTAAGTTATCATCGGCCCCAACCCTATGTTTACCCTCCGTTAACCATTTTCATGGCAAATTTGGTTAATGGAAATCCTCCTGCCCCATAGCGAAAAAATACCAGAGAGCGCGCTGCCGCAATCGGAGGCGGAAATGCTGGCATGGCTCCGGCTTGCCCGCTCTTATCGTGTGGGCCCCAGCACATTTATCCGGCTCATGCGTGAGCACGGCAACGCAGAGGCCGCTCTGGACGCCCTGCCGCAGGTTGCCTCGCAGGCAGGTGCCAAGCGCTATGCGCCCTGTTCTGGCGCTAAGGCCAATGCGGAAATGGAAGCCGGTTTTAAGGCTGGTGCAGAGCTTTTATGCCTTGGCACCCCAGAATACCCACCCCATTTGGCCCTCATTTCTGATCCGCCGCCAGTGCTTTGGGCCATCGGTAATGCCCACTTGGCGCACCGCCCGGCTGTGGGGCTTGTGGGGGCGCGCAATGCCTCCTCTCTGGGCCAGCGTATGGCGCGCATTCTGGCCGAAGAGCTTGGTAAATCCGGCTATATCATCACCTCGGGCCTTGCGCGCGGGGTTGATACCGCTGCCCATTTCGCCAGCCTTGAAACCGGCACCATTGCGGTGCTGGCAGGTGGCGTAGACGTGGTTTACCCGCGCGAAAACAAAGAGCTGTGGCAAAGCATTGCCCAGCAAGGGCTTGTAGTGTCTGAGGCGCCCATTGGCACCTCACCGCAAGCACGCCACTTTCCCAAGCGTAACCGGATTATTTCCGGCATTTCCCGCGGCATTGTGGTCATTGAGGGCGCGGCCAAATCTGGCTCGCTCATTACCGCCCGTAATGCCCTTGATCAGGGGCGCGAGGTTATGGCTGTCCCCGGCTCCCCGCTGGACCCCCGCGCCACTGGCTGCAATATGCTCTTGCGCGATGGCGCAGGGCTGGTGCGCTCGGCGGCAGATGTGGTCGAGCATATTGAAGGCGCGGCCCAAGGCCTGCTCGATATCCCTCCGCCACCTCAAGTGCCGCCTGAGCCACCAGCCCGCACACCCGCCCCGCCCGCGCCGAAGGGCGAGCCCGCCAGCATTATCTCATTGCTCAGCACCGCCCCCGTGGCTGAAGACACCCTCATTCGCGAATCCGGCCTGCCCACACCGCAAGCCATGGAGCGTATTTTTGACCTTGAAATGGCTGGGAAAATCACCCGCCACCCGGGCGGCATGCTCTCGCGGGCACAATAAAGCCCTGCCAAGCCCCCCGATGTTGCAGCGCGGCGCGGGCGCAACATCGCCAAGCAAACCATACTCAACGCGCCGCTACGCTGTGAGCCAACTCAAGGAGCCGAAAAGGACTGGTTCCATCACCCCCCAGCAAACCGGCGATGATGCCCGCAATGCGGATATCCACATCTATGTAAACGGCAAAATCGTGCCGCGCGCCGAGGCAAAAGTCTCGGTCTATGATAGCGGCTTTATACTTGAGGGGCAGCATTTGGGAGTGGCTCCGGCTCTATAAACCTTCCTAAATGAACACATGGCCGGCTTTTTGAAGCCAGCGGCGCGCTCGCAATCCGGCCTCACCATGGTCATTATTTGCGAGCATTCAACGCCCTCTATGCCTCGCCCAACCCGCCTTGCAACCGTGCCCCACATGCGCGGCCTGCCCATGATCCAAGACCCAAGCTCAATTCGCACTCCAAACTGAACTGCATTCTTATTTGCAGCACCGCTGAAAAAGCAGGGGCCGATGCTCGATGCAAACGGCGTCGTGAACACTACCAATGCCTGCTATTTTTCATCGTTCGCAAGGGTTCTGTCTGGACCAGCACCGGCAATTACGGCATGAAGGCCAAGCCTGTGTTTTACAAAAAACACATGACCCACCACATGCTATCCGCTTTTCTGCTTGATTGGCTAAAAGATGTCACCGACATCTTTCTCATCCGCTGCCCCGACCGCATGATTGCCAGCTCCTACGCGAAGCGCGAAAACCCGACACCGGATGACATAGGTTTTCGCCAGCAGGCCAAGATTTCCAGCCGCCCTGCGCACTCTCTGCAAAACCATCAACCTCCCCGCCGCCTCCGCCATGCAGCACTGGCCCAAAGGTGGCCACGCCGATGGCGGCCCATGGGCAAAGCACTGGAATGGTTCAGTATGGCCCTCAACCGGCTTGCCCAAGGCGTTTCACCCCCACCTCCGCGCACAACCCCAACCCTTTTATACCAGCTAAAACCGTATCACTTAAAGCTCTAATACCAAGCCCATCCCCGCCGAGGCACAGCCGAGGCCATAGCCCGTAAGGGCCACCCGTTTTTGCTTGCAAAAACCCGCCTTTGCTAAGCGGGGGGATGGGCGCGAACCCAACCCCAAGCATCACCCTCATGGCCTCCCCGAAGCAAAGGCGCGCCTAGCTCAAAGCTTGGTGCTTAGCCAGCAGGTTACCCTCCGTCCATGCCGTGTTGCTACGCAACAAGGCAAAGACGTTTGGGCGGTGGCCTCGGCTGCGCCTCGGTGGGCACAGCCTCACAAAAAAGGGCCCCCGAAAATCCGGAGGCCCCCATTCAATTTCAGTGCGTTACTCCGCCAGCGTCAGCGCCACAAAGCGACCGGACCCACCCGAGCGCACCAAGAGCAGGATCGACCGCCGCCCGGCATCGCGCGCGGCTTCAATCCGCTCCACCACATCCTTTGGCACCCGCACAGGGTTTTGCGAGACTTCAGTGATCACATCCCCTGCCCGCAGCCCCTTTTCTGCGGCCTGAGAACCATCATCAACTTCCAAAATAACCACGCCGCTGGTTTCTTCCGAAATCATAAACCGCTCGCGGTATTCTGATGTGAGCTGCCCTAAAAGCAGGCCTTGTATCGAAAACTGCTGTGCTTCGGCAGGCTCAAGCGTGCCACCACCACCATCCGCCGAGGCCAGCACGGCCTCTTCCAGGCGGCCGAGGGTTACAAGCAAAGTTTCGGTGCCGCCATCGCGGAACACCACCACCCGGACGCTCGACCCAACAGCGGTTTTGGCCACCAGCCGCACCAGCTCTCGGGTGCTTTCCACGTCCTCGCCATCAAAGCGCATAATCACGTCGCCAGCTTCAAGACCACCATCAGCCGCAGGGCCGTCAGGCACATCGGTCACCAGCGCGCCGGCCACCTGCTCCAGCCCAATGGCGTCAGCAATGTCTTGCGTCACCGTTTGAATTCGCACCCCGAGCCAGCCGCGGCGGGTTTCGCCGTATTGCTCCAATTGGTCGGTCACGCCCGAAACCACGTTAGAGGCCATCGAAAACCCAATGCCAATAGAGCCACCGCTGGGCGACAAAATGGCCGTATTCACGCCCACAACTTCGCCCCTCATATTAAACAACGGCCCGCCCGAATTACCGCGATTAATTGCAGCATCAGTTTGCAAGAAATCATCATAAGAGCCGGAAAGCTCACGCCCGCGCGCTGAAACAATACCGGCAGAAACCGAAAACCCCTGCCCGAGCGGATTACCGATCGCCAGCACCCAATCGCCCACGCGCATTTCGTCGGAATTGCCAAAAGTCACGTAAGGCAGCGGGTCATCTGTTTCAATTTTCAGCAAGGCAATATCTGTGCGCTCGTCAGTGCCAATTATCACAGCCGCCCGCTTTTCGCCATTCCTTAGCTCCACCTCAATCTCGTCAGCGTCTTCGATAACGTGGTTGTTCGTAACCACATAACCATCTGCCGAAATGATAAAGCCCGAGCCAAGGGCCGTGCCGCGGCGCTCTGGCCGTGGCTGGTCACCACGGTTGCGGTCGGTAAATTCTTTGAACAGGTCGTCAAACGGCGAGCCTTGCGGCGCGTCTAGCTGCTCACCCGGGCGGTTTAGCACGGTTGAGGTGGTGATATTTACCACCGCAGGGCTGACTTCAGCTGAAAGGTCAGCAAAGCTATTAGGCATATTTTGCGCGCGCAATTCCTGCGCCGCCGTAAGCATCATGGCCATGCTGGCCAGCAGCATAAGCAACATCCGGCCAGGGCTCACCATGGGTTTGGCGAGGGTTTTAACGTGGGTCAATGCTCATTCCTCCAAATGATTATTCGGCATAGGGCCAATCGCCCTTGTGCCACTATAAATGCAAATATATTTAGCCCGCTTCAAGGCGCGGGCCTAAAATTGAGTTCAATACCATGTGAACTCGGCTGATTATCGCCGCACAAGCGCGATTAATGCAACCCCTAGCGCAATAAATATCAGCGCCAGCAGCCGGAGCCGCTCAGGCGGGATGCTGGAGATCAGCAATAAAGCCCGCTTTAAATGCTGAGGGGCCAGTGCAAGCACCAGCCCCTCAATAACGGCCACAAACCCGAGGCCAAATATAATGTCTTCAATCATTGCCCGCTAGGCGTGCCAAGCGGGTCTGTGAAGTAGTTGAAAAACGGGCTATCAGGCGTCAGCACCATTGAGGAATTACGCCCCTGAAGGGCTTTCTCATAGGCGCTGAGCGAACGATAGAAGTTAAAGAACTCGGCGTCGCGGCCATAGGCTTCGGCATAAACCCGGTTACTTTCCGCATCAGCTTCACCACGGATAATATCCGCATCCCGCTGTGCCGTAGACACCAGCTCAAGCGATTGCCGGTCAGCATTCGCCCGCACCCTTTGCGCGGCTTCTTCACCACGAGCGCGCTGGTCAGCCGCTTCCCGTTCCCGCTCGGCCTGCATCCGCTTAAAGGTTGAATTCAGGTTTTCCGCCGGGAGATCAGCGCGCTTGATCCGCACGTCAATCACCTCAAGCCCGAGGTTGCGGGATTGCGCAATCGCGCCATCACGGATTTTGGCCATAAGCGCCGCACGGTCAGCCGAAAGGATGGCCCCACTATCCACTTCACCCAAAACCGCGCGCAACTGCGCGTTCAGAATGGAAACGAGGCGATTTTCGGCCAGAGCCGTGCCGCCGGTGCCCACCGCTTGGCGAAACTTGCGCAAATCCGAAATCCGGTAGCGCGCAAAAGCATCTACCACCAAGCGGCGGTCATCGGCCGGGGTCACCTCAAGGGACTGCGTGTCTAGGCTCAGGATTCGGCCATCATAGAGCACAACCTCTTGGATGAACGGAATTTTCCAGTGCAGGCCCGGCTCTTCGATTGTGTCTACAACCTCACCAAATTTAAGCAAAAGCGCCTTTTGCCGCGCATCGACCACAAAGGCAGATGACAACACAAGGAACACGCCAGCGATAGCAACAATCGTTGCAATTACAGGAAGCTTTTTCATTAGTTTGACCCTCCGCTTGTTAGCTGATTAAGCGGCAAATATGGCACTACACCCTGCCCGCCGGGCTCTTCATCAATGATGATTTTTTCAATACCACCCAGCACTCGCTCCATCGTTTCAAGGTAAAGCCGCTGGCGCGTAACTTCTGGCGCTTTGGCGTATTCATCATAAACCGCGATAAACCGGCTGGCCTCACCTTGGGCGATGTTCACCACCTGCGCGCGGTAGCCTTCCGCCTGCTGCAACAGCTCAGCCGATTGACCCCGCGCTTGCGCCAGCACTTGGTTGGCATAGGCATCAGCGCGTTTTTCCGAGGTGTCACGGTCTTGCTCAGCGGCCTGCACGTCACGAAAAAAGTCGATTACCTGCTCGGGCGGGTCGGCTTTATCAAAGTTGAGACGCACCACGTTAATGCCACTGTCATAGCTGTTCAGCGTCACTTGCACGAGCTCTTGCACTTCTTGGCTGATCGCCCCGCGGTCACGGTTCAAAATTGGCGCAAGGTCCGAGCGGCCCACCACTTCGCGCATGGCCGATTCCGCCACGGCGCGAATGGTTTCTTGCGGGTCTTCCAGTTTAAACAGGAAGTTTTTCGGGTCCTCGATATTCCAAACCAGCTGGAAATCAATGTCGATGATATTTTCATCACCCGTCAGCATAAGCCCTTGCGAGCCGATGCCCGAACCGCCGACCCCAATGTTTTCAGTCCGCTCCGAAGTCACGTCCAGCACCACAGCTTCCACAAGCGGCCAGGGGGCAAAGTTGAGGCCCGGATTGCCGATCTTGGAAAATTCGCCAAGGAAAAGTTCAACCGAGCGCTCTTCTTCTTTCAAAGTATAAAACGAGTTATAGCCCCAAAGCGCCACAGCCGCCAAAGCAATAAGCGCATAGCCGCCCTTACCCATGCCGCCACCAGAACCACCCGTAGAGCCGCCACCGCCGCCCCCCATAATGCCTTTGATCTTTTCCTGACCCTTGCGCACAAGCTCGTCAATATCAGGCACAGGCTGCGGGCCACGGTCTGGCGGGCGCTGGCCCTTGTTTCGGTCATCATCGCCGCGGTTGCCACCGCCGCCGCCCCATGGGCCGCCGGAATTGCTGTTATAAGGCATAGGCCAAGTTATCCTTCAAAAGGTTCATACTGCCTTTGGAATTGTTCATTTAGGGCCGAAATGTCAAGGCTTAGGCGGCATTCAGCCCGATAAAAAAAATGACATCCAGTTCTGGTCGGGTTTTCCATATTAGGGAGTGGGTGGCGCAGTCACCTGTTGCGCGCGCCTATATTTCCGGTGCTGCGCACCGGACGGCGCCTCGCCTACGGCTCGGTGGCGGCGCTCCCACCCTTTCGCTTGTGGAAAGGCAGCGCTAGCGCCGCGCTCGGAGTTCAGCGCATGTGGTGAGTTCCGAAAGGGGTGGTCTTGCTCGCCCGCCACAAGCACCGCCGTTGCCGAGCGGCGCGGGCACAGCGCTTCAACACGCGCAATGGTTAACGCGCCGCCACCGAGCGCAGCGAGGCCACGCCCAACGGGAGGGTCGATTTGCGTAGAAAATCGAAACCACGGGCGGGAGAGCGTCAGGGCTATACCGGGGTTACCCAGCCAAGCGGAGCTCACGTAGCTGGGTATATTTCCCTAAACCCCAGTTACAACGACGCTGTTATTTGGCTCAAGCTGGATGGTGCCCTGCTTTTTGATATGGTTCTCCACCACATCCCAAATCGGCTCACCCGGTGCGCCGCCTTCGGCCACGCTGGCCCAGCCAGACACAACATAAGTTTTATCAGCCGCGATCTTCTCACCTGTTTTCAACAACGTCATTTCGGTCAGCCGCTCGCCTTGCGGCTTGCTCACATCAATGTGGTAACCCATGCCACCAACCCGCACCATATCGCCGCCTTGCTGGTAATATGGGTCTGGGTTAAACAGGTTATCCGCCACGTCCTCAAGGATCAGCTTAATGGTTTCGCCCGTCATTTCCGAGCGATACGTATTCGGATAATTCATCCCTGTGCAGTTAAACAGGTCTTCGCGAGTAATGTCATCCCCCGGAATCAGGCTCGGCCCCCAGCGGAAGCCGGGGCTGAGCGCGATATCCGCATCCCGCTCGCTAATCAGCGCATCGCAAATAAGGTCATCCCATGTGCCGTTAAAATTCCCACGCCGGTAAAGCTCGCTCTCCGTGGTGCCCAGCACTTCGGAAAGCTCGGCCTCGAAAGGCGCACGCTGCTCGTCGATCAGTTTGGCCATGTCGGCATCCGGCTCGATCACATCCGAGAAAATCGGGATGAGCTTATGCACAAAGCCCATAATGCGGCCGTTTTGCACATCCAGATCCAGCCGCGTGACAAACTTGCCGTTAGAGCCCGAGGCAATCAGCATGGTTTCCCCCACCATCACAGGCTCAGGCAGTGCATCATGCGTATGCGCTGTTAAAATCACATCAATGCCACTCACTTTGCGGGCCATCGAACGGTCTACGTCAAAACCATTGTGGGAAAGGCATACCACCAGTTCCGCCCCCATGGCCCGCACTTCGTCCACCATCTCCTGCATGTGCTGGTCCCGAATGCCAAAGGCATATTCAGGGAACATCCAGCCCGGATTGGCGATCGGCATATAAGGGAAGGCCTGCCCGATTACAGCAACTTTTACGCCACCGCTCTCGTAAAACTCATAGGGTTTGAAGTCCTCTGAAGGCTCCTCCCACTCTTTGTCATAAATGTTCTGCCCAAGGCCATCATAGTTCACCTCGCTCATAATCTCGCGCACCCGCTCCGAGCCAAGGGTGAACTCCCAGTGAAAGGTCATCGCTTCGGGCTTCAGCAAGTTCATGACGTTAACCATATCTTGGCCCTGCGTCATTTGCGCGGTGTAGCTGCCCTGCCATGTGTCGCCGCCATCAAGCAACAGCGCGTCAGGCCGATCAGCGCGAATGGAATTAATAACCGTGGCGCAGCGGTCCATGCCGCCCATTTTACCATAGCCTTTAGCCAGCGCGCTAAAATCGGTATAGGTGAGCGCATAGGCCTCGGGGCTACCCGGGGTCAGGCCGAACATATCCACAAAATCTTGGCCGGTTACATGCGGCGGCAGCCCGCTGGCATCGCCAACACCAAGGTTTATTTCCGGCTCGCGGAAGTAAACCGGCTTTAGCTGGGCATGAATGTCGGTGATATGAATGATCGTCACGTTGCCGGTTTTGTTAAAGCTCAGCAGGTCTTCTTGGGTGAGCGCTTGCTGGGCGGCGAGGCGGGCCCAATTGCCAATGCCGGAGGCACCATAAATGGCTGAGGCAGCGACTGACGCTTGCAAAAAATCGCGGCGTGAGATCATATCTTTTCTCCAAAAATTTAGGGATAAAGCAAGAGCGCCAAGGAGCGCGCCAGCACTAGCCCCGATAGGAAAAGCGCCCCCAGCAGGGAGCGCTCAATGTTTAGTTACGCACCGATGGTCCTTCAACCGAAAGCCCATTGCCGCGTGAAGCCACATAAAGCTCAAGCGCGCGGAACTCGTCCGAACCAACCGCAAATGGCTGGGCACGAATATTTTTCATGCAGCCAGAAAAGCGGGCATGGGTTGAGTTCAGCTTGGCATTTTTCAGACGGTAAGTCGGAAAGCCGTTGATTTGCCCCTGAGACAAATGGTCAGCGCGGATCATAACGCCGTAATTGTCTTCGTGGCAGTTTGAACAGGCCATATCGAGCTGGCCAACGCGGGTGTAATAAAGCTCGCGCCCTGCTTCCCACATGTCAGCCGCCGGACCATCAACAGCCACGTTGATCGGCATCCCGCGAGATTGCAGGCTGATCAAGGCGACCATGGCATCCATGCGCGGCTTTGCCCATTTCCAAGGCTCAGCGCCCATATGCTCAACACGGCTAAGATTAATGTAATCTTCCATGTTCATGACCTTGCCTTGCGCCTCGTCCCAGCGCGGAAGCTCGGCGCGAAGGCCCGCAAACTCTTCAGGGCCGCCAGTGTGGCAGCTCGCGCAAGATTTGCCCTCGGAGCCATCCACAGTGTTCCAATCATCAATAGCCTGATCCACAAAGATCATGCCGGGATTGTCGAAATCATCCATTTGCAGGGCTTGCGTTTCCGCGGTGCGGAAAGACCAGCCCGAAATCACTTCGTCAACGTCAATATAATCAGGTGCCGCTGCACGAAGTGTAATTTCCTGACCGTCAATTGTGAGCACTGCCGAGTTGCTCTCCGCACTGGCTGCACCAGCGAAAATCGCAATCGTTGCGGCAACGGCTGCACTTAGGGTGAATTTTTTCATTATATTTACCTCCCCTTTTTTGATTAACCTACAGCGATGTCTTTGGAGTCGGTATATTCAGACCCATCGTCATCTTGCCATGTGAATGTGAAGGTGCCTGATTCCTCAATAGAGGCTTCAAACTGGATATACGGATTGGTGGAGATCGCGCCCTCTAAGGCGGCCTGAATCACGTTCTCACCATTAAAATCACAGGAAAAATGATTGATGATCGAGCGCGGGATAGGGTTGCCATCTGAGTCTTTGCGCTGGCCTGATTCCATTTTATGGGAAATCAGGGTTTTGATTTCGAAGGCCTCGCCAGCTGCTGCTGACCGAGGAACGCGAACGCGGGGTTTTACATTATCTGCCATTAGTTCTTTTCCTCTCTAGCTCAGCCGCCGCAGCCGCCGATAGTTACTTTTACAGTCGCAGAAGCGCGCTTAACGCTACCGTCAGCCATTTTGGCGAGGGCGACTACATCTTGTGTGCCAGCCAAACGGCAACGGGTCGATGCGGATGACGCACCGGCACGAGGGCCGAAATTGAAGGCAATCACTTTAGGGCTCGGGTTGCCCGTCGCCAAAATGAGGACCGCAACAGCACCCGGTGCATTAACAGAAATTGGCACAGTGTTGCCATTTTCCGCAATCTCGGGCGCGGTGATTTCTACCCCCCCATCGGTGATAGTTTCACCCATGGCAAACTCTGCGGAAACATCGTCGGTCGCGTCAGCAAATACCTGCAAAGGCATAAAGGTTGCAACGGCGGCTCCGGCACCCATAACGAGGGTGTCGCGTCTTGTGAATTGCATATTATTCTCCTGTTTTCTAAGCATCCTGATGGATTACTCGGTCAATGTTTGAATGTAGGCCAGCACGTCTTCAACTTCTTGAGCTGTAAGGTTTGTGCGGCCTTCAAATTTCTCAAGCACGCGGGTAAAGCCCGTATCCACATAGAAGCCCGGCATCATTGTGCCATCAAACGTGTTTTTTGCGTTGGTCAGCAAGCCGCGAAGTTCGGCCTCCTCCCAGCGGCTACCGGCACCGTCAAGTGATGGCCCTACTTCCCCGTGGAAAAGCTGGTCGGCCATATCCGAATTCTGGTGACACGCCAGGCAATTGCCCTTTTTGCGGTTCTTGAAAACCATAGCGCCATTTGCCGGATCACCAGCAACGCCGGTTAGAGAACCCTCAACAGCGCCACTGTCCGTAAACACCACATCGTTAGGCCCAACCTCACCAATGGCTACAGTTGCGAACATGGCAACCGAAGCACAGGCAGTGAGAAGCATCGAGTTTTTCATGTATTTCTCTCCCTATTTTTTTAATTATCGCACTTGAGGCCGTAACCGACCCTCTTATTGGCGCTACTTTACGTCACGATACTCTACCCATTCCCATTTGGATTTCAATCATAAATATGAATTGTGGAATGGACTTGCGCAACATTATTGCGTATTCAATTGTATACTTTACTGATTGCGTTGGGTGGCAAACATTCTGGCATGATATTTCTGGAAATGCTCGTCGGTATCATAGCCGTGCTCCACCACCCAAGTCAGCATGTTCAGCGTCATCCACTTGCCAAAAGCACCGGGCATCACCGCCGCCGCGGCTTCTGGCAGGCCCTCACCCTCCGGCACGTCTTCAGGCAAAAACAGCGTGGTGGGCGTAAAAAACACGCCCCACTTTTTCACAATATCGCGCTCGGCCATAACCTCGCCATCAAAATCGGTGACCTCAAGATCGCCAAACATATTTATCTGCACAAAGTAGTAATTATCGCGGATCAAGGCATCAATCTCTGGAATTGGAAACACCTCGTTGTGCATTTTTGTGCAATAAATACAGCCGCGCTGCTCAACGATAATCGCCAGCCGCAGGCCCAGCGCATTGGCCTCCTCAAGATCTTCGCGCATATCCAGAAAGGTTTCGCGTATCCATTCAGGCTTGTGCAGCCCGTCTTCGCCAACCTCAACTTCAGCCGAGGCCATAAGAGGTGCCGCAATCAAAGACAGGGTCAGGAGTAGTTTTTTAAGCATGGTAATACCTCATTTAGCCGATGGTCTGGAAGGCGGGGAATGTTTCTATCATCCATTGTGAAATGGCCGAAACCTGCCCCGTAACAATAAGCAGCGCAAACAGGATCAGGAAGCCGCCCATCACCTTTTCAACATAGCCCATCATGGCGCGGTGGCGCTTGACCCAAGAAAGAAACGGACCGGAGAAAAACGAAACAATGATAAACGGGAAGGTCATAGCTGCCCCGTAAACAAACAAAAGCGAGCCGCCTTTGAGCAGGCTGTCTTGGTCCATCGCAATAAACAGAATGAGCGACAGCGCAGGGCCTACGCAGGGTGTCCAGCCAAAGCCAAAAGCAAGGCCGATCAGGTAGGAACCAACGTAAGACGCCGGCTTAACCGTGCTCGAATCAATCTTGGCCTCGCGATAAAGAAACGGGATCTTGACGACCCCCAAGAAATGCAGGCCGAATACTATAAGAATAGCCGCCGCAACATAAGAGAGCGGTTCTTTATACTGCCCCAATGCTTTACCCGCCGCCGTGGCCCCTAAGCCAAGCAGCACAAAAATGGTAATAACCCCAGCGGCAAAAAATACCGACGAAAGTATAAGCCGCAGCTTTGCCCCGCGGGCAATCTGGTTATCCTCCGTCAGTTCCTGCATGGAAAGGCCAGCCATATAACTCAAGTAAAAAGGGACAATGGGCAGGATACAGGGCGAGAGAAACGAAAGTATCCCCGCCGTAGCCGCCGTTAAATAGCTCGGATCAAAGTCCATTACATTCCCCATTTTGAATTATTATTGATATTTTTTTGATTCTATGCAAATCATATTGCTATACATTAATATGTAAAGGGCCGAAAAATGCGATTCTATAGTTACATAGCCAAAGCCTTGATGGTATTTGCACTTTGGCTTGCATTTTTTAGTCCTGTGAGGGCGGAAACACTTCTTATCATGTTTGATGATCAGGGCTGCCCCTATTGCGATATGTGGAAAGCACAAATCGGCCCGATTTATCCAAAAACCAGCGAAGCCGAAATTGCCCCTTTGATGATAATTGACATTGACGACCCCCTGCCTGCGGGGATCACCATCGAGTTCCCCCCCGTTTACACACCCACCTTTGTGCTTGTAAATGACGGGCAGGAAGTTGACCGCCTTCCGGGCTACCCCGGCGAAGATTTCTTTTGGTTCTTGCTGGATCGTATGATAAGCAAATTACCAGGGCAGGAAACGGAAGGAAGCACATGACAATGCCGATACAAACCGCTGATATGTCTAGCGACACTATTGCAGACGTAATTTCAAGCGCCAGTTCGGCCACCGACTTCATGAAGGCGCTGGCCCATGAGGGGCGGCTTATGATCTTGTGCCATCTGGTATCGGGTGAGAAATCAGTGACCGAGCTTGAGAACCTGCTCTCCTCCCGCCAAGCCGCCGTTAGCCAGCAATTGGCGCGGCTGCGGCTAGAAGGGCTGGTAAACTCCCGCCGCGATGGCAAGGTGATTTACTATTCTCTGGGTGATCAAAAAGCGACCAAGATGATCGAACTTTTGCACCAAATGTTCTGCTCTATCGAGCCAAAGATGGAAGCGTCAGCCTAAGCCCTCCGGATTGGCCGCATGTTTCAGGCTGTCTGCCAGCGATGCCAGCGTTTCCAGCTGCGCCTTATAAAACACCCAGTTCTTAATGCGTTTTGAGCGCACAAGCCCCGCCTTTTCCAGCATTTGCATATAGGTGGTGACGGTGGGCTGGCTCAGCCCGGTTTTATCGGTGATAAACCGCACACACACGCCATCCGCCACCAAATCCCCATCACGCTGCGGCGGGAAATGCGCCGTTGGGTCTAGCAACCATTCCATGATTTGCACCCGCTGCGGGCTGGCCAGAGCCTGCAAAAGCGGAAGGGTGGAAACAAGCTGGTTGTGCATATTGGTATTTTTCTATATTGGCATTTATCTATACGGAATCATTTTAGGAACAATGCCATGAATGAGCTGGAATTGCTAGAACAAGCAGATACGCTAGCCCGCGCCTATACCCGCCAGATCAGCACCCGCCCCGCCTTTCCGGATACCGCTGCACTTGCCGCACTCAAAGGTTTTGACGAGCCCCTCAGTGATAAAGGCCAGCCAGAAAATGAAACCCTCACCTTGCTAAATCAGCTCGGTAGCCCCGCCACCGTGGCCTCCAACGGCCCTAACTATTACGGGTATGTTTTTGGTGCCAGCCTGCCCGTGGCCGCAGGGGCCGAGCGCGTATCGTTAGCCTGGGATCAATGCGCCTCCAGCGCGGAAACTAGCCCGGCAGCCGATGCGATTGAACGCAAGGCAGGCCAATGGGTGCTGGACATCCTTGACCTGCCGCCAGAAAGCGCGGTGGCGTTTGGCACATCCGCCACGGCCTGTGGCCTCAGCTGCCTCGCAGCCGCGCGGGCCGAATTGCTGGCGCGCAAAGGGTGGGATTACCTGCAAGACGGGCTCATGGGGGCGCCCGAGATCAAGGTTGTGATCTCCGAAACTGCGCATATCACCATCCGTAAAGCCCTGCAAATATTGGGCTTTGGCTGGGCGCGGGTGCTGAAAGCCCCCGTAGATACCCATGGCCGCATTATCCCCGAGCAATTACCAGCGCTCGACGACAGCACCATTCTGATTTTGCAAGCAGGCGAAGTGAATACTGGGGAATTTGACCCGTTTGCGCAAATCATGCCCCTCGCAGAAGCGGCAAAGGCATGGGTCCATGTTGACGGGGCCTTTGGCCTTTGGGCACAGGCCTCCCCCGAGCTGCGGCCCTTAACCAAAGCTGTGGAACGTGCCGATAGCTGGACAACCGATGGCCATAAATGGCTCAACACCCCCTATGACGGGGCCATGGCCATTTGCCGCAATCCCGCCGCGCTTGCCCGCGTCATGAACAGCGACGCCGCCTATTCCATCGCCTCTGCGGCCGCTCAAAAAAACCTGACGCTTGAGTTTTCGCGCCGCGCGCGTGGTATCCCCATTTGGGCCGCCCTCAGGAGCCTCGGGCGTGATGGCGTGGCCCAAATGGTGCGCCGCCATCACCACCAAGCCAAACACGTGGCCAAGGCGCTAGAGGCCGCAGGGTTCGAGATTCTGAACCGTGTGGTGCTGAATCAAGTCCTGGTGCGCGGAGCCAGCCCTGTCGCCACCCAAAATATCCTCGCGCAGGTGCAAGCAAGCGGCATCGCCTGGTTTGGCGGCTCCACCTGGCAATCCGGCCCCGCCTTTCGCATCAGCATATCCTCGTTTCGCACCCAAGACAGCCATATCGAAAATCTTATAGACTTGCTGGTAAAAATCGGCCCCAACGGATAGCGCCCCACCGAGCGTAGCGAGGCCACCGCCGGAGGCAAAAGCCGTTCAGCTCTGCTGATAAGGTGCCTTTGGCGTGTGGGGGCGGCTGGCATGGCACGACATTTCAGCAAACACACCGCTCCGAACCATTCCCAACGCCGCAGCCCGCGCTACCCCAGCCCTCGCAAAGCCAGAGGCAATTTACTAGGGTGCCAGCTTGTGCCGCCATGCCGCCCACGCCTCTGGCGTATCCAAATCGAGCGCCGCGCCCGGTCCTTTGGTGGGCACGTCCAGCACAAAATCGGCGCTGCTCCGCACAACCGCCTTGCCGCCAGAATCGCCTGCGCTATCGCTGAGCGCCTCAAAGAATCGGTGGCCAAACAAAACAGGGTGGCCCTTGTGGCCCTCCCCGGATTGCGCGCGGCAAATCTCATAGTTTTGCATCGGATCATAGGCCTTGATCAGGGCATTAAAATGGGCGGAGGTCACCTCTGGCATATCCGCCAGCGCCACGATTACCGCACTATACTCCGTGCCAATATGGGCCATGGCATTGCGCAGGCTCCCGCCCATGCCCTCCGCATAATCCGGCGCATCTATTGGCCTTACGGCCAACCCGGCAAGCCTCGCCCTTCGGGCATCGGCTTGCGGGGGCAGCGCCACAAACACCGTATCCGCCGCGCTCCCAAGCGCGGCTTTGGCCGCGTGTTCTAGCATGCTACCCGCCCCCACCGGCTCCAACAATTTATCCCGCCCGCGCATTCGGCGCGACTGCCCCGCCGCCAGCAAAATAATCGCAATCTTGCCTTGGCTTTCCCCTGCATTTCGCCGCGGCTGCGGGCGGGTTGGAATCTCTTTCAAGAGCCCACCAACGCCCATGCCGGAAACCATGGCGTCATCCACTTTAATGCCGCAAACCAGCCGCTCCAACACCCAGTCTGCACCATTTAGCGCCAGTGACCGCGCACAGCCCGGCAGGCCAAGCACATCGCGGCCCTTATGCTGGCCGGTAAATAGCAAATTTCCCGGGTCCACCGGAATGCCAAAGCGCTGCACTTCCCCGCCCGCCAGCCGCAAAGCTTCGGGGGCGGTATCCGCAATATCACCGGTGGCCGATGCTCCAAGCAGCAACAAAAGCTCCCCTTTACTTTCAGAAATCGCCTGCGCCATTTCCTCCACTTGGTGGGGCACAATCCGGCACTCAGCCAGCCCCAGCCCAAAGCGCGCCAGCCGCGCCTCAACCGCGCGGCGGCCCTTTTTCAGCAGGCTGGGTTTAAAGCCCTCAACTGTGCTCATCACCAATGAAATATTGGTTTTTGACACGCTGTGCAGCCGGAAAGCCCCACTCATTTTTGAGGCGGCCATACCCACCGCCTGCGCTGCCACAGCGTAGGGAATAATCTTGATCGTCGCTAGAAGCTGGCCTTTATCAACCCGGGCATAGGCTGGCAGCGTGGCCAGAGTGATTGCCGGATCAATCCCGTTAACTGCGTTCACCGCCGCCGCGTTCACCTCCAGCACACCGGCATATTCAGCCAGCAGGTTCACCCGCCCCGCATGGGGCTTTGAAGTAACAATCCCCCCCCCGAGGCCTGCCTCGCCGATCACCTCTGCGGCTTGGTTTTCGCCCAAGTCATCATCGCCCAGAATGGCCACAACCACCGCGCCCCGCCCAGCAGCTTTCAGCGCCTCAACATCGGCCATGTCAAGCGCCCGCCCCTTCTGGAGCACAACGCCGCCAGCTTTCACAGAATGCGCCAGAATCGCACCCTCAGCTTGGGCCAGAGGCACCGGACCAAACTTCACGGGCGAGTCTCCAGCCTGCGGAGGCGCTCGGTGATTTGGGCCATGATCGACACTGCAATTTCAGCCGGGGTTTTCGCGCCTATATCCACGCCCACGGGGGCATGAATACGGGCAATGTCCCGTGCCTCAACGCCCCCCGCCTCTAGCCGTGCCACACGCTTGGCATGGGTGCGGCTAGAGCCAAGGCAACCAAGGTAAAACACCGGCGATTTGAGTGCGGTCAAAATGGCCGGATCATCAATTTTGGGATCGTGAGAAAGCGTAACAACCGCCGTGCGGGCATCTAGCCCCATGTCGGCCAGTGCCTCATCGGGCCAATCATGCACGAGCTTTTCGCGCGGGAATCGCACCTCTGAGGCAAAGGCCTCACGCGGGTCATTCAGCGCCACGTCAAAGCCGCAAAGCCGCGCCATTTGCACCAAAGGCTGGGCGATATGCACCGCGCCAACAATCACCATCCGCAAAGGCGGGTTGTGAATGCCGATAAACCACACACCATTTAGCCCCGATTTATCAGAGGTAAAACGGTCGCCAACAAGCGCATCCTCTGGCTCCCGCAGCACCCGCGCCCAGCTTTCCAAATGCACGCCATAAGCCACAGCTTCCCGCGCCGCACGCTTGGCGGCGAGGGCGTCCAGCACAGCTACATCCGGCCCCTGCCCTACGCCTACAGGCTCAACCAATATCCTGATATTCCCGCCACAAGCCAGCCCGACAGCAAAAGCGTCCTCCGAGGTCACGCCGTATTCCAGCACCGTGCATTCGCCGCTTTCCAGCGCTTCCAGCGCCTCTTCCACTACGGCCCCCTCAACACAGCCCCCCGAAACCGAGCCCATGATTTCAGCGTCACCGGATATCACCAACTGACTACCCACAGGCCGCGGGGCCGAGCCCCAAGTTTCAATCACCGTGGCCAGCGCCACCGCTTTTCCAGCGGCCAGCCATTCCAGCGCTATTTCAATGGTATTGTCATAATTCTGCATAGGCCAAGCTTATCAGCCGCGCGCAGGGCTGCCTATGATTCTTAGCTTGGCCAGCAGCGCCGCCAAACTGGGCACAAAACTTATAAACACAGCGTAAGACCCTTTATGCCAAAGCTGCACCGCCAGCGCGTTATACTCCGCGGCCTCAATAAAGATCTTGGCGCTGATCAGGGAAACAGCCAAAGCCGCGATAAACCCGAGCATCACCAACCGCTCAAGCCAGCGGCCAAGGCGCGGCTTTGCCGCGCTGGACCAGAATACAAGCGCAGAGAGAGCCGCCCCCGCGAGGCCGCCATAAAGCGCAGCATTTTCACGCCATATCGGGTGCGTTAAGTTAACCCGCGCTAAAAGGCCCGAATAATGCAGCCCTGCAACAGCGGCCAAGCTCGCGAATATAAAGAGAATACGGCTCATATCACCTTTTATCAGCCCCGCCCCGCAAGCTGAAATCACAAATTCGGCACAGGCTTCACAAATACCAAAGCGGAAACAGCAGGCGCGTAACAACATTGCGCGCGGCAATCATGGCCCGCGCCGGCATCGAAATATTTAGCTTTTTAAGCAACGGGTTAACCGGGGATTTGAAATACATTTTTGAGGGCTCGCGCCGAAGCCTGTTCAGGGATTGTTGGGCATTATAGGCTTTGGCCAGGTTCTCCGCACTGAGCCGCGCCTTCAGCTCCTCTTTGTCCAGATAAGTAACACGGATATTTTTCAGCTGGTCCAAAACAGATTGCGGAATGTGAGGCGAGTATTTAGCCACCGTTTGCAGGCCAATAAGAAAGCTGTGATGCAGCTTATTGCGGGTAACGATCTTAACAAACATCTCCCAGTCTATGCGCTCATGCTGCCATTCCAGCAGCCGCACGGCATCTATCACCCAGCGGATCGGGTGCACTTCATTGGCGTTCAGGCCGTGGTCAAGTATTTCGATCAATAGCCAGGTATCGCTGGCATAAGGCGTACCGGTTTCATCCTCGTGGCGGGCGGGGTCTTGCCACAGCCACGGCTGAATCTCGGTGTCATAGGTAAAGGCCATGCGCGGGCGCCATTGCAGGTCCAACTCGCCGCGCGCGCCAATATCATAGCTGAGCTCGGTATTGGCATAGCGGGCGCGGGCTTTGTTTTTCATCAGCCCAAGGCGCGGCTTCCAGCCCTCCCCCTCCGCCAGCTCCAAAATGCGGTCTACATCTTCCCAGCGAAACAGCGCATCAATATCCGCCGAGGGGCGCAGGTCAGCGCGCTGATCGGTGCGGGCCACCAAAGCCGCGCCTTTTGTCCACATCAAGGGGATGCCCTCACCCTGAAACAACGCGCCAATTTGGCCGGAAAGCTGCTGGTTAAGCATGGCTTGCATCCGCGCCCAGCGCCGCGCGCTTTCAAGGTATTTGGCCAAGGGTTGCTGGCTTACATCCCCATCCAAGCGGCTGGCAATAAGCGGAAATACCCGCAGCTCGCCTTCATTCGGAAAGCCATCGCCGAGCGCCTCTGCATAGGCGTGCCATGCGCTTTGAGCATCACCCTCACCGCAGGCGGCCAACACCAAATGATGCAATCGCCCTTCAGGGAATATCCCCGGTTGTGAATGTGCTGAAAACATTTTTCGCTTTTAACCGTAATACGATTGAAAAGCGAGCAAAACCTCGTTAGCTTTCGCAAAAGAATTATCTCAGGCGAGGCCCCCTTGTGACAACCAGTTTTGAACTCAACACCCCCGATGTAATGGCCGAGGATTTTGACGCGGATCTTGTGCTGCTTAACCTGCGCTCAGGTGAGTATTTTAACGTAACAGGCGCCCCGCGGGCCTTTCTCGATATGGTGCTGGATGGCATTTGCCCCGCCAGCCTAAGCGCGCAGATAAGCCAAACCAACCCTGAGGCCGGAACCGAGGCCGCGCACTATTTTGAAAACATGCAAAAGCACACCCTCGTGCGGCCTGTTGAAGGTAGCGCGGCATTGGATGCCACATCTACCCAAGCGGCGGCGGTGCTCGCCATTGGCGCAAGCTTCCCGTTTGAGTGTTTTGATGATTTAAGTGATCTGCTAGCCGCAGACCCTATCCATGATGTCGCCCCCGAAGCGGGCTGGCCTGTTATGCCTGATGCCGGATAGCCTTGCCGCATTTGCCACCTCCGCGCTAGACCGCGCGGAAAAGGCGCTGGAAACGGCGGCCCAAACCCGGATTTGCGTGGCTGGCGTCACCGTGGGCATTGCGGAGACCACTCCGAAAGTGGTGCACTGGCTTTCCGGCCAGTTTGACCCGCCTGCCGCCTCGCCCAGCGCGCGGATTTATTGCGATTATTCCGGTGCCTATCTGGCAGAGCTGCCCGCCCTTGGCGACCTAAGCGAACTCTCCCCGCTGGCCTTGGACGAGGCCCTGGCCCAAGCTGGGCTTTTTGGCAGCTTTGATGCTGGCCAAAACAGGTGGGACTTGTTTGACCCCGCCCGCAACATCGGCCTGCGCCTGCTGCCCCATCCCGAGGCCTACCCGGAATGGGAGCCAACCGCCCCGTTGGCCAACCTGCTGGGCTGGGTTATGCGGGCCAAGGGCCGCATGGTGATGCACGCCGCCTCGCTCAGCCTGGGCAGCAAAGGCATTTTGCTGGCTGGCCCGGGCGGGGCCGGAAAATCAGGCACCACGCTGGCGGGCGTGGCCAACGGGCTGCAAAGCGTGGGGGATGATTACTGCGTGGTTTCCCCCGCGCCTTCCCCCGTAGCCCGCCCGCTTTACCGGATGATGAAGCAAGACAGCCAAGGGCTGGCGCGGGTAGAGATTAAGGGCGTGGAAAGCCCCCTTAACTGGCAAGGCAAACATGTGTTTGACCTGCGCGAAGTGTTTCCCGAGGCCGCCGTAGATATGGCTAATATCAAGGCCATATTGCTGCCGAAAGTCAGCCATTTAAAGCGGTCAGGGCTCACGCCCGCCAGCGCCTTTGAGGCGCTTCAAGCGCTGGCCCCCTCCACCATGCTCCAGCTTGGCGGTGATCGAAGCGCCACCTTTAAAGCCTGCGCAGAAGTGGTGCGCGCCGTGCCGGCCTTTCATCTGCACCTCAGCGAAGACCCGCGTGAAATAGCGGCGTCTATAAGAGATTTTATTCAGGAGGGCCGGTCATGAAGCTCTGCGTGCTTATGCCGGTTTATAATGAGGCGCGTTTTATCGGTGCCGCGATTTCTTCAGTGCTCAAAGCAAGGGCGGCGCTGGATGTCGAGATCATCATCGTGGATGACGGCTCCACCGACAACACCGCTGAAATTGTTGAGAATATTTCCAAGGAGACACCACAAATCCGCCTCATCCGGACAGAAAACCTCGGCGTTTCCCATGCCCGCAATACCTTGCTGGCCTCCATCCCCGAAGATTGTGACCTTGTCACCTTCCTTGATGGTGATGACGCTTTTGAAGCGGGGCATTTGGAAAAAGCCTGCCGGATAATGGCGGGCGACCCCACGCTTGAGCTGCACTATGGCCAGCTTTGCCTTATTGAGTCAGAGCAGCAGGAAATGGCCAATGAGCCTCGCGACAAATCCCTGATTTCGCGCACAATCAGCATGAGCATCGGCATATATCGCCCCGCCTTGCTGGCCCATGTGGGCCGGTTTGACACCAGCTTTACCCATGGCGAGGATACCGACTATATTTTGCGCCTGTTTGAGCTTGGCCCCAAGGCGCACCTGAGCGACGAGATTGCGCTGCTTTACCGACAGCACGCGGGCAGTGCCACTAGGGATACACAGGCCACAAAGCGCGGCTTTGCCCGCGCCCTCATGGGCCATATCCGGCGGCGCAAGCTCAACCCCGAGCTCGCCTCGATGGACGGCGTGTTTTCAATTTCCCAGCTCAGCCCCGCGCTAGAAAAACAGAGGGCACCCTGATGCTACCAGCCTATAGCACGGTCATTCCGGCCTATAACGCGGCCGCCTTTATCGGGGAAACCATAGTTTCAGTGATGGCCCAATCCCACCTGCCCGCCGAGATCATCATCGTGGATGACGGCTCCACCGATAACCTAAGCGCCGCGCTGGCCAGCCTCGACGCGCCCCTACGCCTTATCCGCCAAAAAAACAGCGGGCCGGGCAGCGCCACCACCCGCGGCATGGCAGAGGTAAAAACCGAATTTGTAGCCACATTAGACGCTGATGACCTATGGGACCCAAACAAAATCGAGCAGCAATTTTCCATTTTGCTGGCGGGGCCTGCTGAAATGTCTTTCACCCGCATGCGCAACTTCGGCGCGGATGTGGACACCGCTACCAGCGACGAGAAAAAATCAGGCTGGGCGCGCTCCACCCTGCTTATGCGGCTTGAAACCTTTCATAAAACCGGCCCGATTGAGGACATGCCGGGCTATCGCGGCGAAATGGTTGAATGGATGGCTCGCGCCCGTGCGCTGAATATTGCAATGCATATGCTGGAAGCCCCGCTGGTGCGCCGCCGCATCCATAAAGGCAGCCTTTCATGGCAGCGAAATCCAGCACAAGACAAAGGCTATATGGAGGTCGTTATGCGCGCCATGCGCCGCCGCAAGGGCGGCGGTGCGTGATCTTTGGTAGCCTCAAGCCTTGGGAGACCCCGCGCCAGCACCACCTGCTCCGCGCCTGCTTTCACGTGGATGCCGCCAAGGCCGAGGCGCTGGCCGCGCAATGGTTTACGAAATTTGAGCTTAACGATACCACCTACCCCGAGCACCGCCTTCTGGTGCGCCTGCTCAACCGCTTTCCTGATCTTGCCCTCGCCCCCACCACCGCCAGCCGCCTAACGGGGCTAAAGCGCCAGCTTTGGGTGCGCGGACAGATGAACCTAAAGGCCGCAAAATCGGCGCTGGATGTGCTGGATGAATTTAGCATTTTATGGGTGCTAACGGGTGCCGCCCAATGGTTTGTGCAGCCTAAAGCCGTGGCCAATGAAGCCGCTGATATCATTGAAATCTGTGTGCCCGAGCCGGCAAGGTCAACCGCGCTGCACCTGCTGGCGCAAAATGGCTGGCGGGTGCAATACACCACCCCCGATGCGGCCAAAGGCCCGGTGTTTACACGGTTTTCCAAAGGGCAAGCCGCACTCAAGCTCAGCAAAGCCGCCCCGCTCTTTCATTACGCCCCCGCGCAGCTTGAAAAGCTCTGGGCAAACCGCGTAGCACAAAGCCATGAAAGTAGCTCATTTTTCCTGCCTGACCCTGCAGCATCGCTCGCGATAACGCTTGGTAGAACCCAGCCAAAATACCGCCATGACGACCAATGGCTTTTTGATATGTTCAACCAAAGCTCTGACCCGCTCGCCCTGATCTCGGGGCATGATGTGCCCGCCCAGATCGCGCGCAAAATCACCCGCACCCTGCACACAGAATTTTACAAATAAATGTGCAGATTGCTAGCTCGCGATTTCCACCGATGGCGCCAACGCAACCACTAAAGTGCAAAGAAGCATCACCACAGTCACTGGCCCCCAAAGCGCGCGCTCGGGCTTGCTGGGCGTGGCTAAATTGGCAATCATAGCAAGCACCCCAAATGCAACCACGAGCCAAATCACCCAAGCCGGAAAGTCATAGGCCATAAATGTAAATTGCCCCGCACGGCTGGCCACAATCCAGCCCATCGCCGCGATTATCATAGCGTTCACAACCGATAAAATGCGCATGCCCACCGGAAACCGCCCCGGAAACTTGCCTCCCATCGCCAAATGCCCCCAAGGCGCCCCCGCCGCTAAGGCAAACTGAAACAGCACCAATACCCCCACCAATAGCAAATAAAGGCCAGCCGCATACGGCACCATAATATTTAGCTCACCCCACATTGGCACATATCCTTTCACCAAAAGCAAACCCACCATGGGTAAACTGCCCAAACAGCATGCCACACCCCGCGCCCCATGTGAATGATCATAAACGGGAGTAATTGACAGTTTTTTCAACTGCCTCAGGTTTCCGAGCTACGACCCCGCCTCGCCCCGCTTTGAAGCCTATCGCTATTGGCGCAGGCCGCCTTGGGGCATTGTAAATACCCTGATCAGGATCAGCCTGAAAGACATGAGGCATAAAGCCCAAGCCGAAAATCTTCGGCGGGGCAACGGCTATCTGGCGGGCAGGTGCTGATTAACGGCACAGGCGTAACCGCCAAGCGCGGGCTGGCTATGGTTTTCCAGTCTTACGCGCTTTATCCGCATATGTCGGTGCGTGAAAACGTGGGCTTTGGCCTGAAAACCGCAGGGAAACCCAAAGCCGCGATTGATGCCGCAGTGAATGGCGCCTCCAAGGCCCTACAGCTTGATGACTATATGGACCGCCGCCCTACGGGTAGAAATGCGCTATGAAATAGCCAAGCTGCGCCAAACCCTGAAATCCACCATGGTTTATGTAACCCATGATCAAGTAGAAGCTATGACGTTAGCAGACGGATTATCGAGCAAGTCGGCACGCTCGAAGAGCTTCATAACTCCTCCGAAAACCTGTTCGTTGCACAGTTTATCGACACCCCGAAAATGAACATTCTGCCTTGCTCACCGGAGAGCGGGAACATCCATTTTGCCGGTGGTGGCCAGATCAATGCGCCGGAAAACGGGGCCATAAACCGTGTGGGTATCTGGCTCAAAAACATTACGATCACGGGCGCAGACCAAGGCCAAATAGACGGCGGGCTTTGCCAAGCAGAGCCCAAGGCGCTTGCATAAAACCTGCACAAAATCACCTCATTCCCTTCACACATTGCGGCCATCATCTGCAAAGCGCTCTGCCATCTTGCGCCCATCACAAGTTAACCAGGATATTGGAGCAGATATGAATTCCCCGCTTGTCATCAACGGCCTACCGGAAAAATTGAAACTGGATGGATGGTGGCTTAGCAGCGAAACCACCCCGCCGCGCCGCCCCAAAAGCGATCGCAAACGCATCCGCATTTCTGGGCGCAATCGAAGTGCGCGCCTCCTCTTGCTTTGCTTGGTTACGCTGGCGGATTGGTTGTTTTGGCAGCAAAACGCCGGGGCCTCTGTGGCCATATTTTCCACGCTGTTGAGCATCGCCATGCTGCTGGCCCGCCGTCAGAAAACTACGCGCAACGCGTGGCTGGCAGCGCTCGGGCTGAGCATAGCCACAAACCTTCCGGTGCTGGAGCAGCTTCAACCGCTTTCGCTGATGTTTTCAGTGCTCGGGGTGGCGGCTATTGCCTCTTGGCTGGCCTTGGATGCCTTGGGGGGCTGGGCCAGAATCCTCAGTATTTTCCTGAAAATCACCAGCCTTGGGCCGCTGCGGTTTTTCGGTGCGGCATGGGCCTCATTGCGCGGGGCGCAGCCGCAAGCGGCGCTTGGGCAGCGCGCGGCATCTTGGCTGCTTCCGCTCTCACTCGGCATCATATTTATGGGTTTTTTTGTGTCGGCTAATCCGGTTTTTGAGCAGGTGGCGAAGGCGCTGTCCGAGGTGGAGCTCATCACGGTTGATACCGCAATACGGGCGCTGTTTTGGCTCATGGCTGCCGCTTTTATCTGGCCATACCTGAACCTGCCGCTCTTTCGGGTCCGCCAGCTAAAACCGCCCCGCGCTATCTCTGCGCCGCAGGGGCTGAGCATGGTGGTCAACGCTGCCTCGGTCCGCAGCTCGCTTATCCTGTTTAACAGCCTTTTTGCGTTGCAAACCGGGCTTGATCTGCTGGTTTTGACGGGCGGGATGAGCCTGCCCGAGGGCATGAGCTATGCCAGCTATGCCCATCGCGGGGCCTATCCTTTGGTGGGCACGGCCTTGCTTTCCGGCGCATTTGCCATTGGCACCCGCGCCCTGATTATAGAAGACCGCCTGCTGCGCGGCCTTGTTTATGTATGGCTGCTGCAAAATCTGTTTTTGGTGCTGTCAGCTGCCTTCCGGCTAAGCCTTTATGTGGAAACCTACGCGCTGACTTACCTGCGGGTCACCGCGTTTATCTGGATGCTGTTGGTCTTTGTCGGATTGGTGCTTGTCAGCGTTCAAATATCTAGAAACAAAACCAATTTTTGGCTTGTTAGCCAAAATCTCGCGGCGGCGCTCATCGTGCTTTACCTCAGCTGCTTTGCCAATTTTGCAGCCAGCATTGCGCAATATAACGTTAACCATCCGCTGAAAGACGGGCGAGTTGATGCGGGTTATATTTGCCGCTTGGGGCCGCAGGCTTTGCCGGTTATTCTGGCCCAAGGCCCGCAGTTTTGCCCGCCATTCACCTTGCCCAAATTCAGGCCTGCCAAAGGCTGGCGAGATTGGGGCTATCGCAACGCGCGCCTTGCGGGCTATCTTGCAGCAGAGCAACACACCGAGGCCCGATGAGCACGCCGATATTAGTCGTAGATGACGACCCCCATATCCTGGAGGTCATAGGGTTTGCCCTGCAAAACGCTGGCTTTACGCCGCTTTTTGCAGCCGATGGCATCTCCGCGCTGGCCCGTATCAAAGCCGCCCCGCCCAAGCTGCTGGTGCTTGATATCGGCCTGCCGGAAATGGATGGCCTTGCACTGTGCCGCGAGGTCCGCAAGTTCTCTGACCTGCCGATTCTGTTTCTCTCGGCACGGGATGAGGAGATTGACCGCGTGATCGGCTTGGAAATTGGCGGGGATGATTATGTCACCAAGCCCTTTAGCCCGCGTGAGTTGGTGGCGCGGGTGAAATCTATTTTAAAGCGCACCAGCCCCCAGCCTGTTGCGGGGCCAGCCCCCTTTCAGCGCGGCGCGCTCCTGCTTGACCCCGCCCGCCATCTTTGCCTTTTTTCGGGGCAAAATGTGCCCCTCACAGCATCTGAATTTGCCTTGCTGGCCGCTTTGCTGAACAAGCCGGAAAACGTGCTTGCTCGGGCGCAGCTCATGCAGGCCATATATGGCCAAAACATCCATGTTTCCGAGCGCACGATTGACAGCCATATCCGCAACATCCGAGCCAAACTGGCCGATGCTGGCTGTAAAGACGGGGTCATTACTGTGCATGGTGTTGGCTTGAGGATGGGTGCGTGCCAGACAGCGTAAAACAGAAATGGCGGCCAAAGCTCTGGCATGTGGTGGCGCTGGTGCTTGGGCTGGTTTTGTGCCTGCCCTTTGCCGGGCTGATCCTGTTTCAATTTTACGCCAATCAACTGGTGCAGCAAACCGAAGAAAGCCTGATCGGGCAAGCCTCTGTTTTGGCCGCGGCCTATGTAGAATTATTTGCGCAGCATGGCCCGGATGACCTTAGCCATTTGCCCCTCGCGCCCCAAAACCCAGCAAGTGATTTTGCGGGCTATACCCCGATTTTTCCCACGCTCTCGCTCGGAACAGATACGGTTTTGCCACCGCGCTCCGCCGCTGCGCCAGCAAGCGGCGCGCCCAACGCCTCTGCCATCGGCCCTGCCCTTAGCCGCATTGCCATGGGCGCGCAGCAACACACCCTAGCGGGTTTTCGCATTCTGGATCATAACGGCACGGTCATCGCCGGCACCGCTGAGCTGGGCCTTTCGCTTGCAGCTATCCCAGAGGTTGCGACGGCCCTTTCCGGCCAGCCTATTTCGGTGGCGCGCCAGCGCATTCGGGCCGAGGGCACGCCGCTGGTTTACGGGCTGAGCGCGGGCAGCCGATTGCGGGTGTTTGTGGCGCTGCCTGTGGTGGCAACCGGGCGGGTTATTGGCGCAGTTTACCTCAACCGCACCCCCAACCACATATTTCGTTTTCTATACGGCGAGCGCTTTAACCTTTTGAAAGCGCTGCTGTTTGTGGCGCTGGCCACAGGGCTGATCGGGCTGGTTTTCTGGCGTTTCATCAGCCGCCCGCTGCACGCGCTAATTGCCCAAAGCCGCAAGCCGCGCTGGACCCCGCCCAAGCATTACGGCACCCGCGAAATAGAGACCCTGAGCCAGAGCTTTGCCGCCATGACCACCCGCTTGCAGCAGCGCCAAGACGCCATAAACACCTATACCGCCCACGCCACCCATGAGCTAAAATCACCCCTCACCGCTGTGCAGGGAGCCGCTGAATTACTGTTTGATACAAGCATGAGCGCCTCCCAGCGCCAAAGGTTTTTGGCCAATATTCAAGCCGATACTGCCCGCATGGAAAGCCTGCTGCAAAGCATGAGGGCATATGCAATGGCCGAGCAGCCCCTGCGCTCTGGTCACTCAACCCTCGCCGAGGTTCTGCCCCCGCTGGCCTCACAATTCAAAACCCTAAATCTTAGCACGCAAAACGCTGGGCTATCGCTGCCACTCCCCCCCGAAACCCTCACCATGATCCTAAAGCACCTGCTAGAAAATGCCGCCGAGCACGGGGCCACAGCAGTGGCCCTAACGGCGGGGCAAAACGAGCTTCTCCTATCTGACAATGGCAAAGGGATCAGCGCGGGCAACCGCGATAAGGTCCTGACACCCTTTTTCACCACGCGGCGCACATCCGGCGGCACGGGCATGGGCCTGAATATTGTTCAGTCTGTGCTGGCAGCCACGGGCGGCGGCATCGAGATTCTGGACCAAAGCAAAGGCGCCGGGTTTCGGCTATGTTTTAGCCAAAGCCCCGCAACTTGAAGCTATGAAGCCAGCCCTGCTCCGCTTGTCAGCCCATTCACCTTTCCCACAATCGCCGCCGCGTCTATGCCGTGGTGGCGGTGGAGGTCGCCAATGGTGCCGGTTTGGCCAAAATGCTCCACCCCGAGCGGGAGGCTTTGATGGCCAGCAACGCTGCCCAGCCATGAAAGCGTGGCAGGGTGGCCATCTATCACCGTGATGATTTTGCAATGGCGCGGCAGGTCTTCCAGCAAGGCTTCCACATGGGATTTGGCGGCGGTCTGCCCGCGCGCGCGGGCGCGCTGTGCCGCTGTCCAACCCGCATTCAGCCGGTCCGCCGAAGTTACCGCCAAAACGCCGATATCCCGCCGCCCTTGGCCCACCATGCCAGCCGCTTTAATCGCCTCAGGCGCCACCGCCCCTTGATAAGCGATCACCACTTCACAATTTGGCCCCGGCTTACGCAGCCAATATGCACCATCTATCGCCCCTTGGCGAAAGGCATCATCCACCCGTTTGCCCGGTTGCTCAATCGGGTTGGTCGTAAGCCGCAGGTAAACCGAGCCGCCGGTTTCATCGCGCAGCCATGTGCGCTCATCGGGGTCGCCCTCACCATCGCGCTGGAGGTAATCAAACGCCCACGCCATTATCACCGCCAACTCATCTGCAAAAGCCGGCTCAAAAGCGGCCAAGCCGTCTTGCGACATGCCAATAAGCGGTGTGCCGATCGACTGATGCGCGCCACCTTCGGGTGCCAGCGTTACGCCCGAAGGCGTGCCAACAATTATAAAGCGGGCATCTTGGTAGCAGGCGTAATTTAGTGCATCTAGGCCACGGCTGACAAACGGGTCATAAACCGTGCCGATCGGAATAAGGCGCTTGCCAAACAGGCTATGGGAAAGCCCCGCCGCGCCCAACAGCAAAAACAGGTTCATTTCGGCAATGCCAAGCTCAATATGTTGCCCCTCGGGCGCAAATTCCCATTTCGCGGTGGAGGGAATGCGGTGCTCGATAAAGGCATCGGCTTGGGCCGTGCGCGCAAAAAGCTTGCGCCGGTTTACCCATGCGCCAAGGTTCGTGGTGCCGGTCACATCGGGCGAGGTTGTCACGATCCGCGCGGCCAAATCCGAGCGGCCCTTAGAGAGATCATCCAGTATTTTGCCAAAGGCCATCTGGGTGGACATCTCACGGTCACTGCTCAGCGCGATTTCGGGCACGCTCAGCTTTTCATCGTGAAAGCGGCGGGGGCCGTTGGCAAAAAACGGCACCTGTGCCAGAAAGCCCTTAAGGGCGGGCGTGTCTTTTACCGTCGCAAAGGGTGCCCATTCGTCCCCTTCTGCCACGCCCATATGCTTTTGCCATTCCGCCATTTGGCTCTTGTTCATCAAGCCGCCATGATTGTCTTTATGGCCGGCAATCGGCGTGCCCCAGCCCTTGATAGTATAGGCCAGAAAGCAGGTTGGGCGGTCATGGTCAATGGCGGCAAAGGTTTGCGCCATGGTTTCCACACAATTGCCGCCAAGGTTTTCCATCAGGGCGGCCAACTCGGCGTCACTGCGGGCCTTGATCAAAGCGGATACATCGCCCTGATCGCCAAGATCATCAAGCAAATGCTTGCGCCAAACGGCCCCGCCCATATAGGTGAGCGCCGAATATTGCTGGTTGGGGCAGGCGTCTATCCAACTGCGCAGCTTGTCGCCCCCCGGCTCCGCAAAAGCCGCGCGTTGTAGCGCGCCGTATTTCACCCGCACCACATCCCAGCCGAAGGCGTCAAATATCTTTTCAACCCGCGCAAACAGCCCTTCGCGCACGATACCATCCAGCGATTGGCGGTTATAATCAATAATCCACCACGTGTTGCGCAGGTCGTTTTTCCAGCCTTCTTGCAGGCATTCATAAATGTTGCCCTCATCCAGCTCGGCATCCCCGACCAAGGCCACCATCCGCCCCATCGGCGCGCCCTGCCCCCATGGCTTTGCCGCGATATAATCCTGCATCATCGAGGCAAAAGACGTAATCGCCACGCCCAAGCCAACCGAGCCGGTTGAGAAATCAACATCGTCAATATCTTTGGTGCGCGAGGGGTAGCTTTGCACCCCGCCAAAGCCGCGGAAATTCTCCATTTTCTCAAGCGTCTGATTGCCCATCAGGTAATGCATGGCATGAAACACCGGCGAGGCATGGGGCTTCACCGCCACGCGATCCTCGGGCTTGAGCGCCGAGAAATAAAGCGCTGTCATGATAGAGACCATAGAGGCCGAGCTGGCTTGATGCCCACCAACCTTAATACCGTCCGCCTTGGGGCGAATGTGGTTGGCATGATGGACCATCCAGTGGGAAAGCCACAGCAGGCGCTGCTCGATGGTCTTTAGGTGGGTCATATGAGCCTCCATTTATTCGGCCGCGATATCGGCGGGCATAGGCAGAGATTGCGCCAGATCCGCCAAAATATCCTCAACCTCCTCAAGGCCAACCGATAGCCGGATCAACCCATCGCTGATACCGTGCACCGCGCGCTCCTCTGGGGTATAGGTTGAATGGGTCATGGATGCTGGATGCTGGATCAGCGTTTCAGCATCTCCCAAGGACACCGCGCGCTGGATAAGCTTCAGACGATTCATCATCGCGCGGCCCTCTTCAAGCCCGCCATTCAGCTCAAACGCTATCATGGCACCGGCTTGGCTCATCTGGCGCTTGGCCGTGTCATACTGCGGAAAGCGCTCAAGACCGGGAAAATGCACAACCCCAACAGAGGGATGCGCCTCTAGCCATTGAGCCACAGTAAGGGCCGAGGCGCAATGCCGATCCATCCGCAAAGCCAGTGTTTTGAGCCCACGCAAAATCAGCATAGCATTAAACGGCGCCATCACAGCCCCCGTCATATCCTTCATGCCCACAATCCGAATGTCTGTAACCTGTTCAAGCGTGCCCACCACAAGCCCCGCCACCACATCGCCATGCCCGCCAAGGTATTTGGTAGCCGAATGCACCACGATATCCGCGCCATGCTCTATCGGGCGGGTGAGGTAAGGCGTGGCGTAGGTGTTATCCACCACCACGCTGGCCCCGCCCGCATGGGCGATGGCCGAAACCGCCGCGATATCCACCAAACGCATGTTGGGGTTGGCAGGGGTTTCAAAATAAACCACACGGGTTTTTTCGCTGATCGCTCCGCGCAGGTTTTCGGCCTCGGTCAGGTCAATATGAGTGATTTTCACGCCCCATTTTGCCAGCCCGTGCTGCATGTAAGCAAAGGTGCAGCCATAAAGGGTTTTGTCTACAATCACCTCATCACCGGGGCTAAGCAGCGTCCACAGCGTGGCGGTGATGGCCCCCATGCCCGAGGCCAGCGCGAGGCCCGCCTCTGCCCCTTCCAGCGTCGCAATTCGCTGCTCCAGCAGGTCACAGGTCGGGTTAGAGATGCGGCTATAAATATGGCCTTGGCGCTCTCCGGCAAACATCTCCCCGCCCGCTTCGGCGCTTTCAAAGGCAAAGGTGGAGGTCAGGTGCAGCGGCGGGGTTAACGAGCCCTCATTATCCTGCGGGTTATAGGCATGATGGATGGCGCGGGTGGCAAACCCTTTTGAAGTGTTCATTATAAGCTCCTGAAATGCGATATTGCTAAGAGCAATATAGCGCCGATCTATGGGTTTTTGATTGCTATCTTTGCCAATATATACCACAATATTGGCAATATATGCTAAGAAAGCTTCAAAATGGACAGCAAAGACCGCCAGATCATCCGCGCCTTGCAGCAAGATGGCCGCATGACCAACCAAACCCTTGCCGACAAGGTGAACCTCTCCCCCTCCCCCTGCCTCCGGCGCCTCCGAAACCTTGAGGCCTCCGGCGTGATCCGCGGCTTTAGCGTCGATGTGGACCCGGTGGCCTATGGCCTGCCCATCACCGCTTTTGTGCAGGTCCGCCTAGAGCGGCACAGCGAGGCCACGGTAAAACACTTTGAAAAATGCGTCACCCAGCTCGACGAAGTGCAGGAGTGCCACATGCTGACAGGCGGAGTGGATTACCTGCTCCGGGTAATTGTCAGCGGGCTGGATGCTTATGAGGATTTCATCCGCAAGCGCATCCACCCCATCGGCGGCATTGGCTCGATTGACACCAGCTTTGTTTACGGCACCATTAAAAAAACCAGCGTTTTCCCAAAGCTTGGCCCGCATTAGCGCCCAAGGAAACGCATTTCGACGGGGGCTGTGAGCGTGGGCTTTAGCAGCGGCGAGAGCGGAGCCAAAATGCGGCGCTCGGGGCGGGATTCAATAAAATCTCCCCAGAGGGTTTGGCCACCAGAGATCGCAGATAGATACCCACTCGCGGGCTGCGCAAGCCGAAGCTGCATCTGCTTCATCGCGCCCGGCGCCTCTGATTTAACCAGCCGCTGCGGCAAGGCAAACTTAATGGCGGGGTCAGCCGCGCAAAGCGCAATGCTTTCAGCGCCCCCGATAGGCGCAGCAAGATCTTGCACAATCCGGCCCGCCGTTTCCACTGCCTCATGCCAGCACCATGATGAGGTTTCAACAGGGCGCAGTAGATTGCCGGTGCAAAAATAGCTCGGGTCACTGGCGCGGCCATATTGATCTATGCTCGGGCCACCTGTGCCCGCGTCCACTGCCAAATGGCTGGCATGGAGCAAGGCCGATTCAGGCCGGAACTGGCCTGAAATAATCACACCATCCGCCTCGATCCGGTGCCGCTGGCCCGTGGCATCGCCATATTCAACCGCCTTCACGGTTTTATCACCGATAATCCGAATATTCTGCGCATTAAACCGGATGGGCACACCTTTGAGCGCCGGGAAGGGCCGCATGATTTGCCGCACAGTCACCCGGCTGTTCGCCTCCAACATCGCCTGCGGGCGCATGCCCATATGGCGGCAGGTCATGATCGCGGAAAACGAAACCAGTTCGGTGCCAAGGATAACAGGGCGGCGAAAGGGGCGCTTTTGGTTAAGAAAAACCATGGATTGCAGCGCACCTGTGGCCAGCACGCCCATCGGCCGCTGCCCGCCAATAAACCGCTGCGCGCGGCTGCTTTCGCGCACCCCTGTGCACAGCACCACCCGCTGAGCCTGAAGCTCATAATCGCCCTCGGGCGTGTTCAGGCTGAGGCGCGCATTTGGGTGAAGTCGGGTCACGGTGGTATCGGTCCGAATATCCACCCCTGCTACGCGGGCATTTTTCACCAGCTTTCGGGCATAATCCGGCCCCTTAAACAGGCGTTTGAATTCCCGCAACCCAAAAGGATAATGCCCACAATGGCGCGGCACGCCGCCCGCCTCTGGCGCGCGCTCCAACACGGTTACACCCTCAACGCCAAGGCGCTTTAGCTCGGTGGCCAGAGCCAAGCCAGCGGTGCCGCCACCCACAATGGCTATGTTGCAGCTCAGGCTATTCATCAGGCTCTCCAATGGCGGGGTCAAGGCGGCCCTGGGTTAGCGTGGCCAGCGGCCCCGTGCAATAAAACCCCTGGCAGCGCCCCATGCACACCCGCGTGCGCCTCTTTAGCCCTTGCAAGGTGGTGGGCGGCATCGGGCCGTTCAGCGCCGCCAAAATCTCGCGTTTGGTCACCAGCTCACAATGACAGATAATGCCGCCATGGCCAGCACTTTCCCAATCGCGCGGGTGGTAGTTCGAAAGCCGATCCGGCGCGGGGCAAACGGGTTTTTTGAGCGGCTTGCCGCTAAAGCCAGCGCGGGCATTCAGCCCCGCCACATGCCGCGCAACACCAAGCGCCGCGCTTAGGCCCGTTGAGCGAATCCCCCCCACGGTGATGTAATTCTGCGCCGCGCGCTGGCTGATCTGGTAATCATGATGCTCGGTCGCAGGGCGCAATCCGGCATAGGTGGTGGTCACCTCGTAATCCGCCAGCCCCGGCAGCATCTCTATGCCCTTGCGGCGCAGCTCTTTTAGCGTCTCTGCCTCGGTGCTGGCATCTGTCCGGCTTTCCTGCTCCTCTGCTGTTGGCCCCACAGCGATATTGCCAAAGATGGTCCTGAAAATCACCACCCCCTTGGTGGTTTTTGTTGGCACCGGCAAAATGACAGCGCGGGCAAGCTTGGAGGCCGGCTTATCAAACACCACAAACTGGCCTTTGCGGGGCTTGATCTTAAAGTCGCTACTGCCCAGCAAGCGCTGGTCAATCACATCCCCGTAAAGCCCCGCGCAGTTTATCACCTGCTTGGCCCGCACGGCCCCTTGGCTGGTATTCAGCCGCCAAACGCCGTCAAACCGCCCTGAAAGCACTTCGCAATTCCGCCTAAGCTCCGCACCGTTAGCCATGGCTTGCAAAATGTAAGCATGGGCCGAGGCCCAAGGATCTATCAAATACTCCCCCGGCACAACAAAGCCACCCTTTACGCTCTCGGAAAGATGCGGCTCCTGCACCAAGATTTCGGCGCGAGTCAGCATGGCCACATCCGCCACCCCGTTTTTATGCGCCTTTGCCACCAGCACCAGCAATTGCGCCAGTTGCGCCTCATCCCATGCCAGCACCATGGCCCCGGTTTTGAGCAACGGCAGGCCAAGGCTTTCCCTGATCTCAAGATACTCGCGATACCCATCCGCAATGCATTTTTGCTCCACCGAGCCCGGCGGCGCATCAAACCCCGTGTGCAAAATCGCGCTATTGGCCTTAGACGCCCCGTCCAGCACCTCCGCCGCCTTTTCCAGCACAAGAACGCGCGCGCCATCCAGCGCAAACCGCCGCGCCATTGCGCAGCCGACGACACCAGCGCCGATAATGACAACGTCAAATATTTCGGAGCTATCGGGAAGGGCTGGCATGCGGCGCTTTCAAGGGAGAGGCAAAGGGTAATTTGCAGGCATCTAACGGTGATTCTATAATATTGACAAGCATAAACTCTATAGTATTGTTGTTTCGGGCGTATTATATGATATAATATGATCTATAATATTATTTAAATACAAATCACTATGACTTTTTATGACCACTCGGGCAAATATATAGCAACTGAATTGAGGAAGAAATGACAAGCAAGCGCAAGCACCTTCGACCCGACATCCGGCAAGCCCGCATCCTTGAGCTTGTCAACCAGCATGGCGAGGTCAGCGTTGACCAGCTTGCCGCAAAATTTGAAACCTCCAGCGAAACCATCCGGCGCGACCTGAGCACGCTGGCCGATGCCGGGCAACTTCGCAAATTGCACGGCGGCGCGCGCACCCTAACCCCGCTGGGGGAAGGCGGCTTTGAAGCCCGTATGCGGCGAAACACGCTGGCAAAACATCTGATCGCGGAGAAGGTCGCCAAGCGCGTTAAGCCGGGGCAGGCCCTGCTTCTCGATACAGGCTCCACAACGCTGATCTGCGCCAGCGCCCTCGCAAAAATCAAAAACCTGACGATCATCACCAACGCCACCCGCATTGCCGCCACCTTTGCGGCTGGCAGCGGCGGGGCGGCAATTTACCTGCTCGGCGGGCTTTATCGCGGCGATAATGCCCAAACTGTGGGGGCTGGCACCGTGAGAGAAATCGCCTCTTATCAGGCGGATATAGCTATTTTAACTGCGGGCACCCTAAACCGCACTGGCATGATGGATTATTCACAGCAGGAAGCCACGGTTGCACAGGCCATGGCCGCCGCCTCGGCACAGGTCATCGCACTAGCCGACCACAGCAAGCTCAACAAACGCGCCCCGTTTAAAGCCTGTGATCTGGCGCAGATAAACACGCTGATCTCTGACCGGCCCCCTGATAGGCCGCTCACAAAAAGCTTACAGGCGGCTGGCGTTGAACTAGATGTATAGTCCCAGCTTGTGGTGGTCTGCTAATGTGTGATCATCAGAAGAGAGGTGGTCGCGGAAATTCGGGCCAGTTGTTAAGGTGAATCTGCCTATGAAAAGGACGATCAGAAATGACGAAGAGAAAACGGTATTCGAACGACTTTAAGGCGCGGGATTTGGCAAGGATGACGGTGGTGCTCGAGATGTGGGGGCCGAGATTGACAAGTTGCATTCCAAAATTGGGCAACTGGTGGTGGAGCGGGATTTTTTGAAACGAGCCTTCGGTCGCTAAGCAAGGATCGCAGGCAAATGTGCGTAGAAAAACAAAACCAGCGCCCAAGCGTGCGGTGGCAGTGCAAACGGCTGTCGCTGACCCGATCGAGATTGTATTACCGGCCAAAAGGCCCGGCACATGCAGCGTCAGGGCCACAAATACGGTCGTCATCTGGTGCGCAGATTGATGCGGCGAGGTGTCCTTTATCTGGTTGCGATTATGGACTGGACGGCGCGCAAGCTGCGGGCCTGACGGCTATCAAATACGCTGGACGCCGAATTCTGCATCGAGGCATTACCCGTCTACCTCAGGGCCTTCGAAACCGGCTCCGAGGCCAAAACTGAAATCGGCAAATGGCTGGCCTATTACAACGCTGAGCGCCCCCATTCCACCCACCGCATATTGCCCCCGGACGATGCCTATGACCGAAAAACAGAACCAACGAGATTAGCAGCCTAACCATGAAAACAGATTCATCTTATTTACGCTGCTAACTGAGCAACGCTGTGGGACCACCTCTCTGTTACACTATTTTGACTAAGTCCTCGCCCTTATCCAGCCACAAGTCTATTTTCTCTTCCAGCGCATCAGGCGAGACTGGTTTTGGCAGATAGTCATCCATACCGGCGTCAAGGCACGTTTCCCTATCGCCGTATATGGCGTGGGCGGTGACTCCAATGATGGGCGTTCGGCTGCCGCCTTCGATTTCACGAATGGTTTGTGTTGCCACGAGCCCGTTCATCTTCGGCATCGAAACATCCATGCAGATAACCTTAGGCTTGATGTTTTTGAACATCTCGACCGCCTCCTCGCCGTTAAATGCAAACTTGCAAGAATAGCCGAGACGCTGAAGTATGTGCGCCATCACGGTCCGGTTCACTTCGTTGTCTTCAGCAACCATTATATCGACCGATTCCGAATTTGCCGGCAAAGTAATTGGCTTTTTGTCAGGGCTTTTGGCCTTGTGTGGTTGCAGGACCTCAATCAGTGTTTCCAGCAGAAACGAGGAGCGGGTAGGTTTGTTCAAATGAGCCTGTAAATCAAGCGACGAGAAGTCTTTGCCCGCATCTATTCCGCCCACTGATGTTAGCATGATGATGGGAATCTCGGCGAGTTGGGGATCTTCGCGCATAGTGCGGGCCACTTCGCCGCCATCCATGTTTGACATCTGAAAGTCAAGAATTACGGCACCATAACTGATATCATCAGCCAAAGGCTTACGCATGATTGCCAGCGCCTCGGCTCCACCAGAGCAGCTCGTTGCCGTAAACCCCAATGCAGTTATTTGCTCCAGCAAAACAGTGCGACTGGCCTCATTGCCATCTACGATCAGGATCCGGCGATCTACTATATCACGCGGAGCTTTCCTTTTTTTTGTTTTAACATCAGGCTCAGGCAGGGTGATTGTAAACCAAAATGTAGACCCTTCGCCAACCACACTTTCAAGGCCAATCTCACCGCCCATCTGTTTCACCAGTAGTGCCGATATAGCCAGGCCAAGTCCGGTTCCCTCATGCTCGCGAGTGTCGGCGCTATCGACCTGGCTGAATTTTTCAAAAACCTCGTCGCATTGATCCTCCGGAATTCCGATCCCGGTGTCCTTGACTTGAAAACGTAGTCGCGATGCCGCCACCCCGTCGGCTGTGACGCAGCTTTCGCCCGTAACATCTATATAGATTTCACCGACTTCGGTGAACTTCACCGCATTGCTCAGTAAATTGGTGACAATCTGGCGAATACGGCCAACATCACCAACATATGTTTGCGACAGAGATGGCTCGACCCGTACAATTAGCCCTACGTTTTTTTCAGCCGCTTCAGGGGAATTCATAATGGCGATGTCTTCAATGGCTTCCCGCAATTCAAACGGCGCCGTAAAAAGCTTCAACTTACCGGCAGAAATCTTGGAAAAGTCGAGAATATCATTGATAATTTCAAGCAGAGAGGTGCTGGATTTTATAATCACATCGGTGAACATCTTTTGCCCTGAATCAAGGCCGCTGTCGGCCAGTAAAGCGGCCATCCCCATCACACCATTCATAGGCGTTCTGATTTCGTGGCTCATATTTGCCAGAAACTCCGATTTCGCCCGCCCGGCTTCCTCAGACTTGGCCACCGCTATTTCCAGTTCTGCCGAACGCTGGCGCAGATTTTCTTCGACGATAGACTGATTATGGATAGCCATCTTGAGCTTCTTGCGAGAGTTAAGCAATAATATTGGCAGGGTGAGGGCTGCTATAATGAAAAAAGTAAAACCCTCATCAAGCTCCCAATCTTCGTGAATGCGGCTGTATTCATAAAATTCTTCATAGAATTCATATTCCGCAGCTATAAAAAACAGGCCAACCGCCGCAGCCAAAACAAATATTGTGTATTTGTGATCGCTGATTTTTTGCAAGTACTTTGCCATTATATACCCCTTGAGCTAAATCAAACGTGTAATTCTGGCCGAGAACAGAATAAATATTAGGTTTAAGACATTGTGAATTCGGCGCATCCCAGCTGAGGGACCCTGTCTTTGCAGACACGATTTCTATCTGGACGATCTTAATAACTGGTTGACAGGTCCTGACCTGCGCCACAAATATCCTCCAGTTTGACGCAGGTCAGATATATAGACTAACCCCATGAAACGGTATTCTGAACACACGCGGTGAAACTACAAACCCTGTTCAGTTGAAATATAATCGTTGCCCCCTAGCCCCAAATACAAACATCTAATTCTGTATTTTTTGAATTTTTTTAAACTGCTGGATCCCAAAAACCCTTGAAAAACAGTATCTACAGCCCTAAAGTTTCGCCCTTAGGGCGAATTCAGGGTCGCCCACCACTTCTGCTTCATGCAATGCGATTGAACCATATCTTGCATACCCTTGCCAGTGCCGCAAAAGATGTGTTCAATACCTGCGCAACTTTTATAAAGTAAGGATGTCCATGCCCGAGCTTCTTCTTGGCCAAACCCTCAGCTTCACCGGCAACCCGTGGCATTTGCCTGTTGATGAAGCCGTGCAGCATATTCGAAATGGTGCCGTGCTGGTAGAGGGCGGCAAGATCATGGCGGTTGGCGAGGCCGATAGCCTCAAAGCCGCCCACCCTGAGGCCACAATCACCGATCATGGCAGCCACCTGCTCATGGCGGGCTTTGTCGATAGCCACGCGCATTTTTCCCAAACCGCGATCATTGCCAGCTGGGGCAAGCGGCTGATTGACTGGCTCAACACCTATACCTTCCCCGAGGAATCCCGTTTCAGCAACCCGCGCTATGCCGCTCAGGTCGCCGAAACCTATCTCGACCTCAACCTGAGCAATGGCATTACCACCGCCTGCGCCTATTGCACCATCCACCCCGCGAGCGTGGACGCCTATTTTGAGGCCAGCCAAAAGCGGGGCCTGCGGATGCTGGGCGGCAAGGTGCTGATGGACCGCAACGCGCCGGATAACCTGCGCGACACCGCGCAATCGGGCTATGATGACAGCAAAGCCCTCTTGCAAAAATGGCACGGCACGGGCCGCCTTTCCTACACCATAACCCCCCGCTTTGCTCCCACCTCCACGCCCGCGCAGTTAGAGGCCACCGGCACCCTTTGGGCCGAGCACCCCGATTGCCTGATGCAAACCCACCTGTCCGAGCAACACGAAGAGCTGGCATGGGTGCAGGAGCTTTTCCCCGAGCACAGCGACTATCTCGCCGTTTACGAGCATTTTGGGCTGCTTGGCCCCGGTGCCGTTATGGGCCACTCGATTTACCTGAGCGACCGTGAGTGGGATGCCATTCGCGACGCAGGCGCCTCCATCGCCCACTGTCCCACCTCCAACGCCTTCATCGGCTCTGGCCTGTTTCACGCTACCCGCAGCCATGCCGCTGGCATTCGCACTGGCCTTGCCACCGATGTTGGTGGCGGCTCCAGCTTTTCCATGCTCCGCACCATGGCCTCGGCCTATGAAATCGGCCAGCTCCGGGGCGATGCCCTCCACCCCGCACAACTGCTTCATATGGCGACCATAGGCAGTGCCGACGCCCTGCATATCGGAGATAAAATCGGCAATCTTGAAGCGGGCAAAGAAGCCGATATTATCGTGATAAACCTTGCTTCCACCCCCGTGATTGCCCAGCGCACAGCGCAAGCAGACTCCCTGTGGGAGTCCATATTCCCCACCATAATGCTCGGCGATGACCGCGCCATTGAAGCCGTTTATATTGCCGGACAACGACATTAAACTTGCGTAAAAGGCACAATATTTGGTGTTTTGTACAAATTCCTTGCAATACCTGCCTATTCTCTCCAAACTCGCGACGTGCGCCAACTAGAGCGCAATATAAAAACGAGGGATGAAATGTCAGATGCAACCACCGGAAAATATTCCGACCCGAATGTAATGCCGCCGATCGTGCAAGCGGTGCCGCTGGGCATTCAGCATGTATTGGCGATGTTCGCCTCCAACGTCACCCCCGCCATCATCGTGGCCGGCGCTGCCGGCTTTGGTTTTGGCTCTGAAAATGCCGATATTCCAGCGATCAATTATATGATCCAGATGTCGATCCTGTTTGCAGGCATTGCCACGCTCATTCAAACCGTTGGCATCGGCCCCATCGGCGCGCGCCTCCCCATTGTGCAAGGCACCAGCTTTGCCTTTATCCCCTTGATGATCCCCGCCGTTGCAGGCCAAGGCGTGGCTGGCATGAGCGGCCTAATGGGCGGCGTTATTATCGGCGGCATCTTCCACTTCGGCCTTGGTTTTATTGTCAAAAAAATCCGCTTTGCCTTGCCGCCACTTGTGACCGGCATGATCGTTTTGATGATCGGCCTCCTGCTTATCCATGTTGGCATTGAATACGCCGCGGGTGGCGCAGGTAGCTTCAACATGTCCCAGCCCACATGGGGTAGCGGGCAAAACTGGACGGTCGCCTTTACTGTGATCGTTGTCACGCTGGCGATTAAGTTCGCATTTAAAGGCTTTTTGTCGTCCGCCGCAGTGCTGATCGGCATGATCGCTGGTTATGCCGTGGCGCATTTTGCATTTGGCATGGTAGATTTTTCCAAGGTCGGCTTTGCCTCCAATTTCGGTGCGCCGATGCCCTTCAAGTTCGGTTTTGAGGTCAACTGGGGCATAGTGCTGGGCATGTGCCTCATGGCCTTTGTGTCCGCCGTTGAAACCGTGGGTGACGTTTCAGGCATCACTAAAGGCGGCGCTGACCGTGAGGCCACCGATGAGGAAGTCACCGGCGCAACCTTTGCTGACGGCCTTGGCACGGCCATCGCGGGTGTGTTTGGCGGCTTGCCAAACACCTCGTTCAGCCAAAACGTGGGCCTTGTCGCTATGACAGGTGTCATGAGCCGCCATGTGGTGACCATCGGCGCTTTGTTCCTGATCATCTGCGGCCTTAGCCCCAAGCTGGCGGCCTATGTAAACACCGTGCCCTTCCCCGTGCTCGGTGGTGGTGTGATCGTAATGTTTGGCATGGTGGCCTCGGCGGGCATTCACATGCTTTCCGAAGTGAACTGGAACAAGCGGAACATGGTCATCTTTGCGGTTTCGCTGACCATGGGCATTGGCCTGCAACAGGTAGACAAAGCCATGAAGTTCTTTGGCGATGGCGATGTTGGCAAAACCGTTGATATGCTCTTGAGCACAGGCCTGCTGCCTGCCGCTGTGTTGGCCATTATTCTTAATCTGGTCTTGCCAGAAGAGGTTTAACTTCTGTTCAAGAGGGCGGCGCATCCAAGCGTCGCCCTTTTTCGTTTGCGTGCCTATTACACCCGTAAAACCTGCGCTGAGTAGGTCAGTATAAATCGCGGCAAAGCCTAGCATACACACGGCATTCACATGATGTGCCTATTCAACCCTCTCCAGAAACTGCACAATCGCCCCTGCTATGCCTTCTTCCCGCCCAATCCCTTTGTTGATCTGCTCGTGGCTCAGGTGCCGCGCATCATAAAGCATAGCCAAAATGCCAACCCCTCCCAGCGTGCGGGCTTTCAGGTATAATGGGCAAACCTTGACATTCGGTCGAAATGCCCCTGCAAGCGCAGCGCCGCACGCGGTAACGAGGTGGCCCGATTTCGATGCGCAATTTTGTATTCAAATTGCTGATTAAGGGTCGCCGAGGCACCGCGATCTAGGCCAGACCCGCCGCCAAAGCCCGCGCTTGCTCGGCAATCACCGGCATATCCAACCGCACTATTTGCCCGCCCTGCACCACCGCACGGCCCTCTACATATAGGTCTCGCACCCGTTGCGGCCCGCAAAGCACCAGCGCCGCCACCGGGTCCCATGCCCCTGCATGGGCCAGCCTGCGCACATCCCAAACCGCAAAATCAGCCCGTTTACCAACTTCAAGCGCGCCACACTCAGGCCGCCCCAGCACCTGCGCGCCACCTAATGTGGCCACCTCCAGCGCTTCGCGCGCTGAAAACGCATCCGCCCCGTTTTGCACCCGTTGCAGCAGCATGGCTTGCCGTGCCTCGCTGATAATATCCCCCGCGTCATTGCTCGCTGAGCCATCCACCCCGAGGCCAACCTTAACCCCCGCATCCCGCATCGCCCGCACCGGCGCAATGCCCGAGCCAAGCCGGCAATTCGAGCAAGGGCAGTGCGCCACGCCCGTGCCGGTTGCCGCAAATAAATCAATCTCGTTCACATCGAGTTTCACACAATGCGCATGCCACACATCCTCACCAACCCAGCCCAGCTCCTGCGCATATTCGCCGGGGCGGCAGCCAAATTTCTCAAGCGAATAAGCAATATCCTCGTCATTCTCCGCCAAATGCGTGTGCAGCATCACGCCCTTATCACGCGCCAAAAGCGCGCTATCCCGCATCAACTCACGGCTTACCGAGAAAGGCGAGCACGGCGCCAGCCCAATGCGCAGCATCGAGCCCTCGCTGGCATCATGCCACTTATCAATCAACCGAATACTGTCTTCCAGAATATCCGCCTCACGCTCCACCAAGCTATCGGGCGGCAGCCCCCCATCGCTTTCCCCGATGCTCATAGAGCCACGGGTGGGATGGAACCGCATCCCAAGGCTTTGGGCTGCCTCAATCGTATCTTCCAGCTGCACCCCGTTGGGATAAAGATAAAGGTGATCAGACGACATCGTGCAGCCCGAAAGCGCCAGCTCTGCCAGCCCCACCTGCGCCGAAATTTTCATATGCTCGGGCCGCATTTTGGCCCAGATCGGATACAGCGTTTTTAGCCAGCCAAAAAGCAGGGCATCCTGCCCACCGGGCACCACCCGCGTTAGGCTTTGGTAAAGATGGTGGTGGGTGTTCACCAAGCCCGGCGTGACCACACAGCCCGAAGCGTCAAGCACCTCATCTGCTGCCATCTCTGGCCCAACAGAGGCAATCACGCCGTCTTCAACCAACAGGCTACCGCCCTTTAGCTCGCGCCGGTCGCCATCCATGGTGACCAACACATCAGCATTTTTAACCAGCAGCCTCATTCGCTGGGCGCACCCGCCCGCAGCCATGAGCCGAGTATGACCCGCTCTTCCTCGGTCATTTCAGTGGTATTGCCCAGCGGCATAGTGGTGGAAAGCACCGCCTGCGCCACCATTTTGCTGGCATGGGCGCGCATTTGGTCAAGGTTATCAAGCTTTATGCCCGCAGGGGCCTCGTCAAACATATCGCTGCTCGGCGTTGCCGAATGGCAGCTTACGCAGTGAACATTTACAATTTCCATCGCAACCAGCGGATCAAAATCCACCTGCTTCTGGTCCGGCCGCCACATAGAAAACACCACCAGCCCCACAGCCATAACTGCCACCAATGGCCATTGCCATTGCACCGCAAAGCCATGCGCGCCAGCCTCATGCCAGTTATAAAATATCCGCACGGCCGCGCCGATCACCAGCACCATGGCCACCATTACCCACGCGTAAGGGTGAGAATAGGTCATCGGATAGTGATTAGAAATCATCATCAGGATAACCGGCAGCGTCAGGTAATTATTATGGGTCGAGCGCAATTTTGCGATCACCCCAAACTCGGCCTTAGGTTCACGCCCTGCAATCAAGTCTGCCACCAAAATCTTGGTATTGGGGATGATCACAAAAAACACATTCCCCGTCATCATCGTGGCAATAATCGCCCCCGTATGCAGCCATGCCGCCCGTGCCGAAAACACATGCTGAAAGCCCCAGCTTGCCGCCACAATCGCCACAAACAGCACCGCCATCACAGCCACCGGCCATTTCCGCAGGAAGGATTTGCAAAGCCGGTCATAAAAAATCCAAGACGCCGCAAGCACCAGCATAGAAGCCGTAATCGCCATGCCTTCGTTCATATCCAGCACGTCGCGGTCTATCAGCAGGCCGGAGGCGCTCCAGTAATAGGTGGCAAACATCATGGTAAAACCGGTGAGCCACGTCATGTAGCTCTCCCACTTAAACCATTTCAGGGCGTCGGGCATTTCTTCGGGGGCCACCTGATATTTCACCACATGATAAAACCCGCCACCATGCACCGACCAGCTATCACCTTTGGCGCCATCTGGCAGGCCCGCGCGCTTTTTCAGCGAACTATCGAGCCACATAAAATAAAACGAGGAGCCTATCCAGCCGATGGCTGAAATAATATGTGCCCAGCGCACAAAAAGGCTGATCCATTCCTGTAAAATGGTTTCCATACCCGTCCCTTTCGATTTTTCTTGTTTCGGGTGAGCGTAACCTGCCAATATAGAAAGGAAAAGCTAAAAAGTGGAGCCGAGATGATTCATAATAAACGCGCATATGTAGACAGGTTTGCCGGGGTCTATGAGCACAGCCCCTGGGTGGCTGAGCTGGCTTTTGACATGGGCCCGCCAGACCCCGATGACCTGCCCGCCATAATGCGCCAGATCGTTGAAGATGCTGGGGCAGACGCCCAACTAACGCTGTTACGGGCCCATCCCGACCTTGCCGGCAAGCTGGCTGAATCCGGAGATCTGACCGTTGAAAGCACATCAGAGCAAGCCAGCGCGGGGCTTGATCAGTGCACTAAGGCAGAATTTGCCGCCTTCACCGCGCTAAATGAGCAATATAAGAAACGCTTTGGATTCCCCTATATTTTGGCCGTGCGCGGGCGGCACCGCACCGAGGTTTTGGAGAATTTTAGAGCCCGCGTGGATAACGCAGCCGATGTTGAGTTTCGAGAAGCCCTCGATCAGGTGCATCAAATAGCAGCCCTTCGTTTTGAGGCGCTATTTTCCAGCTAAGCACCGGTTGTGCTTGCACAACCTGTGCCGCAGAGGTGGCCCGCAGGGTCGCCGAGGCGGCGCACTTTCGGGACTGTCCCGGGGTGGCTTGGCTTCGGGGAGCTAAAGCCCCCCTCAGCCAAGCCATTAGAAGGGGGATTTCATCCCCCTCGCGCAGGCGCTCACCCCCTAGGATATTTAAGCAATTTGGGGATTATTTAGTGCCAAACATACGGTCGCCGGCATCGCCGAGGCCAGGGAGGATGTATCCAATATCGCTGAGCTCACGATCTAAGGCGGCAGAGATGATGGGCACATCGGGATGGGCTTCTTTCATACGCGCTACGCCTTCGGGGGCGGCGAGAAGGCACATGAAGCGGATATCTGTGGCGCCTGATTCTTTGAGCAGGTCAATGGCCGCAACCGAGCTATTCCCTGTGGCCAGCATTGGGTCCACCGCGATCACCACACGCTCTTTCATTTCTTTTGGGACTTTGAAATAATATTGCACAGGCTTTAAGGTTTCTTCGTCACGATAGAGGCCAACAAAGCCAACGCGGGCCGAAGGGATGAGCTCAAGCACGCCATCTAGCAGGCCATTCCCAGCGCGGAGAATAGAGATGAGTGCTAGTTTTTTTCCTTTAAGAACAGGGGCTTCCATTTCTTCCAATGGGGTATCAACCGTGGTCATAGTCATTGGTAAATCACGGGTAGCTTCATAGGCCAGCAGGTGGCTGATCTCGCGCAGGAGTTGGCGGAATACAGCTGTCGAGCAAGATTTCTCACGCATTTTGGTAAGTTTGTGCTGCACGAGCGGGTGATTTACGAGAGTAAAGTGGTTCATCTCAGGCTCCGTTAAACTTGGCCATTAGCTTGCTCCGAGTTGCCTCATCACAAAATGCGGCCTTCATGGCTGCTTGGTTTATCGCGTCAAAATCATCCTGCGTCCAGCCCAGTTGCTCCGAAAGGTCACGGTATTCCGCAGTCATATCGGTGTGAAAATAGGGCGGGTCGTCGGTGGAAACCGTGACCACCACGCCGGACTCCCGCAAGCGGGAGATCGAGTGGGCTTTCAAATCGGGGAAAACGCCCAAAGAAATGTTGGAGCCGGGGCAAACTTCCAGCACCACGCCCTCATCGGCAAGCCGCTGCACCAATGCAGGGTCTTCAATGCTACGCACACCGTGGCCAATACGGTCAACCTTCAAGGCATCCAGCGTTTCACGCACCGAGTCAGGCCCCTCGACCTCGCCCGCATGGCTCGTCAGCCCCAGCCCTGCCTCACGGGCCATATCAAAAGCATAGGCAAAATCAGCGGCGGTGAATTGGCTCTCGTCGCCGCCCATGCCAAAGCCGGTGAGTAAGCCACCCGCGGTTTCGGCGCTGACCATCGCTGTAATTTTTGCCTGTTCGGGGCCCATATGGCGCACACAGGTTGAAACAAACCGCGCTTCAACCGAGCTAGTCTTGGCGGCCTCTGTCATGGCAGCGAGGTATTCCTTCCACGCACCCAAATCGCCGCCACCACAAAAATCTGGTGCCAAAAAGTGCTCGGTGTAAACCACGCCGTGGCGGGCTTGCTCCTCAAGCACCGCACCCATCAGCCGCCCGAAATCTTCCGGCGTTTTCAGCACTTCGCAAGCGCGCTCATAGGTCGCTAGAAACTCAACGAAGCTCGTCCAGACATAGGCGCCGTTTTCATCAAAAACGCCGTCCATATTCACGTTCTTTTCCTGCGCCAACCGCCGGATAAACGCGGGTGGTGCCGCGCCCTCAAGGTGCAAATGCAGTTCAGTTTTGGCGATTTCGCTAAAGTTCATAAAAAGTTCTTTCCGTGTGTGCCGGGGGCCAGCCCCAAGTGTTTTGCTATGGTTTCACCGACATCGGCAAAGCCAACCTGCCCTAGGTTGCCCTCGCGGCCCGTGCCAGCAATCAGCACCGGCACCCGCTCTCGCGTGTGCTCGGTGCCGGGCCATGTCGGGTCATTACCGTGGTCAGCCGAAATCATCAACAGGTCACCCTTCCGCAGCCCCGATAAAATTTCGGGCAGGCGCTTATCAAAAGCCTCAAGGTGGCGCGCATAGCCCGCCACGTCTCTCCGGTGGCCATAAAGGCTGTCAAATTCCACATAATTGGCAAACACGAGGTCGCCATCAAGCGCGGTGTCCATCAGAGCGACGGTATGGTCAACCAGCGCCATATCATCTTTGCCCTTAAAGATTTCAGAAATCCCCTGATGGGCAAAAATATCACCTATTTTACCCACGGCCAGCGTGCGGCCCCCTGCGGCCACCACGCGATCACAGATCGTGGGTTCTGGCGGTGCAATCGCATAATCCCGCCGGTTTGGCGTGCGCTTAAAGCTGCCGACCTCACCAAGAAATGGCCGCGCAATCACGCGACCGACCATCATCGGGTGAAAAATCTCCGCCGCGATTTTACAAATTTCCAGCAGCCGCGCCAAGCCAAAGCTTTCCTCATGGGCCGCAATCTGAAAGACGCTATCAGCCGAAGTATAGCAAATAGGCTTGCCGCTTTTCATGTGTTCTTCGCCCAGCTCATCAATGATGGCGGTGCCAGAGGCATGCTTGTCTCCCAGCACGCCGGGCAGCCCCGCGCGCTCAATAAATTCGGCCAGCTTATCGGGTGGAAAGCTCGGTTGGGTATCAGGGAAATAATGCCAGTCAAACGGCACCGGCACGCCGGAAAGCTCCCAATGGCCAGTGGGGGTGTCTTTACCTTTTGAAGCCTCGTTGGCCACGGCAAAAAACCCAGCATTGCCCTCAAGCCCTGCGGGAACTTCCCCGCACGCCTCCTTGGCCGCCGCGCCAAATCCGAGCGCATCAAGATTGGGGATATTTAGCGGCCCCGCACGGCCCTCGTTAGCCCGCCCCGCCGCGCATTCTGCTGCGATATGGCCCAAAGTGTTGGCGCCTTCATCGCCAAAAGCGGCGGCATCCAGCGCGCCGCCAATGCCGACAGAATCCATAATCAACAAAAATGCCCGTGCCATTAGCTTATCCTTTCAATGATCAACGGTGTTTCCTCCGGCACCGCCTCCCCTATTTCATAGGCCGCCAGCACACGGCTTTTGGCTTCTTCCAGCGCGGCTTCATCACGAGCATGCACCCGCGCTATGGGCTGCTCGCCGTCCACATGCTGGCCAATGCCCGCCAGCCAATCAAGGCCCACGGCATAGTCTATCGGGTCACTTGATCTGGTGCGCCCGCCGCCCAAAGCGACCACGGCCATGCCCACGCCCTTGGTGTCTATCGCCTGCACAAAGCCGGCATTATCAGCGTAAACCTCGGTGATCAGCGGCGCCTTCTCAAGGTATCCATCGGCCTTTTCCACAAAGTCCGATGGCCCACCCAGTGCCGAAACCATCATCTCAAAACGCTCCGCCGCCTTGCCCGATTGTAAAGCGTCCAGCATCATATCGGCCCCCGTTTCAGGGCTATCCGCCAGCCCTGCGTTGGCCAAAAGCTCCGCGCCCAGCGCCACCGTCACGTCCCATAAACGGTTGTCAATCTCCTTACCCGTCAGAAAATCCACCGCGTTTTGCATCTCCAGCGCATTGCCCGCCGCACGCGCCAAAGGCTCGTTCATATCGGTGATCAGCGCGCTGGTGCGGCAGCCCGCATCATTGGCCACGCGCACAAGGCTTTCGGCCAGCTCCCGCGCCCGTGGCAGGCTGTCCATAAACGCCCCCGAGCCGCATTTCACATCCAGCACCAAGCCCTCCAGCCCCGCCGCCAGTTTTTTTGAAAGGATAGACGCCGTAATCAAGTCCACCGATTCCACTGTCGCCGTCACATCCCGAATGCCATAAAGCCGCTTATCAGCCGGAGCTACATCCCCCGTTTGGCCAATAATCGCACAGCCCACCTCGCGCGTAACCCGCTTTAGCGTTTCGATATCCGGCTGGGTTTCATAGCCCGGAATGGCATCAAACTTATCCAGCGTGCCACCGGTGTGACCAAGCCCTCGGCCCGAAATCATGGGCACATATGCACCACATACCGCCAGCGCAGGTGCCAGCATAAGTGACACATTATCCCCCACGCCGCCGGTGGAATGCTTGTCCAAAACCGGCCCCGGCAAGTCCCACTTCAGCACATCGCCGCTATCACGCATCGCTTCGGTCAACGCGACCCGCTCAGCCAATTCCATTTTCTGAAAATAAACCGCCATAGCAAAGGCCGCCGCTTGTTCACCGCTCACAGTGCCGGCAGTCAGCCCCTGAATGAAGCTGGCAATCTGCTCTTTGCTCAGCGTTTTACCATCCCGCTTCGCTGCAATAATTTCTTGTGGCAGCATCACATGGTTGCCTTCAAGTGCGCTGGCGTAAATGAGCCGGGTAGTAATTCACCTAGCGTCACCTCACCAATCGCGCCCTCTGGGCTGGCCAAAATAATCACGGTTTCCGGCGTACCAAATTCCGATATCTTCTGTCGGCATCCGCCGCACGGCGTAATAGGAACATCACTCTTGGCCATCACTAAAATCTCAACAATATCACCCTGCCCAGCAGCCACCATAGCTGCAATCGCACCTGCCTCAGCACAAGTGCCCTCTGGGTAGGCCACATTTTCCACATTACAGCCAGCAAAGACTTCTCCTGAAGCCGTGCGCAAAGCAGCACCAACTTTAAATTCAGAATATGGGGCATACGCATTTTCGCGCACCTTGCGTGCAGCTTCAAACAAAGACATCCGGTCACCTATTTGCTTCAAAAATTGATCATACAGTCAATTTCGAACCACTTGCAACCCCGCACATGCAGCTAGGCTTTAAAGCGCCTCACGGCCCCATACGCCCTGCGGGCGGCTTTTTGCCAAAGGCAAAAATGCGCGTGCGGGCGCCATGGCGGCGCGGCAAAGCTTGCGCGTGTTGCAAAGTTACGCACGCGCCGCCTCCCAGCCTCAGTGCTTGTTGCTCGCCCCCACATGCGCAGGTGTTTCAGCGCGGCGCGGGCGAGGTATTGCCAAACAGACAGCCCTCAACGCGCCGCTTTGCGCCAACCTTCGCGCTTACGATACAGCGTCGAGGGGGAAACCCCCAACATCCGCGCAGCTTCTGGCACAGAGCCATTACACTCGGCAATTGTCGCCTCTACAAAGGCGCGCTCAATTTGTGCCAATGTCTGCCCAACAAACTGGCCGATATCGCAATCCGCCTGAGCGTTGGCCATGCCCTCTAAATTTTCATGCGCTGGAACCTGCCGCTCGGGTCCGGCAATCTCCTCGGGGAGCATTTCAGGCAACACATGTGTGCCGTTGTGCAAAACCACAATATTGCGCACTATATTAAGCAACTGCCGCACATTGCCCGGCCAGGAATAATGCGAGAATATCCGCAAAACTTCCGGCGATATCCGCTCAAAATCCCGTTCTTCTTCCTTGGAAAACCGCTTCAAAATCACCTCGGCGATCAGTTTTATATCTCCGGCCCGTTCTCGAAGCGGTGGCATATGCATGGGCACCACATGCAGCCGATAGTATAGGTCCTCTCGAAACCGCCCAGCTTTAACTTCAGCGAGCGGGTCCCTGTTTGTGGCGCACAGAATTCTGGCATCCACCGATTTTGCGGTTACCGCCCCGACCGGCTGAATTTTTGACGTTTCCAAAAACCGCAAGAGCTTGGTTTGCAGCCGCATATCCATCTCGCAGATTTCGTCCAGAAACAGCGTGCCGCCCGAAGCGGCTTCCGCTGCCCCTATTTTGTTGGCAATCGCCCCGGTGAACGAGCCTTTCAGGTGGCCAAAAACCTCGGATTCCAGTAAATCAGCAGGAATGGCTCCACAATTTAGCGGCACAAAAGGCTTGTTCGCCCGCGCCGAAACCGCATGAATAGCCTTTGCCGCCACCTCTTTTCCCGTGCCGCTTTCCCCTGTAATAAACACCGTTGCCGAGCTTCGCCCGATATTACCTATCATTTTATAAATCTGCTGCATGGCTTCTGAATCCCCCAGAAACCCGTGAAATGCCGACCCTTTCACGGCAGGCGCCGAAGCCGTCGCGCTCTGAGCCATTGCTTGCACATGCATAGCGTTTTGCACGGCCCCCAGCAGTTTTTTCTCGTCAAACGGTTTAACCAGAAAATCAAATGCCCCCCCACGCATCGCCTCAATCGCGCGATTAATAGAGCCGTTGGCCGTGATCACAATCACCTTGGCCCCGCCCTTTAGGATATCTTCCATTAACTCCATGCCGTCACCATCAGGCAGGCTTAAATCCAGCAAAATAACGCTAAAGCGCTGTTGCTTCATCTCTTCCCGCGCTTGTGAAATGGTGTCACATGCCACAACTTTGTGGCCGTTCTTTTCCAGAACAGACCGATAAACCATCGCCAGTGATGACGTGTCCTCAACAAGAAGCAGCGGCAGGTTCATATGTGTTTAGGCTCCTTCAAGTTCGGCCGTCACAAAGCGCAGCACATCTGATATGCCGCGCTCACAGCGTGTGGCACCCAGCACAATACGGCCCCAATCACCGGTTTTCGCTGTGGCATTTAGGTCTTCCGCCAGATGCTGCAAATTCACGGCGCCAAACGCGCCTGCAACTGAAATAAGAATGTGCGTATTGGCGCGGATCGGGCCAGCGTCCTTGTTAGCCACTCCATCCAGCACCCCCGCGCGCACATCAGCCAAATCACTGTTCACCTTCCCCAGCAGCTCCAACATGGAGTCTTTGCCGATGATATCCTTCAGCCCGTTATAAACATCCATCTGGATGTCCGCATCCGGGTTATGGGCTGCGAGCGCAGTTTCTTCTTCAACCTCTGGCGCGCCGGTGACGAGCAATATAGCACTGCCAAAGGCTGCAATATCGGTAAGCGGCTTGGCAATAATGCCGTCCGCCCCTGCCTCCATTATGCTCTCCCTATGTTCGGGCAAAACATAAGCCGTGAGCGCTAGCAGCGTTGTTTTGGCCTTCTCATCAGAGCGCGCGCGCATTTCGCGCATCACCTCCAGCCCCGATTTTCGCGGCATTTCAATGTCGATCAGCCCGAGGTTATAGTCACCCGCCTCAAAGGCACTCATGGCTTCCACACCATCAGGTGCGGTTTCCACGGACGCGCCCATTTTCTTTAGCATCTGTGTGGCGACCAGCTGGTTGGTCGGGTTATCCTCCGCCAGCAAAATGTTTAAATGTGAAAGATCAGGAAAGCCCGGTTTTGGTTTCGCAACGGACTTTTCGGCGGCAATCAGCAGATCCTCCGGGAAAGAAACAGACACCCGCGCCCCGCCTGATGGCCGGTTCTCCGCCGAGATCTCCCCACCAGCCTTGCTCACCAGTTCCCGTGCAATGTAGAGCCCAAGGCCCGAGCCTTCAGCGACCGCGCCCTCAGGGCGTCCCCGCAAAGAAAACAGCTTTTGCTTGGCGTCATCGCTAAAGCCCGGCCCATCATCGACCACCTCCAACAAGAGCGCGCCGCTATTGATCCGCGCGATCCTGAAAACCAGCTCGCCGTGGTTGCTAAATTTTAGCGCATTGCCAATGATATTGTTAAATATTCGCAAAAAATCAATTTTTGGCAGGCGCAGCGCCCCGGGCAAATCCCCCTTTTTGACCACCGAAAAACCCAAACCTTTCTTGGCGGCTTCAGGCCGCCAAAGCATTTCCATCTGCGCGAGCAATGGGGTGATCTCACTTACGGGCATGGTGTCTGCTTGCGCACTTGCCATCTCCAGCAGGTCATTGATATAGAGCGCCGCCGAGCCGATTTGCTTCAAAAATACAGCATGTGCATCGCTTAGGCCGGCATCCTCAAGCGCATGGCCCGCATGTACGATCTGGCTCAAAGCGGAGCGGATATCATGTGAAAGCAACACATTTTCGATCTGCTCAGGGGTGTCAATTGGCGGCTCTGCCAACTGGGGCTTAGTTTGGGTCAATTCATGCCTCATCGATTCGGCCTTCTGGCCTCTAACAGCTTATGGTTGCAGTGTGTTCTAAATAGGGCAAAAACGTTACCCAAACATTACCTGAGGACCTCTAACACCCTGTTTCTTAATTGTTCGGCCTGCAGCGGCATTTCAACCACAAAATCAAACAACTCCGGTTGTTTGGGGCGACCAATGCCAAAAACTTGCGCCAGCGGGCTTTGAGCGCGAATGTCAGCCACATGTGAGGCTTCGTCGTCAATGCCTGTTTCAAGCAAAATCACCTCCGTCTGATTTGCACTTTCCGCGTCGACAAAATCAATAGGCAGGCCAGCGATAGAAGATTTGCATACCATTTCCATAGGCGAAGACCGCAGACTAAGCCGCAATTTTAACTGCTTGGATGCCATGGCCGTAGCTGGCACATCAACACTCAGCAAAATCTTGCTATCGGCGGTGCTGCCCAGCGCAATCGTCCCGCCCATTTTTTCCACCAAAACCCGCGCCACACTGGGGCCAAGGGCCTCGACGGCAAAGCTGTCTTTGCTATTGTTGCGCTCGCCAAACAATAGATCGGGCGACCACCCCTCACCGATATAATCCACCTCAATGCGCGCCTGCAAAACCCCGTTTTCATAGGCCAGCTTTAGGCCGATATCCCGCGCGCCTGCGGTTTCCAAAAAATAGGTTATCATCAAAGCATAGGTTCTGCGCAGCCTTGTGGCATCCCCGCAGAGCATCACCGGCAGCGTGCCCTCAGCCGCTACATGCAGCCGTGCTTCGGCTTGTATTGCCACCGGCCCCAAAAGCTCGGGCAAAGCCAGCAACAGCTCGTTGCTAAAAAACGGCTTTTCCATTGGCGAAAATTGCGTATTTTCCAAGGCGGCAAAGTCCAGAATATCGGTCAGCATGCCAAGCATGCGATTGGCCGAGCGATCTACCTGATCCAACCGGTCTTTTTGCTCTTCGTTATCCTCATTGGCGCGTGCCAGCGCCAAAAGCCCCAGCACCCCGTTCATCGGGGTCCTCAGCTCATGGCTCATCATCGTCAGGAAGCGCGACTTCACTTCGCTGGCGTTTCGGAAGTCCTCCGCTAGGGCTTTATTTACATCCGCGAGCTTGCGAAACCGCCGGCCTTCGAGCACAAAATAAACCAACGCGCCCATAATCATTACAACCGTTAAAACACTCGCATATAGTGCAAAATTCGCACTGCTCCGCATTTGCGCCCGAATTTCTGCTGCTTTTTGCTCTTCACCCACAGTAATTCTTAGGCTCAAGTCGTTTAATTGTTCGCTCAGCGGAAAAAACGCCGCGCGAATATTGGCCATGCGGGTAAAATCAAAGCTCTTGATGCTGACAACGGCAACCTCGTTTCGCTTTAACTCATCAAACAAACGCTCGACAACATGCTCACTATCATAGGCCCGCAGCCGCGCCCCAACGGCCCCCCGCTGAAACACCGCGACACGGCTCCAGAGCACATCAAACCGCTGGTTGATATCCACCGTTGAGCTTGCGGTGCCTGCGCGCGAAGTGCCCAGAGAATCCATAAACCGCGTGAGTTCTCTTTCCAGCTGCGTGGCCGACCAAGAGATATTCTCCTGACTAGCGCGGCGCATGGCTTCGATATTGTCTTTAAAGGTCAAGAAGCCGGAAATAGACAAAACAATGGCGACGACTACGACGCCACCGAATACAATTTTTGAAATGAGCAGCTTGGACCGCACTTTACTTGATTTCCACCTTCACCAATTGCCAGATGAGCCTAGCGTTATAAACAGGGTCTTGCAGCTCACTGTGATCAGACATCGGGTAAACCACCCAAATCGGACCTTTATCGCGGCGTGAAAAAGCTTCACCATCGGCCGAGGTCGCAAATACCACGTCATAGTTCATAAAGTCCTCATAGGGCACTTCCACCGCATAATCATTTACCGCCGTTAGCACCACCGTGCCCGCTTCAGCGCCAACCAATGCCAATACATCGCGGCCCAAAGGCCCCTCAAAGGCGGTCATCGCATCTACAAATTCGTTTTCGGTATTCACGGTCGCCTGTGCCAGCGCGGTCACATCCGCCACCGTTAGCGCCACTTCGGTGCCATTCACAGAATTTACCACCGTCAGCATGGCATCCTGCGCTTTTACAGCACCAGATATGGCCGTAGCAGCGACCATGCTCATCAACATGGATAGCTTCTTAAATCGGTTCATTTTACGCGTTCCTTTCAGAGTCCCTCAGTCCTATGCCAATACAGTTGCAAGACTTCGGCCTACTATTTCAGCCTCGTTCCTCATATTTAAATTGCATTTTGCAAATATGCGACGCATAGTCACTCGCAACTTGCGATAATAACTCCGGCATGTCGCAACTTGCAAAATGCCAATTGTCAGCCTGCCATTACAATTGCTTACAAAACATTAACATACTGAAACTGTTATGATTTTGTTTACAGCTTATTAATTCTCATTATGCAAATCAAAGCTCTCACCTCGCTAAAGGTCGCCAGCATAGCCCATTTTCCGCAAATATACTGTAATCTCATCCAAAATTATAGGGTCATCAATGGTCGCGGGCATTTTCCATGCCAACCCGTCTGCGATTTTCGCCATAGTCCCCCGCAAAACCTTGCCCGAGCGGGTTTTGGGTAGGCGCTCTACCACACATGCCAGTTTAAAGGCCGCCACTGGCCCAATTTTGGCCCGCACCAGCTTCACGCATTCTGCCACGACGTCGCGCTCTGAGCGCTCAACGCCCGCCGTCAGGCACAAAAACCCAAGCGGCAGCTGCCCCTTCAGCGCATCAGCCACGCCGATCACCGCGCATTCAGCCACATCGGGGTGGGAAGACAGTACCTCTTCCATAGCCCCCGTTGAGAGCCGGTGACCCGCAACATTAATCACATCATCCGTGCGCGCCATGATATAAAGGTAGCCATCCTCGTCAATGATCCCCGCATCGCCGGTTTCATAATAGCCGGGGAAAGCCTCCAGATAAGCACTCTTGTAGCGGTCCTCAGCCTGCCACAGCCCGCTCAACGTGCCCGGTGGCAGCGGTAGCTTAATCGCAATCGCCCCCATCTCGCCCGCCTTAACAGGGTGGCCGTCATCGCCCAAGGCATGCACCTCAAACCCCGGCATCGGCACACCGGGGGAGCCAAGCTTAACCGGCAGCGCCTCCAGCCCCATCGGAATAGCGGCAATGGAATAGCCGGTTTCCGTTTGCCACCAATGGTCAATCACCGGCACGCCCAATTGGTCTTGCGCCCAGATAATCGTATCACTATCCGCCCGCTCCCCCGCTAGATACAGGGCCTTTAGGCTGCTCAGGTCATACTTTTTTACAAATTCGCCCTCAGGATCCACCCGCTTGATGGCGCGAAAGGCCGTAGGTGCCGTGAAAAAACTCACCACCTTATGCTCTTCGATCACCCGCCAAAATGTGCCCGCATCGGGCGTGCCAACGGGTTTGCCCTCAAACACAATCGTAGTAGCCCCCGCCAGCAGCGGCCCATAGCAGATATAGCTATGCCCCACGACCCAGCCCACATCCGACGCGGCCCAAAACACGTCCCCCGCCTCAACATTATAGATGTTTTTCATAGTCCAGTGCAGCGCCACCGCATGGCCACCATTGGGCCTCACAACGCCTTTTGGCTGTCCGGTGGTTCCAGAGGTATAAAGCACATATAGCGGATCACTGCCTTTAACGGGCACGCACGCGGCGGGCTCCACCCCATACTGGAAAGCGTGCCAATCGACGTCGCGCGCCGTCATCTCCGCCACTTCCTGCTCTCGCTGAAAAATCACACAAAACGCGGGCTTACTCGCAGCAATCTCGATCGCCTCGTCGATCAACGGCTTGTAGTGGATCACCCTGCCCGGCTCCAGCCCGCAAGAAGCCGCGATAATGGCCTTTGGTTTGGCATCGTCTATCCGCGTGGCTAGCTCGGCCGCAGCAAAGCCACCAAACACCACCGAGTGCACAGCCCCGATGCGCGCGCAAGCCAACATCGCCTCCAGCGCTTCAGGCACCATAGGCATATAGATGATAACGCGGTCACCCTTTTCCACGCCCTTGGCGCGCAAAGCCCCCGCAAGGCTGGCCACGCGGTCGCGCAGTTCAGTATAGGTAATTTCATGGGAGGAGCGGGTCATCGGACTGTCATGGATAATAGCCACACGGTCACCATGGCCCGCCTCGATATGCCGGTCCAGCGCATTATAACAGGTGTTCATCACTCCATCGCTATACCACTGATACATCGGTGCCGTGCTATCATCCAAAGCCTTGCTCGGCTTTTTAACCCAGTCAATCGCCCCCGCCGCCTGCATCCAAAACCCCTCAGGGTCATCCTGCGCGGCTTTATATGTTTCCCGATATCCCATGATACGACTCCCGAAGTTTGGCCCAAAGACCTGTGGTGAACAAAGCACCCCTCGGAAATTTAATAGCGTCTAATCGCGCCCTTCCCTCCTTCATAATCTGCCCTTGCTGCCAAGGCAATCGGAATTGAACAAGAGCTCAATAATTCGTAGGCTGCCGTGCTCTACACGCACCATCCTGTCAACAAAATGCCAGCCCCATTCAGGGCCGGCACCTAAACCTTATAAGCAGGCACTTTCTTAAAACTTGATACCCGCGCGAATGCTGGCGCTGTCGAGGTTGCCGTCAGCGCGATTTGGGGCAATTTCACCGGACAAATCGCGCATCAAATATTCGGCCCCGACAAAAAAGCGCTCGCCGACCATCACATCCACACCAACACCATAGTTCAGGCCAGAGCTTGCAACAATTGTGCCGGAATCATCTACATCCGCAAAGGAATACCCAACAACGCCATAAACCATAGCGCGCCCGAGGCTATATCCAGCCCGCGCTTTCAGGTCAATTCTGTCAGTGTAAAACGAATTGGGCAAGGGACCAATATCAATATCACCGGAGGTATAGGCGATCTCACCACCGAAAACCAAAGCATTCACTTGCTTGTTGTAGCCGGCAAACCCGCCAAATCCTGTCGTGGCGACCAAGTCAAAACTGCTTACCTGAACATCATTGACGAATCCGGCGACATCCCCGCTCTCAAAGCTAACCAGCCCACCAACGTAAAACCCAGACCAATCCGACGCGGCCGCCGGTGCAACCACAGCAACCGGCACAACAGGTGCAGGGCCTGCGCTGCCCGCCATCGCACCTGAAGCCACGGCTACGGATGCCGCCGTCGCTAAAAACAATTTCTTCATTGCAACCCCCACAAACAACTAAAACTTGTAAAAGAGCGCCTTCAATTTCGCCAAAGAAGCTTGCGAAAGGCCCCTATAAGTAGATTTAGGTTAGGATAATTCGGAACCTAAGACAATGAACAAGTCGTAAATTAGCTTTGCGGCATCAAACTTGTGGCTATAAAGCCACATTTTCGTTCACGCATATCGCGTCAGGGGTGCCTGCGCCATAAACCTCATGTTTTGTGGCTCGGAAGGCAGGCCTAAAGGGTCTTATTTGATCAGAAATTCACAAATCTATGTGCCGGACAAAACCATGTCCCGAATTTTCACCGCCTTTTCAAAATGATCGAGCCTATGGGTTTGGATCCACCACGTGGCCGCTTCCATCAGCAAATCAGGGTCGTCGTTCCTATTGGCAAAAAAGGCATAGAATGACAAACCAACACCCTCCCCCTTTTGCGAGATTTTCTGGTTACACACAGAAATTATTTTGGCTTTTAGCGCAGCATTCATGGCTTTTATCTCTGTAAGCCCTAACTATACGTCGCCACCGGCGTCCCCGCAAGCGCTGCAATGTTCAGCAACCCCCGCGCGGTGATTGAAGGTGTCACAATATGCGCTTTATTGCCCATCCCCATCAAAATAGGCCCCACTTCCAGCCCACCGGCTGACATTTTAAGGATGTTGCGCACCGCCGAGGCCGCGTCGGAATTGGCAAATACCAGCACATTTGCCGCGCCTTGATATACCGAATTCGGGAAAATTTTGCGCCGCAATCCCTCATCCAGCGCCGCATCCGTGTGCATTTCGCCTTCATAAGTAAAATCAAGGTCCATCTGGTCCAGCATCGCAATCGCCTCGCGCATCCGCAACGCCGAGGCCGTGTTGAGGTTGCCAAACTGCGAGTGCGAGCACAGCGCGACTTTGGGCCGCAAGCCAAAGCGGCACACATGCCGCGCCGCGCCAATCACCGTATCTACCATTTGTGCCGCCGTAGGCTCGGCATTCACATGGGTATCGGCCACAAAGAGTGGCCCGTTTTCCATGATCATAAGCGAGAGCGCCCCGCGCGGGGTCAGGTTCTCGGTGCCCAGCACCTGGTTTACATAATTCATATGCCATAAATACTGCCCAAAGGTGCCGCAAATCAGGCTGTCGGCATCGCCCCGCGCCACCATCACCGCCGCAATCGCGGTGGTATTTGTGCGCAATATCGCCTTGGCCAAGTCCGGCGTCACCCCACGCCGCTGGTTAATCTCATGATACGTGCCCCAGTAATCCCGAAAGCGCGGGTCATTCTGCGGATTCACCAGCTCATAATGCTCGCCCTCCCGCAGTGGCAAACCAAATTTCTCCAGCCGCGCTTCAATCACATCGGGCCGTCCGATCAAGATCGGTTTATCCGTCATCTCTTCGGTCATCGCATGCGCCGCCCGCAGCACCCGCTCACTTTCCCCTTCGGCAAATACAATCTTGCGCACAGCATTACGCGCGCTTTCAAAAACCGGGCGCATAATCAGCGCTGAACGGAAAACCGATGTCTCCAGCTTTTGCTTATAGGCCTCAAGGTCGGCAATCGGCCGCGTCGCCACACCGCTCTCCATCGCGGCCTTAACCACCGCACCCGATACAATCGCCAGCAAGCGCGGATCAAAGGGCTTCGGAATTAGGTATTCCGGCCCGAAATTCAGGCTTTCATCCTTATAAGCCGCCGCCGCTTCAGCGGATGAGCTGGCCCGCGCCAGTTCGGCAATGCCTTCCACACAAGCGATCTGCATCGCGTCATTAATCGTGGTGGCCCCCACATCCAGCGCACCGCGAAAGATAAACGGAAAGCACAAAACATTGTTGACCTGATTAGGAAAATCAGACCGCCCCGTCGCGATAATCGCATCCGGTGCCACCGCCCGCACCGCATCCGGCATGATTTCAGGCGTTGGGTTGGCCAGGGCAAACACAATCGGCGTATCCGCCATCTGGCCCACCATTTCCGGCGTCAGCACCCCGGGGCCAGAAAGCCCAAGGAACAAATCCGCGCCGCCAATAACATCGCCCAGCGTTCGCAAATCGGTTGCCTGCGCAAAGGCATCCTTCTGCGGCGAGGTCTCCGCCGTGCGCCCCTCATAAACCAGCCCGTCAATATCACAGAGCCACACATTCTCGCGTTTCACACCAAGCTTCAGCAGCATATTGAGGCAGGCAATCCCCGCCGCCCCGCCGCCCGTGCTCACCACTTTGATCTCGCCAAATTCCTTGCCCGCTACGCGAAGCGCATTCAGCGCCGCCGCCCCTACCACAATCGCCGTGCCGTGCTGGTCATCATGAAATACCGGAATATTCATCCGCTCACGGCAGAGTTTTTCCACAATAAAGCACTCGGGCGCCTTGATATCCTCAAGGTTAATCGCGCCAAAAGTCGGCTCCAGCGCCGTAATAATATCGGCCAGCTTTTCAGGGTCACTCTCGTCCACCTCAATATCAAAGCAATCAATATTGGCAAATTTCTTAAAAAGCACCGCCTTGCCTTCCATAATCGGCTTACTCGCCAAAGCGCCAATATCCCCCAGCCCCAGCGCCGCCGAACCATTGGTCACCACCCCCACAAGGTTCCCCCGCGCCGTAAACCGCGCCGCCGCCGACGGATCATCCTTCATCACCATGCAAGCCTCGGCCACACCCGGCGAATAAGCCAAAGCCAAATCCCGCCCATTTGCCAATGGCTTTGTCGCCCTGATTTCCAGCTTCCCCGGCTTGGGAAACTCATGGTAATTCAGGGCGGGGGTGTTGGGCTTATCGGTCATATTCCAGCTTTCTGCATGCAATGGGATGCGCATTATGCGACAATCCCGCGCACATGCAAATAGCCTTTTAGGGTTTCCCAAAAGATAACGCCTATGAGCGCAAAGCGTTACGCTATTCCCAAACCCGAACACCTCTGTTAGGTTTTCGCCATGAAACACATCTTTGCCTCGCTCCTCCTATTGCTGCACGCCAGCATCGCTTTTGCCCAAAGCCCCGCCGCATTTACCCGCGATCTTCAAGAAGAAATACGCGCGCAGCGCATCCCTGCGCTTTCCGTTCTGGTTTTCAAGGGAAATACCATCCTTTTTGAGACCACCCTCGGCCACGCCAACATCGCGGAGAATATCCCGCTTTCGCCGGATCACCCCTTCCTGCTCGCGTCCATTTCCAAAACCGTCACCGCCACGGCGCTTCTACAGCTTTATCAGGCCGGAAAATTCGCGCTTGATGACCCTATAAATGACCACCTCCCGTTTCCCGTTCAAATTCCCGGCCACCGGCACCCCATCACTTTTCGTATGCTGCTCACCCACACCGCCGCTATCGCAGACGGCCCAGCCTTGGATGAGCAATATTACAACAACACCGACAGCCCCGTCTCCCTAAACACTTTTTTGCGCAGCTATCTGGCCCCAAACGGCCAATATTACGACCGTTGGCAAAACTTCTATGATTTCCCGCCCGGCGATGATTTTGCTTATAGCAACACCGGCTACGCCCTTATCGGCCTATTGGTCGAGCGTATTTCAGGGCAAAATTTTAGCAGCTACACGCAGAAAAATATTTTTCGCCCCCTTGGCATGGTCAACACCCATTGGCACCTGCGCGAAATCTCCGGCCGTATCGTTCAGCCCTATGATTATTCGCGCGGCCAATTCCGCCCCATCCCACACTACACTTTCACTGACTACCCCAATGGCGGCCTGCGCTCCACCGCGCGCGATATGCACAGGTTTCTCAGCAGCTTCACCACAACCCGTTTATTTGCCCCCGCCAGCATACGGCAAATATTCACCCCGCAAATCCCGTCGATTGACCGTAGCGTTGGCCTCGGCATGTTTTTAATGAACCGGCGCCTTGGCCTTTGGGGCCATGATGGTGGCGAAAAAGGTGCGGCAACGCTTATGGCTTTTAACCCGGGCACCCGTGTTGGTGCCATCATCCTCGCCAATCAGGGCGAGGCGAATTTGGATGGCATTTTAGCCAAGGCCTACCGGCTCGGCCTTCGGCTTTCCGGCGGTTAACCCCGCCAAAACCCGGGCGTAAACAAAATCAGCACCGCCACCAGCTCCAGCCGCCCCAGTAGCATAGCCAAGCTCAGCACCCATTTAACCGCATCCGACAAGCCGCCAAAATTCCCCGCAGGGCCAATCTCCGGCCCCAGCCCCGGGCCAATATTGGCCAGCGCCGTTGCCGCGCCTGAAACCGCGGTAATAAAATCCAGCCCCAATAATGAAAGCGTAACCGAGATCAGCCCAAGCGACAGGAAAAACATCACAAAAAACGCCATCACCGAGGAGATCACATCCTCCCCCACCGGCCGCCCCGCATAGCGAGCCCCAAACACGCCGTGCGGCGAGTGAATGCGCTTAATTTGCTGCTTTATCGAAATAAACAACAGCTGAAACCGGAAGATCTTAATCGAACAACAGGTAGAGCCCGCGCAGCCGCCCACCAGCCCCAGCATAAAAAACAGCACCACCGGAAACGAGCCCCATAGCTGGTAATCTACCGAGGCATATCCGGTGCCCGAAAGGATCGAGGTGACGTTAAAAAGCGACTCCCGAAAAGCCGCCTCGCTGTGAGCGCCATTTGCGATCATCCGGTAAAAGGCCATGGTCAGGATCAGCGCCAGCGCTGTGAGCAAAAACGCCCTCACCTGCGAATCCTGAAACAAAGGCTCGGCCGAGCCTCGCATCATTTGCACATAGCGAATAAAGGGCAAGCTGGCGAGCAGCATAAAAAGGGCCGACACATATTCCGGCAGGCCGGAAAACGCCGCGAATGAGGCATCCGTATTGGCAAAACCGCCGGTAGCGATTGTGGTCATTGAAAGCACCAGCGCATCAAAAAAACCAATACCCACAAGCGAATAGGCCAGCAAGCACGCCGCCGTAAGCGCTAGGTAGATGATAGAGATTGACCCCGCAATCTCCCCTGCCCGCGGCAGCACTTTGCCCAAAGTGTCAAACCCTTCCGAGCGGAAAAGCTGCATCCCCCCCACCTTGAGCGTCGGCAAAAACGCCATTGCCACCACGATAATCCCGACCCCACCAAACCATTGCATCATCCCACGCCACAAAAGCGTGCCTTTGGGCAGGTCTCCAAGGTTGGAAAACACCGTGGAGCCGGTGGTTGTCATCCCCGAAACCGCCTCAAAAAACGCGTCCGTATAGCTGGCATTGGGAGCGCCAAGCCAAAAGGGCAGGCTGGCAAAAATCGGCATGGCCGTCCAGCTCATCACCGTAAGCAAAAAGGCCTGTTGCAGGTTGAGCCCGGGGCTGCGGGAATTGGCGCTGGCCAAGGCCATAGAGCCGCCAAACAGAATGGTGATCATCCCCGAAACCGCAAAGGTGCCACCACCGCCGGTTTCCCAGATAATATCCACCATCCACGGGATAAACATTGTCGCGCCGAGGGCCACCAGTAGCAGGCCAATCACATAGCCCACCGGGCGCAGGTCAAACATGCAACCTCCTATGGATCCGGAAAAATGAAGCAGCCGCCTTCGGTCACAGGCCCGACCACCACCGACATATTCGGCCCCGGGTCCATCACCACGGGCTGAATGCCGGTAATATCTCGCATACAGGCGTCAGAAACAGCCTGTTCAACAGATACGCCATCCACGTAAATATCCAACCATATCAACCCTTTTTTGCCTGTGTGGCAAGGGCCGTCTTGCGGGGTTGAGCCATCACCGCAGCTATCTTCCACCATCGCGTATTTGCGCAAGCGCGGAAGGTAGAAAAGCGTGCCGGGGGCAAAGTCCAGAATGTCCTCGCCATCAATGATTTGATGGCCAACGGCTATGGTGATAGGGTTGGAATAGGTGCCCATACCGCCAGCAAACCGATGCCGCATCGGGTGCGAAATATCAACGGTGCCGGGGGGGGTATTGTCCCAATAACTATAGCCGGTCAGGTATACCTGGAAAGCCTGAGGCTGCCCGTTTGGCACAGGAAGCTCGGGCGTTTGCGCCCATACGGCGCTGGCCATGAGCGGCCAAAAAAATATAGCAAAAAGTCGGTGCAAGGCAGTCTCCACAACGGTTAAGATGCCAGCTTATGCGCAAAAGCATGTGGGTTCAATATGTTGTGAACCCAAAGCCCCGAGGCCATCAGCCGTTTTTGCTTGCCAAAAACATGGCTTTTCCGAGTGGGCCGGGCATGTATACAGGCTTGCACACTCGCTTGTGCCGCAGCCTCGCAGAGGAAAAGCCAAGCTGGGAGCTTTGGAAAACGCCGGGCGCGCGGCTCTTCGGCGACCTGAAGTCGGGGCTACGCCCCTTTGTTCAGCCCATCTCATCACCGCGTCATGGCCCTCACGGGCCATGGCCTCGCTACGCTCGGCGGCGCTAGGCTTTTGAATGATTGACTATATCCAGAAATTCGCGCGCCATCTCTTTATCATCCTTAAACACGCCCAGCAATTTTTTGGTGACCATGTTAACCCCGGGTTTATGCACACCGCGCGTGGACATGCAGTGGTGCTCGCCCTCGATCATCACGGCCACGCCTTGCGGCTTTAGCACCTCAAAAAGCGTATTCGCAATCTGCGCATTCATTTTTTCTTGCACCTGCAAGCGTTTGGCAAAAGTGTTGACCACCCGCGCGAGCTTGGAAATGCCAACCACGCGGTTGCTGGGAATATAGGCCACATGAGCCACGCCGATAATCGGGGCCATATGATGCTCGCAATAACTTTCATAGCGAATGTTGCACAAAGCCACGATTTCGTCATAGCCCTCAACCTCGTCAAAGGTGCGTTGCAGCATTTCTGCGGGGTCCTCACCATAGCCTTTAAACCATTGGCCATAAGCTTTAGTCACGCGTTTTGGCGTATCAAGCAAACCTTCGCGCGCGGGGTCATCCCCAGCCCAGCGCAACAGAGTGCGGACAGCCTCTTCGGCCTCTTCGCGGGAGGGTTTTCTATTTTCAAGCGCCTCGGCTTCAGATGCCACCACGCTTGGATTGATCAAATTCATTTTTTTCTCCCTGCTTACGAGGCCCCGTCTCCAGTGCCCAAAACGCAAATTTTGCGTAACCTAAGCTAACAAAGTCTTACCAATTAGTTACTAAAGTATGAACAAGCCCGAACTATTGCAAGACTAGGCAGATTTCAGCGCCTGCTTCAGGTCTGCCAGCAAATCATCTGCATCCTCCAAGCCAATTGACAGCCTTATCAGCCCCTCGCCGATGCCTAGCTCGGCGAGTTGGGCTTCAGAAAGGCGGGAATGGGTGGTGGTTGCTGGATGGGTCACAATGCTTTTGGCATCGCCAAGATTGTTAGAAATCAAAATGATCTCAAGCGCATCGAGCACCCGGAAAGCGGGCGCTTTACCGCCTTTGATCTCCAGCGAAATCACAGTCCCACCAGCTTCCATTTGATCTGCTACCAGCGCATGTTGAGCATGGCTTTCTAAGCCCGGGTAAATAACTCGCGCTAATTTATTATGCCCTTCCAGCGCCTTAGCAAGGCTTAACGCGCTCTCAGCCTGCGCCCGCACCCGCAAGTCCATCGTCTCCAACCCCTTCAGCATCACCCATGCGTTAAATGGGCTGAGCGCCCCGCCCGTATGCTTGAGATACATTTCCAGCGGCCCGCGAATAAACGCCTTTTCACCCAGCACAACCCCGCCAAGGCAGCGCCCTTGGCCATCAATATGCTTAGTGGCGGAATAGATCACCACATCGGCCCCAAGGCTGAGGGCGCGCTGAAAAATTGGCGTGGCAAACACGTTATCGACGACAACTTTAGCGCCCGCCTTGTGCGCAATCGCCGCAACGCCCACAATATCCACCACTTCCAAAGTCGGGTTGGAAAGGGTTTCGAAAAAGCAAACCTTGGTATTGGGTCGCATCGCGGCCTCCCATGCGTTCAGGTCTGTACCGTCTACTAGCGTCACCTCCACGCCATATTTTGGCAGCAGGTTTTCCACAATAAACAGGCATGAGCCAAACAGCGCTTTCGCCGCTACAATATGGTCGCCCGCTTCCAAAAGCGCAAATAGCGCGCCATTCACCGCCGCCATGCCCGAGGCCGTGGCAAACGCCGCCTCCGCCTCTTCCAGCGCGGCAATCCGGTCTTCAAACATCGCCACCGTAGGGTTGCCATAGCGGGCATAGATGAACTCGTCATCGCCCAGCTTGTCAAACCGCGCCTGTGCCGTGTCGGCACTTGGGTAAACAAACCCCTGCGTTAGGTAAATCGCCTCACTCAGCTCACCATATTGGCTGCGCCGCGTGCCCGCATGCACCAGCTTGGTGCGCGTTTTCCAATTATCCATACTGTCTCCGGAAACTCCGGCCCCCTCTAAAAAACCTGATCGGGCTTCACGGGCCACGACCTCTTTAGCAGCTTCTTTAAAGTGGCCTGCAATCCGGTTCGACAAAGCACCACTTACGCGTTGACTAACGTTTTATATGATGCAGGTCAATTGCCCCTTGCAGGAAAGTGGCTAAACCCCATCTAAACACTCAGGTATACAAAGGAAAACCGCAATGATTGATCTTTACTATTGGCCCACGCCGAACGGCTGGAAAATCCCGATCGCTTTGGAAGAATTGGGGCTGGAATATAACGTGATTCCGGTCGATATCGGCGCAGGTGATCAATTTAGCGACTGGTTCCTCAAGGTTTCCCCCAACGGCAAAATGCCCGCGATTGTGGATTCTGACGGCCCAGACGGCGCGCCGATCTCGATTTTTGAATCCGGGGCGATTTTGCAATATCTAGCCCGCAAAACCGGCAAGCTTTATGGCACCAGCGCCCGCGAGCAAATCGAGATAGACCAGTGGCTTTTCTGGCAAGTTGGCGGCCTCGGCCCCATGGCGGGCCAAGCCCACCACTTCCTTATTTACGCGCCCAAATTTGCCCCCCCGCAAGATATCCCCTACGCCAAAGACCGCTACCGCACCGAGGTGGCGCGGCTTTATGAAGTGCTAGATGCACAGCTTGAGGGCAAGGACTATATTTGCGGCAACTTCTCTATCGCTGACATTGCCACATGGGGCTGGGCGTCGCTCTGGGCGCGCCAAGCGCAAAGCTTGGATGACAAGCCCAACCTAAAGGCGTGGATAGACCGCATGGCCGCGCGCGCAGGCGTGCAAGCGGGCAAGGCGCTGGCCGCCGAAAAACGTGGTGAACCGACAAAAGCAGATGTGCAAAGCTCAGCGATGTTTAAAAAGAACCCTTAAGTTGGGTATCCGGAAGAAGCCTTATTGTAGCTGCGCCAACAGCGCCATTAACGGCTTTTTTCCAGTCTCAGGCAATTTATCATCTATCGCGCTTCTAAGCGCAGCGCGGTAGATCTCCCACATTTCAAGGCGCACCTTTTTACCCTCGGCTGTTATAAAAATCAGCTTCCCACGCCCGTCTTCCGCGCTTTTTTTCCGGCTCACATAGCGCGCCTTTTCAAGCCGCTCCAGCAAACGGGAAAGCCCGTATTGCGGCAAAAGCAACCGCGCCTGCACTTCATAAGCGCGCCCCCCGCCTGCACCCAGCCGGTCTAACTCAAGCAAAATATCGTACCACGCCAATGGCGGCAGTTTGGCCGCTTTCAGCGCATTTTCAATTTTGTTTTGCACCACCATATGAGCGCGCGAAAGCTGCACCCATACCTCAGCAGCCCCATAATTGGCTGTATCACGTTTTTGCGTCATGCATCTTTATAGATGCAACTGCATTGACAATCAATACCGCCACCCATATAGATGCACTTGCATTTATATGGAGGTCCCATGCCACAATTCCACCTAATCAGCCACCACCTTTGCCCCTATGTGCAGCGCGCCGTGATCGTGTTAACCGAAAAAGATATTCCGTTTAAGCGTAGCTATATTGACCTTGGCAACAAGCCCGACTGGTTTATGGCCATGTCGCCGCTGGGGCGCGTCCCTCTGCTGCAAGCGGCTGGCACGGTATTATTTGAAAGCCAAGTGATCGCCGAATATCTGGACGAAACGACCCCCGGCACGCTGCATCCCAAAGACCCGCTAGAAAAGGCGCGGCATCGTAGCTGGATCGAATTCGCTTCGGCAACACTGGCCTCAATTGCGGGCTTTTATAACGCCCCAAATGCCGCCGCCCTCGCCTCCAGCCGCACGATCCTTCACCAGCGCTTTGCCCGAATCGAGCCCGAAATCGCCGGCCCCTATTTTGCTGGCAACAAATTTCACATGGTTGACGGTGCCTGGGGCACGGTTTTTCGATATTTGGATGTGTTTGAGCAGTTCCAAAATTTTGGATTTCTTGAAGGATTGCCCAATTGCCAGAATTGGCACCAGCATGTTGCCCAACACCCCTCCGTTATCGCCGCGCCACCCAGTGGGTATCCGGCACGGCTGGTGGATTTCCTGAAAAACCGGGACTCCCACCTTTCTAGCTTGATAACGTAGCGCTCGCCTTAGAGGCTAAACCTCCAAGCGCAATACCATCTGCACCGCCTCAGCCGCCTCCCTGCCCTTTTTCAGGAAATGCTCCTTAAAATAGGTGTGGTGCTCATCATGCGAGTGGAAATGATGCGGCGTGAGAGACACGCTAAACATCGGCGTGTCAGTTTCCAACTGCGCCTGCATTATGCCATTAACCACGGCCGCCGCCACAAAGTCATGCCGGTAAATCCCGCCATCAACCACCAGCGCCGCCACTACAATCGCATCATGCGTGGCCGCCAGCCGCTTGGCCAAAAGCGGCGCTTCAAACGCGCCGGGCACATCATAAGCGTTCACCTCACAGGCAAAGCCGTCAACCTCCATGCGCTGGTTAAAGCCCGTTAAAGCTTGGTCAACAATATCCGCGTGCCAGCGGGCTTTGATAAAGGCAATTTTAAAGGGTTGTGTCATAGCAAACTCCTTATAATCCAGACACCAACCCAGAGCAAAAAGGAGCGCCAAAAGCACTCATCCTCTTCCATCCGGACTTTAACCGTCGGCTCTGGAATTTCACCAAATCTGCTTGACCACCCGCTAAGGTGCGCTCGCGGGCTATCACCGCCGGTGGGGAATTTCGCCCCGCCCTGAGAATGCCGGATGATTCCGGCCCGCGAACTATGGCCGCAAGTATTCATGCGCGCAAGTGGCGATGTGCCCTAGGGCTTACCGCCGCAAACAAGACCTTCTGATTTCGGCATTTAAGTGTTACAAGGTATCTTTAAAGATTTTTGATAAAGGCCTATTTCAATGATAACACGAGCTGCCATCGCCGCCCTCACCCTTTTTAGCTCACCCGCCATAGCCGATATGGTCATGACACTGGATTGGCCCAGCCAAACCCGAGAAGGCGACCAATATCAGGTTGAGCTTATCAGCTACGAGTCAGAGGTTTCCGGCGCAATGTTGATCTCCGCGTCCCCAGATGAGGCGCTTAACCTCCCGTTGGGAGACGCCGCCAAAATGTGCATTTCCCGTCTTGGAAATGCGCGTCGCATAGCTGCCCTTTACGGGCCGTTCCACGGGGAAATCATCCCGATTGTGCCCAATCCGGCCACCGGCAAAATCTGCATCAGCCTGTTTGCCCAAAAAAGCGATACTTGGACTGTGGAATTCTGACCAATAAAAGCTGCATCATGCCCCCTGATATCCTCACAACGCTCATAGCCATATCCACTATAAACATGCTCGCTTGGCTCACCCCCGGCCCCAATATGCTGGTCATTATCAGCGCCGCCACGCAAAGCCGCAGGGCTGGCTACGTCACCGCGCTTGGCGTTGGCTTTGGCGGCGTTATCTGGGGTCTGCTCGCCGTGTCCGGCATCGCCATTGTGTTTGAGCTTTTTCCCAAAGCCGCGCTCCTACTCCGGCTTTTTGGCGCGGGATACCTGATTTGGCTTGAGCTTAAAGCATGGCAAAGCACCACCCCCATGGGCGCGCTCACCCGCACCACCCCCGCGCCATTTAAAACGGGCCTCATGGTGATGATGACCAACCCAAAAGCCGTGCTTTACTTTGGCTCACTCCTCACCGCGTTTGTGCCCGCCCACGCCCCCATATGGTTGCTCCTCCTGATCGTGGCCATGGGCAGCATGCAAGCCACCATCCAAAACCTCATCACAGCTAGCCTGTTTTCGGCCCCGCCCGTGCAGCGCTGGTTCAAAGCTGCTCACCGCATTTTGCAGCGCCTGTTCGGCACGCTTTACGCCGTGCTTGGTATTGGCGTGGCGGTAGATGCCTATAAAAGGCTCTAGCCCCCAAGGGGTGTTTTGCGCTATTCCCCTCCCCAAAGGAGCCCAATATGCAAATCACCCTCACCCGCCCCGACGACTGGCACCTGCACCTGCGTGACGGCGCCATGCTTAAAGGCATTCTCCCCGAAACCGCGCGCGACTTTGGCCGCGCCATCATCATGCCCAACCTTGTGCCGCCTGTGGTTACCGGCGCACAAGCCACGGCTTACCGAGGCCGCATTCAGGCCGCCCTGCCCAAAGGCAGCCAATTTACCCCGCTGATGACGCTTTATCTAACCGATACCACCAACCCTGAGGACGTCGCCGTCGCCCATGCGCATCGGCTCATCACCGCCGTTAAGCTCTACCCGGCGGGCGCGACCACAAATTCTGACAGCGGCGTAACCGACATTGAAAAAGTCATGCCCGTGTTGGAAAAAATGTCCGAAATCGGCCTGCCGCTCTGCGTGCATGGAGAGGTCACCGACCCGCACGTGGATATCTTCGATCGCGAGGCAACGTTTATCGAGCGCGTACTCGCGCCGCTGCGCACCCGCCTCCCCGCGCTCAAAATCATCATGGAGCATGTGACAACCCGCGATGGTGTGGATTATGTAAACAGCAGCGATAACACCGCCGCCACCCTCACCACGCATCACCTGATTATCAACCGCAATCACCTGTTGGTCGGCGGGATAAAGCCCCACTATTATTGCCTCCCCATCGCCAAGCGTGAGGCCCACCGCCTCGCCCTCGTTGAGGCCGCCACCTCCGGCAACCCTAAGTTTTTCCTCGGCACAGATAGCGCCCCCCACAGCGACCCCGCCAAAGAAAGCGCTTGCGGCTGTGCAGGCGTCTTCTCCGCCACCAACACCATGTCCTGCCTCGCCCATGTGTTTGAAAACGCAAGCGCTTTGGATAAGCTTGAAGCCTTCACCAGCCTCAACGGCCCCGCCTTTTATGGCCTGAAACCCAACGCCGATCAAATCACCCTCACAAAGCAAACCACCCCCGTGGCTTACCCTGACAAAATCGAAACTGGCGCGGGCCCTGTCACGGTGTTTGACCCTGGCTTCCCGCTTTTTTGGCGGGTGGAATAAAGCTACCAAACATTATTTTGCAAATTGAATAGCTACGTGCGATATTCCTTTTAGTTGATTTTGAAAGGACCGCCTAATGCTCTCAACCACTTATAAAGCCCACGCTGTTTGGGCAGTTTTAAAACAAGTGGAAGATCAGCTTCAGGGCTTCACCGACAAAACCGACCAAAGGTTTGCCGACTTACAGAGAAAAGCAATATTTTCAAGATGGGTATTGGATAAATCGGATCCAACACTTCTTTCAACCCAAGATTTGACAAATATTCAGAGTCAACTTCAACAAGTTATAAATTATATACCAAATAACGCCAATAACTGGTCTCATCACCCACATATCGAAGGGTTTTTTTCTCAAGTATTTCAGATTATTCCATACCCAAGAATTCAAAAGCTATTTAAAACTGACGTAAACGCTTTTGTCGATAACTGCGCCAAGCGTGTTGATGAGGCAATCACCGAGGCGGATTCTAAAGTTTCAGAAATATCTACTACGGTTGAAGGAAAACTAGCTGAGTTTTCGGAACAAGATAGCGAGCTGCAAGCAGAAATCTCATCTTCAAAAAACCAGCTATCAGATCTGGAAAATGAAATATCTACCCTGAATACTACAGTGGAAGCTCAATTTGAAAATTGGGAAACACGGCTAGACACCGAAATAAAAGAAAAACTCGGTGAGCTATCTGAAACCTTTACAAATAGCCAATCAAAGAGAAGCAAGGAGCATGAAAGTTCGCTCAACGAAATTGCAGACGCTCTTAGAAAAGCTCAATCAAATACAGATTCAACATTGGCGGCAAATAAGAAACAGTTGTCTGAAGCGAAGCAAAACCTGAAGAAAATAGGAGAAGAAATTACTTCGGAAGCAAAAGGTGTATTGGCCGAAATAAACAAAATTTATGGGATCGCTGGCAACAACGCGCTTTCAGGAGATTTTGCCAAAACAGCAAAAGAAGAAAACAACTCATATGTTTTATTCAATCGATTTGCGTCGTTTTTCTACATTCTAATTCCCGCTTCTCTAATGTATCTGTGGTATGATCTTTTAGGCTCAGGAGAATTAAGCTTGAGCAATCTATTGTTTCGACTGCCAATTTCCTTTGTATTTCTCGCACCTGCAATCTATTTTGGAAACCTCGCCCAAAAACATAGGCGCGTTTCAATCGCATTTCGGTCTTTAGGCATGCGGATAGCAACTTTTGATGCATACCTTGCAACTTTTGACAATGCTGAGAAAAACACAGAAAAAACTAAAATGGCGTCGGTGTTCTTTGACGCAAAAATCTCGGACAGTCGAGAAAGCGTCACCTCAAACAAAGATATTGGTAAAGCTCTTGACCAAATGCTTGGGCCAATAGAAAAGATGTTCAAGCTATTTAGCGGAAAAGACAAATAACCAAATACCGGAGCCTCCCATGACCGCCCTCACTGACCGCGCCGAAATGGCCCGCCTCACTGCCCGCATGTTGCTTGAAATAAAGGCGGTCAATTTCGAGGTGAAAAACCCCTACACCCTCGCCTCCGGCCTTGTTTCCCCCAGTTATATTGATTGCCGAGAGCTTATATCCTACCCCGCCATCCGCTCCACCCTGATTGATTTTATGATCGCCAGCGTCCAGCGTGACGCTGGCTTCCAGGCGTTTGACAGTGTGGCAGGTGGCGAAACCGGCGGCATCCCCTACGGCGCGTGGATGGCAGACCGCATGGGCCTCCCCATGCAATATGTGCGCAAAAAGCCAAAGGGCTACGGCAAAGGCTCACAGGTGGAGGGTGTGTTGCACAAAGGCCAGCGGGTGCTGCTGGCCGAAGATATGACCACCGATGGCGGTTCCAAAATCAAATTCGTCGAAGCCATCCGCGCCGCAGGTGGCGTCTGCAACCACACCTCGCTGGTATTTTTCTATGATATTTTCCCCAATACAATAGAAAACCTCGCCAAGCACAACATCACCCTGCACTACCTCGCCACCTGGCACGATGTGCTGGCAGAAGCCAAAGCCGGCAACTACTTTGATAGCGATACACTGGACGAAGTCGAAAAGTTCTTCGCCGACCCACTGGGTTGGTCAAAAGCGCATGGGGGTGTGGGGGAGGTTAGCCAGTAGACAACCCACAAATAAAAAAGCCTCGCAAAGCGAGGCCAGTTTACGAAAGCATAACCGGGTCCCAGTTTTCATCCTGCAGGCGAACCCACAAGATCCGGTATCTCTTCGGCCTTGCGGCCTACTTTACCATCTAAATGGTGTATGAGGCGGGTCTTCTCACCTTATACTTTCTATCTCTTCTATCATTAAATAAGAAACAAATGATTAACTGTCAAGATGCTACCTCGGTTTGACAAACTTGAGAATCTGTTTGTGCTTTTTCTTATCGAGTTCTGAATCAGAAATCAAATAGGCGCTACAAATATGATAAAATCCATCCTCATTTGGTGCCACTGAAACCGCCACAAGCGCGCCGCCCCTCCGGCCCGGAATTCGACTGACAAGCTCAATTTTCCCCGGGTTGTTGAGATCGTCCCCCATATACATCGGGTTTTCAATGATAGTGGAAAGGTGTGGCGTAATAATTGGGATATCTTCGGGATGACGCCTCAATGCATGCCTTTGTGCAGGTTCACTAAACACAACTTGGCCAGCCTCAACTTCAATTCCGAGCGTGTTGTAAATGTCTGCAATTGGCAGGTCGCCAGGAAAAATTCTGTAAATTCGATTTCTATTTCTCATCGGATGAAGATTGCAAGAATACCGACCACACACAACCCCTTACTGATTCCCCTTTCCAGTATCACCACTGGAAAGGTACCCAATGCATGCTATTTCATCACCCGCATACACCACGCATAAATCGCCTCCGGCTCCGGTGCCAGCACTTCCCCCATGCCATCCACAAAGCCCTCCAACGCGGCGTGGCTGCCTTTGCCAACACCTACAAGCACCGGAATATCGTGCTCCAGCGCTGCGCCAATCGCCTCACAAAGGCCATGGCCTTCAGCCTCTTGCGGGCCAAATTTATTAAGCACAAAAAGCCCCGCACCCGCGATGTCGCTTTGCTCAACCTTGGCCACAGCCTCAGCTATCCCCGCGAGGTTAAGCCGACAACCGGTAGAGCCCTAACCCAAAGATTGTGTGGTCCGAATTTCCGGCCCGTTTGGCAGCACTCGCACATCCATATCACAATGGTGGTCGGTCGCGGCATCAAGGCCCAGCACTTTGGCGATGCCCGCCAGCGCCATGAAAAGAAATATAGCCCTGCTGGTTTTATCTGATCAGGCAAAGAAGCAATTACAGGTCAGCCATACAAGGAATTGGTAAGCACGCCCTATGTTGAGCGCCAAAACCTAACAATGCGTATGGGTATGCGCCGTTTTACCCGCCTAACTAACGGGTTCAGCGCGTGCTCGCCCGGCTTGAGGATGAAGGCCTGGTGCAATACCTTAAAAGCACTCTGAGATTTGGCGAAGGCTCGCTCTTTCGGGTCAGAAATCTGGTTTGCCTCGGCCTGCCTCATAAGGCGCTCGGCAAGCAGGTAAGAGATAATAGCCACAATCACGCCTCCCATCATCTGGCCGATTAACACGCCCTCAGCCCCCCAATAAATCGCACCAAAATAGACAAACGGCACCACCACCAGCGTGTTTCGGCCCCAATTCACCCATGTGGAATAAAACGGATGGCCGAGGGTATTATAGGCCGCATTGGCAACAAAAATAACACCGTTAAATATCCACGCCAAGGAAAGTGGGCCGCAAAACAGGAAGATCAGATCGCGCGCACCCCCCGTTGCGCTGAACAGGTCTGCAATGGGGGGGGGGGGCGCAAGAGGTATAACACCAGCACAACCGGAAACACATAAACCACAATCAGCACCATGGAGCTGTTAAAAGATGTCCGCACGCGGTTGTGCTTACCTGCGCCAAAATTCTGGCCAATGATTGGCCCAATGGCCCCAGACATGGCAAAAATGAGCGCAAAGGCAATGGGCGTAACCCGCCCGATAATTGCCATGCCCGCCACAGCCGCATCGCCAAATTCGGCCATGGCGCGGGTCACATAAGCCCCGCCTATTGGCGTGGCAACATTAGCCAGCATGGCCGAAATAGCGATGGCCGCGATCGGCCGCAGATCGCGCCCGATCGCACTGGGAGACAGGCCAACGAAGCCGCCGTATCGCCGTATCGCCGTATCGCCGTATCGCCGTATCGCCGGGAAATATACCACACCGCCGTAAACGCCACAGAAAAGCGTGAAATGACGGAGGCCCATGCCGCGCCTTCCAGCCCCATATCAAGCACAAAGATAAATATCGGGTCGAGCACGGCATTTATCACCCCCGCAATCAGTGTCACCAGCATTGAAAGCTTAGCCGCCCCATGGCTGCGCAAGGCCGCCGAGGCCACGATTCCGATCATCAAAACCGGCATAGTTGGCACCAAAATTTGCAAATAGGAAACTGCCAGTTCTTGGGTTTTCCCTGTGGCGCCGAGCATGCCTGTGAGGCCAGAAAGATTGGCAAAAATCAGCGCCGCAAACACGACGGCAAACGCCGCGCCAACAATAAGCACATGCGTCAAAAGCTCGGTCGCGCGCTCTGGTCGGTTTTCGCCCAGCGATCTCGCCACCAAAGCCCCGCCGGCAATGGCCATGCCAATGCTGATAGAGGTGGCCATAAACAAAATCGTGCCCGCATAGCCCACAGCTGCAGCCAGCTCTTCAATGCCCAGCATCGAGATAAACAGCATATCGGCAAGGTCCACCACAAACAGCGCGATAAACCCATCGCCGCCGTGAGCGACATTGAAATGATATGCTGCGTGAGGCTACCGGTCAGAAACTTGGCTTGTGCGGTTACCCCATTCACTTTTCAGCCATAATGGCTTTGAGGCGGGTCATCAACTCGCCTTCCCATTCGGCACGAGATTCGTTGAATTTTGCCAAAATGGCTTGGTTCTCATGCGCTGGAATCTCTGGGTCGTGATGCTCCGCCATCAACAACATCGTGCTTTGATCCACCTCTCGATAAACATCTATCATGCGCATGGCCTGATCGTTTGAGAACCCCAGCACCTCGGCAGCTGAGCGGCTCATGCGCAGCGAGCTGTCATAAGTGTCGCGGATAATATCGCGGCAGCCCGCTGCCCAAAGGTCATACACATGCGTGCGGTCAACCGCGCGGGCAATAATATGCACATCGGGGTAATGGTGACGAACGTATTTCGTTAGCTCGGTGATTTGGTCTTTGCCATCAATCGCGATGATAAGCAGTTTGGCATCAGCCAAGCCAGCTGCATGCAGCAAGTCAGGGCGGGTGGCGTCCCCAAAATAGGCTTGCACATCAAAGGCCTTGAGCATTTCCAACTGCTTAGAGCTGAAATCTATCACCGTTGGCGCCATGCCGCTCCCGCGCAGAAAGCGGCTCACAATGCCGCCAACCCGCCCGTGCCCCGCAATAATAATCTCGCTTTTTTCATCAATATCATCCATTTCGCGCTGATCCTGATTGGCAAAGCGCGGCAGGATCATACGATCAAAAAGGATAAACAACACCGGAGTCAGCAGCATTGAAAGCGCTACAATCAGCAGCATTTTATCGGCCAGATCAGCAGGTATGGCGGCACTGGTCACGGCAAATGCCAGCAACACAAAGCCAAACTCGCCCGCTTGCGCAAGCCCAAGGCTAAACAGCCAGCGGTCTGAGCCTTTGATCTTGAAAATGACTCCGAGCAGGTAAAGCACAGCCACTTTCAAAGCCATAAGCCCAAGGGTGAGGCCGATGATTGCCCAGAGGTTATCAAACAGCAGGGCAAAATTGATCCCCGCGCCCACCGTCATAAAAAACAGGCCAAGCAACAGCCCTTTAAAAGGCTCGATGTCGCTTTCCAGCTCGTGGCGATACTCGCTATTGGCCAGCACTACGCCTGCCAAAAAGGTGCCCAGCGCGGGGGAAAGCCCCACGAGTGACATAAGCAAAGCAATGCCGATGACCATCATCAAAGCCGTGGCCACAAACAATTCGCGCAGTTTCGCCGCGGCGACAAAACGGAAGATTGGCCCCGTCAGGAGTGACCCCGCAATGATAACCGTAGCCACCGCGCCCACCGTAACCAAGGCCACACCCCAGCCGGGCAGCCCCTCAACAAGGCTCATGGAAGCGCCGTGCTCACCGCCCTCACTGGCCGAGTGGGACAAAGCTTCAGAGAGCTCTGGCAGGGCCAGCAACGGCACCAGCGCCATCATCGCGATCACCGCGATATCTTGAAATAAAAGCACCGAAAAGCTCGACTGCCCGCCGTCACTTTTCATCAGGCCTTTTTCTGTGAGGGTTTGCAGCACAATCGCCGTAGAGGACAGCGCCATTACCAAGCCAATGGTCAGCGCCACCGACCAGGAAATGCCAAAGGCCATAGCCACAGCCATAACGGCAGCCGCCGTAAGCCCAACCTGCCCGCCGCCAAGCCCCAAAAGCTTGGCCCGCATCGCCCAGAGCATTTTGGGCTCCAGTTCCAACCCCACAATAAACAGCATCATCACCACGCCAAACTCGGCAAAATGCTGAATAGAAACCACATCCACATGCAGCACCGCCAAGAGCGGGCTAATCACGATACCGGCAATCAAATAGCCCAGCACAGAGCCAAGCCCGAGCCGCGAGGCGATAGGCACAGCCACCACACCCGCGATCAAAAAGATGAACGCCAAAAGCAAAAAATCAGTCATATGTGTATCCCCTAACACGCGTTACATGGGTTGGCCCCGCCGGTGTTTTTAAAACGTTATGATGGAATCCGCAGGATCACAAACGAATAATCCCAGCCTGCGCACAGGAAACCAAGCGCACTAGCTTCTAGGGTCGTCAATCAGCGATGTCGGTTTTGCCAGCGTTTTCAGATCATCCGGTTTGGTGATTTTCACCACCTGCCCTGCGATCTCCACCCCGTAGGGCCGCAGGGATTTGATAGACCGCGACAGGTTCTCCGGCGTCATGCCCAATATCGACGCCAAGCGCCGCTTTTCTACCGGCAAAGAAAATTCGCTGGCCCCGCCAAACTTTTTTTGTGATTTCAGCAAATAATTCGCCAGCCGCTCGATAGAGGTGCGCAGCTTTAGCCCCTTCACCCCTTTAATGACCCCGCGATAGCAATAGGCCAGCTCCATCACCACCGCACGGGCAAAGGCATGGTCTTTCTCAAACACAAGGCGCACATCCTCTGCGGGCAGCATGATAATGCGCGAGCGCTCCAATGTGCGGGCCGACATCAGGTTGGGCGCATCCCGAATGGCCGCCGCCAAAATAAAGGTCGCACCCCCGCGCAAAATCGTCATTGCGGTTTCACGGTCGCTCCAGTTGGCGAAAAGCTCAACCGTGCCATCAATTACAATATGCAGAAAATCACACTGATCCCCCTCAAGGATTAAATCCATGTTTGGCGGAAAGTTTTGCACATAGGCCCCGCGCACGAGTTCTGCAAAGCTTTCATCCGCCATTTCACGGAAAAGCTCCAAAGATCGAATCGCCGGGATGTCACTTTCTCGCATAGTCGCCCTCGCCCTTTCACTTGACATTTATCAATTGAAAGGGGTGTGAATGTCAATGCTTGCGGCAATCAAAATTGTCGCAGGGCTCAAAAAATCGCCATCAAGCGCATGATAAATGTTGCTAACTAATTTATTTATATAGATATTTTTTTGCACTTGATTTGCATCAATACACTTCATGTAAAAGTTCGATTGATTGCACCTATCACAAAAGCGCGAAGAGCGCACTTAACGTGGAGGGCACGTAATGCATGATTTAGATGGGGTCACCCAAAATGACCAATACCGAGCGCTAGGGCTAAGCACCCTCGCTTTCACCGTTTGTTTTGCCGTTTGGACGATCTTTTCGATCATCGGCGTCAAAATCAAACAAGACTTGGGCCTGTCCGAAACCCAATTCGGCCTCTTGGTGGCCACACCAGTGCTCACAGGCTCCCTGAGCCGGATTTTTTTGGGCGTATGGACTGACCAATTCGGCGGCCGCATAATGCTGCCCCTGCAAATGCTGATCACTGCGATATCGGTTTGGCTGCTAGCTTCGGTGCAAACCTACGCGGTGTTCTTGATGGCCGCTTTGGGCCTTGGCCTCGCTGGTGGCTCGTTCATCATCGGCATTGCCTATGTCTCCCGCTGGTTCCCTGCTGAAAAGCAAGGCACAGCGCTTGGCATTTTTGGGGCTGGTAACGTGGGGGCGGCTGTCACCAACTTCGCGGCCCCATTCCTCGTGATAGCCCTCGGCTGGGAAGATACAGCGCGGATTTATGCGGTTGTCCTAGTTATCATGGCCGTAGCGTTTTATATCTTCGCCAAAGAAGACCCCGTGCGCAAAAAGCAAAAGCTCACAGGCGAGAAACCTGCTTCAGCCCTCAAGCAGCTTGAACCGCTCAAGGATATCCGGGTTTGGCGCTTTGCAACATACTACTTCTTTGTGTTCGGTGCTTTCGTAGCCTTCGCTTCTTTCCTGCCGCGCTACTATGTGGGCGCATACGGAGTTGCGCTTACATCTGCGGGTGTTTTTGCTGGCATGTATTCCCTGCCCGGCTCGGTTTTCCGAGCGCTTGGCGGCTGGATGTCAGATGTTTGGGGCGCACGCTTTGTGATGTATCTCACCTTTGGCGTGTCACTGATTGTGCTCTTTATCATGAGCTACCCTGAAACCAGCTACACAGTGCAGGGCATTCCGATGGAAGATGGCACCCCGCGTCTGATCGAGTTCAGCTTTGGCATTCCGCTTTATGTGTTTGTGTTTCTCACCGTAGTCTTGGGCTTTGTGATGAGCCTTGGTAAAGCCGCTGTTTATAAGCATATTCCAGTATACTTCCCGCAAAATGTAGGTGCGGTCGGCGGGCTTGTCGGCATGATCGGTGGCTTGGGTGGCTTTATCCTCCCCATCACCTTTGGCATCTTGCTCGACATCACCCACGTCTGGTCAGTTGTGTTTATGCTGATGTTTATCATCGTGGCCGTAAGCACCATTTGGATGCACCTCGCCATTCGGGCCATGGACCGCAAAGCCCACCCCGAACTTCGCGACAACACACATCTTTCCGATGTGCCTCACTAAGCAATGATATGGCGGGCCGCAAAAGGCCCACCCAACCCCACATAAGGAGAGAACCCTTGGGAAAAGACCTTAGAAATTGGAACCCGGATGACGAGGCCTTTTGGGCCTCCACCGGCAAATCCATCGCCACCCGCAACCTGTGGATATCCATCCCTTCCCTGCTCAGCGGCTTTGCCGTTTGGCTTTACTGGGGCATTATCACGGTGCAAATGATCAACCTCGGCTTTGATTTTGAGAAATCGCAGCTCTTTACCCTCGGTGCTATCGCTGGCCTAACGGGCGCAACGCTCCGTATTCCCTCCACTTTTTTTATCCGCATCGCGGGCGGGCGAAACACGATTTTCTTCACCACTGCTTTACTGATGATTCCAGCCATTGGTGCTGGTATCGCGCTGCAAAGCCCAGATACCCCGCTCTGGAAGTTCCAGATTCTGGCGGCATTGTCGGGCATTGGTGGCGGTAACTTCGCGTCTTCCATGTCCAATATCAGCTTTTTCTACCCAAAAAAGATTTTGGGCTATGCGCTGGGCATGAATGCGGGCTTGGGTAACTTTGGGGTTACCACCATGCAGATCGTTATCCCGCTGGTGATGACCTTCGGCATTTTTGGTGGTGAAGCCATGATTCTGGAGCAGGCTTCGGGCACTCTTGTGGGCAAAATTGATGCCGGCACCCCGACCTATATCCACAATGCGGGCTATGTGTGGCTGGTGCTGCTCATTCCGCTGGCCGTGCTTGGCTGGTTTGGCATGAACAACATCCGTGATGAGCATGTGTCTCCCGACATCCCCAACCCTATCGGCGCGTTTGGTATCATGACCGGTATGCTCGCCATTGGTTTTGCTACGGCTGCTTTCGGGCTTTGGCTGCTGCTGCCTACCGTGCCCGGCGGGCTTACCATGTCTGGTATTGGCCTTTCCAAATGGCTGGTGCTGCCGATTGTGATCATCCTCACCGTTGTGTTCCTTAAAATGATCCCCGGCGCGGTTGGCACCAACCTTACACGCCAATACAAGATCTTTGGCAACAAGCACACATGGGCGATGACCGTGATTTATATCATGACCTTTGGTTCGTTCATCGGGTATTCGGCAGCGCTGCCGCTCACCATTAAAGTGGTGTTTGGCTTCCAGCACGTTGAAGTAGACGGCTTGATGACCCACGATCTGGTTAATCCAAACGGGCCATCCGCACTTATGTTTGCCTGGATGGGGCCATTCATCGGCGCGCTTATCCGCCCTGTTGGCGGCATGATGGCTGATAAACTCGGCGGCGCCCGCGTGACCCAGTGGATCTCGGTTGTGATGGTCGCCTCGGCCATTGGCCTCGCCTATATCCTTAAGCAAGCCTATGGGTCTTCCACACCAGAAGAGTTCTTCTTGCCCTTCATGGCACTCTTCCTAGTGTTGTTTGCTGCCACAGGTATTGGCAACGGCTCAACCTTCCGCACAATCGCGATTGTGTTTAATAAAGAGCAAACCGGCCCTGTGCTGGGTTGGACATCGGCCATCGCGGCCTACGGTGCCTTCATCATCCCCAAAGTATTTGGAGAGCAGATGGGTGCAGGCACACCAGAGCTAGCCCTCTATGGCTTCGCGGTGTTCTACACAGTGTGTATCGCTATCAACTGGTGGTTCTACATGCGCCCGGGCGCTTACGTAAAAAACCCTTAAACATATTTTTGCTCCGGCCTTCGGGCCGGGGCACCCCCTAAAAAACCTGAGGAGTGAAACCATGAGCCACCTGCTCGACCGCTTGAATTTCTTCCAGCAAAAACGGCTGGATACCTTTTCCGACGGCCACGGCGAGACCACCCGCGAAAACCGCGATTGGGAAGACGTCTACCGTGACCGCTGGCGCCACGACAAAGTTGTGCGCTCCACCCACGGGGTGAACTGCACCGGCTCCTGTAGTTGGAAAATTTACGTTAAATCCGGTATCGTAACTTGGGAAACCCAGCAAACCGACTACCCGCGCACCCGCCCCGATATGCCCAACCACGAGCCGCGCGGCTGCGCCCGTGGCGCGAGCTATAGCTGGTATCTCTATTCAGCCAACCGCGTAAAAAACCCGCTGATCCGTGGCACCATGCTGAAAGCCTATCGCAAGTTGCGCGCCAATATGAGCGCCACTGCCGCTTGGAAGGCTTTACAACAAGATAAAACGGCCCGCGACGCCTATACCAAAACCCGTGGCAAAGGCGGCTTTGTGCGCGCCACATGGGATGAGGCGAACGAAATTATCGCCGCCGCCAACGCCTACACCGCCAAAGAATACGGCCCAGACCGTAACTTTGGCTTCTCGCCCATTCCGGCGATGTCTATGGTGTCTTACGCCGCTGGCTCACGTTACCTAAGCCTAATGGGCGGCACGGTTATGTCATTCTATGATTGGTATTGTGACCTCCCCCCCGCCTCTCCCATGACATGGGGTGAGCAAACCGACGTGCCGGAAAGCGCCGACTGGTATAACGCGGGCTACCTGCTACTTTGGGGCTCTAACGTGCCACAAACCCGCACGCCTGATGCCCACTTCTATACTGAAGTGCGCTACAAAGGCACCAAATCGGCTGTGATCAGCCCAGACTATTCAGAAGCGGCCAAATTCGGCGATATCTGGCTGGCCCCAAAAGCGGGCACAGATTCAGCGCTGGCCATGGCCATGGGCCACGTGATTTTGCGTGAGTTCCACCTAGACCGCCAAGCGGCTTACTTTGAAGACTACACCCGCAAATATTCGGATTTCCCGATGCTGGTGCGCTTGGAAGAAAAAGACGGCAAACTTGTGCCGGGCCGCCTGCTGCGCGCTGACGACCTTGCTGGCAAACTTGGCCAAAAAAATAACCCCGAGTGGAAAACCGTGGCATGGGATAGCAAAGCCAATGCGCTGTGCTCCCCTAACGGCACTATGGGCTATCGCTGGGGCGAAGATGGCGAGTGGAACCTTGAGGAACGCGCCAAAGGCAAAGACACCGAGCTGAGCATGACCTTCATTGCGGAAGAAGACCGCGACGATGTGCTGGGCGTAGATTTCCCATATTTCGGCGGCCAAGCCACCGAGAACTTTGTGAAATGTGAACACCCCGATGTGATGACCAAAAACGTGCCGGTCAAGCGCATTAAATCCGGCAAGAAAGAAATCCTTGTTGCGACTGTGTTTGACCTGTTCTGCGCCAATTATGGCCTAGATCGCGGCCTCGGCGGCGACTGGGTGGCAGATGACTATGCTAAAGACATCCCCTACACCCCCGCTTGGGCTGAAAAGATCACCGGCGTGCCGGCAGATAAAATTGAAGCCGTGGCACGTGAATTTGCAAGCAATGCCGAGAAGACCAAAGGTAAATCAATGGTTATTCTTGGGGCTGGTTTGAACCACTGGTATCACATGGATATGAACTATCGCGGCATTATCAATATGCTGGTGATGTGTGGTTGCATTGGCCAATCCGGCGGCGGCTGGAGCCACTATGTGGGCCAAGAAAAACTCCGCCCGCAAACCGGCTGGCAGCCCTTGGCCTTCGCGCTCGATTGGTCGCGCCCACCGCGGCACATGAACTCCACTTCAGCGTGGTATGCCCACACTGATCAGTGGCGTTATGAGCAGCTCGATGTGAACGAAATCCTCTCCCCCACCGCGCCTGAAGGCGATTGGGATGCGAGCTTGATCGACTATAACATTCGCGCTGAGCGTATGGGCTGGTTGCCTTCTGCGCCGCAGCTCAAAACCAACCCGCTTGAGGTTGGCAAAGCCGCCAAAGCCTCGGGTAAAACCGCCGCTGAATACGTGGCCGAGCAACTGGTGGCCGGCGATCTGGAAATGTCTTGTGAAGACCCGGATCACGAGGCGAACTGGCCCCGCACCTTGTTTGTGTGGCGCTCCAACCTGCTTGGCTCCTCCGGCAAAGGCCACGAGTATTTCATCAAGCACCTGCTGGGCACCGATAACGGTGTGATGGGCAAAGACCTTGGTGTTGAGGGTGGCCGGATTCCAAAAGAGGCGAAATGGCACGAGGAAGCGCCTGAAGGCAAGCTTGACCTGTTGGTCACGATTGATTTCCGGATGTCGACCACGGCTGTTTACTCAGACATCGTGCTGCCAACGGCGAGCTGGTATGAAAAGGATGACATGAACACCAGCGACATGCACCCCTTCATCCACCCGCTGCAAGCGGCAGTAGACCCTGCTTATGAAAGTCGTTCCGATTGGGATATTTTCAAAGGCCTCGCCAAGAAAGTATCTGAGATCGCACCAGAAATTCTAGGCGTCGAAACCGATGTGGTTCAACTGCCACTTCTGCACGATACCCCGATGGAGATCGCGCAAGACCAAGTGAAGGACTGGAAGAAAGGCGAATGTGAGCTGATCCCCGGTAAAACCGCACCGAATTACATCGCGGTTGAACGTGATTATTCGCAGATTTATGCGAAGTTCACCTCCGTTGGGCCTCTCTTGGATAAGCTTGGGAATGGTGGCAAAGGCATTAACTGGAACACCGAGATTGAGGTGCAGCACTTGCGTGACCTTAACGGCGTGGTTCTGGAAGATAACGTTGCCAAAGGCATGCCAAAGCTCGACACCGCGATTGATGCGGCCGAGATGATCCTGATGCTGGCGCCAGAAACCAACGGCGAAGTGGCTGTGAAAGCATGGGAAGAACTTTCCAAGGCCACAGGCCGCGAGCACGCCCACCTTGCGCTGCCAAAAGAGGACGAGAAAATCCGCTTCCGTGATATCGCGGCACAGCCTCGCAAAATCATTTCCTCACCTACATGGTCTGGCATTGAAAGCGAGCATGTGAGCTATAACGCGGGCTATACCAACGTGCATGAGCTTATTCCTTGGCGCACGCTCACAGGCCGCCAGCAGCTTTACCAAGATCACCTGTGGATGCTGGCATTCGGTGAGGGTTTCTGTAGCTACCGGCCTCCGGTAGACCTGAAAACCACCGAAGGTGATTTTAACACCGAGGAAGGCCAGCCGCATGTTGTGCTGAACTTCATCACCCCGCACCAAAAATGGGGCATTCACTCGACCTATTCTGACAACCTGCACATGCTAACGCTTAACCGCGGCGGCCCGGTGGTTTGGGTATCAGAAATCGATGCGAAAACCGCTGGTTTGGAAGATAATGACTGGGTCGAAGCCTATAACGCCAACGGCGCTTTGGTGGCTCGAGTCGTTGTTTCCCAACGCATGAAGCAGGGCACTATCTATATGTATCACGCGCAAGAAAAGATCGTGAATACACCTGGCTCACAAAAAACCGGCATCAGGGGCGGTATCCACAATTCGGTTACGCGCGCCACGGTTAAGCCAACCCACATGATCGGCGGCTATGCCCAGCAATCTTACGGGTTCAACTACTACGGCACGGTTGGTTCCAACCGCGACGAATTTGTGGTTGTCCGCAAAATGAACAAGGTCGACTGGCTCGACACACCGGTAAATAAAACGGAGGCAGCAGAATGAAAATCCGCGCTCAAATAGGCATGGTGCTCAATCTCGATAAATGTATCGGGTGCCACACATGCTCCGTAACCTGCAAAAACGTCTGGACCTCACGTGAGGGCGTTGAATATGCATGGTTTAACAATGTAGAAACCAAGCCCGGCATTGGCTACCCGAAAGACTGGGAAAACCAAACCAAGTGGAATGGCGGCTGGGAGCGCACCAAAAAAGGCACGCTCCAGCCCAAGCAAGGTGGCAAATGGCGGATCTTGTCCAAAATTTTTGGCAACCCTGATTTGCCGGAAATTGACGACTACTACGAGCCGTTTACCTTTGACTACGACCACCTGAAGTCGGCGCCTGATATGCCCGCCTTCCCCACCGCGCGCCCGCGCTCGGCCATTACCGGAGAGCGCATAGAAAAGATCGTTGGCGGACCAAACTGGGAAGAAATCCTTGGTGGCGAGTTTGAAAAACGCTCCAAGGATTATAACTTCGAGGGTATCCAGAAGGAGATTTATGGCGAGTATGAGAATACATTCATGATGTATCTCCCGCGCCTGTGTGAGCACTGCCTTAACCCCGCTTGTGCCGCTGCCTGCCCTTCTGGCGCGATCTATAAGCGCGAAGAAGACGGCATTGTGCTGATCGACCAAGAGAAGTGTCGCGGCTGGCGGATGTGTGTTTCGGGCTGCCCCTATAAGAAGGTTTATTATAACTGGGAAAGCGGCAAATCAGAAAAATGCACCTTCTGCTATCCGCGCATCGAGAGCGGCTTGCCGACCGTATGTTCGGAAACCTGCGTAGGGCGTATTCGCTACCTCGGCGTTATTTTGTATGACGCTGACCGGATTGAGGAAATGGCCAACACGGCCAACGAGAAAGACCTCTATGAGGCCCAGCTCGAAATGTTCCTTGACCCGAATGACCCAGCTGTAGCCGCGCAAGCCTTGGCCGACGGCGTGCCGCATGACTGGATCGAGAGCGCCAAGAACTCGCCCGTTTACAAAATGGCGATTGACTGGAAAATCGCGTTCCCGCTGCACCCGGAATATCGCACCTTGCCGATGGTTTGGTATATTCCGCCACTTTCGCCAATTCAGAACGCCGCCGAAGCGGGCGCGATCGGGATTGACCGCGATATGCCGGATGTAAAATCCCTGCGCATACCCGTGCGCTACCTCGCCAATATGCTTACGGCAGGTGACGAGGCCCCCGTGGTAAACGCGCTGGAACGCATGCTCGCCATGCGCGCCTATATGCGGAGCAAAACCGTAGACGGCGTGATTGATGAGGAAATCGCCGAGCGTGTAGGCATGACCCCCGAACTAATCGAGGATATGTATCACATCATGGCGATTGCCAATTATGAAGACCGCTTTGTGGTGCCCACCGCGCACCGCGAGGTCGTTGAGGATGGCATGGACATCCGCACCGGCTGTGGCTTCACCGATGGCAATGGCTGCTCAACCGGCATTTCCAAAGGCAGCATGTTTGGCGGTAAAAAGCCTGATAAAGGCTTTGTTGTGCCTCCCATGCCGGCCGCTGCAAAGGGGATGTCATAATGCATATGCCCCTTAAAGCCATATCGGCCCTGCTGAGCTATCCGACCGAGGATCTTATGCAGGCTGGCCCCGAGCTAAAGGACGCTTTGCAGCAGGGAGACCTGCTGCAAGCCAAAACCCTAACGGCGCTTGGCAAGCTCATTGATACGCTATCCACCAGCGATATTTATGATCTGCAAGAAACCTATGTGGCACTGTTTGACCGCTCAAAAACCCTGAGCCTCAACTTGTTTGAGCACGTGCACGGCGAAAGCCGTGACCGTGGCGGCGCGATGGTCGACCTTGTGGAAAACTACCGCGCGGCAGGCTTTGAGCCGCAAACCACAGAGCTGCCAGACCATCTGCCAGTGCTGCTGGAATTCCTCGCCATGCGCCCCATTGAAGAGGCCCGCGAAGTGCTGGCTGATGCGGCGCATATTCTGGAAGGCATCGCGGTGCGGCTTAACCGCCGTGAAAGCGACTATGCACCGTTGTTTGTGGCTTTGGCCCAAATCTCGGGCGCTGAGGCGGATCAAACCGCGCTGGCTGCCCTGCTGGCCGTTAAGGATGACGACCCTGACGACCTAGAAGCACTGGACGAAGTTTGGGAAGAGAGCGAAGTTACCTTTGCGCCTGACCCAAATGCCGGCTGCCCGCAAGTGCGTGACATGCTCACGCAAATGGACACCCCCCGTAACCAGCCGCCTAGCGCGCTTAATTAAGGAGATACCGACATGCATGAATTTCTGTTCGGAACTTACCCCTATATCGCGTTGGCGGTGCTGGCCATCGGCTCCATCGCCCGTTTTGAGCGCGACCCTTTCACCTGGAAATCCTCCTCAAGCCAGCTGTTGCGAAGGAAGCAGCTGATCGTTGGCTCAGTCTTGTTCCACGTGGGCGTATTGGTGATTTTCTTTGGCCACCTCGGCGGCTTGCTTACGCCCATCTGGATATTTGATGCCCTCGGCATTAGCCACGGCGCCAAGCAAATACTGGCCGTTGTGGCCGGTGGTGTGGCTGGCGTTATGGCGCTGATTGGCGGCCTTATGCTGCTATCTCGGCGCTTGCTAGACCCCCGCATCCGGATGAATTCCAGCTTTTGGGATATCGCTATATTGGCGCTCCTGATGGTGCAACTCCTGCTCGGGCTGGCCACAATCTTCATCTCGCTTCAGCATTTGGACGGCCACGAAATGACCTTGCTCATGAGCTGGGCGCAGGGGATCTTCTACTTTGATGGCGCCGCCGCAAGCTATATCGAGCACACCTCGATACTCTTCAAGCTGCACATCTTCCTAGGGCTAACGATCTTCCTCATCTTCCCGTTCACAAGGTTGGTGCACATGCTCTCAGCTCCTATCCGCTACATCACCCCGTGGCGCAAGGGCTACCAGATTGTGCGCTCGCGTAAAGGAGCCGACAAATGAGCAATCCTAAACCCCTGATGCCGGATGTTTTGGTGAATGGTGTCACAATCTCTGCCGCGGATATCGCGGCAGAGGCGCAGAACCATAACGCCCCAAAAAACAAGCCCGGCTGGGCGTGGAAAAGCGGCGCACGCGCGCTGGTTATCCGTGAATTGCTGATGCAGGAAGCGCGCAAGCGCGACCTGCAACCCGCACCCAAAGAGCTGGAACCGGGCAAAGTGGAAACCGACGATGAGTCGCTCATCCGCTTGCTGTTGGAACTGGCGGTCACGCCGGAAACCCCAAAAGAAGCCGAGGTTGCCAAGGTCTATGCAGAGCACCCCGACATGTTTCGCGCCCCCACGCTTTATGAGCCAACCCACATTCTCTTTGCCGCTGACCCCAGCGACACCGAGGCCCGTGAAGCCGCTTATAAAAAGGCCGAAGCGGCACTGACAACGCTCACAAAGCAGCCCAATGCCTTTGGCACCTTGGCGCGGGAAGTCTCTGATTGCCCGTCAAAAGAAAATGGCGGCCAGCTCGGGCAAATGGTTTCAGGTGATACCGTGCCGGAATTTGAGCGCGCAATGGATGCGCTTGAAGAGGGCCAGCTTTGCCCCGCCCCCGTGCCAACCCGTTACGGCATCCACCTTTTGCGGTTAGACGCTAAAGCTGTGGGGGACGTGCTGCCGTTTGAAGCGGTTAAAAGCCAGATCAGCGAGATGGTTGAAAAAGCCAACTGGGCAAAAGCCGCCAATGGTTTTGTGCAGATTTTGGTGGAAAAATCCAAAATCTCCGGTGTGGACATGGCCGCCTAGGCCCCTCCCGCTGGGCGTAGCCTCGCTACGCTCGGTAGCGGCGCGTCTGGCATTGCTCTATTTTGCAGAATTGCGCCCGCGCCGCGCTCCACCCCCCGCACTTGTGGCCAAACTCGCAGCCACAAGCGCTGCCCTCTCAGCGCGGCGCGGGCGCGATCCTCGCCAAGCCATACAATGCTAGACGCGCCGCTACGGCGTCGCACACGCGTTTTTTCTTTGAAAAAAAGCCGCCCGCAGGGCGCATGGAGGTTCGCAAAGCCGCAATGCTAAAGAATGAAGTCAGATGCATCCAAAACCGCAATATCAACACCTTCAAGCATGATCTGCCCGATCATCGCATCAGATGTTATCAGAACGCCGCCTTCGACACTGGTAAAACTCAGATCAGAATAGCTAAGGCCCGAAATCTGAATAAGGTCGGTCCCGTCCTCAAAATCGGTAATAACGTCATGGCCTTTATCAAGGGCGCGGAAAACAAAAACGTCATTGCCTGTGCCGCCGGTTAAAATGTCATTGCTGCGGCCGCCATCAATAAGGTCATCCCCTTCGCCGCCATGCAACACATCGCGGCCACGGTTGCCATATAGCTCATCCTGCCCGCGCCCGCCGATCAACGTGTCATAGCCCGAGCCGCCGTAAAGCAGGTCACTGCCTGCACCCGAGATTAGCGTATCACTACCGGCGCCGCCCTTAAGGATACTGCCCGCCGAACCATCGCCAACCGTCAGGGTGTCATCACCCATACCACCGCGCAGGGTGTTGCGGCCGTAATTATCAACAAGCACATCGTTGCCCTCGCCCCCGCAAATCGTATCAGAGCCAGCCGAACCGGTGAGAGTGTCATTACCACCGCCGCCAAATATCGCGCCGCGCCCGTAAAAGGGCAACATAGCAAGATGCGGATCAAAGATATCATCCCCTTCGCCACCAACAAATTTGAAACCCTGCGTATTCAGCGCATCCTCAAGGGCAAGCCCAAGGTCATATTGCCAGCTAGGGGTATCATCCACGCCGTAAGAAAGGTATGTCGCGGTGAGGGTAATGGGATCCGGAAGGGTCATATGGCCATACTCAACCATAGTATCGCCTTCGAGCCGCAAATAGCTGACCTCACTCACGGTGACCGTGGTTTTTTCGCCCAAGCGAGGGTCGGTTACAGCCGCCAGTTGGGCGGTAATATTTATCGACTGTGTAGAATAGCGCAGGCTTTCGAGGCTCACGGATTCACTACCATCAAAGCTGATGACGGAGCCGCTACCATTGGTGCGAGTCGTCAGAAATACATTTGGCGCCAGCGGGGTTCCAATGGCGGAACTGGTAAAATAGCCGTTATCTGCGGCGGTGATCAAAATACGTGCCATTGGTCTTCTCCCTGAGGTGAACCTAAACTGTGAACCCAATTTGCCGAAATCTTTGCTAAAAATCTACACAAAATATGAGCAATGGTTAATCTACAAGGCGCGTCAAATTATTGATAAATAAGCATTAAATTTGCTTAAAACTTGAGGAAAAGGGGCGCGGCGCAATCACATCTGGAATTACCTGCAAAATGGGTTTAGATAAGCTATCGAAATTCTGATTCCGAGGGCAGACATGGCGAAGATTACGTATATCGAACATAGTGGCACCGAGCATGTGGTAGAGGTCGAACCCGGCCTGACCGTGATGGAAGGCGCGCGGGATAATGACATCCCCGGTATTGAAGCCGATTGCGGCGGGGCCTGCGCCTGCTCAACCTGCCATGTGTATGTGGTAGATGAATGGGTGGAAAAACTGCCCGCCAAAGACGACATGGAATCCGACATGCTGGATTTTGCCTTTGAGCCAAATGAGCGCACCTCCCGCCTGACGTGCCAAATAAAGGTAACGGCTGAAATGGACGGGCTCACCGTGAAGATGCCGAGCAAACAGATCTAGCCGCTTGCTTTGGCCTCGGGGCGGGCGCAGCAATTTGTATGCTAAATTGCGCAGGACCCTCAGCCATTCGCATTCAAATTTGCGGAAGAAAACCGCCTGCCCACTTGGCGAAAGTGTGGCGTGCAACTTAGATTGCCCTTTTTACACCAGCGAGCCCATTATATTTATTGAGCCCCAATCTGATTGAACCACATACATGCCCTTTAAGAGCGGTCCTTCAAAAAAACATCATTAAGAGCCGGTGTGCGGACAAAGCGCCAATTCACTGCGGTTGCGCGAATGACTGCTTCAAAGGAATGCAGCAGTGATCTGCAAAGTAGGCAGCCGCTTGGCTGCCCACAGAGATCTTCATGATCGAGCTTTTACTTCATAGAGTTGAACCCGATCATATTTCCTTCAGTGTCTTGGCATAAAAGAACCCAGCCGAAATCACCGATTGAGAATTTTGGCCGAACGACAGAACCGCCAGCATTGACCACGCGTTCTTGTTGGACGGCGCAATCATCGACCATGAAGTAAACGATGGTGCCGCCAACGCCGGGCCCTGCATGAGGCGCCTTGGTCAACGCACCGCCTGCGCCGTAGGCACTCATTTCGGCGGGAAAGCTCATCATCTGGGACTCTCCTGTTGGGTCGCCCATCGGTTCGAGTTTCCCGCCAAGCATGGCTTCGTAAAAGGCCACGGCCCGATCAAGGTCATCTACGTAAATGTCGAACCATCCGACTGCGTTCATTTTGGTCATGTTATTTTCCTTTTTTTAATTTGAGATTGATTGTTTCGTGTAAAAGTTAGGCAGCGGCTTGTGTTTGCTCATCCGCTGCGGCGGTGCTTTCGAGATGCCAGATCTTGGAAACGATTTTCCAACCGTCTGCGCCATGAACGAACCCGAGGTGATCAACAAACACGCTTTGATGCGCCCGAATCCGAATTTTGACGGTGGCACTGATGGGGGACAGGAAGTCGATCATCAGAACCTCGGCCTCACGTGCCTGTCCGGCGCTCGCTGGAGATACACGTGAGGCCACATCGCCACGAAAGCTGTCGATGGGTTCTACAAAAATGGTGCCATTGTCTGCGTCAAACAAGCTTGATTGCGGGTGAAACACAGATGTTAATTTGTCAATGTCACAGGTATGGATCGCATCGAAATAGGTTTCGATTGCAGCTTGCAGATCAGTGTAAAGTGTCATCGGTCTATCTCCGTTTCAAAGTGATGCATAAGACTTGCCAGCATTCCAAAAATCGCGATACTGGCAAAATGGACAATATGCGGTTGGATTCTGCCAAGATGAAAAAATTTGCGACACGGCCGGAGAAACACCCACTGGTTTGCGCCATCGCCTATGACGGGTTGTGCACATTTGAATTTGGGATCGCGGTAGAGCTTTTCGCTTTGCCACGTCCTGAATTTGAGCATTGGTATCGGTTTGCCACCGTGAAAGCCGAACCTGGCCCAATTCGCGCCGTTGGCGGCATTACAATGGACGCGGAAGACAATCTGGACCTGCTACAAAAGGCGAGCCTGATTATCGTTCCTGGCTGGCGCGGCGCGGATACCCCAGTGCCAGAAGAACTGTGCGCGGCATTGCGTGCAGCCTACGCGCGCGGTGCGCGGGTCGCTTCGATCTGTTCAGGTGTTTTCGTTTTGGCAGCGGCTGGCTTGTTGGACGGAAAAGGTGCAACGACCCATTGGCGCTATACTGATAAGCTGGCTGAGATGTATCCAGAAATTGACGTCGATCCTGACGTACTTTTCGTCGAAGGTGACCGTGTGTTTACCTCTGCCGGATCGGCGGCAGGATTAGATTTGGGCTTACATATCATAAGGCAAGACTTCAGCGCACAGGTTGCCGCATCCGTCGCCCGACGTTTGGTTTTGCCAGCCCAAAGAGACGGCGGTCAGCGTCAGTTTGTGCCCCGTCCCGAACCAAAGGCCCGCGCCGGATCCAGTTTGGCGGCACTTCAGGATCGTATTCGAGAAGCAATTGATGAGGAGTGGCCAATAGAGCGCATGGCCAGCGCAGCAGCAACAAGTGGGCGCACCTTGGCCCGCAGGTTTCACGAAGAGACCGGAACTACACCGTTGAACTGGCTTAAAACCGAACGCGTGTTGCGGGCTGCTGAACTGCTGGAAAACGGTACAATCCCACTTTCTGACGTTTGGGAAATTTGTGGGTTCGGATCAGCGGAAACGTTTCGCCGTGAGTTCAGAAAAACGATGGGAATTCCGCCTGTGCGATACCGAGAACGGCTCGGTGTGCCTATAGCTGTCTAGGTTACGAAACCCACCTCACCTGTGTTGGCAGGTGAGCAACACCCTCCCAACTTCTTGGATCAAATTACCAGCCATTCGCACTGGATGCAGCATGTGGTACTTTGAGCTCAAAGCGGCCATCTGACAATTTTTGTCGGATGACCAATTTCTGGTGTTACGCCGTAAAAGGACAACCTATGCGGCGCGAGACACAAAGCACGGTTTTTAACCGGATTGCCCTACGGGCTGAGGCCTCGGCGGCGCCTCGGGCGGGCTTGCCGTTAATGCTGCGGCGATTCCGGCCTATACAAACCTATTTTAAAAGCCTACAAGCGCCCCTTGCCCCAAGCATGGGGCGTTTTTGCTGGAAAGGCGGGCCGTAAAAGACGGCAGCCGGAAACACCAGCCCCTGTTTGGAAAGAACCCCTGTGATACACTCCCTATCTGAAGCGCTGGCAAAGCGCGGCTATGAAAGCCTGACCGAAGTGCAAAACGCCGTAACGGCTGAAGGGCTAGAGAATGCAGACCTGCTGGTCTCGGCCCAAACCGGCTCTGGCAAAACCGTTGGTTTTGGCTTGGCCATTGCGCCGACCATTCTGGATAATGAGCGCTTTGGCCCTGCCGCTGCGCCCCTAGCGCTGATAATTGCCCCCACAAGGGAGCTAGCCTTGCAGGTAAAGCGCGAGTTGCAGTGGCTTTACGGTGAGGCTGGTGTGCGGCTGGCCTCTTGTGTCGGCGGCATGGATATGCGCGAGGAGCGGCGCACGCTGTCTCGCGGGGCACATATTGTGGTGGCAACGCCGGGGCGTTTGCGGGACCACATCATGCGGCGCTCGATCGACCTTGGTGACATTCGCGCCGTGGTGCTGGACGAGGCCGATGAAATGCTGGACCTTGGCTTTCGCGAAGATCTTGAGTTTATTCTGGAAGCGGCGCCGACAGAGCGCCGCACGCTGATGTTTTCGGCGACCGTGCCAAAAATGATCGCCAACCTCGCGCGAAATTTCCAGCGGGATGCGATACGGATTTCTACCAAAGACGAGCGCAAGCAGCACGCCGATATCGAGTATCGTGCGCTGAACGTAGCCCCACGGGATGGCGAAAACGCGATCATCAACCTGCTGCGTTTTTACGAGGCGAAAAACGCGCTGGTGTTTTGCAACACCCGCGCGATGGTGAACCGCCTGACCACCCGTTTTTCTAACCGTGGTTTCTCAGTGGTGGCGCTTTCTGGCGAGCTTTCACAAAACGAGCGTAGCCATGCATTACAAGCCATGCGAGATGGCCGTGCGCGGGTATGTGTGGCCACCGATGTCGCGGCCCGTGGCATTGACCTGCCCAATCTTGAGCTGGTGATCCACGCCGACCTGCCCTCAAATTCAGAAACTCTGCTGCACCGTTCAGGTCGCACCGGCCGCGCGGGCCGCAAAGGTGTAAGTGCGCTAGTTGTGGAGCCAAAAGCCCGCCGTAAAGCCGAGCGTTTGCTGGGTGGAGCAAAGGTGAAGGCCGAGTGGTCTGCCCCCCCCAATGCCGCCGATGTGCAAGCACGGGATGATGAGCGCCTGATGGAAAACCCCTCATGGAATGAAGCCGTGGAAGAGGCCGAGCGCGCCACCGTTGACGCCCTGATCGAGCGCTTTAGCCCCGAGCAACTTGCCGTGGCTTTCCTGCGGGTTTATTCCCAAGGGCAATCAGCCCCGGAAGAGCTCGGTGATGCGGGCGCAGCCCCAGCACCACGTGGAAAATTTGGCCCCGGCGTTTGGTTTTCAATCAATGTTGGCCGCAAAGATAACGCTGAGGCGCGCTGGCTTTTGCCGATGATTTGCCGCTCGGGCGACCTAAGCAAAGACGATATCGGCGCGATCCGCATTCAGCCTGCCGAGACGTTTGTGGAGATTTTGAAAACCAGTGTCGACGGGTTTATGAAAACGCTTGGGCCAAAGATGCTACTGGAAGCAGGTGTGAAGATCACGCTGCTGGACAAAGCCCCTGATCTTGGGAAATCTGACGGCCCGTATAAAGGCAAAAAACGCAAGCCGCGTCATGAGGAACCTCGGCGTGAAGAGCGCCGAGAAACCGCGCCCACGGATAAAAAGAAAAGTAAATTTTCTGAGGCTATCCCGAGCAAAAAACGACCCAAAAAGCCTGCCGACAAGAACAAAGGCAAGCGCCGGAAGCCGAATTTAAAAAGCAAAGGCTAGGGCTTTTTGAGGCGCGCATTTTAGAAAGCACTCACGGATAGAACCCTTCAAAACCATATTTTACTTTGTAATATGTTCTATTCTCATGACTACGATCCTAGGAGAGTAGTCATGAGAATACATCCAAATCTTCGCCATGCGTGCAACAATTTTTTAAGTTCTTAGCTTACTGCCCTCGCGGTTTTACCCGCCGCGTGGGCAGGGCAACACTTGGGTCTTCCGGCCAAGGGTGACGCGGGTAGCGGCCACGCATATCCTTGCGCACATCGGCGTATGACGTGGCCCAAAACCTCGGCAAATCCGCTGTGGTTTGCACCGCACGGCGCGCGGGGGAAAGCAGCTCTATCAGCAGCGGCAGCCGCTCTGGCCCCACCGTTGGGTGCACTTTCAGGCCAAACATTTCTTGCAACCGCACCGAAACCATCGGCGGCTCAACGCTATAATCCACCGGAAGCCGCGTGCCCGTGGGAGCGGTAATGCTAGCGGGCACCAGCCTGTCCAGCACCTGCTCGCCCTCCCAGCCCAGCCGCGCTTTGAGCGGGACCACAAGGTCAAGCTTGCCAAGATCGTTGCGGTTACGGCATTGTCCCAGATAGGGAGCGAGCCAGCTTTCAAGCGCGTCCATCAGCGCCATATCGTCCATCGCGGGCAATGCTTCACCCCGCGCTCGCAGCCACTCCACGCGCGCCACAAGCAGCCGTGCAGGCTGGCTCCAGTTCAGGCAGTCCAGCCCCATATCGCGGATGCCGTCGGTAATCGCCGCCGCCACTTCGGCCTCAGGCGGGTTGGTCCAACGGCGGTCTTCCAACGCAATCGCCCCCAGCCTAAGCTGCTGCCGCGCCACCACCATGCGCTCGCGTTTTGACCACTCACAAACCGGCACTTCCTGCAACTGCCCGCCGAACCACTGGCGCAAATCGGCCTCGCTGAAAGGCGCTGCCAGCCTTACCCTAGACTCGCGCAAGTCCCCGTCAAGATCAGCTGCTACCATGAGCGACGCGGCCATCGGCTCGCCCTCGGGCATCGCCGCGCCCTTACCGCCGCTAAGCAGATAGCGCCCCTTGCCACCGGCCCGAAGCTTGCCGATCCGATCTGGATAAGCCAGCGCCAACAGCGCACCCGCTTCGGCTTTTGCACGCACCGGTTTTTCAAACCGCCGCGCCTCACGCCGGATGGCTTTGAGCACGTTGGCATCTACCCTAAACGGGTGGCGCTCGCGAAATTTTTGCTCATTTTCCAGCGCGTCCAGCCGCAATGAGATATCGACCGGCGCGCCGCTCAACGGGTCTCGCGCCTCCAGTAGCGCCGCCAGCAGCGCCGCCCGTTTGCCACCCACTTGCAATAGCATTTGCCCAAGCCGCGGGTGCACTGGCAGCGCGGCCAACGCCTTGCCGTGCTCAGTGATTTGGCCCTTTTTCAGTCCGCCCAGTGCCTCAAGCAGCCCCTGCGCGGCCCGATACGCCCCCGGGGGCGGTGGCGTCAAAAACCGCATCTCAGACGGGTCTTTCACCCCCCAGAGTGCCAGCTCCAGCACCAGCGCGCTCAGGTCACTGGCCTCAATTTCAGCCGGCGGAAAGGCGCGCAAAGCCCCCTCTTCCCCCGCCGCCCAAAGCTTATAACACGTGCCCGCGGCCACTCGCCCCGCCCGCCCAGCGCGCTGGGTTGCCTCGGCGCGGCTCACGCGTTCCGTCACCAGCCGCTGCATGCCGGCCCCCGCATCAAAGCGCGCCCGCCGCGCCTTACCGCCATCAACCACCACCCGAATGTCGGGGATGGTCAACGAGGTTTCCGCAATGCTCGTGGCCAACACCAGCTTGCGGGCCCCCTTCAAAGGGGCCAGCACACGCCGCTGTTCTTTAAACGGCATCGCCCCATAAAGCGGCATGATTTCAACACCCTTAGGCACTTTTAGCATCCCTGCTACCCGCCGTATCTCCCCCGCCCCCGGCAAAAACGCCAGCACCCCGCCCTCGGTTTCCGCCAGCGCCGTTTCTATCAGCCCTGCCATGGCTGGTTCAAACCGCGCCTTGCCCAAAGGCCGCGGCAGGTGGCGGGTCTCCACCGGAAAGCTCCGCCCCTTAGCCGTGAGCACTGGCGCATCGATCAGCTCAGCCACCGGCCCCGCATCCAGCGTGGCCGACATCACCAAAATCGCCAAATCCTCCCGCAGCGCCTCGCGCACCTCAAGGCACAGCGCCAAGCCAAGGTCGGCGTGCAGAGAACGCTCGTGGAACTCATCAAAGATCACACAATCAATGCCCGAAAGCTCCGGGTCTGATTGGATCATCCGCGTCAAAATCCCCTCGGTCACCACCTCGATCCGTGTTTTGCCTGAGGCCTTGCTTTCCCCGCGCACGCGATACCCCACCCGCTGCCCCACAGCTTCGCCCAGCCCTTCAGCCAACCGCTCAGCCGCCGCCCGCGCCGCCATCCGACGTGGCTCCAGCATCAAAATCTTCCCCCCACAAAATTGGTTTTCAAGCAAATAGAGCGGCACCCGTGTAGTTTTCCCCGCGCCGGGTGGGGCTTGTAGCACAGCACAGCCCGAGGCGCGCAAAGCGGCAAGAAGCTCCGGCAGAATGGGGTCTATGGGCAAGCTGGCTGTCATACTTTCCTCGGTTTTTCTTGTGATACAGGATTACAGCCGCAACGAAAAGCCAGTGCTGCGTATACGTCAGAGATCATCGCGATGCAGGCCGCTTTTTACCGCCGCATTTTAGCGCTACCATGTTGCTTTTATAGAGTGATATCCCATTTTAATTGACTTTACTAAACCAGTTTAGTGAAGTCATTCTTGCAGGCGGAAAAATGCTGCAAAAAACACCATGCCCAAACCAACTTGAATTCCCTATTCCAACGGCATAGGGCTTGTCATATGTCAGTTTTCCGAGGTTTCCATGCATAGCCCGCTACCTCTTACCCGTGATATCGTCTTGGTCGGCGGTGGCCACACCCATGCCCTCGTATTGCGGAAATGGGCTATGAAGCCCGTGGCAGGCGCGCGGCTTACGCTTATTAATCCAAGTCCAACCGCCCCCTATTCGGGCATGCTCCCCGGCCATATTGCCGGCCATTACCAGCGCGATGATCTCGAAATTGATCTTGTAAAACTCGCGCGCTTTGCCAATGCGCGGCTGGTTATGGCCCCCGCCACGGGCATAGACCGTGAAAATCAGCGTATTCAGGTCCTCGGACAGGTCGGCATTTCATACGATATCACCTCGATCGACATCGGCATTACCACCGAAATCCCCACCATTCCGGGCTTTAGCGACCACGCATTAGGGGCCAAGCCCCTGCCGCACTACACCGCCGCTTGGCAGCAGTTTTTAAGCGACCTCGCCGCAGGCAAGCAAGCGCCTGAACTGGCCGTGATAGGCGGCGGCGTGGCCGGCATAGAGCTAGCGCTGGCCATGATGCACCGGTTGAAATCTGACGGCATAAGCAACCCCAAAGTCACAGTGCTTGAAAGCCAAAATACCCCGCTTGGTGGCGTCGGGAAAGGCGCCCAAAAGGCACTCCTCAATCACATGCAGCGGCTCGGGGTCGGCCTTGAAACCAGCGTTTCCATTTCCGAAATAACCGCCTTTGCTGTTCACCTGGGCGATGGTCGCCAAATCCCTGCGGCCTTCACACTCGCCGCTGCAAAACCACAGCCCCATAGCTGGCTCTCAAAAACAGGGCTGGCCAACACTGAGGGCTACATCGAGGTTGGCCCTACACTGCAATCCAAGATTGATCCGAACATCTACGCCACCGGAGACTGTGCCGCCCTCACCTTTGCCCCCCGCCCCAAGGCGGGCGTGTTTGCCGTGCGCCAAGCGCCGGTGCTCTACCACAATCTCCGCGCCCGCCTTCTTGGACATGCGTCAAAGGCCTTTCGCCCGCAAAAAAGCTATCTAAAGCTCATATCTACCGGGGGCAAAGGCGCTATTGCCGATAAAGCCGGCCTAAAGCTAGACGGCCCCGTCCTTTGGCGCTGGAAAGACCACATAGACCAAAAATTCATGCAGAAGTTTACGGAATACCCCAAAATTGCTGCTGAAAAGCTACCCAAGCATGTCGCGCAAGGCGTAACCGAGATCCTTGGTGAGGCTCCGCTTTGCGGTGGTTGCGGCGCAAAATTCGCCCCGGCTGAACTCGCCCAAGCCCTCACAGCCCTACCGCCGCCCCAGCGCGCCGACATCCTCTCGCGCCCCGATGATGATGCCGCGGTCCTCACCCATGGAGACGCTCGGCAAATCCTGACAACCGACCACTTGCGCGCCTTCACAAACGACCCATTTCGCATGGCGCGGATCACTGCGATACATGCCATGGGAGATTGCTGGGCCATGGGAGCCAAGCCTCAAGCAGCCCTGGCCAGCCTCATCCTCCCTCGGATGAGCGCCAAATTACAGGCCGAAACCCTACGTGAAATTATGGCTGCTGCGTCCGAAACCTTCCGCGCCGCCGGGGCCGAAATCGTAGGTGGCCACACCAGCCAAGGCGCCGAGCTTACGATCGGCTTTTCCATCACCGGCCTCACCAACGGCCGCGTAATCCACAACACTGGCGCGCAAGTCGGCGATGCCCTGATCCTCACCAAGCCCCTCGGCAGCGGCACCCTCTTAGCCGCCGAAATGCTGCACCTCGCCAAGGGCACATGGGTGGAGGCCGCCTATCAAATTATGGAGCAACCGCAAGACAAGGCCGCCGAAATCCTCGCCCCCATTGCCCACGCAATGACCGACGTTACCGGCTTTGGCCTCTTGGGGCATCTAAACGCTATGCTCCAGAAAGCCGAAATTGGCGCGCAACTCACTCTGGCAAACATCCCGCTACTCGACGGCGCAGCCCACCTCGCCACTCAAGGTATCCGCTCCACCATTTGGGCCGCCAATCGAGCCGCGGTCAATCTAAAAAACTACGGCAACACCCCCACCGAGATTCTGCTGTTTGACCCCCAAACCGCCGGCGGCCTCCTCGCGGCCATTCCGGTATCCAAAGCCGAAACAACCTTAACACAGCTCAAAAATATCGGTATCCCCGCCGCGCAAATAGGCGAAATAACGGCTAAAAAAGGCATCACCGCATAGCACCTGCAAGCGCAGCGCCGCACGCGTCGACAAGGTGGCCCGGAGGGTCGCCGCGGAGGCGCGATCTACACCAGCAATGCCTCAATACGCGCCGCCGCCGCCTCAATATCCGCAGGATCCAGCCCTAAAACCTCTAGCGCTGTAACCTTGGTCCTTTCGCCCCGCGCCTTGGCATAACGAGCGTCATAATGCTCGGCCATCAGCACCGTTGCCAGCGCCTCCATCTTCCCGTCATCCGCCAGCTTATGCCACTGTTCAATGGTTTCCCCCGTGTGATAGCTGCGCAACTTGTCCAGCGTTTCCCCAAGCCGCGCGCTATCCTCTACGATATCGCTATAGGCCGCTGCCAAATACCGCGCCCGCGCCGCCAAAGGTGCCTTAATTTCCACCCTATCAGCCACCCGCATTGCCGCCCACAACTGTGGCGGCACCACTAGACGCCCAATCTTGGAGCTTTCCGCCTCCACAACCACCGGCCTCATTGGGTCCAGCCCCGCCACCACCTGCGCCAGCGCGCTTTCAAAAGCCTTTTGCGCGGGCTGCCCCCCCGCCCGCGCTCCAAAGAGCGAGCCACGATGGTTCGCCAGCCCCTCAAGGTCTATCACCTGCACACCACGCACGGCCAGCGCTGCCAAAATATCGGTTTTCGCGCTGCCTGTATTGCCATCCAGAAGCACCACCTTGGGCGCAAAAGGCTCATCATATAGTGCTTGCTTCACCAGTTTCCGATAAGCTTTATAGCCGCCCTCCAGCACCTCTGCCCGCCAGCCAACCTGCTGTAAAACCGTGGCAAACGAGCCAGAGCGCTGCCCGCCCCGCCAGCAATAAACCAACGGCTTCCAGCCGCCATTCATGCTCATTAAATCACGCTCCAAATGGCGCGCCGCATTGCGCGCCACCAGCGCCGCACCAATTTTGCGCGCCTTAAACGGGCTGTCTTGCACATATATCGTGCCCACCGTTGCCCGCTCTTTATCACTCAAAACCGGCAGGTTTATCGCCCCCGGCAGGTGGTCTATCGCAAATTCAGAGGGCGAGCGCACGTCAATCACTGTATCAAACGGCAATGAAGGCAAATCAGCTATCGGCGGTAAAGTGTATCGCATAGCCATGCACTACCCTATGCGGTGCCGGAATTACAGAGGCTTTATCCCTCCAGATATGCCCCCACAAGGTGCGCAACCACCGCCTTCATGGCCGCTGGCCCATCAGCCCCGCTTGCCCGCGCGGCGTTATAAACCGCTCGCTGCCGGTCCGCCGAGCTGCCATTTTGGGCTATCCCGCGCAGGCTTTCCAGCTCTGCAAGGCAGCCCAGCTCCTCGGCCTCGTCCCGCACCAGCGCAATCAGCTCCGCCGTGAGGTCAGCAAATGGCACCATCTCTCCGCGGCCAAGGTCGACCAGCTCGCCATTTACCCCGTGGCGCTGCGCCTGCCAGCGGTTTTCCAGCGTCAAAGTATTCGGATACCGCCGCCACCTCTGGTTTTTTTCCTTCAGCCTGTGAAAATACAAAAGCAGGCTTTGATACGCCGCCGCAATCCCCGCCGCCTCGCCTACAGTCCCGCAAATATCCGTAATCCGCTGCTCCAGCGTCGGGAATTTGTCCGAGGGCCGGATGTCCCACCAAATCCGTGTTGCATCCTCAATACAGCCCGCCTTCACCAAGGCCCCCACCAGCCGCTGATACTCGCCAAAACTCTCCACTGGGTCAGGCAACCCCGTGCGCGGTAACGCATCAAAAACCGTTAATCTATAAGAGCTTAACCCCGTGTCATCCCCCTCCCAAAAGGGTGACGACGTGCTCAGCGCCAGTAAATGCGGCAGGAAGTAAGACACCTGCCCCATCAGGTCAATCCGCTCATCTTCGTCCTCAATGCCCACATGGATATGCATGCCGCAAATCAGCATCCGCCGCACCACTTGGCCAAGATTATCACTTAATGCATCATAGCGCTCCTTGCGAGTGTGGTGCTGGCGGCGCCACTGGGCAAAAGGGTGGGTAGAGGCGGCAATCGGCGCGTAACCAAAGCGCGCCGCACATTCGGCCACGCCCTTGCGCAGGCTCAAAAGCTCCGCCGCCGCATCGCTCACCTTGGTGTGTGGCTTTGTCCCCACTTCCACTTGGCACTGCAAAAATTCGCCCGTCACCTGCGCGCCGAGCGCTTCACTACAGGCCTCCAAAAACGTAGGATCTGGCCTTTTTACCAAATCAAGGCTCTCCCGATCCACAATCAGATATTCTTCCTCAATCCCGAGGGTAAGGCTGGGGCGCATGGTTTGCTCCTTTTCCCCCAGTTTCGGCGCTAAATTCACATTCTGTCAATAGTTTTGGTTGAATCTCCCTGCGCGCGGGGCCACCTTAAGCAAAAGCAACTTCAGCGAGGCCCTCATGCCCCTAAAAATCGCCTTCCAGATGGATCCGATAGAAAACGTCAATATAGATGGCGATTCCAGCTTCCGGCTGGCGCTTGAAGCCCAAGCACGCGGGCATGATCTTTTTTACTACACGCCAGACCAGCTCGCCTTTGAAAGCGGTGCGGTTACCGCCCGCGGTTGGCCGCTTGAAGTACGGCGTGATCCTTCGGATTTTTATACCCTTGGTGAAAAACAAGCGGTTAATCTCGCCGATTTTGATGTCGTTTGGCTCCGGCAAGACCCGCCATTTGATATGGGCTATATCACCAGCACCCACCTCTTGGATATGATCCATCCCGATACTTTAGTGGTAAATGACCCCTTCTGGGTGCGCAACTATCCCGAGAAACTTCTGGTGCTCAACTTTGAGGGCCTAACGCCCCCCACCACCATCGCGCGCGATCTCGAAACCATTAAGGCGTTCAAGGCCGAGCATAAGGATATCATCCTAAAGCCGCTTTACGGCAATGGCGGCGCAGGTGTTTTTCGCCTCGGGCCGGATGATAAAAACCTCACCTCCCTGCACGAACTTTTCACCGGTATTAATACCGAACCGCTGATCGCACAAAAGTTTCTGCCCGATGTTTCCAACGGTGATAAGCGGATAATCCTCGTTGACGGTGAACCCGTCGGCGCCATTAACCGCGTACCCGCCAAAGGAGAAACTCGATCAAATATGCACGTAGGAGGCCGCCCAGAAAAGGTGGGCATGACACCGCGTGATCTTGAGATTTGTGCACAAATCGGACCTCTCCTCAAAGAAAAGGGCCAAATATTTGTCGGAATCGATGTTATTGGCGATTATTTGACGGAAATCAACGTCACCTCGCCCACCGGCATTCAAGAGCTTGAAAAGTTCGACGGCACTAACGTTGCCGCCTTGATTTGGGATGCCATCGAGGCAAAAATCAGCTAATGTCCATCCGTCTTTCCATTGTAAACTTCCTGCTGCGTAATATCGAGAAGCGCGCGCTCTCAAAAGCGGTAGACCCCTTGCCGATCCGCCGCCGAATGGAGTTGCAAACCCGTTTGTTTTTCCGCCCCAAGCGCGGTACGCCGATCAGTCGAGAGTCCCTCGCCCACGGGCAAGCCAGCGTTTCTGCCCTCAAAATCGGCAATGGAGACCAAGGCACGCTCCTCTACCTACACGGTGGCGCCTATATTTTTGGCTCAGCCAAAACCCACAGCCGATTCGCCGCCAAACTGGCCGAAGACAACGCCCTCACCGCCTATTCGATAGATTACCGCCTCGCCCCCGAGCACCCTTTTCCCGCCGCGATTGATGACGCGCTCACCGCCTACCAAGCCCTGCTTGGCCGCGGCATTAAAAACATCACCATCGCCGGAGATAGTGCCGGGGGTGGCCTCGCACTTGCGCTTCTTCACATCATTCTCGCCAAAGGCCTCACCCCGCCCCGCGCCGTCATGGCCTTTAGCCCGCTCACCGACCAAACCATGCAGAGCCAGTCGCTCAAAGACAACGCGCGATCCGAGGCCATGCTCCCCGCCGAGCGCATGGGCGAAGTCCGTGATATGTATATAACTGAGGATTTCAAAAACCCGCTCGCCTCACCGCTTTTTGGTGATTTCCAAAACGCCCCACCCGTTTTTCTCAGCGTCGGCACCACTGAAATTCTGCGAGATGACACCCTCGCCATGGCCGCCAAGCTGCGCGCCCAAAACGTGCCGCTTACGCTGGAAATCGTCGAGAGTGCGCCCCATGTCTGGCCCTTCTTTCATGGCCACTTACCAGAGGCCGACGCGACGCTAAAAAAGGTGCAAACCTTCCTCAGCCATCCCAGCCCTTAGGCCGCAAAACCACGGATTGCATCTGCTCGATCTCGGCATAACCAAGGCGCTTGTAAATCCGCTCAGCTGGCTCTCCTTTATCAGCCAAAATCACCATTTTGTTGCCCGGCCGGGCCGCCTGTTCCAAACAAGAAACAGCGTGCACCAGCGCCGCACAAATACCTTGCCGCCTGTGGTCAGGATGCGTGCTTACCTCCTGAAAACGCGATATCCCCTCACGATGGAATATCCCCATATCAGCCACAAGCTCAGCGCCCTTAAAGGCACCATACCAGTGGCCACGCGCTTCGTAAATTAGCGCCTGAAATACTGCTAATCTCATGATCTTAAACGATCTATAGGCCTTTTCAGCAAAGCCCTCAGGCCGGGTAAGAACATGGTGTTCCAGCACCTTTTCCCAATCCTCAGCCCTCGTAACCTCCCGAATATCCACCCCCTCCGGCGCCTTAGTAACGGCCTTACTCACGGTGGCCGCCAGCACAGATGTTTGGTCAAATTCCCAGCCTAGCCGCTCAAATTCTGTGCGCATAGCGTGCGTATCCCGCCCGTCATCGGGCCATTGCAAACACTTGTGACGCACCATGGGTTCATCAGCAAATGCCGCATCAAATCTGGCGATCCAATCCGCAATTTCAGCAGCTAGCGGCGGCCCCGCCAGCAGCAGGTAATTGCCAAACCAAAAGTCATAATTCGCGGGCGTCCGCACCTCGATGCAATCCCCCGAATCCCGCACAATGCCGTTGTAGCGCTGAAACAGCGTCTCACTTAAAAAACCGATAGATGTAATGTCCATACCGCGCTTTTATCAAAACGCCAGCCGATAGCCAATGGCCTCGGCGATGGCCGCCTTGCTGATCTCTTCCTCGTCGCGCAGGTCGGCTATTGTGCGGCCAACGCGCTGAATGCGGTGAAACGCCCGTGCCGAAAGTCGGAATTTTTCCACCGCGCTCAGCAGCATTTCCGAGGCCTCAGGCCTCAGCACACAGGCCCGCTCCAAAATATCGCCCTCAATTGCTACATTTGTGGTAATGCCGTCGAGCTCTTTATAGCGCTCGGCCTGCCTTTCTCGTGCCGCAAGCACCCGCGCGGCCACCACTGCGCTGGTTTCCCCTGTGGGCGGCGCTGAAAGGTCAGCCACCGCCACCGCAGGCACCTCGATTCGCAAATCAAACCGGTCCAGCAGCGGCCCCGAAATTCGGCCCAAATAATCCTCTCCGCATTGTGGCGCGCGGCCACAGGCCCGCTCGACATCCCCCATAAACCCGCATTTACAAGGGTTTGCGGCGGCCAGCAGCATAAAGCGCGCGGGGTAGCGCACATGGGCGTTGGCGCGGCTTACCACCACGTCTCCGGTTTCTATTGGCTGTCGCAAAGTTTCCAGCACCGTGCGCGGAAACTCGGGAAATTCATCCATAAACAGCACGCCGTTATGCGCCAGTGATATCTCCCCCGGCTGCGCCCCGCGCCCGCCGCCCACCATAGCGGCCATACTCGCAGTGTGGTGCGGGCTGCGAAAGGGCCGCTGGCGCGAAATACCGCCTTCTTCCAGCACCCCTGCGAGCGAGTGGATCATCGAGGTTTCCAGCGCTTCACTGGGTGAAAGCGGCGGCAAAAGCCCCGGCATGCGCGCCGCCATCATTGATTTTCCAGAGCCGGGCGGGCCAACCATCAGCAGGTGGTGCCCGCCCGCCGCCGCCACTTCCAGCGCCCGCTTGGCTTTCTCCTGCCCGCGCACATCGCGTAAATCCCGATGGTCTTCCAGCCCTTGCACTTCGCCGGGCATCGCCTCTGACAGCACTGTGCGACCAGTAAAATGGTTAACCAATTCCAATAGGTTATGTGGCGCGAGCACCCGCGCGGCCTCAACCCAGGCAGCCTCTGGCCCACAGCCAGCGGGGCAAATCAGGCCGCAATCATCTTGCGCGGCGGCAAGAGCGGCGGGCAACGCACCCGTGACAGGTACGAGGGAGCCATCCAGCGATAGCTCACCAAGGCTATACTGGCCTTCGATTTGTTCGCGGGGAAGCACATCCATTGCCGCCATGAGCGTAAGCGCGATGGGGAGATCAAAATGCGAGCCAGATTTTTGCATATCTGCTGGAGAAAGGTTAATGGTTATGCGCTTAGCTGGCAGCGCCAGCCCCAGCGCGGTAATCGCCGCTCGCACCCGCTCTTTGGCTTCAGAAACCGCCTTATCGGGCAAGCCCACAAGATTAAACGCCGGAATCCCCGAGGCCAGCGCCACCTGCACCTCTATTTTTTTGGCCTCCACCCCGTGAAAGGCCACCGTATAACTGCGGGCGATAACCCCTACACTTGCATCCATCCGTTAACCATTTACCGGATTGGTTTAAGAAAGGTTAACGCCAAGGAGGTTTAGGCGGTGATTATTTGGTATCTCTCATAATCTAGAGACTGTCCTTGATGCGCTCACCAAAACCCAACCGGGGTTTCGCCTATCTCTGAGCACTCATGATTTCGGCAACCTTAAGTGGCCGAAATTAATATAATTCATTGATATTATAAAATAATTCATCCCCACACAGTACTACTATCCTAGGAGCGTAACTTTGTTAAGCTACGGGTTTGGCCACAATAGTTAATGGTCTTGTTCCATGTTTAATGCATTATCGGCGCTATACTGCGCAAAAGCCACACAGCTAATTTATTCCGGCATCACGCGATAATCCCCACATTATCACCCATATCCACACCGGGGAAAACCGAAGCGCCCAGCGCGCTGGCCTCCATGCCAAACAAATCGCGTAGCGCCCAGCCGAGGTAGCGGCGCACATCGTCCGTTGGTTCAAGGTCACGGTTTTGGTAAAGGTCCAACTCCCCAAGCCCCGGCCAACGGCCAAACACATGGCCGCCATTTAGCGCCCCGCCCGCCATCACCATGGCCCCGCCGGTGCCATGATCAGTGCCGGCAGAGCCGTTTTCCCGCGCGGTGCGGCCGAATTCCGTAACCGCCATAACCGTGGTGCGCTGCCAATGGCCCCCAAGGCTGGATTTGAGCGTCAAAATCGCGTCAGAAAGCTGCTTAAGCGCCCGCGCGAGGTTGCGTTTTTGGCCATTATGGGTATCCCAGCCGCCAATGGAAAAGCTCGCAATCCGCGTTTCCTCATTCAGCCGCGCGGCGGCAAAAGCCGCCAGCGCTTTGGCATTCCCGGGCCGCCCGCCCTGCATGCTTTCGGTTTTTGCCGACAGGTCCAGCGCCATCTCAGAAGCATTGGCGAACAGCGGGTCTTCCGAGTATATCCGCGCCAAAAGCGCCTCCGTCTGGGGTGACATTTCAAGGTCAGCTCCGGGGCTCCAGCTTGAATAAGGCTGCGCGCCGTCCAGCAACAGCATCCTTGAAGTGCCCACCGAAAAGGCCGTTTCCTGCTGCGCATTGGGCAGGAGCCCCAGCGCGCGGTTGAGCCAGCCAGATTGGCCGGATTTCGGCGCGCCCGTGGCATCGTTGCTGCCGGTTTCCAGCAGGTCCTGGCCATCAAAATGGCTACGTTTATCGCGGTAAGGCGTTGAAACAGCTTGCACAAATGAAAGCTCTTTAGCGCGCCAAAGTGGCATAAGCCCTTTAAGAGCCCCATTCAAAGCAAAGAAACCATCAAGGTCTTGCATATCATCATCTGCCGCCAATGTGGGGCGATAGCTGGCATAGTCAGCATCCCCCAAAGGGCGGACCACACCAAGCCCATCCATCGCCCCGCGCAGGATTATGACAACCAATCGGTTATCTCCCGGGGCCGCGGCCAGCGTCACCGGCGTCAGCAAAGGCGAGGCCGCAGCCGAGCAGCCCAGCATGGTGGAGTTGATCAAAAATTTACGTCTGGAAAGGGTCATGTCAGCCTCCTAGCGGCGCATAAGGGCAGGGGAAACCAGCAGCAGCGCCACGCCCTCCCATTTGGTTTCAGCACCACTTACGGCAAAAGAAAGGAACTCGGGGGCGGTGTCCCCCAGCACGGCCTGCATTAGCGCGCGCGGGTCACGATCACTCGCATAGGTGCGGGCCGCTTGGCCTGCCCATGAAATGCGTGCGGCAAGCTGCGGCGGGGTGATCCAGTTTTCGGCGGCCTCGGGCCAGCCATCGGGGCCAGTCGGCCTAAAAGGTCGCTGACCCATAGCTTCTAGTGCCTTGGCCAGCGTGCGTGTCTCGCTCGCGTTGGCTTTCAATAGCGCTTCGGCGTCAAAATCCAGCGCCCGCAGTACCGTGGCCACATATTCCATCGGTGGCCTAACCTTAGGGAAGTCCGCCGCCCTCGCGGCGGGGCTATCCAGCAAAACTTCGTAAAGCGCTGTCATTTGCCCACCCGATTCCAGATAGGCCATGGCCATGGATTCCACCAGTTCGGGGCGCGCCGCTGGGCCAATAAAATGCACAATCAATTTCTGCGCCAAATGGGTAGCTGTCGCAGGATTCATCGCCAAATCATCAAGGAATTGATAGATATGCTCGATCTGCGCCCGCGCGCCGCCATAGCGCTGGCCCAAAATCTCTTCCCCCCCCGGCTCAGCCCGATTGGGGGCAAAGCGCATACCCTCGGGGCCAATGCCTAGCCCCGTAAGCAGCTCGGCAAACTGCCGCACATCCGCTTGTGTATACGGCCCGCCAACCCCCAGGGTGTGCAGTTCCAGCACCTCGCGCGCTAGGTTTTCGTTCAGGCCTCTCTCCTGCCGCTGCCCCGCCACCGAATTGGGTCCCGTAGAGGCACTTTGATCCAGATAAAACAGCATCGAGGGGTGGGTCACGGCGGCCTTGAGCAGCTCGGCAAAGCGCCCCGAAATATGGGGTCGAATGGCCTCTTCCAGATAGGCGCCCAGCATATAATCCTCATTTGCACGGGTCGGAGACACCGTAAAATGATCCAGCCAAAAAGCAAATAACCGCTCGCGAAAACCGCGCGGGTTTTGCACCATGCGCGCAAGGTTTCGCATAGCCCCAGCGGCGGCATTCCGCCGCATCTGCCGCTGAGCTTGCTTAAAAGCGTCTGACTCTCCGCTCATAGATTGGCGTAATGCGCGAAGCTTCCGCAACTCGGCAAACCGCTCATCGGTGCTTTCAACAGGCAGCAGTGCGTCCAGCGGGTCCACCCCTGCGAGTTGCGCAAGCAGCCCGCCTTGAAAGCGCGTTTCATCCGGGCGAATCCCGTATTCAAACCGTGCGGCTTGAATTATGTCTGATCGTGTCAGCATCCATTCTTCCTTGCGTTATATGTCTTACGCAGGCGCACGGCACTTCCGTCGAATTTTTTTAAAAAACATCCTCGGGCAGCACGCCCCAAATGCCAGATTTGGGCAGCCAGCCGGTGTGTCCCTCAATACTCGCCTCGCACCAATTAGGCTGGCAGCCGCCAAGCCGCAGGACCACGCCCGCCTCCAGCCGCGCCAGCTTCCGGCCTGAATTTGAGGGCGTTTCCCGAAGCAATAACAGATCTTCCTGCACCAAAACCGTGCGCCGCTGGCTTAAGAGCTTGGTATGCACCCAGCCGCCCTCGCCGTCCACGTCTTCAATCCGAAACCATTCCTGATATTCGGCCAGCACAATAAGCGGCGTGCCGCGGTGGCGCAAAACCCAATCCACCCGATTGCTGGTAGAAGGCCCACGCCGCACATTGGCCGAGCTGCTTTTCATCGAGACAAAACGCGGCGTTGGCAGGCCCGTCACCTGCCCCTCGCTCGCTTGCTGTGCGGTGGCCATGCTCGCCAAAACCAGCGCTGCAACCACACCCATAATTCCAAAAGCCTTCACCCTGCCAACCTCATTTTTATCCGTCGCGAAATAATATTTCCCTTTGGCGGTTTTCCTGCCATTATAGCGCCAAAGCAGCACAAAAAGGAAGTTTTGATATGGCCCCTGAAACCGCAGGCAATGCCCCGCTTAAAGTGGTTGTAACCCGCCAACTCCCCGAGCCGGTTGAAACACGGTTGAGTGAGTTGTTTAACGTTGAACTTAATGGTGTCGGACCGATGAACGAAATGGCATTGGGGGAGGCAATGGCCAGCGCAGATGTGCTTGTCACCACCATTGGCGACCAGATTAACCAGCGTTTACTCGCCAAGGCTGGCCCGAATCTTCGCCTAATTGCCAATTATGGCGCTGGGTTTGACCATATCGACGTGCAAACCGCGCTTCAGCGCGGGATTATGGTATCCAACACGCCCGGTGTGCTCACTGATGATACCGCTGACATGACTATGGCCATGATCCTTGCCGTGCCGCGCCGGTTGCGCGAAGGCACCATGCTCATGCAGCAGGGTGAATGGGAAGGGTGGTCCCCGACCGCGCTCATGGGGCACCGGATTGGCGGCAAAAGGCTCGGGATTTTAGGCATGGGGCGCATTGGCCAAGCCGTAGCGCGGCGCGCGTCTGCTTTTGGGTTGCAAGTGCATTACCACAATCGCAAGCGCCTGCATCCTGATACTGAATCCGAGCTGCAAGCGACCTATTGGGAGAGCCTCGACCAGATGCTGGCACGGGTAGATATTTTGAGTATCCACTGCCCGCATACCCCCGGCACGTTTCACCTCCTAAACGCACGGCGGCTAAAATTAATGAAGCCGAGCGCCTATATTATCAACACCGCCCGCGGCGAAATTGTGGACGAAAATGCGCTAACGCGGATGTTGCGCGCGGGTGAACTCGCGGGCGCGGGGCTTGATGTGTTTGAGAATGGAAATCAGATAAACCCGCGCTTAAAGGGGTTGGATAATGTGCTGCTTTTGCCGCATATGGGCTCGGCCACCCTAGAGGGGCGCTTAGAGATGGGCGAAAAAGTTATCATAAATATCAAGACCTTCGCTGATGGCCACCGCCCACCAGACCTTGTTGTGCCCGCTATGCTCTAGCGTCGGGCAGCACCGGGATATTTCAACAATTTGGAATGCTATTTTTTGCCACAGATCCCGCAATCTGCGCGCAGCGAGGTTTTGAGTTTTCGCGTTTCCCCAAATAGGGAATCATAGATCAGGATTTCGCCACGCAGCACTTGCCCGGCTCCGGTAATCAGCTTGATAGCCTCCCCCGCCATCATGGAGCCCATAACGCCGGCCAAGGCCCCCATTACGCCCGCTTGTGCGCAATTTGGGGCGAGCCCGTCCGCGGGGGCCTGCGGGAACACGCACTGATAACACGGCCCACCATTGGCGGGGTCATACAGGCTAATTTGCCCTTCCCATTGGCTCATGGCCGCTGAAATAAGTGGCATTTGGGCGCGCACACACGCCGCATTCACAAGGTATCGGGTTTCAAAATTATCGGTGCCATCAAGCACCATATCATAGCTAGCGATAATCTCGTCTACGTTACCCTCATTCAGCCGAAGGGTATGCAGCTGCACGTTTACGTTCGGGTTTACCCGCGCAAGGGCGCGCGCCGCGCTGCTGGTTTTGGCCTCACCCACAGCATTGGTTTCATGCAAAACTTGGCGTTGCAGGTTAGAAAGGCTGACCTCATCGTCATCCACAATGCCCAATGTGCCAACCCCCGCAGCCGCCAAATATAGCAGCGCAGGGCTGCCGAGTCCGCCAGCACCAATGCATAGTAGTTTAGCATTTAACAACTTATTTTGCCCCGGCCCGCCGATCTCTCGCAAAACGATGTGCCGCGCATAGCGCTCAATTTCTTCAGGAGTCATACCGCGCATCCACCTTTTTCTGTATTTTGCGCACCAAAGAGGCATATATCAGCACCGGGAATGCCAGAATTGCCGCCCATTTCCACCAGTGCAGCCCTTCGATTATGCGCAGGCGGAACACATGTGTTTCAGGTAGCAGCAAAGCGCCCAAAACCACAAGTATTGCCAGCAATGTCAGTGCCTTATACGCCATTTTTGGCCAATTAAGTGCCCATACATAGCCACATGACATGGCAAATACCAAGGCCACAGTCCACAGTCCACCGCTATAGATAATAGCCATCACACCCCGTCAAACAGCCCCGATGAAAGATATCGCTCCGCAAAGCTTGGGATAATCACCACAATCCGCTTGTCCGCCATTTCATCGCGCAGGCCAATTTCTACGGCGGCCGCCAGCGCCGCGCCAGAGGATATGCCAACCGGAACGCCTTCAATCTCCGCCAGTGCGCGGGCCATCTCAAAAGAGGTCTCGTTTCCTATTGTCAAAATCTCGTCAATGAGCGAATCATCGAGCGTTTTGGGGTTAAAACCAGCACCAATGCCCTGAATGGCGTGCGGGCCGGCACCCCCCCCCGAAAGCACCGCAGAATCCTCTGGCTCAATGGCCACAACATGCACATCTGGGTTCATTTTTTTAAGCACTCGCGCCACGCCCGTTAGGGTTCCGCCCGTGCCAACGCCAGAAATAAACACATCCACCTTGCCCTCGCAATCAGCCAAAATTTCACGCCCCGTTGTTTGCTCATGAATTTCCGGATTAGCCATGTTTTCAAACTGTTGCGGTATGATCGACCCTTCGATCTCCGTGGCCAGCTCATCAGCGCGCGCAATGGCCCCCCCCATGCCCAGCGCCGCATCTGTCAGCACCAGCTCGGCCCCCAATAGGGCCAGCATTTGTCGGCGCTCAACAGACATGCTCTCGGGCATGGTTAAAATCAGCCGATATCCGCGTGCGGCACATACAAAAGCCAACGCAATGCCCGTATTTCCCGAGGTTGGCTCAATCAATACCCCCCCCGGCTTCAGCGCTCCGCTTTCCTCCAGTGCATCCACCATGGCCACGCCGATCCGGTCCTTCACCGAACCAAGCGGATTAAAAAACTCCAGCTTTCCGCAAATCTCTGCATCCACATTCATAGCCGCGGCGAAGCGCGAAAACTTGACAAGCGGTGTGCCGCCATAGGTTTCGGTAATGTCGTTATAAATCAGACCTCTAGCTCTATCTCTCATCACATACTCCCTAAATTACGAAATCAAGGCCGGCATTACCGGCGCGCCCTACGCCGCTCGCCTCGGCTTGCTGGCATAGGTCTTCGAGCGTTATTCGGTCGAGCTTCTGTAGCATATCGCTGTGGAATTCGGCCCAAATTGGCTGGATAACCCTCTCTCCTAACTCCGAAATCGAATCCATCTTGTCATCTTCATTTTCGAGGTCTTCAATCACCCGCAGCACGTCGCCCAGCGTGATCCGCCGCCGCTCACGCGCCAGCGTGTAGCCCCCTTTTGGCCCGCGCACGCCCTTAAGAATGCCACGCTTTACCAAAAATTGCAGCACCTGCTCCAGGTATCGGCTCTGAATCCCCTGCCGCTCGGTAATATCTTTTGACTGTACGGGTTTTGGCCGGGCATTAAAGGCCACATCCAACACCGCTTCCAGCGCGAGGCTGGATTTTTTAGATAATAAATACATCTAGTTTCCTGTTGAACCAAATCCGCCAGCACCCCGACGCGTCTCTTCCAATTCTTCTACAATCATCCATGTGCAGCGGGTCACCGGAGCCAAAACCATTTGCGCTATGCGCTCTCCATGTTGCAACTCATATTCACTATCACTCAAGTTTATAAGGATAATGCCAACTTCACCGCGATAATCTGAGTCGATCGTTCCGGGTGCGTTCACCATGGTTATGCCATGTTTTAGCGCCAACCCCGAGCGCGGCCTGATCTGCATTTCATAGCCCTGGGGAATCTCAATGGCCAAGCCCGAGGGGACCAATTTCCGCTGCATTGGCTTAATGGTAAACATTTTATTTTCTATAACAGCTCGAACATCCATCCCCGCGGCGCCATCGCTTTCATATTGCGGCAGCGGCCAATCAAACTCGCGCACCTGTTTCACTTTTACAAAGCTCATGTCAGCGCCTCAGAAATCCTCAAAGCCAAGCCTTCCGCCACTTGCTTCTTGCTCATCCAAGGCCATGTTTCCGCCCCGTTAGCACTAATCAGAATTACTTGGTTATCCGGCCCGCCCATAACGGGCCGCGCACCGCCAACATCATTTGCCAAAATCCAGTCGCACCCCTTGCGCTTGCGCTTCGCTGTGGCATTTTCGATCACATCATTTGTTTCCGCTGCAAACCCGATCACCAATGCAGGCCGCCCGTTGCTTCGTTGTGAAACAGTCGCCAAAATATCAGGGTTTTCAATCAGTTCCAGCTCCGGCATGGCCTTTCCCGCAAGTTTTTTCATCTTGCTATCACTTGTATTTGCAACGCGCCAATCAGCCACAGCCGCCGCAAAAATGGCCGCGTCTAGCTGCCCCGCAGCCTCCACCGCTGCGGCCATTTCCAGCGCAGTTTCCACCTCAATCACATTCGCCCCCTCGGGTCGCGCCGCCTCAGCTGGCCCGGTCACAAAGTCCACCTCTGCCCCCAGCGCCACCAGCGCACGCGCGATTTCTGCGCCTTGAAGGCCAGAAGACCTATTCGCAATATAACGCACGGGGTCAATCGGCTCATGGGTTGGCCCCGAGGTCACCAAAATTCGTTTACCCCTTAACGGCCCATCCAAAAGGTGCGCTTCAATCGCGGCAAAAATTTCAGCCGGTTCGGCCATTCGGCCAAATCCAAACTCGCCACAGGCCATGTTACCCTCTTCAGGGCCGACAAATGTGCAGCCATCTTCGCGCAAAGTCTCCGCATTGCGCTTTGTCGCCGCATTTTCCCACATGGCAACATTCATCGCAGGTGCAAGCAACACTGGTTTATTACGCGCAATCAACAAGGTAGACGCCATATCATTGGCGAGCCCGTTCGCCATTTTCGCCATCAAATCGGCGGTGGCCGGGGCCACTACCACCAAATCCGCATCGCGCGTTAGCTGGATATGCCCCATTTCCGCTTCATCTTCGAGGCTGAACAGTGCGCGCCGAACCGGTGCTTCCGCCAGCGCCGACACGCTGAGCGGTGTTACAAATTCCTCAGCAGCTTTGGTCATAACAGGCACGATACCTGCGCCCGATTTCCCCAATAGCCGCATCAGCTCCAATACTTTATAAGCCGCGATCCCGCCGCCAATAATCAGCAATATTTTTTTACCAGCCAGCATGGCACCCCACATTGTTTTACCCGTAAGGAGTGTAGATACTTTCTTTTAACATAACAAGTTTTCCTCCTATACGTAATGTGATACTTTGGGGAAAACCGAATTTCAGGGCAAAATGAAAAACCTAACACTCATTCTCGGCGGGGCCAGTAGCGGGAAGTCCGCATATGCTGAGCGCCTCGTTTTGGCCACCGGCCTCACGCCAGTTTATCTTGCAACAGGTCAGGCAAAAGACCGTGAAATGTCCAAAAAAATTGGCCTCCACAAGGCGCGCCGCGGGCCTGAATGGCAGCTCATCGAAGCCCCGCTTAACGTAACAGAACCCTTGCTATCCCTTACCGCCCGTCATGTTATATTGCTAGACTGCCTGACGCTCTGGCTCTCCAACCATCTGGAATTAAACCATAATATTGAGAAAAACACCGATTTACTGCTCAAGACCATCCGCGCCAGTGACGCCCAAATCATTGCCGTATCCAATGAAATTGGCCTTGGTCTTGTGCCCGCCACCTCGATCGGGCGCGCCTTCCGTGATGCCCAAGGCCGCCTCAACCAGCGCATTGCGGAGGCCGCCGATACCGTCACCTTTGTGGCCGCTGGCCTGCCACTTTCCCTGAAGGCTCCGCTATGACAACCTCTTACTGGTTTGTGCGCCACGGGCCAACCCACGCCAAGGGTTTTTGCGGCCACACAGATATTCCAGCTGATCTCTCTGACACCGCTCAAATCGCGCGCCTCAAGGCTTGCTTGCCGACCGACGCCAAAATCCTGTCTTCTGATTTAAGCCGCACGCGTGAAACAGCGCGCGCCATTTACAATAATCAAAACTGGCTGCCCGAAGCTCCGGAATTTAGGGAAATGCATTTTGGAGATTGGGAGGGAAAAGACTTCGCCGCCATCGAAAAATCCGACCCTACGCTTTGGCGCAGCTTCTGGGAAAACCCGGGCAGCGCGGCTCCGCCGAATGGCGAAAGCTGGCACCAGTTGAGTAAACGGGTTGAAGCGGCGCTTGCAAAGCTTCATCAATCGGGGCCGCAGGGCCATATCATCATATCAGCCCATTTTGCTGTCATTTTGGCAGCCCTTCAGCTGGCAACTGGCATGCCTGCGCCTGCCGTTTTCTCGTTTAAAATCGACAACTTTTCCCTCACAAGGCTTGATTATTTGCACAAATCGAACAATTGGCGAGTTATGGGAGTCAACATTCTGGCTTAGCCTAGTTGAGTTTGCTTAAAGCCAATACAGTGAGCTCCCGCAGGAGTTTGCGCTTGATAGCCCGCTCATAATCGGCATATCCGGCGGCCATTTCCACAAAACTGCCCGCACCGTAAATCACCTCTTGCTGGTAATACTGGCGCAATTCACCATCATCATCGGACACCACCACCAAGCCATTTACGGTGATATTTGAGAAGTCAAAATTCAGGTAGGCCTGTTTGGGGCGGTATCCGGTGTTGTTTACGCCATCGCCTGAAATATCCAGTGTTTGCCGCCAGCAGCTTGGGCTCATCAACATCTGCCTGGCTCCAAATCCGAGCGCATTTCCCAAAGCCGTTGGCGCATTCGAGGCACTGCGCCGGTGGGTGGTTAACGCGGCAATCGCAAGATTCACCTCATGATCGCTCACCACTTCTATCCACGGCAAAATTATGGTTTGGTGCGCTTGCCCGCTCCATTCATAAACCATAAGCGCCACATGCCCACCGCCATCCCCGGTGAGCGCGTGCCGGACCTGTGGGTCATCCAGCGCGCGCGCCAGCCCCGACATTTGCAGATTATATTCAACCGCATCCACGGAGGAAGACACATCCATACCCAGCGCCAAAGCGTGGCGGCACTCAGCCTGCAAAGGCCCCGCCAGCAATGATAAAACAAGGGCGCTGGCTTTAATCATCCATCTTCAAGGCACTGATAAACGCAGATTGCGGGATGCTGACCCGGCCAAATTCCCGCATCTTCTTCTTACCTTTTTTCTGCTTATCGAGCAGCTTCCGCTTCCGCGTGGCATCCCCGCCATAGCATTTTGCCGTCACGTCTTTGCGCAGCGCCGAAATCGTTTCGCGCGCAATAACCCGCCCGCCAATCGCGGCCTGAATCGGAATCTTAAACATATGCTGCGGAATCAGCTCTTTCAGCTTGGCGCACATCGCCCGCCCACGTGCCTCAGCCCGTGCGCGGTGCACCATGGTTGAAAGCGCATCCACCGGCTCGTCATTTACCAAAATCTGCATTTTCACCAGCTGGTCTTCGGCATAGCCTTCCATGCTATAGTCAAAACTCGCATAGCCTTTGGTGACCGATTTCAGCCGGTCGTAAAAATCAAATACCACTTCATTTAACGGTAAATCATATATAACCATCGCGCGTGCGCCAGCATATGTCAGGTCTATCTGAATGCCGCGCCTGTCTTGGCACAGCTTCAGCACATCGCCCAGATACTCATCCGGCACCAAAATCGTCGCCTTGATTCGCGGCTCTTCAATGTGGTCCACCAGCGTCAGGTCCGGCATATCGGCGGGGTTATGCAACTCAACAATCGTGCCATCGCGCAAATATACTTTATAAATCACCGAAGGCGCCGTGGTAATCAGGTCAATATCATATTCCCGTTCCAAGCGGTCCCTAATCACCTCAAGGTGCAGCAGGCCTAGGAAACCACAGCGAAAACCAAAGCCCAGCGCCGCCGAGCTTTCGGTCTCATAACTAAATGACGCGTCATTCAGCGCCAGCTTCTCAATGCTTTCGCGCAGATCCTCAAACAGGGCCGTGTCCACCGGAAACAAGCCGCAAAACACAACGGGTTGTGCGGGCTTAAAGCCGGGCAGCGCCTCTTCAACACCCTTTTTCTCATGGGTAATTGTATCCCCCACACGGGTATCGCGCACCTGTTTGATGCTCGCCGTTAAAAACCCCATTTCGCCGGGGCCAAGCTTATCAATCGGCTGCATTTCGGGCTTAAACACCCCGACGCGGTCCACCGGATAGCTCGCATTGGTCGCCAGCATCTTGATTTTGTCGCCCTTTTTCAGCACGCCATCTATCACGCGCACCAGAACAACCACGCCAAGGTATGGGTCATACCAACTGTCCACCAGCATCGCCTTTAGGGGCGCATCTGCATCGCCCTCCGGTGCAGGCAGGCGCGTCACAATGGCTTCCAGCACGTCAGCGATACCAATGCCGGTTTTCGCCGAAATCATAACAGCATCGGTCGCATCAATCCCGATCACATCTTCGATTTGCTCACACACCCGCTCCGGCTCGGCGGCGGGCAGGTCAATTTTGTTGAGCACCGGCACAATCTCGTGGTCGGCCTCAATCGCGTGGTAAACATTCGCCAGCGTTTGCGCCTCCACGCCCTGCGCCGCATCCACCACCAAAAGCGAGCCCTCAACGGCCCGCATGCTCCGGCTCACCTCATAGGCAAAATCCACATGGCCGGGCGTGTCGATCAGGTTCAGCACATAAGTCTCGCCATCCTTGGCCTTATACTCAATGCGCACCGTGTTGGCCTTAATGGTAATGCCGCGCTCGCGCTCGATGTCCATACTGTCCAGCAGCTGCGCCTGCATATCACGGTCCGCCACCGTGCCGGTGCTCTGGATAAGCCGGTCAGCCAGCGTGGATTTCCCGTGGTCAATATGCGCCACGATCGAAAAATTACGGATGTTTTTAAGCTCTGTCATGGGGGAGGGTATGATTGAGGTTTTGGGAAGGGTCAAGGGGGGTTGAATTAGAATGAACACAACTTAGGTTAGATGGAGAACAACCATAGGCTTTTTTATGATTTCGACAACTTATGACCCAAGTACTTGGATACCTTACCTAGAGCTAATTACCCCGTTTGCAACAGCGATCGCATGGCCTCTGGCCGCAGTCTTTATCGCATACAAATTCAAAGGTGATATCGGCTCACTTTTCTCTAGAATAAGTAGTTTGGGGCCAAAAGGAGTAGCCTTTGGAAAACAACAATCGCAAAGCGATCTGGTAATTTCATCTGAGGCAGACTCGCAAAAATTGAAGGAACTAGCGGGAAGAGAACGTACAGCGGTGATGCGCCGTGTTGAAGAGGAGATCAAAACCACATTCAGTGAAGTTGCTGACTCAGAAAGATCGGATGCTCTTTATTATGCACTTGCGCAATCTCGACTCGATACAGGATTTTGGCGAATTTATCACTATATTTTTGGTAGCCAAATTTCTTTGCTAAAAGCACTTCGTTCTAGTGCTCTCGGACTTTCATTGTCCGATATCGAGCCATTCATTTCAGTTGCAAGACAAAATATTCCATCACTTACTGCGGAAAACTATCTACAATTTATCACAGATTCACATCTCATTGTATCTGATAGTGAGGGGAAGTTTCAGATAACAGATGTAGGTGAGGATTTCCTCTTATTTATCTATAGATACAAAAACACACTTCACACTTGCATCTCATTATTAATTGACTCCCAATTGTGCCATGTAACGAATAACAACAACATCATTCCAAGATCATTCCAAGATCATCACCCAAACATCAAACCCAACTATACTCAATAG
>JADGFD010000019.1 GCA_016744015.1 Paracoccaceae bacterium | reverse complement strand
TAATGAAACCAAACAGATGAGCCAGGTACTCTCTTAATTTAAATAGCCTCTGGTCCCAAAAACTCTGATGACGGACAGCGTTGCCACGTTGAATTAGCAACGCTTTTGATCGGCAGCTCTAGGCCGGATGTAACCAAAGCCTATCTGATTAGGTGTTTCAACAAATGGCTAAAAAAAATCCATTGCCTATTATTGGCAATGCTTCCAGCATCACCCTACACATGTAGCCCACCTGTAGCTTTCGATCACTACGAATCGCAATTCATGCGTTACAAATTTACCACACTAACTTATTGTTTTCTGGTGCTTCCTTAGTGCTTCCGTGAATAAATCAGGCGGACGACAAGAAGTTGGATTTCAACGTAAGTTATTGAAATATATTATATAAATGGTGCCCCCACACGGACTCGAACCGCGGACCTACTGATTACAAATCAGTTGCTCTACCAGCTGAGCTATAGGGGCATTGGGCGCGTTATTAGCGCTCTCTAAATGGGCTTGCAAGGCAAAACTCGATCTTGCTCACAAATTCTTGCTTGGCATTGGGGCCATACCGAGGATACGCTCTGCCTTCACCCATAAAAGGAGCTTCAAATGGCTGATGAATATTTCCCGCCCAAGGTTTGGAAATGGGAGGCTGAGAGCGGTGGCGCTTTTGCCAATATCAACCGCCCTATCAGCGGTGCGACGCATGAGCAGGCCTTGCCTAAGGGCAAGCATCCGCTGCAATTACACTCTATGGCCACGCCCAACGGGGTGAAGGTTACCATCTTGCTTGAGGAACTTTTGGCTGCGGGGTATGATGCGGAATACGATGCGTATCTGATTAAAATTGGCGAGGGTGACCAATTTGGCAGCGGCTTTGTTGCGCTCAATCCCAATTCAAAAATCCCAGCTATGCTGGACACCGAAACCGGTGAGCGGCTTTTTGAATCCGGGTCTATTTTACTTTATCTTGGCGAGAAGTTTGGCGCGTTTCTGCCGGAAAACCGCGCGCAGTGCCTTAACTGGCTGTTTTGGCAAATGGGCAGTGCGCCCTACCTTGGCGGCGGCTTTGGGCATTTTTACAAATATGCGCCGGTTAAAATCGAATACGCGATTGACCGCTTTACGATGGAGACCAAGCGGCAGTTGGACGTGTTGGATAAGCACCTTGCCAACAACCGCTATATGTGTGGCGACGAATACTCCATCGCCGATATGGCAATTTGGCCGTGGTATGGCGGGGTGGTGCTTGATTTTGTTTATGAGGCGGCGAAATTTCTGGATGCGGGCAGCTATAGCAACCTTTTACGCTGGGCGAAAGAGATTGAGGCGCGCCCGGCTGTGCAGCGAGGCAGAATGGTGAATAAAGCTTGGGGGCCTGAAGAAGGCCAGTTGCATGAGCGCCATGATGCCAGTGATTTTGCGTTGCGCACGCAGGATAAAGCCTAGCGCTAGACCGCTTCGAATACGTGCATTATTTGCGACAGACGATTCTCGTTAACCCACTGCTTCAAAAGATATATTTTCGTTTTCAATTGACTTCACTAAACCAGTTTAGTGAAGTCAATTGAAGCACAGGCTTCGCGCCCCTTCCAAATGCGGATATCCGATCATCTCTTGCACCCTACGCCCTTCCAAGCTAAACCGTTTTCTAAATCATTTAGCTTGGAAATCACATGTCGATTGATATCAAAACCGCGCGTAAAGTGGCGCATCTGGCCCGCATCGAGGTTGCCGAGGAGGCCTTGCCCCCGCTCGCCGATGCGCTTTCCAACATTCTGGCCTTTATGGAGCAGCTCAACGAAGTGGATATCGAGGGCGTCGAGCCTATGTCTTCGGTCACCCCGATGGCGCTGAAACGCCGGGCAGATGAAGTGACCGATGGCGGCTATCAAGAGCAGATTCTTGCCAATGCGCCCGACACCCGCGAAGGCTTTTTTGCCGTGCCAAAAGTGGTGGAGTAGAGCATGACCGATCTGAGCAAACTCACCATCGCTGATGCCCGAGACGCTATGCGCAAAGGTAATTTCACCGCCGTTGAGCTGACCGAGCAATACCTTGGAGCCATTGAAGCCGCCGACGTGCTCAACGCTTTTTCGACCAATACGCCTGATATTGCCCGCGCTCAAGCCGCGGCGGCTGATATGCGCATTGCCAAGGGGGACGCCCCCGATATGTGCGGCATTCCGCTAGGGATCAAAGATCTTTTCTGCACAAAAGGCGTGCAAACACAGGCTGCAAGCCATATTCTTGATGGCTTTAAGCCCGAATATGAAAGCACCATAACCAGCCAGCTTTTTGATGCAGGCGCCGTGATGCTGGGCAAGCTCAACATGGATGAATTTGCCATGGGTAGCTCAAATGAAACCAGCTTTTATGGCCCCGTGACCTCGCCTTGGCGGCGCGGAAATGAAGAAACCAAGCTCACACCGGGCGGTTCGTCTGGCGGCTCTGCTTCAGCCGTTTCAGCCGATTTGTGCTTAGGGGCAACGGGCACCGATACCGGCGGCTCTATCCGCCAGCCTGCCGCCTTTACCGGCATTGTGGGTGTAAAACCCACCTATGGCCGCTGCTCGCGCTGGGGCGTGGTGGCCTTTGCCTCTTCGCTTGACCAAGCGGGCCCGATGGTAAAAACCGTGCGGGATTCAGCGATTATGCTGGAAGCCATGGCGGGGCATGATGCGAAGGATAGCACCTCGGCAGACCTCGCTGTGCCCAACTTTGAAGCGGCCCTAACGGGTGACATTCGCGGCAAAAAAATTGGCATTCCCAAGGAATACCGGCTTGATGGCATGCCAGACGAGATTGAAACCCTTTGGCAGGAAGGGGCTGAGAAGCTCCGTGATGCGGGGGCCGAGATCGTAGATATCTCCCTTCCCCACACCAAATACGCCCTGCCCGCTTATTACGTGATTGCACCCGCCGAGGCCTCCTCCAACCTTAGCCGCTATGACGGCGTAAAGTATGGCCACCGCGCCAAACTAAACGCGGGCGAAGGCATTACCGAAATGTATGAGCGCACGCGCGCCGAGGGCTTTGGTGACGAAGTGCAACGCCGTGTAATGATCGGGGCCTATGTGCTTTCCGCCGGCTTTTATGATGCGTATTACATTCGCGCCCAGAAGGTCCGCACGCTGATTAAGCAGGATTTTGAGCAGGTGTTTGCCGAAGGCATTGACCAAATTCTGACACCCGCCACGCCTTCTGCGGCCTTTGGCCTGGGGGAAATGGCAAATGCCGACCCGATCAAAATGTATCTGAACGATGTGTTTACCGTGACGGTAAATCTTGCCGGCCTGCCCGGCGTGAGCGTGCCAGCGGGGCTTGATGCCAGCGGACTTCCGCTTGGTTTGCAACTCATTGGCCAACCATGGAACGAGGCGGATATGCTCAACACCGCTTTTGCGCTAGAACAGGCCAGCGGCTTTGCCGCCAAACCCGCCCGCTGGTGGTAAGGAGATAAAAATGGCACGATTGAAGCTCAGCATTCTGGCCCTTGTTGGTCTCGCATTGGCCGCGTGCCAAGAAGAAGCGGGATCAGACCCGATGTTTCCGCCTATTGGTGGCCCGCGCCCAGTTGTAATGCCAAATGCCGGTATGCCTACGGACATTACACCGACGGACCCCGAGGTAGACGGCACAACCGAATCCCTGAGTAATGCCGTGAATGACGCACTCAATGCTACACAAGCCGGTAGCGGCGAGGCTAATGGCGCCAGCCCGAATATCGCCCCCAATTCTGGCGAAGGTATTGCCTCTGATAGTGGCGTGCTTAACCTTGCTGAGCAAAGCCAGGCCGAGCAGCTGCGCCTGCGGGAAGCCGACGCGGCTGCTCTGGCAGCAGCCGCTGCCCAGCGTGTGGTTATCCAGCCCGGAGAAATGCCCGCCGTTGTTTCAGGTGCAAACATCATCACCTTTGCGCGCGAAACCACCAATGCAGTTGGTGAGCGCGTTTATCGTCGCCCAAGCATTCGCCGCACAAGTTCTGCTTCGCAGTGCCGCAAATTTGCCAGTGCCGATGACGCTCAACGCAATTTCCTCGCCAATGGCGGCCCGCAGGATGATCCGCTTAACTTGGACCCTGATGGCGACGGCTTTGCCTGCCGCTGGTCGCCCGAGGCCTATCGGGCATTGGTGCTCAACTAACGCGGCGCGCAGGCTCTTGCGCTTGTGGGCAGGGTCTGTCCGCGCCGCGCTGCAACCTCGGCACATGCTGAGACGCTAAACTTGCTGTGTCACAAACACCCCAGCCGCCATGAGGGCAATTCCCGCCGCACGGGTGAGTGATAGCGGGCTGATTTGCGCGCCAAACAGGCCAAAATGGTCTATGGCAGCAGCGCTGATAAGCTGGCCTAGCAACACAAAAAATACCGCGTTGCCCACGCCAAAACGCGGGGCAACAAAGGTGATGCTGAGCACGTAAAACGCCACCAGAAATCCGGCCAAAAACAGGTGCTTTGGTGCATCTATGGCCTTTGCCACCGGGGCAAGGCCGGTAAAAAGCAAGATGACCAGTGTAGCCCCGAGCGCCACACAAAACAAAATGGCACCGGCTGCCACAGGGCTACCAAGCCTTACCCCAAGGGCTGCGTTTAAAGCCGCCAGAATGGGAATGCCAAAACCGGCGGCAAGCATAGTGATAATATAGGGGGTTGTGCTGGGCATGAAGAAGGGCTCCTTGGTTAGCGCTCAGACAGTCTCACGCATTGGCGCGCGCTATACAATACTATTTAGCGATCAAACCTATTTGGCGAGCGCCGGCAAGCACACTGGTAGCAATATGATGCCCGTTGCCCAAAAGGGCAGCGCTTGGTGGCTTTACATCTGGCACCTGCACCACCGTGGCCCCAGAGGCAATGGCCGCCAACGTGCCGGGGTCACTATCCTCAAATGCTACGCAATCCTGCGGGCATAGGGCCAGTGTTTTTGCGGCCAGCAGATAGATATCAGGCGCAGGTTTGCCATTCGCCACCTGCTCCCCGCCGATCACGGCTTTAAAATAGCCACGCAGCCCCGCCTTTTGCAAATGCCCTTCAGCAGAGATGGTGCGGGTAGAGGTGGCGACAACGCAGGGGATGCCTTGGGCTTTCAGGGCGCCCAGCAGGGCAACCACATCGGCTTTAACCGGAATTCCTTGCGCAAAAGCACCAGAAATCCGCTGGCCCCACGCCGCATAAAATGTATCGCAATCCACCCGCTCCGCCAAAGCGGCGCTCACCTTACTGCGCACGCCATCACTGCGCAGGCCGATGCAGGCCAGTGCCACATCGGGCATAGGTGGCAAGCCAAAACCCTGCACCGCTTCGTTAAAGGCCAGCACGCAGGCGCGCTCAGAGTCCAGCAGCAGGCCGTCCATATCAAAAAGCGCGCCCCTGAACGGTGCGCGCTTTTCAACCATTAGCTTTTTGCCAAGTTGCGCAGCACATAGTGCAGCACGCCGCCATTTTCGACGTATTCGATCTCAACTTCCGTATCAATCCGGCACTTGAGCATGATCTCTTTCACGCGGCCATCGGCATATTCAATCGTGCAGGGCACATCTGAAAGTGGCTTGATATCGCCTTCAAGGCCAGCGATCGAGATGGTCTCGTCGCCCTTCAAGCCCAGCGTTTTGCGGCTGTCACCATTTGTGAACTCAAACGGAATAACGCCCATGCCCACCAGATTGGAGCGGTGAATGCGCTCAAAATCCTCGGCAATCACAGCACTCACGCCCAAGAGGCTGGTGCCTTTGGCCGCCCAGTCGCGGCTGGAACCCGCGCCGTAGAGCGAACCGCCAATGACCACGAGCGGGGTGCCCGCCGCCTTATAGGCTTCGGCCGCCTCATAAATCGAGGTTTCCGCGCCGTCTGGCCCCAGCGTATAGCCGCCCTCAACCCCATCCAGCATCTCGTTTTTAATGCGGATATTAGCAAAAGTGCCGCGCATCATCACTTGGTGATTTCCGCGCCGCGAGCCATAGGAATTGAAATCTCGCTGACCGACCTGGTGGTCAAGCAAATACTTGCCCGCAGGGCTATCCACCGCAAAAGACCCAGCCGGTGAAATGTGGTCAGTTGTGACCATATCACCCAGCAGCGCCAGAATTTTAGCGCCCTTCACGTCTGAAATCACACCCGGCTCGGGGGACATATCTTGGAAGTAAGGCGGGTTTTGTACATAGGTGCTGGCTGGCGGCCAGTCATAGGTGAGGCTGTCAGTGGTTTCCACGGCCTGCCATTTTTCGTCACCGGCAAATACATTAGCGTATTTCTCGATAAACGCCTCGCGGGTTACGGTTTTTTCAACCAGTTCTGCCACCTCTTGCGAGGTTGGCCAGATATCTTTCAGGAACACATCCTTGCCGTCACGGTCTTGCCCCAGCGGCTCGGTTGTTAGGTCGATATTCATATCGCCCGCCAGCGCATAGGCCACCACAAGTGGTGGTGAAGCGAGGTAATTCGCCCGCACATCAGGGGAAATGCGGCCCTCAAAATTGCGGTTACCCGAAAGCACCGAAGTGGCCACCAGGTCGCCCTCAGCAATCGCCTCGGAAAGCTCTTTTTGGATAGGGCCGGAATTGCCGATACAGGTGGTACAGCCATAGCCAACAAGGTTAAACCCAATTTTATCAAGGTCTTCCTGCAAGCCAGCCGCCTCAAGATAGGCCGAAACCACCTGTGAGCCCGGCGCGAGTGAGGTTTTAACCCACGGCTTGCGGTTTAACCCCAGCGCGGCAGCTTTACGGGCCACAAGCCCTGCCCCGATCATCACATAAGGGTTGGATGTATTCGTGCAGCTCGTTATTGATGCGATCACAACCTTGCCGCTCGACATGGTGAAATCTTCACCCTTCACCGGCACCTGCTTATCCAGCGGGCGCTTAAAGGTGTTTTCCATTTGCCACTTGAAACCCTCAACAGAAGCATCAAGCGCGATGTAATCTTGCGGGCGTTTTGGGCCAGAGATTGCCGGCACAATGGTGCCCATATCAAGGCTCAATGTATCGGTATAGGTCGGGGCATAATCCGCGCCCCGCCAGAAACCATTGGCCTTGGCATAGGCCTCAACCAGTGCAATCCGGTCTTCATCACGGCCCGAGGTGCGCAGGTAGCGCAGGGTCTCATCGTCAATCGGGAAGAAGCCGCAGGTCGCGCCATATTCCGGCGCCATATTGGCGATGGTTGCGCGGTCTGCCAGCGGCAAGCTATCCAACCCAGCGCCGTAAAACTCAACAAATTTGCCAACCACGCCCTTTTCGCGCAGCAGCTCCACCACTTTGAGCACAAGGTCTGTGCCGGTGGTGCCTTCCCTCATTTCGCCGGTTAGTTCCATGCCAATCACCTCGGGAATCAGCATCGAAATTGGCTGGCCGAGCATTGCGGCCTCAGCCTCAATGCCACCCACGCCCCAGCCCAGCACGGCAAGGCCGTTAACCATGGTTGTGTGGCTATCCGTGCCCACGAGCGTATCAGGGTATGCCACCTCAACGCCGTCTTGGTCTTTGTCGGTCCAAACCGTTTGGGCCAGATACTCAAGGTTCACCTGATGGCAAATGCCGGTGCCCGGAGGCACAACTTTGAAATTGTCAAAGGCCGATTGCCCCCATTTCAGGAAGGTATAGCGCTCAAGATTGCGCTCATATTCCCGCTCCACATTCATCTGGAAGGCGCGCGGGTTGCCAAACTCGTCGATCATCACCGAGTGGTCGATCACAAGGTCAACGGGGTTGAGCGGGTTGATCTTTTCAGCGTCACCCCCAAGGGCCACAATGCCGTCACGCATGGCGGCGAGGTCTACCACAGCGGGAACACCCGTAAAATCCTGCATAAGCACACGGGCGGGGCGATAGGCGATTTCACGCGGGTTTTTTCCGCCCTGTTTGCCCCAGTCAGAAAACGCCTTGATGTCATCCACGCTTACGGTTTTACCATCTTCAAAGCGCAGCATGTTTTCCAGCACCACCTTAAGCGCGGCAGGCAGGCGCGAAAAATCGCCCAAGCCCGCAGCCTCGGCGGCTTCTATCGAATAGTAAGCGATTTTGGATGAGCCAACGCTGAGTTCGCGGCGGGTGTTTGCGGTATCGTTTCCAACTTGAATGGGCATAAGGGCCTCCCCTGAAGTTCAATTTCACTCGGATATGCCCTTTATTGCCACGAGGAGCAAGGGAATTGCAAGTCCATTGTATGCCAGTGTATACAAATTTCGGCAAATTGATTTCTGCTACAAGCGCACAACCACGCTGCCAACCTTGTGGCCGCTATCGACCAGCCTATGCGCCTCAACGATATCTTTTAGTTCAAATCGCTGGCTGATCACAGGCTTAAACGCGCCGCTCACAGCTAAATCCGCCAGAAAAACCAAATCAGCCGCCGTAGGTTTCGCCGCCCCCGCCAGCGCCTTCCTGCCTGCACGCCTGCTCACAAACGGCGCTATCATCATATCCGGCAACCCCGCCAAAACCTGCAATAATCGCCCTTGATCCTTCAACGCGTCTTTACTCCGCGCCCAGCCTGCATTACCAACCGTATCCACGATTATATCATATGCCTCCGCGCTCGCCGCAAAATCCTCCCGCGCATAATCCACCACATGCGCAGCCCCAAGCCCCTGCACCAGCTCTGCATTTCCTGCGCTGCACACGCCCACCACATCGGCCCCGAAGTGCCGTGCGAGTTGCACAAAAGCCACGCCCGTTTCCCCCGAAGCGCCGTTAACCAAGACCCGCTCACCGGCTTGCACCTTGCCGATATCACGCAAGAAATAGAGCGCTGTGGTGCCGCCAAACACCAGCGCGGCAGCGTCTTCAAAGCTTAAACCATCTGGCATTTTAGCAATCGTGCCGCTGGCCCTCACCACGCAAAACTCCGCATGCGCGCCCATTTTCGCACCAGTTTCCGCCAACACGCGATCCCCCATCGCAAAGCCCGTGACCCCAGCCCCGCAAGCCTCAACTTCCCCCGCCAGCGCCATGCCCAGCACCTTTTTACGTGGCCCAAACAAGCCAAAGGCCAGCCGCCCAAAAGCACCGAAACCACGCGGCATTAAAAGGCTCCGCACCCGCCAATCCGCCGCCGTAACCGTGGCGGCCCGCACCCGAACGAGCACCTCGCCAGCCTTCGGCTGCGGGGTCGGTATATCTTCCACGCCCACCACCTCAGGCGCACCATATTTACGATAGACTGCGGCTTTCATGCTTTATCCTTCTTTCGCGTTAAAACGCTACCTCCACTATGTGTATAGTATTACATACCAAATGTATACTATGTTTTACACCTTATTCCCCCTTCCCCCTCCTGCATCAATAGGCTAAGCCTCCTCTATGAGCCTCAAACTCACATCCCTATCTTGCCTGCGCGGCGGGCGCACGATATTCAACGATATTTCGCTGGAGATCAGCCCCGGTGAAGCCGTCTTGCTTCGCGGCCCAAATGGCGCCGGAAAATCGACCTTGTTGCGGGTGATCGCAGGGTTAATTCCTGCCGCAAACGGCAAGATCACCCTGAATGACACGCCCTTCACCCATCGCGATGATTTTCAAAGCCAGCTCACCTATGCGGGGCATCTGGATGCCATCAAGCCCCAGCTCACGGTTGCCGAAAACCTCCATTTCTGGGCGCAGCTTTTCAACGCTGAAAACCTCACCCAAACCATGGACGATTTCCGCCTGACCGAAATCGCAGACCGCCCAGCCCATGCCTGCTCCGCTGGCCAAAAACGCCGCCTTGGCCTTGCCCGCATCGCTGTCACCAGCCGCCCGCTTTGGCTGCTGGATGAGCCTACGGTTTCACTCGACACAGAAACCACCGCCCGTTTTTCCGCCACGATTGATGCACATTGCGCCGCCGGCGGCATGGCCTTCATTGCCACGCATATTGACCTTGGGCTCACAGCCCCCCGCACTTTTGAAATGCAGGCCCATAAGCCCTCGGACAGCGCCCCCGAGCATGACCCCTTCTTAAAAGGGGATTGGACATGATCGCCCTCCTCATCCGCGAACTCCGCCTTGCGCTCCGCTCTGGCGGCGGCGCGGGCCTTGGCCTTGGGTTTTTCCTGATCGTGGTTATGCTGGTGCCTTTTGGTGTTGGCCCCAATCAGCAAACCCTTGGCCTCATTGCCCCTGGCATCCTTTGGATCGGCGCGCTTCTGGCAAGCCTCTTATCGCTTGACCGCCTGTTTCAAACCGATAGCGAGGATGGCACGCTTGATATCCTCGCCCTATCCCCCATGCCGCTGGAGCAGCTCGTGGCCGTTAAGGCCTTCGCCCACTGGCTCACCACCGGCCTGCCGCTCGTCATCATGGCCCCCGTGCTCGGCCTCACGCTAAACCTGCCCGAAAGCGCCTATATTTGGCTTATCGCCAGCCTCGCTGCGGGCACCCCCGCGCTGTCCTTTATCGGGGCCGCAGGCGCGGCCATCACCGTGGGCGTCAAGCGCGGCGGCCTCTTGCTTTCGCTGCTCGTTCTACCGCTTTACATTCCCACACTTATTTTCGGGGCCAAGGCCACCAGCCTCGCCGCTGATGGGCTAGACCCAATGCCTGCTTTCACCCTTATGGCTGGCCTGACGCTGTTCACCATTGCGCTCACACCTTTTGCCGCGGCCAAAGCCTTGCGCACCCATCTCACCTAAGCGCCCCCTGCAAGCCCTAGGCGCGCCACCAGAGCTATCCCAAAAACGCTTCCACCGCGGCCTGAAATTCCCTAGGCTTCTCTGCGTGCAGCCAGTGCCCTGCGCCCGCAATCGCCTCAAATTTTGCCTGCGGAAAGCGCTGCAATATGGCGGGTCGCATTTCAGGTTTCACATAATCAGACTCGGCCCCGCTCAGCATTAATACCGGCCCACCAAAAGCGCCCCGAAACTCAGGAAAGCTCATGATTTTCGGCATCTCTGCCCCCAGCGCCACAAGGTTCAGCTGCCAGCGCGCACCACTTTCCCCCAGCTCAACAGATTGCAAAAAAAACGCCCGCAAGGGCGCTTCTGCCACCGTTATCGCCAGTTGCTTATCCGCTTCGCTTCGCCGCGTCACACCGCTCATATCCACCGCTTGCATGGCCTTGATATGCCCTGCCTGCGTGTGCCCATAGGCCACCGGCGCAATATCGGCCACAATCAGCCGCTGCACCATTTCTGGCCGTGTCAAAGCCAACGTCATCGCCGTCTTGCCACCCATTGAGTGCCCCAGCACATCGGCCACCCCGCCATGGGCTGTTATCACCTCGGCAAGGTCATTCGCCAGCGCTTCATAGCTGTTATCATCATCCCAAAAACTGCTGCCGTGGTTGCGCAAATCCACCGCAATCACCCGCCGTGTTTCGGCCAGCCGTTTTTGCAACACCCGCCAATTGCGGGCCGAGCCAAATAGCCCATGCACAATCACCAAAGGCACCTCGCCGCGCCCCATTTCAACCCTGTTCAGCATAGCCCCTCATACAATAAAATTCGCCAATGTGGCATTGTCCGAAATATCTTCAAAGGCAAAGCCCTGCGCTTCCATCTCCGCCTCTATTCGCGCAAATCCGGCCGCATCCCGTGTTTCGATCCCAATCAAAACCGAACCAAAATTCCGTGCTGATTTCTTCAGGTATTCAAAGCGCGCAATGTCATCCTCCGGCCCCAGAATATTGAGAAAGTCCTTCAGCGCCCCCGGCCGTTGCGGCATCCTCAAAATGTAATACTTTTTCAGCCCAGCCCAGCGCAGCGCCCGCTCTTTTACGTCCGGCAGGCGCTCAAAATCAAAGTTCCCGCCCGAAACCACCGCCACCACGGTTTTCCCCGCGATCCCCTCGATGTCGCGCAGACCATCTATCGCCAGCGCCCCCGCCGGCTCCAGCACCACACCCTCAATATTGAGCATTTCGATCATCGTGGCGCAGATTCGGTCTTCCGGCGCGATCAACACATGATCAGCTGGCACATGCGCCAGCGCCTCAAAGTTCCGCTCGCCAATGCGGGCCACTGCCGCGCCGTCTACAAAGCTATCCACCTTGGGCAGGGTCACAAGCTGGCCCGCCAGCAAGGATTCCCGCAGGCTCGGCCCGCCCGCAGGCTCCACAAAGCGATAGTCAACGCGCCCACCCAAAAACTGTGTGATTCCCGCCGAAAGCCCGCCGCCGCCCACGGGGAGCACCAGCATATCCGCCGTTTCATCCTCGGGCATTTGCGCCAATATCTCGGCCGCCACGGTGGCCTGCCCCTCGATCACATCGTCGCTATCAAACGGCGGCACAAAAACCGCGCCCGCCGCGCGGCAATAGGCCTGAGCTGCCGTCAAAGTTTCGTCAAAATAATCACCCTCAAGCCGTATTTCGGCATGGCGCCCGCCAAAGGCTCCGGTTTTATGCACCTTTTGCTGCGGCGTGGTTATCGGCATATAAATCACCGCCTGCACACCAAAATGGGCGCAAGCATACGCCACGCCCTGCGCGTGGTTGCCCGCCGAGGCACATACAAACGGCCCCGTTTCCCCTGCATCCAGCGCCTTCACGATCGCATTAAAAGCTCCGCGAATTTTGTAAGACCGCACCGGCGAAAGGTCTTCGCGCTTCAGGTAAATATTCGCGCCATATTTTGCGCTCAAAAAATCATTGCGCTGCAAAGGTGTGGGCTCAAAAACCGAGCGCATCCGCCGCTCGGCCCGCGCCACGCCCAAAGCAAAATCCACTTAGTAAACCTCGCGCTTTTGCACGATATGCCCGTAAAGTGTGCTTAGCACGCTGATATTCAGCATAAAATAAAACCACTGAAACAAAAGGAAGGCTATCGAAACCAGCATCAGCAACGCAGGAGAATTATGCACAGACATTACCGCCACCCCATAAAAAATAGCCCCTCCAGAGTTCAGTAAAGCGAGCATCACAGCAATGACAAGTATGGCAAAGCTGAAGCCCTTTGTCTCACCCCAAGAATCGCCCAGCGTCATCTGCTCCTCCAACGCCACGGCAGGCAATATAAGCGCCAACCGCAGGTAAATGAGTGACGCCAACAACCCCACAACAAATCTGAGGGCAATATCTTTGAGTGCGACTGAGTTAGTGTTTTGGCCAAAGGCGGCAAGCATATCCTCGGCATCCATTACAATCGTGCTCGCAAACAACAGCGCTAGCAACGCGAGAATTACAATAATGGCGATTCCGATGCCATACCAGAAATATGGCCAAACCCGCAGCCCTTCGCGATAGGGTAAAAATCCACTTGGCAGCTCTTCTAGTAAAATAAAACGGTGCCACACAACAGCAACCAACGAGATCCCCCAAACAAGGAATATGATCAGAGCAATGCCAAAAAGGATGCTTAAAAACATGCTCTGGCTCAGCCCAGCAATCAGGCCGTAAGCAAAAGAAGCGCCTAGCAGCAAAATCCAAAAACCGCCGCTTATGCGAGAAGCCATGCCAAGGTTGCCCGTGACCTGCCGAAAACTATGCGCCAAAATTGTTAAACCGTTCATGCCTATCTCCAAAACTTTGCCTTAATTAACACAAGTAAATACAGCAAGCCAGCGCCATGATCGCGCTATAGCTGCAAAACCTCGGGGATATCGAAATAGCCTTTCATCAAGGCATAGTCTCCGGCGCAATAGCTCAGCAACGCATTGCGCGCTTTGCGCTCCATGCGCAAAGCCTTTGGCGCATCGCTGCCTTTTTGAAGGTGCGGCAGTTCAAACTTTTGCCCGGTCAACGCCTCAATCTGGGTTGCCAGTTCTCCTACCCTCCCGATTTTCACAACATCGGTGAAATAAGAAAGATCATGCCCGAGAAATTTGGTAAACGGATCGGTGTGGTGCTTTATCGGCGCAGACAAAAACCGGTATTTTTCTAGGTTACACAAAAACACACCGCGCGTAGGGTTTGCGGGCACATCCAGCGCGCGGGCAAGGTCCATATCAATGCGGTTTTCTGACAGCTCCCGCTCCCGCATAACGCGGTGGTTAAAGGCTGAAATGATACGCGTCACCGGGTCACGGATAATGGCAATCCGAGAATAATCCGCATAGCGCTTGTGGTCTATCTCGTAAAATTGCTTGGTGTTATGATACTTATCATGAATGCCGCTTTTTTGCCCCGGCACTTTCTCACCCTTTACAAAGGGCGTGCCGTGCTCAAGCTGGTAAAACGCGTGTTTCATCGAGGTGCTAGCGGTTTTCGGCACGGGAAAATATGCGATTTTGAATTGCGAATTCTCGACAGTCCGCATTTCGGTTCCTTTTTCCTATCCCATTGCGCCCAAATTGCTTTCCCGCTTGAAGGGCGCGGAAAACTGACGTATTGCCAGCCTATAAAATATTTAGCCGGAGAACGCCAGATGTCTGCCCCTAAAAAAGTTGTCCTCGCCTATTCGGGCGGGTTGGATACCTCGATCATTCTGAAGTGGCTTGAAGCCGAATATGGCTGTGAGGTGGTGACCTTTACCGCTGACCTTGGCCAAGGCGAAGAGCTGGAACCAGCGCGCCGCAAAGCCGAGTTGATGGGCGTGAAGCCGGAAAACATTCATATTGAGGACGTGCGCGAGGAATTCGTGCGCGATTTTGTGTTTCCGATGTTCCGCGCCAATGCGCAATATGAGGGGCTTTACCTGCTGGGCACCTCCATTGCCCGCCCGCTGATTTCCAAGCGCCTTGTTGAGATTGCCGCCGCATGCGGCGCGGATGCCGTAGCCCACGGGGCCACCGGCAAGGGCAATGACCAAGTGCGCTTTGAACTGGCCGCCTATGCGCTTAACCCCGAGATCAAGGTGATTGCGCCGTGGCGCGAGTGGGATCTCACCTCCCGCACGCGGCTGCTGGAATTTGCTGAAATGCACCAGATTCCGATTGCTAAAGATAAGCGCGGCGAAGCACCGTTCAGCGTGGACGCCAACCTCCTGCACACCTCTTCCGAAGGTAAAGTGCTGGAAGACCCCGCGATTGAAGCACCCGATTACGTTTACCAGCGCACCGTCGCGCCTGAAGACGCACCCGATGTGGCCGAGTATATCGAGATCACTTATGAAAAGGGTGACCCTGTGGCGATTGACGGCAAGGCCCTTAGCCCTGCCGAAATGTTGACCGCGCTTAATGAGCTAGGTGGCAAACACGGCATTGGTCGGCTTGACCTTGTAGAGGGCCGCTTCGTGGGCATGAAATCCCGCGGGATTTATGAAACCCCCGGCGGCACCATTATGCTCGAAGCCCATCGCGGCATTGAAAGCATTACGCTTGACCGTGGTGCGGCCCACCTGAAAGACGAGCTGATGCCAAAATATGCCGAGCTGATTTACAATGGCTTTTGGTATTCCCCAGAGCGCGATATGTTGCAAGCCCTGATTGACGAAAGCCAAAAGCATGTGAGTGGCACCGTTCGGCTTAAGCTCTATAAGGGCCTGTGCCAAACCGTTGGTCGCTGGTCCGAGCACTCGCTTTACTCCGAAGAACACGTCACCTTTGAAGACGATGCGGGCGCCTATGACCAAAAAGACGCGGCGGGCTTTATCCAGATCAACGCCCTGCGCCTCAAGCTTTTGGCCGCGCGGGATCGCCGGATTAAATAGCGACACTCTTGGCAATAATATTGAAAGCGCCTCCGGTTTCTGTATGATCCGATACAGAAACCAAGGAGCGCTTCCAATGACTAAAATCATCGCCTTAGCCATCGCCCTTTCAGGCCTTTCCAATATGGCCATCGCCCAAACACTGGCGTTTGAAGGCGCGTGGGCACAAAATCCGGAAATCTGTAACGCCACAAATACCGACCTAGTGCCAATGCGCATTTCAAAAACCACTATTCAGTTTTATGAAAGCCAATGCGCGCTCACAGAGCCCGTAAATATTCGTGATATGAATGGCCAGCTATTTGATTTTGTCTGTGCGGGAGAAGGCGAAACGTGGTCCCACCGCGGGTTATTATTGCTAAATACAGACGGAACGCTAACCTATGCCAGCAATGGGCAATCATTGATTTTACAACGCTGCGAGTAGGTTAACCGAGGCTATGCACGCATTGCCTTATACCATTAACATGCTATACACATGGCCATGGCCAGCAAACGTCCCTCTTCAATTCTGCGTGTATTGCGCCTGATTGCCCTAGTCGCAACTTTCTTGGGCAGCACCAATCTGATTGCCACCATATTATTCTATAATTCTTCCTATTCCGCCCAAGGTATCATCCTTGACTGGGCGCCGTCAGATGAAGCCTTTTCCACGGGTAGAACCCCCATCATTGCCTTCATTGATTATCGAGGTCACAAACAGCTAGCAGCTCCACAAAGTGCGGCGGGCACGGCAAACGTTCTGATGGGCCGGAAAATTCAGATTCGGTATAACCCTGATAACCCAGAGTTTTTTCGCATTGATAGCCCCATGGGCATGTGGGCCACTGGTGTGATCAGCCTGCTCTATGGCCTGGTGCCCTTTCTGCTTCTCAGCCTCCTCATTTCCGCCACCAGCAGAAAAGCCCCAAGGCGCAAGCACGCGGCCCAGCGTAAAAGCACGTTGGGGGTAAAGCATCTTGTGGACCATACGCAAAATATGACAGCAACTGACAAGCCCGTCGTGCGCCGTATGCGCTAAAAGCATTTTTCCCAATCATTTACAGGACAACACCCATGGCAGTATCAAATAAAAAAGTTTTCCGCTGGTCCGGGATATTTATTATTCTGCTGGGCCTTATTTTCATCGCCTCCGGCGGGGGGCTTAGCTATTCTTCTTATAAATTCGCCCGCACGGCTGTTTCGACCAGCGGGGTGGTGACCCATGTTGAGGTCAACTGGTCGAGCAATAGCAGTAGCAGCGGTGGCTCTCCCTCACCGACCTATAAACCCACAATTTCCTTTTTTGATAAAAGCGGCTTACCGCAAAGCGCGCAAACCTACCTGTCCTCCTCGGCCTACGATTACCCCATCGGCACAAAACTCCGCATTCTTTATACCCCCGAGGACCCCAGCCATATGCGCCTCGATCACTGGTTTGCCCTCTGGGGGTTTGGCCTTATCTTTTTAGGTGTTGGCATTATCATGTTCATAGGCGGGGTCGCGTTTCTCAAGGTTTCCAAGAAGGTCAAGGACCAGCCCGATGCACCGGACGAGGCGAAGAAAACAACGCAATACAGCTATAGTTCGGCCGAAGAGCCCGAAAAGAGCCGTTCGACCATTCGCCGAAAATAGAGAATACCCCATGCCCATTCAACTTGAAACGCGCGAAATTACGTTTGAAACGCTTTCCCAAATCATAGATCTCAGCGTAGAAACAGCGCAGAAAGCCAATGTTGAGGCAAATGTGCTCACAATAGCGCAAAATATCTATGAACCGGCTGGCTGGGTGCGGGGGTTGTGGGATGCCGATAGGCCTATCGGGCTCATTGCCATGGTTAACCCGCACAAGGAAAGCCCGCGCTTTAAAGACCGCAACCCACAAGATGCCGCCCATTTGTGGCGCTTAATGATTGACAAAAACCATCAAAACAAGGGCTATGGTGCACTCGCCATGGAAATTGCATTTGCGCAGGCGCGGGCTTGGGGCATGCCGATGCTACAAAACACATGTGTGCAGGGGCCACAAAGCCCCCGCATTTTTTATGAGAAATGCGGGTTGACCGCCACGGGCCGCATGATTGCCGGAGAGATCGAGATGATGGGGTCCGTGCCGTTTGAGACCTAAAAGACCTGATCAAGCGCCGCTTCCAACCGCTTCACGGTGCCGTCAATATCTGCCAGCTTGTCCAGCCCAAACAAGCCGAGCCGGAAAGTGCTAAAGCCTTCGGGCTCATCACATTGCAACGGCACACCGGCGGCAATTTGCATGCCCAGCGCGGCAAATTTCTTGCCAGTTTTCACGTCGGCATCATCAGTATAGCTCACCACCACGCCCGGAGCCTCAAAGCCCTTGGCGGCCACCGAGCTGATACCCCGTGCGGCCAGCATGGCCCGCACTTTGTCTCCCAGCTCCTGCTGTGCCGCCGCTATATTATCCCAGCCCAGCGCCTCGGTTTCCTGCATCGCATCACGAAATGCCTTCAGCGCATCTGTGGGCAAGGTCGCGTGGTAGGCATGCCCCCCGCCCTCGTAGGCCTGCATAATGGCATGCCATGTATTCAAGTTCAGCGCAAAGCTGCTGGAGGTGGTTTCCGCCATGCGCTCAAGTGCTGCCTTAGATAGCATCACCAGCGCCGCTGCGGGCGAGCTGCTCCACCCCTTTTGCGGGGCCGAAATCAGAATATCGACGCCTGTTGCCGCCATATCCACCCAGATTGTGCCCGACGCAATGCAATCCAGCACCATCAGCCCGCCGACCTCATGCGCCGCATCCGCCAGCGCCTTAATGTAGTCATCCGGCAGGATCATACCGCTGGAGGTCTCCACATGCGGGGCAAATACCAGCGCAGGCCGCTCAGCATGAATGCGCGCCACCGCCTCCTCAATAGCCACCGGCGCAAAGGGGGCTGTGGCCGCATTGCCCGCTTGCCGCGCCTTCAGCACGGTGTGCTCGGAGGGGATATTCCCCGCTTCGAAAATCTGTGTCCAACGGTAGGAAAACCAGCCGTTGCGAATAACCAAAGCTTTGGCATCATTAGCAAACTGCCGCGCCACGGCCTCCATGCCGTAAGTGCCGCCACCGGGCACCACCACCACGGCCTCGGCCTTATAAACCCCCTTAAGCGTGCTCGAAATATCGCGCATCACCTGCTGAAAGCTGGCTGACATATGGTTGAGTGAGCGATCGGTAAACACCACCGAAAATTCCTGCAAACCGTCTGGGTCTATATTGGGTAAAAGTCCGGGCATATTAGGCTCCTGAATATCTGAAACATTTCCTCACCGGAATGTTGTTTGCATGTGACTGGCCAAACCAGCATCTTGCCGCCATATCAGCTTTTTAAGGAAATGAGAATGAAAATCCTGACCGTTTTATTGGCCCTGATGGCGGGCGCGACCGTTGCCAAAGCTCAAAACCTGCAAACCGCCATTTTCGCTGGCGGCTGCTTCTGGTGCGTGGAGAGCGATTTTGACAAAGTAGACGGCGTGGTTGAAACCGTATCCGGCTATACCGGCGGCACCCTGCAAAATGCCACCTACCGCAACCACGGCCAGCACCGCGAGGCGGTAAAAATCACCTTTGATGCTGACGTGGTTTCCTATGACCAGCTGCTCTATGTGTTCTGGCGCACGGTAGACGCCACCGATGCCGGTGGCCAATTCTGTGACCGCGGGCACAGCTACCTCACCGGAATTTTTGCCTTAAATGAGGCGCAATCCGCCGCTGCCCAAGCCTCCAAAGCCGCCCTGCGTGGCCGTCTCGGCGCACCCATTGTAACCGAGGTTTTCCCGGCAGGAGATTTTTGGGACGCTGAAAACTACCACCAGAACTACTATCAAAAAAACCCGAACCGCTATGCTTATTATAGGAACAGCTGTGGCCGAGATGCCCGTGTAGCCGCACTATGGGGGGACGAAGCTCCCTTTGCTAACGATCATTAGAAACCACACCACCGGTTTTGAGGCTAGCTCAAAACCGGTGGCTTTCCCTAGGGTCCGTGGACATTCAGGATTCCCATTTGGTTTAATTTCTGATTCAATCTTCCAAAAGGGAGTTTGTGATGGACGAGACGCGATTTGTTTTGAATGATCAGGTCTGGGAGCGCCTTGCGCCCTTGCTCCCCGGCAAAGCAACAGACAGTGGCCGGACGGGCGGCGACAGCCGCCTGTTTTTGGAAGCAGTGTTCTGGCGGGTGCGCACGGGTTCTCCCTGGCGCGATCTGCCTACGAAATTTGGCAACTGGAACAGCCAGTTTCGCCGGTTCCGACGATGGGCCGAGCGAGGTGTTTTCGAGAGTTTTTTCAAAGCCATGAGTAATGACCCGGACCTCGAATACGCTATGATTGATGGCACCATTGTTTCGGTTCATCAAAAGGCCACCGGCGCAAAAGGGGGACTCAAAATCACGCCATCGGGCGCTCACGCGGCGGGCTGACCACCAAGATCGTGGCGCTGGTGGACGCGCTTGGCAACCTTGTGCGTTTCCTGCTGCTGCCGGGTCAGGCGCATGACATGAAGGGCGTGGCCCCGCTGATCAAAGAAGTGTCGTTTGGGGCGCTGCTAGCGGACAAAGCGTTTGACGCAAACTGGCTGCTTGAGGCGCTGGATGAGCGCGGCGCAACCGCCGTGATCCCGCCGAAGTCGAACCGGATAGTGCAGCGGGAATATGATGAAGAGGCCTATTGCTGGCGACATTTGGTTGAAAACTACTTCGCCAAGATCAAGGAATTTCGTGGTATCGCAACACGTTACGACAAAACTGACAGTAGTTACACCGCCAACTGGAACCTTGTCGCCGCGCTCATAGCTTCAAGATGAATGTCCACAGGCCCTAGTTTCCAGCATAAAACCGTGATTTGAGCCTGCACCGCAACGCCGTCCTTTACCTCAAACATCGCGCTTCGCTATCGGCCATTTTTATGAAATATAAAAGGCGTTGATTATACCTGAAAGCAATGCCTTGGAAAACGCTAAGGGCCCATCCATGCCGCAATTAAAAAGTCTCGCCCAAATGCCCTAACCCACGCCGAGGGTTTGCAGCCCGTGTCCTTAAAAGATGCCATCAGTTATGCTCGCAGTATAATGCTATTCAGCATACTGCGGCTAGAAATACTTGTGCTTTTTCTGCTCATTAACGGGTTGGTCGATATATTTATCCTCTGGCAGCTTAAGTTACAAATCTGTATGAGAACCTATAAAAAGCGCCACAAGTCCGCTGCGATCAAAGATCTGTTGCCAACTTAAATACAAAGTGGAATCTGGGCGATTTAGGCCGCAGATCATTACGTTAAGGTCATCACCCAACAGGGCCACCATATGCAGAAGCCCGCGGTTGCCAAAACCGATGAAGGCGAAGGTCTGCGCGTGCATCGCTCCCATTGGGTTGCCTATGGCGCCATGCTCACCCTCATTAAAGAAGGCGATCGCGGCCCAGTAAGCACTAAACCTCTATCGCCAGCGCTATCCCCTGCCCGCCACCAATGCACATAGTGACCAGCCCTTTGCCGCCGCCAATTCGCTCCAGCTCATAAATCGCCTTAAGCATCACAATCGCGCCTGTAGCCCCTACAGGGTGGCCCAGCGCAATCGCCCCACCATTAGGGTTCACGCGCGCCGGGCCCAGCCCCAGCTCCTGGCTCACCGCACAGGCCTGCGCCGCAAAAGCCTCGTTGCTCTCGACCACCGCAAAATCATCCGCCTTCAGCCCTGTGCGCTTAAGCAGCGCCTGCACCGCCGGAATAGGCCCTATGCCCATCAGCTCAGGCGCAACCCCCGCATGGGCATAGCCCAATATACGCGCCTTGGGCTTTAGCCCCGCCTTGGCCGCCGCTGTATCGGTCGCCAGCACCAGCGCCGCCGCGCCGTCATTAATCCCCGAGGCATTCCCCGCCGTCACCGTGCCGTCCTTCTGGAAGGCCGCCCGCAGCCCGCCAAGGGCCTCTACCGATGTGGTCTTGGGGTGCTCGTCGGTATCAAAAATGGTGGTTTTGCGCCCCTGCCGCACTTCAAGCGGCGCAATCTGGCTGGCAAAATGCCCTGCCTCAATCGCCGCCGCCGCCCGCCGCTGGCTTTCCAGCGCAAAGGCATCCTGCGCCGCGCGGCTAATCCCATATTTCGCCGCCACATTCTCAGCCGTTACACCCATATGGCCAGAGCCAAAAGGGCAATGCAGCGTGGCCAGCATCATGTCCACCGCCTGCATATCGCCCATTTTCTTGCCAAACCGAGCGTCTTGTAAAATATAGGGTGCACGGCTCATCGCCTCCGCCCCGCCCGCCAGCGCAAATTCCGCATCCCCCAGCATCAGCGCTTGTGCCGCCGATACAATCGCCTGCGCCCCCGAGCCACAAAGCCGGTTCACATTCATCGCAGGCACAGCCTCGGGCACCCCGGCTTCCACAGCCGCCACGCGGGAAAGATACATATCCCGCGGCTCGGTATTAATCACATGGCCAAACACCACGTGACCGATTTGCCCCGGCTCCACACCAGCCCGCGCCATCGCCTCACGGCTCACATGCGCCGCCGTTTGCGTGGGCGGCACCCCCGCCAAACTGCCCCCAAAACCACCGATTGCGGTGCGCGCACCGTCAAGAATTACAATATTTGTCATTTGCCTGCCTCTCAAAAAATCCCGCCCAGTGTGGCGCAATCAGCCCACCTTGAAAACCCCAATGTCGCAAGCACTGCCCTCGCAGCGCAGCAAGCACAACGCCAGCCGCGCCGCCACCGAGGCCTCAGCCCCGCGCCGCCCAATCGGCGCTTGCCATTTCATGCAGCCTAGACGCCGTGCGGGCAAATTCAAAAGCCCCGTCGCCCGCTTCAAAAAGTTGCTCCGGTGCAGCATCCGCCGAGCATATCAGCCGCGTTTTCGCTTCATAAAGCGCATCAATCAGTGTCACAAACCGCTTGGCAGGGCCAGCTTGCTCACGGCTCAACAGTGGCACATTATCCAACAGCAAGATAACGACCTCCTCCGCAATTGCCAAATAATCCGCTGCCCCCAGCGGGGCCTCGCACAAGTCAGCAAAGCTGGCCCGCGCCACGCCCTCGCAATGCAGCGGCAGGCGCACCTCGCGCCCCTGCACCTTCAGTACCAACGGTTTGCCTTTGCACACCGCAAACACCTCCCACGCCGCATCCATATCATTGCGCGCCCGCGCATTCAGCGGGCTAAAATAAACCTTGCCCCCCGCCAGTTTATTTTGCCGGTAATCCGTATCACTCACCAAATGAAACACCTCCAACCGCTCTTTGATCCGCTCGATAAACGGCACAAAAAGCTGCCGGTTCAGCCCGTCTTTATAGAGGTCATCCGGGTGGCGGTTAGACGTCGCCACAATCACCACCCCGCGCGCAAACAGCTTGTCAAACAAGCGCCCCACAATCATTGCATCGGTAATATCCCCAATTTGCAGCTCGTCAAAACACAAAAGCGCCGCACCATCGGCAATGCGCGCCGCCACCGGCTCAATCGGGTCTTTCGCATATTCTTGCCGCGCTTTGGTAATCCCTGCATGCACCTCCTGCATAAAGGCGTGAAAATGCACGCGTCGTTTTTTTGCCACCGGCGCGCTCTCAAAAAACAGGTCCATCAGCATAGATTTACCGCGCCCAACGCCACCATAAAGATAAAGCCCCTGAATCTCGACCTCTTCAATATGCTCACGCCCCCAGCCAAAAAGCCCGCGCCCAAAGCGGCTGGGCTTGGCAGGGTTATACCCCTCCAACCGTCGGTGTAGCAGGTGCAATTTCTCAATCGCCAGCCGCTGCGCCGCGTCATCGCGCAACTCACCATCTGCGATCAATGCGCGGTATTTAAAAAGAGGGCCTTGGGTCATAAAAACCTTTTTTCGTGCAAGATAGGGGGCCGCGCGGTCAAGCGTCAAGCATCTCCAGCAATTTGCGCACCGTATTCATATTCCGCGCCGTGCAAGGCACCCCGGCAAGGCGCTCCATTTTCTCAGCAAGCTTCGAGCGACCAATGCCATCCGGTGCATACAAATAAATCGCCCGCGCACCAATATGCAGCACTTCGCTTACTGCCTGTAGGCTAGCGGCCTTTTCTTGATCAAACGTAAATGCGGCAGACGCAAACCAAATGTGCAAAAGCTTGCCCTCAGGTTCGTCAAACGGATTTTGCGCAGCAATTTCCCTAAACTCATCTGCCGAGATAACCATCACTCGCGGCCGAAACCCTTTAACTTCCTCGATTGCGGCCTCTACATCCTCCGCGTTCACCACTCTATCAATCACCACATTCCCACTTTGAATGTAGCTCCTCGGGTTCGCAGCCCCCAAAGTTTCCAACAATGCACAAAGTTCCTTCATTGGCAGCTTACCATGACCACCCACATTGATCCCGCGCAAAAGTATAACAGATTTCATTTCTTTCCCCTTTGCCCCAGCATAGCGCACCGAGCGCAGCGAGGCCACGGCCAGCGGCAGGCGTTTTTCAGTTTACTGAAAAATGTGCTTTTTCGACGGGGGCTTGCCCCCTTGGAGAAAAAGCAAGCTCGGAGCTACCGGGCAGTTCCGGGTGCGCGCCTCCTCGGGGAGCTAAAGCCCCCCTCGTCGGCGCGGGTTGTGCAAGCACAACAAGACAAACAAACAGCCCGCGCATACTGCACGGGCTGCCGATTGATTTTATCAAAAACCTAGTCCTTCAACCTCGTCATCGAAATCGTCTTCATCACCGTCTTCTCAAAGAATGGCTCGCTTTGGCCCTTGCGGATTTTGCGCATGAAGTATTTCTCAAAGCCTATCTTGGCCCAGTGCACCCACTTGCCTTCCGACGCCCAGTTCTTGTTGCGCGGCGGGTTTTGTGGCTGCGCCATAAAGGCCACGCCTTTATCACCAAAATCAGCGAGGCAGAATGCGTTCCATGTTGGCTCATGCGTCGCCTCTTGGCCACGCAGCTCTTGGCCGATATTGCCAGCCGCAGCGGCCACCATAGACTCAATCATCAAGCCGGTTTTAGGCACGCCCACCGGCACAGCCGAAGCTTCAAGCGGGGCAATTGCGATACACACGCCCACGGCATATACATTCGGAAATGTCGGGTTTTTCTGGTGCTTGTCCACCACAATAAACCCGCGCGGGTTGGCAAGGCCTTCCGGCGCATTTGCCGGCATAAACGGTGGCAAGCCACGGAAAGCCGGCAGCATCATGGAGAAATCAAACTCCAGTTCATGGGTCGCAACCACGTCGCCGCCCATAGCCATCTGGCTCACATGCATTTTGCCATCTTCCACCTTGTCGGTGCGGGCATCTGTGATCCAGTTAATGTGGCGGTGGCGCATTTCACGTTCCAGCATGCCTTTGGTATCGCCCACGCCGCCAAGGCCAAGGTGGCCCACATAGGGCTCGGCGGTCACAAAGGTCATCTTTACCTTGTCGCGAATTTTGCGCTTGCGCAGGTCCGTATCCATGATCATGGCAAATTCATACGCAGGGCCATAGCATGAGGCCCCCTGAACCGCGCCCACCACAATCGGGCCGGGGTTTTTGCAGAACGCTTCCCAATCCGCACTTGCGGTCACGGCGTGGTTTACATCACACACCGATTGGGTGAAGCCGCCATGCGGGCCAAGGCCCTCAATCTCGTCAAAGGCCAGCTCGGGGCCGGTGGCGATGACCACATAATCATACTTAACTTCAGCACCGCTTTGCAGGGTGATCGTGTTGTTTTCCGGGTCAAAACCCACCATCGGGTCGGCCAAAAACTTGATGCCTTGCTTTTTCAGCACCGGCTCAAGGTCAATCGTAATATCTTCGCGCTTGCGCCAGCCCACGGCCGCCCAAGGGTTAGACGGCGTAAATTGGAAGTAAGGATTATTTGAGATAACCGTAATGTTATCCTCGCTCCGGCATTCCTTTTTCAAGTCATAAGCAGCGGGCAAACCGCCAATGCCAGCCCCGATTACCACGATTTCAGCCATATTCTGCCTCCCAGCAAGTGAAGAATTTCAGGTTACCTACTATATATTGCATAAAGCAAATATAAATGCACGGATATTGGATAAGTTTTTACATTTTTGAAATGTGATTTGCCAAAATCTTGATATCGCGCCGTTAAACACCTTATTTTCAGGCACATTTAAGGCAGGTGCTTATTCCCCATTGACATTTACATGCGATAGCAACCATGTTCCGCGCCCAACGAGATGTTGTAATTCCGGAGAATCCCTTATGGCTGTAGTTGTTGTCGAATCCCCTGCCAAAGCTAAAACGATTGAAAAATACCTCGGGCCGGGCTTTACCGTGCTCGCCTCTTTTGGCCATGTGCGAGATTTGCCGCCAAAAGATGGCTCGGTCGATACGGAAAACGAATTTGAGATGAAATGGCAGGTGGGGAGCCAGTCACAAAAGCATGTGCGTGCCATTGTAGACGCCATGAAGGCCGATAGCGAAAACAAGCTCATTCTCGCAACCGACCCCGACCGCGAGGGCGAGGCCATTAGCTGGCACCTTGAGGAAGCGCTGCGAAAGCGCAAGGTGATCAAAAAATCCACCCATGTGGAGCGCGTGGTATTTAACGCCATCACCAAAACCGCCGTGACCGAAGCCATGAAAACCCCGCGCCAAGTGGATATGCCCTTGGTCGAGGCCTATCTGGCCCGCCGTGCGCTCGATTACCTCGTGGGCTTTAACCTTTCGCCTGTGCTGTGGCGCAAGCTGCCCGGTGCTAAATCAGCTGGGCGCGTGCAGTCGGTTTGCCTGCGGCTGATCGTTGAGCGCGAGATGGAGATCGAGGCGTTTAACAACAAAGAATACTGGAGCGTAAAGGCCCTGCTGGAAACCCCGCGCGGGCAGGCTTTTGAGGCTCGCCTAACGGTGCTTGGCGGCCAAAAGCTTGAGAAGTTTGACCTGAATACGGCTGCGTCCGCAGAGCTTGCCGTGCAGGCCATTACCTCTCGCGCGCTCACCGTCCAAAAGGTTGAGGCCAAGCCCGGCACCCGCAACCCGTCCGCCCCGTTTATGACCTCCACCCTCCAGCAAGAAGCCAGCCGAAAATTCGGCTTTGGCGCGCGGCAAACCATGTCCACCGCCCAGCGGCTTTATGAAGCTGGCTACATCACTTATATGCGGACAGACGGCATTGATATGGCCCCCGAGGCCGTGTCTGAGGCGCGCGATTTTATCAAAAGCAAATATGGCGCGGAATACATCCCCGCCAAGCCCCGCATTTACAAAAACAAAGCCAAAAACGCGCAAGAAGCCCACGAATGTATTCGCCCTACCGAGATGAGCCGCGAGCCCGCCAAGCTTGACCGCTTGGAAGCTGACCAGCGCAAGCTTTATGACCTCATTTGGAAGCGCACCATTGCCTGCCAAATGTCGGGCGCGCGCCTTGAGCGCACCAGCGTTGATATCGGCTCTGCGGATGGTGAGGTTATTCTCCGCGCCAACGGGCAGGTTGTTACGTTTGACGGCTTCCTCAAGGTCTATGAAGAAGGCAAGGATGACGTTGAAAACAAGGGCGATGACGCGCGCCTGCCTGTGATTCACGAGGGTGATGCGGCCAAGCCAAAAGTTGGTGGTTTTGCTGCTGATTATACTAAATTCACCGAAGATGAATCCGTGATTGACGAGGGTATGCAGCGCCACGAAAAGGCCGTGCTTTCGGAAGATAGCAGCACCTTTGCCCAGCAACATTTCACCCAGCCCCCGCCCCGCTATACCGAGGCCACCTTGGTAAAACGCATGGAAGAGCTCGGCATTGGCCGCCCCTCCACCTATGCCTCGGTGATCACCACCATTCAGGACCGTGACTACGTTCGCAAAGAGAAAAATCGCCTATATCCAGAAGACAAAGGCCGCCTTGTGACGGCCTTCTTGGAAAGTTATTTCCGCAAATATGTAGGCTATAATTTCACCGCCGCGCTGGAAGATGACCTTGATAAGGTGAGCGCTGGCAATGAAGATTACAAAGAGCTTCTAGGCCGTTTCTGGGGTGATTTCTCCGCCGCTATTGCCGAAACTTCCGAGCTGCGCATCACAGATGTGCTGGAAAAAATCAATGAATTCCTAGAGCCGCACCTGTTTCCGGTCACCGCCGAAGACCCCACCCCGCGCATTTGCAAAAACTGCGGCGTTGGCAAGCTCTCCTTACGCACCGCGCGCTCTGGCGGCGCCTTTATTGGTTGCTCGAATTACCCCGAATGCCGCTATACCCGCCCCATCGGCGGCGAAAACCCCGGCGGCGATATGGCCGGCCTTGATGGTAAAGTGCTGGGCGTGAACGAAGAAGGCACGCCCGTAACCCTGCGCGCTGGCCGCTTTGGCCCCTATATGCAGCTCGGCGAAGCCACCGAGGAAGAGCCAAAACCCAAGCGCGCCTCAGTGCCGAAAGGCTCAGACCCCGCCGACATGACGCTGGAACTGGCCCTGCAACTCCTGAGCCTACCCCGCACCATTGGTGACCACCCAGAGGGCGGCGTAGTCACTGCCGCAATTGGCCCTTATGGTCCCTATATTTTGCTCACCAAACCTTCGGAGGAAAAGGGCAAAAAGACCAGCAAAACCTATGTGAATATTCCCGATGGCGACGAGATATTCACCATCGGCATGAACCGCGCCGTTGAGATGATCGCAAACAAGCCACCGGGCCGCGGCCGTGGCCAAGCCGCCGAGCCGATCAAAAGCTTGGGTGAGCACCCCGACGGCGGTGAAATGAACATTATGAAGGGCCGCTATGGCCCCTATATCAAGTGGGAAAAGATCAACGCCACCATCCCTAAAGGCACCGAGCCCGAGGATGTGAGCGTGGAAATGGCCATTGAGTTGGTCAACGCCAAGGCGGCAACAAAACCCAAGCGCAAAGCCCCCGCCAAGAAAAAGGCAGCGGCCAAAAAGAAGCCTGCTGCCAAGAAAAAATCAGTGGCAAAGAAAAAGCCCACGGCTAAAAAAGCTTAAGCTACCGGCAAGCCATTTGCGTCGATTTTCACCGCGCGCAGCGCCGCACCGGACACCTCCCGCAAGCGGTTGGCAAAAGCCAGCCGCCAATCATGGTCTTCTGGCGCTAGCACTTCAGCAAACGCCAACTCGGGCGTCCAAGCATCACAAGATGTCAGGTAAACGGTGGCGTCATTAGCAGTGGCGGAAATGATGGCGGGTTGAGTCATGGAATATCCTTCCTGAATTACACGTTGCTTTCCTCATATATTAGGATATTATCCCTGCATATTACTATATGAAGAACCAAATAAGGATTTTGACAGGTATCTTTCGCCACACTCAGAACATTAACCTAAAAATGGAGGCTGGCGTGGAATGACATATCAACTCGACCCGTTGGACAAGAACATCCTTGAAGCCCTGCAAGAAGACGCATCGGCTTCTCTCGACGAAATTGCCAAAAAAACCGGCTCGTCAAAAACGCCCGTATGGAACCGGATTCGCAAACTTCGCGCTGCGGGCGTGATCCAAAAACAAACCGTCATCCTCTCTCCCGAGGCCTTAGGGCTTGAAGCCTGCTTTTTTGTGCTGGTGCGCACTAGCGAGCATGAAGCCGAATGGCAAGCCGCCTTTCTGGAAGCCCTTCACGCCCGCCCCGAAGTATTAGAAGCGCACCGATTAGCAGGGGATATTGACTACATTTTGAAAGTGCGTGTAAAAAATGCCAAAGCGTATGATACGTTTTATCAAGCGCTAATAAAGCAAGTGAAAGTATTTAACGTCACGGCGCTTTTGTCTATGGAAGAGATCAAATCCACCTCGGCGCTGCCGTTGTGAGCCAACAAAGCGGCGCGTCAACCTTTGCCTTGCTTGGCAAATTCATGCCCGCGCCGCGCTTCAACACTGGCGCTTGTGGCCATGCGCTTCAAGCCTTGCGACCACGCACTCTGTAGCTGAGCGGCGGCGCGAGTACTGAATTTCCAGCAGGCGCACAGATTGACGCGCCGCCATAGCCCAGCGCAGCGAGGCCCTCAGGCCAAAACGCGCGGGGTGGTATAAGCAATAAACTTACCTGTGCCCATTTGCACCTCCGCCCAGCTATCCGCCTTAAAATCTAGCACCGTAGCAGCCCCACTCGGATACTTCCGAAACGCGTCATGCGCGGGGGCCGGATCTCGCCGAAGGCCGCGGGCGAATTCACCAATACCGGGCATATGGCCAAGCATTAGCACGGAGTCTCCGGTGGCAGATTGCAGCGTTGCAAGCATCTCTTCCGCCCCAGCCAGATACAAAGCGTCGTAAAACCCTACCTCAGCAGGGCTGGCTACCAGTGCCGGGGCTATGCCCTCCCAGGTTTGGGCGCAGCGGGTCGCATTTGAGGAAAGCACTTGATCAGGGATATAGCCTTCTGACTTGAGCCAATTGCCAACCTTTCCCGCCGCAGCATGCCCACGATCATTTAGCGGGCGAGACTGGTCATCTATCGCCCCGCTGGACCAACTGGATTTAGCGTGGCGTATTAGGATCAGTCGTTTCATCAGGTGGCCCCTTTGTGAAAATAGCGCATATGAAAGGCCGATTGGCCCTCAGGGCGCAGCGCCTGCCCCACTGGGCAAACCCGCCGCACCGCGCATCCACGCGCCATGCAATCGGCCCCGCCTTCACTATCCAGAAAAACACGGCAGGCGGCAACATTATAATTTTCTTTTTCAATCGCTCCCACTACTGGGCAGGCCTAAAGGCAGGGCTTTTCAGCGCACATTAGGCAGAGGTTGGCAAAGGGGGCTGGGTTTTTAGGCGCAATGCGCCGCGGAAAGACACAGATAGCCCCTGCTCGGCATGCACAAAAAAAACAGCCGGAGAGGCAAAGCACCTTTGGCTCTTGATCGCCCATCGGAGAAACGGCTGGTAAGACGGGCCGCCAAAAGAGAAAAGCGCCTCCCCGCCCTGTGCTTTGGCTATCGTGCTCAAAACTCGTGTTGAATAACGATCTATCTGGTCTGGCGCGCCGTCCCGATACTCCGCCGAGGCTTGCAAGAAAAACGACAGAAATCAGCGCCGTTAGGGCCGATCAAATAGATCGTATACTCGCCCTCACGCAAACCGCCAAGAATTCGCAGGCCCGCCGCTTTCACAGCTTGTCAGCGGGAAGCTTCAAGGCCCAAACCAGCTTTTCGGTCTCGTCATCCTGCCAGCGCAGGCCCACGGTCATGCCCTCATGGCCGCCTTTCGGCTCGGCGGTAAAGGTGCGAAACAGATGGTCCCAGATCGAAACCGAAAACCCGTAATTGCTATCATGCTCGGCCCGAATATCTGAATGGTGAATCCGGTGCATGTCAGGGGTCACAACCACAGTGCGGATAATCCGGTCCAGCGATTTTGGCAGGTTGATATTGGCATGGTTAAACATAGCCGCGCCGTTGAGGATAACCTCAAAGATGATCACGGCGATCACAGGCGCGCCCAGCAGGTAAACCAAGGCCACTTTATAGAGCATCGAGAGCGCAATTTCGACGGGGTGGAAGCGGATCGCCGAGGAGACATCAAGGTCTCGGTCAGAATGATGAACGCGGTGAAAGCGCCATAAAAACGGGATTTTGTGGGTCAGGAGGTGCTGAAACCACACGGCCCAATCAAGGATGATAACGGCGAGCGTAATTTCCAGCCAGACCGGCAAATCAGCCATGTTGAAAAGCCCCCAGCCATTGCCAGCAGCATGCAAAGCGGCCCCTGTAGCCACAATAACAGGCGTCAAAAAACCCATGCCACGGATTACAAAACTGTAAATAAACAACAAAATCCAATGCGTTGTCCAACGCTTGGCGCGGCTCTGAACCCGCGCACGGCGCGGCTCTGAACCCGCGCACGGCGCGGAAACAAGAATTCAAGGATGCCAAACAAGGCGAAAAGGCCTAGAAAGACGCCAAGGCGGAGGGTTGTTTCATTTTCCATCTTCGGAAGATGGCGGTTTAAGCGGCGGTTATCAAGTCACATGCGCGAGATGCATTCGTTATTGTGAATTTGTGCAGGAGTTAAGGTCTTTCACACCGAGGCGAAGCCGAGGCCACGGCCAGCGGCAGGCATTTTCAGCTTGTCTGAAAATGTGCTTTGGCCGAGTGGGGGTTTACCCCCGCAGAGGCCAAAGCAAACCCGACGCTATCGGGCAGCGCTGGCGTCGCGCCTCCTCGGCGAGTTGAAGTCGTCGGCTTCGCCGTCCTTGGTTCAACCCACCTCGTCGGCGCGGGGCGGCAAGCCACCCGTTGCCCAACGAGCCGTGGCCGTGGCTTCGCCTCGTGTAAAGCGCCAGACCGTTTAAGGCCTACACGCCAGAATTTTGGGTTTCTCCCCAGACAAGCTGGATTTGATCATTATATTGCCTAGCCTCAGGTGCGGTTCACCTCGAACACTCGATGAATTTTCGCAATTCGATTGAGCCCTGTAATCGGGCCTAAGCGGACATTAGTGTCTGGCGCAGCGAATGACCGCTTAGAGCCAAATTGATCATATGGGTTCAGGTAGGTGGCTCCAAATTTCAGCATCTGGTTCGTGATCAGCACGCACGCCATCGGTCTCCGCTCCCAAACGTTTCGCAACCGCTTTTGAGCGATAGTTTTCGTAATCAATGTAGCTAACCAACTGGTTGAACCCATGGGCTTGATACGCCCAGCTACGCACTGCCAGCCCCGCTTCGGTTGCGTATCCTTTGCCCTCGGCGCCTTCAAAAAGGTGCCACGCCAACTCAACTTCAGGCCAATTTGAATGCTTAAGCAGCCAGACACGCCCTATAGGAAGGCTCTGTCCGCGTTCAATTAGCGTAAAGAATCCAAACCCGTGCCACTGCCAGTGACCAATTCCGGCCAAGAATCCAAACCAAGCTTGTTCTTTGCTGCCGGTTTCTTCCTGAGCCTGCATCCTTGGCGAACTCGTCATGAACCGGGTAAACTCGGGTAGGTCGCTTTGTAGTGGCCCGCGTAGGGTTAGGCGTTCCGTTTCAAGGACTGGCGCGGACGTCAAAGGTTCGGTCATATCGGACTCCATTCGGACATTGTTTTAGGAACCATAACGCGCGATGGTTAGATTATACATCACCTTCGGCCTCACATTAGAGGGCGGCTTTGCCTTCTAGCAGAACTTTACGCGAAACACCGTGAATGGCCGCTTTCCAGCCGTATTCCCATCCCATGTGTCAGTCGCTCTAATCTATCTGTTTTGAAATCCACAAAAGTGCATAGCTAGTAAAAATACTGAAGTCATTGGCGAAAAGGCGCCAAAAAACTCAGCCTAAGTGGTGTATTACTCCCCAGCGGTGCTTTATTCACTGCATCGTATAATGCTGCCGGCACCGTGGGGGGTGAAAAGCTCAAGTAAGCAGGCATGGGGCGCACGGCCGTCAAGAATGACCACGGCCCGCACGCCGCCTTCAATCGCTTGCAGGGCGGTTTCTGTTTTCGGAATCATGCCACCGGCAATAATGCCGTCATCCGTGAGCTTGCGCACGGTTTCCGGCGTGAGCTCAGTCACCACGTCACCATCGGCGTCTTTTACCCCAGCAACATCGGTGAGCAGCAGCAGGCGATCAGCATTCAGGGCGGCAGCTATGGCACCTGCAGCGGTGTCGCCGTTAATATTGTAAGTCTCGCCACTGCTGCCCGCACCAATCGGTGCCACCACCGGAATAAAATCGGTACTTTGGAAAGCGTTGATGACCGAAGGGTCAATATTCACCGGCTTGCCAACCAGCCCAAGGGCCTCATCGGCAGGCTCACAAATGATCAGATTAGCGTCTTTACCCGAAAGCCCAACGGCTTTACCGCCCTGCGCGTTAATCGCCGCCACAATCCGTTTATTTACAGAGCCAGACAACACCATTTCAACCACGTCCATAGTGGCTTTATCCGTCACCCGCTTGCCATTCACAAACTCGGATTTCACCCCGAGCTTCTCCAGCATCGCATTAATCATCGGCCCGCCGCCATGCACAATAACGGGGTGCACATTGGTTTGCTTCATCAGAACGATATCGCGCGCAAAGCGCTCCATCGCGGCGTCATCCCCCATGGCATGGCCACCAAACTTGATCACCACCGTCGCGCCATCATAGCGCTGCAAAAATGGCAGTGCTTCAGAAAGGGTGCGGGCAGTGGCGATCCAGTCGCGGTCCATGGCGGATGATTTCTCCATAGTATATAGCCTACTTTTCAATTTTATTCTTAAACACACTCGAAACAATCGCGCCTAAACTACCACTGAAAATAATTGACTGTATCTTCGAAAGCTGGTCGGGATTCAGCCAATTCCAACTTTCTGGTGCTATATGGTGGATTGCCCATGACAGGACCGACAAGACAAACAATACGGTAAAAACGATAGCGACACCAACAACTAAGTATCCGTAGACCTTAAGCCACATTCTATCATTTTCAGCCTTTTGCCCGTTGAGCGTTTCCTCGTTGGGCCAATTCTTTTCTTCGGCTTTTGCCCTTGGGTCTTTAGACCATTTGGGTAATTCGGACTGTTCAGGCGGCGGAACTGGCTGGTTCATTCAGCTTCCCCAAATAGTGGTCTTTGATAAGTGAATCTGGAATTTCGATCCCGAAAACCCCTTCTTGAAAAACTTGGTCCCAAGGTGTGCCAGATTTATGTGTCAGATTAGAAAGGGCGAACCCCGTGAGGTTGCCATACTTCTCAAAAATATCTTTCAAAAATGCATTGTCTTCATCGGTTACATTGGAGTTTTCGGCGTCCTCAATCATATCAAGAGGAATTGCAGACCTGCCAAAATGTTTAGTCGCTTGGTAAAGATCGGGAATTACGGGCCCAAACTTCCAAGCTTCGATACGATCTTGAAAAAGATCTTTTTTTAGAACTGCCAAACTAAACCCGTGCGCAATATAAGTTAGTTTCATTAACTGCAACGGAGTCAGGGCTTTTTGCTTTACCTTCGCAATTTTTAGAATTTCGTCAGCAACTGTAAGGGCGCTATACATCATATATACTCCTCAATTATCCCACATTCTAGTACATTGGAATTAGAAAGGCAAAGTTCAATTCTCCAAACCAATTCTATACGACTTAACCAGTAAATTTTTAGTGAGGCTACTCCATTGTCGCAATCGTCGTGCGCAAAATATCCAGCCCTGTGCCTTTTTCCGATGACGTCGCGATGATCTCGGGATAGGCGGCAGGGTAGCTTTGCAGCACCTTGCGGGTTTGTTCCAATACCTTGGTATAGTCGCCCTTGCTTGGCTTGTCGACTTTGGTGAGGACGACCTGAAACGTAACAGCCGCCGTGCCGAGCAGAGCCATAATTTCCTCATCCACAGCTTTGGGGCCGTGGCGGCTATCTATCAGCATAAACACGCGGCGCAGGGTGGCGCGGCCTGACAGATAAGCTTTCAAAAGGCGCTGCCATTTTTGCACCACAGGCACGGGCGCGTTGGCAAAGCCATAGCCCGGAAGGTCTACCAAGTAGTGGCTTTCCAGCAGGGTGAAAAAGTTAATCTCTTGCGTGCGGCCGGGCGTGTTTGAGGTGCGCGCCAAGGCTTTGCGGCCCGTAAGCGCGTTAATCAATGAGGACTTGCCGACATTGGAGCGGCCCGCGAAGCAAACTTCCAGGCGGTCAGCCGGTGGCATGCCATCCATCGCCACCACGCCTTTGAGAAAGTCGGTATTACCGGCAAAAAGCTTGCGGCCACGCTCAAGCGCCAACGGCTCGGGGGTTTCCACCAAGGGGTAAGGCAGGTTCATATTATATGCGCTCCATCATAGCGGTCGACCATGCCGGTTTTTATCACCTCGCCGTAAACCCCAAAATCTGTGTGGCCCCAGCTGGCTTCCAGCACTTTAAGCGTATCCACGTTTTGCTGGCCTGTTGCGGGGTCAACGGTGGTGGCCATGCAGCGGCCAATGCGCTCACGGATAATCACATGCGCCTCGCCAATGCGCAGGGTTTTTCCGATCCAGTCAAACTCTTCCCACGCATCCACGCCGTCCAGCCAGATGTTACCGCGAAAGCGCTCTGGCGCCATCGGTGTACCTGCTTTGGCAGAAAGCTCCTCCAGCGAGGCGAGGTTGAGGATGGAAATTGACGGAAACGGGCTATCGGTCATGCCCCGATCAGGGGCGGCGACGAGCGCCTTGGGCTGGGCGCGGTTTTGCGGCACAAACTGTGTGAGCCACTCAATAAAGCCTGCGTGCTGAGCAGAATCCTCAGGGTTAAAGCGAAAGGGCGGGTGGTCAGGATGCGTCAGCACCACATCACTCCCCGCTGCATATTGGCTGATCGCAATCGCTTGCAATTCCGGAGCTTTGGCGCCGCGAATGAAGTTCGGGCAAGGCGTCCAAGCAGGCGCACTGGGGTCAAAATTGCTGGCCTCATGCGCCACGGCCCATAAGCGGTCTCCGAGCATGGTTTTACCGGATTGCAAACGAATGGCCTCTAACGCCATCCGCCCAACACCCTTGATGGGGTGGCAAAATATGTGCTCAACCGAGGGCATGGGTTATTCAGCCTTTTTCTTCTTGAACCCGCTGATGATGTTGCCAAACACGTCGGGCTTCACACCTTGCGAGCGCATAATGAAATATTGCTGCAAGAAGGTGATAGTGTTGTTGGCCACCCAGTAAATCACGAGGCCAGAGGCAAAGCCGCCGAGCATAAACATGAAGACCCATGGCATCCACGCCAAGATCATCGCTTGGGTTTTCTCGGTGGGTGCGGGGTTCAGCTTTTGCTGCATCCACATGGTGATGCCCATCAGCACAGGGAACAGGCCGATCGAGAGCAACTGCGGCGCCCAAGAAACATCATAGGGCAGCAGGCCAAACAGGTTGAGCCAGCTTGAAGGGTCCGGTGCTGAAAGGTCTTGGATCCACCAGATGAACGGCGCGTGGCGCATTTCAATCGCCACAAACAGCACCTTGTAGAGCGCAAAGAAAATCGGGATTTGGATTAAAATCGGCAAGCAGCCCGCCGCCGGGTTCACGCCCTCTTTCTTGTAAAACGCCATGGTTTCTTTTTGCAGGGCCTGCTTGTCATCAGCAAAGCGCTCTTTCAACTTGGCCATTTCCGGCTGGAGCTTTTTCATTTTTGCCATCGAAACGGCAGATTTATACGCGAGCGGGAACAACAGGATTTTAACAATCAGCGTCAGGCCGATAATGGCAAAGCCCATATTGCCAACCATGCCGTGCACCCAAGCGAGCAGGCTCTGCATTGGCTTGGTAATGAAATAGAACCAGCCCCAGTCAATCGAGTCAATAAAGCGGTCAATGCCGCGCGCGGCTTCATAGGCCTTCACAACATCCACCTCTTTGGCACCAGCAAACAGCGAGGTGCTCATCTCAACCGCTTCACCGGCAGCCACATCCATGGCGGGCAGGCGCATATCAGCTTGGTAGGTGTTATTGGCAGCGGTGTATTTGGCAACCGAGTTAAACGCCGTGCCCGCCTCTGGCACCATCGTGGTCATCCAGTATTTCGCGGTAAAGCCGATCCAGCCGTTTTCCTGCACCTCCACGATTTCAACATTGCCATCCCCCGGCACCACGTCAAAATCGGGCATGTCGTCATAGTTCAGCTCTTCGAGCTCCCCGTCAGATACCCGCACAAGGCCCTCATGCGAAAGGTAAAATCCCTCGGTTTCAGGCTCGCCGTGATGGGCGATAATGCCGTAAGGGGCCAAGCGCAACGCGGCCCCCGAATTATTCTCAACACTCTGCTGGATATCAAACATATATTGATCATCAACCGAGATCGTCCGGCGGAAAACCAGCCCCGCGCCATTATCCCATTTCAGGGTTACAGGCGCGGTTTCTGTGAGCGTAGCGCCGCTTTCCAACTCCCAAATAGTGTTGGCATTTGGTGTGCCGCCGCCATTGCCAGCCGCCGTGCCCGCCCAGCCCCAAACCGCATATAGCGGCTCATCGGCCCCAACAGGTGCCAACAGCACCACTTTTTCAGTGTCATCGCCAAGGTTAACATTGTAATCCGTCATGTGCAGGTCATCTAATCGGCCGCCCAGCAGCGAGATTGAGCCGGAAAGCTTGGCGGTGCGAATATCAACCCGCGCAGCTTCCACCGCCACAGCCTCGGTGCTCACAGGCGTTGCCGCTGCCCCGCCAGCCACAACGGGCGGGGTTGTGCCATCCGCCCCAACAGGCGGCGTTAGTGTGCCCTCAGGCAAGGCTTCCAGCTGGCCGCCAAGGTCTGCTGGTTGCTCGGGCGGGAAGAAAATCGTCCACCCAAAGATCACGGCCATACTCAGCACAATGGCCAGAATCATATTTTTGTTTTGGTCTTCCATAGGAAACACTCCGCTTGGCGGTCAAAATTCGTCAGTTTGGGTTCAACAGGCTGGGGCACCAAAGGTCAAGGGTTTTTGGCCTTTTTGGGGGGCTTGGCGTCATTTCGTTGCAAGGATGTGAAGTCAAACATGTTTGGATCACACAAATGGCTCGGATTGCCATTGCTGAGTGCCTTAAAAATCACATTCCGCCTGCCGGGGCTGTTTTGCTCCCAACCATCCAGCAGCCGCTTGATTTGCTGGCGTTGCAAGCCATCTTGTGAGCCGCACAGATCACACGGGATAATCGGATATTCCATCGCCGTGGCGAACTTTTCACAATCCGCCTCGGCCACGTTTATCAATGGCCGCAGCACAAACAGATCCTGCTCGTCATTCACTAGTTTCCCCGGCATCGCCGCCAGCTTACCCCCATGAAACAGGTTCATAAAAAACGTTTCCAGCGCGTCATCGCGGTGGTGGCCCAGCACCACCGCCGAGCAGCCCTCCTCGCGCGCAATCCGGTAAAGATTACCACGCCGTAAGCGCGAGCACAGCGCGCAAAAGGTCTTGGTGCTCGGCACTTTATCCATCACAATCGAGTAAGTATCCTGATACTCAATCCGGTGCGGCACGCCCATTTTTTCAAGGAACTCCGGCAGCACCGTAGCCGGAAAGCCCGGCTGCCCCTGATCAAGGTTCACTGCCAGCAGCTCCACCGGCAGCAGCCCGCGCCACTTCAGCTCGATCAGCGCCGCCAAGAGCGTATAGCTGTCTTTCCCGCCAGAAAGACACACCATCCACTTGGCCCCGCGCTCGACCATGCCATACGTCTCAACCGCCTCGCGCACCTGCCGAATTATGCGCTTACGCAGCTTTTTAAAGCTGGTGTTTGAGGGCGCACCGTGAAACAGCGGGTGAATATCGTCAGGTTCAATTTGCATTTGTGGCAAATACGCATTTTGGCGAGGCAGTGCAAGAGCCAACGCGGTGCAGCTTGCTCCAAAGCCATTTTGGGCATACGCCCCGTCAGTAGCGCAGCTTAATGCTTGTGGTCGCACGTCTTGTCCGGCACAGGGTCATAGCCGCTGCCGCCCATCGGGTTGCACCGCCCTACCCGCTTGGCCGCCATTATGCTGCCCTTAAGCGCTCCGTGCTTTTCCAAGGCCTCCATGGCATAGGCGCTGCATGTCGGCTGATAGCGGCAGCCGTGCCCCACCCACGGGCTGCCAATCAGGCGATAGGCGCGCACGGGTAGCGAAACGACAAAGGCAAGCGGGGTCATCTTTTGGGCCTTGGCTGGTGGATTTTGCACAGCGCCTTTTCAAGGTCTGCCAGCAATATGTGATAGGGGCGGGTTGCAGTTTCAAGCCGCCGGCCTATGAGCACATAGTCATAGCCCGCTTTGCCATGCTTTGGCAGCACCTCCCGCGCGATCTCGCGCAAGCGCCGTTTGGCACGGTTTCGCGCCACCGCATTGCCAACCTTCTTTGAGCAGGTATAGCCAATGCGGATGCCATCACCCTCATCACGGGCGCGGGCTTGCAGCACAAACCCCGGCATCGCAATGCGGCGTGCGCGGGCGGCCTTCAAAAAGTCCGCCCGTTTTTGGATCACGCATAACGAAACCGCCGGAGGCACATCGCGCCCCCCATCCTTGGGTTTCGCTAGCGTCTCCGGCGGTTTCATATTGCTAAACCTTAGGCTCTATGCCGACAAAGATTTCCGGCCCTGATTCCGGCGACGGTTCAGGATTTTGCGGCCATTTTTGGTGGCCATGCGCGAACGGAAACCGTGGCGGCGTTTACGAACAAGGTTGCTCGGCTGGAAAGTGCGTTTCATCTCAATGCTCCTACGGTGGGCGAATCGAACAATCGACCACGCCTTAAATTCAGATTTGTGTAATAGGCGGGCAAATATCGGAAGTCAATTCTCGAACGGCAAAAAATGAAACATTTCTACGAGCAAATCCGCGCAAACTGAAACAAAGGCACACGAGCGTTCAAGGCCGCGTGAGGCCCCTATGAATGGGCACAACAATAGCGCAGATATGATAAAACGCAATCATCACGGACGCCCTCATGGACCCCACCGCCAAATCACCGCTGAAAAAGAACCTGCCGCTGATCGGGCTCGTCATCGCCGCCGCCCTCGCCTATTGGCAATTTGGCAGCTACCTCAGCTTTCAAACCCTCGCCGACAATCGCGAGGCGCTGATTAACTGGCGTGATTCGAACTACCTCATCGCGGCGCTCACCTATATCGCGCTCTATATCGCCGTGGTTGGTTTCTCCATACCGGGTGGCGTGTTCCTTACGCTCGGCGGCGGTTTCCTCTTTGGAGCCATCTTCGGCACATTTTTCACCGTGGTTGGGGCCACCATCGGCGCCACCGCCATTTTCCTTGCCGCCAAAACCGGCCTTGGCAACGCCCTACAAGCCAAGCTAGGGGGCAATGGCGAGGGCCGGATGGCCAAAATGCAAGCGGGCCTAAAAGAAAACGAGATATCTTATCTCTTCCTCATGCGCCTCGTCCCCGCCGTGCCGTTTTGGTTTGCCAACTTGGCCCCCGCCTTTCTCGGCGTCAGCCTGAGCGCCTACCTTTTCACCACTTTCTTTGGCATCATCCCCGGCACCGCCGTTTATACATGGGTTGGCTCGGGCCTCGGCGAAGTTTTCGCCCAAGGCGGCACGCCCAACCTTGGCATTATATTCGAGTGGCAAATCCTCGGGCCAATTCTGGCGCTCAGCGCGCTTTCCATCCTGCCTATTATCCTCAAGAAATTTCGTAAAACCGGAGCCGCATCATGAGCGTTATTAAAGTAGATCTTTGTGTAATCGGCGCTGGCTCTGGCGGGTTATCCGTGGCCGCAGGCGCCGTGCAAATGGGCGCTTCCGTTGTGCTTCTTGAAGGCGGCAAAATGGGCGGAGATTGCCTGAACTATGGCTGCGTGCCGAGTAAGGCCCTGTTGGCCGCGGGCAAGCACGCCCACGCCATGACCACCGGCGCGCCCTTTGGCATTACCCCCGTTAAGCCCCAAGTCGATTACGCCGCCGCCAAACGCCACGTAAAAGCGGTGGTAGACGGCATTGCCCCGCATGATTCCGTTGAGCGCTTTGAAAAGCTTGGCGTGCAGGTTATCACTGAATATGGCCGCTTTATTTCCCCCCGCGAAGTGCAGGCAGGCGCGCACGTTATTCACGCGCGCCGCTTTGTGATCGCCACCGGCTCCTCCCCCTTCGTGCCGCCCATTGAGGGCCTGGAAACCGTGCGGCACTATACCAACGAAGACATCTTCGAGCTGCAAGAGCAGCCTGAGCACCTCCTCATCATCGGCGGCGGCCCTATCGGCCTAGAAATGGCCCAAGCCCATGCGCGCCTCGGCAGCAAGGTCACCGTGCTGGAGGGCCTCAAGGCGCTCGGCAAGGATGACCCAGAGCTGGCCGCCATCGCGATTGAACGCATCCGGAGTGAAGGCGTGGAGATTGTCGAGGGTGCCATGGCCTCGGAGATTACCCCCGAAGGCGGTATCACCGTAAAAACCAAAGACGGTGCCAGCTATACTGGCTCCCACCTGCTCATGGCCGTAGGCCGCCAAGCCAACACTGCCCGCCTCGACCTCGAAAAAGCAGGCATTAAATATGATCGCGCCGGCATCACCGTGGGCGCGAATCTGAAAACCTCAAACCGCCGCATTTATGCCATTGGAGACGTTGCCGGCGGCCTGCAATTCACTCATATGGCGGGATATCACGCAGGTATCGTTATCCGCTCCGCCCTGTTTGGCCTACCCGCCAAATCCTCCAATGCCCACATTCCGTGGGCTACGTATACGGACCCTGAAATGGCGCAAGTTGGCCTGACAGAAGCCAAAGCCAAAGAGAAACACGGTGACGCCGTAGAAATCCTCCGCTTTGATTTTGCCGAAAATGACCGCGCCCGCGCCGAGCTAAACACCACGGGCCTCATCAAGGTGATGGTGGTCAAAGGTCGGCCCGTAGGGGCCTCGATTGTGGGCGCGCAAGCGGGCGAGCTTATTCAGGTCTGGGCGCTGGTCATCGCCAACAAGCTCAAAATCGGGGCCGTCGCGGCCATGGTTTCCCCCTACCCTACTATGGGCGAAATCAACAAACGCGCCGCCGGGGCCTACTACACCCCGCGTTTATTCGAGAGTGATCGCGTAAAAAAAATCGTACGCTTTGTGCAAAAACTCTGGTAAGTAGCATCAACCCCAGCGTTCAAATGCGCGCGCTCACAACACGGGACATCTATGTTTTTCAAAACCCTCTCCGGCCGGTTTTTGATCCTGACCATCATCTTTGTGATGCTGGCCGAGATTGTGATCTTTGTGCCCTCGGTGGCGCGTTTCCGGCAAGACTACCTGCAACAGCGCCTAGAGCTGGCGCAACTGGCCACGCTGGCCCTACTCGCCACTCCTGATGATATGGTCACCCCCGAGCTTGCCGACGAGCTTTTGAAAAACGCCGAGGTGCTTAACATTGTGCTGCGCCGCAACGAGCGCCGCGAGCTGATCCTCTCTTCCCCCATGCTCACACCGGTCATGTTTACCTACGATCTGCGCACCCCTACACCCTATGAGCTGATAAAAGACGCCATGGTGACACTGTTTATCAATGACGAAGAGATCGTGCGGGTCATTGGCCACCCCGTAAAAGGTGCAGGAATTGAAATTGAAACCACGCTTGAAATCATGCCGCTGCGCAACGCCATGCTGGTCTATGGGCAAAACGTATTTCTGCTCTCCCTGCTAATTTCCATCATCAGCTCGGCCATGCTTTTTGTGGCCGTGCGCTTTTCAATCGTCCGCCCCATCCGGCGCTTGGTGGGCAATATGATGACCTACCAACAGGACCCCGAAGACGCCACCCGCCTGATCGCCCCGCAAAGCCGCGTGGTCGAGTTGCGCGCGGCTGAGGACACGCTTCATGACCTGCAAACCCAGCTCACCGCCAACCTCAAGCAAAAAGAGCGCTTGGCCCAGCTTGGTGAGGCCGTCGCCAAAATCAGCCATGATCTGCGCAACATTCTCACCACCACGCAATTGCTAGCAGACCGCATTGAAATGAGTGAAGACCCCGCGGTGGCGCGCATCGCCCCCAAGCTGGTTACTTCAGTGGGCCGTGCGATAAACCTGTGTGAGCAAACCCTGACCTTTGGCAAAGCCGAAGAGGCCACCCCCTGCCCCGAGCCGTTTAACCTCGCCGAACTGGTTGACGAAATTATCGACAGCGAAAACCTGCGCGATGAAGCCGAAGGCGTAAAAATCCTCTGCGAATTCGCAGCTAATTTTGCCCTCACAGCCGACCGCGAGCAAATGTTCCGCGTGATCATCAACCTCGTGCGCAACGCCCGCCAAGCCATGGTCGCCGCGCAGGGCGGCGGCGAAATATGCTTGCGCGCGGCCCGCACCCCCAGCGGCGCCGAGCTAAAGGTTTGTGACACCGGCCCCGGCCTGCCAAATGCCGCCAAAGACAAACTCTTCCAGCCCTTCCAAGGCTCCGTGCGCAAAGGCGGCACCGGCCTCGGCCTCGCCATCGCTGCCGAGCTGGTGCGCGGCCACGGTGGCACGCTGGAACTCGCCGAAACCTCTCAAAGCGGCACCTGCTTCCGGATTTCCCTGCCGCAAAAATAACCTGCACAATTCCGCAATTCCCCCCTTGCGCTCAGGCCCGCGCATGGGTAGATACAGCACCGGAAGCACCCGTAGCTCAGCTGGATAGAGTACCTGACTACGAATCAGGGGGTCGCACGTTCGAATCGTGCCGGGTGCACCATTTCACATTTTTTTGTGTGAACGCCAAAAAACTCAAATGGAACAGATACTTGCGGCGTTCGAAGTCCTGTTTTGCGTGAGTAGGCAATTCTCTCTGAAAATGCCAGTCTAAGCACGGTTCTCTTGAGGGATAATTGACCGGAAGCCCATATATTCCAAGGGTTTGCGATGAATTTCAACGATAGTTCGAACATTTCGCTAAAGCTATATACTGGCTGGCCAAAATTTTGCAGTTTTTCGTCTAATACCAGCTTTTTGCTTTCCAGATCATCAATGCGTTTTTCTAAAGCTGAAACTGCCGTTGCGTTTGTTAGAGTCATGATTTTATCCAGTGTGGTTTCAATTTGACCATCCAACGCCAGTTTTTGTTTCCGCAACTCGTCTTTGCCTGCATCCATTTGAGTTTTGCGTTGCTCCCAAGCGTCGGAAAACATCGACTTCATGATTTCGAACAGCCCTTTGGATGGTTTCATAGAGTGCAGCATCTCTTCAAACGCACCTTCAAGCACATCACGTCGGATCGACTTGCGGTGGCTCTCACAGCCCTTGGTTTTGCACAGATAGTATGGCTTGTCCGTCATCAGAGTTTTTGGGACCAGAGGCTATTTAAATTAAGAGAGTACCTGGCTCATCT
>JADGFD010000018.1 GCA_016744015.1 Paracoccaceae bacterium | reverse complement strand
ATCAAATTGTCATAATTCTGTTATGCGAATCCCTTATCTCCCTCATTAAACAAACCGTAACCGGAACGGAAAAATGGGACGAACAGACATTTTTAAAATTGGCCTTGCTGGCCTGTTTATTGCCGCCATTATGCTGGTTTTATCACAGCGTATAGAAATGGGGGGCAGTGGAAGTCTCTTGCTAATTGCCGCAATGATCGGCGGATATATGGCGCTTAATATTGGGGCCAATGACGTGGCTAACAATGTAGGCCCGGCCGTTGGTTCTGGAGCACTTACTATGCTGGGAGCTATTGCTATTGCCGCAATTTTTGAAGCCGGTGGCGCGCTTATTGCTGGTGGTGATGTTGTCGGGACCATCAAAAAAGGGATCATTGATCCGGCGCTCATTGTGGATCCAAACGTATTTATCTGGCTTATGATGGCGGCGCTTTTGGCGGCCGCGATATGGTTGAATTTTGCCACTTATATAGGCGCACCGGTATCCACCACACACTCTATCGTTGGGGGCGTTCTCGGCGCAGGCATTGCCGCTGCGGGCTGGGAAATTGCCAATTGGGGCACCATGGGAAGAATTGCAGCAAGTTGGGTGATATCCCCAGTTTTAGGTGGCGTGATTGCCGCAAGTTTTCTTTACATGCTCAAGCGCACCATTATTTTCCGGTCTGACAAAATCGCGGCAGCGCAACGTATTGTGCCAATAATGGTAGCCGTTATGATGTGGGCATTTTCTGTTTACCTAATCCTGAAAGGGCTTAAAAAGCTCTGGGAAGCTGACATTTATTCAGCCGTTGGCATTGGTGTGGTGATTGCTGTGCTTGTGTTTTTAACGGTGAAACCAATGGTGAAAAAAGCCTCGGAGAAGCTGAGAAACGATCGTGAAAGCATCGGTGAGCTTTTTGTTATTCCCCTCATTTTGTCTGCCGCAATGTTGAGCTTTGCCCATGGGGCAAACGATGTGGCCAATGCGGTTGGCCCTTTGGCCGCGATTAACGATGCTGTTATCAATAGTGAGGTGGCAACGAAAGCGGAGATCCCCTTATGGGTGATGCTGATTGGTGCCGCCGGCATTGCCTTGGGCTTGTTGCTGTTTGGCCCCAAACTTATTCGCACTGTGGGCACTGAAATAACCGAGCTGGACAAATTGCGGGCCTTTTGTGTGGCGCTTGCGGCGTCGATTACGGTGATTATCGCGTCGCAACTTGGCCTGCCCGTGAGTTCAACGCATATTGCGGTTGGCGGCGTGTTCGGGGTTGGTTTTTTGCGTGAGTATCTTGAATCCAACCACGACCGCCTCATCGATGAAATTCGCGACCATTATGAAGGGGAGGCGCCGGAGTTAGTGGAAGAATTTCTACACCGTTTTGAGGAGGCCGATATTTCCGAGCAGGGCGCGCTGTTGGAGGAGATGAAACAGTCTCGCGGGCTAACCAAGGTTGACCATAAGCGGCTTCGCAAAGCCTACAAGAAGGAGCTGGTGAAGCGCTCAATGGCGCTAAAAATTGCAGCAGCATGGGTGATCACGGTGCCTGCGGCAGGTGGCTTGGCAGGGCTGCTTTATTTCACCATTCGCGGCGTCATGCTGCCCTAAACTACGCAGGTTGAAACTTCATAGATGATCGACGTAAAGCTTTTCATAGCTCGTTAATGCGCTTGTTACGTGTGCGTATTTGCTCCACCCGCAGCATGGCATGAAAGTCATCGCGGCTGCGCCACTGGGAGTATTTCGCGATTCGGGTTTAGGCGTCGTTAATATGCAAAGCGGAGGCAATATGGCCGGGCTGCTTTGGTATCACTTCATGGCAAGCAGCGCTCAAATCTTCCAAAAGGTCTTGGCAGGTGGCCGGCGTCACCTCAAAGGTGGTGATAACTGTTTGGATGGATGTGTCATTCGATATGGTCAGCATGCTGTGCTCCTTTTCCCGACTATAGCGCAGAACGCGCGTTTAGGCACCCCGCTATTGCGAGGTGCCCAAAAGTTAGGCCGCTGTGTCACTCCTCAGCTTCATGTGCAGCCGCCCTTTACGCGGGGCAGGCCATGAAATGTCCACAACATCACCCGAACCGCCTTGCGCTAAGGCAAAGTTTGGTGCTTCAAATTGCGAAACGTTGGAGGCATCTTGAATTGGCCCAATAGCTGACCAGCCTTCAACCCCGCGCACCTGGCCGCCAAATGGCACTTTCAGCGCGTGGGAGTAGCTCCATGTTGTCGCGGCCGCAGCCTGTGTCATATCCACATATGCCGGGTTTTCGGTGCGTTGGTTGATCTCATTATAGCTATTGCCTTCAAACACGATGTTTTGTGTTAAGGAATGATCAAAATTTCCATTAGAAGTCACGATACTTTCGACCCGATCAATCGGGCTGCCTGTGATTTCTTTAAAAGTGTTCCCCACCACAGAAATGCCGTCAATATGATGCCCGGTGCCATAGGGCGAAAGCCGAATGAAGGTAAACCAAGCGGGTACATCGGAAGCAATAAAGATATTACCAGTGAGTGAAAGCGCGCCAAACGGCACGGTGCCCGGGCCAACATTGGTATAGTCGGCGTGCTCATTTGAAACGTCTATGAAGCAGTTATCAACATAGTTGCCGGTCACCACGCTGCTCGGGTTTCGCGATGTAAACACAATGCCGGCGGTCCGGTCGCCAGAGGGTGCGCCATCGCCTTGCCAAAAGTGGTTGCCTGTAATGATGTGCCCGCCACCGGCGACAACGCCAAAATGCTTAAACCGAACCGCTTGGTTATCCCTCAGTTTGATATCGTTGAAGTTGGAATTAAACGCGATTGTTGTGCGGTTTTGCGCTAGCGTGTCATACTCGTTGGTGTAAAACTCGTTGTTATAAATCGCTATGCCGTAGCAGCCCCTGTTGTAAGAGGTGACACCCCTGTCCATCGGTTTTAGGAACCAGCAGGTATGAATGTGCCATTCAAAGCCGGTATAAGGAAGCAACACGCCCGAGCATTTTCCGAGGCAGGCAAACTCAATGTTGGAAAGTTGCAAGCGTGAAAGCCCGTTAAAACCTGAGAAATCCAGCAGATATTGGAAGCGATCAAACGTGTAGGACTGGCTCGCCGCAGGGTTAATGAGTGGCTGCGAAAGCGTGATGGTTTGAGCGCCATCATCTTTGCTGGCCACATAGACCTCGCGCCCAACACCGGTGCCCGTTACCAAGGAGCCAACAGCAATATTTACCACATTGGTCACGCTGGTTAATACAGTTGGACTACCGCTAGCCCAGCCTGCATTTGAGCTCACAGAAACCGTGTCCCACGCCGCTGCGCTGGTGGCCTCCAGCTGGCCATTTCGAATAACACGGCGCTGGCCAAAATTGTCTTTGTTCCCCACAGCGGCATGTACATCAATCGGGCTGTCGAGCTGGATACGGCGGCCACCAAGATCAAGTGAATCGTGGTCAGTAAAGTTAAAGAGGGCCGAAAGGGCGCGGGTGAGCGCCTCTCGCTCGTCACCAAAAGCGGCCTCATAGGTTTTGTAATCATAGTTGGATGTGATCAAAAGCCGCTCAGATGCGGGCATAAGCAACTGCCCCTCAAACCGCACAGGAGAGTTGATGGTAAGGGAGGTGGCAATATAATATGTGCCTTCAGAAACAACCACTTCACGGCCCTGTGCATCTGCATCTGCGGCCAAAAATGCAAGGCGGTCATTGGTGATTCCGTCACCAATTGCGCCATAATCTCGCACGTCCACCCACCCCATGAGCTTGCGGTGGAAAATATCGGTTTTGTCTTCAATCACCACGGATTCGACGCGCACAATCGCGCCATTGTCACCTGTCATATCCAGCCCGACATGGCCAAAAACCGGCTCGGTGCCCCACACGAGGTCAACGCCCGTGCGGTCTCCCGTGCCGATAATGGCCGAAACCTCGTAGATCCGGCCATAGGTATCCGGCAAAAGCTCAGGGCCGGTTTCATCCAGTCCGGTTATATGTAGGCCACCCGGCCCACCAGCCCAGGCTGCGACGCGAACCGAGGGGAACAACCCGCTCAAAACCTTAAACTTGATCTTGACCTGAAAATAGCAACCCGGCAGCAGGGGGGTATCGCCCATATAGCGCAGTTTTTGCAGCGTTTCTGTTTTTTGTAACTCAAGGCATGGCCCAAAATCCGGGTCACTGGCCACGAGCGAGGCATTTGGTGCCCCATCATAGGTGGCCGAGCCGGGCGTGCCATCTTCACTTGACCAATCTGTTAGCCCGTCAATAAATGCTGGCGGCATAAAATTTAGACCATCGGTAATTGCCTTATTCATCCAAAACCCCTTTTCGGTTCCTATCGGCCTGCGCCCCTCGCGCATATCCAGCCATAAATTCAAAGAAATCGCGCAGTGATGCGACTGCGTTAAAAATTATCTTAAAATTGTATGGGAAGCGTAAACGATGCGTTCGGTGGGGGGTGGGGGTTGCGCAACGAGTTGAACATTTTAGAGGATAGGTTTTTGAGAAAAATAAGCTAAGTCATTGTACTTAAAGTGACAATAGGAGCATATCATAACTACATTCCTAGGATTGTAGTTATGATTTGGCAAAAATATGCTGCGTATCATAGGCCCGAGATTTCCTTCAAAGGGCCACCAGCACAGTTTCACAGGTGGCCTATATTCATCATTCGGAACGTCAAGGTCGGCGGGAACAATACCTGCTATTATTCGGTTGAAACCAGCTTTCCAGCCAAGGCCGATTCGATTAAAGCCACCGTTTCCGGCGCGCCGTAAAGGGCGATGAACCCACCAAAGCGCGGCCCCTGCGATGCCCCGAGTAGCACCTCGTAAATTGCCTTAAACCAGTCGCGTAGCGGGTCAAACCCGTGGGATTTCCCCACTGCAAACACAATGCTTTGTAGTTCAGTTTCACCGTCCCAATTTCGCAATCTATCCGCGAGATCCTCTAAGGCGGCGCGTTCCTGTTCTGTCGCTGGTCGATACTTTTTCTCAGGCTTCACAAAGTCATGGAAATAACGCACGGCCTGGGCGGCGGCGGCATCTAATCCAGGGTGGGTTTCAGGGCTGGCTTCAGGGGCATATTTCTTGATGAAGCCCCACATTTGCGCATTGTTTTCAGCGCTAGAAGCAGATGCCAAATTGAGCAGCATGCTAAAGGGCACAACCATATCACTCGCAGGCGGCTGCCCACGGTGAATGTGCCATACAGGGTTATTTATCCGTTCCTTCAGGTCTTGCCCTTCAAACGCCCGTAGTTGCTGATGATACTCATCCACGGCCTTAGGAATAACGTCAAAAAACAACCTCTTAGCTGTTTTGGGCTTTTGGTACATGAAGTAGCTCAGGCTTTCCGCACTGGCGTATTTCAGCCAGTCATCAATAGAAATTCCGTTGCCGGAGGTCTTGGAAATCTTTTGCCCTTTGCCATCCAAAAACATCTCAAAAACAAAATGCGCGGGGGCAGGAACGCCCAGTATCCGGCAGATTTTGTCATAAATATGTGTGTTGGTCGAATGATCCTTGCCATACATTTCAAAATCCACGCCAAGTGCTGCCCAGCGGGCGCCAAAGTCCGGCTTCCATTGAAGCTTTACCTGCCCGCCGGTCACGCTCATGGTCACTTCTTCGCCGTCTTCGTCGTCAAAAGTAATGGTCCCTTCGGTTGCATTAACCGATTTCATGGGCACATAAAGCACCCGCCCTGTTTTGGCGCTGATCGGCAGAAAAATTGAATATGTTGCTTGCCGTTCTTCACGCAGCGAAGCCAGCATAACGGCCATGATCTCATCATATTTTTCAACGCAGCGCAGCAGCACGCCATCAAATTGTCCCGAGCGGTAAAACTCGGTGGAGGAAATAAAATCATACTGAAAACCAAAAGTATCAAGAAATCTCCGTAGCATAGCGTTGTTATGGTCAGCAAAGCTGTCATATTCACCAAACGGGTCCGGTACGTCTGAAAGCGGGCGCTGCAAGTGCGGCTCCAGCGCTGCAGGGTTTGGCACGTTACCCGGCACTTTTCGCATGCCGTCAAGGTCATCCGAAAAGCAAATCAACTTTGTCGGGATATCCGAAATGGCTTCAAAGGCCCGCCTAATCATTGTGGTGCGTGCCACCTCACCAAAGGTGCCGATATGGGGCAAGCCGCTAGGCCCGTAGCCGGTTTCAAACAGCACATAACCTTTCGCGGGCGGACTTTTCGAAAACCGTTTCGCAAGCTTGCGCGCCTCCTCAAAAGGCCAAGCTTTAGACGTCATTGCGAGTTCTCGAAGGTCTGACATATCTGTCCCCTAAAACGCGCCCCGCCCATCGGGGTGCAAAATATTCTCCGCTTCCTATTGTGCTGCGGGTCAATGGTCAATATTCTAAGCGTAAGCCCTGCTGATATAAAGGTAAACCTGATGCCCGATAGCCTCCCCCCCTCATGGTCTCCGCAAGACGCGCTGATCGCGGTGATGATCGCCGAATCCGCCTCTGACGAGAGCATCACCAATTCGGAGTTGATGAGCATCACCCGCATTGTGGATCACATGCCAATATTTGCGGATTATGACAGCTCGCGCATCAAGCAGGTGTCGCAGGTGGTGTTTGATCTGTTTGAGGTCGAAGACGGGCTGGACGCCCTCTTTGGCATCGTGCGGGAGGCCCTTCCAGAGCCACTTTTTGAAACTGCTTATGCGATGGCCTGTGATGTGGCCGCTGCTGATGGCCGTTTGCGCCAAGGGGAGCTTGAATTTATGGCTGAAATCCGCTACGAGCTTAATATTGATCGCCTGCATGGGGCTGCCATTGAGCGCGGTGCGCGGGCGCGGCATATGCAGCTATCAGAGGTCCAATAGCGCGGGCAAATCTGCCATGCTCAAAAACCTCGTGGCCCCCTCTACCTCGCCGCCTTCCGGCGTATAAGCGAAGCAGTGCATCCCTGCTGCGGCGGCCCCGCGAATGCCGTTAAGGCTGTCCTCAACCACCACGCACCGCGCATGATCAATCCCTTGCGCCGCATGCCAGAAAAGCGCGGGCGCGGGCTTGGCGGTGTCTAGCTCTTGCGCTGAGTAAACCCGATTTTCAAACCGTTCTAAAATCCCGTTTTGCCCCAGCGTTATCCCCATTTTTTCGCGGCTGCCATTGCTGGCCACACAATAGGCCACCCCTGCCGCATCCAGCGCGTCTAACACATCAACCACACCCTCAATCAGTGGGCAATTCTGCCGCAATGCCTCGTATATTTCCTCGTAAATCCGTTCCACCCAATCATCAGGAAGCGTCGCGCCCAACCCCTCGGCCTTTACCTTCACGCCCGCCATTGTGGCCCCCACAAACAGCGCCATACATTCCTCAAGCGATACCACCAAGCCATGCGCGCTCAGGCTTTCGGCCATAATGGTATTGCCAATCACTTCGCTATCCACCAGCACGCCATCACAATCAAAAATCACCAATTCAGGCTTTTGCATTTTTCTCACCTTGTTTTCACTTTTGCCCTACAATAGGGCAAAGAAATTAATTCACGAGGCTAAAATGAAATCCGCTCTTATCGCCCTTACACTTGTGCTTTCGGGGATGGGTGCCCATGCGCAGCGCCTGATCCTGCCCGATGTTTTTACAGTCACCGGTATAGCGGCGGATGATACGCTCAATGTGCGGCAAGCCCCAAGCAGCAGCAGCACCGATATCGGCGACCTTGCCCTTTACGAGTTGATTGAAGTGATTGCGCTAAGTGATGATGGCAAATGGGGCCAGATCATTTGGCAAGAGGGCAATGGCTGGATAGCCATGCGCTTCCTCACCCCTTCGCCGCTGCCGCATATGCATGATAGCCCAATGCCCCTGCGCCTGAGCTGTGGCGGCACCGAGCCCTTTTGGACGGCCTTCATCGGGCCCGACCAAACCTTCGAGTTCATCAATCGAGGCGAGCCAAGCCAAGGGGCGCAATCTCGCCCGATCACGCAATCCACCAAAGCCATTGGCATACAGCCTTATAGCTTTGCCTTTACGGCAGGTGAATTCACCGGCTTGTTGGACCGGGCGGAATGCTCCGACGGCATGAGCGACCGGACATATGGCTGGCAGTTGCGGCTTATCAATCCGTCGCCGAACGGGTTACAGCTCTGGTCTGGCTGCTGCCAAGCTGGTATTAACTAAGCGCGCTCGCCCAGCGGTAAATCAGCGCTTTTTCCTGCGCCTTGGCAATGCCGCGCCAGCGCCGTGCGCCGGTGGGGCGCTCCTCAGATGGGGTTGCCGCTCGCCGCGCTGCCATATCCGCTGAGAATATCGCAAACGCATAGCGCTGCTGCCCGTTTTTCTCAATATAGCCCGCCAACCCGCGGGTGAAATTCAGCGTGCCTGATTTGGCAAATACCCGCACGCCCGGGATATCCACCCCGTCGCCACGCTCGTTTTCCAGCCCAACCTCTTTTAGTATGCCTGCCAGCCCGTTGCGGCTGTTTCGCTTGGCTAGAAAGAGCGCCATTTCCTTGGCCGAAACCCTTGAGCGGTCGGTCAACCCCGAATGGTTAAACAGATTGGGCCTGCTTTGCCGAGATTGCTGCGCCACCCAGCGCCCCATGGCTTGCGCCGAGGCCCGCAAATTTCCCGAGCGCTCACCCGCCGCCAGCGTGGCACTCAGCCCCAGCACTTCGGCTGTCAAATTAGTGGAATAGCGCAGCATGTTGCGCGCGATACTCCGCAAATCCTCGCTTTGCAGCCGCGCAATCACCGTGCCCCGCGCCACCCGCTCGCGCTTTTGCGCTTGCGGTAGGCTAATCCCCTGCGCTCCCGCCAGCACCTGAAAAACCTCGGCCCCATAGGTGGCAGGGTCCCGCACCGGTAGCCAGCGCCCGCCGCCACTGCCCAGCGCCCCTTGCGCCACGCTCCAGCGCTCCACGCCGCCGCGGAGTTCATAGCCATAGGTTGGCGCACCCCGCCGTGAAATGCTCATGGTGGCGCTGCTCACGCTTGGCCGCACCCGCTCCGAGCGCGCATCCATCGTCACGCGATATGCCCCGCTTTGCCGCTTCCACTCAAAATAAACGCGATTATAATTCAGGTTCAGCCCCGAAATTCCGGGGTTATACCCCACCTGAATAGGCTGGCTCGGGTCAATTTCCTCAATCAGCGGCAGCGCCGAGCTGACCACATAAAACCGCCCCGATATTCGCCGCAGCCCCGTGGCCTTAGCGGCCTTTGCCAAACGGTTCAGCCCGTCTGTATCCAAGGTTGGGTCGCCCCCGCCCACAAGGTAAAGGTCTCCCTCTAGCGTGCCGCCACTTATCGGCCCCGTGCCGACCAGCGTAGTCTCAAACCTATGCTCATTCCCCAGTTTCGCCTGCGCATAAAGCGCCGTCATCGCCTTGGTGACCGAGGCCGGCGGCCGCGCCAGATCAGGGTTATGCCCCTCCACAATCCGCCCGCTTTGCAGGTCCATCAATACACAGCCACAATTTTCCGCCAGCCCACTGGCCTGAAATATCGCCTCAAAAGAAGACGGCGGCGTAACCCGCCCCGCGCGCCCCGGAGGCCGCTCCACGCTGCCCCCATAAGCCAGCACAGGCAATGATGCCGTAGCTCCCGCCAATAATGCCCGTCTGGTTAATTGCAAACTAGTCCCGCCCTTTTTCGCGCTTTTGGCGAATGATTTTGGGGAGGATATCTCGGGTGAGCGGGGGGATCAATCCTTTTGGATTGCGTTCAACGAGAAATTAAAAATGCGAGCGCGGCTCCGCCAAGCAATGCAAGAGCAAGTCCGCTACTATCTTTAGTTAATTCCTTTTTGCTTGCTACCCTAATATCTTCATTTCGAAGCTTCACTAAAGCGGCTTCAAATTCTGTTATTAGTCTTGAGGCAGGCACATCAAGAGCGTCTGATAGCCTTACCAACATACTCATGTTGGCTGGGCTCTCGCCCCGCTCCAGCCGACTTAGAGCCGGTTGATGAAGGTTGAGCCGGTTGGCAAGAGCGGCCTGATCCAACCCAGCGTTCGACCGGTGCTTAACGATGATTTGACCAAAAATTGCATCAATATGAGCGGCATGCTTGTAGGGCACTTGACACCTCAATAAAGGTTATAATAGAACAAAAACGTTCACGATGAGCAAATCTCGCATCTGGGCGATGATTCGTATTTCTAAAAGGATAGTATATATGCCGGAAAATTTCAAGTTTGGTGATCTTCTAACAGTTTCAAAGTCTCTAATAGTCACGCATTCGGGAATATATGTTGGTAATGGACGGTTGATAGATAACTCTGGAACCCGAGGAAGTGTGGGTTATCGAGACATAAACGATTTCGCTGACGGCAAGGAGATAACCGTTATTGCATACGAATCTAAGTATTCGCGCTCTCAGATTGTCGAGCGAGCAACAAGCCGTATCGGAAAACCGTACAAATTATGGTCACAAAATTGTGAACACTTTACCAACGAAGTCCTGTTTGACTCCATAACAAGTAAGCAAGCTGCTGTTGGTGGGATACTATTATTAGTTGCTGCCGCCTATCTACTTAATAAGAATGGATAAGGTTCCGTATCTTCGATGCGACAACAAACATTGAAGCCCCCTTGCCGATGCGATAAGAAGTGCAAAACTTCCACATCGGCAAGGACACCTTCAAAATGGCATCATATCAATACGTTTATCATATGGAGGGCGTGTCCAAGGCTTTCCCCGGTGGCAAAAAACTGTTTGAAAACATCCACCTGTCCTTTCTCCCCGGCGTAAAAATCGGTGTGGTTGGCTCCAACGGGGCCGGTAAATCGTCCCTGATGAAGATCATGGCCGGCATGGACAAAGATTTTCAGGGTGAGGCGTGGCTCGCTGAGGGCGCTAAAATCGGCTATCTGCCGCAGGAGCCAAAGCTTGATGAAAGCCTGAACGTGCGCGAAAACGTCATGCTCGCCGTGGGGGAGAAGCAAGCCACACTGGCGCGTTATAACGACCTCGCCATGAACTATTCTGAGGAAACCGCCGACGAAATGGCGGCCCTACAAGACCAGATCGACGCCGAAGACCTCTGGAACCTCGACGCCAGCATCGACATCGCCATGGAAGCCCTGCGCTGCCCGCCTGATGATGCCGATGTTTCCACCCTTTCGGGCGGTGAAGCCCGCCGCGTGGCCCTGTGCAAGCTGCTGCTTGAAGCCCCCGATATGCTCCTCCTCGACGAGCCAACCAACCACCTTGATGCCGAAACCATCGCCTGGCTCCAGCAGCACCTGATTGATTACAAAGGCACCATCCTCTGCGTGACCCACGACCGTTATTTCCTTGATGACATCACCAGCTGGATCCTTGAGCTAGACGGTGGCCGCGGCATCCCTTACGAGGGTAATTACTCCGCGTGGCTGGAGCAAAAAGCCAAGCGCATGGAGCACGAAGCCAAATCTGACAAAGCCAAAATGCGCACGCTGGAGCGCGAGCTGGACTGGATGCGCCAATCCCCCAAAGCCCGCCAAGCCAAATCCAAGGCGCGGATTAATGCCTATAACGACCTCGCCAACCAGTCCGAGCGCGATAAGGTCGGCAAAGCTCAAATCATTATTCCCAACGGCCCCCGTCTTGGCAATAAAGTGATTGAGGTCGAAGGCCTTTCAAAAGGCTACGGTGATAATCTACTGGTCGACAACCTCAGCTTCAGCCTGCCGCCCGGCGGCATCGTTGGTGTTATTGGCCCCAACGGCGCGGGTAAATCCACCCTGTTTAGCATGCTGACAGGGCAAGAGCAGCCGGATGCTGGCACCGTAGAATACGGCGACACCGTTAAGCTTTCCTACGTTGACCAAAGCCGCGATGCGCTGGACGACACAAAAACCGTGTTTGAGGAAATCGCGGACGGGCAGGACGTGATCAAACTTGGCGACGCCGAAGTGAACGGCCGCGCCTATTGCTCTAGCTTCAATTTTAAAGGCGGCGCGCAGCAAAAAACCATGAACCTGCTTTCAGGTGGTGAGCGTAACCGCGTGCACATGGCCAAGCTTCTGCGCGAGGGCGGCAACGTCCTCCTCCTTGACGAGCCAACGAATGACCTAGACGTCGAAACCCTGCGGGCGCTGGAAGACGCCATCACCGATTTCGCAGGCTGCGCCGTCATCATCTCCCACGACCGCTTCTTCCTCGATAGGCTCTGCACCCACATGCTCGCCTTTGAAGGTGACAGCCATGTTGAATGGTTTGAAGGCAACTTTGAGGACTATGAGGCCGATAAGATTCGACGCTTGGGGCCAGAAAGCGTGAAGCCAACGCGGGTGAAGTATAAGAAGTTTACGAGGTAGTTATTATTTCGAGTCCTTTCGACCTTCAAAAAAAATGCTTCTGTGGCAGTGACGAAATATATGCTAATTGCCATGGAAAAGTTGTTTATAAACACATCAATGAATTGCTGTCCGACCAGCGAAAATTCGGAAAGCATACTGGATGTGCCTACTTCGAAAATGGTAGGTTTTGCGGTAATCCCGTAATAAAATCACACGGAATACAAAGAAAATATGTGCTGTCTCAGATTTCTGAAGATGGATTCGTCTGTGGATTTAATAATGGCCCAAATGCAAAGAGAGTAACATTTGAAGGTGATTTGGGTTTTCAGAAAATCCACGTATCGCGTGCATCTACATTCCCTGGGTTTTGCGGCAAACATGATAACGAGGTTTTTAAAAAGGTTGAAAATAGAAACCTTAATAGGGGTTATCAAGACGCCCGTCTTTCAGCCTATCGAGCGCATTGCTACGAAACAGTTATTCATACAAATGCAGCGGTGTTTCAAAAGTGGCTTTTAGATGCCGCAAAGATCGAATTTCCATTTGAGCCCGACATAATGGTTAACGAGACCCATAATATGCTAGTGTATGCCCGCTATTGTTGGGAGCTAAAAAAAACATTTGAAAAAATAATTGGAAAGAAAAGTGTACGAAAGCTCTATTTCCATACTGCGATAATTGAAGGAACACTCCCATTTTGCGGTACGGGAAGCTTTTGTATTGAAACCGACTTTAAGGGCAGAAAACTACAACGATTTGGTGGGAATGGACCATTTAACTATGCTCAACTTTCTGTGTTACCTCTTAAGAATGGGAATACATTCTTCTCGATTTCTGCGGTGAATGACAAGAATGATAAAGCAGCACATGACTTTGTTTGTGCAATTTCAGAAGTACCGGACATGCATCTCGCCGAGGCTGCCTTGAAAGCTTGTTTATGCCATACAGAAAATACCTATTTTCGGCCCAGTTTTTTAGATAGCCTTTCAGAAAGCCAACTATCAAGAATTCTATTTTTGTTTGATGATTCAAATGTAATGGAAGTAGGAAAAGAAAAAGAAAGCAATGCGTTAATCCGACCGACTGGAATCTTATTTGAGAATAAAGTTTTGGAACGAAATAGTAATCTTAGAAAAGGCAAACTTTGAATTCTCCTCCCTTCCTCATCCTTCAACTCCGCCCTGAGCTTGAAGCCTCCGATAGCGAATATGCAGCGATTCTGCAAAAGGCGGGGCTTGCCCCCGCGCAAACCCACCGCATCCGGCTGGATGTGGAGCCGTTGCCTGCCAGCCTTAACCTAGAATCATACAGTGGTATTATCGTTGGCGGTGGGCCGGGCTGCGTGTCAGACGCGCCCGAGGCCAAATCCCCGACGGAAGCAAAGATCGAGGCGGCGGTGCTTTCCCTGATGCCCGAGATCATCGAGAAGGATATCCCGTTTCTCGGCTGCTGCTATGGCATTGGCATCCTCGGCCACCACCTCGCCCGTGCGGTGAACAAAAGCAACTATGCCGAGCCAGTTGGCACCAGCCATTGCAGCCTCACGGAGGCGGGCAGGGTGGATGCGCTGACCAAAGACCTCCCCGCGCAGTTTGATGCGTTTGTCGGCCACAAGGAGGCGCTACAGACTCTGCCTGAGGGCTGCGCGCACCTGATAAGCTCGCCAACCTGCCCGTTCCAGATGATCCGCCACAAGCAAAACATTTATGCCACGCAATTTCACCCAGAGGCCGACGCGGCCGAATTTGAAACGCGGATCAATATTTACAAGCACAAGGGCTATTTCCCGCCAGAGGAGGCAGATAGCCTGATCGACACGGTCCATGCCGCAAACGTGCATGCGCCCGCGCGGGTGCTGCGCAATTTTGTGAGGCGGTATCGGCGGGGGTAAATGGTGGGTGATGAGAGGCTCGAACTCCCGACATCTTCGGTGTAAACGAAGCGCTCTACCAACTGAGCTAATCACCCGCCGTGGGAAGGCTGATACAGCCCTCCGGCACGCTCTGCAAGGGCTGTTTTGATAAAATAACAAAAAAAATTGAATCTTGCCTTCCAGCAAACATTCCTGTTAGGGGAAGGCTATGAATTTGCGCCTTGCCCGTCAAATATTGCTTACGTTCCTGCTGGTTTTTGCCATGCTGGGGCCAAAAGTATCTGCGGTGGGGTATGCGCTGAGCAGTAGCCAGCTTCGCACCATAATTATTTGCACCGGCGATGGCTTGCGTGAAATAACGCTGAACGAAAATGGCGACCCTGTATCCGAAAGCGATGTGATATCAGATCTTTGCGTGCAAATCAGCCTTGAGGCCGGAAGCGGCGACCCTGCCAATCTTTTGGTTGCATTTCGGCCGCCGGCTACCCCCATTTCCATTGTGGCGGGCCAAATCCGGCCTAGCCGCCCCTTTGCCATTCGGCTAACGCCCGCCCGCGCCCCGCCTGTTGTTTGAAATCACCTTTCAAACTTCTAAACAACAGGACTAATTATGACCGAAACGACCCTTTCGGCACCCGAGCGCGCGGAAACCACGCGCGGCGGTGCCTTTTATCGCCTTGTCTGGAAATGGCATTTTTTGGCGGGGCTATATGTGCTGCCCTTTATGCTGATGCTCTCCATCACGGGTGGCATTTATCTTTATAAGCCGCAGATCGAAGAGATGATCTATAGTGAGCGCCTTAATGTGGAGGCCACAGGCCCCATGCAAAGCCTTGAAGCGCAAGAGGCCGCTGTGCTGACCGCATTGCCGGGCGCCAAAATACGCAGTATCACAACTGAAGAAACCGAAGGCCGCGCGACGGTTTTTGAGGTGCAAGACAAAGACAGAGTTAAATCCTATGTCTGGGTGAACCCTTATAGCGCCGAAGTTCTGGCTGATCAGCCACGGGATTCAACCCTCATGCGTATGATGAAAAAGTTCCATGGGGAGCTGCTTTTGGGCAAAACAGGCACAAAATTTGTCGAGCTTTCGGCCCACTGGGCTATCGTAATGCTGATTACCGGCCTTTACTTGTGGTGGCCGCGGGGCAAGCGGAGCCTCGGCAAGGCCGTTTCTCTGCCCTCGTCAAAGGGGCGGGCATGGTGGCGCGAGGCGCATATGTTTACCGGCATGCTGGCCTTTGTGCTAATCCTGCCACTTCTGATTACAGGCCTTCCCTGGACAGATGTCTGGGGTGGTGGTTTGGGCTTTGTGCAAGAGCAAACGGGGCAGAAATCGAAAAGCTTGCGCTTTGGCGGGGCGCCGATCAACTCCTCAGCCGAAACAGGGGAAACCATCCCTTACCAACAGGTTATTGATCTGGCTGTTTCACAAGGGATCGTTGGCCCCTATAGCCTGCGGCCCCCTAAAAACGGTGAGGCAACTTTCTGGGTTGGCTCTGCCACGCGCGACCGGTTCCAACGCGCAGAAATGGTGGTAGATCAGTATACCGGCGAGATGATCCAGCGCGTAAATTTTGCGGATAATCCGATTGTGGCCAAAGCGGTGTCGCTTGGCATCGGGCTGCATCAAGGCGAGCTTTTTGGCACGGCCAATTTGGTGTTGAATACGATCGCGGCCGCGCTCGGGGTTATCCTCTCGGTCACGGGCTTTACCGCGTGGTGGAAGCGACGCCCCGCTGGTGCGCTTGGTGTGCCCGCCGCCCCAAAGGCCGCACTTGGCTGGGGCATGATCACGGTGGTCATTGCGCTTAGCGTCATCCTGCCGCTGGTGGGGGCATCTCTGGTGGTGGCCCTAATCCTAGACTGGTTGGTTTTCGGCCGTTTGGGCTGGTTTCAGGGTGTCAAGACCGCTTAAGCATATAAGGCGCGCCTGCTTGGCGCGCCTTTTACTTCAACCGCGATTTGCGCAGCTTGCCAGCTTGCTCCAAAATCGGGTAGGCCACGGCGGTAATATGGGAGTGAATCCGGCGTTGGTCACGCAGCACATCCATGTGCAGGCTGCTCGTTGCCACGCTTTCGATCTTACCATCTTTTAGGCGCTCAAGGTGGTTTTGCACAAAGTTGCCTTGCATTTTATTAACCCGCGCTTTGTCTTTAATCAGTTGTCGCGCCAGTGCCACATCGCCTGAGTTAAAGATATTGATCGCCAGTGTCAGATTTGAAATTAGCTTGGTATTTAGTTCTAGCAGGTCTGATAGGCCTTCTTTGGAAAAGCTGATTTCCTTTTTGGAGCGCCGCACCAGCGCGCCGAGTAAGCTTTCGACAATATCGCCCATATGCTCCAAGTTGGTGGTAAACATTAAAATTTCCACCACACGGTCACTTTCCGGTTGGTCAATTTCCTGCCGAGAAACGCGGGTAACGTAGGATTTTATCTCGTCATAAAGCGTGTCCACACGATCATCGAGTTCAATCAGCTCGTCCACACTAGAATAATCATCCGACTGTAAACACTCCGAAACCCCGCGCAGCATAGTGTCTACGGTTTCGGCCATGCGGCCAACCTCGCGGGTGGCGCAGGCGAGCGCCAGCACTGGGGTGTTGATTGAGTTTTCGTCAAGAAAGCGCGGTGTGTCTTCGTCGGTGCTGCTGGTGCTGGGCTGGATAATGCGCTCCCATATGTGTGCAGCCAGGGGCACCAAGGGCACAAATACAAGGGCGAGGGTGAAGTTGAACAGGGTGTGAAAGTTCACAACCAGCCGTGCCGGGTCATCCGAGATCCGGCCCAGAAACTCGGGCATATAGGCCAGAAACGGCACAAATATGATCGCGCCGATAATCTTGAAGCCGGCATTGCCAAAGGTGACCCGCCGCGCGAGGTCTCCCTCTGAAAGTGTGGCAACGATCGGCGGGATGACCCCGCCCAGATTGGCCCCGATAACCAGCAGGAAAGCAAGGTCAATGCCAATAACCCCGCCAACGACAAAGCTCATCACCAAAAGCACAATGGCAAGACTGGAATGGGAAACCCATGTAAGCAGCGCCGCCAGCAGTATCGCAATCATCGGTTCGGCGCTGATTGATTCAAATACATCCTGAAGGATAAGCGAGTTTCGCAATGGCTCGGAGGTTTGCACAATCAGGGAAAGCGCCAAAAGCATCAGCCCAAGGCCAAACACAGCGCGGCCCAGTTGCCGCGTTTTGCTGCTGCGCTTGGGACCGTGGAACACAAGGCCCACCAGCACCAAAATATAAGGCATAAGAGAAAGATCAAACGAAAGCACTTGCGCCACTAGCGTAGTGCCAATATCGGCCCCGAGCATCACGGCCAAAGCGGCAGGCAAGGCAATAACTCCCCGCGCGGCAAAGGAGGAAATAATTAGCGCCGTGGCCGTGCTGGATTGCACAATCAGGGTTACACCAATGCCGCTCAGAAAGGCACTAATACGGTTTGAAACCGCGCGCCCGACAATCCGATGTAGCTCGGAGCCAAAGGCGCGGGTAACACCCGTGCGCACCATATAAAGGCCCCACAAAAGCAGGCTGACAGAGCCAATGAGCCGCATAAGGGATTCGGTCGCGCTCATCGGGTTATCTCCAAAAGTTCGGCGTGCAGTTCAGGCGTAGCGGCGCTAATCACCCGCCCGTCAGATTGCAACGTAAGCGGCTGGCCGTGCCAATCGGTTATGATCCCTCCCGCGGCTTCAATTAGCGCGCAAAGGGGCAGATAATCATAAGGCTGGAGGTTGTAATCCACCACCGCATCAATATGCCCCGCAGCCAGCAAGGCATGTGCATAGCAATCATAGGCAAAGCGGCGGGTGGCGCCAGACTTGGTAAGCTGCTCCAGCACCGCTTCGTCACCGTCGCGCATATGCTCGGCTTCGTGGATGTAAAGGATAGCGTTTGACAGGGTTTTTCGCGCAGACACCGAAATCGGCGCGCCGTTGCAGCGGGCATCTTGCCCTAGGCCCGCATAAACCTCACCCATGGCTGGAATGCCCACCACCCCGATTTTGGGCCTGCCATGCTCTAAAATGGCAAGCAAAAACCCAAAGGTCGGGTAGCCAGAAAGGAAAGAGCGCGTGCCATCAATCGGGTCCAGCACCCAAACGCGCGCGCGGTCCAGCCCACTGGCGCCTTCTTCTTCGCCAAAAATGCCGTCATCCGGGAAGTCTTGCGCCAAGCGCGCCCGCACAAAAGCCTCCACGGCTTTATCGGCAATCGTTACGGGGCTTAGGTCTTCTTTGACCTCCACCCCAAGCTTACCCCGAAAATAGCCCATGGCCACTTTCCCAGCCTCTTCTGCGAGTTTCTCTGCATAGGCGCGTAGGGCGGTATCTGTAATATTAGGCAAACTAGCTCCGTAACCGACAAAATGTCGGGGGCGGCAGAATGCGCCTCTTTGCGACATATTGCCAGCTAAATCGCTCCTACCTTGTAATTATACCTTATACAGTCCATATACGCGCAAATTAGCTTAATAGGTCCGATATGTTTTTCCGTTCAAAAATTACACTGCTTTTACTCACGCTGGCCACCGCCTGCGCGCAAATCTCACCCATGGAAGCCACACTTTCCAGCTCGGGCTATACCTCGGCCGATGTTGATTGCATGTCTGAGGCGCTTTATTTTGAAGCGCGCGGCACCACCTATGAAGGTGAGCGCGCGGTGGGAGAGGTTATTTTGAACCGTGCCGCAGATACGCGTTTTCCGGCCAGCGTCTGTGGCGTAATTGACCAGCGCTACAACGGTTCTTGCCAGTTTAGCTATCGCTGTGACGCAATCCCGAACGACCAGTATAATGAGCCTGCTGAACTGGCCAAAATGCGGAGCATCTCGCTTGAGCTTATGGTCAATCGCGGGGAGGACATTACAAACGGGGCGCTATTTTTCCATGCGGCCAGCATGGTGCCCGGCTGGTTTGCAACCCTTTCAGCCCGAGGGCAATTTGGCGGCAATATTTTTTATCGCTAAGCACTGCGCAGCAGGGCCATTAGCCCCGACGCGCATATTTCTAGCTTAAAGAACGACCTGGATTTCAACTCGGCGGTTTTGGTCTGCCCGCGGATCGCCCGCGTCTTTCAGCCGCCCTTCACCCATGCCAACAGCTTGCAAAACATTGCCGTCAATGCCGCATTCGCGCACCATATAGCGCACGACTTCGTCGGCCCGCGCTTGGGAGAGTGATAGATTGTAGGCTACAGTCCCCGAGGCATCAGTATGGCCGATGATCTGGTATGACCCGTGTTCAACCGCTGCCCCCTCTTCGCCGCCGGCCAGCAAAGCCGCTTCATTGGCTTCAATCGCTGTGCACAGCGCATCCACCTGCGTTTTGGATTCTGATTTTAGCAGGGCTGAATCAAATTCAAAAAAGATGGTCAGATCAATGACCATTTCTTCAGGAATAAGCGAACCATCGGTATTTGCCGCAATAGCGTCGCCCGGCAGCTCTGTCACCAAAGCCATGCCGTCTTCGTTGGTGGCTTCGGGTGTTGACGCCGCCACAAATTCCAATGTGCGCTCAGCGCCTAGCCCTGCCGCCAGTTGCTCACGCTGCGCTTGCAGCAATGCCAGAATTTCTTCTGCGGTTAAGGCCTGAGCCGAGGCGGCCAGCGGGCTAACCAGCGCCGAAAAAGCCAGCAGCGCAGCTATTTTGTGTATTCCCATAACGTGTCTCCTTTTTAAAATTACGGCCCAATTGGCCAAAAAATTCATTTTGCGACTCATATCGCTATCAATAGCCTATATATGGGGCCTTTACGGCTCTGTTACAAGATAACGGCTGATGACCATGGTTTCTGGGTCATTGAGCAGGTTGGCTTGTGGAGCCAAAGCTTCTTGCAGGGCGGCAATAGATTCCTCCCGTGGCCGCAAGCTGTCAAACAGCGGCCTTTTTGTGAGAATGACCACCAGCATGTTGGTGCCAAAAGGCGCAGCGACTGTAAAGCCGAGGTCTTCTGTTGAGGCCACTGCAATTGGATAGGCGAGCCGAACACTTTGCTTGCCATCTACAGCCTCACCAATAGGGGGCACGGTGTGAGTTTGGCGCGAAAGATGCGGGATAAAATGATAAACCTTCCCTTCGGCACCTACATAAAACGCATATAGAAACCCGTTAACCTCGCTGGGCATTAGCAGGTCTATCACCGGGTTTTCACCGGCGTGGAAGGGTTGGTTGCCGACCTCACCTTCCCGAACCCCATAAGAATAGTGCAGTTCCATGCCGTTATCTTGCGGCGCGGGCAGGATGGCTTCCATCTCGCAAATGGGTTCACTAAGCACGCCAAGATTATAGTCGATTCCTCGGCCGGATGCTGCTTCATTCAGCACATGGTCAAAGACCTCCACATCACTTTCACGGGCAATAATCCCTGAAACTGTCATCCGGTCGTTAGGGCCAAGCACGGTGCCGTCACCACCGGTTATGCGCAGCGGGCCGCAGGTTTGGTAAGTTGCCATCAGATCATTTAACGGGCCCAGTGGCAAAGGAGGAATGGCCACTGTAATGGAAATACTTGTATCCACATCCACTAGCTTGCCGGTGGCTTCAAACGCCGTGCGCACCGCTTCGGCAGCGGCCTCGCTTTGCGCTTCCCCGCTGAGGCTCACGACCTCGTCTATCATTTCAACCTTCCATGAATTCAAAGGCTTGGCCTCTTTTACCATGCTCACAAATATCTGCTCCCAGCGGTCATTTGGCTCACCACTGGCGTTTTCAAGGCTGGGGTTAATGGTGAATTCACTATAGGTCAGTTGCAGTTGCGCAAGCATTTCTGCCCCTGCTTCCGGCCCGCGCACAAAGCCGGCAATGGTGATGAAATTGGCGCCATCATCATGCCGTGCCCGAATGGTGTAGGGCGATTCCGCTTCATATTTTGCCGGAAAAACCATCTCCTTTCCGGGGCCAAAGCCAAAAAACCAGCCGCCGCCGCCGAGGGCTGCAATAAGAAGCAGCACCATAAATTTACCCAAGCCGCCGCCCGGTTCTTCGGGCAAGGCCTGAAACGAGGTGGCAGGCTTAGACGGTGTTATCATTGCGGGCTCGGAGGGGGGGGAGGGTGCCGAAATCGGCGCGGTAGCCATGGGGGCACCGCCCAGCCACCGCACCATTTCAGCCGCACTTTGAAAACGGTCTTCGGGCCGCGGCTCCACCAGCCGTGAAATTAGCTCTCCAAGTTGCCCCGGCACATCGCGGGTGTCTACCCGCTGGGCTTTGACCTGCACAATTTCCATTAAAGAAGAGCCGATCTGGCTGGATTTTCCGCGAAATGCGTTCAGCAAGGTCACGCCAAGGCTATAAAGATCGGAGCGGGCATCCACATCGCCGTTGAGCTGCTCCGGTGAGGCATATTGGTATTTGCCGGCAAACCCGCCGCCCACAACCGTTTGCGCATTTTCTGAAATATCCCGCGCTATGCCAAAGTCAATCAGCTTGGCTTTTGTAGGGTCGCCGCTGGGAAGGATGATGTTATCAGGCGAGATATCACGATGAAAGGCGTTCTGCGCGTGGGCGGCAGCCAAGCCTTGCCCCATGCGGCGGGCAACTTGCAAAAGCGCGTTTGGGTCCATCGGCCCAGAGCTTTGCATGATCTCAGCCAATTGCGGGCCTTCGATAAACTCCATCACCAAAAACACAAATCCGCCATGCATTTCTGATTTCAGCAACTCGTTATAGCGCACCACCGCGTCGTCTATCACATTGTGCAGCACGTCGGCCTCACGCCGCATCAGGTTAATAAAGGCTTCGTTTTGCGAAAATTCTTGCTTAAGGATTTTGATGGCGAATTTCCGGCCGGACACGATGTTTTTCGCCAGATAGACCTCACCCGTGCCGCCTGAGCCGATGAGCTTTTCAATTACATACGTATTATTGAGCAACTCGCCCGCACGCAAAATACCTTCTGGTGTGTTCACAACAAAATCCCTCTATAGTTGCTGCGCATGCTAACGATTCTATGTTGTAAAATCTACCTTATTTCGTGGCTGGTATGCTGGAACCAATCTAGCCTTTTGGTTCCGCCCTCATTTTGCGCTCTAGCCTGCGCAGGCCCAGCGAAAGGGTGACGGTCATCATCAGGTATACATAGGCCACAATGTTATAGGTTTCGAAAAACCTAAAACTGCCCGCGGCATAAATTTTCCCAAGCTGGGTAATATCAGCCACGCCAAGCACCGAAACCAGCGAGCTATCCTTGATAAGCGCGATAAAATCATTGCCAAGCGGCGGCAGAATGGTGCGAATGGCTTGGGGAAAAACAATGTGCCGAAATCGCTGCCAGCCGTTTAGCCCCAGCGCCTTGGCCGCTTCGATCTGCCCTTGCTCGACAGACTGGATGCCAGCCCGAAACACCTCGGCTATAAAGGCTGAATACCCGATGGTGAGCGCCAAAATGGCTTTCCACATCATGGAAAGATCACGGGTGCGCATCGCATCGAAGCCGAGCGGCTCTATCACCCAGTTTATCGCCACCACAAGCGCAGGGGCGGCCACAAAGGCAATGTAAAAAAGCAACACCAGAATGGGGATGCCGCGTACAATTTCGATGTAAAACCGCGCGAGCTGCCGGAAAATGACAAAGCGCGAAAGCGAGCCGACGGCAAGCAGCAAACCAAAAGCTGAGGCCATCAAAAAGGTTACCACGGTTACAAAAATCGTGAGCCACATCCCTTTGGACACGATGGTAATAACTTGGGTGTAAAGCTCGTCTGTGGCCACGCGGTAAGCGAGATAAAGCCCGAGTGTGGCGGCTACCAGCAGCCAGTAGGGAAAGTCATTGTTTTGTTGAGGATGCAAAGGAAAATCCTAAACCCCCCTTCCGGCGCTAGGCACCGGAAAGGAAAAAGTGGCTTTAGCCACCAATTTTATACTCAAGAAACCACCTGGCATTAAGCGCGTCCAGCGTGCCATCCGCGCGCATGGCGGCAATAGCGGCATTAATCGGCTCTACAAGGTCAGAACCACGCGGGAAAATGAAGCCAAAATCTTCGGTCCCCAGTGGTTCGCCCACAATCTTGAGGGCGCCATCAGAGGCATCGACATAGCCCTTGCCCGCCGTGCCGTCAGTGAGCACAAGATCCACATCGCCCGCTTTAAGGGCCTGCACGGTCGCACCAAATGTTTCAAAAAGCTTAATGCGCGGGTTGGCTTCATCACCATCTAGCACATCATAAACGCCGACGTAAAAGGGCGTAGTGCCGGGTTGGGCCGCCATTAGCAGCTCGGGGTCGGCGGCAAAGCCAGCTGCATCGCTAAAGCGTGCTTCATCACCGGCCACCAGCATCACCATTTCGGAGCGCATATAAGCGTCAGAGAAGTCAACCTGCTCGGCGCGGTCTTCGCGAATGGTAATGCCTGTCATGCCCATATCATACTGGCCATCGGAAACGGCAGGGATCATCGCATCCCAGCTGGTGTTTTGGTATTCAATGGTCAGGTTCAGGCGCTGGGCAATTTCAGCCATCGCGTCATATTCCCAGCCAATGGCTTTCCCAGAGGAAGGCTCAACAAATTGCAGCGGCGGATAGGCGTTTTCAGTGACCACCACCACGGTGCGGCCCGCCAGATCAGGCAGCCCGATTGGCGGCGCTTCTTGTGCGCTGGCGGCTCCTGTTACCCCAAGTGCCGCTACGGCGGCCAGAATTGATTGAAAATCCATGAGTTCCTCCTGTTTTTGTTCGCTTCTGACTATGCCCAAGCAACCTTTGCCTGGCAAGCTCCATCATGGCAAACGACCATATACCATTGCCGCATGTGCAATATGAAACCCCAAGGCGGCCACCACCACCGCAAAAAACATCCAAGGCTTGTATCTTGTTGTCGGCCAGAACAGCCGGTCATGGATCATCCCGATTCCAAATAGCCAGATTAGCGGTGTATATGCAGGCGCAAGGAAGCCGACGGCGCTCTGGCTCCAACCGCTTTGCGGGGCAACAATCAGCACCAGCCAAGAGCCGATATACAGCACCGTGCCAAGCAGATACACTGCCAAACCACCACGCTGGCGTGGGGTTGCAAGGCTAAACGGCATCAATGCAGTCAGGGCAAAAAATAATGTGCGCAACAGGTTTTCGGGCCAGGAAATAAACCATGGAATATCATGCCAGAATGTGCCGGGCTGAAAGCTGGCTGGCAGCTGGTCGGCGGCCAAAAATAGCAGTAAAAAAGATGGCACCATCAACCAGAAGCAGTTTTGTAAATAGTATCCCATTTGGTTACCTCGCTTGCAAAATTCAGCCATTCTGTCGGAAACGCCCATTGAGCGGTCGCCACCGGTTTGGCAGTTTTACAGTATACTGGCATTGTGCAGAAAATGGAATCAGGAGTTCCCATGAAAACCCATGTAAAAGCATGTATCGTTGGCGGCGGGGCTGTGGGGGCGGGCATTGCTTACCACCTTGCAAAGGCGGGTTGGGAAGATGTGGTGCTCTTGGAGCGCGACGAGTTGACGAGCGGGTCTACATGGCACGCGGCGGGCCTGCTGCCGCTGTTTAACATGGGCTATGCCACCAGCCACATTCATGATTATTCGGTGAAGTTCTATAAAGAGCTGGAGGCTGAAACCGGCCTAAATGCCGGCTTTTCGGTGGTGGGCAACCTGCGTATGGCGCAAACCGATGAGCGGATGGATGAATACAGGCTCTATACCACAACGGCCGATAGCGTGGGCATCGAATACGAATTCCTAACGCCAGAGCAGGTGAAAACCCGCTGGCCGCTCATTCGCACGGATGACCTTAAGGGCGCGCTTTACCATCCGACGGATGGCTATATTAACCCCGCCGATGTGACCATGGCCATGGCCAAAGGGGCGCGGCAGCGGGGCGTTGAGATTATCCGTAAGCGGCAGGTCGATAGCTATGAATGGTTTGAGGACCACTGGATTGTGCGCGGTTCGGTTATGGTTGAAAAAGGTGGCAACCTTGTGCCCTCTGGTGAGGCTTTTGAAATCCATGCCGAGCACGTGGTGACCGCTACGGGCAACCACGCCCAGCGCACCGCCAAGCTGCTTGGCATCAAAATCCCCGCCATCCCTGTTGAGCATCAGTTTATCGTAACTGATGCCGACCCCGCATTGGTTGAGTTTCGCAAAACCAACCCCGAGCACCCCGTAATCCGCGATGCCGACGCGCAATCTTACGTGCGCGAAGAGCGTGGCGGCTGGATACTGGGCGTTTATGAAAAGGGCGCGCCTGCCTGCTTTGAGCACGGCGTGCCTGATAGCTTCCGTGCTGACCTTTTCCCGCTCGATCTGGAGAGGATTGAAGAGCAGTACATGGCGATGATCCACCGCATGCCGTCTTGTGAGGAAAGCGGCCTGAAAGATGACTTTAACGGCCCGATCTGCTACACGCCTGATGGCAACCCGCTGGTCGGCCCCGCCCCGGGTTTGCGCAATATGTGGTTGGCAGAAGGGTTCTCCTTTGGCATCACCGCCGCTGGCGGCACCGGCTATTACCTCGCGCAAATGATGGTGAATGGTGAAGCCGAGATCGACATGGCCAGCCTTGACCCCAAGCGCTATGGCGACTGGATGACAACTGAATACGCCGCGCGTAAAAACGAAGAATGCTACGAGCATGTTTATGTGCTGCACCACCCCGACGAAGAGCGCGAAGCCTGCCGCCCCCTGCGCACCACGCCCTGCTATGACCGCATGAAAGCCCGTGGCGCGCAGTTTGGCGTGGTTAACGGCTGGGAGCGGCCAAATTACTTTGCCCCCAAGGGCTTTAATGACCACGATAGCCGCAGCTTCCGCCGTGGCGGCTGGTGGCAATATGCCGTGGAAGAGGCTAAAGCCATCCGCAATGGCGTTGGGCTGGTTGAGGCCTCGGCCTTCACCAAACACCGCGTAAAAGGCCCGGGGGCAACGGCGTTTCTGGACTGGTTCACCTGTAACAAGCTGCCAAGCGTGGGCCGGATAAACCTGACCTATGCGCTCACAGGTGCAGGCACCACCCGCACTGAATATACCATCGTGCGCGAAGCTGCTGATGAATATTACCTCGTTTCCGCAGGGGCTTTAACGGATTATGACGCGGATTTCCTGCGTAAAGCCGCCGCCGATAAAGCGCCCGAGCTTGGCTATATCGAAATCCAGAATGTCACCACGCAATACGGCGTTTTTGCCCTCGCTGGCCCCAAATCCCGCGATCTCCTTCGCGATATTATTGTGGATGCGGACCCTGCCACCGCGCTGTCCAACAAGCGCTTCCCGTGGCTAACCGCGCGCAATATCGAGCTTGGCATGTGCCCCGTGCACGCCATTCGTGTGGCCTATACCGGAGAGCTGGGCTGGGAGCTGCACCACCCGATTGAAATGCAAAACTACCTCTTCGATTTGATCGAAAAAGCAGGCGAAAAGCACGGCCTCAAACTGGTGGGTGCCCGCGCCCAAAACTGGCTGCGACAAGAGAAAAGCTATCGCGCCTTTGGCACCGAGCTGGGCCGAGACGCCACCCCCTTGGAAGCCGACCTCCCGCGTTTTGTGAGCCTTGATAAGGATTTTCATGGCAAAGAAGCCATGCTGGCAACCGGTATTCGCGCCAAATGTTGCACCCTGCTGATAGACGGCCCAACCGACGCCGACCCATGGGGCCGCGAAGCGCTGTTTCTGGATGGCCAAAAAGTAGGCCGCCTCACCTCCGGCGGCTATTCCGTGCATTTTGAAAAAAGCATCGGCATGGGCTATTTGCCGCCCGAGTTGGCCGTTGCTGGCCAAAAGGTGCAGGTCAAAATGCTGGATAAGCTTTGGGAGGCCGAGGTGCTGGTGGATAGCCCGTATGACCCGAAAAATGCGAGCATTCGTGTGGACGGGTAGGGTGGGTGCTTGCACCCACCACATGCGCAAGGGTGCGTGGAAACCACGCACCCTACGTTGCATTATCTAATAGGTTGAGCTATTTGGATGTTAGAGGTGCAATATGAAGTGTTTTTATCATCCAAATGAATCAGCTGTTGGGGTCTGCAAGGCTTGCTCAAAGGGGCTTTGCCCAGATTGCACGGCTGATTTGGGCCATGGGATTGCATGTAAGAACAAACATGAACCGCGCGCAGAAGATTTAGAGTTTATGACCATAAAGAATATTAAGGCATTTCGCGCCGTAAAAAAGTTCCCGTTGAGTGGCGTGCTTTTTAACGGGGTGATGGGGCTCATTTTCTTAGGGTTCGGTCTGTTTGGTCGCGCTGAAATAAGTTGGCTTTCAACTACGCTAGGAGCTGGGTTCCTTGTTTTTGCACTTTTAGCTTTAATACAAAGTCAAGCAGTTTGGCGCGAAAAGTAGGGTGGGTTTTAAGCCATCATGGGCGAGGGGGGCGGGCTGAAGCCCTTACGCCACCCGCTGCCCTGTTTCCCCGTCAAACACATGCAGCGCATCTTGGGGGATGTTGAGCTTTACAACGCCGCCCGCTTGCAGGGTTTGCACGCCCTCTAGGCGCAGGACCATCGGCACGTTTGTGTCTCCCAAATTTCCGTGCACCAGCGTATCAGCGCCGAGTTGCTCGACCACGCGCACATGCAAGGGCACTTTGTTGTCACCATCGCCAAGAGTAAAATGCTCGGGCCGGATGCCGAGGGTTACGGCTTTGCCCGCGGCGCGTGGGGTCGGGGTCGTGATGATTGAGCCATCGGGAAGGGTGATCGTTTTACCTTCGGCGTCCATCAGGCCGTCAATCAGGTTCATCGAAGGTGAGCCGATGAAGCCGGCCACAAAAGTTGAAGCCGGGCGCTCGTAGATCTCGATCGGGGAGCCGAGCTGCTCCACATAGCCGCCGTTTAGCACCGCAAGCTGGTCGCCCAACGTCATCGCTTCCACTTGGTCGTGGGTCACATAAACGCTGGTAATGCCCAGCTCGTGTTGCAGGTTTTTGATCTCTAGGCGCATTTGCACACGCAGCTTGGCATCAAGGTTTGAAAGGGGCTCGTCAAACAGGAACACCGCTGGCTCGCGCACAATGGCGCGGCCCATGGCCACCCGCTGGCGCTGCCCACCCGAAAGCTCGCGCGGCAGGCGCTTGAGGTAGTTCTCCAACTCCAGGATTTTGGCGGCTTTGTTTACGCGGGCGTCAATTTCGGCCTTGTCAAGCTTCATGAGCTTCAACCCGTAGGCCATGTTTTTGTAAACTGACATATGCGGATAAAGCGCGTAATTCTGGAACACCATGGCGATGTTGCGCTTGCTGGGCTCCAGCTTGTTTACCACGGCCTCGCCAATAGAAACCTCACCCTCGGTGATGCTTTCCAAGCCTGCGATCATCCGCAAAAGCGTAGACTTGCCACAGCCGGAAGGGCCGACGATGACCACAAAATCACCATCCTTAATATCCCAATCAATCCCGTGGATCACCTCGGTTTTACCATAGGATTTTTTAACACCTTTTAGGGTAATGCTAGCCATTGCGGCCTCCTTATTTTTCGGTCTCTGTCAGGCCTTTGACAAACATTTTTTGCATGCTCAGCACCACTATAATGGGGGGCAGCATAGCCAGAAGGGCGGTCATCATAATCAGGTGCCAATCGGGGGATTGCTCAGCACTTTCCAGCATTTGCTTGATGCCCATGACCACGGTGAAATAGCCTGAATCTGTGGTGATCAAGAGCGGCCATAGATATTGGTTCCAGCCATAGATAAACAGGATCACAAACAATGCGGCGATATTTGTGCGGCTAAGCGGGATCAGGATATCCCAGAAAAACCGCATCGGGCCAGCGCCGTCTACCCGCGCCGCTTCCAGCATTTCGTCGGGTATCGTCAGGAAGACTTGGCGAAACATAAAGGTGGCTGTGGCCGAGGCAATCAGCGGCACCGACATACCCCAATAAGAATTGAGCATATGAAGGTTTGCAACCACCTCAAAGGTGGGCAGGATGCGCACCTCAACGGGCAGCATGAGCGTCATAAATATCATCCAGAAAAACCCCATGCGGAAGGGGAAGCGGAAATAGACGATGGCGAAGGCGGACATTAGTGATATGATAATTTTGCCAATCGAGATCATCATCGCCATGATGAGCGAGTTGGTCATCATCAGCCATACGGGTGTGGCATTGCTGCCGCCGACACCGTCAAACAACACGGTTTTGAGGTTGGTGAAAAACTGGTCACCGGGCCAGAGTGGCAGTGGCACTTGGGTCATGCGCGCGGCTTCATGAGTAGAGGCGACAAAGGTTATCCAGATCGGGAATGCCACAATCGCTACGCCGAGAATAAGGGTGAGGTGCGCAAGCACGGTCACGAAAGGGCGGTTTTCAATCATCAGTATTCAACCTTTCGCTCGATATAGCGGAACTGGATCACCGTGATCACAATCACAATGCCCATCAAAATAACGGATTGCGCGGCGGAGCCGCCGAGGTCCAACCCGATGAAGCCGTCATTATATACCTTATAAACCAAAATCTCGGTCGCCTTGGCCGGGCCACCTTGGGTTATGGCGTGGATAATGCCGAAAGTATCGAAAAAGGCGTAGACGATATTGACGACGAGAAGGAAAAACGTGGTGGGCGTGATCAGCGGGAAGATGATCGTCCAGAAGCGGCGGAGCGGGCCGGCGCCATCAATGGCGGCGGCTTCAATAAGGGATTTCGGGATGCTCTGAATGGCAGCTACAAAAAACAGGAAGTTATAGGCGATTTGCTTCCATGTGGCAGCAAACACCACCAGTAGCATGGCTTCATCACCGTTGAGCTTGTGGTTCCAGTCATAGCCGACCGTGTTCAGCGCATAGGCAAAAATTCCTAATGTCGGATCAAACATAAAGACCCAAAGCGCGCCTGCCACTACGGGGGCCACGGCATAGGGCCATATAAGCATGGTTTGATAGGCCATCACACCTTTTATAATGCGGTCCACCATGGCGGCCATTAATAGGGCTAGCCCCATGGCCATGCCGGCCACTGATAGCGAGAAAATAGCGGTGCGTTGGAACGAGGCGAGGTAGTATTTGTCTTCAAAGAGGACTTGAAAGTTTTCAAACCAGACAAATTCGGAGCTAAAGCCGAAGGCGTCCTCAATAAGAAATGATTGATAGAGGGCTTGGCCAGCGGGCCACATGAAAAATATCAGCGTAACCGCGATTTGCGGGGCCACCAATAAAAAGGGCAGCAATGAAGGCCCAAAATGAACGCGCTTTAGCATATGTCCCCCAGAGTTGGCCCGCCACCACAGGGGCGGAGGGCCAGTTTATTTTAGTTATTGGCGCGGGCGAATTTGGCCAGCAGGGCATTGCCTCGCTCAACCGCTTCGTCCAGCGCTTCTTGTGCGGTTTTATCACCCGCCCAAAGCGCTTCCATTTCTTCGTTGATCACATCTCGGATCTGCACGAAGTTACCAAAACGCAAACCGCGCGAATTTGGAGTCGGTGCATTCAGGCTCAGCTGGGCGATTGCTGTATCTGTGCCCGGGTTTTCATCATAAAAACCTTGCTCGCGTGAGAGGTCAGACGCGGCTGTGGTAATTGGCACATAGCCGGTTTCCTGATGCCACCATGCCTGCACTTCAGCGCCGGACAGGAAGTTCATGAAGGCCGCAACGCCGGGGTAATTGGCCTCTGGCTTGCCACGCAGCACCCAAAGGGTCGCACCGCCAATAACCGAGTTTTGCGGCGCTTCAGCTACATCTGTATCCAGCGGCAGCATGGTTTGGCCAAAGGCAAATTCAGCTTGGCCTTTGATAGAGCCATAATAGGCAGAGGAGTTCATCCACATGCCACATTCGCCCGAAGTAAACAGCGAAAGGCTATCCCCACGGCGGCCACCATATTTAAAGATACCACTTTCTTGGCTATCGGCAATAGATTGTAGGCGGTTCGCAACCGCATCATTGTTAAAGGTAAACTCGGTGTCGGTGCCCGCAAAACCATTTTCTTGCGTGCCCATGGGCATGTTGTGCCACGCGCCGTAGTTTTCGATCATTACCCAGCTTTGCCAACCGAAAGAGTATCCGCAGGTCATGCCGCTATCTAGCAACTTTTGCGCGGCGGCATTCACCTCGTCCCACGTCGTGGGGGCAGCTTCGATGCCTGCGGCATCAAAGGCGTCTTGGTTGTACCACAGAACAGGGGTGGAGGAATTAAACGGCATCGAAAGCAGCTCACCTTCGGGCGTCTGGTAGTAAGACACCACAGCAGGCAAATAAACCGACTGGTCAAACGCAGTGCCGGTATCTGACATCAGGTCCGAAATCGGGTAAACAGCGCCTTCGGCGGCCATCATTGTGGCGGTGCCGACCTCAAAAACCTGAACAATATCTGGCTGCTCATTGGCGCGGAAGGCGGCAACGGCGGCTGTCATAGTTTCGGTGTAGTTACCTTTATAGGAAGGCACGACCACATAGTCGCTTTGGCTGGCGTTAAAGTCAGCCGCGATGCGGTCAACCCGCTCACCATTGGCCCCCCCCATAGCGTGCCACCACTGAATTTCGGTTTGCGCGAGTGCGCCACCGGCAAAAGAAGCCGCCGTAACAGCCCCCAGAATATATTTAGTCATTTGCATTGTCTTCTCCCATGAAGTTTGCGGTTTGGTCATAATTTCGTTTCACGACACTTTTTTAACGCTTTCGTGACCGTTTTTGTTATCCAGCCAGCTTTTCAGCCGGTTGGTTTGTTCAGGCGTAAAATGCAGCCCCAGCTTGGTGCGCCGCCAAAGGATATCCTCGGCGGTCACAGCAAATTCGTGCTCACATAGCCAGTGCACCTCAGTGGCGGTAAGCCCCGCGCCAAAATCCTCTCCAAGGTCGTTGGCGGCTTTGGCATCGCCCAGCATTTTGGCGGCCTCGGTGCCGTAGGTGCGGATCAGGCGTTGGGCCTGTTTAGTGCTCAAAAACGGATAATCCGCTTGAAGGGTGGCAAGCAGGCGGGGCACACCGTCATGTGGAAAATCCCCGCCTGGCAGTGCCGCCGTGGCAGTCCAGTTGTTTTTTAGGCCATCAAAATGATTGGCAAGTTTATCCATCGCCGCTTCGGCCAGTTTGCGATAGGTGGTGATTTTACCGCCAAAAATGCTGAGCAGCGGCGCACCGTCTTCGTTCAGGCTGAGCACGTAATCACGTGTGGCTTCAGTGGCGCTGCTGGCTTGGTCATCATAAAGCGGGCGGGTGCCGGAGAAGGTCCACACAATATCCTCTGGGTTGATTGGGGTCGCAAAATATTCAGAGGCAAAAGCCCGCAGATAATCAGCTTCTTCCGTGGTGCAAACCGGTTTGGAGAGGTCATCCCCTTGGTCATGATCTGTAGTGCCGATCAGTGTGAAATCCCCCTCATAGGGAATGGCAAAGATGATGCGGTCATCAGCGCCTTGGAAAAAATACGCGCGCTCATGCTGAAAGTGCTTCTTCACCACAATATGCGAGCCGCGCACAAGCCGCACGCCCTCTTTGGTGTCGAGCTGCAAAGTATCTCGCAAAACATTGGCCACCCATGGGCCCGCGGCATTTACCAAAACCTTGGTGCGGATCATCCGGTATTCGCCCGCTGCGTCCAGCTCCACCTCCCAATGGTCACCCCGCCGTTTGGCGGCAATCACCTTGGTGCGGGTCAAAATCTCCGCGCCGCGTGCCTTGGCATCGAGCGCATTCAGCACCACAAGGCGGCTGTCTTGCACCCAGCAATCGGAATATTCAAACGCCTTTTTCAAAGATGCTTTAAGCGGCTTGCCAGCATCATCTTTGGTAAGGTCCAGCGTTGCCGTGGCGGGCAAAATCTTCCGCCCGCCCAAATGGTCATACATAAACAGGCCAAGCCTGATCAGCCATGAAGGCCGCATGTCCTTGTGCAAAGGCAGCACAAAGCGCATCGGCCAGCTGATATGGGGCATATTGCGCAGCAGCACCTCGCGCTCGATCAAGGCCTCGCGCACCAGCCGGAATTTATAATATTCCAAGTAGCGCAACCCGCCGTGAAACATCTTGGTAGAGGCCGAGGACGTCGCCGAGGCGAGGTCACCCATTTCGGCCAGGCCAACGCGCAAACCGCGCCCTGCGGCATCCCGCGCAATGCCGCAGCCATTCACGCCGCCGCCGATCACAAATATATCAAACATGGTTTCTGACACAGGTTATCCTGAAAATAGTCTTCGCGCAGAGCATCGACTTATTTTCACATGATGTCAAAATCTTTTCGCAATGTTCGAAATGTTTTCATATTGGCGTTTCCCTTGACGGCAGCGAACATGCGTGCCACCTATAGTTTACAGTAAAAAGGAGCCTTTTATGAGCCTATCTTTTCGCCAAAAAGAAATCCTGAACATGGTCCGTGCCTCTGGCCGTGTGGAAGTTGACGCGCTGGCCGAATCACTTGAAGTGACTCCACAGACCATTCGGAGAGATCTGAACACGCTCTGTGACGAGGGGCACTTGATCCGGGTGCATGGCGGTGCCATCCTGCAGTCGGGTGTCGCCAACACGGCCTATGAGGCGCGCAAATCCATGTCCGCCGAAGCCAAAACCGCCATTGGCCAACTCTGCGCAGATGCCATTCCAGATGATGCCTCGCTGTTCATCAACATCGGCACCACGACCGAAAGCGTGGCCCGTGCCTTGCGCACACGCCGAGACCTGCTGGTGATTACCAATAACCTGAACGTGGCCAATATTATGGCCGCAAACCCCAATTGCGGCGTGATGGTCACGGGCGGCATGCTGCGGCGTTCCGATGGTGGGCTTGTGGGCGAGCAAACGCTCGACACCGTGCAGCAATTCAAAGCCGATTTTGCCATCATCGGGGCCTCGGCTATTGATGAAGATGGTTCGCTTCTGGATTTTGATTATCGCGAAGTGCGGGTGTCTCAGGCGATCATTGCCAATGCGCGCAAGGTATTATTAGTGGCTGATGCTTCCAAGCTCAGCCGCTCCGCCCCCGCTCGTATTGGCCACATGCGTGATATTGACGGTTTTTTCACCGATCAACCCTTGCCGGCGCCACTAGCGCAAATTTGCAGCCAACACGGGGTTGAGGTGCATACCATCGGCTGAATCCGGCCCAAAAGCATGGCCTTGAAATATTTTGCAATATTTTCCTTGCCTTATAACTGTAACCCGCTGAAAATGGTAGCGCAGCTTTATGCATCGTTCATGTTGAACAACTTTAGGAGTATTTTTATGCTACGTAGAAAATTGGCTTTACTGGCATCGGCCAGTGTTTTTTTACCCTCGGTTGCCTTAGCGCAGCTGAGCGTTTGCGGCGTTTCCCCAGCGGAAGTGCAGCCCTTTGGCGGCTTTGGCGCAAATGTAACATCTATTTTAGAACCGGCGCAGATGGAGGTTCAACTCACCGCTGGCGTCAATAATTACCTTCAATTTGAAGTTTCTGCCCCGACCGACGTGCGCATTGAGGCCACTGATGTCAGCGGCGTAGACCCTGTTATGGTGCTGCTCGATACTTCCGGTAACGAGCTGGCCTCGGATGATGATGGCGGCGGCGGGCGCGCCTCGCGGATCGAAACCTCGCTTAACCCTGGCAGCTATTGCGCGCGGGTTTATAACTTCTCTTCCAATAGTGGTCCAACCACCGTGCAGCTTTCCCGTTGGGACCAGCCTGCGATTACGCCTGGCGCAGCCTCTGGTGGTGGTGCGGCTGAGGCGTGCACCGCCGCCACCCCGGCAAACCCAATCGCCTTTGGCCCTGTCAATGCCGCCGTAGCTGGTGGCGGCCAGATCAGCTTTTCGCGCACAGGTGCTATAACTTATCATCGCCTGACCGTTGATACCCCGCTGGGCCTAACCATTACGGCCAACAACACCGAAGCAGACCCCGTTTTACGGGTGTATGACAATGGGGGTAACATCGTTTTTGAAAATGACGATTATGACGGGCTAAATTCGCAGATTGACATGCAAACCCCACTGCAATCTGGCGATTATTGTATCGCCGTGAGCGCTCTTTCTGATGGTGAACAGCAGATCGACGTTGTGGTGCGCGAATTTGACGAGCAGGCCTTTTTGAATGCCCGTTATGCCAGTGGTGAGGCTTCGCCTCCGATTGGTGGCAGCTATCCAATTGATGAAATCGGCATTGTTCAATCCGCCTTCTCGGGCGATGTGTTGGTGGGCAAAGACGCCCGCTGGCTGATGTTTGAAGTTACAGAGCCTTCCTTGATGCTTATTCAGGGCATTGGCAATGGCGGTGCAGATTCGCAGCTCTATCTCTATAACGACCGCGGGCAGCAGCTCGGGTATAATGATGATAGCGGCCTCGGTGGTAATTCCACCCGCGATAGCCAAATCGCCGCCGAGCTTTACCCCGGTCGTTATCTGGCTGCCGTGTTGCTTTATAGCTATGAAGAGGGTTCACCGAGCCAGCCGGTTCGGGTATCCCTTCAGCGCTATGTGCGCGCACAGTAAGCGCTGATTTTAGTTATGGTAAAGGCCCGCCAGATGGTGGGCCTTTTTTTGTGCTCGCAGAGGTACGCCCACCGAGCGTAGCGAGGCGCGGGCCAGCGGCAGGCATTTTTTGCTTGTCAAAAAATGTGCTTTTTCGACGGGGGCTTGCCCCCTAGGAGAAAAAGCAAACCCGGAGCTGCCGGACAGTTCCGGCGTCGCGCTTCCTCGCCGACCCTTCGGGCCACCTCGTCAGCGCGTGCGGCGCCTTCGGCTTGCAGGGGTCAGTGGCGTGCAGCGGCCTCCACCTTCACGGCGGCATACTTAAACTCGGGGATTTTTCCCACGGGGTCCAGTGCTGCATTCGTCAGCACATTGGCGGCGGCTTCGATATAGGCGAAGGGTACAAACACGGTTTTTGCAGGGATCGCCCGATCAGCACGGGCTTTGAGGGTGATCTCGCCGCGACGAGTGGTTAGGCGCACGGGGTCTCCGGCATTCAGGCCCATCTCCCGCAGGGTTTTTGGATGGAGGGCGCAGGTGGCTTCTGGCTCTACGGCGTCCAGCACCTTGGAGCGGCGGGTCATGGAGCCAGTATGCCAGTGCTCAAGCTGACGGCCAGTGATGAGCACAAAGGGGTAGGCGGCATCGGGCCGCTCGTCGGGTTCGGTTATGCTTGCGGGCTTAAAATTGGCGACGCCGCCTGCACGGGGGAAACCCTCGGAAAACACAATGGCTTGGCCGGGGTCTTCAGGCGAAAGGCTGGGGTAGGTAACAGCATTCTCAGCCTCCAGCCTATCCCACGTGATATTATCGAGGCTTGGCATCAGCTGCTTCATTTCGGCAAATATTTCGCTAGGGTGTTGGTAATTCCACCCTAGCTCAAGGCGGTTGGCAAGCGCCGTTGTGATCTGCCAATCAGCGCACGCCTGCCCCGGAGGGGTGATGGCCGCGCGGCCCATCTGGACTTGGCGGTTGGTGTTAGTAACCGTCCCCTGCTTCTCAGGCCATGCTGCAGCGGGCAGGATGACATCGGCAAAGTTGGCGGTTTCTGTGAGGAAGATATCCTGCACCACGAGGTGTTCTAGCTTGGCCAACGCAGCGCGGGCGTGCTGCACATCCGGGTCAGACATCGCGGGATTTTCCCCGAGGATATACATGGCTTTAACGCGGCCCGCATGGATGGCATGGATGGTTTCAACCACCGTGAGGCCCTTCTCCGGCGAGAAACCCTCAATCCCCCAAATTTCACAAAAGTTAGCACGCACAGTGTCATCTTCCACGCTTTGGTAATCCGGCAAAAACATCGGGATGAGGCCCGCATCCGAGGCCCCCTGCACATTGTTTTGCCCCCGCAAAGGGTGCAGCCCCGTGCCGGAGCGCCCAACATTCCCTGTCATCAAGGCCAGTGATATCAAGCAGCGGGCATTATCGGTGCCATGAATGTGCTGGCTCACCCCCATGCCCCAAAAGATCATCCCTGCTTTGCCGCTCGCAAAGGTGCGGGCAATGCTACGAAGTTCGTCGGCAGGAATGCCACAAATGGGAGCCATTGCTTCGGGGGAATAGCTTTCAAGATGGGCCTTAAACACAGCCCATCCTTCGGTGAATTTGGCGATATAGGCCTCGTCATATAGCCCTTCATCCGCAATCACATGCATGATGGCATTTAGCAGCGCCACGTCCGATCCGGGGGTGAACAGTGCCGTTTGGCTGGCATGGCGGCCAAGGCCAACGCCGCGCGGGTCCAGCACAATCAGCTTGCCACCGCGCTTGGTGAATTGCTTAAAATAGGTGGCGGCGACGGGGTGGTTGCCAACGGTGTTGGAGCCGATCACGATCGCCACATCGGCGTTTTCGATCTCGTTAAAGGTCGCGGTGACCGCCCCAGAGCCTACATTCTCCAGTAAGGCAGCCACGCTAGAGGCATGGCAAAGCCGCGTGCAGTGGTCCACATTATTGCTGCCAAATCCGGCACGGATGAGCTTTTGAAAAAGGTAAGCTTCTTCATTGGAGCACTTGGCCGAGCCAAAGCCCGCAATGGCATCACGGTGCTCTGCCAGCCCACCTGCGGCCATGTCCAGCGCCTCTTCCCATGTTGCTTCGCGAAAATGGGTGAAGGGGTTGGCAGGGTCTACATTCAGGCCCTTCTCAGCACCTTCAAGCCGGATAAGCGGTGTGGTGAGCCGGTGCGGGTGGGCGACATAATCAAAGCCAAAGCGGCCTTTTACGCAAAGGCGCTCTTGGTTGGCGGGGCCGTCTAGCCCGTCTACCCGGACGATCTGGTTATCCTTCACCTTAAAGGAAAGCTGGCAGCCAACGCCACAATAGGGGCAAACGGACGCGATTTCGCTATCAAATTCCTGCGCCGCAGGTGCAGCAGGCAGCAAGGCCCCCGTGGGGCAGGCCTGCACGCACTCGCCGCAGGCCACACAAGTAGAGGCCCCCATCGGGTCGGCCTGATCAAAAATGATCTGGCTGTCTGCGCCGCGCCCCGCCATGCCAATCACATCATTCACCTGCACATCACGGCAGGCTTGCACGCAAAGCTGGCAGTGAATACAGGCATCCAAGTCAACCCGCATCGCCACATGGGAGCTATCCAGCAGCGGCGTGCTGTCCGCCTTCGGAAAGCGGCTTTCAGACACGCCCGCAAGCGCTGCCATATCCCAAAAATGGCTGTCCCCCGTTGGTTGGTCGGTGATCAAAAGCTCCATCACCATCCGGCGTGCCTTAGCCGCCCGCGCGCTATCCGTATGCACCACCATCCCCGCTTCAGCGGCACGGCTGCACGAAGGTGCCAGCACCCGCTCGCCCTCGATCTCTACCATGCAGGCACGGCAATTGCCGCTGGCCTCATAGCCGGGCCGGTCTGCGTGGCACAGGTGGGGCAACGGCTTACCGTGTCTTTTTGCGAGGTCAAACAGGCTTTCGCCCTCATGGGCCTCAACGGTTTGGCCGTCAAGCGAAAGAGAAATCTGGTCTGGCATAGTGTTGGCTCCGGAGTTAGGCTCTAGTGGAGCCTATCAAGCATAGTTTTGGTAATCAATGCCTGCGCTATGCGACACCCGATAAACCGGAGCCGCCAATGTTGGAAATTCGCCCGAATTGTGAACTATGTGATTGTGATCTGCCCGCCAACGCGACCAACGCCATGATTTGCAGCTATGAGTGCACCTATTGCACTGATTGCGCCCATGACGAGCTTAAAAATGTGTGCCCAAAATGCGGTGGCGGCTTTGTGCCTCGCCCCATTCGCCCCGCCCGCACATGGCGTGAAGGGTTGGGGCTGGAAAGCCATCCGGCCAGCAAAAAGCGCGTGCATAGCAAATTCACCAAGGTTGAAATCGCAGCCCATGTGGCGCGGATACGGGATATCGCGCCCGAAGACAGATGAACCACAAAGTTGATGTCATCCTTGACCCCGCCCGCGCTTTTTTCGCTTCAGGTGGCACTGGGTGAGGTGTCCACAATTGAAAGTGGCACCGCACTGCCGCCATTTTATCATCAGATCTACTTCTGGTAGCCCGCACCGCCTCGGGCGTTGGGCCGCGATGGCCACCTTCAAATCGGTGGGTTGATCCCCGATTTTGCCTCGCCGGATGTGGGCCGGCGGGCGGCTGGCGTTTCACGCGCCGTTAATTGCAGGCGCGCGCGCCACAAAAACCACGGCTTTGGAACACGCCACTCAAAAGCAAGGCCGCACAGGCCCGCTGGCCTTTGTGATTTTGAAGCACGAAACTCACCAAAGCGGCGTGATCTGTGTGATTGAATATCGAGGCCTCGTATACCGGAAATCCCCGCACCGACGAGGGCTATTCCGGCCTTGTTGGCCCGCTATTGGCGCATTTGCTTATGCGCATGGCGGCGCGCCAGCTTAGCCATCTCAAGCATTTCAGCTTTCGCGCCACGGCCCCGCTTATCGTGCCAGATAGTGCAAACCTTTGCTGGAAAGACGGCGACCTGTGGGCGCGTGGCGCAAAGGGGCAAATGCATATGAAGGCCGAGGCTCGTTAGCCGGGCTTTGTGGCCTGCATCGAGGGCCGCTCGGCAAATTCAGCTTCCCACGCGGCCAGCTTGGGCGCAATATCCCGCCAGTTCCGCTCACCATGCCGGAAATCAATATAGCCAAGCGCAGCCCCCACGGCGATGCTGGCCATGCTGAGCAGTTCCAGCGCCGCAACTTGCCCGTCCAGATGCGCCAAAGCCCGACTCACTTTCAGCCATTGCGCCTCCACCCATTCGGGGGATTTCTGTTCTTCGGTCCGAAGCCGGTGCTCATATGCCATTAAAATAGCAGCATCCACCATGCCATCCGCCATAGCTTCCAGTGTGAGAATACGCCAAAGAGACTCGTCCTCAGGGTAAAGTTTAGCCCCATCATGTAGTGTATCCAAATAGCGCGTAATCACACGGCTATCAAAAACCGAATCTCCGTTATCTTTAATAAGGCACGGCACTTTCCCAAGCGGATTGGCGCTTGGCACCACATCACCAGGGTTCATCGGCGTGATCGCCACGGTTTCCTTTTCAACGTGGTTCTCCAGCCCCGTTTCCAAAAGCAGCACGCTCACTTTGCGCACAAAGGGCGATGTGCCCGAATGGATCAGTTTCATATTATGTCCTCCATTAGGGCCGCAAGGGCCGCTGTTTCTGCGCCCAACGCGCTTGATTTCAGGCCATGGGCTGCGCCGGTAATGGCCGCTTCAGGCTTGTTTTGCCCAAGTTTCCACGTGGCGTCGATATGGCTGATGTCCAGCTCTGCGGGCACCAGAATCCGCATCATCTTTTCGCGCGCATCACGGCTAACTTTGTCGAGATTCCAAATCGGCTTGGGCAATAAACGCCGCTCAAACTCATCTGAAAGCGCCCGCAAATGTGGCTCTAGCGCTTCGGGTCCCAATATGCTCAGAGTGCCGCGGATATGCACCGCCACATAGTTCCACGTAGGCACCAGCTCGGGTGACCCATACCAATCGGGCGAGATATATCCGTCTGGCCCGTTGACCGCTAGCAGGGCAGGCCCTGCGGCCCGCGCCACAGGATTGGAGCGCAGCATATGAAAGCCCACACGGCTACGATCAGCGTTAAAAACAAAGGGGATATGCGCGGCCAATGGGCCATTATCGCCGTTCACAGATAGCGTGCCAAAGCCCCGATCAGTGGCAAAGGCAAGACTTTTTTCATGGTCCTGAGACCGGAATATAGGGTTAGGATGCATAAGGGCAGGCTAGGGGTTCGGGCTGGCACGTCAAGCCAATTCTGCGCGAAACGCCGCCAAAATGATCTGCCCAACCATCAAATCCAAGTGAGCCCCGCCACCGTTCTAAACCGCGTAATATCCTCGCGACTAATCGCGCCGTTCGCCAGCGGGATCATTATTGCGCCAATATGCTCTACCGTGCCCGACCCGATTATCAGTAATCGCCCAGAATCCCGCCGCGCCAAAAGCTGTGCCCCCAGCAGGCTATCTGCCGCTGTTATCCAGCGCGTCACCAAGGCACTATCAATCAACGCCTCACTGGCCCCGTTTTTACCGGTAAGCAGCAACATCGCGCCTTGCACCGAAGGCGCTTCCGCAGGAAACACTGTCATCGATGTCACCGCCACTCCCAGCCCGTCGATCGACGCCGCAGGCGAAAGCAACACATCCTCCCTCGATTTAAGAACTGGTCTGAAATCTGTGGGCGCTCACCCTTGTGCCCCGCCAGCAACGCCGCCACCATATCAGTTCAGCTTAACGTCACATCGTCGGCGGTGATAAAAGGGATACCCATGCTTATATCTCAAACGCATTTATCGCAACTTGGCCCACCGAGGCCATGGCCCAAACGTGCGGGTCTTTTTGCGCCAGCAAAAAGACCCGCACGGAGGGATCCTCGTTGTGGTCGTGCGGCCTTGCGGCTTTGGTTAACGCCAGCTACTCAACGCGGTGCGCCGAATGCGAAAACACGCCCCACGCGGTGCCGCGCCCTGTTACAATAATTGTATCACCACGCGTAATCGTGCTTCCGAAATCAGCCGAAAATCCACAGAGTTGATCAGAAAACAACGGCATATCCATAAGGTCTATCCTGTTTCTACATCGTCGAGAACTGCGCGCCGTGACGTTGGCGATCGTGTATTGGATTTCAGTTTCAGTGCCTATGGTGATAGCTGCGATCATCGGTCCGCCTGCTAAAACAGCGAAGCTTCCGATGGGAAAACCCAAGATGGGCGCAAAAAGAATAATCGCAAATCGCGCGGCTTTGCCCGTCTTATGAGGGCCGATATTTGTACCCAGAGCTACGGCCCATGCCATAAAGCCTGCCATCGATACACCCGATATAATGGCCGACACGCGGGCTTGCACTGCCCACTCCGGTGAGGGGAGGATTTGAAAACCAAAGGCGTTGGACAGGAGCGGAAGAAGGCCAAGAGAGAGCCACAACAGAAAGGGCCATCTTATCCATTTGGATAGGCGCGTAAATGGTGTGTGCTTTGGTAAAGTCATTACAGAGGTGTACCGATCAAATGCCCACCTTCAATGCCTGTCAGTTGCGCCGCCGTTATTTTGCCCACGGGCTGGGGTGCTTTAAATGCGACTTCGGCAAAGCCCTCAGTGCGGCCCATATGCGGGTTTTCGATTAGCACTTGCGCCACAAGCCCCACTTGCGATGCCAGATATGTGGCAACGCGTGCCTCGCCCAAGGCCCTAAGCTGTGCCGCCCGTGCCTTCACAATCCGCCCGTCCACAGGGGGTATCCGCGCCGCAGGCGTGCCTTCACGGGCTGAAAACGGAAACACATGCAGCCATGTCAGCCCGCAGTCTTCTACCAGCTTCAACGAGTTCTCAAACATCGCGTCGGTTTCCGTCGGGAAGCCCGCGATGATATCCGCGCCAAATACAATCTCGGGCCGTGCCGCACGCATTTCAGCGCAAAATTCAATGGCATTCTCACGGTTGTGCCGCCGTTTCATCCGCTTCAAAATCATATTGTCACCGGCCTGCAAAGACAGGTGTAGATGCGGCATTAAACGTGGGGCGAATTTAATCGCTTCCACCAGCGCAGGGTCGGCCTCTATGGAGTCAATCGAGGATATTCGCAGCCGTGGCAGGTCCGGTACTAGCGTCAAAATCCGTTGTACAAGGTTGCCAAGGGGCGGTTGCCCGGGCAGGTCCGCGCCCCAGCTTGTCATGTCTACGCCCGTTAGCACGACCTCGTTAAAACCCTTGCCCACAAGGCGTTTGATTTGCTCTACAACTACGCCTGCTGGCACGCTGCGCGAATTGCCACGACCATATGGGATAATGCAAAACGTGCAGCGGTGGTCACAGCCGTTTTGCACTTGCACATAGGCCCGTGCGCGGGTGCCAAAGCCATCAATCAAGTGGCCGGCCGTTTCGGTGGCGGCCATAATATCCTCAACCACAATGCCTTCAGCCGCGCCAATGCCCGCCCAAGTTTCCGCCTGCATCTTTTCAAGGTTGCCCAGCACGAGGTCGACCTCGGGCATATCGTTAAAACGCTCAGGCTCAATTTGTGCGGCACAGCCTGTCACAATCAGCTTGGCTTCGGGGTTTTCCCGCCGCAGTTTGCGAATGCGCTGGCGGGCCTGCCGGACTGCCTCGGCTGTTACGGCGCAGGTATTCACGACCACCGCGTTTTCCAGCCCCGCGCTCAGGTCGCGCATGGCTTCGGTTTCATAGGCGTTCAGCCTACAGCCAAAGGTTTCAAAAATCGGAGGCTTCATTTGGCGGTGTCCATAAATTCAGCGCTCAGCACGCCCTCGGCCACGAGCATGGTTTGGCCTGTCATCCACACACCGTCTTCGCGCCACTCAATCCCCAAATTTCCGCCGTCCAAATGCACAGTGACCTTCCGATCAGCCACCTTGCGTCGTGCCGCCGCGACGGCCACTGCACAGGCGCTAGACCCGCTCGCCAGCGTGTGCCCCACGCCTCGCTCCCAAACCCGCACCCGCAGATTTTCGCGGTCCATCACCTCAACCGCTTGCACATTGGTGCGCTCGGGGAAAAGCGGATTGTGCTCGGTTTCGGGGCCAAGCATATCAAGATCCACCGTCGCTACTTTTTCCACGAAAAAGCTGCAATGGGGGTTGCCCATGCCCGTAGCACTGGGGGCGCCCTCCAAGGGCAGCACTAGCGTGTCCATCTCCCGCGCCAGCGGCACCTCATGCCATTCAAGATACGGCTGGCCCATATTCACCCGAATAAGCCCGCCCCCCGCATCTTCACAGGCCAAGTCGCCGCGCCCCGTGCGCAAGGTCACAGCCGCCGCGCCGGTTTCCGCCATAATTAGCCGCGCCACACAGCGGGTGGCATTGCCGCAAGCATCCGAAAGCGACCCATCGCTGTTCCAGTAATCCACGGCCACCACATCGCCCTCATCGCGAATCAACGCCAGCTGGTCAAAGCCAATGCCAAAATGCCGGTCTCCAATGGCCCGCGCCAAGGCAGGCGTCATCGGGTTGGCTCGCCCACGCGCGTCCACCACCACAAAATCATTCCCGAGCCCGTGCATTTTTAAAAACGCGAGGCCGCCTATCTTATATTGTCCTGTCATACCGCTTCTATAAGCGCATATGCCCACCAATGCCAGCCACCTCACCAGCACGATAGGAATTCCGAAATATTTATCACGGATTTCCCCAATTTCCCCCTTGACCATCGCCCCCCACCCGCCTAGTAACCCGCTATGTGTGGGCCGGTAGCTCAGTTGGTAGAGCAACTGACTTTTAATCAGTAGGTCTCGGGTTCGGATCCCGACCGGCTCACCATTTAAATCAAAGGGTTACGTTTAATTCTTTAAAACCTTGTTTGATTATAGTCTCTTTTTAGTCACGTGGTTGTGTTTGTTAATAGGTGATTCCTTGTGTTCAGCTATGGGAGCCCTGTCTGAAATCACCCTGCCACTTCTCAAAACTAAAATTCCAAATATTCCATGAATACCTTGCCAAACAATTGTCAAATGATTTTCTCGCCAATATCGCTAAGCGCTGTTACGGTTCCGTGCCTGGGTATTGTTGTAACCTAGGGCATCGCGATGCTCTTCAAACATGGAGAGATCGAGATGCGGATACTATCAAAACGCCAGCTCAAGGAGTTGGTTCTATACTCGCCGCAACACGTGGCCAGACTGGAAAAGGCCGGGACGTTCCCAAAGCGGATACAACTCGGCCCCAACAGAGTGGGATGGGTTGAGGATGAAGTGTTGGACTGGCTGCAAGAACGCCTGGATCGTCGCGAAGACCTGACCGACACTCCTGCATAAGGAGCAAGGGTGGCTGGGTGTGCACTATCCGGCCACCCGACCAGTTTTTTGGCGGTTAGGGCGTATTCTATTGAAAAATTCCAATATTTAGATTTCGGAAGTTTCCGTCAATAGCACACCTTTACTGAAACTCATTGAGGATTGCCGCGAAAGGCCCCAAGGAGCCGCAACATCGCTTTAAGCCCATTTTAGCCGAACCCCTCGCCAATATTTCCCTCCAGCTCCGTGCAGTGAAATATTTTTCAATTTTGACCGAAATCGGAGTTTTTCAACAGAATAGGCAGATAGCTGCCTTTCGCTGCAAGCGCGTAAACGACCGAAGCGAACAATAGAAACGGACATTCAACATAGCTTTATGCTGTTTAAGTCTCGGCCAATCATAGCACCTCAACAATCACTTATTTGATTGAATTCTTTGCATCTTGATAATCTTACCATTCTGTACGATTATCTTACAAAGAATAAGGTAGGGGATTCGCAATGGATAAGAAAATCGTCGAGCAAGCCCTAAAAGACGTAGTCGAAGATATACAGAGTAATAGTGGGCTTGATTGCCCGCCCTTGTCTGGAAAGACAAAGCCAGCGGACGAAGTACCGAGTTTGATAGCAAAGTGTGGATTGCAGCCACAACGCTTGTTGCTGACAAATTGAATATCGATATTCCGGATGATCAAAATATTTTCGCGAATGCGGATACTAAAAAATCCATGAACATCAGTGAGATTGCACATTTTGTTTGCACGATCGCTAAATCAATTAGCTCGTCGGAAGATGCAGCGTGACACAGGACCAAATCAACCAACGATTGGCAATTGGAGCCAGGCTCAAGGAGTCTCGAAAAATGGCTGGCCTTTCACAGGGGCAGGTTGCGAAGTTGCTTGGGCTACATCGGCCCGCAATATCTGAAATCGAAGCCGGTAATCGCCGAGTTTCTGCCCAAGAACTTCACCAGTTATGTGAGATATATGAAGTAGATATCAATTGGGTCTTGGGAACTAAAAATGAGACGGCAGATCCTTCCGATCCTCGATTGAAACTTGCTGCAAGAGAACTTGCCAAACTTAAGCCTAATGATCTCAATCGTCTTTTAAAACTAATCTCTGCCATGAATACATCTGATGAAGTAGGCGACCCCTCATGACCACCGCTTTGAACATAGCTTCCACTGGAGGTCGACATGCTTTGGCTGCAGATGCCATGCGAGGTGCAGCCGCAATACGACAAGCATGTAGACTGAACCAGCATTCTGCTATTTGTATTTATGATGTTTGCCAAACCCTAGGAGTCTCTGTTCGATTTAACGATATTGACATGGAGGGCATGTACCAAAAGGGGGTACGGGCGATCGTTCATCTTTCCTCCATGAGACCGTTGGCGCGGCGGGCGTATAATTGTGCACATGAACTTGGGCATCATTATTTCGGGCATGGCAGTGTAATTCACGAACTACGAGACAGATCGGTAGTGCCCTCTTGGCAGGATCCTGAAGAATTTTTAGCCGACACATTTGCCGCCCACCTCTTAATGCCAACTATCGGTATTCGTGGTGCATTCAACAAACGTAGTCTAGACATTGAAACGGCCTCTCCTGAACAGCTGTATGTAATCGCGTGTGACTTTGGGGTGGGCTATCAGACTTTAATAACCCACTTGTCTGTTGGCCTTGGTTTCTTGAGCCAATCACGAGCAGATTTATAAAAAAAGCAGAGCCCAAAAAGCATAAGGCAAAAATTACTTGGTTGGAACTCATTGCTACCACTGATCGTAGCGGGGAAAAACCGTAGCAACCCGAACATTGACGCTGAATTTTCAACTAATATCCTGCTTCCTAAGGATGTTTTCGTTGAAGCGGGCCGACTGAAGCCGCTTGGGTCTGTGGAACGGATCGTTGTTTGAAGCTCAAAGCCCCGGGCCAGCAAAGGTTATTGCCCCAAATTGGTCGGCAACGGTAAGGGTTTCGCGCAAGAATTTTATTGGCCTAGCCAAATTCCGGCATTTGGAGGATGCAGCATGAGTAAATCCAAATCAAATATCGCGACGGCTCCCCTAACAATCGAAGCTGAAAACCTCTCAGTAGCATGGTCCAAAATTCTTCTGAAAATTATTGATAACCCTGGTACAGAAATTGCCCCGTTAGTGGTCTCATTGACTGGGAGAGGTGGTTCGGTTTATTTGAACAGGTTCCGAGGGTTTCTTAAGTGGATATCTGCTTTTGTTATGCCGCCGCCGGAATTGGTTTTGGCTGGTTGATGATTTTTATACTATATACTACATTCAATAAAAACACACTCAAAGGTTATTGCACTCATGGCATTACTATTTTAGAGTGTTGGCGGAATATTGGTAATTTTGATTGGTCAATAGATTGCGCGTGGTTAAATATTTGTTAGCTATTGGTTTGCTTATCTTTGCGGTAAGTCGGATAGATTTATTCTTCGCCGAGAGGGCAAATCAAATCATTTTGTCAGAAAATGCTTTTTTAACCGAGCGCCTAGAAAGCACTACCCTCGATTTTGAAGGGAACCTCTATCAGGAGTGCCTGATAGACAAGATATATTATGTGTATCACTATCAAACTTGTTTTCGGCTTGAACGTGCAGACAGCTCAAATTCGCAACCGTTTTTCAGATACATTTACCACGAACCCAAGCCGATACTATATTTCTACGGTCACTCAGTGGACTCCCTGTATTTTTCTGAATCAAGATTTGGAAAGATTTTAAATCATATACTAATTGATCACAGCGTGGTTGGCGGCAATGTGGTTGGCACAAAAACTTGAGGAGGCAGTAATCAATGGATCCGATTATAGATCTAACAACTGCGATAAAGCTCGCTGAATTATCTTACAATGTATCGGGGATAGTGCATCTAAATTCGACTTGGCAATCTATCGTACCTTCAGTTGGTAATCCCCCCGAAAATTAATAGCGTTTGAAAGTAGAATTTCTTTTACCGTAACGGACGAGGAGATTCTGATGAAACAGTCCAAATACAGCGACGCTCAGATAATGAGCATATTGAAAC
>JADGFD010000017.1 GCA_016744015.1 Paracoccaceae bacterium | reverse complement strand
GAAATTAGCAGCTTAACCATGAAAACAGATTCATCTTATTTACGCTGCTAACTGGTCAAAATTGTAGGACCACCTCTATGTGTACAATGATTTGGTGCTAACTCCCAACGCGTTCAGCCGGGAGTGAGAAGTCTACTTCAATGGCCAATCCCTCGCGGTTAAAATCATCCAGAAGGTTCAATGTACGGAAGGAACGGCCGTCTGCAAGCTGGTCGGCCATAAAGTCCATAGACCAGGCTTCGTTGGGAGCTTCAGGCACGGCCAGTGGTTCCGACCTGTCCCTTTTCTGGCGCTTGCGTGGTTTTATTCGCATATTCAGCTCCAGTTCACGATAAATGCGATAAACGCGTTTGTGCCCTCTCGGCGATGCTTCGCATACGCCTGCCGGGTAATATTCCAGCTGAAGCCTTTGATGTTGCGCAAATACAGGTAGCAAAAACCGAAACCCCACGTCTTCTTAGCCTTGATCAAAGCCAGAAGATGATCCGCAATCTGTTCATTTTCATCGCTGAGCTTTGGCCGATACCAAAAGCAGGTCTCGCTGATCTGGAATGTGCGGCAGGACAGTCGAATGCTGACCTTTCGGTGCCTGACTGCCCATTGGGCCATCCCTTTGCGTTGAGACGGCCTCACCACTTTTTTCCAAGTGCTTCCTTCAATAAATCAGCTTGCATACTCTTCTCGGCATACATTTTCTTCAGGCGTTTATTTTCCTCTTCCAGCAGCTTCATGCGCGAGATCAGTGACGCATCCATCCCGCCAAACTTTGAGCGCCATTTGTAAAAGCTGGCGTTACTCATGCCATGTTCACGGCAAAGCTCCGTTACAAGAACCCCACCTTCGGCTTGTTTCAATATGCTCATTATCTGAGCGTCGCTGTATTTGGACTGTTTCATCAGAATCTCCTCGTCCGTCACGGTAAAAGAAATTCTACTTTCAAACGCTATTAATTTTCGGGGGGATTACCATCTGATGCCCCAATCACAGCGCATTCCAAAACAGCCTCATGCGCCAAAAACGCAGCTTCCACTTCTGGCCGCGCAATATTGTAGCCCGACGAAACGATCATATCGTCGTTTCGCGCCGCAAAATGTAAGTAGCCTTTGGCGTCCATCGTAAAGCTGTCTCCTGTGATGTTCCAGCCGTCCTTAACATAGTCTGCTTGGCGATTATCGTTTAGATAGCGACAGCCGGTCGGTCCACGCACCGCAAGCCGCCCCAGCGCCCCCGCGGGCACATCCTTCATGTTTTCATCCACCACGCGAGCTTCATAGCCAGAAACCGGCTTGCCGGTGCAAGCGGGCTGCGAATCCTCAAAGCGGTTGGTTATGAATATATGCAGCAATTCCGTTGCCCCGATCCCGTCCAGCATAGTTTTGCCGGTTTTATCCATCCACTCATGGTAAACGGGCGCGGGCAGGGTTTCCCCCGCAGAAACCGCCGCCCGCAGGCTCGAAAGGTCAGCCCCCTCGTCCATCGCTGCCAGCATTACGCGGTAAGCCGTGGGCGCGGTAAAGCACACTGTCGCCTTATATTTCTCGATAATCTCTATCATATTGGGCGGCGGGGCGTTTTCCAGCAAGGTAGCGGCTGCCCCGAAACGAAGCGGAAATATCGCCAAACCGCCCAGCCCAAAAGTAAATGCCAACGGCGGGGAGCCAACAAAAATATCCTTTGGTGTAACCTGCAAAACCTTTTTGGCATAGCCATCGGCAATGATCAGCAAATCACGGTGAAAATGCATAGTGGCCTTAGGCTCGCCCGTGGTGCCAGAGGTGAAGCCCAGCAGTGCCACGTCATCTCGCCCGGTTTTTACGGCCTCAAATTGCACCGGTTTTTCCAGCGCCAAGCGGTCCAGCTCGGCATCATGGTTGGAGGTGCCGTCAAACGCCACCACTGTTTGCAAAAAAGCACTGTCCTTGGCGCAGCCAACCATTTCGTCCATCAGGCGGGTATCACACAGCGCGTGGGTTATCTCGGCTTTATCCACAATTTTCCCAAGCTCGGCGGCGCGCAGCATCGGCATGGTGTTAACCACAACCGCACCCGCTTTTGTGGCCGCCAACCAGCACGCCACCATCGCCGGATTATTCGCCGACCGGATCAAAACACGGTTTCCCGGTTTTACTCCCAAATCCTCAACCAGCACATGGGCCAGCCGGTTGGTCCAGTCCGTTAATTCTTTATAGGTGCGCCGCCGCCCATTGCCGATAAGCGCCGTATAGTCCCCAAAGCCTTTGGCAACCATCGCATCGGTAAGCTCCACCGCGGCATTTACATATTCAGGGTAATCAAAACCATCCAGCAAGATATCGGGCCAGTGCTCCGCAGGCGGCAGGCCGTCACGCGAAAAACTGTCAGTATGTGCGGTTGGCCCTAATTCCTGCATTACAACTCCGTCCTTACGTTCCAAAGCTCGGGGAAAAGCTCCACCTCCAGCATACGCCTGAGGTAATTCACCCCGCTGGTGCCTCCTGTGCCGCGCTTAAAGCCAATAATCCGCTCCACGGTTGTGACGTGATTAAAGCGCCAGCGGCGAAAGTAATCCTCGATATCCACCAGCTTTTCGGCAAGCTCATAAAGGGTCCAGTGTTTGGCGGTATCCAGATACACCGCTGACCAAAGCTGCGTGATCCGCGCGTCGGCACTATGGGGTTTTGTTTGCGCGGTGCCCAAAACAAAATCCGGCACCTCAAACCCCTGCCGCGCCGCATAGCGCAATACCTCATGGTAAAGGCTTGGGTTCTTAAGCTCGTCTTCAAGCATTTTTTTGGCCGCTGGCACATGCTCATGGGGCTTCACCATCGCAATATTGCGGTTGCCCAGCGCAAACTCAATCATCCTATATTGCAGGCTCTGAAACCCCGAGCTTTGGCCCAGAATATCGCGAAAAGTCGAATAATCGCTCGGCGTCATAGTGCGCAAAACATCCCACGCGTTGTTAAGCTGCTCCAATATCCGAGACACCCTAGACATCATTTTAAAGGCCTGCGGTAAACGGTCTTGCGCAATCGCACCGCGCGCACTGCCCAGCTCGTGCAGCAGCAATTTCATCCACAATTCCGAGGTTTGATGCTGGATGATGAACAGCAGCTCATCCGGTGCATCCGAAAGGCATTTCTGCTGCTCTAAAATCTGGTCAATATGCAAATACTCACCATAAGACATGCGCCCGTCAAAGCTCATTTGCGCGCCGTCTTTGGCTGGATTATAAGCCTCGGTCATGTAAATTCTCCCATAACTTGCCGCGCAATAACCACGCGTTGAACATCAGATGCCCCCTCATAAATCCGCAAAGCGCGGATTTCTCGGTAGAGTTTTTCAACCATTTCGCCGCTTTTCACCCCGTCGCCGCCATGCAGTTGCACCGCGCGATCAATCACCTTTTGCGCCTGATCGGTTGAAAAAAGTTTCGCCATCGCCGCTTCGCGCGTCACCCGTGCTGCGCCCATATCTTTGGCCCAGCCTGCGCGATAAACCAGCAAAGCACTGGCATCTATATCCAGCGCCATATCCGCAATATGCCCCTGCACCATTTGCAATTCAAACAGCGCCGCCCCTTGCACCTCTCGCGTGCTTACCCGCGCCAGCGCCTCATCCAAGGCACGGCGAGCAAAGCCCAGCGCTGCTGCCGCAACCGTGGAGCGAAATACATCCAAAACCGACATAGCCATTTTGAAACCCTCGCCGGATTGCCCCAAAAGGGCCGAAGCTGGCACACGGCAATCGGTGAAGGAAAGCGTCGCCAACGGGTGCGGCGCGATGGTTTCCAAGCGCTCAACCACACCCAGCCCAGCCGTATCGGCTGGCACAATAAAGGCCGATAGCCCGCGTGCACCCGGCGCATCTCCGGTGCGGGCAAACACCGTATACACATCGGCAATGCCCCCGTTTGATATCCAGGTTTTTTCGCCGTTGAGCACAAATTCATCCCCGTCCCGCGTGGCGGTCATGGTTGAATTGGCCACATCAGAGCCTGATTGTGGCTCGGTTAAGGCAAAGCCCGCAATCGCTTGACCCCTGCGCGTTAACGGCAGCCAATCCGCCTGCTGCGCGGGTGTGCCAAAAAGCGAGATCGCGCCCGTGCCCAACCCTTGCATCGCAAAGGCAAAATCCGCCAGCCCGTCGTGGCGCGCCAGCGTTTCACGTGCAATACACAAAGACCGCACATCCAGCCTTTCGCCAGCCTCAGCCGCCGTATGCTGCAACCAGCCGCGCTCGCCCAGCGCTTTTACCAGCGCCTTACAGGCAGCATCGGTATCGCTATGGTCAATCGCGCCCAAATTGGCAGCGGCCCAAGCATCTACCCCAATAGCCAGCGCTTTGTGGCGCGGCTCAAAAAACGGCCAGTCAAGAAAGCTTCTATCCGCCATCAGTTGCCCTCAAACTCTGGTTTTTCTTTGGCGACAAAGGCGTTAAACGCCCGCTTGAAATCAGCCGTTTGCATACAAATCGCCTGTGCCTGCGCCTCGGCCTCAATCGCTTGTTCAAGGGACATAGACCACTCCTGCACCAGCATGGTTTTGGTCATCATATGGCCAAAATTTGGCCCCTCAACAATCCGCGCCGCCAGCGCCTGCGCCTCGCTCAACAGTGTATCTGGTTCTACAAGCCGGTTATAAAACCCCCAGCGCTCACCCTCTTTCGCACTCATAGAGCGGCTGGTATAAAGCAACTCCGCCGCGCGGCTCTGTCCAATTATGCGGGGCAAAATTGCACAAGCGCCCATGTCACACCCCGCTAATCCAACGCGGGTAAACAAAAACGCTGTTTTAGCTTGGGGCGTGGCAAGGCGCATATCGGCGGCCATTGCAATTATCGCGCCTGCCCCCACGCATACACCATCCACCGCGGCAATCACCGGTGTGCTACAGCCAATAATCGCTTTTACCAAATCGCCCGTCATCCGCGTAAAAGCCAGCAGCTCTTTCATGTTCATCTTTGTCAATGGGCCGATAATATCATGCACATCACCGCCCGAGCTGAAGTTGCCACCGTTTGAGGCGAAAACCACGGCGCGGATATCGTCGGTATATTGAAGCGCGCGAAACCAGTCGCGCAGTTCGGCATAGCTTTCAAAGGTCAGCGGGTTTTTGCGCTCGGGCCGGTCCAGCGAAATGGTGGCGACACCATCGGCGATATCGCACAAAAAATGGGTTGGGTTTTGGGTGTTCATTTTGGCCCCTATCCGGTCTCACGAGGTGCCACAGTATCGAGGCACTTTATCATTTCTGTCGCATTATCAGCACTAAAACTTTCGAGCAGGGTATCTATCCACGCCTCATGCGCCGCGGCCTGCTGGCCAAATTCTACTTGCCCCCGTTTTGTCAGCCGCACCCGCATCGCCCGCCTGTCACCGGGCACCGCTTCTCGTATCACAAGCCCTTCAGAAACCAGCCGATCAACAATGCCGGTTACATTACCGTTAGACACCATCAGCGCGCTGGAAATCGCGCTCATTTTCATGCCATCTTTGTTGCGGTTAAGTGCGGCCATCACATCAAAACGCGGTAGCGTGGAGCCAAATTCGGTGCGCAGGTTTTCCCGCAATTCGCCCTCAATCCCACGGCTGAGTTTCAGCAGCCGCAACCACAAACGCAAACGGGTTTTTGATAAAGGTTCGCCGTCTATATGGTGTTCCTGCGCGCTCATATTTCCCCTCCTGAAATCGCCAAAGCCTGCCCGTTAACCGAGCGCGCCCCATTGCTACACAGCCACAAAGCCGCCTCCGCCACTTCGTCTGCCTGAATAAACCGCCCCTGCGGATTGCCTGCTTTAAGAGACGCTTCGGCCTCGGCGATACTCATGCCGGTTTTGTCTACAATGTTCGCGATTGAGCGTTCAAGTAACGGTGTTTCGATAAAGCCGGGGCAAAGCGCATTTACCGTTATGCCGGTATTTGCCAGCTCACTGGCCAGTGATTTGGTTAAGCCAACCACCCCATGCTTTGCCGCGCAATAGCCTGAAACATAAGGATACCCCTTTAGGCCAGCGGTAGACGCCACGGCTATAAGCCGCCCCCACCCGCGCGTTTTCATACCAGCAAAGCTGGCCTGCCAAAGGTTGAAAGCACCCATCAAATTAACCGATAGCATATCATCCAGATCGGCGGGTTTTATACGCGCAAAGGGCGCGCTTTGCGCGACCCCCGCATTGGCAATGGCAATATCAATCGGCCCATGCTTGGCAACGGCCCCCTTAAGCGCTGCATCAATCGCCGCTCTATCGGTAACATCACAAATCTCAACATGAGCGCCGGTTCGGCTGGCAACCTCTGCCAAGGGGCCATGGCTGCGCCCCAAAACCGTAATCTTTGCGCCGGCTTGTGCAAACCGCGCTGCCATTTCCGCACCCACCCCTGTGCCACCGCCCGAAACCACCATATGCCTATCTATAATGCTCACACCCGCACCACCTGTTCCATTTCTTTATCCGCCAGACGCCAAGCCTGATCACGGCCCGCCTCATATGGGCGCGGCCATGCTTCCTGCCGGTCCCCCAGCGCCGTGGCCGTGTGTAGGGTCCAGTATGGGTCGACCAAGTGGGGGCGGGCAAGGCACACAAGGTCGGCCCGGCCTGCCATCAAAATCGAGTTGGCATGGTCCGCCTCGGAAATATTGCCAACCGCCATGGTTTTTATACCCAGCTCATTGCGAATACGGTCTGAAAACGGGGTTTGGAACATGCGGCCATAAACCGGCTGGGCCTCTGTGCTTGTTTGCCCGGCAGATACATCAATAATATCCGCCCCCGCCGTGCTAAACGCCCGCGCAATTTCAACCGCCTCTTCTGGTGTAACGCCCGCATCACCCATCCAGTCATTTGCCGAAATACGAACAGACATCGGCTTTTCCTCCGGCCACACAGCGCGCATCGCCGCAAAAACCTCCAGCGGATAGCGCAAGCGGTTTTCCAGGCTGCCGCCGTATTCGTCGGTGCGGATATTGGAAACGGGGGTGATAAATGACGAGATCAGGTAGCCATGTGCCGCGTGCAGCTCGACCATGTCAAAGCCTGCGTTATCTGCCATTTTTGTGGCGCTTACAAACTGTTCGCGCACCTTGTCCATATCAGCGCGCCCCATCGCCTTTGGCGTCGCGTTGCCCGCGGACCACGGCAGAGCCGAAGCCGAGAGCAGCGGCCAGTTGCTGCTTTTCAGCGGCTTGTCCGCATCTTCCCAGCCCACCTGCGTGGAGCCTTTTCGCCCCGCATGGCCAATTTGGCAGCACATTTTGGCACCTGATTCCGCATGGGAAAAATCCACAATCCGCTTCCACGCGGCCTCATGCTCGGGCGCATAAAGCCCGGGGCAGCCCGGCGTAATCCGGCCCTCGGCACTCACGCAGGTCATTTCCGCAAAAACAAGGCCCGCGCCGCCTTTGGCGCGCTCGCCATAATGCACCAAATGCCAATCTGTCGGGCAGCCCTCCACCGCGCGATACTGCGCCATGGGAGAGACGACAATTCGGTTTTTAAGCTGCATATTGCGCAGTGAAAGCGGGGCAAACATCGGGCGGCGGTCGCTCTCTACCCCCGCCTGCTTGTTAAACCACCGCTCAGCTTTGGCCACAAATTCAGGGTCACGCAAGCGCAGATTTTCATGGCTGATCCGCTGGCTACGCGTCAGCAGCGCATAGTTAAACTGCACCGGATCATAGCTGATATAGCGCGCCACCTCCTCAAACCACTCAAGCGAGTTACGCGCCGCTGATTGCAAGCGTAAAACCTCAACCCGTCGCTCCTCTTGATAGCGCTCAAAAGCCGCTTCCATTGTTGGCTCTGAATGCAAATAAGCGGCCAGCGAAATCGCGCTGTCAAACGCCAAGCGAGAGCCAGACCCGATGGAAAAATGCCCCGTGGCCGCAGCATCGCCGATAAGAACAACATTTTTATGATGCCATGTCTCGCAAATCACCCGCGGAAAATTCATCCACACCGCCGAACCGCGCAGGTGGTCTGCATTTGAAACCAGCGCATTTCCACTCAAATGAACCGCAAAAATCGCCTCGCATTTCGCTATGGTTTCCGCCTTGGACATCTCTGCAAAGCCAAGCTTATCCCAGGTTTCATCGCGACACTCAACAATCATCGTCGCCATATCGTCGTCAAATTGGTAAGCATGCGCCCAGACCAAGCCATGCTCGGTTTCTTCAAAAATAAAGGTGAAGGCATCGTCAAATTTCTGGCGCGTGCCGAGCCAGATGAATTTGCAAATGCGAGTATCAATATCGGGCTTGAAATGCGGCTCATATTCAGCCCGCACCAGCGAGTTTATCCCGTCTGTGGCCACCACAAGGTCATAGCGCTTGCGATAATCTTCTGCCGTTTCCACCACGGTTTCATATTGCAGCTTCACCCCAAGCTCAAGCGCGCGCGCTTGCAAGATCAGCAGCATTTTCATTCGGCCAATGCCTGCAAATCCATGCCCGCCCGAAACCGTGCGCTGACCATTTTGCACCACGGCGATATCATCCCAATAGGCAAAGTTATCCCGAATGGCTTCGGTGCTTTGGGGGTCGTTTTGCTGCATGTTATCAAGAGCATCGTCTGAAAGCACAACCCCCCAGCCAAAGGTATCATCCGCCTTGTTGCGCTCAAAAACCGTGACCTCGTGATCAGGGTTTCGCAGCTTCATACTTATGGCAAAATATAACCCCGCCGGGCCGCCCCCTAAACATGCAACACGCATTAATTATTCCCCTCAACCTTACAACAAGCGACCGGATTGAGTCTCAGGTTAGGCGAGCCTTCTTTTTATTTCAAGTATAAACATTTTAAGTCCTAACCTTTATACTGTCATAACTACCCTCCTAGGATCCTAGGATTGTAGGTAAACGCAGGCCCTTTTCCCGAGCACAGGCCACCGCATCCGCATAGCCAGCATCCGCATGCCGCCACACCCCCGAGGCGGGGTCATTCCAGAGCACGCGTTCCAGCCGCTTGGCGGCAGCCTCGGTGCCGTCTGCGCAAATCACCACGCCCGCGTGTTGGCTAAACCCCATGCCAACCCCGCCGCCATGGTGCAGTGAAACCCATGTAGCCCCTGAAGCTGTGTTCACCAGCGCGTTGAGCAATGGCCAGTCCGACACCGCATCAGAGCCATCTTTCATGGCTTCGGTTTCGCGGTTGGGCGAAGCCACCGAGCCGGCGTCCAGATGATCACGGCCGATCACCACCGGCGCCTTTAGTTCACCGCTGCGCACCATTTCGTTAAAGGCCAGCCCCAGTCGATGGCGGTCCCCCAGCCCGACCCAGCAAATCCGCGCAGGCAGGCCCTGAAAACTGATGCGTTCGCGCGCCATATCAAGCCAATTATGCAGGTGGGTGTCCTCAGACATCAACTCTTTCACTTTTTGGTCAGTTTTATAAATATCTTCGGGATCTCCCGATAAGGCCACCCAGCGAAACGGGCCTATGCCACGGCAAAACAGCGGGCGAATATAAGCCGGCACAAAACCGGGGAAATCAAAGGCGTTTTCCAAGCCTTCCTCAAAAGCCATCTGCCGAATGTTATTGCCGTAATCCACCGTCGGAATGCCCTTGGCATGAAACGCACACATCGCGGCAACTTGCACCTTCATCGAGGCCCGAGCGGCTTTTTCAACCGCCTTAGGGTTGGCCTCGCGCTGCTCAATCCACTGCCCCATGCTCCAGCCTTGCGGCAAATAGCCATTTATCGGATCATGCGCCGAGGTTTGATCTGTCACCAAATCAGGCTCCACGCCTCGCTTTAAAATCTCAGGAAAAACATCAGCCGCATTGCCAAGCAGGCCCACCGATTTCGCCTCGCCAGCAGCTGTCCAGCGGGCGATCATCTCCAGCGCCTCGTCCAGCGTTTCGGCGCGCTCGTCAAGGTATCTGGTGCGCAGGCGAAAATCTATGCTGTCCGAATTGCACTCCACCGCAAGGCAACAAGCCCCTGCCATAACGGCGGCCAGCGGCTGCGCTCCGCCCATGCCGCCCAGCCCGCCGGTTAAAATCCACTTACCTTTCAGGCTGCCACCATAATGCTGCCGCCCCGCCTCGACAAAGGTTTCATATGTGCCCTGCACAATGCCCTGAGAGCCAATATAGATCCACGAGCCAGCCGTCATCTGGCCATACATCATCAGGCCCTTTTTATCGAGTTCGTTAAAATGGTCCCACGTGGCCCAGCGCGGCACGAGGTTGGAATTGGCAATCAGCACGCGCGGCGCGTCTGCATGGGTTTTTACCACCGCCACAGGCCGACCTGACTGCACCACCATCGTCTCATCCGCCTCGAGGTCTTTCAGCGTGGCCACCATGGTATCAAAATCCTGCCAGCTCCGTGCCGCGCGGCCAATGCCGCCATAAACCACCAGCTCATGCGGGTTTTCGGCGACATCTGGGTGCAGATTGTTCATCAACATCCTAAGCGGCGCTTCGGTCAGCCAGCTTTTGGCGTTCAGCTCGGGGCCGGTTGGCGGGTAGATATCACGGGTGTTTTTGCGGTTTAGCATCATGGCTCCTTAGGGGCGAGGCGCGCCCAGCTTTGGCATTTCTACTTTTGTTGCATTGATGATCTTGGCCGCGCTAATCAGCACATGCGCTTGTGCCAGCTCAGGGGCCAAAAAGCGGTCATCTTCAAGCTTGGGCACTTGTGTGCGCAGGGCTGTGATAGCGCGTTGTAAAGGGGGGCTCGTGGCCAATGGCGCGCGAAACTCCACCCCTTGCACTGCACATAGCAGCTCAATGCCCAGAATTTGCTCCAAGTTCTCAACCATCTTTTGCAAGCGCCGCGCTCCATGGGCGGCCATGCTTACATGGTCCTCCTGATTGGCTGATGTCGGGGTGGAATCGGTCACACAGGGGTTGGCGAGGTGCTTGTTTTCGCTCATCAAAGCCGCCGTTGTGACTTCGGCAATCATATAGCCTGAATTCAACCCCGGATTCGGCGTTAAAAACGGTGGCAGATCAAAGGATAAGGTGGGGTCCACCATCAGCGCAATCCGCCGCTGGGCAATGGCGCCAAGCTCTGAAATCGCCAGCGCAATCATATCTGCGGCAAAGCCCACCGGCTCGGCATGAAAATTGCCGCCTGAAACGATTTTACCCACGCCAGAAAGCACAAGCGGGTTATCCGTGGCCGCATTGGCCTCGATTTTCAGCGTCATCGCCGATTGCCGCAAAATATCCATTGCCGCGCCTGTCACCTGTGGTTGGCAGCGAATACAATAGGGGTCTTGCACCCGCGTATCTCCATTTCGATGGCTCTCGCGGATCTGCGAATTTTCCAGTAAATCGCGCATGGTTGCCGCCACCTCGATTTGCCCACGATGCCCACGTAGCGCATGAATTTCGGGCTGAAGCGGCGCGGTGGAGCCCATGATGGCATCAGTTGAAAGGGCCGAGGTCACAAGCGCCGACTGCGCCGCCCGCCAGGCCCCAAACAGGCCCGCCAAGGCATAGGCGGTAGAAAACTGCGTGCCATTAATAAAGGCCAACCCCTCTTTGGGGCCAAGCGAAATGGGGCTAAGCCCCGCTTTGGCCAGCGCCTCCGCCCCCGGCAAAACGGCCCCTTCATATTCGGCTTCGCCCGCGCCAATCAGCACCGCTGTCATATGCGCTAACGGGGCCAAATCGCCCGAAGCCCCTACCGAGCCTTGCGCTGGAATAACCGGCGTCACCCCGGCTTCCAGCATATCTTCCAACAGCTGGATCAGCGCCCAGCGCACGCCCGAAGCCCCGCGCCCGAGCGACAAAAGCTTCAGCACCATAATCAACCGCACATGCCCGCGCGGCATCGCCTCCCCCACGCCGCAACAATGGCTAAGAATCAGATTTTGTTGCAAAATAGCGGTGTCTGCTTGCTTTATTTTCAGGCTCGCCAGCTTGCCAAAGCCGGTATTGACGCCATAAACAGGCACCTCTCCAGCGGCGGCCTCTGCAATTTTTGCGGCAGAATCTTCAACGGCTGGCTTACAACTGCGGTCCAGTTTTACGGCGCATTGCGAGCGGAAAACATGCTCAAGCTCGGGTAGCGATACAGCGCCCGAAATCAGTGTTAAGGTGGTCAAAATACACCTCCGTAAATACGCCTGTGAAGCGGGTTAAAGCCAATGCGGTAAGCCAGTTCAGCAGGGTGCGAAACATCCCACACGGCCAGATCAGCCCGCTGGCCAGCCATCACGGCACCACGATCATGCGCACCCAGCGCGCGGGCCGCATGGCGGGTGGTGCCCGCCAAAGCCTCTGCGGGGGTGAGTCTAAACAGCGTGCAGGCCATATTCATTGCCAGCAAAATCGAAGTCAGCGGAGAAGAGCCGGGGTTGGCATCGCTAGCCACGGCCATCGGCACGCCGTGCTTGCGCAGCATCTCGATCGGCGGCATTTGTGTTTCGCGCAGCGTGTAAAACGCGCCGGGGAGCAGGGTGGCGACCGTGCCCGCTTTGGCCATATCGACCACCCCCGCCTCGTCGATATATTCAATATGGTCAGCTGAAAGCGCGCCAAACCTCGCTGCCAGCTTAGCCCCGCCGAGGTTTGATAGCTGCTCTGCGTGCAGCTTCACCGGCAGGCCCAACGCCTTGGCCGACTCAAATACCCGCGCGATCTGCGCGGGTTGAAAGGCAATCCCTTCGCAAAACCCGTCCACTGCATCCACCAATCCCTCGGCATGGGCCGCGTGCAAGGCCGGTAGGCAAATCTCGCTGATATAAGCCTCCGCGCGGCCCTCATATTCGGGCGGAACAGCATGTGCCCCCAGAAAGCTCGTGCGCACCTCAATTGGGCGCTCCCGCGCAATCTGGCGGGCCACGCGCAGCATCTTTAGCTCGGTTTCATGGTCCAGCCCATAGCCTGATTTAATCTCAACCAGTGCCACACCCTCGGCAATTAGCGCATCTACGCGGGGCAAGGCCTCGGCCAGCAATTCAGCCTCACTCGCCGCGCGGGTTGCTCGCACCGTAGAAAGGATGCCGCCGCCCGCGCGGGCCAATTCTTCATAGCTTGCACCATTCAGACGCATCTCGAATTCCTGCGCGCGGTTGCCGCCAAAAACCAAATGTGTGTGGCAATCAATCAGCGCAGGTGTCACCAGTCGGCCTGCCAGATTATGGCGTTCAACCTCCTGATATAGTGGCGGAATATCCATCTCAGGGCCGACCCATGCAATTTTCCCCGCCTCCAACGCAATCGCCCCCGCCTCAATCAATCCATAGCCCTTACTCTGTACCATCGTGGCGATGCGGGCATTGGTCAGGAGCATTTGGGGCATTGTGGGACTCGCGTTGGAAAATGGGGCTTGCCTCTTTATAAGTATAAGGTAATAATTATTATGTCCAGACATAAAGGAATCTCATGCCTACCATTTTTGCCAAAACCGCGTTGCTGGAGGATGGATGGGCCTCAAACGTGCGGCTCACTCTACAGGGCAGAAAAATATCTGTGATCACGCGGGCAACTACGGCAAAGCCCGAGGATACAAGCGTCAGCACCCTGCTGCCCGCGCTGGCCAACCTGCACAGCCACAGCTTTCAGCGCGCCATGGCGGGCATGACCGAGTTTCGCAGCAAAGGGCAAGATAGCTTTTGGACATGGCGCGACCTGATGTATCGCTTCACGCGCCACATCACGCCCGAGCAAGTTGAGGCCATTGCCGCGCTGGCTTTTATGGAGATGCAAGAGACGGGCTTTGCCTCGGTTGGCGAGTTTCACTACCTCCACCACCAACCCGGCGGGCAGCCCTATGCGGCGCTGGCCGAGCTTTCAAACAGGGTGTTTGCGGCGGCCCAAACCAGTGGCATTGGCCTCACGCACCTTCCGGTGCTTTATAGCTATGGCGGGGCGGGCATGGCGGGGCTCACAGATGGGCAAGCGCGGTTTGGCAATGATGTGACGCGGTATAATCGGCTAGTGAGTGCAGTGCAGGATAGCGCCAAACACCTGCCAGCCGATACAAGCATCGGCATTGCGCCCCACTCCCTGCGGGCCACCTCCCCCGATGATTTGCCCGAGCTACTGGCCGCGCACCCGAGCGGCCCCGTTCACATCCACATTGCCGAACAACCAAAGGAGGTGAAAGATATTTCTGCATGGCTTGGCGCACGCCCCGTTGAGTGGCTGCTTGAAAACGCGCCGGTTGGCCCCCGCTGGTGCCTGATCCACGCCACTCATATGACCAACGCCGAAACCATAGCACTGGCCAAATCCGGTGCAGTGGCGGGGCTGTGCGCTGTGACAGAAGCCAACCTTGGCGACGGCCCTTTTAACGGCCCGGCATATTTTAAGCATGGCGGCAGGTTTGGCATCGGGTCGGATTCCAATATTCGCATATCTTTAGCCGAGGAACTGCGCATGCTTGAATATTCCCAGCGCCTGCGAGACAGGGCACGCAATGTATTGGCGGGAGAGGCCGGCTCTGTCGGGCAAACACTATATCTTGGCGCGGCGCGTGGCGGCGCACAGGCTTTGGGGCGAGATTCCGGCAGCATTCGCATCGGGGCGCTGGCGGACCTTGTGGCAATAAACCGCGAGGCTGACAGCCTATGCGCACTGCCAAACCACCAGCTTTTAGATGGCCTAGCCTTTGCTGCGGGTAGCGCTGTTATCACCGATCTATGGTCAGCGGGCCGCCATGCAGTACAAAATGGCCGCCATGTGGCGCGCACGCAGATCTCGGCCAAATATCGTGTTGCCATTTCGGGCTTAATGGCGGCACTATAAGGGCATGAATAAAGCCACTCCCGCCGCTGAAAAAACCACCTATCAAAACGTAAAACAAAGCGTGCTGCGCCGCATTCGGGATAGGACATGGGCACCCGATACCCTCATCCCCAACGAGGTCGATTTGGCGCGTGAGTTTGGCTGCTCCCGCTCCACCGTTAACCGCGCCATGCGCGAACTGGCCGAAGAGGGCATTTTGGACCGCAAGCGCAAAACGGGCACCCGCGTAAACGCCACCCCCGTGCGCAATGCAAAATTTGTGATTCCCCTCGTGCGAGACGAGGTGGAAGCCACCGGCGCGGCCTATCGCTATGCGCTGGTCAGCCGAGAGGTTTTGCAAGCTCCACCGTGGCTACGCGCCCGCCTCAACCTTTGTGAAGAAAGCCGTGTTTTACACCTGAACTGCCTGCACTTCGCCAATAACGCGCCCTTCCAATTTGAAGACCGCTGGGTCAATATCATGGCCGTGCCAACCGTTGAACAGGCGGATTTTAGCACCCTAGGCCCCAATGAATGGCTGCTCAGCCAAGTGCCCTTCACCGATGTTGAGCTTAGCTTCAGCGCCAATGCCGCCGATGCCCGCCTTGCAGATTTTCTGGCCCTCAACCCGAGCGAGCCGGTGTTTACCGCCGAGCGGACAACATGGCTCAAGGATAGGCCGGTGACTTTTGCCCGCCTCAGCTTTGGCCGCGGTTACCGCATGACAACACGGTATTAGTCCGAAGATCTCAGGTATGGTGAAGCCGTAGTTGAAACGCATTCTGCCGCCAGCCACGCCTTAAAGGCCATCACAATTGGCCGCTTGGCGCGGCGTTGTGGAATGGTCAGGCAATAAGGGTGGCTTTGAGGCAGGGAGAGCCCATGCGCCCGCACCAGCGCCCCTTGGGAAATAAATCGCTCGGCCAAAAGACCTTGGCACAGCGTCACTCCGAGCCCGCTCACCGCCATATTCAGCGCCGCAATTGAGGAATTGGCAATCATCCCACGATCAGTCTTCTGCCCCGGCGCAACGCCTGCCGCTTCAAACCAGTCTCGCCAGGTTGAAAACGAGGCCGAAGACGGGCCCCAATCGGTATGAATAAGCGGGCGTTTTAGCAAACAGGCCGCCGCATCCACGGCACCATGCTGCTGATGGAACGCAGGCGAACACACGGGGTAGACCGCATCGGTCGCGATCTCCTCGGTATCATGGGTGCGATAATGAAACCGGCCGTAGGACATTCGAAGGTCTATCAGCTCATGCTCAAAATTAACGGGGTCATCATCGGTGCGTAGAAATATATCGGTGGGGCCATGTAGCGCCGTGAATCTCTCAAGCCGCTGCGATAGCCAGCCTGAAACCACCGACATCGGCGCCGAAACCGTAAGGCGGGCGCGGGCATTGCCGCCAGAGATTTGCTGCGCCACGCCTTGCAGCTCATCAAAGGCCACGCTCAAGCGCGGCAGCACTTCCAACCCCGCCTCGGTGGGGATAATGCCACGGTGAACACGGTGGAAAAGCTTGCGCCCCACCTGCTCTTCCAGCGCCCGAATAAGCTGGCCGATGGCCGCAGGGGAGACCTTTAGCTCATCCGCCGCCGCCGCAAAGCTGCCGGAGCGGGCCGCAGCCTCAAACGCGCGAAGTCCTTTTAGGGAGGGAAGGTTAGCCATGGGGCCTCTTTGGAAAGGTGACCTTTTCATATAATAGGAAAAGCTGGCGCTAAGACAGGAAAAACTTCCAACCAACTACACGGTCTGCCCCCTGTCGCAATATCTAGCTTAGGCATCTGCATGATCGGCTCAACCGTGTTTTTGGTAGCTTTTTTCCGCGTCTTATCATAACTACAATCCTAGGATTGTAGTTATGATCTGCGCTAGCTTAATGGTTTCCTCATGGTTAACCAACGAGCCCGGCCGCTGCCCGCGCTCAAAGTCCGACACATTCAGGCAGCCAGCCCCCGGCGCAAATATCATTGAGCCCAGCGCATAATTCACATCATTCAAGGGGGTCGCGGCCCGCAATTTCATGACTTTGGGTGCGCCTTTAAGCGCAGAAGCCACGATATCACGGCCAATATAAGCCATATCCTCCAGCACCCGCGCGCCCGCTTTGGCAAACACCTCCCGTGCTTCGGGCCGAGGCATTTCACCCCCCGTTTCATCAAACCGTTGGCCCCAAAAACCGTGGGGCGTGCTGATGCTACCGTAATCCTTTTCGCTAACCTTAGCCCAATCGGCTCATCCGCGATTACATCACAATTATCGGTATCTACCACAAAGCTCACCTGCTTCAAGGCAGGCCCTTCAGCATGTTCTTTCACCGCTGCGTCCTTGCCCATAAGCCCGTTTTCAGCAAGCTTAATAAACCGCCTCATATCGGCCTCATAAGGCCCGTAAATCGGCCGCAGTTCCGTAAGCCACGTTGGAAAGTTCTTCTCCAGCCGCATAAAAAGCAGCGCCCGCATGCCAAAATCAACGATATGATACGCGGCCCCAGCCTTCCTGATCGCCAGATAAACTTGCCGCAAGTAGGCTTTCTCCATCCAAATCTCATAGCCCAAATCACCAGTATAGCTGAGCCGGTTCACCTGACACGGCGCGCCCGCCACGGCCAAATCTATAAACCGGAATGCCGCGCTTGGAACATCCGTATCCACCAGCTTTTGCAGCACCGTCCGCGCATTTGGCCCCGCAATCGAAAGCCCCATCATCGTCATGCGAAACAGCTTGATTTGCACCAGGCCATCGCCCGGCAAATGCTGTTAAAACCACCGCATATGGTAAACCTGCGGCGCCGATGCCCCCCAAATTGAAAGCCTTTTTCAGCGGCCTTGGAGATGGTGAAATCGCCAATAAGCTTGCCGCGTTCATTCAGCATAGGGGTGCCATATTTTGGCATCACATTTGTCATCATCCGCGCCAGCCACGCCTCGACCCCCGCACCCGTCACCTCATATTTCGCAAAATTCGAAACCTCGGTCACACCCACGCTTTCGCGCATTCATCGCACCTCATTGCCAATATGCTCAAAATCGGTGGAGCGTGAAAAGCAAGGCACATCAATCGGTTCCGCCACCTTGGAAAAAGCCGCCATACCGGCGCAAGCGCTCCAATAATTTGTGAGACCCGGCACCGGCCCAACAAGTGGGTTGCCATCCGGTGCAAAGGCAAACGGACCGTTGATCACCTGCTTAATACCCGCCGCTCAAAGGCCGGAAAATATTCGCATTCACCACATGCTCACAGCGCACCGTGCCTTTTTTAGTACCACATTCCACGTCCCGTCCGCGTCCTGCGTGATCTCCTCCACCTTGTTGCGCCGCTTTGGCATAAGCATGCGTGGTGCCCGAGGGGTCCAGATGCCCCTCAACGGGGGCAAACAGCGCCCGCGCTCATAGTTCATACGGATGAAATCCATACGCTCGGGGCTATCGGCCATCATCAAACCACCGGTCAGGTGCAGCCCGCAGGATTGCCGCGAAACCTCCTTCAGCTCGTCATAAACTGAAATCGTATAGGCCTGAAGCTTGGCGATATTCGGGTCGCCGTTTTAACATGTGAAATCCGCCCGCCGAGCGCCGTGCCTATTCCCGAATCGCAAAATCCAACCGCGTGTCAAATAGGGTTTCATCAACCCAGCAGGAAAAACATTGATCAGCGCTGCGTTAATGGTTGGTGCGGGTAAAATGGATTTACTAATCACCGATTTGGCATTCTTGCTTTGCCAATGGTCCAAAAGCGCGCACCCGTGCTGAACTTCCGCGATGACGCCCGTTATGTCCGGCGGCTATGTGGTGTTTGAGCTCAGCGGCCCCCGCGTGCTCAATATCTTAAAAACCGGCACCGAACTTGATCTCTCCACACCTTCGGGCGGGGTAATGCGGCGTTTTCATCGCCAAGAGGTGTTTTTGTATCGCTGGCAGGCCGAAAATACCTTCCGTATTCATACCCAGTGCAGACAGCTTGAGCCACTATCGGGTTTGCTGGCAGAACACGTAACTGGCGAGCAAAATACACAAGATTACCTTTCCTCAAACACATAATTCATAATTATAGCCCAGCTTAATCTTGTGTTAAATTCCGATTAAACCAATGCCGGAGCCCCTGAATTGCCCCCTCCAATTATCGAAGCCCACGCCTTCCCAACCCCAAAAGTTGAGTGGCCAACTCTTGGCCTACTTGCCCTTTGCTACAGCACAATCGCGCTGCTTACTCTGCTTGGCGGCACCCTCCCGCTTTGGCTTGCCTTTCCGCTTTTAGCCCTCGCGCTCGCCCTGCATTCCTCATTGCAACACGAGGTTTTGCATGGCCACCCGTTTCGCAACACGCGCCTGAACGAAGCCTTGGTGTTTATCCCCGTTGGCCTGTTTCTCCCCTACCGCCGCTTTCGCGACACCCATATCGCCCATCATGATGACAGCCGCCTGACCGACCCGTATGACGACCCAGAATCCAACTATATGGACCCAGAAATCTGGCACCATCTTACCCCCGTCATCCAAAAAATATTGCTACTTAACAATACCTTACTTGGCCGTATCCTGATCGGCCCACTGGTGGGCATGCTGTATTTCTATAAAGATGATCTTGCGGCAATGCTGAAGGGCAATCGGCAGATTATCCTGCCTTATATCCTGCATTTCATCGGGTTTGCCCCGCTGGTTTGGTGGCTTACCGCCATGTCTACCCTGCCCCTTTGGGCTTATATCCTCGCGGCTTATGCGGGCTTCGGCCTGCTCAAAATCCGCACCTATCTAGAGCACCGTGCCCATGAAAATGTGCCCGCCCGCACCGTGCTGATAGAGGATCGCGGCCCGCTCTCGATCTTGTTTCTCAACAATAATTTTCATATCGTGCATCACGAGTTTCCCAAGCTCCCGTGGTATCTGATCCCGCAGCTTTACGAGGCCAATAAAGAGGGGTTCCAGCAGAAAAATGAGGGCTACACCTATAAGAACTATCGGGAAGTGTTCACAAAATACCTTTTCCGCCGGAAAGACGAGGTTCCGCATCCGCTTTACCCCGCCAAACCCCGGCATCCCAAGGCCTGAGCTATGAGCCATATTGCCGCCCTCCCGATGTATGATTTCCCGCATCTGCGCCCCCACACAAATGCGCTCTGGCAAAGCATCCGCGCTGAATTTCGGAAAATCGGGTTTGAAACCAGCGGCGCGCTTAACCGCAAACTTGGCCAAACCGCGCTTTGGGCCCACCCCAACCTTGGCTTTGCCCAAACCTGCGGGCTGCCCTATGTGAGCGGTTTGCGTGGCCATGTCAGCCTGATCGGCACGCCGAATTTTGGCATTATCCCTGACAAGCCGGGCTGGTATAATAGCGTGATTATTGCGCGCCAAAGCGACAAAAGGAAAGCGCTGGCTGATTTTGCAGGCGCGCAATTTGCCTATAATAGCGCCAATAGCCAATCAGGGCTTTTTGCCATTATGCAAACACTTCAGGCCGATTTCGGGGGCGCGGCTTTCTTTAGCCACTGCCAAAAAACGGGGGCGCATATGCAATCGGCAAAGGCCGTAGCGGATGGCCGCGCAGATATCGCCGCGATAGACGCGGTGAGCTGGCGATATTTGCAAATGTTTTTGCCTGAAACCCACCAGCTCAAAGTGCTGCAAGCCACCGCAGCAAACCCGGGTCTGCCCTATATTTCGGGCCGCGAATCTTCGCTGGCCAATGCCGTTGAAACCGCGATCAGCATCCTACCTGACACCCACAAAAAGCCCCTCGGCCTTAAGGGGCTTTGGCACGCAAAACCCGAGGATTATGACATTATTGATAGGCGCGCCACGTTGGCCGCGCCTATCATTGCCGCCCATGGTATAGGCTAGCTTTCCAGCTCTTTTTTGTGCATCCAGTCGGCATGCTTTGGCGCTTTTTTGGTTTTAGACCATTCCTCCAGCATCTCCCACTTCACCGCGTCCAACTTTTCCAGCATCGCCTCTTCTTCGGGGTCCGGGCAGGCCAGTTCAATCCGGTGGCCATTGGGGTCAAAAAAGTAGATCGAGTGGAAAATCGAGTGGTCGGTCACGCCGAGCACATCCACGCCATTGGCCTCAAGGTGCGCCTTAAATTCCAGCAGCTTAGCCCGATCGGCCACCTTAAACGCGAGGTGCTGCACCCATTCTGGGGTGTTTGGATCTTTGCCCATTTCGGGCTGGGTGGGCAGCTCGAAAAACGCCAGCACATTGCCCATGCCCGCATCAATAAACACATGCATATAGGGGTCTGGCGCGTGGGTGCTTGGCACGCGGTCTTCCGCGATGGCCAGCATAAAATCCATATTCAGCATCTTGCCATACCACTCAACCGTCTCTTTGGCGTCTTTGCAGCGGTAGGCGACGTGGTGTATTTGATCGACCTTCATAATCTGTCCTTTCAAGGTTTAACGGCATCAAGGGCGGCGCTTAGCACGACCTCATCGCCAATATGGTTGGCGAGAATCAAAATCAGCCGCGCGTTCAGCGCCTCTGACTCCGCATCATTCAGGCCTTCATGTGCGCCTAAAAGGGCGGCATAAAAGCCGTCGGGATCGTCAAAATTTGGTTTGAGTTTCAGCATGGTTTATCCCTTTCCTATGGCTTGCTTCAGGGCATCCCGCACGGCGGTTTCATCATATCCCAGCCAACGGGCCGCCACGTGCTGATCAGGCCGCAGCAGGTAAACCGCCGCGCCCGCATCCCCTAAAGATCGCGTTTTCAGGTTGCCGGTAGCTGGGAGGGTAAGCCCCTTAATCGTGATCCCATCCACCTCGAGCGCCTCGGGCACCTCAATATTAAAGCCAACCAACTGAAAGCGGTTCCCAAGCTTATCAAGCAACCAGCCATCGCCGGTATCCGCGTCTTTCATCGGCGCACCGGGGCGGGTATCACGCGGCAATTGCGCCACATCAGGCCCGTTCAGTGCAGAGCCATCATAGGTGCAGGGCACGCTCAGGCGGCCTGAATTCACCAGCGGGCGGGCAAATTCATGCACGCGGGCAAGGGCTAGCACCGCATCACGGAAAGTGCGGCTCGCCTTACTTTTTGGCGTGATAAAGTCGGTGGAGCGCGTAGAATTCAGGATATTTTCATCCGCGCCATAAACCCGCTCGCTAGAGTAGCTATCCAGCAGCCCCTCACCCGCCTTACCGTCAATCACCAGCTTCAGCTTCCACGCCAAGTTATCGGTATCTTGCAAGCCACTATTGGCCCCGCGCGCGCCAAAGGGGCTAACTTGGTGCGCAGCATCACCAGCAAACAGCGTACGCCCATAGCGGAACTTTTCCATTCGGCGGCACTGGAACGTGTAAATCGAGGTCCATTCCAGCTCAAAATTCGCACCTTGCCCCAGCATCGCCTTCAGGCGGCGCTTAATATTTTCGGGCTTCAGCTCTTCCTCACGGTCAATATCCTGTCCGATCTGAAAATCAATCCGCCACACGTTATCCGGCTGTTTATGTAGCAGCGCTGATTGCCCGCGGTTAAACGGCGGGTCAAACCAAAACCAGCGTTCAGTCGGGAAATCCGCTTGCATGATCACATCGGCAATCAGGAAATTATCTTCAAATACGCGGCCCTTAAAATCATGCCCCAGCATTTGGCGGGTTGGTGAGTTGGCCCCGTCACAAGCGACCAGCCAGTCAGCCTCCAGCAAATAGCTGCCCTCTGGCGTATCGATCTCCAGCCGCACATGGTCGCCATTGTCGGCCAGCGCCGTCACCTTATTGCTGCCGCGCAGCTCAATTGGTGCGCCCGCAGCTTCCAGCGTCCGCAGGCGCTCCACAAGATTTTCCTCAAAAGTATATTGTTGAAGGTTAATGAAGGCCGGGTTTTTATGGCCGGATTCTGGTAGAAGGTTAAAGCTATAAGCCTCGTCCTCCCCCACAAACACCCGTCCTGTATCCCACACTACGCCCTTTTCGACCATCGGCGCGCCACAGCCCAAACGGTCCAGAATTTCCAGCGGCCGTTTGGCAAAACAAATCGCCCGCGAGCCAAAGCTCACGCGGTCATTATCATCCAGCACCAGCACCGGAACCCCCTGCTGCGCCAGATCAATCGCCGCGGCCAGCCCCACCGGGCCCGCGCCGATAATAACCACCTTATGCCGCGCCGTTGGGCTGGCGTCTTGGTCCGCTACGCGCTGATAAGGGTAAAGGGGCGTGTCGAAGATTTTGCTCATCCTTGCAAGGCGTCCCACATATCAATATCCCGTTGCGCCGTCCAAATGCGGGGGTGGGCAATGCCGCGCGCTTCGTCATAAGCCCGCGCCACGTTAAACGGCAGGCAGTGCTCATAAATTGCAAAATCGCCAAATTTATCATCGCACTCGGCCCGCACGGCGTCCCATGCTTCCTTCAAGCTGCCGCCCCGCGCCGCGACTTTGACCGCTGGCCGATAGGTGCTGTCCACAAAATCCCGCGTGCTGTCAATCGCGGCTTCCACCATGCCACGCCCAATCAGCGCATCGCCGCGCCCGGGCGCAATGCTCACCGGATCAAAGGCTGCGATGTTATCCAGCGTGTGGCCCCACTCAGCAAAATGGCCGTCGCCGCAGTAGCAAGCCGAGTGGTATTCTACGATATCACCAGTAAACATCACCTCGGCATCGGGCACCCACACAACCGCATCACCAGCGGTGTGCGCGCGGCCAAGGTGCATAATATCCACGCGGCGTTTGCCCAAATAAACCGTCATCGCCTCGCTAAAGGTCGTGGTCGGAAAGGTCAGCCCCGGAATGCTCTCATGCCCCTCAAACAGGCGCGGAAATCGTTGAAACTCACTGTCCCAGTCTTCCTGCCCCCGTTCCTCAACCATGCCCCGCGCGGCTTCTGACATTATAATTTCAGGCGCACCATACGCGCTGGCCCCCAGCACCCGCACGGCGTGATAATGCGTCAACACAAGGTGGCTGATCGGCTTGTCGGTGACCTTGCGGATCTCCTCAATCACCTTATGCGCCAAGCGCGGCGTGGCTTGCGCCTCAATCACCATCACGCTTTCATCACCAATAATCACGCCCGAATTCGGGTCGCCCTCGGCGGTAAAGGCCCAAAGCCCTTCACCTATTTCCACAAAGCTGGTTTTTTTCTCGGTCATGTCGCCTTGGGAGGCAAATTTCTTGGTCATAGTATGTCCTTTAATTGGCCCAGTCGGGCATATTTATAGCGGGAAGAATGGTGCCTGCGCATTCCCCAAACCCAATGCGAAACCCTTCACCTTGGGCGTGGCCTTTGAGCGTAAGCCGGTCACCATCCTCGATAAAACTTCGGGCCTCGCCATTGGCGAGCCTAAACGGCTTTTCTCCGTTCCAGCTTAGCTCCATCAGCGAGCCAAATTCGGCGGGCAATGGGCCGGAAATAGTGCCAGAGCCGAGCAGATCGCCTGTGCGCATAGGACAACCGCCGATACTATGATGCGCCAGCTGCTGCGCCGCCGAATAGTAAAGCCGCGTAGCATTGGTGCCGCTGATTTTTTCACCACCCAAATGCACCGAAAGCTCGATGTCAAATAGGCCCGGCTTACTTTCATTCAGGTAAGGCAGCAGCTCAACCTCGCGCGGTGGGGTGGGCTTGCGAAATGTCTCAAGCGCCGCCTTGGTCACAATCCACGGGCTGATACTGGTGGCAAAGGCCTTGCTCTGAAACGGCCCTAAAGGCTGGTATTCCCAGCCCTGAATATCCCGCGCCGACCAGTCATTCAGCAGCACATAGCCAAAGATCATCTCATCAGCCTCGGCCACGCTCACGGGCTGCCCCATAGGTGAGCCCGTGCCCACAATCGCACCCATCTCCAGCTCAATGTCGAGCTTTTCACACGGCCCAAAGCGTCCCGCACAGAGCTGCCCCAGCGGGCGGTGGATATCGGTGCCCGACACCACCACGCTAGACGCCCGCCCGTTATAGCCGATGGGAATATGCAACCAATTGGCTGGCAAGCCTTTGGTGCCCCGCAGGATTTCCCCCATATTTTCCGCATGTTGGCGGCCTGCATAAAAATCGGTGTATTCCGCCACCGCAAAAGGCATGTGCATGGTGGCATCAGCCTGCGCCACCAGCGGCCGCTCCTCCGCGCCCACTTTTAGCAAATTTTGAAGCTCAGCCCTAAACCCTGCCCACGCCTCTGGTCCCAGCGCCATAAACGCGTTCCAATTGCCCGCCTCAAAAATGCCCGCAGGCCCCAGCTCATCAACCGCGAGAATCATATCACCAATAGCCACGCCACAACGCGCAGCGCCACCAGTTGAAAACACGCCGTAAGGCAGGTTGTTCAACGGAAAGCTGCTTTCCGGATCATTTGCGCTGGTCACCCAGCTTTTTTGTAAGCTCATTGTGATTGCACTCCCACCTATTTGGTAATAGTTGGTTTTGTAACTAACAAGGAAAATCTCCCATGTCCGGCTTTGATATCGCCCAGTTCCTACCCTATCTGCTTAATCGTGCGGCTGAGGAAAGCAGCGCCGAATTCGCCCGCATTTATAAAGACCGCTACGGCCTGTTGCGCACCGAATGGCGGGTGCTGTTTCACCTTGGTCAGCACGGCGAAATGACAGCCACAGATATTGGCCGCCTTTCCCGCCTGCACAAAACCAAAATCAGCCGCGCTGTGGCCGCACTGCAAAAGCGCCGGTATCTGCGCAAAACCCCGAGCGCGCAGGATAGAAGGCGCGAGCTTCTAAAGCTCTCAGATCAAGGCGTGCGCGTTTTTGAGGCGCTGAGCGCCGAGGCTGAAGGCTATAACCGGCGGTTGCTCGCACAGTTTACGCCCAAAGAGCGGGCGGCCTTACAGGAGAGCCTTAAAAAACTGGGGGGATAGAAAAAGCGGTGCGGGGCATGCTTGCACACCCCGCACCCTATTTTAGTTGCCGCTTGTGCCCGACGCATCTTCCAGATTGGTCGGGTCAAACACATTGCCAAACGGAGAGGCCGGTGCAGCAGCGCCACCGCTTGCACCATCGCCTTGGCCGGCGGCATCTTCCAGATTGGTAGGGGCAAACACGCCACCAAAAGCACCGGATGATCCACCCTGTTCCGCAGGCGCGTCCGTGCCTGCGTCCTCAGTGGCTTCTCCATTGGCTGCCGCTTCAGCCAAAGCCGCAGCGCGGGCGGCCTGCAAGGCCTCAATCTTCAGCCGGGTCTCCAGATCCCGCGCTTCTCTGAAATCCGCTTTGCATTGCTGCGGCGAATAAGATTGCGCGGTTGAGAGCATACCGATGACCGTGAAAGACATCAGCACCAGCAAAATGGTGGCAATATTCCCATACAGCCATGAGGGAAGGCCTTTTGCTGGCTTGATTTCGCCCGCTTTCAGCTTTGTGCGGCGGCGGTAGACTTCAAGCGCCAGCGCCCCAAATACGGTAATGGCCACAATGATCACCGCCAGTGCAGAGATCGACGGGTTAATCCCGTAGCGCACCATTTGTGAAAGCTCGATTGTGAGCGTTGGGTAAGAACCAAAGGTAAAGGTGGTGGTGTTATAGTTCTCAAATGAGGCGAGAAACGCCAACACCGCCGCCGAAGCAATCGCCGGCCGCATAAACGGCAGCAAAATCTTGCGAAACGCCTGTGTATGCGAGGCGCCCAAATCAAGCGCCGCTTCGGTCAACCCCGGATCAAACCGCTGCAAACGGGCCACAAAAACCAGCATACAATATGAGGCAATAAAGGTGGATTGCCCCAGAATGGTCAGGAAAAGCCCGTTATTCATAAAGGCCACACCGCCAAGCGAGTCAGATACTTTACGCCAGAAAACCAGCGTCGAAATGCCGATCACCACACCGGGGATCAAAATGGGCGCAATAATAATGGTATAGTAAGTAGACCGCCATTTTGCCCAAACCTGTGTCAGCACCAATGAGGCCGCAAGGCCAATGGAGACCGAAAGGATGACCGTGCCAAAACCAACAATAAAGCTGTTTTTGATCCCGTTCAGGATACGCTCATCCTTAAACAGCTCGCCAAACCACTCATAGGTAAAGCACTGCCAAGGCGTGATTGATGGGAAGGCCGCGGAATTAAAGGCGGTAAGCCCCATAACCACAAGCGGGCCGATAAGATAGCCAAAGAAGATGAGGAAATAAACGCCAAGCGCGATCCTGCCAAAGAGAATATTGGATTTCATTTGCCGATATCCCCCATGTTCACCTTAAATATCTTCATAAAGAAGAGCACAATCACGATAGAGGCCACCAAAAGCACAATCGCATAAGCCGCGCCGGCTTGCCAATTGAGCGTGCCATTAAACCATTGGTAAACCAGCTGCGTAAACCAGAGGCTAGACGTGCCCCCGAGCACTTGTGGTGCCGCCAAAGCGCCTGCCGACAGCATAAACACCATCGTCATACCCGAAGCAATGCCGGGCTTGGCATGCGGAATCACCACGCGCCGGTGAATGCGAGTCCAGCTTGCGCCCATGTCCCGCGCCGCTTCGATCTGGTTGCGATCCAGGCTTTCAATCACGTTATACATCGGGAAAAGCATCAGCAAAATATAAGCATATCCCAAGCCCGCATAGAGCGCGATATCGGCATTAATGAAATCATAGGCCTGATCTATCAGCCCCATTTTCATCATAATGCCGTTAATCAAGCCGTTTTCACTTGGCGCAAAGATGATCCGCAGTGCAAAAGCCCGCAGGATTTCGTTGATCCAGTATGGCACGATTAGCAAAATCACCAGCAACCGCACAAAGCCGCCACCCTTGGATTGGGCAAGGAAATAGGCCAGAGGATAGCACAGAATGAGGTTCATAATTGTCACGGCCATCGCCGCAATGATCGTGCGCACAAACACCTTAAGGTCCACCTTGTTAAACGCGTCAGACGCGCCTTCGGGGCCAAATATAAGGTATTTGTAGTTTTTCAGGGTGTATTCATCCGCCCGCTCGCCCGCATCGAGGTTGAGCGGGTTGGGGTGCAAGGAATAGTCCAGCATTGAGACTTGTGGTAGCAGGATCAGGAAAATGATCCAGAAGGACACAAGGAAAAACAGGATGCTGCCCATTACAACCCCGTTATTCCTGAAGAATTCTGCGAATATGTGGTAAAACTTGAGGATGTAAAAGACCGATAAGACCCAAAGACCGACCAGTATCCCTATGAAAAAATCAACCGGAAGCCCAAACCCTTCAATTATCTCTATAAATGGAGCCAATGCCTCCGGCATAAGAAGCACCAAAAGCACGATTTCGATTGCTAAAAACTGCACAAAAATAGCGCAGAGTAGCAGAAATTTGTTTTCTCTGATAAACTCAGAGTACCTGTTTGATTTTCCCATTGGCCTACTCCGAAGCCAAATCGCCAGCGGGCATGACCACGGCATTATTTGCGTTATAGTTAAACGACACCATATCACCTTTGGCTTTATGCGGGTCATTCCCAAGGTTTGGCATCGCCATCTTGATCTGCTTTCCGCCTTCGCCTTCAAGGTAAATACTATAGGTATTGCCCTCAAATTCCTCATTCAGCACCTTAGCTGAAATGGTTGATTTGGCATCGCCTTCGCCCATTTGCAGCATTTCTGGGCGCACAAACATCATAGCGTCATCGCCCACCTTCATTTTACCCACAGCTGTAGGGGTGATTTTGGACAACAACTCACCCGAGCGGTTGCTCGTTATCGTGGCTTCATCTCCGTTGATGGCCGAAACTTTACCGCGAAACACGTTGTTCTCGCCCACAAACGAGGCCACAAACGGCGTCGCCGGCGTGTCATACACTGCGTGTCCATCGCCAATTTGGTCAATAACACCAGCGCGCATAACGGCCACACTATCACTCATCGTCAAGGCCTCACCTTGGTCGTGGGTGATATAAATAAAGGTAATGCCGACCCGCTGCTGAATTTCCCGCAGCTCTGTGCGCATGTGCTGGCGCAGCTTGAGGTCAAGTGCCGAAAGCGGTTCGTCGAGCAGCAGCACGTCGGGCTCGGCGCAAAGCGCACGGGCAATCGCCACGCGCTGCTTTTGACCTCCCGAAAGCTCGGAGGGGAATTTATCACCCTGCCCCGGCAGCGCGATCATATCGAGTAGCTCGTCGGCGCGCTTGCGGCGCTCAACCGCGCTGGCGCCTGCCACTTCCATTGAAAACGTGATGTTCTCCCAGATTTTCATCAAGGGGAACAGCGCAAGGTTTTGGAAAATCAACGCCGTAGGGCGCTTGTTGGGCCCCAGCCCCGCCATATCTTTGCCACCAATAAGCACACGGCCTTCAGACGGGTTCAAAAACCCGGAGACCGCCCGCAAAATTGTGGTTTTTCCGCAGCCCGATGGCCCGAGGAAAGAAAAGAAATCGCCGCCTTTGATATTTACGTTGGCTTCGCGAACGGCGACAAAGTCACCAAATTTGATCCAGATATTCTCTAGATTGACGTCTACGCCAGAACTCATCTGATTATCCCCGTTGTGGAATGATTTATTGTATCGGGCTTAAGCCCTTTATGGGTTTCCGGCGAGCTATGCCCGCCGGAAACAATATCAAAAGTGCCAATTAGGCGCTTTGGAAGCGGTTCACAAACTCGGTGCGCACATCAGCATACCAAGGGGCCTCAGCAGGCCATGGGTTCAGGTTCCCCAGTGCCAAGTCAGGATAGGCTTCTGCAAAGTTTTTCTTGTAAGTGTCGCCTGTGTGGCCGTCAGCCCCGAGAACCGGCGAATTGTAGCCATGCTTGTCGATCGCAGGGCCAGCATTAGCCGCCTTATAAGCAAAGTCGATGAACGCATAGATTTCATCAATGTTTTCCGCACCTGTTGGAATTGACATGCCGTCAACCCAAGCCATCGCACCTTCAGCAGGCGCTTGGTAAGTAACCGGATCACCAGCAGACTTAAGCGCCAATGGTGGGCCATCCCAAGTTTGGCCAACGATAACACCGTTGTTAAGCAAGCCGTTCTTTTGGCTGTCGGCGTCATTCCAGATAAGCTTGAGGTTGCTCTTGCGTGCAATACACCAATCAGTGATTTTGCCCCAAACTTCGCGCATTTTGTCTTCTGACCCATAAGCGGCCCAAACGTCGCCAGCTTCAAGCTCGCCCTGTGTCTCCATGTAGAGACCAGCGCAAAGCATGCCGGAATGCGCGCGGATCATGGTTTTGCCAGCATTGGCATCATCCCAGATTTCGCCATAGCTTGGCACGCCATCAGCAGACGCAGGGATAAACAGGTCTGTGCGCCATGCCATGCCTTCAGTGCCCCAGATGTGCGGGATCCAAGTTGAGCCTTGGCCGTTGAAGTTCCACGCGTCCGGGCCAATGGCCGACATCGCAGGGTTGGTCGCGTCAATGTTGATGCGGCTCATGTCAAACGGCTGAAGCAGGCCAAGCGGGCCCCACTGCAATGAGCGGTTATTGGTTGGCGAAACAATGTCTGCGCCAGCGCCGTTAGAGGCTTTCATCTTGTTGATGATTTCCTCGTTGGAGCCAATACCGGTGTAGTTTACTTTAATGCCGGTTTCGGACGTGAAGGCAGCCAAGTAGTCGTCAGGCAGGTAGTCTGACCACATCAGAACATTCACTTCACCGGAGCTCGCCAAAGCTTTGGTAGAAACCAGTGCCGGAGCGGCTACCGCTGCCGCGCCTGTTTTCAAAAATGAACGGCGGTTAACGCCAGTTGTATGTTTTGTCATATTTAAGTCTCTCCCGGAGATGTTGCTAACAGGCGCAATATGCTTGCCCCCGCATCCTTTGCCATACTGGCGATAGGATTTTATCGTTTTATCATGTCACAGCTGTGACAGATCGGTGACGAACCTGCGTGAGCAGGATGTCGCACCCGACAAAGACTACCTTAACCAATTTGATTTGCAAGCGTATACGGCCACTTTGATAGGCCGATAGCGCCAGATAGCTCACCGGTTACCAAGGATGGCGGCAATAGCAATGGCCGCAAGTCTGGCGGCTGTGGGGTCTGCCCTACTGGTAAGCAACACCGGAACCTTGGCTCCCATCACAATTCCGGCAGCACATCCTCCGCTTAAATAAACAAGGGATTTAAACAGCGCATTCCCCGAAACAATATCAGGCACAATTACCGCATCTGCATAGCCAGCAACCGGGTCATCTTGCATGTTTTTGGTGGCAACCGATTGGGGAGATAAGACCAGATCCAGCGCCAGAGGGCCGGAGAAAGAGGCGGCGGCAAAATGCGCCCGAGCCCAATCCCGCAACGCACGCGCCTGAACTGACGATGGAACAGATTGAATAACCGACTCGGTCGCGGATAAAAAGGCGACCTTTGGCGCTTGGTTTCCCAGCGCATTCAACAAAGACACTGTAGCTTTCACACTGGCTTGCAGTGTCTTTATATCCGGGTTCACGTTCACCGCAGCATCTGAAATGAGCAGCGGCCGCCCTCCGTCAGGGTGGGAAATATGGAACAAGTGCACAAGGCGATCATCTGTTCTCAAACCGTTTTCGCGCTTCAGTATTGCTTTCATAAAGCTGTCTGTATGAAGATGGCCTTTCATAAGCACATCCGCTTCGCCCTCAGCGCAGGCCGTCGCCGCCATCATGGCCGCTTCCTCCTCTCCCGAGGCTTCCAGAAGCTGAAAATTGGAAATGTCCCATTCCAAATCATCCGCATGGCGCTCAATATCGCCACGATTTCCCACAAATACCGGCTCCATAATGCCAGATTGCACTGCATCTCTTGCTGTCTGCATCGGCAATTCGGCTCCCGCAGCCGCAATGGCAATGCGCGGTGCTGCGCATTTCTGCGCCTTCGTAAGCAGGTCACGCGGGCAGACAGCCTCGCGATGGCTCAAAAACGGTGACAACTTATCCATGTTTGCCTCTCTGATGTTACCCATACCAGCGGCGCCGGTATGGGCATTTTGATAGGTTTACTGCTTATTGCGACCGCATATCCGCTGCACTAACACCTGCAACCTCAACCGGCTTGGTCATGGCATCGCGCCGGAAGGGCTCACCCAGCTCTTGGTTGAGCATCACTTCGATGAAGGTGGTTTCTCCGTTTTCCATCTGGGCTTTTACGGCCTGGTTAATGACTTCGGTTAGGCCCTCCATGCTAGTCGCAATCACGCCGTTTACGCCGCAGGCCTTGGCAATGCCAGCATAAGAAACATTGGCATCCAGCTCGGTGCCCACAAAGTTGTCATCATACCACAGGGTTGTGTTACGCTTTTCTGCACCCCACTGGTAGTTGCGGAAAATCACCATGGTGATGGCGGGCCATTCCTCACGGCCACAGGCGGTCATCTCGTTCATCGAAATGCCAAAAGCCCCGTCACCCGCAAAACCGATAACCGGCACATCGGGCTGGCCGATTTTGGCGCCGAGAATAGCGGGAAGGCTATAGCCACATGGCCCAAACAGGCCCGGTGCCAAATATTTGCGGCCCGCTTCAAAGGTTGGGTAGGCATTGCCAATAGCACAAGCATTGCCGATATCAGAGCTGATAATCGCATTTTGTGGCATGCCACCCTGAATCGCGCGCCACGCTTTACGGGGCGACATGTGGTCAGCCTTGGCCGCACGGGCACGCGCGTTCCAGTCGGTTCCATCGTCGTCATCCTCATGGTCCATCGACGTGAGCGCCTGCGCCCAAGCCGATTTGGTATGCGAAATCAGCGCTTTACGCTCATCACGGCCCGCATCACCTGCGCTGCCCGATAGCTGTGCAAGAATCTGCTCGGCCACCTGCGCCGCATCACCCACAATGCCCACGGTCACGGGTTTTGTCAGGCCAATCCGATCTGGGTTAATGTCTACCTGAATGATTTTTGCGTCTTTTGGCCAGTAATCAATGCCATAGCCCGGCAGGGTGGAAAACGGGTTTAGCCGTGTGCCCAGCGCCAGCACAACGTCCGCCTTGGCGATCAGCTCCATAGCCGCGCGCGAGCCGTTATAGCCCAGCGGGCCAGCAAAAAGCGGGTGCGATCCGGGGAAAGCATCATTGTGCTGATAACCACAGCACACAGGCGCGTCCAGCTGCTCGGCCAGCGCTTTGGAGGCCTCAATCGCCCCGCCAATAACCACACCCGCACCGTTGAGAATAACGGGGAATTTCGCCTCGGAAAGCAGCTTCGCCGCATCCGAAATCGCGCTCACACCGCCTGATGGCCGCTCAAATTCTACAATCGCGGGCAGGTCGATATCTATCACCTGTGTCCAGTAATCCCGCGGGATGTTGATCTGGCATGGCGCGCTCAAACGGCGGGCCTTGGTGATAACACGGTTTAGCACTTCGGCCATGCGGGAGGGGTCGCGCACTTCTTCTTGATAAGCCACGCAATCGGCAAACATCCGCATTTGCTCAACTTCCTGAAAGCCACCTTGGCCAATGGTTTTATTGGCTGCCTGCGGGGTAATCAGCAGCATTGGTGTGTGGTTCCAATAGGCTGTTTTTACGGGGGTCACGAGGTTGGCAATGCCGGGGCCATTTTGCGCAATCGCGAGGCTCATTTTGCCGGAAGCCCGCGTAAAACCGTCCGCCATCATGCCTGCCGTATATTCATGCGCGCAATCCCAAAAGGTGATTCCCGCTTTCGGGAACAGGTCAGAGATCGGCATAAAGGCCGAGCCGATAATGCCAAAGGCGTTATCAATGCCGTGCATTTGCAGCACCTTTACAAAGGCTTCTTCGGTGGTCATTTTCATGGGGTCAGCTCCTGATCAAGCGGGCCTTTCGGGCCGGTTTCTGCGCCCTCTATGGGGGAGAAATATAGCGCTACAATAGGGCCAGTTTTAATATCCATCTATAGCCAGAACATAGCAAAAAAATGGGCGAGGTCTAACCCCGCCCAATATCATCCCTAATGCGGAAAGGTTTAGAATTTCCAACCCGCGCGCAGTTGAACGGCCTGAATGTTTGTGGTCTGGATTTGGCCAGCGTTACTAGTTTCGCCAGAAAGGTTCCGGCCGATATACTCGGCCCCCATAAACATGTGCTCACCAAGCATTATATCAACGCCCGCACCATAATTAAAACCATTCGTGGCCCAAGTATTCGCACCCAGCTCAAATTGGCTCACAGTGTATCCAGCAAAGCCATAAACCAAGACCTTATTCATCGCATAGCCGACACGGGCTTTGCCATCAACAAAGTAGTTAAAGGTCTCAGCAGGAAAGCCAATAGGGCCATAACCGGGGGTATCAACCTGCGAATAAGCGATTTCGCCGCCAAATACCAGATTGTTGCGCTGGATATTATAACCAGCAAACGCCCCATAGTTGCTACCAGATTCTAAGTCGTCAAAGGTACCTTGAACAGCCCCTCCAGTGACATATTCCATATCTCCGCCGAGGCCCATCCCGTAGGTGGCACCAAGGTAGAAACCGCCCCAGTCTGCGCCCGTGTTGGCGACAGGCGGAACAATAACAGCCGCTGCAGGAGATATTGGCGCCGGATTGCCAGCAAGCACAGTGCCTGCAAATGCAAAGGATGCCGTGGTGGCAAGTAGTAGTATCTTCATTTTTTCACCTATAAAAAATTGTTAATTCCTCTTAACACGTACGATTTCGCCGCCAAATTGTCAATTGCGCGCCCATAACCTGCAGTTGATTTGCCGAAACCCAACAGCGCTGTTGTAAATTTGCATCACCCCTGAAGCATCAAGCCTTCGCCCAGCGCATCGCGGTCCAGCACCGTAATTTCGCTACCGCTTTGTGCAATCAAACCAGCGGCGCGCATCCCTGACAACTCGCGGTTGATGGTTTGGCGTGAACAGCCCACCATATTGGCCAGATAAGACTGCGTTTCCTTAATCGTGCGAGACCCTTCGGACAGAATATAAAGATACCCCCGCAACCGTTGCTCTACCGCCCCAAATTGCGCAATATGCTTCACCCAGTTATCATAAACCAGCCGGCGATGGAAAATCTTTGTTATGTTTTTGATAAAATCTGGGTTTTGCAATGCCGTGATTAGATCTGCTGTCGCAAAATGCAGCAAGGTTGCATTGGCGCCGGTCAGGCAACTCGCCGCGCACGGCTCCTCACTCACCGATTCACTCTCGCCCAATGTGCTGCCGACCTTGGCGCGCGCCAGAAACATTTGGTGTCCGTCTTCGCCAATATAGGTCACATCCGCGTAACCATGTGCGACAATCACCATGCCATCCGCAGGCTCGCCTTGCTCAAAAATCAAAGTCGGCGTGTGGTATACTTTGGCGGCACAGGTGTTTAGAAAACCCTTTTTGAAGTCGGCATCAAGCCCCTCAAAAATATCTGCTTTCAGCAAATGCGGGAATCTAACACTATTTTCCAAAAAAAGACCTCTGGCACAACGTTACCGAAGGGTTATGTAGTTTTCGCCACAATAACAACAAGTATTTGTATTTCACATAAAAAAAGTGGCCAAAAACCCTCGTTTTCCAGCTTAAAACCAACAATATGCCTGACCAACTGGCAAAGCAACTCCAACCGCCGTGAAGTTACTCCCCGCCACCAAGGAGGGAGACCGATTGCCGCCAAGCTCTGGTCTAGCCGCTGATCAAAGGCCTTTGTGCAGATGACCCCTCAGAAACCCAAGCAACCAACACGCGCACCAGCACTTCAACACTCTATCAATCACTACAACAACCATCTCAAAAATATGAGATGAGGTATTTTTACTACAATTTGCCGTAAAGACTGTCTTCTGGGCGACATTCAGATAAATCTGTATGAGACCATCGCGCTTGCCCCGCGCCATTTTTGGGCGTAAACAAGTGCAATGAAACGAATTTTTGATCTTGATGACCATACCCGCCTCCCGTGGCGCTTTCATGGTGAAGGCCTCCGGCAGCAACGCGGTGCGTAAGCGCGCCCTTTCACCATGCCCTTTCCCCCTATTTGCGAGCCCATTATGACCGCCAAAACCCTCTATGATAAAATCTGGGATGCCCATCTGGTATCCACTGATGATGACGGCACATCCCTGCTGTATATCGACCGCCACCTCGTGCATGAGGTAACCTCACCGCAAGCCTTTGAAGGCCTGCGCAATGCGGGCCGTAAAGTGCACGCACCCGATAAAACCATCGCTGTGCCTGATCATAACGTGCCCACCACGCTGGACCGTTTGGAAGGCGAAGTGAAAAATGAGGAAAGCCGCGTGCAGCTAGACGCGCTAGAGAAAAACGCGCTTGATTTTGGCGTGCACTACTATCCGGTAGACGATATCCGCCAAGGCATTGTGCATATCGTTGGCCCCGAGCAGGGCTGGACATTGCCAGGCATGACAGTGGTATGCGGCGATAGCCACACCGCCACCCACGGCGCTTTTGGCGCACTGGCTCACGGCATCGGCACCTCCGAGGTGGAGCATGTGCTCGCCACGCAAACGCTGATCCAAGCCAAAAGCAAAAACATGAAGGTCGAAATTACCGGCAAATTGCAGCCCGGCGTCACGGCCAAAGATATCACCATGCATGTGATCGGCGAAACCGGCACCGCTGGCGGCACCGGCTACGTGATTGAATATTGCGGCGAGGCCATTGAAGCGCTTTCTATGGAAGGCCGGATGACCGTGTGTAACATGGCCATTGAGGGTGGTGCCCGCGCGGGGCTTATCGCGCCCGACCAAAAAACCTTTGACTACGTCATGGGTCGCCCCCATGCGCCCAAAGGCGCACAATGGGAAGCCGCGCTGGCTTACTGGAAAACCCTATTCTCCGACGAAAACGCCGTATTTGACCTGGTGCTAACGATTCGCGCCGAAGACATTGAGCCATCCGTCACATGGGGCACTTCCCCCGAAGACGTGCTGCCAATTTCAGGCAACGTTCCCCATGCGTCTGATTTTGAAGGCGGCAAAGTCGAAGCCGCCCAGCGCGCGCTGGATTACATGGGCTTAGAGGCTGGCATGAAGCTCACCGATATCAAAATCGACACGGTTTTCATCGGTTCCTGCACCAATGGCCGGATCGAGGACTTCCGTGAAGTGGCCAAAATTGTTGAAGGCAAAAAGATCAAATCCGGTATGCGGGCCATGGTTGTGCCCGGCTCCGGCCTTGTGCGGGCACAAGCCGAGGAAGAAGGCATTGCCCAAATCCTGAAAGATGCAGGCTTTGAGTGGCGCTTGGCGGGCTGCTCCATGTGCCTCGCCATGAACCCCGACCAGCTTGCGCCAGAAGAGCGCTGCGCCTCGACCTCAAACCGCAATTTTGAAGGCCGTCAAGGCCGCAACAGCCGCACCCACCTCGTAAGCCCCGCCATGGCCGCCGCCGCCGCACTCACCGGTCATCTGACCGATGTTCGTGATCTGTAAGGAGATATCATTATGGAAAAATTCACTAAAATCAACGGCGTAGCCGCCCCGATGCCCTTGATCAATATCGACACCGATATGATCATCCCGAAGCTGTTTTTGAAAACCATCAAGCGCTCGGGCCTTGGGAAAAATCTGTTTGACGAAATGCGTTATGATGACGCTGGAAACGAGGTCCCCGACTTCGTTTTGAACAAACCCGCCTACCGGAATGCGCAAATAATTGTGGCCGGAGACAACTTTGGCTGCGGTTCTTCACGTGAACATGCACCTTGGGCCTTGCTTGATTTTGGCATTCGTGTAGTAATATCCACAAGTTTTGCAGATATTTTTTATAGCAATTGTTTCAAAAACGGTATTCTTCCGATAATCCTCCCGCAAGAGGACATTGACAAATTGATGGATGATGCCGAGCGCGGAGCAAATGCGGTGTTAAATATTGATCTGGAAAACCAGACAATAACAGGCCCCGATGGCGGCGAGGTCAGCTTTGAGGTAGATGCTTTTAAGAAGCATTGCTTGATCAATGGGCTGGACGATATCGGGCTGACAATGCAGAAATCCGACGCGATTGCTGCCTTTGAAGCCCAGAACGCCACATCGATGCCTTGGGTTTAATGGCCTGAAATCGGGCAGATAGCAAGGGGCAGATAGCGTTGACTAGATTCGTCGGAGCATTGATTCGCGCGCTCGTTTTGGCCGTTATCATTGCGGCCCCCTCTTTTATTCTGCCCGATATTCCCAATGTGGCGCGTGAGCTTTCCATGATCATCGCCGCTATTATCGCAGCCTTTGCTCTTTTTGAATATGCCAGCAAGACACCCGGTTTTGTCGATTTCCGTTTTGCCCCGCCTTATAATCGCTTTCGAGTCGGCATCCTCGCTGGGCTCGCCATTGGGCTTGCCTTGCTGGTGCGCGCTTCCATTACCGGAAATAATGATCTTCTGGCGCTGGCCGATTGGTCAATTGCCTATACCATCACACCAAATTCGCCGGTTGATTTTGCTTTGGCGCAAACGGCGGGTTTTGTCACCGCTTCCGGCGAGCAGCTCCTCACGCGTGTGTTTTCATCCGCATTTATGATCTCGGTGGGCCTAACCTCGCTGATGTGCCTTTTGCTGTGGGTCTTTAAATGGCCCTTTGGCAGGACCACATTCAACCTGTGGGCCAACCTGCCCACATTTGCCCCAGCCGACGTGAGCCTCACAGGGCGGCGCCTAAGGCGGGATGGCTGGCTAAATATTATTTTCAGCATTGCCTTATTTTACATTGTTCCGTTTTCCTTCCCGCTTGTGCAAGATAAGCTAGGGCCGGATCTGTTTGGCAACAGCCACTCGCTGGTTTGGGTTGCCACAGTTTGGGCCTTCCTGCCGGCTCTGATGTTTATTCGCGGCATCAGCCTTATTAAAATCTCACGCATTCTGGCCAAAGCCATCATGGCAAAATGAAGCCGCTTGGCTGGCTTTTGGTCTTGCTGCTTGCATGGCCACTGGCCGCCCAAGAGCATTTGCGCGTGGCGACCTTCAATCTAGGCTTAGGCCGCGATGGCCCGGGCCTGCTTTTGAAAGATATTGAAGATCGCGACAAAGACATTCTGGCGCTCGCCGAGATCATCACCACCGTGAACCCTGATATCCTGCTGATCACCGGTTTTGATAATGATTACCAGCTGCGCGCGCTCAACGCCTTTAACGCGCTTGAGGGGCTGGGTTATCCGTTTATCTTTGCGCCCCTTGGCAATGCGGGGCTGCAATCTGGGCTGGATATTAATGGCAATACCCGCCAGCGGGATTGGAATGACGCTTGGGGTTTTGGCCGTTTTGAGGGCAGTGAAGGCATGGCCCTCCTGTCTCGCGTCCCCATCCAAAGCCACCGCAGCTTTGACACCTTGCTTTGGAAAGATTTTGGCCCCCAGCCGCTGGCCGCTGACGGCACGGCGTTTTTTGCCCATTGGCCGGTTTTGCGACTCGCCTCGCACAGCTTGTGGGATGTTGAACTCACCCTGCCAAATGGCCCACTGCACATTCTGGCCGCCCACCCGACCCCGCCGGTTTTTGATGGTGAGGAAGATGCCAACGGCCTCCGAAATGAGGCCGAAATTACCTTCCTGAACCGCTACCTGAGCGGGGAGTCCTTCAGAGATGATCAGGGTACAGAGGCCGCGCTGCCCGCCACGCCCGTGATCCTGCTGGCAGATCTCAACGCCGACCCGACGCGCGGCGAAAGCCTGAAAAATGCGCTCCGACACCTGCTCGCCCACCCCCGGCTGCAAGCGGTTCCTACGCTGGAGACCGTTGAATGGGAGAGCTTGGGTCGGTTACAGGTGGACTATGTGCTTCCGGGCAGGGCGCTAAAAATGCTGGATATGGGCGTGTTCTGGCCTGAAGGTTCAGCCTTGCTAGATACAGCACAAAGCCGCCATCGGCTCATATGGGTAGATTTTGAAAAGCCCGAATAGCCGTTAAAAATGCTCTTTACTGGAAAATTTCTTCCACGCACCTCACCTCACAACCAATTGTTTAATAACTGCTTATCGCCGATTCATCATAACTACTATCCTAGGATAGTAGTTATGATGGGAATCGCATATATGCCTAAGCATCGGTGACCTGTTTTAATACATCCGCCACATCCGACCCTTTGAACGTTGGTAAAAGGCTTTGCAGCCGTGCTCCGCTCAGGCTGTGCGGTGTGTCCCACAAATACCGCATTTCCTGCAATTCCCGCGCCAGCCCCCAGAAAGGCGAGAGCAGCTTCATCATCAACCATGGAAAGGGCTTTAGCCCTACGTCCTGCCCAGTTAGCTGCGCTAGCGCCGCCCGAATCTCCTCCCCCGTCAGCGTCAGCCCTTCAAACGGCACATCCTCAAATGCTCCAAGCGCCCCGCGTATTTCGGCCAGCCCCACGGCAGCCCGCGCCATATCGGGCAAATAGGCCCACGCATGCGGAATATCCGCCCGCCCTGGATAGATAAACCGCCCCCTCTCAAGCTTCCCCACGAGGAAATCAATAAAGTTATCGCTTGGCTTGCTATCAATAAAATCACCGGCCCGCAAAATTATGACCTGAATGCCATTGCGCACGCTGGCCTCACGCAAAACCTGTTCCATCGCAATCCGCGCTTTGCCCTTTTTGGTGCGTGCCAAATGCGGAGTATTTTCATCCCAAACACCAGCTTCGCTTCCGTAATTATACACGTTTCCGGCTTGCAAGACACTGGCCCCGCTCGCCTTTGCTGCGGCAACCACACTATTGGCAATTTTTGGCAGCTCGCTTTCCCAGTTCTTGTAATTCTTCGGGTTTAGCCCGTTTACAATCACATCAGCCCCCATGGCGGCCTTGGTCATATCCTCTTGTCCGCGCTTATATTTGCGCACCTGCCAGCCCGCACCCGCAAAGGCTATGGCGCAATTGCTGCCAAAGCTGCCCGAAGCGCCGAGTATCAATACCGTGTTTTTCATAGTGTTCTCCTTTTGCTGGCCTCAACATATGTATTCATACAAAAACAGGAATTGCCTATTTTTCTCCATGTGATATTCACACATGAATGGACAATGCCCTAGATTGGTCTCTTATTCAAACATTCCTCGCGGTTGCCGAAACTGGCTCGCTCTCCGGGGCTGCCCGGCAGCTTGGCCAAAGCCAACCCACGGTCGGGCGGCAAGTGCGCGCAATAGAGGCCAGCCTCGGCAGCAGCCTATTTACGCGCCAGCCGCGCGGGCTGGCGCTAAACGAAGCCGGAAACGCCCTTTACCCCGCAGCGCTAGAAATGCAAAATACCGCGCGCAAGCTATCCCTGCTAGCGGCAGGCCAAAGCCAAAACCTTAGCGGCACGGTGCGCATAACGGCTTCGGTGATTTTTTCGCATTACTCCTTGCCGCCCATCCTCAGCGCCATTCGCCAAGCTGAACCCGAAATCCAGCTTGAGCTAGCACCAAGTGACAGCTCCGAAAACTTACTCTTCCGAGAAGCCGATATCGCCATCCGCATGTATCAGCCCACACAGGATGATGTAATTGCCCGCAAGCTGGGTGAAATAAGCTCCGGCCTGTTTGCCCACAAAAGCTACCTTGCCACCCGTGGCACGCCGCGCAGTTTTGCTGACCTCGCCCAGCATGACTTTATCGGGTTTGACCGCAATTCACTCATTATCGACGCCATGAAATCTTTTGGCGTTCACCGCGTGCGGGAGGATTTCCCTGTGCGCTGCGATGATCAGGCGGTTTATTGGGAGCTTACCAAGGCTGGTTGCGGCATCGGAGCCACACAAATGCGCCTTGGGCTGGAAGCCCCCGACATGGTGCAGGTTCTGCCTGATCTACCGCTGGAAAACCTGCCTGTGTGGCTAGTGGCGGCCAAGGCCCTGCGCCAAACCCCGCGCATTCGCCGCGTCTACGATCTATTGGCCACTGCGATCAAACCACTCTGTGATGCTTGACGATGCGCCTCCAAGGCGATACCCGATAGAAGACCAAATTCAACAAAGGAACGCGCCATGAGCACCCCCTCAATTCTTATCCTCGCCGGTGACGGCATCGGCCCCGAAGCGATGGAAGAAGTCAAAAAGATCATGGCGTGGTTTGATGATAATCGCGGCCTGAAATTCGACATTTCAGAAGACCTCGTTGGCGGTGCGGCTTACGATGCCCACGGCACGCCACTGACTGACGAAACCATGGCCAAAGCCCAAGACGTAGATGCCGTGCTCCTCGGCGCCGTGGGTGGCCCTGCCTATGATGACCTTGATTTCTCAGTGAAGCCCGAGCGCGGCCTGCTGCGCCTTCGCAAAGAAATGGACCTCTTCGCCAACCTGCGCCCCGCCCAATGCTTTGACGCCCTCGCCGATTTCTCCAGCCTGAAAAAAGAGCTGGTTTCCGGCCTGGATATCATGATCGTGCGCGAGCTGACCTCCGGCAGCTACTTCGGCGAACCCCGCGGGATTTTTGAAGAAAACGGTGAGCGGGTGGGCGTTAACACCCAGCGCTATACGGAATCAGAGATTGACCGCGTTGCCCGCTCAGCCTTTGAACTTGCCCGTAAACGGGATAACCGCCTCTGCTCGGTTGAAAAAGCCAATGTAATGGAGAGCGGCATTCTGTGGCGTGAAGTTGTCACCAAAATCGGGGCCGAAGATTACCCCGATGTCGAGCTTTCCCACATGTATGCCGATAACTGCGCCATGCAGCTCGTGCGCACGCCCAAGCAGTTTGACGTGATTGTAACCGATAACCTGTTTGGCGATATCCTGTCAGATTGCGCTGCCATGCTCACCGGCTCGCTCGGGATGCTGCCCTCGGCTTCGCTCGGTGTGCCCATGGCAAACGGTATGCCAAAAGCCATGTATGAGCCGGTTCACGGCTCCGCGCCTGATATCGCTGGCCAAGGCAAAGCCAACCCCAGCGCCACCATCCTGAGCTTTGCCATGGCGCTGCGCTATTCCTACGGCCAAGGCGCCGAGGCTGACCGCCTTGAAGCCGCCGTGGAAAAAGTGCTGGCTGACGGCACGCGCACCGCTGACCTCATGCAAGTAGGAGACGGCACGCCAGCTTCGACCTCGGAAATGGGTGATGCCATTATCGCAGCGCTGACTGCCAGCCTTTAAATGGCACTCACCATCACTCCCGGCCTTTTGCCCGCGCATCATCACGATGCCGCCCGCCTTTACTGGCAGGCCTTTGGGCAAAAGCTCGGCAAAGTGATGGGGCCAGAGGCCCGCGGCATTGGCTTTTTTGAAGCCACGGTCAACCCTGAGGCCGTGATCAGCGCTGTTGATAACGGCCAACTCATCGGCATGGCCGCCTTTAAACTCGGCGCGCACGGCTTTAGCCAAGGCGGCGTTGGCGCCCTCTGGCAATATTACCGGCTCGGCACCCTTTGGCGGCTGCCTCTTTTGGCCATGCTTGAGCGCACTGCGCCCAAGGATACCCTGCAAATGGACGGCATAGTTGTGGATGCTTCAGGCCGTGGTAAAGGCGTGGGCACAGCCCTGCTCAATGCGATCATTGACACCGCCAAATCCCATAGCCTGAGCAAGGTCACGCTCGACGTGATTGATACCAACCCGCGCGCTAAGGCGCTTTATGAGCGGGTTGGCTTTAAAGCCACGGGCGTTGAGCAGCTTGGCCCGCTACGCTATGTTTTCGGGTTTTCTTCGGCCACCAAAATGGTGCTTGAAATCAACCCCTAGCTATTTGTTTTTGCGGAAAAACTTCCGGTTGGCGCGCACAAACTGGTCAATCATCAGAGATAGCCCAATAAAGCTTTTCCCCCGCTGATAGAGATACCCCGCCAGCGCCCCAATGCTGGCCCCTATGGTGTTCACAATCAAATCCCACATCGTATCCACCAGCCCGTTTTTCTGCATATTCATGCCAAAGGCGTTGTCCATGCTATATTCAAATATCTCCCAGATCACCCCTATACTCACAGCAATGCTAAAGGCCAAAAACGCCAGCGCCAGTGGCGGCGCAGCAAACTTATCACCCTCAAACAGCATAAACACCAGCACATAGCCGATCAGCCCAAAGCCAATGGCCGAGCCGCTATGCAGCAACACATCCCACCACCAGAACCGCTCATAAAAACCGCCAACCTCACCAAGAAACAGCGTGGCAAACAGAAAAACCACAATCAGCGCTGCAAAGGTAAGCGGCAGCCGCACGCCCAGCCGCTCCTCAAACAGCAACGGAATAAACGTAAGCCCCAACGTGAGGAGCGCCACAAACGCCTCGTTCCAATGGCCCTGCCATAAGGAATACGTCGCCTCGCCAGCCAGAAAAGCCCAGATCAGGTAAATGATAATATTTTGCAGTGTGAAGCGCATAGCTAAGGGTTCCTCCTCCCTAACGTAAGCAAACAGCAGGTGCGAGGCAAGGCGGCAGGGCTTCATATCCTCGGCCCCGCTGCCTATATGAAAGGCAGGAGATGAAAAATGACACGGGTCGCCAGCTATAATATCCGCAAATCCGTCGGGCGAGATTATCGCCGTGACCCCGCCCGCGTGCTCTCGGTGCTCTCGGCAATTGATGCCGATATCGTAGCCCTACAAGAAGTTGACCGCCGCTTTGGCCGCCGCGCCAGCAGCCTACCGCCTGCAATGATCGCCGCAGAAACTGACCTCGAAATCGTAGATCTCGCCCACCGCCCCGAGAGCATCGGCTGGCACGGCAATGCGATATTGCTGCGCCGTGGCACCAAAGTTTTAGATATTAACACCCTCACCTTGCCAGGGCTAGAACCCCGCGGCGCAGTGGTGGTTGACCTCGAAAACCTGAGGGTGGTTGGCGTGCACCTAGCCCTTTTGCGGCGTGACCGCCAAGCGCAAGTGGCGCAAATCGCCAGCTTTCTCGCCCGAATGCCCTTCAAGCCAACCCTGATTATGGGCGATTTTAACGAATGGAGCCGCCAAAGCCGAAACCTTTCAGCCCTCGACGCCCAATTTCAACTCCATACGCCCGGGCACAGCTTCCCCAGCTCTAGGCCGCTGGTAGGGCTTGATAAAATAGCCCTGAGCCGAGAACTGTCATTCGAAAGCAGTGGCGTCCACAGCTGCGAAACCGCCCGCCGCGCCTCTGATCACATGCCGATCTGGGCCGATATAGCCCCAATTAAAGATCAGCCCTAAATTCCCGAAAACACCTGCGCTGAAATGTTCAAATCCCCGCAGGCGGCTAACGCAATCGCGTTGCCACCCAGCGCATCTTTCAGCCACCATTCTGCCCCGTCAAAGCGCAAGCCAACAGGGTGCACCCGCTGCCGCGCGCCTCGACTATTGATCACCACCACATTCCCCTGCCGCACCGCCTTTGCCAACGCGGCCACCCGAATATCCTCCTTAGCCTCTCGCGCCACGCGGTAGCGCCCCATCGCTACACCCACTTTCTCCCGCACCCCGTCCGGCAGGCTTTCTACCAGCTTCGTCCGCGCCCGCCGCGCCGCATCCTCCATGCCCAATGCTCTTAGCTCTGGCCCGATCGCCTGCAAAATCACCCCCAGCGCCTCTGCCTCATCTGTCGCCAACCCCGTGAGCCGCGTCCGATAGCCAAAGCCCAGCTCTATCCCACCCTGCGCGCCCTGAAACACAATTATCGGCAAGCCCGCCTCGGTCAGCGCATCCACATCGCGCAAAATTGTGCGCGGGGTCACTTCCAGTTCTTCCGCCAGCCGCCTTGATGTCAGCCGCCCTCGGTTCTGCAGCAAAAGCAACATTTGTAAAATTCGCGCGGCCCGCATTTTTGCGCCTCCATATATGACAATAGGTGTCATATTATCCTTTCTATAAGGGAGAAAACAAGCCAAAGGAAACCCAATGAAGTTTTTCGAAACCCGCATAAGCATCACCGCCCCGCCAGAAACCGTCTGGCAGGTGCTCACTGATAAATCCCGCCTCGCCACAGGTGGCTTTGGCATAAAATCCTTAACCGGAGACTTGCGCTTAGGCGGCAAACTCACTTTGGTGACCGAGGTCACGCCACGGCCTTTTAAGCTCAAAGTCACCAGATTCACCCCCGCCAAAGAGATGGTCTGGCAAGGCGGCATGCCCTTGGGCCTGTTTAAAGGTGTCCGCCGCTTTTCGCTCACCGCCATTGAGGGCGGCACCGCTTTTCACATGCGCGAAGAGTTCACGGGACTCCTACTGCCCCTCATTTGGAAGTCCATGCCAGACCTGACCCCCGCCTTTAGCCAATTCGCCCAAGCCCTTAAACAAAACGTAGAGGAACCACAATGAACACTGTAACATATGGCACCGGGGTTAAAGATGACCCATGGCAGCTCAAAACCCCACCCCACAGTTCCAGTTTTCTGGCTTACCGAGAGGCCGATGCGCTGGTGGTTGTGGTTGGCAAAACCAGATTGTCCTACCAATGGCGCGCGATAGAAGATGCAGCCACCATGCTAAAAGAAACTGGCGGTTGGCTGCCCCTCGGCAACGCCGACGAGGGAAAGCCCGCAAAATCCGGCACGCTAGAAGCATGGGCGCGCGATGCGGACAACCCCGTGGGTGGCTATTACGGCCTGCGCAAAGGTTATCGCGGTCGATTTGCCAATTATGTGTCGCCCGTGCTGGAAATGCTCGGCTACGCTGAGCTAGAGCATAACGCCCGCAACAACCGCATCCGCGCGCTAGCGCATTAGCCCCTGTACTTTCAGGTCTGCCATTGTCAGGTCCAACGCCTTATGAGCCCGCTCAATCACAATGTCGATTTCGGCTTTGCTGATCACCAAAGGCGGCGAAATGATCATTTTGTCGCCGACATGGCGCATAATCAGGTTGCTGGCAAAGCAATGATCGCGGCAAATAAGCCCCGCCACGCCACCCTCTTCAAAGGGTTTGCGGCCAGCGGCATCGGGCGAAAGCTCCAGCGCCGCCATCATGCCTGAAATACGCGCCTCCCCCACAAGCGGGTGCGCGCCCAGTTCAGCCCAGCGCTTGGCCAAATATGGCCCCGTATCCGTGGCGACCGTATCCACAATGCCTTCTTCATCTAGTATCCGCAGGTTTTCCAGCGCCACAGCCGCCGCCACTGGGTGGCCGGAATAAGTATAACCGTGGTTAAACTCCCCTGCCTTTTCCGCAAACACCGCCGCCACTTTCTCAGAAAGCACCGAGCCACCAATTGGCTGATAGCCCGAAGAAAGCCCCTTGGCGATGGTCATGATATCAGGCCGAATCCCATAGGTCTCAGAGCCGAACCAAGCCCCTGTGCGGCCAAATCCGGTAATCACCTCGTCAGCAATCAGCAAAATCTCATGCGCGTCACAAATCCGCTGAATTTCGGGCCAGTAGGTAGACGGTGGGACAATAACCCCGCCCGCGCCCTGCACCGGCTCGGCAATAAACGCCGCCACGTTATCTTCGCCCAGCCGTTCAATCTCATCCGCCAGCGCCCGCGCTGCTTGCAAGCCAAATTCCTCAGGCGAAAGCTCGCCCCCCTCAGCATACCAATAAGGCTGCGCAATGTGCGAAATTCCCGGAATAGGCAAGCCGCCCTGTGCGTGCATCGCCGCCATGCCGCCAAGGCTGGCCGAGCCCATCGCCGAGCCGTGATAGCCGTTTTGCCGCGCAATAATATGGGTCTTGCTGGGCTTCCCGAGCGAGGCCCAATAGTGCCGCACCAGCCGGATATTGGTGTCATTCGCATCAGACCCACCACACGAGAAAAACGTGCGGTTCAAATCCCCCGGCGTCAGCGCCGCAATTTTTTCAGCCAGCGCAATAACGGGCGGATGACTGGTTTGGAAAAACGTATTATAATACGGCAGTTCGCGCATTTGGCGGCTGGCCACATCCGCCAGCTCATTGCGGCCATAGCCGATATTCACGCACCACAGCCCCGCCATAGCATCCAGAATCTCAGCCCCCTCGCTATCGCGTAGCATCACCCCTTTGCCCGAGGTGATTATCCGCGCGCCGGTTTCATTTATGCCAGCTGTATCGGTAAACGGGTGCAGGTGGTGGGCAGCGTCTGCCGCTTGCATATCTGCCGTGGCGGGGTGGTTTGCAATATGGTCCATGGGGCCTCCAAACTATAAAATCCCCCTGACGATTGCCTAATTTCGCGCTTTGTTCAACCCGTTTCTTTGTCAAAAACCGACAGCGTGTCGAGCAAATCCTTCTGGCGCATCGGCTTAAATATCGCATCGGTAAAACGCGCGGCTTGGTAACTTGCGCATTGCGCTGCTAGCGTATCGGCCGAAAGCGCAATTATCGGCACTGGTTTTTCAACCTCGCCTTCAGCCGCGCGAATGGCTGCGGTGGCTTCAATGCCATTCATTACCGGCATTTGGATATCCATAAATATCACGTCAAACGCGCCTTTTTCAAAGGCAATCACAGCCTCTTGCCCGTTACGCACGCGGGTGGTTTTTACGCCGGTATCCTCCAGCAACACTTCAAACACATAGGCATTTGAATCGTTATCTTCAGCCAATAATAGATGCAGATTTTGCGGCATGCCATGCCGCGTGTTTTCGACTTCATCAGCTTCGCTCTCCGCTAAATCAACCGATAATTCCACCGTAAAAGTGGAGCCCAACCCATGCGTCGAATCCACCTCAATGCGGCCATTCATCAGCTCCACCAGATCCCGCACCACATTCAGCCCCAGCCCTGTGCCGCCACGGCTGGCCGATTGCTCAGCGTCAGCCGAGGAGAAGGCCTCAAATATTTGCGTGTGCTTATCGGGCGCTATGCCAATGCCACTATCCTCAACGCTTAGCACCAGCGCCAGCCGCCCAGCTTTGCCGGGCTGTAATATTGCGCGCACCACCACGCGGCCCTCATCCGTGTAACGAATAGCATTTGAAATCAGGTTGCCCAGCACCTGCGCCAGACGCATTTTATCAAACCGAACGCGGGAGTCTGTCAGGATTTTGGTGTCCAGCTCCAGCATAAGCCCGCGTTTTTCGGCGCGCCCGGCAAATTCAGCCACCTGGCTGGATACAAATTCACCGATATCAAAATCCACCGGCACCAGCGTGGTTTGCCCGCTATCAAGCTTGCCCTTTTCCAGCAACTGGTTGGCGATGGAGAGCATGGAATCACAGGCATCCCGCAGCACCGAAAGATAGCGCTTTTGTTTATCATCCAGCGCCGTGCGCGAGAGCGCATCCGCCATGCCAAACACCCCGTTCATTGGCGAGCGCACCTCATGGCTGACCGTGGCCAAAAACTGGTCTTTCTGACGGATCACCTCTTTCAGGCGCGCAATTTCAGCGGCTGGGTCTTTTGCTGCATCATTGGTGTTCAAAATCTGGTGTCCTGTTTGGCATTAGCGATTGCAATCACGAATCAGGTGATGCCCACAGACTCCTCAATAAATATTGATATTTTATTGATACCGATCAGCTTAGCGCATCCAAACATCATAGCGGGTAGATTTCCCCAAAATCTGGTGGCTAGGCGCAGGCAGCCCCTCGGGCAATGCTGCTTTGCGGGGCCATTTTAGCACCACGCGCTTCTGCGCATGAGCCAGCGCCACCTTGATCAGTGCCACCGCATCCGGGTCTTCTCCGACAATTTCGCGCAGTTGCCGCATCTCTTGCTTCACCAGCGCCGAGTTCCCCCGTGGCGGGTGCATCGGGTCCACCAAAACCACTTCAGGCTTGAGCGCGGGCAGCAAGGCCTTGGCATCGCCATGCAACAGGTCCATCCGCTCAATAATCTCAGCCAGCTCACTCCCGCGAGCGCGTTCCAGCGCCGCCGCCAGTAAAGCATGCATCGGCTCTGAGCGCTCAATCAGCGTTACCCGCGCCCCGAGCGAGGCCAGCAAAAAAGCATCGCGCCCCAGCCCCGCCGTGGCATCCACCACATGCGGGTTTGCCGCCTTTTTCAGCCCCACGGCTTTGGGCAGGTCTTGCCCCCGCCCGCCGCCAAAGCGCAGCCGGTGCGCCACCGTGCCGGACGTAAAATCAATTTTCAAACCCGCATACACCATTGCGACCTTTGGTGCAGAATTGAGCTTCAGGCGTCAAGACGAAAAGTGGCTTTTTCTATTCAGAATGAAAATTGGAAAACCGATGGTGGTTGGGATTCCCACAATCCACAGCAATTTTTTTGCCCCGTATAGATACCTAGATATCTAGGTATCTATATTTTACATTTTAGTGTTTATAATCAATTCACTACACCGGTTTAACGTCAATAGCCCCCAAAAAAATGAAGAAGCACAGACATCCGTGTCTACCTGCTATCATGTCACCGCATGAAAAAGGGCGCTTAGATTGCTGCAGCCTACCCGTGCGCTAGCCATTGGCCCGCTTGGCCGCCTGCACCTCGCGCTCCAGTGCATTCAAAAAATTGCTACGATCTGCCTTGGAAAAAAGCTTCCCCCGCCCTTGGTGAAACGGGTCTGCTGCGCGCACATCGTTCATCAGGTCGCGCATCGCCAACTGATTGCCAATATTAGCCTTGGTATACGCGTCTCCGTTATGGCGCAGCGCCCGCCCGCCATTCTCTAGGCATTTTGCGGCCAAAGGGATATCTACGGTGATGCAAATATCGCCTTTCCCGATCCGCTCCACTATCCACATATCGGCCACATCTGGGCCATCGTCCACCACCACAATGTCCACCAATGGGTGCGGATTTGGTCGCATTCCACCATTGGAAACGATGTAAACTTGCAGCTTGTGCCTGTTCGCCACGCGCAAGGTTTCATCCTTCACAGGGCAGGCGTCGGCGTCAATATAGATAGTGGTCATGGGCAGCCGTCCTGCAAAAAACCGATAAGGGTCTGGTTGTTGTCATTGCTGGAAATCAGGAATTCTCCGCCTTCAATGCGCTCCCGAACCACGGGAGCCATCAGTTCCACGTCGCACACAACAAATCCAACCGGTTGATCGAGGTGTCGCTCAGTAAAATCAGCAAAGCGCATAGCATCAGACGTGTTGAGCGTGGCCAGCACATTCTCCGAGCCATATTCATTTTCCACAATAGAAAACGCCACGGGCCCAGCAAAGCGCAGCACTTCACTCGGCGCCACCAAATGCACCGGCAAGGCCCCCTCAGCCAGCGGCTCAGGGGGGGTAAACAGCGCGATAAAACTAATGACGATCTTGAGAATCCCTTCCCAAACGCCGGGTGCGGCTGCTTCCATATCTTATGCTCCGTGCAAAATTTCGGCATGGTGCATAATGTGATCTTCCATAAAGCTGGCTACAAAAAAATAGGAATGGTCATAGCCCGGTTGCATTCTAAAAACACCCGCCTGCCGCTTGGCGGCCATCGCCTGCGCCAGCGTTTCCGGCTTAAGGAGGCCCAGAAACTGGTCGCTATCGCCTTGGTCGATGAGCACCGACGTCGGAAACCCCGTTGAAGCCATTAGCTTGCTGGCATCATGGCGCTGCCATGCGGCCTCATCTTCACCCAAATAAGCCCCCAGCTGCCCCCGCCCCCAGTCTGACCCAGTGGGGTTACAAATCGGCGCAAATGCGGAAACTGACCTATATTGCGCGGGGTTATTCAGCGCCAGCGTCAGCGCCCCGTGGCCGCCCATCGAGTGGCCGGTAATCCCCTGCGCCTCTTCCATAAGATCAAAGTTCCGAAAAATCAGGGTTGGCAGCTCCTCGCGAATATACGTCCACATGCCAAAATGCGAAGCCCACGGCGCCTGGGTGGCATCCACATAAAACCCGGCCCCTTGGCCCAAATCATAAACCTCATCATCCGCCACGCCTTCACCGCGTGGCGAGGTATCAGGAAATACCAGCGCAATCCCCGCCTCGGCCGCCCAAGCCTGCGCCCCCGCCTTCACCATCGCATTTTCATGCGTGCAGGTGAGGCCAGATAAATACCAAAGCACCGGCACCGGCCCCTCTTTGGCAGCAGGCGGCAGGTAAACCGCAAAGGTCATCTCGCAATTGCACGCCTCGGAAGCATGGCTATAAACGCCCTGCGTGCCGCCAAAAGCAGCGTTCTCGGATAGGGTTTTCATGGTGTATCCTTGTAAATCAATTTAGCAAAAGAATTAGCTTCACATAAACTCCTCATCATTCAAAGCACACTTAATAAAATCTTCTGGGTCTGCAATGAATGATTGATAGAGCTGGAAATGCTCGGTATCCCGATAATGCACCGGCCCAAATCCGCGCCTCGTAACTTTTAACAACGTCGCATCTGGCACGGCCATAAGCAATGGAGAGTGCGTTGCCATAATCACTTGTGCCGTTTCGTCCTGTTGCACTTTTACTAGAAATTTCAGTAATTCCAACTGGCGCTTTGGCGAGAGCGCACTCTCAGGTTCATCCATCAAATAAATCCCTTGGCGAGACATGCGCTCCTCAAAAACCCGGATAAACCCTTCCCCATGTGAACCAGACAGAAAACCTGCTGAAGGGCTACCAACCTGATCCAGATAGCGCGCCACAGAGAAGAAGGTTTCAGCTCTGAAAAACCAGCCATTGGTAACCTTGGGCAACCAGCCTGCACGCAATGAATCGCCTAGCAAAGCCCCACTTTTATCAGCCGCCCGACTATGGTCCACCGCCCGATGATCTTTGCTGCCCCCCGCTTCATCAAATCCGCTGATTGCCGCAATTGCTTCAATCAGCGTTGATTTTCCAGAGCCGTTTTCGCCAACGATAATAGTTACCGGAGTGGTAAAACGCATTTCAAAATCATCGTTCAGCCAAGGCAGATCAAACGGGTAGCCTTCCTTGCTCTCCAGTCCATTAGGTCGAACAACCAAACGCTGTAAAAATGGGGCCGGAAGGTTTGTTCCGGATTTTTTTCGTGCCATGCTGCGCTCTTCTCTTAAAACTCCACAACTGCCCGAATGCTCTTCCCTTCGTGCATCAAGTCAAAGCCCTTGTTGATGTCTTCCAGCTTCAACTTATGCGTGATCATCGGGTCGATTTCAATCTTTCCGTCCATGTACCAGTCCACAATTTTAGGCACATCGGTGCGCCCGCGTGCACCGCCAAAGGCCGTGCCGCGCCAGCTGCGGCCGGTCACCAGCTGGAAGGGGCGGGTAGAAATCTCAGCGCCAGCCGCCGCCACGCCAATAATAATGCTCTCGCCCCAGCCTTTATGGGCGCTTTCAAGCGCTGTGCGCATCACGCTCGTATTGCCTGTCGCATCAAAGGTGTAATCACCGCCGCCGCCTGTCAGCTCTACAAGATGGCCCACGAGGTCGCCCTCAATTTTGCTCGGATTCACAAAATCGGTCATGCCAAATTGCGTCGCCATGGTCGCCTTACTGTCGTTTAGATCAACGCCGACAATCTGGTTAGCCCCCGCCATGCGCAAGCCCTGCACCACATTCAGGCCAATGCCCCCGAGGCCAAACACAATCGCGGTGCTGCCGATCTCAGCCTTGGCTGTGTTAATCACCGCACCAATGCCGGTGGTCACGCCACAACCGATATAGCAAACCTTGTCAAACGGCGCGTCTTTTCTGATTTTCGCCAGCGCGATTTCAGGCAGCACCGTGTGGTTGGCAAAGGTCGAGCAGCCCATGTAATGCAAAATCGGGGTGCCATCGAGCAGGCTAAACCGGCTGGTGCCATCGGGCATTACCCCCTGCCCTTGCGTGGTGCGAATGCTCTGGCAAAGGTTGGTTTTCGGGTTTAGGCAATAGTCACACTCACGGCACTCCGGTGTGTAAAGCGGGATCACGTGGTCACCCGGTTTAAGGCTGCTCACCCCAGCGCCCACTTCCAGCACCACCCCCGCACCCTCATGGCCCAGAATCGCCGGAAACAGCCCCTCAGGGTCCGCGCCCGAGCGGGTAAATTCATCGGTGTGGCAAATCCCCGTGGCTTTGATCTCCACCAAAACCTCACCCGCTTTCGGGCCTTCAAGGTTGACCTCAATAATTTCCAAAGGTTTGCCAGCTTCAAAAGCCACGGCGGCGCGCGTTCGCATTATATTTCTCCCATCTGTTGTAGACAAAGCCTGAGCCAAAACCGCTTAAATTGCAATTCCAAATACGACGTTTATTCAGTCGTCGCGGCACGGAACTACCATCCGAGTCACGTTTACTCCGCGGCGTAAAGTGCGGTAGCATTCTTTCTGTTTATTGGCAAATATCAGGTAATAGGCTTCCAAGAGTAAGGTTTCACAAGCATGGCAAAATTGTGGAAATACCTCTGAATCGCTCACCATCACCACCATTCCACTCTCTGACAGGTCAGTGGCTTGGGTTATGTCGACCCTTCGAGGGGCCAAAATTAAAACGCTTGAGGAGCCGAACTCGTAATACCCTGACAATACTAAATTCTTTATATCTGATGAAATCCCCTCAACGCGGATCAGCACCTCGACCAAAGGTGCATTTCGGGTTGGTCCATTAGCTATTTCAACAGCCAGGATTTTCAAGTTTTGGGCTACAGCATCCACCACATATGTATCTTCAAATCCCTCCGTGTGCGGGTAATCCCACGCTGTAAAATAAGTTGTAAAAAACGAAACCTCATCCCCAACGCTCAGCGCCGCCAGCACCTCCGGCTCCACAAAAACCCGCGTTGTATAAGCTCGCATTCCGACGCCTAGCGCCAGTGGCCCCGCGTCTTGAGCATATACCGGAAGGGCCAAAATCGCCGCCATAAGCAGCGCATATATGCGTTGTAACATCATGCCACCTTTCCTACCGCACAACCCGTTCAATCAACTGCTGCGCACAGGCCGCCGCCGCCCGCTGCGCCAGCACGGTGGTGAGCCGCGCACCGTCTTCCACCGCCGATGAAATCAGCGTGGTGTTGCCTTGGTTGCCCTCGCAACGGCCCGAGGCAATCACTGCGCCGCTGGCAATGTCCACAAGGTTCATTTGTGCCGTTACCACAATGCGAAACGCCTCATCAACCAAGCCCAAATTGCGCCCCGTGCTATCGGCATAATATTCCAGCGCCACCACGTCTACCACCACACCACTCAGCCCGCGCCGCTGTGCCAGCTCGGCCACCTTTGGCCCGCGCTCCACGCTGCCGGTATCCCGCACCGAGCCCGCATAAAACGCCCGCACATTTGCCCGTGCGCCAAATTCAGCAATCAGGTGGTCCGCAATGGTGCTCTCAATAATCGCCCCCGGGTCCACCCCGCTTGGCGTTGGCACCTCACCAATGCGCGAGCGCGCCCGCTCGTCTGCATTCACCGCGCCAGTTACAGCCTTACCAATAAAAAACCCGGCAATCCCGCCGCCGAGCCCCACGCCACCACTTTGCGCCACACGCCGCGCAAAGGGCGGCGGGCGCTCGGAGGTGCGTGAAATCGGTTGGCCAGTGAACTGGTCCGGTGCCAGTGTTATCGTGTTTTCTGCGGGGCTCCCACAGGCTGCCAGCACTACAGCCAGCGAAATTGCGATCAAAGACTTAAAGGTCATAATAAAATGCTCAAATGAATTGCTACGCGCCAAGTGTATTTACATCGGGCGCATCCGTCCAGAGCGTGTAAGCGGCTATCTGCCGGTCTCGGCTTTAGTTTGCACCCGAAATGTAAATGCCCAAGCTGCCATTGGGGAGCCGAAACGGCAACACCCATACCACCCCGCCAACGCGCCCATTTATGATGCCGTCTTGCAAGACCCGCGTCTGAGCCGCAGACATATAACAGTCGGTATAATAAGTTGCGCTGGCCATCTCGCTGCGTCGCGCAAGGTTTACAAAATAGCTATCGCCTTGGTCCATCAGCGCACCACTGCCGTCAGCCTTGCCGGATTTGTGAAAATTGGCACGGTCTTGCTGGAGCACGGCGGCTAAACTGCCTGCCAGCCTCACGAACGGTCACCCTGTCGCCCGTGTCTTCAACACAGCCTTGTGCCCACAGGGTTGAGGGCACAAGAGCAAGCGCCAATGCGGTGGCTTTTAGGCTAAAAGTGTTCAAATTCCATCCAATCATTTAGGTATGATTATAATAGGTTATCCAACAACTCGCCTTCAAGTAACCCGCATGAGCGCCCGATGGTTTACGCTACTTGGCCCGCGCGTTCGGGTGCAGGGACTTCCCCAAAATATGCTCATCCGCACCAATCACATGGCTGGCAGAGCCCACGATTTTCGGGTCCGGCAGGGGCGCGTTTTCCTCGTTCCGGTCCGGATAAGGAATTTGCGAAAGAAAGTGCCGCATGGTGTTCAGCCGTGCCCGCTTTTTGTCGTTAGATTTAATAATCGTCCACGGCGCATCAGCGGTATCTGTGTAGAAAAACATCGCCTCTTTCGCTTCAGTGTAATCATCCCACTTGTTCAGGCTGGCACGGTCAACCGGAGACAGCTTCCATTGCTTGAGCGGGTCAGTTTCGCGGCTTTTAAACCGGCGGCGCTGCTCCTCTTGCGTGACCGAAAACCAGTATTTGAAAATATGAATGCCAGAGCGTGCAAACATGCGCTCAAGATCAGGTGTTTCTCGCATAAATTCCAAGTATTCCTGCGGATTACAAAAATCCATCACCCGCTCAACGCCAGCGCGGTTATACCAAGAGCGGTCAAAAAGCACCATTTCGCCTTTGCTTGGCAAATGCTCGATATAGCGCTGATAATACCACTGCCCGCGCTCGCGGTCTGATGGCTTATTCAGCGCCACAACCCGTGCCGCCCGTGGGTTCAGGTGCTCCATAAAGCGCTTAATCGTGCCACCTTTGCCCGCCGCATCGCGACCTTCAAAAATGATAATAACCTTAGCCTGCGTGTCTTCCACCCACTTCTGCACTTTTAGCAGCTCAACCTGCAAAAGCGCCTTTTGCTTCTCATAATCGTTTTTCTTGATCTTATCCGAATAAGGGTATTGCCCCTGCTCAAAACGGCTAAGCGGCGAAGGCTTGCCTTCAGTTAAAGCATCGGTAGGTGTAGTTGTGCGCATAGCGACTCTCCTCTAGTTTTTCGCCACACTTTGCGCACTAATCATCTCCCTTTGTATTGACTCATATCAATCTTTTTCGATGTTTTTGCTCCGGAGTTTTTTAATTACCCCGCGCTGGGTCTTCCCCTCTAGCCTGCGGCGCTTAGAGGCCAGCGTGGGCCGGGTTTTCACCCGCCGTTTGGGCCGGTGCAACGCCTGCAAAACCAGCTCCCGCAGCTTCTCCTCGGCCAATTCCCGATTGCGTGCCTGCGTGCGGTGCTTCTCAGCGGTAATAATAATCGCGCCATCCTTGGTCCACCGCCACCCTGCCAGCTTTTTCAGCCGCGCCTTGACATCCATTGGCAAGCTCGGCGACCTTGCCGCCTCAAACCGCAGCTCCACCGCCGTAGAAACCTTATTCACATTCTGCCCCCCAGGGCCAGAAGACCGCACAAAGCTCTCGGTCAGCTCCCAGTCTTGCAGAGTGATATTTTCGTTAATGCGGATCATCAGATATAGGTTTTATGCAACACCCTGTCAGGGTGGTCAAAATGCGGGGTGGCTGAAAATTGCGTTAGGTGCAGGCCGTCGGGCCTCACGGCATAGCGGTGCATCGAGGTATGCGCTACATTCATAAACACTTTGCATTTGGCCGGCACATCCAGCGCCAGTGAAAGCGTTGTCAGCGTGGCGATCACCCCCGCCGAGGTCACCATCAAGACCCGCCCTTCAAGCTGGTCCGCATCCTCCAGCGCGCCGGTAATCCGGCCACAAAAATCAGCATAGCTCTCCAGCCCGTCCTCAATATCGCCCTCGCGCCATGCGGTGAGAAGCTGCGGCACATGGGTTGAAAATTCCTCCTCGGAGCTTGGCCACGGCACCCCCGCCCGTGCCTCAAGGCTCGCCGCCAGACCAAAATAATCCATTTCGTTCAAGCGTGGGTCCACCGTATGCGGCGCGTCCAGCCCCAGCCCCTGCGCCGTTTGCACCTGTCGGTTGAGGCTCCCCGAGATCACATGGTCAAAGCCCGCATTGGCCTTGATATAGGCCCCCAGCCAGCCAGCCTGCTGCTGGCCCAAATCGGAAAGGTTGTCATAACTGGCTTCGGTTTTGGCACCCGTTTGCGCCTGCCCGTGCCGAATGAGCGTGAGGTCATACATAATCTGCTCCTTGGTAAGGCCCCTCTATAGGCGATTGCGCGCGGCGGTTCAATCAACCCTTGAACCCAGCCCAGCATTCCTTTAGCAACGCCGTTTTACCGGAGCCATCCTCGGAGCCACTCGATGCAAGCCCAGACCCTTGCCATAGATTTTGGCACCTCAAACACCGCTGTGGGCTTTATGCATTGCGGCGCGCCCGTGCTGCTGGACATTGAGCCAGACAGCCCCACCCTGCCCACCTCGATCTTTTTTGATTTTGATAGCCGCAAAACCCTTGTTGGCACCCCCGCCAACACGGCGCTGATCGAGGGTGAATATGGCCGATTTATGCGGGCGCTCAAAAGCGTGCTCGGCACCAGCATCATGCATGAGCCCCGCCGCCTGATGGATGAGCAGATCAATTTCATCGAGATCATCTCCCGCTTCCTCCGCGAAATAAAATCCCGCGCGGAAGCGGCCTCGGGCCTCACGTTTAATACCGCCCTCTCCGGCCGCCCCGTACATTTTCATAGTGACGACCCCGCCAAAGATGCCCAAGCGCTAACCGACCTGCGTGCCTGCTACCTTGCGGCGGGGTTTTCCGATGTCGAGTTCATGCTGGAGCCCGAAGCCGCCGCGCTCGCCAACCACAGCCACCTTGAAACCGGCACCATCGGCCTGATCGTCGATATCGGCGGTGGCACATCTGACTTTACGGCCTTTGAGACCGTCGAAGGCGGCATTCAAATCCTCGCCAGCCACGGCGTGCGGGTTGGCGGCACTGATTTTGACCGTAAGCTCAGCATCGACCACATCATGCCGCTCTTGGGCAAAGGCAGCCAAATCCGCAAGGCTTTTGGTAGTGAAACCATGACCGCGCCCAACGCGATCTTCCACAACCTCGCCACCTGGCAAAAAATCCCGTTTATGTATAATGGCGACACCCGCCGCGATGCCAACGACCTGCGCAAGCACGCCGCCGAGCCAACCCTGCTCAAGCGCCTAACAGATACGCTGGAAAACGAGCTCGGCCACGACCTCGCCTTCGCCGCCGAGCGCGGCAAGATCGAAGCCAACAATGCCGATGCCAAAATTGACCTCACAGTGCTAGAGCCCCGCCTATCCGCCCCCCTCAGCCAGGCCGCTCTTGGTCAGTCTCTAGCCACCCTCAGCGCAAAAATCAAAACCGCCGCCGCCGAAACGCTGGCCCAAGCCAGCCTCACCCCCGCCCAAATCAACAGCCTGATATTTGTCGGCGGCTCCAGCCTGATGAGCACGGTTGAAACCACCCTGCAAAGCCAGTTCCCCACCGCCAAACCCCACCGGACTTCAGCTTTTACGGCAGTGATAGAGGGCCTGACCCTCGCCACCGCAAAAGCTTAGCACGCACCTTTCAGGCTATCGCCTACAATCTAAATCCGGCGTGTATATGGGTGACATGCCCTTCAAAGAAGCTAACGCCCGCAGTTGCCTCGCAGCGGTAAAGTAACAAACGCCATGGCAAGCTTCACACCTTGCAAAAAGCAATTGAATAGTCCTGTTTAAAACGTTTGCTGGGGGGCCACTTTCACCCACTATAAAGTCCTCGCCGAGGAACTCCCACCCAGCGGACAAAAAGTAGTCCAAAATCTGATCACGACTGCAAACCACGCCCAAGAGGGCCGTACCAAGCCCGTCACTATTGAGGTTTACATAGTCATTCCCCTCTTTGCCAGAAAACTCATCTTTCTGTGTAAGCAGTCTATCGAAAGGAGGAGACCCAAGCAGTTCAGCACATTCTGCATAATTACCGTCATCTGCACTGTCCGCTTGTGCCAAGGTCGGAAGGCTAAGGCAAAACGCCGCTCCAAAAACCAATCTAAGCCATGTCATATCTCACCCCTCTTTGCGCCGCGAATACTAAAGGCAATATACATTGGGTTGAAATTCAATCATTGGAGTTCCTCCAGAGCGTGCCAAGCATGGCTTAGCCATGCGCCATAGTGAACCCCGCGACGCCTCACGATGCGCCAGCCTTAACAGCGATTATAGATGGCCTCTCCCTCATCTAAACGTAACGTCTTCAAGAACAATCTCGCAAGCCCATTCTGCGTTTCCACTAAATTACTCTCCTAGGATAGTAGGACAATAAAGTCGGATTTATATGCTATATTATCAAATACTTGGGCAATATGCAGCGATCCAAATCATCCGGACATCTCCTTCAAGGCCAGCCATTTTCCTAACACCTCACCACACGTCACCCTTTACCGCGCACCCAAACGCGACTTACCATTACGTCAACCCAACCCGCGAGCGCCAAATGCAGCCCATCGACATCCCCGCCAAAGGCACCACCCTCAAAGGCACGCTTTACCAACCGCCCGCCGCCTCGAAAGCCGCCATTGTGCTGCACGGAGCCACAGGTGTGCCCGCCCGCTATTACCGCCATTTTGCCGCTTGGCTCACCACCCAAGGTTACGCCTGCCTCACCTATGATTACCGAGATTTCGGGGCTTCAGCTACGGGCCATGCCAAGCACTCAAATGCCACCATGGTGGATTGGGGGGTGCATGACCAAAGCGCCGCCCAAGCCGCGCTTACGGCCCTCCTCCCCGAGGCCCCGCTCTGGGTCATAGGCCATTCGCTCGGTGGCTTTATGCTGCCCTTCCAGTCCAATACCGCCCAAATCTCCCGTGTCATAACCGTGGCCAGCGGCGCGGCTTATATCGGTGATCACCCATGGCCCTACCGCGCCATGGCAGGGTTGTTTTGGTATGGCCCCGGCCCCATCAGCACCAAGCTGCTCGGCTACCTCCCCGGCAAAGCCCTTGGCCTCGGCGCCAATCTCCCCGCGCAGGTTTACTGGCAATGGCGGCGCTGGTGCACATCCAAAACCTTTTATGAAGGGGACAAAAGCCTGCCCCTTTTGAGCACGCCCTATGCCGGCCCCCTGAAAATTATTGCCATGAATGATGACGTCATGATGCCGCCCAAATCTGTTTGGAAGATTGAGCGCTTTTACCTTGAGGCCCAAAAGGCCCGCACAACCCTGCACCCAAAGGATTACGGCCTTAAACGCATTGGTCATATCGAGGCTTTCCATCCAAGAAGTGCTCCGATCTGGCCAAATATTATCAGCTAAAACGAAACTCGCAAACACCCAAAACCCATCTTATCACATTGTTTTCAAACCACTTTAAATCACATTCGCATAACTATTCACCTAGGTTAGTATTTTCAAGGAGCACCCATCTCAGGCGACCAATAGAAAGGGCCGCCCCCTGAAGGAACGGCCCAAACTCGAGTTTGGAGGTGGTCGAAACGCGGGCCACCTAAGGTTTCGGAACCATCTAAAACATTGCATCAAAAACGCGTTTTAGCGCAGCGAGAGGCCGTGTTTTTGATTCATTTCAACCGAAACACTCATCGAGGGTTGCCCCGAGCTAGATTGTCATCTCCCGCATGTCCTTAACCAAGTTCTCCAATATCCCAATAGACATCGGCACCTCCTTTCTCAAAGTTTCAGATAGGGTGAGCTTAGCCAAAACCGGCTTAAACGCAAACAAATAATATGTGCCCTGCAAATCCAGCTAGGGCAGCAAGAGCAGATCCGTTGAGCCATCATCCTCATAGTATTGGTCAAATAAATGCGCCAATGCTTGCCGCGTGACCGGAATCGCCGCGGGCTCCTCTTCATTCAGGTCAAATAGCTTGGTGTAAGGCGCTCCCAGCACCACATCACACAGCGCTTCATAGCTCTGCGCGTGGCTGAGCGCCTTGGGGTAAAACTCAAGCACCATTGGGGGCGCACCCGCAATAATTTCCGGAGCGCCTTTCAGCACAAAGCCCTCATAGCCTTGGATATCCAGCCACAAAAACAGATCTGCCCGTTCACCTCGCGGCACCAAATCATCCAGTTTTCTGACGCTAACCTCAACAGACTCCCGCCTATGCGCCAATGCCTGATCTGCCTGCACATAATGGTCACCAAAATTGAAGCTGCTCAGCAAAAGCGCCGCCGAGCCTGTGCGCTCACCCACGGCCGTTTCAAACACCTCAATCTGGTTCGCCACGCCATTTAAGTGAGTATTGCTCCACAACAATCGCACATTCAGCGGCTCTGGCTCAATCGCAACCGCCCTTGAAAAATGCCCCCGTGCCACCATCGGAATGCACATCGTGCCAATATTTGCCCCGATATCCACAAAGGTCATGTGGTCCGTGGGTTGGCCATAAAGCCGTTTTGCCTTTTCAAACTTATCAAGCTCAAATTCGCCCGAGCAATAAACAGCGCGCCCGATAATACGGTCCCGCCGCGCCACCACATATTTCTCTTGCCAATCCGCAAGCAAGAAATCAGCTTTGCTCGTATTGAATTCGTGCGCAAGGATTGCTTTTGACTTTCGGACATCCCACCCGAAAAGCACATAAATTTTTAGCCATACGCTTGGCTTTATGCGGCGACTTTTCAGCCACCGCCAAGGGAAAAACAAAATTCTCGCAATCAAGCTCATGATGTCGTCAAAGTGTTACCCTGCCAGCGGCTGAGCACCTCTGGTGAGCTGCCGATACGGCCCCAGCGCCACCAGCGCCAGGCACATTTTTACCGCAAAATCGGCTAAGGCAAGGCTTACCCAAAGCGGGGCCATCGGCCCAATGCCAAACATCGGAATCACTTCGCGCGCCCAGCCATTGGGCTGACTTGGATCAAGGAAGATAAACGCACCCGCAAAGGCAATGCTGAAAAACAGCGCCGTATCCAGCCCGGCTCCGGCAAAGGAGCTCACCAGCGGCGCTTTCCACCAGTTGCCTTGGCGCAGCTTGCTAAAGATCAGCACATCGGTCAGTTGCGCCGCCAAAAAGGCCGTGCCCGAGCCAAGCGCAATGCGCAGGCTCACAGCCGGGCCAAACTCAAGCATGATCTGCGTGCCAATCAGCGAGCAAATAACCCCAACCACAAAACCAGCCAAAACCACTTTACGCGCCAGCGAAGCACCATATGTCCGGTTCATCACATCCGTTATCAGAAACGCAAACGGATAGGTAAACGCCCCCCATGTCAGCCAATCCCCCAGCAGGAATTGCACCAAAATATTGCTGGCCACCACAATGGTTGCCATGGCGGTTATGCCAAGTATAAGTCCACGATTCATCATTTTATCCCGTATTTTTAAAGAAGGTCAGCGGTGACTTCTGCCAGAGCATCTGGCTGACCGCTCCTATAAACCCGCTCGCGGATAAACACAAGTGTTGCTCTATGCACATTTTAATCTATGCTGTTTTGATATATTCAACCATAGGGATTTTGGAGACGCCACCATGTATAACAAGTTCAAATTTGCGGCGATTACCGCTTTGCTCATTTCCGGCACGCAAACCTTTGCGCAAACCAATGAAGACGCCAAAGCTAAAATTGACGAGTGCCGTGAAAACCACTGTAACGCTCTCTATCTCAGCGGAATCGAGGCGCTCACCAGCATCCCCGTTGAAGTGCTCGGCCTGCCCTCCGTCACCGAGCTGCGCGTCAGTGGCTCAGGCATCACCGATCTTTCCTTGCTCACCAAATTACCGGGGCTGCGGGTGCTGGACATCTCCAACACTCCCGTCACTGATATCTCGCCCGTCGCCTCCCTGCGCGCGCTTAGCCGGCTAGACCTCTCCACCACCGAAATCTCCGATCTTTCGGTGGTGTCCGGTCTTTTGGGCCTCACCTATCTTAACCTGCGCCGCACGCAGGTTTCCGATATTTCCCCACTGGCCAATTTGGCCGGCCTTTCCAGCCTCAATATTTCGCGCACCAACGTGGCCGATATCTCGGTGCTGTCCAATTTTGCGGCCCTCAAGGACCTAGACTTAGATCAAACCCCCGTCACCGATTTTTCCGTGCTCGCCACCCTGCGCGCCATCACCGATCTTGACCTCGCAAAAACCGCATTTTCTGACCCTTCGGTGCTGAGAAATATGGTGATATTGCGCAATTTGACGCTGGATGACACCAGCGTTTCATCCCTCACGCCATTGGCAAGCCTCTATTCCCTGCGGTATTTGCGCCTCCAACGCACGCCTGTGTCTGATCTCACGCCATTGGCTGATCTGGCCGGCCTGACCCGGCTAAATGTTGACGAAACCGCTGTGACCGATCTTTTCCCTATTTTTGCCCTTGGCAAGCTTGAGCATCTATCGCTGAATGAAACCCAAGTGAGTGATATTTTTGTGGTGTCTGTGCTGCCCAATTTGAGCGATCTGCAAATTGCCAAAACCCAAGTCACCGATCTTTCGCCCCTCGCGGGCGCTGTTCGGCTATCAAATATCGGGATCTCCGGCACTCAAATCAGCGATATTTCAGCGCTCGCCAATGCCAGGCCCTTAAGCTGGTTTGATGCATCAGACAGCAGGGTTTCTGACTTGAGCGCACTCATGAACCTTGAAGAGTTGCGCACAATTTATATTCGCAACACGCCAGCAGCAAATGGTTCACAAGCAGCGGCCCTAGAAGCAAAGGGTCTGCGCGTTCGCCAATAACCGCCCTTAAGCCCTACGGGCCGTGGCCTCGGCTTTGCCTCGGTGGCGGCGCGGCGAGGGGCGTGCTGCTTGGC
>JADGFD010000016.1 GCA_016744015.1 Paracoccaceae bacterium | reverse complement strand
TCCACTGTATAAACCCTCCCATAAATGAAAAAACCAAAACGGCCACCTTTCACACCACCCGCAACCGCATGATAACATCACAACCAAAACCAATATCGCGCCGACGCTTACACGATCAGACCATAAATCCCAGAATGGACAGGACCGGAACGTGAACCATAGTCATATGGTTTTGCCCTCTACTTCACGCAGGTTAACAATAACTTCGGTAATATCAGGATGACCCTCTGGCACACCCATGCTTTGGGGCGAAATAAGAGTGCCGTTTTGGTCACACATGCTTTCAGTATGGACGAGGCGGGTCGGGCTGTTAACCTCCTTGTAGCCCCCAGTGAACCACATAGACATTGTGCGTTCAGGCGAAACCATTTTCATGCAGACCTTGCGTGTACCGCCAACCACGACATCCATTTCGGCGACCGGAACGGACATGCCCATCGGCCCATACCATTGCTTGAACATCTCGGGATAAGTCCACATGTTCCAAACAGCATCAATTGGCGCATAAAATTCGCGCTGTATTTCAATCCAGGTTTGTTGTTCATTCATCTTTTTCTGCTTTCATGTTTTAGAGGATATTGCCCATCAGATTGAACCGGGCATCCCAGTTGTGGCGATATTGATCAGCCCAATTGGCAACGGCTTCTAACGGTTGGCGGTTCAAGGTGCAGGGGCGAAACTGTGCGTCCCTTCCCCGGGTGATCAGGCCTGTATTTTCCAGAACCCGTATGTGTTTAGAGACCGCGGACAAGCTCATATCGAACGGCTCTGCCAACGTGCTCACGGTTGCCTCGCCTTGCGCCTATTTTGCAAGGATCGCCCGCCGGGTAGGGTAGGGTAGGGTAGGGTTGGCTAAGGCAGAAAAGGCTGCATCAAGTTGATTTGTACTATTCATGGGCTTCACTATTATAACAGTTGGTTAATTAGGGTGTGGACACAATTTCACCATTGTCTAATCGCAAATAAATGCCGCATGGCGAGGACGTTCTGGCTCAGTTTTTCAAATCGGGTTGCCAGCCGTCGCATGTCCTTCATGCATTGCCCGGCAGGTGATTGCCTTCAATCATCGAGAGGGGGCAGAAGAACCGCTCAACCGCATTGCGCATGGCGTAGAGGTTCAGGTCATGCGGATCGGGATTTTGGCGTTGGATTTCGACGGGATTACCGCCAGTGCGCCTTCAACGGCGATCTGTTGGCGAATGGCTTTACTGCCGTAGGCTTTGTCGGCGGCAATGCGAGGGGGGCGTTCAGGCCCGGCTCAAAAAGGGCTGGAACGGCTTGGCTGTCATGCACCTGTCTTCTGGTGATAACCCCCTGTATTAGCAGGCATTTTTTTACAACCGCATGGACCTTGCTGCTGCGGCCTCGGCGCCCGCTGCCAATATCCTGCGCGTTCGATGGGCTTACGCGGCCCCACCGGGGGCCACGGTCCCATCTTCCCTCGCCCTTTTGCGCCGGTTGCGCCTTGATGATGGAGGCGTGATAAAGAGCCGGCTATCCTCGCCATTTTGGGCCAGAGCTTCGAATACTCCGCGCCACGGTGCGCCCCTGCACAAAATATAGAATATCCCGTTTAAGATCTTGCGTTCATCAACCCGCTCGGACCTCGCACACGCAGCGGCAACAGTGGCTCGATGACGGCCCCTTGTATTCCTCCGGTTTGAGCCTTTTTAATGCATGCTCCTAGGCACACTTATTTTCTAAGATTTCCATTTTTAATCAATACAGCGAAATTTTTTCTTCGGCAATTTTACCATCTAAGCCCTGAGTTGTGACCAATTGAATCTTACACGTATTAGCTATCAGCGAACACCGCTTTCAGCAACAGCCAACAATCCAGAAAATAGTTTTACGCACAGACGAGCACTCATCGCGAATTTTCTATCTTGAGGTTTGTACTGCTTCTTATGGCAATTTACCTGACTGACTGTGCGCACTGACTACCAGTGCCCCCTGGCCGCTAATTTCATCTTCCAACCTCAAAATACAGGTCAGAAAATCCGTTTTTAAATCATGAAAATTGACTTGCAACCCGATGGAGCCATGCGTTCTTGATTTGGCGGGTATTTAGGCGGGCAAGTAGAAATAACCTAGTCTTTAACAACGAATACAGTGCCATATGGCGGAGGAGGTGGGATTCGAACCCACGGTAGACTTTCACCTACGTCGGTTTTCAAGACCGGTGCATTCAACCACTCTGCCACTCCTCCGACACGCTGCCAATACAGGCAAAATTTTGATTCTGAAAGGTAAGAATTACATAATTTGGAAAACAAGTGGCTAAATCCTGCCGGTGGGGCGGATTTGCCATCCATTTTTGCGGTGGGGGACTCTTCCCTTGGCTTGTTAACTCCGGTAGAGTGCGGCCAACGACCACAAAGTGGCGACAAGCAGTGCGGCCTTATGCATTTAAATGGGGCCGGGTTTTTTCGGCGAAAAACCGGGTGGAGCAGGAGATTTTTATGCGCATATCATTGAGGTATCCTTTATCGGTAAGAAAAAGCGTGGCCGCGGCGGCTGTTCTGCTGGTGCTTGCAGGCTGCGAGGAGCTTGCAAATACGCCGGAAGGGGCAACGCCGGCTGCGCAGGGTGCGCAAGGCGGCACCTCGGTGAACCGCGATGTTGAGCGGCCTGATGTTTTTAGCGTGACGGAAAGGGCCTTGTGGGACGGGCGGCCATCATTGGGCGGGGTTTGGGTGGCCTATCCAGCCAATGTTGACCCCGAGCGGGTGATTATACGCAATGGTGCCAACGGCAAAACCGTGATCGGTGCGCTGTTCCGGCGGGAGCGGGACAATCCCGGGCCCAAAATCGAGCTCTCCTCTGATGCCGCCGCAGCGCTGGGCATTGTGGCAGGTTCACCAACCGAAATCAGCATTACGGTGCTGCGCCGCGAAGAGGTTGTCGTTGATGTGCCCGAAGCGCCTGTCGCGAATGTAAGTGACGGGATGACACCGCCACCACGCCGTGGGGCTGTAAGCGCTCCGGTGATGGCTGCACCTGTGGCGGACACCTCCGCCGCCAGTTTTGCTGCAATCGTTGAGCAAACGTTAGATGATGTTCCGGCAACCGCCGATGCCGCAGTAGAGCCAACCGTAGCCCCCGCATCCGAAGGGGCCGGAGGGCTTTTCCGCCTGCGCAAACCTTATATACAAATAGGCACCTTTGAAGAGGAAGCCAACGCCACAGCTTTGGTTGAGCAGCTTGTGGCTGCCGGTGTGCAAGCCCAAGCACAGGCCGATAATCCTGAAAGCCCCACCTTGTGGCGGGTTATTTCCGGCCCCTATGAAAAGCGCTCGGAACGCACGGCACAGTTGCGCATCATCAAAGGCCTTGGCTTTACGGATGCCTTTTTCTTCAAGTAGATCAAGAGAGATATGATGACGTTTTTAGGTAGGATATTGCTGGCGCTAAGCCTGTTGGCAGCAGCGCCAGTGCAGGCACTGGAAACAGCGGCGCGCGCAGCTATGGTCATTGATTATGATACCGGCACGGTGCTTTTGGCTAAAAACGCCGATGAGCCATTGCCACCGGCCTCAATGTCTAAGCTTATGACCCTCAACATGGTGTTTGAGGCGCTGGAAGCGGGGCGCATTACGCTTGACGAAAAATTCGCGGTTTCGTCCGCCGCTGTGGCTGTGCGCGGCTCGTCGATGTTTCTTAATACTCAAGATCGGGTGACGGTCGAAGACCTGATTAAAGGCGTGATTGTGCTTTCCGGCAATGATGCTGCCGTGGTGCTAGCTGAAGGGCTGGGCGGCACCGAGGACGAATTTTCGCGGCAGATGACCGTACGTGCACGTGAGCTGGGCATGATGGACTCGACCTTTGTAAATGCTACGGGCTGGCCCGGTGAGGGGCAGGTGATGAGCGCCCGTGATCTTGTATTTTTGGCACGGCGGCTGATCAAGGTCTTCCCAGAATACTACGCATATTTTGATATGAGAGAATTTGCTTTTGATGGTCGCACACCTGACAACCGCTTTAACCGCAACCCGCTTTTGGCGCTGGATATCGGGGCTGACGGGCTAAAAACAGGCCATACCAATGAGGCAGGTTACGGGCTGGTAGGCTCAGCGGTGCGCAACGGGCGGCGGGTAATTGTGATGATCACCGGCATGGAAAGCGCTTCGGCGCGCTCAAGTGAAGCCGAACGGCTGATGAGCTGGGCATTTCGCGAGTTTTCGATGAACACCCTGTTTGAAGGAGACATTGAAATTGCCCGCGCCAATGTGTGGCTCGGGGATGCAGCCGATGTTGGCATGGCACCGGTTGAGGATATTTCCTTGCTGCTTTCTTACCGCAGCTTACCCGACATCAAAGCCGAAGTGATTTTTGTAGGGCCTGTCGAGGCCCCCATTACCGCTGGTGAAATGCTGGGCGATCTAGTGATTGAAGTGCCAGGGGGCGAGGTTAAGCGCTTCCCGCTGGCCGCCATGGCCGATGTTGCCGAAGCTGGCTTTATGGACCGCTTCAAAGCCGCGTTTAACATATTAAAAACGCGGGTGATGGCTGGCGAACTCCTGTGAGTGAAGGTTTTTTCTTAACCTTTGAAGGCGCTGATGGCTCGGGCAAATCCACCCAAGCGCGGCGGCTGTTTGAGGCGCTACAAGCCGAGGGTGTTGACGCGGTGCTGACCCGTGAGCCGGGGGGCTCAAAGGGGGCAGAGGAAATCCGGCGGCTGCTGGTGGAGGGCGACCCGGGGCGCTGGTCTGCCGAGACCGAAATCTTGCTTTTTTTTGCCGCCCGGCGAGACCATTTGGAGCGCACAATCCTGCCTGCGCTCAAACGGGGCGCCATCGTGATCTCGGACCGTTTCAGCGATTCCACTCGCGTTTACCAAGGGGCCGCGCGGGGCGAGCTGCGAGAGCTGGTGGACACGCTGCACCGCCTGATGATCGGCAAAGAGCCTGACCTGACGCTGGTGATAGATATCGACGCCGAAACCGGCCTCAAGCGCGGCTTGGCGCGGAACTCGGGTGAAGACCGTTTTGAAGAGCTCGGCGCTGGCTTTCAGCAAAAGCTGCGCCAAGGCTACCGCGCTTTGCTCACTGATTTCCCCACGCGCTGCATTGGCATTGACGGCAAAGGCGACGAGAGCATGGTAGCGACGCGCGTGCGCGACGCACTCAAGGGCCGCCTACCATGAGCGAGGATGATGCCCTTCCAGAACCAGACGCCGTAGCCGGTGCGCCCCACCCGCGCCACGCGGGGCAGGTGTTCGGGCAGGCCCACGCCGAAGCCGCCTTCCTTGAGGCCTTCAACGGCGGCCGCATGCACCACGCATGGCTGATTTCCGGCCCCAAAGGCGTGGGCAAGGCCACGCTAGCATGGCAAATCGCGCGATTTTTGCTAACGCAAGAAGGGGACAGCCTGTTTGGCCCGCCAGGGGACCTTGCGGTGGACCCAAGCGCACCCGTTATTGCCCGCATGGCGGCGCTGGCCGAGCCACGCCTGCTGCTCTGCCGCCGCCCCTATGATCTCAAAACCAAACGCCTGAAAACCGCCATCACCATTGACGAAGTGCGCAAGCTCAAGGGGTTCTTTAACCTATCGGCCACTGATGGTGGCTGGCGTGTGGCAATCGTCGATGCCGCTGACGAGCTCAATTCATCCGCCGCCAACGGCCTTCTGAAAATCCTCGAAGAGCCGCCCGAAAAAGTCGTTATCCTGCTGGTCGCGCATCAGCCCTCCAAGCTTCTCCCCACCATCCGCTCGCGCTGCCGCAGCCTGCGCTGCGATACGCTTGATGAGGCTGATATGGGCAAAGTGCTGGCACAGGTCGGCCAAGATGGCAGTATGTCACCGGCGCTGGCGGCGCTGTCTGGCGGGGCCCCCGGCCAAGCCATTCGGCTGCTGGCCGATGACGGGCTCAAGCTTTACGGCCAAATCATTGGCCTTATTGGCACTGCGCCAGGGCTAGACCGTGGCCTCGCGCTTGCGCTGGCCGATAAATGCGCTGCCCGTGGCAATGAAAGCACCTATGCCCTGATGATCGAGCTGATCACGCTGGCTTTGGTGCGCCTCGCCCGCCATGGGGCTGGCATACCTATGGTTGAGGCCGCAAATGGTGAGCTGGCGCTTGCAGAAAAACTCTCGGCCAATGCGCATCAATCCCGCATTTGGGCCAACCTCCAGCAAGAAACCTCCGCCAAAACCACCCATGCCCGCGCCGTCAACCTTGACCCCGCGCAAGTGATATTGGACGCCTTTATGCAAATAGACAAAGCCGCGCGGCGGGTTTGTTAAGGCTCAAGCTAAACATTTCGCGTGCATTGCAAAAAAAAAGAAAACTCCCAACCAATGGTCAGGAGTTTTATTGCCGCCGTGCAATCTTTTATATCTTAAGTATATGTTAATAACATGGCCCGATCCCCGCAATTCCCCAATAATAGCGAGGCACTCTCCATAGGGGTTAATCAAAGCCTACCTACACGCCCCATCAAAAGACGTGCCGAATGGCTTGACCATAGGAACGTGATCCTTGATAGGTTTATGCAAACAGATAATGCCGCAAGACATATTAGCTAAAGGCCGCACATGCCCCGAATCGTAGACAGCCACTGCCACCTCGATTTCCCCGATTTCGACGACGACCTTGATCAAGTGATCGCCAATGCGGAGGCCGCTGGCGTAGAGCGGATGGTGACGATTTGCACCAAGCTCAAGGCGCTCAACAAAGTGCGCGGCATTGCCGAGGCCTATGCCCCTGTGTTTTTTGCCGCGGGTACCCACCCGATGAGCGCCGCGAGCGAGCCGATGGTATCAGTTGAGGAATTGCTGGCTGTTACGCAACATCCCAAAATGGTGGGTATTGGCGAAACCGGGCTGGACTACCATTACACGCGCGAGAGCGCCGAGGTGCAAAAAGCGTCGCTGGCCATCCATATTGAGGCTTCACGGCAAAGCCAGCTCCCGCTGATCATCCATTCCCGCGCCGCTGATGGCGATATGGCCGACATTCTGCAAGCCGAAATGGCCAATGGGGCTTTCCCGCTCGTCATGCATTGCTTTTCCTCTGGCCCAACGCTGGCGCGAGTTGCACTTGCTCTTGGCGGCTACCTGTCCATGTCGGGCGTGGCAACATTTAAGAAAGCCCAAGAGGTGCGCGATATTTTCGCTTCCGCCCCCGTGGAGCGTATTTTGGTCGAAACCGACGCACCATACCTCGCGCCGCCCCCCCATCGTGGCAAAAGAAACGAGCCCGCTTATACGGCGCTCACGGCGCAAGTGGGCGCTGATGTATTTGGCATGTCGCTAGAGGATTTCGCCGGCCAAACCACCGACAATTTCGACCGCCTCTTCAAAAAAGCCGCCGCATGGAGCCCCGCATGAGCGACACTTATCGCTATACCATCCTTGGCTGCGGCTCCTCGGCGGGTGTGCCGCGCATTGGCAATGATTGGGGCGCGTGCGACCCGCAAAACCCCAAAAACCGTCGCCGCCGCTGCGCGATGCTGGTGGAGCGGGTTGGCGAAAATGGCACTACACGAGTGCTGATTGACACCGGCCCAGACCTGCGAGAGCAGCTGCTTTCTGCCGATATTTCCAAGCTTGACGGCGTAGCTTACACCCACCCCCATGCCGACCATGTGCACGGGGTCGATGACCTCCGCGTCGTGGTTTATAACCTCAAAACCCGCCTCAAGGTTTATGCTGACGGCGCCACCGCCAACGCTTTAATCGCGCGCTTTGGCTATGTGTTTGTGCAACCCGAGGGCAGCGCCTACCCCCCCATTTTGGACCTGATTAACATCGACGGCCCTGTTAGCATTTCCGGCGCGGGCGGCGATATTGTGCTGGAGCCATTTACCGTTAAACACGGGCGGATAGACTCGCTGGGCTTTCGCATTGGTGGGCTGGCCTACCTGCCGGATGTCTCTGAAATCTATGACGAAAGCTGGGCGGTTTTGCAGGGCCTGGATATTTGGGTGCTCGATGCGCTCCGCCGTGAACCGCACCCGACCCACGCCCATTTAGCGCGCTCATTGGAGTGGATCAAGCAGGCCGCGCCCAAGCAGGCCGTGCTAACCAATATGCATGTTGATCTGGACTATGCCGAGGTTGAGGCCGAGACTCCGGCGAACGTAACCCCCGCATTCGATGGCATGGTGCTGAGCCTCCCCGCATGATTGCGCAGATTTTCGATATCATCGCACCAGTGTTTCTGCTCATTGCCGCAGGGGCGCTAGCCGCAAAGCTTGGCTGGCTTTCTGAGGCTGCCATTGACGGGATGATGAGCTTTGCGATGAAATTCGCCGCCCCGAGCTTGCTTTTTCTCAGCGTTAGCCACCTTGACCTCGCAACCGCCTTCCAATGGCCGCTGATGGCATCGTTTTACATCGGTGCCACCGCCAGCTTTTTCCTAGCGCTTATACTCGCCCGTTGGTTCTTCAAGCGCCGCCCCGGTGAGGCCGTGGCCGTGGCCTTTGGCGCGCTGTTTTCCAACTCGCTTATCCTTGGTTTTCCGATTTCCGAGCGGGCGTATGGCGTGGATTCGCTGGTCACCAACGTGGCTCTTGTGTCCATCCACGCACCCTTTTGCTACCTGCTTGGTATCACCGCCATGGAGCTTTCGCGGGCCGATAAGCAGGCCTTTCACAAAACTGCCCGCACAATCATAACCATGATGTTTAAAAACCCGTTGATGATCGGCATCGGACTTGGGTTTCTGGTGAACCTCAGCGGCTACGCCTTACCAGGCCCCGCCCTTTCAGCCGTTGAAATGCTGGCCCGCACCACGCTGCCCGTGGCGCTATTTGGCGTTGGCGGCGTGCTTATCCGCTACTCTTTGGGAGCCTCAATGCCGCAGGCTTTCATGGTCAGCACACTTTCACTTTTCGCACATCCTTTGATGGTCTACCTTTTGGCCACAAAGGTTTTTCCGCTTGAGCCACAGGTGATGAAGAGTGCAGTGCTCACCGCCGCCATGGCCCCCGGCGCCAATGCCTTTTTGTTTGCCACAATATATAACCGCGGCAAAGGCGTGGCCGCCAGCGCCATACTTCTGGCCACCAGCGCCTCGGTTTTCACCATTGCCGGCTGGATCTGGTTTTTGGGGTAAAAGTGGTGATCCCGGCGGGATTCGAACCTGCAACCTGCCCCTTAGGAGGGGGCTGCTCTATCCAGTTGAGCCACGGGACCACGGGGGCTTTTTGGCGCATTGAGGCAGGGATTGCAATGTGGATTTCAGGAGGTCAGCAATGGGGGCTGGCAGATGGCCCACAGCTCGTTTAGCTGATTGCCGCCATCGCGCTCCCGCACGCCAAAATCAGTTTCGCCATCATTTTCAATGCGGACAAAATCTATCCAGAACCCAAATTCGTCATAGGTCGTGCAATCCCGCTCCCAAAATACCCAGTCTTCACCCCGTTTGAAAAACTCTTCCGACACCCATATACCATTTTCCACATAGGTGACCGTCTTCATCTCAAAAGTATCGTCAGGATGGAACCAAGTATGAAAGCAGGTGCCAATTGAGGGTGCGCAATCATGTGGGGCATAAAGCGTTTCTTTCCCCGTTTCCCCCCAAGCCATGGTTTGGCTCTGGGCATTGACCCAAACCAACACCGCATCGGTGCTACCATCGGCAAACACCGCCGATTCCTCAAACAAATACCGGTCACCCTCCCGCCGGATAAACCGCAAGTCTACCCGCGTGCCATTGCCCTCGGAGGTAAAAGCATAACCTTCAGGGATCGTGCTCAGGTCAACCTCCTGTGCAAAGGCCGGGGTGGTAAAGGCAAGGCATGTCAGAAGGTATCGAAGCAATTTGGCCCTCGTAAATTAGTGGAGGTTTCTGTTGCCAGGTACCTCCGAACCCCGCCATACTACGCTAATAGCATGGAGTTAAGTTTCGGTGTTTCGCACAGCTTACGCTGCGAGAGCTACCGGAGCACGATTGTCATTTGCAATTGTACATTTTACGCCGATACGGTGGCAGTCCGCCGAGTAAAAGCTAACATCTTTGAACGTCCGTCGATCCTATTTCGACCCCATGATCCCTCAAATGAAGGGATATTTGGTGGAGTCGCCGGGTACCGCCCCCGGGTCCGATCCGTCTATTACATGCGCGTTTATCACCATAGTCCCCGAAGGGACGCTTTATATATAGCGCCGATGAGCAGGCATATCAAGGTTGCGCAAATTCGTTTTACCGAAATTCTGCATTATTGATAGTGGCCATAAAGAACGCAAAGAAGTCGTCGGTTCCAAAATGATTGCCAACCTCTAGCTGGCTGGGAATGGTGTAGCCGCCAAAAGTTTTCTCGGCCAGCACCCTGCCACCAAAAGGTTGTAGACGATAGGTTTTTTCAGGGTTTGCATCGCTCCAGCGCATCCCGACCATTGATCGCACCGCACCATTGGCAGACAAAGAAATTGTAACGGCCATATTATATGGGTCATCCACAAACCGGATTTCCGCTGTGTCGGGCCCGGTTTGCGCCCAAACCGCGCCATTTTCAGGCAACAGGCTTGCCGGTGACCACGCGGTCTCGATCATAGGGCGCATGGCAGCCGAATGGTTGACATCTTGATTGTTCGCTACCTGCACCAAGGGAATCAGACCCTGCATCCAGAAACGGGTTGACCCTTGGCCGTCCACATATTTGTCAGCTCCGGTAATTGTCATCAGACCGGATTTAAACGTTGGCGCCCAGACACATGCCCAAGGGGGGGCCAGAATCTGCCGCGCTTCCATGGTAAATGTTTTATGTGCAGCCGCGTCCCCAAGATGAAAAATCCCGGACATATCCAGATCGACCGTCTTTGCCAATGGCGTACCGGGCGCAATTGCATGGTTAAAATACCGTTGGGCGATTTCAGGAAGGTCCGAAACGGATTCAGGGTCAAACCCAAGAGGATTATGATCTGCCATGGCCTCAATTTGCGCCCAAATCTCAGCCGTATCGCCGCGCTGGGCACGGTATCTGGCGTGATAAATGGCTGCGACAGCCACCACGCCCAAGATGAGGATTGCTATAATAACGAGTGTAATATGCAGCATTTCGAACACCTCTCAAGTTTGCCTCAACACAGTTAACGGCAAACCAACAAGCTTCACCTTGATGTCTATCAATTTAGGGCACACCACAGTTGCAATTGAACCGTTGCCGCACGCGCCAATAATCTAACATCTTTGGGCGTCCGCCGATCCTGTTTCGCCCCGCCTATTTGATGCACGTTTATCACCATAGCCCCGAAGGAGCGCTATAGATAGGGGGGCATTCACAGCCAATGGCAAGGCCTACCTGAATTTACGGCCGACAATGTTGCAAAGCGGGGTGTGTTTGTATTTGGTCCATGTACCCACCATCGGGCCAATGTCGGTTTCTACATAAAACGTTGCCACCGGTTTGTTTACTTCGCCTTGCGCATTGTTCACAACCGTGTTGGGCTTGCAAAGAACCTTAATATCATAACCCGTTGGCAGCACCAGTTTTGTGATAAAAATATATATCTTGGCGACCTCCCAAATAATATCAGGCTTGCCGGTATCGGGGTTGATGAGCTCGTATTTCTCCGAATGCCATTCAGCGTTTAGATCATAGGTAGCATCGCCCATATAGGTGTCGAACTTGAGGGGGATTTTTTTGGCGACCTTAACCTTGGCCAGCGGGCTTTGGTTTCTGAGGTCTGATTTATCGTTTCTAATCGCTATCCAGTGGCTCTTTTTCTTTGCAGCCCCACGAACTGTGAGCGGTTGTCGGCTTTTGTTATCAAATGCATATTTTAGCTTTGCCATTGTGATTCCCTTTGTAAAAAATATCATAAAATGGTTTGAGCTCGCAAAAAATGCGGCGAGCGTGACTACAACTATTAATAGAAAACCAAATTTTTCAAGCTTTTTCGCCCATAACAGCCGTGCTTGCTGCGAACAGGTCTGCCATTTGGGGCATTGGGCTGGTATTTACCCGGCCCGAGGTAAGATCGGAGGCGCTTCAGACCCTTGGTTTAAAAAAGATCGGCAGGTAATAAACCACAAACCCCGCATAGCCCAAAATCCAGAAGGTGGCAGCGGCGTGGAGCAAAGGCTCAACATCGGGGAGGAATTCTCCGACCAAGCGCAGCAGCACCGCCAGCAGCACCGAGGCGTAAATCGCGGTAATGGCCCACGTGGCCTTTAGGGGCCTGCCCGAATGGCCAAGGCTGGTGCGGGTGAGCATGGCGAGGGTAACAAGGCCAATGGCCCCTGCCGTAAAGGCGTGCGGGATTTGCGAGGCGCGGTGCCAGCCGGGCAACAGTTCACCCAAAGCGATAGTGAGGAAGCCAAGCGGGATGAAGAAAAAACCGAGGTGCAGGATAGTGACCAGCGGCTCGCTCAGGCTGCGCCAGCCTACCCAACGCCCGAGGCGGATCAGGTTCAGCAGGCCTGCCAGCGCGGCCAGCGGGCGAGTGGCTACACTTTCTGGAACGGCGACCCAGAACAGGAGCGCCACACCGCTGACCAGCATGGTGGCTTTGTCAAAACCATCCATTGGGGCGGGCAAGCGGCCCTTGGGCTGGCGCATGAGCCAATTGCGGGTAAAGCTCGGAATTATCCGGCCCCCGACCACCATAATCAGCATGATAATAAGCCCCACGCCGGCCCGAATGCCGTAGCCGTCAAAACCCGCCGAGGTGAGCGCCTCATAGTGAAACAACCCGTTGGCCCCGCCGATTAACGCCAAAATTATCAGCACCTTAAGGTTTCGCCAGTTTTTGCCAGCCACGATTTCGCGCGCGATGATCAGTGCCAGCACGGCGACAAAAGAAAGATCAATGGCGATGGCAAGGCTCGGCGGCAGATAGGCCGAGAAAAGCATGGCCGCCCGCCCCGCCAGCCACAACCCCGCCAGCGCGGCCACAGGCCAGCCCATCACTGGCATCCGGCCTGTCCAGTTAGGCACTGCTGTCAGCAAAAAACCCGCGATCACCGCTGAGGTATAGCCAAAAACAAATTCGTGCAGGTGCCAATCAACCCCGCTGAAATAGCTGGGCACATCAAGCCCCGCCGCAAGGGAAACCACCCAAACCCCCATGGCCAAGGCTGCCCACAGCCCCGCCCCAAAGAAAAACGGCCTGAATCCGAGGCTGAATATGATCGGGCCTTGATAGGCGCGGCGCTGTTGGGATGTGGTTTTCATTGCAAGTCCTGATTGGTTTGCACCCGCTTACTTGGGCCAGATAGGCCTGTCCTTGCGCTGGATCAAGCACGAAGGTGCTATTGCTAACGAGGGTGATTGCAGTAAAAGAAACCCACGGCGCGGGCCTGCGCCAATTTTGAGAGTTTATAATATGAACGATGCCCAGCCCGACGGTTTCCCGAAAATTTGCAAGGCAAAGCCCTTTCGCATTTGCCCGTCGGGGCCGGATTTTGTGCTTGAAAAGGTATCTCAGCTTGCGCGCACCGAGGATATCCGGTTTTCACCCGATGGTAAACGGCTGGCAATCGCCGGCTACGCCAAACACTCCATTGCCGTTTTTGATATCGAGATCGACACGAGCGCCGTGCCCCCTCGGATCACACTGCACAATTATCTGGAGCTGGATTCGGAGGTTTTTGACCATCCGCACGGGTTGGATTTTGTGGATAACGAGACCTTGGCCATTGCCAACCGCAAAGGGGCGGTGACGGTGTTTGCGGTGCCACCATCAAGTGCTGAAAACAGGCAGGTGCCCGCCACGCCACTGGTCACGCTTGATAAGGCCGACACCTGGCAAAAGCTACATTCCCCCGGCTCATTGGCGGTTTCAAAGGTCACCCCTGAGGGGTATGAACTGCTGGTGTGTAATAACTACCGCAACTGGGTAACCCACCACCAGATTTCGGGGCGCGAATCCCCCAAAGTGATCCGCAATAAAAGAGTGCTGGAGCGGGAGCTTGACGTGCCGGACGGGGTGGCCATGGCGGGCAGCAAGCAGCTCTTTGCTATTTCAAACCACTTTAAGCACGAGGTTAATATTTATCGCAATGATGGGAAAAACCATCGGCGAACTTTGCCTTTCAGCACGCTTAAAGGAATGGATTTTCCACACGGGTTGCGATTTTTCGGAGAGGACCACTACCTGATGGTGGCCGATGCGGGCCTGCCTTATTTGCGGCTTTTTCACAGCGCCGATGGCCGCTGGGAGGGGGAGCACATGCCAGTTTGCTCGATTAGGGTTATGAGTGAAGCCGTGTATTTGAAGGGGCATTATTACCACCAAGAAGGTGGGCCAAAGGGTCTGGACTTTAGCCCCGACGGGCAAATATTGGCCACCACATGCGAGATGCAACCGCTTGAGTTTTACCACCTACCGCCCTTGCTGGCCACCGCGACCGCCTAGGAGCCGGGGCGCACAAGCTCACGCAGGAGCTTGGCGCGAATGGTGGCGGGGTAGTCTGAAAAGCCGGTAGAGGTAAGCACAAAGCCATCAGGCGTGACGACGTGGCGGCGGTAATAGGTGGTGATCGCATTGCCGACGATATCTATCGCCACACCGTTTATCTCTATGCCTTGCCGCGCGGCCAAGCGGCTTTGGTTGGAAGTATTCACCCCCGAATTGCTGGCCCCGTCGCCGGATACATCTATCACCCTACGCTCGCAATCTGCCACGGCTTCAAACTGTGTGCTCGAAAAGGCTAGCGCGCTGCCCACCGCTGTTTTTGAGTTCACAAATACCCGCCGCATAGAGCGGACCCAGTTGGAAAAAACCTCAACATCGCCTTGGCTATGCATCCGCCGCCAGGGAATGGCGGCCACTTGGTCACGCGCCCCCGACCATTGCACCACCATCAGCGCCACGCGGTCACGGCTAAGCACGCTCATGATTTCGGTATCAAGCAGGGCATCGGCGAGGCCATCGCGCTGATAAGCGTATTCGCCGCCATCAATCGAGGTGGATACATCCATCAAGAGGATCAGCGCGAGCTTGCAGGCCAGTGCAGGCTTGGCCAGCAAGCTAAGTAAAACGCCAAGTTTAAGCACGTGCTCCTCCTTTGCTACCCCAGCATTTTGTCGATCTTGTCACCGCTGATCGAATGCTGAAGTGGGGTGAAATGGCCATCTCCCAGCATGGCTGCAAGCGCATCATCCATCACGCGGTGGGTGGCGCGGGCGATGGCCGAACCAAGGCTGATGCGGCGCACCCCGGCAGCGGCAAATTCGGCTGTTGTGTGCTGCAAAAACGGGCCAGCGGCAAGGCCATTTACCGGCTTGTTTATGGCCGCACAAAGCCGCGCCATATCCGCCATGCTGGGCGGAATGGGCACATAAATCACATCAGCCCCCGCAGCCACAAAAGCCTGCGCCCGCCGAATGGCTTCCTCCATATCATAGGCCCCGATCATCACGCCATCCGCGCGCGCGGTAAACATAAAGGGGCGGCCCAGATCACGCGCGGCTTTGGTCCCCGCAGCCACCCGCGCCACTGCCAGCTCAAACCCATAAGACGGGTCATCGTTTCGCATGGTTGTATCTTCGATCGAAGCGCCAGACAGGCCAACCTCGCCCGCCAGATATATCGTCTCGGCAACGGCTTCGGGGCTGTCGCCATAGCCGTTTTCAAGGTCACCATTTACCGGCAGCGGCGTAGCAGCTACTATTTCGGCGGCATGAAGCAAAGCCTCGTCGCGGGTCACATAGCCCATATCAGGCTTGCCGATGGTAAAGGCATGGCCTGCCGAACTGGTGGCCAGCGCGACCGCACCCTTGGCAGCCATAAGCTTGGCGCTGCCGATATCCCACGGGTTTGGCATCACAAAGCATCCGGCTTGGTGGAGGTCTGAAAACTTCTGATGTCGGCTCATGGGAACTCCTTAATTAACGCTAAACGCGACCTGTTCTGTGAAGGGAACAACGATACCTTTGCACACATTGCTTTCGGCGCGATAGATCACCCAAGGGTGGCTGAAATAGCTGGCTTGCTCATAGCTTTCGCCGGGTTTCAAGGAGTTATAATACACTTCCTCGCCATCATAATTAAGCCAAAGGATATCGACCTCGGTCTCGGAATTATTGGTAAATAGAATGGTCGCAAGTCGCTCAGATTCAATCGGCACCAGCCCGCCTTGATAACAGTTAATGGCCGAATTGGTTTGCCCCAGTGTAGGGCTGGCAAGGACAAGTAGAGCGAGTATCGGTTTAATCATCAGGTGTCTCCGTTTGTAAGAGTATCGAGGGAAAACCAATTGAGGGCAAATCAATTTATTTGAGTGGCACCAGCATTGTGGATTGAGAACATCATAAGTCTATACACATCGTAACTAATTGCTTTTTATGCACAATATAGATTTTCAGGATAACTACTCTCCTAGGTTAATAGTTATCTTGAAGTGCGAGGTTTGTTTCACGTTGGAACCAGCTAAAAAATTAACTTACAACCGTTGTAATGGTTTCATCATCCGCCTCGGCCTGCGGAAGCCCGTCACTAATCTCTACATAATCAGCTTTTTCAGCCACAAAAATATGGCCCATCGCTGAAAGATCACTGGTTTTATCCAAGGTGCCCGCCATTATCGAGAGGTTCTCCCCCGGGCCATCCCAAAATAGGTTGCCGCCACAGGTCGGGCAAAACCCGCGCCGCGCGTCGGCGCTGGAAACATACCAGCAGACCTCACCGTGAATGCGCACATTTTCGCGCGGGGCCGAGCTGGCGGCCACGATATGCCCCGAGGTCTTGCGGCATTGCTCGCAATGGCAATATACCACAGGGCGGAGCGGGCCTTTGACCTCATATTTCACACCGCCACACAGACAACTTCCGGTTTTAACCATCGGTTTTCCCCTTCCGCCAAAACCACAGAATTGCCAAAAGCGAGATCGCGATAGAGGCAAATTTAAGCCCCGTCAGCAGGCTGGCCATTTCAACCAGCGCTTTATCGGGCGCGTTTGTCAACAATATCTGCGCCACCGAGGCGTTTTCGTAATAGTCAAACAGCGCGCCTGATACTGGAAACAGGTAAAGCACCGGCAGCTTGGGGGCTAGGCGATAGAGCGTCACCATCAGGCTAATCGCTAAAAGTGCCGGAAAAAACGTATCCAGCATCTGCTGCACTTCAAGATAAAATAGGCGTCCCTCGGGGGTGATGGCGCTCACATATTGCGTAGCTTCAACTACCGAATAGCCCATGACGCGCAGGTCAAAAGGCCAGAGCCCGCCCGCAGCGCTAAAAAGTTTCGGCATGGAATAGAGCAGCATCATAGCGTAATTCAGCGCCGTTAGGCCGATGATCAGCAGATGCCCGCGCGCAAGGGTCATGTGTTTTCCAGCCTGAAACTGGCCCCGAGGCGCTCCATAAGCGGGATAAAATCCGGGAAGCTGGTTTCGATAGGGCCGGCATCGTCTATTTTCACCGGCTTATCAGAGGCCATGCCAAGGCACATAAAGCTCATGGCGATGCGGTGGTCGAGATGGGTTTCGCAGGTGGCCCCGCCGGGGATTTTGCCTGTGCCATGCACAATCATATAGTCCTCACCTTCCTCCACATCCACACCATTGGCCTTTAGCCCACGCACCATCGCGTCTATCCGGTCGCTCTCTTTTACCCGCAGTTCCTTTATGCCCCGCATCACGGTTGTGCCTTGGGCCGTGGCGGCCACCACCGCTAAAATCGGGTATTCGTCTATCATGCTGGGCGCGCGCGCGGGCGGCACGTCCACGCCCTTTAGCGGCCCAAAACGCACGCGCAGGTCGGCCACAGGCTCTCCGCCTTCAATGCGCTCGTTTTCAAAGGCAATATCAGCGCCCATTTCGACAAATGTTGTAAATATCCCGTTGCGAGTCGGGTTTTGGCCGATGCCCGGCACAATAATATCAGACCCTTCAGTGAGCAGCGCCGCCGCCACCGGAAAGGCCGCCGAAGACGGATCTCGCGGCACGGCAATGCTTTGCCCAAGCAGCTCTGGCTGGCCTTTGAGCGTAATCACGCGGCCCTCATCTGTGACCTTGGTGCTGATATCCGCCCCAAAGCCCGCCAGCATCCGCTCAGTATGGTCGCGGGTGGCTTCGGCCTCTATTACCACGGTTTCACCGGGGGCATTCAGCCCGGCCAGCAGCACGGCTGACTTTACCTGCGCCGAAGGCATCGGCGTAGCATAGCGCACCGGCAGCGGTTTTTTGCCCCCCACAAGTGTGAGCGGGAGCCGTCCGCCCTCGCGGCCCACAGCCTCGGCCCCAAAAAGCCTCAGCGGGTCGGTTATCCGCCCCATCGGGCGAGAGCGCAGGCTCGCATCCCCGGTAAAAGTAGCGGTAATCGGCGAGGTCGCCATAGCGCCCATTATCAGCCGCACGCCGGTGCCAGCATTACCACAATCAATCACATCGTCTGGCTCGGCAAAACCGCCGACGCCCACACCGTTTACAACCCATTCGCCATCGCCCAGCCGCTCAACCTGCGCGCCAAAGGCCTGCATAGCCTTGCCGGTATCAAGCACATCCTGGCCCTCAAGCAGGCCGGTTATGTGGGTTTCCCCCACACTCAGCGCACCTAAAATCAGCGCGCGGTGCGAGATGGATTTATCACCCGGCACCAACGCTTCTCCGCGCAAGGGCGCAGATTTGCGGGCAGACATAGGGCGGGCGGGGCCGTGGCTGGACATGGACTAAACACCTTTGAATGATTGCTTGGCTTAGGTATAGCGATAGGCACAATTCGGGTAAACCGATAAACCACCGCATTATGCACGGGCAAAGCAGACCACATCATCAGGGGTGTCAAAAAAAACATAGGCAAAACCAATGGCGGCAAGGCGTTCCAGAATGGTATCAAATCCTTGGGCAGAGTATTTTGTCGGGTGAAGCTCCAGAATGATAAGCCGAACACAAGACGGCACGGGCGATTGAAAGAAATCCTTTTCGCTGCCTTCCACATCACAGACCACGACGTTAGGCTGCCATGCCTGTGCAATAGCCTCCAACGAGACCGCCGGAACCTTCACGCTCTTTTGCTGTGCATTTTCAACAGCCTAAGTGGTGGAGGCCCAAAAAGCGCGATTAAGGTAAAGCGTGGCGTGGGCTTCGCCACCAGCCACCACCGCATAATTTAACGCCGTAGCCCCCACCACATTATTTAGCGCAAAATTGTTTTCAATTACCGGAAGCAGCTTGGAGTTGGCCTCAACCGCAATCACATTGCGCCCGCCCACTATGCGCGCGGCCAGAATAGACACAAAGCCAATCCCCGCCCCGATATCCATCACCACATCATCTGGCTTTACAAATTCCGCAAGCGCCCGAGCTTCCTGAAGCTCATAGCGGCTAGATTTGAGCCATTTGATAAGATCGGGAGACAGGATTTCATCTGGCAAATCCAGCGTCACATCCGAAATGGTAAAAATTGGCATATTTCCCTCTGGTCTGCGCTGACTCCCCAAAACCATAGCGCCCTGCATGGCAAAATCCAAGCGGGCCAGATTGGCACATTGCGCGCTTTGCCAAATGGCCGTATAGCCAAGGGAAACACATATATTGGAGCGCCCCATGTCAAACAGCCAATTAGAAATTGCTATCGAAGCCGCGTGGGAAGCCCGCGACACCATTAACACTGCTACACAAGGTGAAGTGCGGGAGGCGATCGAGGATACACTAAGCGCGCTAGACAGCGGCAAGCTTCGGGTGGCTGAGCCACTGGCAGACGGCAGCTGGCATGTGAACCAATGGGCCAAAAAGGCAGTGCTGCTGTCTTTCAGGCTCAACGATATGGAGATGATCGAAGGCAGCAATGGCAACGCGAGTTGGTGGGATAAGGTCCCAAGCAAATGGCACGGCTGGGGCGAAAACCAGTGGCGCGCCGCAGGCTTTCGCGCGGTGCCCGGCTCTATTGTGCGGCGCTCGGCCTATATCGCGCCCGGTGTGGTGCTTATGCCGTCCTTCGTGAATATCGGTGCCTATGTGGGCGAAGGCTCTATGGTGGATGGCTGGGCCACGGTCGGTAGCTGCGCCCAAATCGGCAAGCATGTGCACCTGTCGGGCGGCGTGGGCATTGGCGGCGTGTTGGAGCCGATGCAGGCAGGCCCAACAATTATTGAGGATAACTGCTTTATCGGGGCGCGCTCCGAAGTGGTTGAGGGCTGCATTGTGCGGGAAGGCTCGGTGCTCGGCATGGGGGTTTTCATCGGAAAATCCACCAAGATTGTGGACCGCGAAACCGGCGAAGTGATGTATGGCGAAGTGCCACCCTACTCGGTGGTTGTGGCGGGCTCGATACCAAGCAAAAACGGCGTAAACCTGTATTGTGCGGTGATTGTAAAGCGGGTGGACGAGCAAACGCGGAGCAAGACCTCTATCAATGATTTGCTAAGGGATTAATGGGACGCAAGACGCAATATTTCAGAGGTCGGTGGAGCTTTCGGCTAATGCAAACGCTTTCCGATTTGAAAGCGGCGGCACAGATGGGGCGGGAAAGCTTGCTCACCGAGCTGGAGTCGGTGCGAAGTGGAGTGTCAGAGAGTTTTGATGATTTTCTAAAAGCCCCTAACACGCCACTTGCCGATAGGTCGCCGTTGCGTGAGGCAGCCGGGCAATTGGCCACCGCGCCCGAAACTGGCGCAGAAACGCGTGGGCAAGCGGCAGCGCTGCTGATCTCAGATAGCCTAATCGAGGCGCGACCCGAGGACTTACTCACGTATCTTTGGGAAGTGCATCGGGAGGAGATAGAAGACCTGCCTGCACCCCTACGGGCGGCGCTGATGAACGGCTTTAGGCAGCTTCACAACCTTAAACTTGCAAAGATTGCCCCCGTCGTAAACCCGCTGCTTTGCCTATCCCAAACGCCAGAGGCTGTTTGCGCGCCCCTTTGCGCTATGGCCAAAGCCGTGAGTGACGAAGCGTTGCGGGATGTGAGCCATGGAGATTATGGCGATGACGTGGAGAATCATTTTAAGGCCTTGAAGCAAGTTATCCATCAGCAGAATTGCGTTTTTCACAGTGATCAAACGTGGCATCCGCATGAGGTGGTAAGCCTTGCGGCCTATTCGCCCGAATTTCCCGAAGGCCAATGGTGTTTGGCGCTCTTGCTTGTTGATGCGGTTTCAGGGTCGGATATTGACTGTGGCTCAGAGTTTCGCTGGGAAAAATTTGCGCATGATTACCTGCGGTATCCAGCGGAACCAAAGCGCCATATCATGGCGGGGTTTCGGCATATCTATGAGCAAGACGATTGGTGGGAGCCATACGCCACATGGTCTGATCAGCAATTTGCCCGCGATGGGCTGGTCATTCCGCGGCTGAACGCTTAGCTATTCACTAACGGAATTGAGGAGTCAAAGATGCCTGACGATAAAACAAACGTATACACCCTGACGGTTGAAATTGGTCGCAAAGAGGGCGACGGATTGCCCGAGAATGCCACCGGCGCGGCCATGATGTGTTTTTGCCCCGCCAAGGATGAAGCCGAAGCGGTGCGGGAAACCGTGGCGATTTTGAAGCAGGGCGGGCTGGCGCCGCTGGATGTTTCAAGCTACGGCACCTTGGAAGAGCGGATTGCCGACGGGCATGACATTAACGACGAGGAAAAGGCGATGATGCAGCGCGCGATTGACGAAAACTCCGTTGTGGTGGCGATGACCTCGCCGTTTTTTGATGTCGGTTGACGCGGTAAAGCTGACCGCAGACTTGGTGCGCTGCGCCTCTGTGACGCCCATTGAGGGCGGGGCATTAGTGCTGCTTGATAATCTGCTTTCAGAGGCCGGATTTGTGACTACGCGGGTAGATCGCGGTAAAGTTTCCAATCTTTTTGCGCGCTGGGGCGAAGGCAAAAACGGCCGCACATTTGGCTTTAACGGCCACACCGATGTGGTGCCGATTGGCAACCCAGAGGACTGGACGCAAGACCCGTTTGGAGCCGAGATTATTGACGGCTTTATGTATGGCCGTGGCACGACGGATATGAAATCAGGCGTGGCGGCCTTTGCCGCCGCCGCCATTGATTTTGTAAAAAACACCCCGCCAGATGGCTCGATTGTGCTGGCAATCACGGGTGATGAAGAGGGTGACGCAGTGGATGGCACCGTGGCGATTTTGGACTGGATGGACAGCCATGGCGAGCGGATAGACCATTGCCTCGTGGGTGAGCCAACCTCACCCAATGTGATGGGTGAAATGATGAAGATCGGGCGGCGCGGCTCGATGACGGGGTTTTTTGAGGCTCGGGGCGTGCAAGGGCATTCGGCCTATCCGCATCGCGCCAACAACCCCGTGCATGCCATGGGACAGCTCGTGGCCGCTTTGGCCAGCGCCGCACTGGATGCCGGCACCGCGCATTTTGACCCGTCAACATTAGCCGTTACCACCTTTGACACCGGCAATCCAGCCACCAATGTGATTCCGGCGAGCTGCAAAGCGACGGTGAATATCCGGTTTAACGATAGCCATTCGGGGGCCAGCCTGACGGGCTGGCTGAAAGCACAAGCGGCGGGTATTAGCGCCGCTACGGGGGTTGATTTTTCACTAAAAGTCAAGATTTCCGGTGAGAGCTTTTTCACCCCGCCGGGCGAACTTTCCAGCCTTGTAGCCAAGGCCGTGGAGGCGCAAACAGGCGTGGTGCCGGAGATGTCAACCTCGGGAGGCACATCTGACGCGCGCTTTGTAAAAAGCCACTGCCCCGTGGTGGAGTTTGGCCTTGTGGGCAAAACCATGCATCAGGTGGATGAGCGGGTGGAAGTGGTTCAAATTGGCCAGCTCAAGGCGATTTACACCCAAATCCTGCGTGACTATTTCGCATGAGGCCTAAGCTCGTCATCATGCTCAAAGAGCCGGTGGCGGGGCGGGTAAAAACGCGGCTCGGGCGCGATATCGGCATGACGGCCTCGGCGTGGTGGTTTCGCCACCAAAGCGGTGATACCATCCGGCGACTGCAATCAAAGCGCTGGGAAACATGGCTGGCCGTGGCGCCTGACACCGCCCTTCACAGCCGCTGCTGGCCCGCGCATTTACCGCGCATGGCGCAAGGGCTGGGCGACCTTGGGGTGCGAATGGCGCGGATACTCCATAGTTCAAAGGGGCCGGTCGTGCTAATTGGCGGAGATATTCCGGGGGTTCAGCAAGAGCATGTTGCTGAGGCTTTCCGGCAGCTAGGCCGGCAAGATTTGGTGTTGGGCCCAGCCTCAGATGGCGGGTTTTGGCTGGTAGGAAAGCGTAGGCAAGTGCCACGCGGCCTGTTTGAAAGCGTGCATTGGTCTTGCCAAACCACGCTATCAGAGACCCTTGCAAGCGCTGGCGCTGCCCGCATTGGTAAGGTCGCGACACTGAGCGACGTGGATACGGTCAGCGATCTGTAGCGACATAAAATCTAGCAATCTTCAGCGCTATTTTTCGTATATCTTATTGTTTTTACGTTATTATCCCAAGTTTTTCATAACTATGATCCTAGGATTGTAGTTATAAAAAGCGGTCGCAAAACATGCCACCCAAGGTAGTATTTGAATTTTTCTTGGTTTGGAATTAGAGTGCCTTGATAATAAGCAGACCACATTATTGAAGGAATTAACTATGCCAAAATTAACTGATGAACTGATGCAGGAAACGCTAGGCGCACATCTATACGACGGCGAGGCTTTAAAACATTGGGCATTCGGGATAAAACAGCCCAGCATCATGCTCATGGTGCCGCTTTTTGCACTGGCCATTTTGCCCGGCGTGATCGCCACCCAGATGCTGACCAAAAACTACCTGATTGGCTTGACAGATAAACGCCTGATCGTTCTGCAAATCAAAAGCATCGGCAATGTCGAACTCAAGGCGCTCACCGAATATGCGCTTGATGAATTCAAATCCAGCCCGGGGCAGCTTTAAAGCCGGAAAGCTGTTTACCTATCTCACCATTGAAAGCGCTGAAAAGCCCTTCTTCGCCAAATTCCACCGGATGTTTTCCAAAGGCAACCGCGAGCACGCGCTGGCCATTGGCAAAGCCATTTCAGGCACATGAGCCCCTGCCCGTTTTGCGATAACCCAAAGGGCGGGCAGCCCTGCGGGGCTTGCGGGCGCGCACCCAGTATCGGCCGCCGCCCCTGCCCCGCCTGCAAAAAAATGACCCCACTGAATGAGCCCGCCTGCAGCCATTGCGGGCAGGCCATTCGCAGCGAAATGCGCTGGAAAATTCCGGTGATCATTCTGATGTTTGTGGTCGCGATCGGCGTGTCGGTGTTGGTCCGGTTGCTTTAGCCCGCATTTTGCCTGCGGTAACGCAGGCTCGCCAGCAAAGAAAGCAGAATGAACCCTGCGCCCAAGGTGCCGGTTATGTATTCCGGCACTGGCACCAGCACTTGCGAAAACATGATAATCGACAGCGCCAATATCGAATAAAACGCGCCGTGCTCCAAATAGCGAAACTCGGCAAGCGTTTTTCGCTCGACCAGCATAATGGTCATCGAGCGCACGTAAAGTGCGCCGATGCCAAGGCCGATGGCGATTAAAAACAGGTTTTGGGTCAGGGCAAAAGCGCCGATCACACCGTCAAAGCTAAAGCTTGCGTCAAGCACCTCAAGGTACAAAAACGCACCCAGCCCGCCCTTGGCTACAGTGCCTGTGGTGCCTTGACTATCCAGCAGATTCCCCAAGTAATCTACAGCCACAAAGGTTGCCAGCCCAAAACCGGCAGCTTTCAAAAACCGCAGCGCTTCATGCCCGCCAATGGCAAAAGCGAACATGCCGACGGTGACAGCCACCGCACCAATTTGAAGCCCCCGCACACCCGCGCAACTGCAAAAGTGCTTTTCAAGAGAGGGGATCCAATGGATATCTTTATCGGCATCCATAAAATAGCTCAGCGCCACCATCATCAGAAAGGTGCCGCCAAAGGCCACGATTGGAAGATGGGCATCATGGATGAGCACCGAATAAAGCTGCGGCTCATAAATGGCGATTTCAAGCGCCGCGAGCGGGCCGACATGCGCCGCAACCGAAACCACCACCAGCGGAAACAAGATGCGCATGCCAAAAACAGCGATCAATATGCCCCATGTCAGGAAGCGTTTTTGCCAAAGGACCGTCATAGTTTTGAGCTTAGCAGCGTTTACGATGGCATTATCAAAGGACAGCGAAATTTCGAGGATCGCCAACACGCTAGCGACCAGAAAAAACTGCAGCCCACCCGCGACGCTGCCCATCATTTGCCAGCCAACAGCAAAGGCCAGCAGCAAGCCAACCCCAGTAAAAATCAGCGGCCAACGCATATATCGCATTCCTGAATTGTGCAAAATTGGTATCCTGTTAAATATCCATCAGGGATATATAGGGCCGGATTCACAAAGGAAAAGCCCTCTCGGGCCAAATTTATTTCTCAGAGCACTCTAGTTGCCAAGCATATATCATGCTGTCTGCTAGATTATGGCCTGTCCAATCCTCGGGATTTTCATGCCGCGCAATTTCCTCCCGCGCAGAGACCTTTATTGTGGCCGCTTTGGTTGAAGAAAGAGTGGAATCTATAATATTCAATTCCATTGTTTCGTACTCAAATATTGGCGGCTCATAATCAACAATAATATCAATATTGCGCGCGCATAAATATTGGCGCAGATCTCCACCACTTTTTAGCTCTTCCAAGTATTCCACCCCCGATACCAAGCCCTCAAGCTGAAAGACATTTCCTTGGTAGAGATAGGCAAATTGCCCAGCCCTGTCTCCCATCGCAACATTTCGATTTGCCAATAAATCTGCATATTTTTCCACAAATACTGAAGTCGCATTAATATATGCTCGCGCACGAATGTTGGAAGCATTGTGCGCAAGTAATGGCGTCACAAGTAGGAATGTCAAAATGATCATGAGCACCTTTTTTACTCTTGAATTCATGGCCCCAACTGCAAGCCAGATTAGTGGCAATGCGAATAAGAGTTGCGGATAGCCGTACCAGCGCCAAACACGCCATGACGATAAAAATATGAGCTTTGCTTCAAAAAGCAAAAACCCTACCATTACCGCTATCAAAATCGCTAAAATGAGGGAGGTCGGCTCTCTCCGCCTTACCAACAGAATTGCAAAAGCCGCAACGCCTGCGGCAATGAAGGATAGCAAGATTGACTGAAACCTTAGTAGTGACTCAAAATCAAATTGACCTAGTACCTGCCTTAGATAGATAGAATTTATCTGGACCCCGCCCATGGACTTTACGGCGCCAGAAAGGGGCAATGGGCTACCAAATATCCATTGGTTTACCATGGCATATAACGCCCCAGTTAATGCAAGTGCTATAAATACTTTGCTCTTTTGTCGAAGGCTTAAAGATGAAGCTACCAGCAACGGCACTACAAATAGTGCGGCATCCAGCCTTGCCCCAATCACCAATGCTCCGGTTAGAAAAAGAATCACACCGCGCCTAGCGCTTACAAGGGGATCATCCGATAATAGAGCAACGAAAAACGAGATTAAAAATGGAAACAGTAAAGCTGTTTCCATTGCGTCCATTCCAAAAGACCATAAAAGCCGCCAAACCACCGCAGTATAAAATGCGGCTTCGAGAAAGGATCTAAACCTAAAGAAGCGGATAAACACTACAAAACCGGCGAAAATGACAAAGGCCTCAAGCACCTTCACTGAAACCAGCGATAATCCGAAAACCTTCCCCCAGACAACCAAAGCGGCCAGCCATAGCGGGTGATATCCGTTTGTTAGCTCTCCCGGGAAAAACGAACTTTCACCAGACGAGATTATATTCTGCGCAATAACAATATAATAATAGGCATCGTCTGATATACGGCTTAGCGCATGGCTCGTGCCAAACATCAGCAACGGATAAAGTGATACGGCGAGAATAAAGACCGCGGACAAATAGTAATAAAGAGGCGGGCGCTGGCCTTGCGTAGCTATCGAGGATTTCAGCAAATCAGGCTCCTAAACACCAGCGCATTAAGGCTTTTTGGGCGTGCAGGCGGTTTTCGGCCTCGTCCCAGATCACCGATTGCGGGCCGTCCATCACGCTGCTGGTGACTTCCTCGCCACGGTGGGCGGGAAGGCAGTGCATGAAAAGCGCGTCATCTTTGGCGTGGGCCATCAGCGCGTCATCCACCTGATAGGGGCGTAGCTGGTTGTGGCGGCGCTCTTTGGTGGTTTGGCTGTCATGCATCGAAACCCAAGTGTCTGTGACCACAAGGTCAGCCCCCTCCACCGCCTTTTGCGGGTTGCGCTCCAAGGTCACATTTACGCCCTTTTCGCGCGCCCATGCCACAAAGCCAGCTTCGGGTTGCAGGGTTTCGGGGGCGGAAATTGTGATATCAAAGCCAAACTGCCCCGCCGCGTGAATGAGGCTGGCAACCACGTTATTGCCATCCCCGAGCCACACCACTTTTTTGCCTTTGATAGAGCCGTTCTGCTCTTCATACGTGAGTATATCCGCCATAATCTGGCACGGATGCGTGCGGTTGGTCAGGCCGTTAATCACCGGCACTGAGGCGTGCTCGGCCATCTCCAAAAGCGTGCTTTCCTCAAATGTACGGATCATAATCATGTCCACATAGCGGCTCAGCACGCGGGCCGTATCGGCTATGGTTTCACCGTGGCCAAGCTGCATATCAGAACCTGAAAGCACCATGGTTTGCCCGCCCATTTGGCGCACGCCCACGTCAAAGCTTACCCGCGTGCGGGTGGAGGGCTTTTCGAAAATCAGCGCCACCATATGGTTGGCCAGCGGTTGCTCTGCATCTGGCGTGCCTTTGGGCAGGCCTTTGCGCGCGGTTTTGATGCGCTTGGCTTCAGAGATTATGTGCTGCAAATCAGTGGCATCGGTTTTGTGAATATCCAGAAAGTGGTTCATGGGTTTTCGTCTTTCTTAAAAATCATCGGAATAACGGCCACGCCGTCTTCGTCTATAATCTCAACATCGCCGGAGAATCCGGCGGCGCGGTAGGCGCGAATAGCGCGCGCATTTTCGGCCGCGGGGTCTATCGCGACCATCGGCGCGTCGGCGGCAAGCAGCGCCCGAACACGTGCGCGAATAAAGGCGCGGCCAAGCCCCTGCCCGAGCAGCGCTGGCACGCCAATAAAAGCCGCCATGGCGCGGGTGCCTATGGGCAAGCTGGCATAGGCTGTTTTGGGCCAATGATGGGCGTCATAATCCTGCACCAGTGCAAAAGGTTGGCTGGTGGACACAATACGCATATCTAGCGCCGGATTGGCAATATTGTTTTCCAGCACCCGCTGGTGATCCTCCGGCGCGCCCCACCATTGCTGCACGTCTGGCGTTTTCATCCAGTCGCGCAACATGGGGATATCGGCCGGTGTTGCCGCCCTAAAGCTCAAGCTATCCGTTAGCATCAAGCTGCCGCTCAAGCGCCGCCGCTGCACGGTCCAGCCGCCAGATGGCCTCGTCTACGTCCTCGGTGGACATATTGAGCGGTGGGAGCAGGCGGACAACGTTATCGGAGGCGGGCACCACGATGACATGCTCATCATAGCCCGCATTTACCACATCCGGCACCGGAAGCTTACAGCCCAGCGCCAGCATAAGGCCCTCACCGCGCACAAAGGTGAAGATGTCTGGATGCTCGGCCACCAGCCCCTCAAGCCCCTGCCGCATATGCCCCGCAAGGCGGGAAACGTCAGTGAGAAAGCCGTCAGACATGATCTCGTTCATCACCGCACAGCCCACTGCACAGGCCAGTGGGTTGCCGCCATAGGTGGAGCCATGGGTGCCTGCAACCATACCCGATGCGGCCTCCTCGGTGGCCACACAAGCGCCCAGCGGAAAGCCCCCGCCGATGCCTTTGGCGATGGTCATGATATCGGGCGTAACATGAAACCACTCATGGGCAAACAGCTTGCCGGTTCGGCCCATGCCGCACTGGATTTCGTCAAAAATCAGCAGCAGGTTATGCTCATCCGCCAGCGCTTTCAGCTCCTTAATAAAGCAGCCGCCAAACACCCGAATGCCGCCTTCGCCCTGAATGGGCTCCAGCAATATCGCGGCGGTGTTTTCATTGATCGCGGCCTTCACCGCATCCAAATCCTCAAACGGCACTTGCACAAAGCCCGGCAATAGCGGCCCGAAGCCCTCTATCATTTTAGCCCCTTTAGAAGCGGCAATGCCTGCGGCTGAACGGCCGTGAAACGCCCCCTCAAAGCTGATGATCTCCACTTTGTCCGGCTGGCCTTTGCTATGAAAATACTTCCGCGCCATTTTCACGGCCAGCTCCATGGCCTCGGTGCCGGAATTGGTAAAAAACACGGTGTCAGCAAAAGTATGCTCCACCAGCTTTTCCGCCAGCGCCTGCTGGCTGGGGATCTCGTAAAGGTTGGACGTGTGCCATAGTCGTCGGGCTTGCTCTTCCAGTACCGCAACCAGCTTGGGGTGGGCATGGCCAAGGCTACAAACGCCGATTCCGGCCCCCATATCCAAGTACATCTCTCCAGCGTCGGTTTCTAGCCAAGGGCCCTGACCTTTCTTGAAAGAAAGCGGTGCCCGCGTATAGGTTGGCAATACGGGGCTTATCACGTCCGTTACTCCTTATTTAAAGCATAAAGCGCCCAAAATCGGGCGCATAACCCTCTTGCCGTAAAGGCAGGGGGGAGTCAACAAAGCTGTGAGGGCTGATCTCAGGGCAGTCAGATGCCGGAAGTCGGGGCATTGCGGGATGCTGGCCTAAAGGCCACCTGTTATCGTATGCTTAATCTTGCGAAAACACCAAAATAAACCACTGATATTAATGTACTTTAATCCGATCACTCTTGTTCTACTAAACTAGGTTAGTAGAACAAGAAAGCAGCCCTGCGTTCGGCGAGGCACGCGCGCTCAATGACAGCTAAGAGCACAAACCAGCAGGGCAATAACGCTTCGTCTGCACTCAGGTTAGAGGGCTGGACAATCCCGCCGCCGCCCCATAGCGTCCGCACACTTCCCGATGGAGCCGCCCGATGGAAACCCGCAAAATTGTGCTCACCGTTTTGGTGATGCTCGCCGCCAGTGCATTGGTCGCAGGCACCAGCCTGCTGGCCAAAGCACTGGGAACAGAGGCGCTCGGCGCCGCACTCAATCCGTTCCAAATCACCTTCGGGCGCTATCTTTTTGCGCTCATAGTGCTCATCATCGCCACCGCCATCCTCGGCCCGCGCTTCACAAAACCCGCGCTTTGGATGCACTTTGGCCGCGCCTCGGCGGGCTCGTTTGGCGTTACCTGCATGTTTGCTGCCTCAGCACTCATTCCGCTGGCCGATGCCACCGCCATCAGCATGCTCAACCCGATCATCGCCATGGTCCTCGCCATTCCGCTGCTCAAAGAAACCGTTGGCCCGCGCCGTTGGCTGGCAGCCGCTCTGTCAATCATCGGTGCGCTGCTTCTGATCCGCCCCGGCCTCAGCAGCTTTCAGCCCGCCTCGCTTATTGCGCTGCTTGCCGCCGTGGTGCTGGCCTTCGAGATCATCTTGGTTAAACTCCTGAGCGGGCGTGAAGGCACCCTCCAAATCTTGCTATTTTCCAACGGCTTTGGCACGCTTTTCGCGGGCATCATCGCGCTGTTTGTCTGGGTTGTTCCCACCCCGCAGCAATGGCTGGCGCTGGTCGGCATTGGCCTGCTCATGGTCTCCGCCCAGTCGCTTTTTCTATTCGCCATCCGGCGAGGCGACGCCAGCTTTGTTGCCCCGCTTTTCTACGCCACGCTTATTTTTGCAGCCCTTTACGACCTCATCATTTTTAGCGTCATCCCCACGGCCCTCAGCCTTGCGGGCGCGGGCATCATCATCCTTGGGGCCATTGTGATTGCGTGGAGCGAAAAGCGGCGCCTGCCAAAAGGGCTATGAAACCAGCCCGACACCAGCTAGCCTGCGACAATGAACCTCAATAGCCGAATTGAAGCGAATGCTTGAGATCAAAGCGCTCAGCCGCCTGCATATCGGCCCCGTATCCCTCAGCGTGGCCAATGGCGAGATTATAGCCATTACCGGCCCTTCGGGCTGTGGTAAATCCGTGCTGCTGCGGGCAGTTGCCGATCTTGACCCAAATGAGGGGCATCTGGAAACCCAAAGCGGGGTGCGGGCGGAAATACCCGCGCCGGCCTGGCGGCGCAAAGTCGGCTACCTCCCCGCAGAGAGCGGTTGGTGGGCTGATACTGTAGCAGCGCATTTTGAAACTCCTGACAAGATTGACCCCGCCAGCCTTGGCCTGGCCCCAGAGGCCATGGGCTGGGATGTGGCGCGGCTTTCCTCAGGCGAACGCCAGCGGCTCGCCTTTTTGCGCTTGCTGGAGCATTGCCCTGACGTGCTGCTGCTTGACGAGCCCACCGCACCACTGGATGCGGCGAGCACCGCTTTGTTTGAAGCCCGCCTCAAACGCTGTGTCGCCTCAGGCGTGAGCGTGGTTTTGGTCACCCATGACCCCGCACAAGCCACCCGCATTGCGGATCGGCATTTTGTGCTGGATAGCGGCCAGCTTTCGGAGGCAGCACATGTCTGAATATGTCGTTCTGAGCTATGTTGACATCGCCCTCGCTTCGGTGTTCTTGCTGCTAAACGGTGTGCTTTCACTCTGGCTGAAGCTTGGCGTTGCCCGCAATTTGGTCTTTGCCACGCTGCGGATGGTGGTACAATTACTGCTGGTGGGGTTGCTGCTCAAAAGCCTGTTTACCATTCAGTCACCCTGGCTCACACTACTGATCGCGCTTCTTATGATTGGCTTTGCCGCACGGGAAATTTGGGCTAGGCAAGAGCGTCGCCTGAAAGGCTGGCAAGGGATGGCCATTGGCGGCACATCCATGGGGGCCAGTGTGGGCGTGGTGGCGCTTGTGGCTTTGATCGTGCTGGTGCAGCCCGAGCCGTGGTGGCACCCGCGCTACGCCTTGCCTCTTTTGGGCATGATCATGGGCAATGCCATGACAGGGATCAGCCTGTCGCTCGATACGCTCCACACCGCACTTAACCGCGAACAGCGCGCTATTGAGGCCCAGCTTTTGCTGGGGGCAGATAAATGGCAAGCCATGCGGCCTTTTATTCGCCAAGCGATGCGGGCGGGGTTTATGCCCAGCATTAACGCCATGGCGGCCATTGGTGTGGTGTCTCTGCCGGGCATGATGACTGGGCAGATCCTATCGGGCGTGGACCCGAATGAAGCCGTGAAATACCAGCTTATGGTGATGTTTTTGATTGCAGGCGCTACAGGGCTGGCTGTCATGCTAGCAACCCTTGGCTCGGCCCGCGCCTTAAGCGATGATAGAGACAGATTGAGAATAGACCGCTTGAGAAAGGTGAAAGCATGACAGAGACTATTGAAGCCCCCGACGGGCTGCCGCGCTGCCGCTGGGCCGGGGCCGCGCCTGATTTTTTTGCTTATCATGATACGGAATGGGGCTATCCGGTGGCAGATGACATCCGGTTGTTTGAAAAAGTGTGCCTGGAAAGCTTTCAGTCCGGCCTGAGCTGGCGGACGATCTTGGCAAAGCGCGAGAATTTTCGTGCAGCATTTGCTGGATTTGATTTTTACAAGGTGGCCAAGTTTGGCGAGGCAGATGTTGCGCGCCTATTGGCTGATGCCGGCATCGTGCGCCACAGGGGCAAGATTGAAGCCACAATCAATAACGCTAAAAGGGCCGTGGAAATGGTGGAGGCTGAGGGCTCGCTGGCGGCTTACTTCTGGCGCTTTGAGCCAAAAGCCCCACCACCACCTCAAAGCGTAACCACCATTCCCGAGGCGGCCGCACTGGCCAAGGACCTGAAAAAGCGTGGCTGGAAGTTTTTTGGTCCGACCACAGCCTTTGCCTTTATGCAAGCCATGGGGTTGGTTAACGACCACGCCGTTGGTTGTAGCATGCGCGACAAAGCCGCCAACTTACGTGCCAATTTCGCGCCCCCCTCCTAGCCGCCACATGCCGCCCTCCACTCCGGTTGTTTGCTGCGCAAAAAATCCTCGCGTTTGGGCCGTGGCCTCGGCTGCGCCTCGGTGGCGGCGCACAAACCTTTGTGCTTGTGGCTATGCCCCGTCCGCGCCGCGCTGCGGCATTGCACCAAGCTGCGGGTCATCATAAGCCTCGTCGTTTTCCCCACCGAGGCGAAGCCGAGGCCACGGCCAGCGGCAGGCGTTTTCAGCTTGCTGAAAACCTGCCTTTGCCGAGCGGGTGGGCTTGCCCGCCCCGAGGTAAAGGCACCTCCGGCATTGCGGTGCATGTTAAGCGTTGCTTTTTGGGGCCTACCTATAGTTATATCTCAACAATATTGAGGTTTTGTCTATGAAAACAATCAAAGCTGGTGGAAAACCGCTTCAACTGCAAGATGATGAAACCATTATCTGGCGAGGGCAACCCGCACAGGGGGTCATCAGAAATCCAGCTCATATCATCTGGGGGGTAGCCTTTATAGCGTTGGGGCTTTGGATGGTGCTTACAGGCCTTCTCATCCCCATAGGCGCCATATTGCTATTGCTGGGTGGTCACCTCGGGTTTTTTCACGCGATTGTTGAAAAAAACAGGCGCGCCAGCACTTATTATCTGCTCACCAATCAGCGCGCAATATTAGCTTATAGCCTGCGGGTGCTGTCATTTCCTATATCCCCTAGATCTGAGTTCAGTCTCAAGAAAGGCCGCTTTGACACCGTGCTGTTTCGTGAAGGCCGAGAAGGGAGTGCCAGCTTGCGAGGTTTTGGCTTTGGACATTTGGAAAATGGTGACGATGTGTATAAACTCATGCTGGGCCTGCGGGATGACCTTCCGGCGCTTAACCAAGACTAGAAGGGCAGGAAAATGGCTCGAAAAATTGGCAAGTTGCACCGACAACAGGCCTTCGGCTTTACATTTTCAGCCTGTTCTTCCTTGGGTTCTCCATTGCTTGGGTCACAATGGCGTTTATGGTGGAGAGCGGCGGTAGCATGGCGAGTGCTTTCCCGCTTTTGGGCCTGCCTTTTGTGCTCATCGGCCTATGGCCGATAGGAGGGCATTGGTTTTTTTGATACTTACAAGCGCAAGCGCGCCCGTTATGCGCCTACTAATAAACGCGCTTTGATTACGCGTACCCAGTTTGAGCGGCCCATGGAAAGCTATCGCACCAAAAATGACACCCAAGTCAGGGATATCGGATTTCGGTTTACCCCTGATGGGCAGGAAGTATATGACTTGATAAACAAGGTAAGGACAGAAAACAAATGAGCCGTCGGATCGGATATGACAACGCACCAGTGCAAAACCGTAGCCGCCTTAGGCTGTGGGACCATCTCCTTGGCGATGAGGAAGAAATTCTGTGGGAGGGGCGGCCGGGCTTCGGCTTTAAGCTCAACGGCAGTGCGCTCAGAACGCTTTTTATCGTTGCCATTGGTGTTTATGTTTTTGGCTCGCAAATAATTATGGCCAATCAGGTCGGCTCCCCTATGGGAAGCATGCTGAACATCCCTTACATTGGCCGGATCAATGGCGAGATTTTTGTAGGCGCCGCAGTAGGATGGACCCTGCTTTGGTTTTTGTCACAAACCACAACCACGCCGTTTTTCACCCACTATATGCTGAGCGATCGCCGCGCCTTTATTGCCAAAACCTTCCTGTGGAAACGGATCAAATCTTATGAAATTTCGCCCTTGCGGGTGATCGAATATGATGGCAAGCGCAATGGTAGCATCATTTTTGCCTCTGAAACCAAACGGGCTGACAATGGCCGCAAGCGCGAGTTTCCGGTGGGGTTTATGCATGTGCATGATGCCGCAACGCTCTATAAGAAAATGCTGGAGATCCAGCGAAAGGGCATAGATGGGCAACGTTGAAATCACACGCTTTAAGGGTGATAAAGCCGTCTTTATCCGCGTGCAGGTGGTTATGGCTTTAGTGGGGGCTATACTGATTACGGGCGGGTTAGTGCTTGCTGGAAACCCGAATTGGTGGGTTGGTATTGTGGGCTCTTTTGCCGGCATTGCTATGCGCGGCTATTATATTGCTGATGAGCAATTGGGCTTTGAATGGGTGCTGACAGCAACCCACCTTCACAGCCCCTCCGAAAGAGCCATTGGCCTTGGGGAAATCAAAGCCGTGCGCAGCCTGCTTGGCTCGGTTCAGGTCATTACCAATGACGGTGAAAAGCATTTGATCAAGTATCAGGCCACACCGGAGCAGGTGATTGCCGAGATCAACGGGGCAATTGCACGCGCAGCATGACAGACGAAACAGAAGACCTCCTCTACCCTCACTTAAAGCGCGGTGAAAAGCTGCTCTGGACAGGCGTATCTGAAAAAGGGTTTTATTTTCGCACGGGTGAAATCATTACGATTGCGCTAGGAAATATTTTTATATTCGCTGCCCTCATTCCAGGCTATTTCGGCGTGCTCAACCCCATTCTCGCGCTCTTTTTTATCGTTGGCTTTCTGATGTTGATATTTGGCCTGTTTACAGGCTGGTGGTTTCGAAGGCGCAGCCGCTATGCCCTGACCGACCAGCGAGCATTTTTGATTTTCAATCACCCGATTTCTGGTGTGCAGGTCACTGGATATCCAATAACCAAAAGCACCCATATTCAACTGTATGGCAAATCCCCAAAGTCTGTTTTTTTTGCTCGCTCTGATCGGGTAACTGTTAACAATGTCCCCATGCCCATTGGCTTTGCCCGCATCAAAGACGACGATATGGTGCATAAGCTCATGTTGGATATCAGGAACAAAGCAGGATGAGTATCGCCACTAAAACAGGCTCGTTGCTCAAGCGTAAGGGGCTCATATTATAGCAGGGCGGCTTACCTGAACATAGCCTTCCGACGCCAAATTGCAATTGCTTTCAATAGATGAACTGCGCGTGACAGGCTGCCTCGGCCCGCTTTGCCGCAGCCAAATCTGGACTCGTTTTACACCCAAGCAACCCTGTGGAGGCCCTCCGATTTTGCGCTTGTGCTGATCGCTGGAGATGCCGTCTTTGTTGCCCTTTTTGTGATCTATTTTCTGCGCCTCAGAAAAAATGGCCGTGCGCTGATCTCATAAATTACCCACTTTGAAATCCGGCCAATCCCCGCTATACCCGTCAAAACATCGCCCCAACTCGCGAGCTGCACCATGACCACCCTCACCAATGCCCGCCTGATAGACCCTGAATCCGGAGCCATAACCCTTGGCGGGGTGCGGCTTGAGGATGGCGTGATTGTCGAGATATTGCCCGAAGGGGCTGAGGGTATTGATTGTGGCGGTAAGTGCTTGGCCCCGGGGATCATTGATATCGGCGTTAAAATTGGCGAGCCGGGTGAGCGGCATAAGGAAAGCTTTCGCACCGCAGGGCGCTCGGCGGCAGCCGGCGGCATCACCACCATGGTCACACGGCCAGATACCACGCCGGCAATAGACAGCCCTGAGCTGCTTGACTTTTTTAGCCGACGCGCCGCTGATCTAGCGCCGGTAAATGTGCTGCCAATGGCCGCGCTCACCAAGGGCCGAGATGGGGCCGAGATGACCGAGATCAGTTTTCTGCGCGATGCGGGCGCAGTGGCTTTCACTGATGGGGATCGCCCGTTGCAAAACCCCAAAACCCTCCAGCGCGCGCTTACCTATGCCGCCGATCTTGGTGCGCTGGTCATGGCCCACCCGCAAGAGCCGACGCTCTCAAAAGGGGCCTGCGCCACCGCTGGCCCGCTGGCCTCGCTCATGGGCCTCCCCGCTGTTTCCCCCATGGCCGAGCGCATTCAGCTAGAGCGCGATATGGCTTTGGTGGAGATGACAGGGGCGCGTTACCATGCAGACCAGATCACCACCGCCGCCGCCCTGCCCACGCTGGAGCGCGCCAAAAAGGCGGGGCTGAAGGTGAGCGCGGGGGTATCGGCCCACCACCTGACGCTGAACCAGTTTGATATCGAGGGCTACCGCACCTTCTTTAAGCTCAAGCCGCCGCTACGCACCGAGGATGACCGCCTCGCCGTAGTGGACGCCGTGCAATCGGGCCTGATAGATATCATATGCTCCATGCATACGCCGCAAGATGAGGAGAGCAAACGCCTGCCGTTTGAGGAAGCCGCCAGCGGGGCCGTTGGGCTGGAAACCCTGCTGCCCGCCTGTATGCAACTTGTGCATGCAGGCCACCTTACCCTGCCTGAGCTTTTCCGCGCCCTAGCCCTTAACCCCGCTAAGCTGCTTGGGCTGGAAGCGGGACGTTTGGCCGTTGGGGCACCAGCTGATCTTATCCTGTTTGACCCCGACAAACCCTTTGTGCTCAACCGCACCAAGCTGCACTCCAAATCCAAAAACACACCTTATGATCTGCGCCGCATGGAGGGCGTTGTTTTGCAAACCTATGTCGCGGGTGCGCAAGTCTTCCCGCTTGACGATTAGGGCAGTAATGCCTCTAAATGCAGCATGGACAATCTTATCACCCTCGCCATGACCTACGCGGTCTTTCTTATTGCCGCCGGAAGCCCCGGCCCTGCAACGCTGGCTATTATGGCCACATCGGCCACTATGGGGCGAAAAGCAGGCGTGCTGTTTGCGCTCGGCGTAGTTAATGGCTCAATCATCTGGGGTGTGCTGGCCGCCTTTGGGCTGGTCGCGATCCTTTCACAATTCGCATGGGCCTTTGTGGTGCTAAAATGTGCGGGCGGGGCCTATTTGCTGTGGATGGCGAGCAAGGCTCTACGCGTAGCCATCACGTCCGATGCCAAAGCCAAGCCACCCAAAACCCGCCACAAATACCTTTATCTGCAAGGCATGGCTCTGCACTTGACCAACCCCAAAGCCCTGCTTTCATGGTCTGCCATCATCGCTTTTGGCGTGCCAAAAGAGGCCTCAACCGGCTATCTTATGTCTCTTCTCATTGGGTGCGCCATCATGGCTTCGCTCCTATTTATCGGCTACGCCGTGCTATTTTCTACCCCGCGCATGATGGCGGGATATCAGCGCTTGCGCCGCAAAATCAATGCAGCCCTCGCCGCCGTTTTTGGCCTTGCGGGCATCAAACTTCTCACCACCAGCACATAGGGTTTTACCATGGTTCCATCCGTTTTCCGTTTTTGGGGCGCCCAGCCGGGTTGGGATGCCGCTTGGCCATGGCTGCTGGGTATTTTGGTTATGGCTTACCTGCTTGGCTCTGTGCCCTTTGGCCTGATTGTGAGCAAGGTAATGGGGCTTGGCGATGTGCGTAACATTGGCTCGGGCAATATTGGCGCGACCAACGTTTTGCGCACAGGCAGTAAAAAAGCGGCGCTAGCCACCTTACTGCTGGATGGTGGCAAAGGTGCCGTAGCGGTGCTGGTTGCACGGCACTTTCAAGGGGATACCGCCGCGCAAGTCGCAGGGCTGGGCGCGTTCCTAGGCCACATTTTCCCGCTTTATCTCAAGTTCAAGGGCGGCAAAGGCGTGGCAACCTTTCTGGGCATTCTGCTGGCTATTCACCCGCTTACGGGCATTGCGGCCTGCCTTACATGGCTGGCCACGGCTGTGATTTTCCGCATATCCTCGCTCGCGGCCCTTATTTCCGCCCTCAGCTCCCCCCTCTGGCTTTGGGCATTTGGCTTGACCACGACCACAGGCCTTGGGCTGCTGCTGGCCGCGTTAATCTGGCTCCGGCATTGGGCCAACATTAAGCGCATCGTTTCAGGCAGCGAGCCGAAGATCGGCCAGAAGTAGCCCGCCACACGCACTCACGTTGCAGGGCGGCGCGTGTGCAATGTTGCCACACGCACTCACGTTGCCGCGCCGCCACCGGGTGTGCGCTTCCTCGGCGACCCTTAAAACAGCAATTTGTATGCAAAATTGCGCTCAATAATCGGGCCACCTCGTCAGCGCATGTCCTGCGCGGGCAGGACGGCTACTCCCATTCCATTTCGGAATAGACTTGCTGGGCATTGCGCTTGGCCAGCCCTTCATAATTTTGCAGATAGGAAAATGCAGATTGCTCCACATTAACCGAACCGATAATATCACCACCATCGTCAATATAAGCGCCCATCTGGGTGCGTAAATTCACGAGATAATCATAGGTATCAGCCATCGCCGTCGCCAGCGGCACAGGGTTGCCATGCCCGGGCACCACTATTTCAGGCTCTAGTGCGGCCATAGCCTCAAACACTTCGATCCAAGTGCCCGAGTGCGACTGCTCGCCTATGCCCAAAATCCGCTCGATATAAACAATATCACCCGCAAAAACCACCTGCGTCGAGGGCACCCAGACAAAGCTATCACCCGGTGTATGCGCCTGCCCTGCATAGGTAATCTCCAGATCAACCCCGCCGAGGCTCAGCGTATAATCGCCGCCAAAAGTTACATCGGCATAGCTAAGCGCCGTGCCTTCCAGCCCCTCGGCCCCCACCAGCACATCAAGCCCTGTCATCTGCATCGAGCCGCGGTCTTTATGGTCGGCTACGGCGGCCTCAGAGGCAATCACGGTCGCGCCCTGCGCCTGCCAATAGCCATTGCCAATCCAGCGATGGTCTTGTCCACCGGAGTTGATCACATAGCGCACGGGCTGATCCGTGAAAGTGTCTATCGCCGCATCAATTTCAGCGGCGGCTTTCCAGCCTGCGCCAGCATCTATCAGCACTACGCCTTCATCTGTCACCACCACGCCAAACGTGGCATTATTGCCCAGATTTTCAGGCGAGCGCTGGCTAAGCGCGCCCACCAACGCATACACGCCATCGGCCACTGGCACCACCTCAAGCGCCATCACCGGGGTTGCCCCCGCCAGCGCGGCAATCAAAACCAAATTCTTCATATTCTATCCTTCCACAGGGGGGCGCCGATAGGCCACCCGCCAAATGACCCAGCCAACAATGCTTCCCGCAATAGCCATGGTCAGCGTAATCTTTATTTCCACCACAGCTTCAAACAGAACGATGCCCAGCACCAGCATTATCACGCCGCCGACAATTGTCATCCCGTACCATTGCCGCAGCCCGATGAAGTGCAGAGCTGCAAATGAAGCCCCACCCAAAACAAAAACGCCGCCCAGCCAGAAGACAGTTACGAAACCCCCTATTTCCACAAAATCTTCGGGCCTCATCCCGCCGAAGACAGCCATGGCAATCACCATTGTAGCGCCAATACCTACAAGCCCGCCACTGAGCAAGGCCGCAAGCGCCCGCCCGATTGTGGTTTCATACCCGCCCAGTTTTGGCCTTGGAGTTGCGTCTAGCACAACCGAACGATACGCTAACCGCCATAGAACCCAGCCCATGATCGCAGAAACCGCCGCATTGACCACAAGCCAAAACAGGCTAAAATAGGTGCCACTGAAAGCCGCCATCATCCCGATAGATACCGCCACGCCTATAATTACAAGCACCCACCAGTGGCAAACCCAAAGCCGGTGAGCAATAAACCAAAGCGCACCAACCCCTACCAACCAATAGACCGTGCCTTTAATAGGCCCCACAAAAAAACCCATCGAAATGAGGTCGTATGGGCTCATGCCCGTTTGAAACATGATCACACCGAAAGAAATAAAAATGCTGATGGCACTGCTAAGCGCAAAAACGCTGAGCAGCGCGATAAGCACCCATTCAACGCTAATATTTTGATCTTTATTATCCATTTTAACTGCGTCCTCCATTCCTTGCTTACTCAAGCCTAAAGCTTCGAAGACCTGTAAGCCACCCGCCAGATCACCCAGCCCACAATAGCACCCGTGGCCGCCAGCATCACAAGACTCCCGCCCGTGCCAACGCCTTTAAACGCGTATAGGCTCAGCGAGACCATCGTCAGCATCCCGATGCCCGTCATGGCATACCATTGTCGCAGATTAGAAATATGCATAAGCACAAAGGGGATCAGCGCAAAAACAAGCATGCCACCCATCCAGTAAGCTTGCATAATCAGCCAGATTTGCATGGCTTCGCCGGGGGCTGGCGGGCCAAACCCCATAATTAGAAGCGCCATAGAAAGGTTGCCCCCCACAAGCGCCCCGACCAGCATGGCCAAGGCGGCGCGCCCGATTGTTGTGTTATACGTCACGGCTTCCCCTCGCTAAGTCCTTATGGATTATCACATCCGATTGCGGATAGGCATCCCTGATTTTCTGCTTCAATGCCTTGCCGATATCATGCGCAGCCCGCAAGCTTTGCGCCTCATCCAGCTCAATATGCACCTGCACAAAAAGCGTGGTGCCTGCGGTGCGGGTTTTGAGATCATGATAGCCAAAAACCTGTGGGCAGGCCTCGATAATCTCGGCGAGCTTAGCCATAGTTTCAGAGCTGGCTGAGCGGTCCATCAGGGCGTCAAAGGCTTTTCCCCCGATGCGGAACGCGCCGTAAAGCAGGATGATCGCCGCCAAAATGGCCACTATGGAATCCAGCTGTGGAAAAGCCCAATAAGACGACACCCCCAGCGCCAACACCGCACCAAAATTAGGAATCAGGTCCGCCATATAATGAAGGCTATCCGCAGCCACCACCTTTGAGCCGGTGCGCTTGACCACGCGGCGCTGCCACAGTACCAGCGCCAGCGTGATGCCAATGGAGACCAGCATCACCACTATGCCCGACGTTTCGTTTTCCAAGGGCGGTGGCACCTCGGCAAACAGCCGCGCCACCGCGCCATAGCCGATATATAGCGCCACCCCCGCCAGCAGCAGCGCCTGCCCCAGCGCCGCAAGATCTTCTGCCGAAGTATGGCCAAAGCGGTGGTCGTCATCGGCGGGGCGGGCGGCGTAGATGATGGCCATCAACCCTGTCATCGACACCAATAAATCCAGCGCACTATCGGCTAATGAGGCCGCCACCGAAAGCGCGCCCGTTTCCCGCAAAGCCCAATATTTCAGCCCAGCCAACACCAAAGCCACACTCACCGAGGCCACCCCCGCCGACAAGTTCAGCTTATCCTTGCCCGCGCTCATGGCGAAACGCCGCCGAAAGGCGCGGCATCGGGTCGCTGCTTCATGCTTATCAGGGCCATATTGCCGCATCTCCGGTTGAAATTGGCTGCACAAAGTGCCATTTGACCAGCAAGAATGCATTTTCCTGATCTTAGGATTCCCTGTTTATCATTTCTAGTTCGCAAGTAAAACCTGACCGAGCCAAAATAAGGCAAAAGACCATGACCGAAGCAAACCAATCTCCCGAGCAGATCGAATTGCTCAAAATGACCAGCACCATTGTGGCCGCGCATGTCGGCAATGCCGCCACCCAGCCTGAGGACATCACAGCGCTGATTGATACCGTTTTCAGCAAGCTGGCGGACATTTCCATGCCCTCAAACAAACCCGCCGAGCGCCCCAAGCCCGCCGTGCCGATTTGTGAATCTGTGACTGATGATCACCTGATCTGCCTTGAAGACGGTCGTAAAATGAAGATGCTGAAGCGCCATATCGGCTCGGTGTTTAACCTGACGCCGGACCAGTACCGTGAAAAGTGGGGCCTGCCAGACCATTACCCGATGGTCGCGCCAAATTATGCACTTAAGCGGCAGGAACTTGCCAAAAAAATCGGCCTTGGCCACCATAAAAAAGCCAAAGCCTCATGAGCGAGCTCAAAAAGCTGTTCATCAAAACCTACGGGTGCCAGATGAACGTGTATGATAGCGAGCGCATGGGGGATGCACTGGGCGTTAGCGGGTATGAGCAGGTGGATAGCCCGGAAGGGGCTGATATGATCCTGCTCAACACTTGCCACATTCGTGAGAAAGCCGCCGAGAAGGTCTATTCCGAGCTGGGCCGGATGCGCCCCTTTAAGGACGCCAACCCCGACCTGAAAATCGGCGTAGCGGGCTGCGTGGCACAGGCAGAAGGCGAAGAGATTATCCGCCGCCAACCAATGGTGGACCTTGTGGTTGGCCCGCAGGCCTATCACCGCCTGCCAGACATGCTGAAAGCGACGGCCAATGGTGGCCATGTGGTAGATACTGAATTTCCCGAGGAAGACAAATTCACCAAACTGCCCCGCGGCCCCAAAGCCAAGCGCGCCCCGAGCGCGTTTCTTACGGTGCAGGAAGGTTGCGATAAATTCTGCGCCTTTTGTGTGGTGCCATACACGCGGGGGGCCGAGGTTTCTCGCCCTCCAGCCCGCCTGCTGGACGAGGCCCGCGACCTGCTCGAGCGCGGTGTGGTTGAAATAAACCTGCTTGGCCAGAATGTGAACGCTTATGAGGCCGATGGCTGGAGCCTTGCGAAGCTGATCAAGGAACTGGCCAAGCTTGACGGGCTAAAGCGCATTCGCTTCACCACTTCACATCCCAACGACATGGGCGACGACCTGATCGCCGCCTTTGGCGAAGAAGAAAAACTGATGCCCTATTTGCACCTGCCCGTGCAGTCCGGCTCTGACAAGGTGCTGAAAGCGATGAACCGCAAGCACACTGCGGAAAGTTACTTAAAGGTGCTGGAGCGTATTCGCGCTGTGCGGCCAGATATTGCGCTTTCGGGTGATTTCATCGTCGGCTTCCCCGGCGAAGAAGAGGTTGATTTCCAAGCCACGCTCGACCTTTGTAAAGAGGTGCGCTACGCCGCCGCCTACAGCTTCAAATACTCCCCCCGCCCGGGCACCCCGGCAGCTGACCGCGCCCATGTGGATGAAGGTGTAAAAGGCGAACGGCTGAAAAGGCTGCAAACCCTGATCACCGAGCACCAGTTTGCCTTCCAGCAAAGCATGGTTGGCCAAACCATCCCAGTGCTCTTGGAGCGCGCGGGCCGTGACTCTGGCCAGATGGTCGGTAAATCACCGTATCTGCACGCGGTGCACATGGACGCGGCGCCCGAGCTGGTTGGGAACGTCGTGAGTGCAAAAATCCTGCACTCCGAGCGAAACTCACTAGCAGGCAAGTTGACTTAACCGTTTGCGCCCGCAACACGCGCGGCGCGGGTGCTGCATTGCCAAATAGTGCGATATCGGACGCGCCGCCACCGAGCCGCAGGCGGTGCCGTGGCCTCGCCTGCGGCTCGGCAGGGGCTTTGCCCCTCTGCGCAAGCGCATTCACCCCAGAGTATTTGGCAAAGAAGAATGAAGGAGAGCCATTGCGCGCAGGAATTATATACGGCACTCTAGGCGCTTAATCCTTGTGAATGGAATCACCTTAATTGTCTAGCCCGAGCGCCCCTACCCAAACCCGCCTGACCTTTGACAGCAACCGTTTGATGATCGACCTTTGCGGTGAGTTGGATGCCAACCTTGTGCGTGTAGAAGCGAGCACAGGCGCTTCAATTGATCGTACGGGCAACGTGATTGTGCTCGGTGGCGAAGACGAGGCGCGGCAACATGCGGAAACGACCCTTCGGGCGCTTTATGGGCGGCTTCAAGCCAATAAAACCATAGAAGCCGGGGATGTGGAAGCGGCAATAAAAATGCCAACTGCTATTTTTGAGGACGGGCATGAGCAAACGCCTGAGCCGGCGGGCCAGCTTGATATTCGGACCCGTAAAAAGGTGGTGGAACCGCGTAGCCCTGCACAGGCGACCTATGTGCGGGCGCTGTTGGAAAACGACCTTGTGTTTGGGCTAGGGCCAGCAGGCACGGGGAAAACCTATTTAGCCGTGGCCGTGGCCGTGGCGCATTTCCTTGAGGGGCGTGTGGACCGGATCATTCTCAGTCGGCCTGCCGTGGAAGCAGGCGAGCGGCTGGGTTTTTTGCCGGGGGATATGAAGGAAAAGGTCGACCCCTATATGCAGCCGCTTTATGACGCGCTGAATGACTTTTTGCCTGCCAAGCAGGTGGCGAAAATGATCGAGGAAAAGGTGATCGAAATCGCACCACTGGCTTTTATGCGCGGGCGCACGCTTTCCCATGCTTTTGTAATTCTGGACGAGGCACAAAATGCCACCTCTATGCAAATGCGGATGTTTCTGACTAGGCTGGGTGAGGGCTCTTGCATGGCGATTAATGGCGATACCAGCCAGATTGACCTACCGCGCGGCGTGCTTTCAGGCCTTGTGGAGGCCGAAAAGGTGCTGCGTAATGTTGATGGCATCGGCTTTACGCGCTTTACCGCCAAAGATGTGATTCGCCACCCAATGGTGATGAAAATTGTGCGGGCCTATGAGAAAGCCAACCAGCAATGATGGATGTGATCCTTGAGGATGACCGTTGGGCGGCTGTGGGGCTTGAAGCTTTGTGTGAGCCAGCCGGGCGGGAAGCTCTGGCTGTAACAGGGCGCGCGCCGGAAGGCTTTGAAATCGCCCTGATGGGCTGCGATGACGCCCGTATTGCGACGCTAAACAAGGATTTTCGCGGCAAAGCGGCTGCGACAAATGTGCTTTCATGGCCCGCCAGCGAAACCCCGCCAATGCAAGGCAGCCCGATGGGCGCCGAGCTGGGCGACATTGCCATTGCCTATGAAACATGCCTGCGGGAGGCCGCCGAAAAAGGCATTTCTGTTCAGGATCATGTAACCCATTTAGTGATACACGGTATCTTGCATCTGCTCGGATATGATCATATTTCAGACGGCGATGCCGAAGAAATGGAAGCGCTTGAAATCAAAGCCCTTGCAAAACTGGGTATAAGCAACCCATATTAGGGTATTACGGCCAATACGGAAAAGGAGCCATGGGCGAAATAACAGACGGATCTTCTAACGCAGCGCAGCGCGCGCAGGCGTTAGCCCAACCGAAAACCAGCCTTTGGCAGCGGATTTTTGGCCTTGCCGAACCCACACCTGAGGCCTTCCCCACTGTGGAAGCGCCCGATGCCATGCATAACAGCCTTGGCCATTTGCAATCTCTCCGGATTGATGAAATTGCTGTGCCCATTGCCGACATCGTGGCCGTTCCGGATGATTCTACCCTCAAAGAGGTGGTGGAAGCGTTTGCCTCTTCCACTCTGACACGCCTGCCGGTGTACCACGAAACGCTGGACGAACCGCTCGGCCTCATTCACCTGAAAGACCTGTCGTTGCGCCACGGGTTTGGCAAAGGCAAAAGCTTTAATATGGCCAAAATTCTGCGGCCGCTGATTTACGCGCCGCCCTCAATGCCACTTTCGGTACTGTTGCAAAAAATGCAGTCAGAGCACATTCATATGGCGCTGGTGATTGACGAATATGGCGGGGTTGACGGGCTGGTGACGATCGAGGATTTGCTGGAGCAGATTGTGGGAGAGATTGTGGACGAACACGACGAGGAGGAGGTTGACCTTTGGGTCGAAGAGGCTCCCGGTGTTTATCTGGCACAAGCCCGCGCCGCACTTAAAGACCTTGAGGAAGTGGCAGGGGTGGACTTGCTGCCGGACGACTTAGACGAGGATATCGACACGCTTGGTGGTATCGTGGTGATGCTGGCGGGGCGGGTTCCCGTGCAGGGCGAAGTGATTTGTGATGCGCAGGGCAATGAGTTTGAGGTCATCGAGGCCGACCCACGCAAAATCAAGCGCCTGCGGGTGAGCTTTTCCAAGGCCAAAGCTGCATGAACCGGTGGCTTCGGTTTGGGCTGGCCATTGTGGCCGGGCTGGCCTTGGCCATGGGGCAAGCACCCTATAACTTCCCGTATCTGGCACTCTTCGCCCTGCCCGCGCTTTTGTGGTTGCTGCGCAAAGCCTGCTGCTGGAAGGGCGGGTTTATGGTCGGCTGGGGCGCGGGGCTGGGCTATTTCGGCCTAACACTCGCTTGGATTGTAGAGCCGTTTTTGGTGGATGCTGAGCGCTATGGCTGGATGGCGCCTTTTGCTTTGGCGCTGATGGCGGGGGGCATTGCGCTTTTCTGGGGGCTTGGCTTTGCGCTGGCCCAGCGCTGGCCAAGTGCCTTGGTTCTGGCTGGGTTCTGGACGCTGGCCGAGCTACTGCGCGCGTATATTTTTACAGGATTCCCTTGGGCGCTTATGGCCTATAACTGGGTTGAAACCCCAATCATTCAGGCCGCAAGCCTGATGGGCGTGCACGGCCTTGGCTTCCTGCTTGTGCTTTCCGGCGGGCTAGTTTTGAGCAAGCGTGGGGCCATTCTGGCGGTGTTGATAATGGCCAGCCTCACAGGTTTTGGCATTTACCGCCTGCAAACGCCGATAGAAGAAACCGGCCTCACGGTGCGGCTCATCCAGCCCAACGCTATTCAAACCCAGAAATGGGATCCGGAATTTATCCCGCTTTTTTATCAACGCCAACTGACGTTAAGCGCCAAAATTGGCAAGCCCGATATTGTGATCTGGCCCGAGGCCGCCATTGCTTACCTGCCAGATGAACAGCCCTTTGTGCGCACACAAATCACCACGGCTGCGCAAGCGCCTGTGATTCTAGGGGCGCGGCGACGGGATACGGAAGGCGTTTATAACTCTCTGTTTTTACTGAACAAAGATAGCAGTATTGCTGAGGTTTACGACAAGTACCACCTTGTGCCTTTTGGCGAATACATGCCCCTGCAAGGGCTGGCACGCCAATGGGGCCTTAAGGGGCTGGCTGAACAAATGGGCGCGAGCAATGCTTTTGGCACCGGCCCAAAAATCCTGCAAAGCGAAGGGGTGCCACCCTTCCTACCGCTTATTTGTTATGAGGCCATTTTTCCACACGCGGTGGCGGGGAAGCGCCCCGAATGGTTGGTGCAAATAACGAATGATGCATGGTTTGGCGAGCGCGCCGGCCCCTACCAGCACCTTGCACAAGCCCGCCTACGCGCCATTGAGCAGGGCCTGCCCTTGGCTCGTGCCGCCAACACCGGCATTTCAGCAATGATAGACCCGTTGGGCCGCATCACCAATAGCCTGCCCTTGGGCGAAGACGGGTTTTTGGATGCACCACTTGCCAAACCCTTGCCTGCCACTTTGCTGACCCGCACTAGCCAGTGGCCGGTCATTGCGCTCATATTGGTGCTGCTGGCTGCGGGTATTGCTTTCAACCTCCGGTCTGCAATCCGCTATTGAAAACCACATCAATTCCGCCCATAAAGGCGGAAATTTACTTTGCCGGAGAGCCGACATGAGCCGCAAAAACTACCTGTTTACCTCTGAATCCGTATCCGAGGGCCACCCCGATAAGGTGTGTGACCGTATTTCCGATGCGATTCTGGATGCTTTTTTGACAGAAGACCCTTATGCCCGCGTGGCTTGTGAAACCTTTGCCACCACCGACCGCGTGGTTATTGGTGGCGAGGTGCGTGGCCCCGGCGAAGTGATCGCTCGGGTTGAGGAGATAGCGCGGGAATGCGTAAAAGACATCGGCTATGAGCAAGAGGGCTTTCACTGGGCCAACCTGAAGGTCAATTCTTACCTGCACGCGCAGTCAGCTGACATCGCACAAGGCGTGGATGCCGCGGGCAGCAAAGATGAGGGCGCCGGCGACCAAGGCATTATGTTTGGCTATGCCACCACAGAAACCCCCGAGCTTATGCCCGCCCCTGTGCATTATGCCCACGCCATGCTGCGCCGCTTGGCCGAAGTGCGCAAAGACGGCACCGAGCCGCTGTTGGGCCCAGATGCCAAGTCGCAACTTTCAGTACGCTATGAAGATGGCAAGCCCGTGGGCGTGACCTCTGTTGTGCTTTCCACACAGCACGCCTCCGAGGCGCAAAGCTCGGCCGATATCCGCGCGATTGTGGAGCCCTATATTTTGGAAGTGGTCCCGCAGGGCTGGATTACCGCTGAAACCGAATGGCACGTAAACCCGACAGGCAAATTTGTGATCGGCGGGCCGGATGGGGATGCAGGCCTGACAGGGCGCAAAATTATTGTAGACACCTACGGCGGGGCAGCCCCCCATGGCGGCGGTGCGTTTTCGGGCAAAGACCCAACCAAGGTGGACCGCTCAGCGGCCTATGCCGCCCGCTACCTGGCGAAAAACATCGTGGCCGCTGGCATGGCCGAGCGTTGCACCTTGCAGATTTCCTATGCCATCGGCGTTTCCAAACCGTTGTCGATCTACGCTGACCTGCACGGCACCGGCGAGGTTTCAGAAGAGGCTGTTGAAAAGGCCATCGAGCAAGCAATGGACTTAACGCCGCGGGGCATTCGCGAGCATCTGGGCCTCAATAAGCCGATTTACCAGCGCACCTCGGCCTATGGCCACTTTGGCCGCGCGCCTGAGGCTGATGGCGGGTTCTCGTGGGAAAAAACAGACCTGATCGAGGCGCTAAAAGCCGCTGTTTAAAGCATGCTAGCAGCGGTGAGTAGCAGCCAGCCACCGCTGATAAAGCCCACCATATAACTGCTAAACGCCCCAAGGAAACGCGGGGCGCTTGGCATTTTTTTTCAACCCCATCCCGATGGGGTGCATCAGAAATGCCAGCATGGGCATCCTCTGTGATTGAAGTTCAATAAGCCAGTTTGGTCATGCGGTCGAGCAGGGAGCGCCCGCCGTCCACCGCCAATATTTGCCCCGTAACAAAGCTGGCGCAAGGCGACGCGAGAAACAGCGCCGCCTGCGCGGCCTCATTAGCCTCGCCAATGCGACCGATGGGCGTGGCGGCGATCACTTCCTCGCGCAAGTCTTCATCCTCGGACACCAGCGCTTTTAGGCTGCCGCTCATGATACTGCCCAGCGCCACTGCATTTACGCGGATATCATGCGGCGCATAGGCCACGGCCAGTGAGCGCGTGAGCTGGTCAAGCGCGGCACTGGCCACGCTATAGCCCACAGATTCCGGCACGCAATCTTGTGCGGCGATCGAGCTTAGGTTCACAATTGCGCCGCCAGCGCCTTGCTTGATCATCCGCTTGGCCGCAGCTTGACACAGGCGCAAATTCACGGTGGCATTCTGGTGCATCATAGTTTCGAAGCGGTCATCGGCCGCTTTGAGTGGGTCACTTGGCAGCACCTGCCGGCTGGCATTTACTAAAATATCCACGCGGTCAAAGGCGTCAATCGTTGCGGCCATCAGGTTATTCACGGTTAGTTTTTCACGCAGATCACCAACAAAGCTCACGGCCTTGCCCTCAGCCCCTTCCAGCGCTTCAATCTCCGCTTCCAGCTTGTCTTCGTCCATATCCGCCAGCAACACATTGGCCCCGTTGGCCACAAAAAGCCGCGCGATAGCCAGGCCCACGCCATTGGCTGCACCGGTCACGATCACCGACTTTTCCGAAATATTTGCCGCCATAAATGCTCCGATGATTCGATTGCGTTTTACCGTATATACGGGAATCATCCAGCTCGATCTAGATGTTAAGGCTTGGGAGAACTCGCCTCAAAGAGCTTAAAACCGTTGGTTTGCCCCAACATTTCAACCTTGCGAAACCCCCCTTCAAGCGCACGCTCATAGGGTAATTGCCGATTGGCAACCATCAAAAACCGCCCCTTGGGCTTTAGCAATTTGGCTGCCGCCTGAATAAACCCAACCCCCAATGATGGCTCCGCCGCGCGAGATTGATGGAAGGGTGGGTTGGAGATAACCACATCAAACGGGAGCTGTTTGGGGAGGGCCAAAACATCAGCCCATTCAAAGCGCACGCGTGGGTCCATAAGGTTTAGCTTCGCGGCCTCCACCGCCTTTTGCTCGGCCTCAAAAAGCACCATCTCGCTCACCTCGGGCCCCAGCGCCTGCGCCGCCAGCCAGCCCCAGCCCGCGCCGAGGTCCGCGACCCGGCCCTTTAGCCCCTCAAGATGCGGCGCAAGCAGCGTACTGCCCACATCAACTTTTTCAAAAGAAAACATCCCAGGCGCGGTCATAAACCCGTCTTTATTGCGGGCCATCTCCCCCGCCAAAAGCCATTCCTGTGGCATTGGGGTAGCTTCAAACGAAAAAATCTTGCCATGTGCCTTGGACATTACATCCACCGGCGTGATATTCTTAACCATCTTCAACAGGCTCTCGATCCCTTCGGTTTTTGCCCCGTTTACCAGCACCAGCCCGTCAGTCATAGCACTAGCCCGCGCGATATTGGCGAGGTTTTCGGCTCTGAAACGGGTCAAATTCACCATCACCATGCCATAACGCCCTTCCGCACGGGGGAAAACAGCAAAGCCAGCCTCCTCCAGCGCCTTGGCCGTGGGGGAAAATCCCTGCTCAATCGTTACAGCTTCAAAGCCAGACAAGCCCATGGCATCCGCCGGCCTGATCACCAACAGGCTTTCAGCTGGCTCAACACGCCCTTGGTCAAAGGGCGCTAAAAAGCGCGGCGCGGTGCTCACTCTTTTTCCATCGTGCACTGCAATGGGTGCTGATTTCGGCGGGCATAATCCATCACTTGCGTCACCTTGGTTTCCGCAATTTCATGAGAATACACCCCCACAACCGCTAGCCCTTTCATATGCACAGTTAGCATAATCGCGTGCGCCGCATCGGCATCTAGGCCAAAAAAACGCTCCAGAACATACTCAACAAACCCCATTGGGGTATAGTCATCATTCAATATCAACACCTTGTAAAGGGGTGGTTTTTTGGTTTTCTCAACCGGACGCGCGATCACATCCACCCCGTCTTCGGGCGGTTCATCGCTGCTCATTGTTATTGGATAAAAGGTCATGCGGCTCATATTCTGTGGCAGTGCAGCGCCGTGTATATTCCATATTTGCACAATAAAAAAGGGGGCACAGGCCCCCTTTTCTCAATTCATTGTTAACCGGCGCTTAAGCGGCGTAGGTTTTTGCCAAATCGGAAGCTGCATTTGCACGCGCAGCCATTGGGGCAGAGGCCTCTTTGGTGGCGGCTGTCATGGCGTCATTCCACTTTGCGGCCTGCGCCATGAAGCCTTCAAAAGCGGATGTTGCAAATGCGGCTTGCTTTTCAAACAGTTCAGTTGGCGTCTTGGCGGTTGCCAAGTCTTTGGCAGCAGCGACGCTCTCGTCAAAAGACTTCTTCGAGAAAGCGGCGATATCAGCGTTCAGCTCCTCTGCCGCTTTGGCTGCAATCTCGGTTGACTTGGTCATCGCGTCCAGTGTTTCCTGCCCAAAAGCCGCGACATCTTCAAAACCCTTACCGAATTTTTCGGCGTTGGATTCAAATGATTTCTGGGCTTCGGTGAACATATCTTCAGCTTTATTTGCGGTTTTTTTAGCGGCGGCCATCGGGGCTCTCCTATTAAGTTTCATTTCTTAACCTCCATATAGGCGCTATGCTGCACTGCGTCAAGTATTTATGCTGCACCGCACAATAAAATAATTCTTTCCTTTATCACAAGGCTTTGCTAGGGTTCTTTCACACATGCCGAGCACCGAAAAATCGGGCGGGCAGGCAAATCGAGCAGACGAGCCATTTAAATGATAAAATTATGCCTTCGCGGGGTTTTGCTCGCGGTTACTTTGGTGTTTTCCGGTGGGGCCCTACAGGCAGCACCCGGTATCTCCAATTTTGTGATGGACGCTCGCACGGGCGAAGTCCTTTATGCGCGCAGTGCCGACCGGCAGCTTGCTCCCGCATCCCTCACCAAAATGATGACGCTTTACCTTGCTTTTGTGGAAATTGAGGCGGGGCGAATGTCGCTGGATCAGATGATCACAATTTCAGCCAATGCTTCAGCTGAGCCACCCTCCAAGCTAGGTCTGCGCCGCGGTAGCCGCATCCAATTCCGGTTTTTGATCCGTGCGGCGGCCATTAAATCTGCCAATGATGCCGCGACAGCGATTGGCGAGGCAATTTCAGGCTCGGAAGATGCCTTTGCCCGCTATATGACCCAAACGGCGCAAGCCATGGGCATGAGCAACACCCAGTTTCGCAATGCCCACGGGCTGACCCAAAACGGGCATTATTCTACAGCGCGGGATATGGCGCTGCTAGGCCGCCGCTTGTTTTATGATTTTCCGGAATATTATAACCTGTTTTCCCGCCGCTCGGCCAGCGCCGGTATTGCCACCGTGCGCCATACCAATAGCCGCTTTCTGGATTCATATGAGGGCGCAGACGGGATCAAAACCGGATACACCAATGCCGCAGGCTATAATCTGGTCGCCTCCGCACGGCGCGGGCAGGAGCGGATCATCGCTGTGATGTTTGGCGGCACTTCCACGGCTCAAAGAAACGCCCGCGTGGCCGAACTGATGAGCCTTGGCTTTCGCCGCGCACCCACGCGGGCGACGGTGGCCGCACTGCCGCGGCTCACGCTTCACCCCCGCCAACTAGCTGTGGCCTCCAACGCTAGTGAATCCGGGGTTGTGCCCCGGGCAGACCGCCCGCCACGGCGTGCCGAAACCGTGGCTGTGCTTATGGCGCGCAATGTAGATGAAGCGGTGCAAGCAGCAGCCATCGAGGCTGCCATTGCCGAGGCGTCAAATGGCCCGCCCATCAGCCCCGGTCCAAAATTCGTGCGCCCTGATAGCTTTGTGCCACCGCCCATGCAGCGCCCATTGCGTCGGCCTGAGTCTGGTGGCTCAATCGCGCTGGCCGCTGTAGCCCCCATCGCAGAATCTGCGCCGCGCGCTCGGGCAACCGAAGTTCATGGCTCAGGGGCCTATGCCGTGCAAGTTGGTGCGTTTCACAACCTTAACCTTGCCGAGCGTTTCCTGATCCAAACTGCACTTCTGGACATGGAATCCTTCAGCGGTGCCGAGCGTGATATTTCACAAGGCAATGTGCAGGGCGTATCTATGTATCAAGCGCGCTTTGTGGGCATGAGTGCGAGCGCCGCCGCCAAAGCCTGTGACCGCCTGCAAGCTCGCCAGTCCGATTGCACAATTATTGCCCCTCAAGGCTAGGCACCCTTTGCAAGCCGAAGGCGCCGCACGCGCCGACAAGGTGGCCCGACTTTAATGCGTAATTTTGCATTCAAATTGCTGATTGAGGGTCGCCGCGGAGGCGCGACGCCGGAGCTGACCGCCAGCTCCGGGCTTGCTTTGACTTCGGGGAGCTAAAGCCCCCCTCTGCCAAAGCACATTTTCAGACAAGCTGAAAATGCCTGCCGCTGGCCGTGGCCTCGCTACGCTCGGCGGCGCTAAACGCTAAATCACCGACGCAATAGCCTTTGCCAGGTTATCCAGCCCAGCCTTTGGCAGCCCTGCGATATTTATCCGGCTATCGCCCACCATATAGATCGCATGATCAGTGCGCAGTTGCATCACTTGCTCGGAGCTTAGCCCAAGGCGGGAAAACATACCGCGATGCTCAGCGATAAAGTCAAACCGGTCGGAATTGGTTTCACGGCGCAGTGCATCGGCCAGCCCTTGGCGCAGATCAAGCATGCTCAGGCGCATATCTTCCAGTTCAGCCGCCCAATCAGCCCGCAGAGCCTCATCATTCATAATGATCGACACAACCTTGGCACCATGGTCTGGCGGGAAGGAAAAATTCAACCGGTTCAGACCTGCAATATTGGCTTTGCTCAGGGCGGTCCCTGCTTCGTCTTTCGAGATAATCAGGGCCGCGCCTACCCGGTCACGATACAGGCCAAAATTCTTGGAGCAGCTTGCCGCCACCAGCATTTCTGGCACTTTGGCCGCCATAATGCGCACGCCTGCGGCGTCATCTTCCAGCCCGTCACCAAAGCCTTGATAGGCAATGTCAATCATCGGCATTAGCCTTTTTGCCAGCGCAAGCTCGGTGACTTCAGCCCACTCGGCGGCCGTAATATTTGCACCCGTCGGGTTATGGCAGCAACCGTGCAGCAACAGCACATCACCCTCGGCAGCACCCTTGAGGTCGGCCTTCATACCGGCAAAATCCACCCCGCAGGTGGCTTCATCAAAGTAGCGATACTTGCCGACATTCATGCCCAGATAGTTCAGGATGGCCTCATGATTGGGCCAGCTTGGATCAGAGATCCACACCGTTGCGCCCGCATCAGCCGCCTTAATTAGCTCAAACAACTGCCGAATGGCCCCTGTTCCGCCCGGCTCTTGCGCACCACAAACACGGCCAGCGGCCACGCTATCGCCCAGTACCAAGTTGCGAATCGCGTCCACATAGCTAAGGTCCCCCAACAGGCCGACGTATTTCTTGGTGTCTTGCGCGGCCAAAAGCTGAGCCTCGGCGGCCTTTACGGCCCGCATTACGGGGGTGTTACCTGCGGCATCTTTATAGACGCCAACGCCAAGATCGAGCTTATTGGTTCGCGTATCAGCGGCATAAAGCCCGATCAACTCAATGATTTTGTCAGGGGCTTGCTCTTTCAGGTTTTCCAGCATGGGCGCGGTCCTTTTCTAGTCGCGTATTTCGTGTACTTGTCGCACAGGGGCAAAGCCCGCGCTTTGATATAGGGCAAGTGCGCGGGGATGGTCGCGCGTGCAGGTGTTCACCGTCATTTTTTCCACACCCTCGCCATCCCAGCCGGTATGCACCGCCTCTTGCAGCAAAAACTTGCCGTAGCCTTGGCCGACCATTTCAGGCACCAGCCCGAGATAGGCCAGATCACAAACACCTTTTTTGCGGTGGTCCAGCATAAAAAACCCAGCAGGCCAGCCTTGGCGGATGAGCGTATAAAGCGCCACTTCGGGGTGCTGCACAAAGGCGCGAAGGTCCGCCGGGTCGTCTTCAAACCTGTCCGTCCACTGATACTGCGCGCCCACTGCGCGATATAGATCAAGGAAATACCAAACAGGCGGCTTTTCGGCGTGCAAAAGCGCTGCCGCATGGCCAATGGGCTGGTGCGGGCGGGCATAGCTTGGCCGCGCGTCCATCTCCAGATAGGTGACGGTGACGTCTACCATCCGGTGTCCATCGCCAACTCCGGGTAGGCGCCCCATTCAGACCACGAGCCATCATAAACCGACCATTGCCGATGCCCCAGCATTTCCAAAGCCAGTGCCAAAACGCAAGCGGTAACGCCCGAGCCGCAGGTCAGGATGATCGGCTTCTCGAGGTCAATCTCCTCATCGTCAAAAATCTCTCGAATTTCGTCCAGCGGTAGCATAGTACCCTTTGGCCCAGTCAGGTCTTTATAATAAACGTTTTTGCTGCCCGGAATCCGGCCATTGCGCACCCCCTCGCGGGCCTCCTGCTCTTGCCCCGCAAAGCGCACCGGCGAGCGGGCATCTACGATTTGGGCATCGCCAAGCTTATGCGCAGCTGCCACTTGGGTAACGTCGCGAATAAGGGCTGCATTGCGGCGGGCTGTAAAATGGCGGTCGCGCATCATGGGGGGCATATCCTCTACCGGGCGGCCCTCCTTGATCCATTTCGGCAAGCCGCCATCCAGAATCGCCACGTCATTTTTGCCAAAAAGCTTAAACATCCACCAGGCCCGCGCGGCGCTAAACAGCGCGTCGTTTGTGTCATAAATGATAATGCGGTGACCATCACCAATGCCCATTGCGCGCATTTTAGAGATGAATTTCTCCACTGGTGGTACCATATGGGGCAGCTCAGAGCGACTATCGGCGATATCATTAATATCAAAAAAGCGCGCGCCGGGAATGTGGCATTTCTCGTATTCTTCTTCGCAATTGCGCGGGTCTCCGGGCAACACAAGGCTGGCATCCATTATGCGCACATCCGGCGCGTTCAGGTGTTTTTCCAGCCACGCGGTTGAGACAAGAAGTTGCGATTCATCCATTTTCGGCTCCCATGCATACCTATATTGGGGATAGCGCTGATTGCGCCCGCGAGCAAGAGGTTTAGCGCGCGTAAAGGCAAGCCATATGCGAACGCTTTATCCTTTCAGCCGCCAACTTGTGCTTATCTTCAGCCCACCTAACGCCGAGCGCCCAATTTCAAACGAAGCCCCGTAGTGCGCGGCCAGATCAGCACAAATAGCCAAGCCCAGCCCGCTGCCTTGGGCCGAAGGGTCCAGCCGCTGGCCTCGCTGCCCCAACGTGGCGCGCTGCCTTGCTTCTACGCCTTCGCCATCATCCTCAACCAAGAGCACATGCGTGCCATCAGGCCGCACTTCCCCACTAAGCCGAGCCACGCTATTCGCCCATTTGCGCGCGTTATCAAGCTGGTTGCCCAGCAGTTCTGAAAGATCATGCGCATCAAACGGCGTGGTAAAATCTTCCGCCATTTCCAGTTGCCATTCAAGGGGGGCCTCGCGCGGAAACTGCTTGATGGCGGCTAGCATTTTTTGGGCAACCGGAAGGGCAGGCACCACGGCCTCCCCCGCTACGCGCACCCGCACCCGCGCCAGTTCTCGCTCAATAAAGTGAGACATGCTGGCCGTTTGCGCGTCAATCTCCTCAGCAGCCTTGCCTTGCCCCTCAACGCGTAAATCGCGCGCAATGGTGTTCATAATCGTCAGCGGGGTTTTAAGCCCATGTGCCAAATTGCTGGCGCGCTCGCGTGCTTGAGCTACTGTAACTTCATGCAAGCCCAGCAGCTCGTTCACCTCCTCAGCCAAGGGCATCACCTCTGCAGGAAAGCGGCCTTCCAACCGCTTATCCCGCCCGCTGCGCACATGCTCCACTTTGCGCCGCAAGGTTTCAAGCGGGGCCAGCCCGAGCTTCACTTGCACCCATGCCGCCAGTATCAGCCCCACAAAAATAATCGCCATCCAGCGCAGCATTGTGGCCTGAAAACCTTCTGCGGCCCGCTGCACTTCAACTTGGTTTATCGCCACCGTTAGCTGCACAAGGCTCGGCATGGCCTCACTGCCCACGCGCACAGCGCGGCTCAGCACCAGCAAAGGCTCCCCAATTGAAGATTCAAGCGCGCGACGCTCCAATAAGCCTGCCGCACCCGCCTCAGGCACCTCCATGGAGCCCGTCCATAACGACCTCGAAACCACCTGCGGGTGCTCTGCCCGGCGCGCCTGCCAATAAAGCCCGCTAAACGGGGCTTCAAAACGTGGGTCCAGCAGCGGCGAAACAATGAGGTCTCCAGCCTCATCAAAAGACAGATTGGCGGTAAGCTGGTCCAGATGCGCACCAAGTTCGGCGTAAACCCTATCTTCAAAATAGTGGCTAAACTGGCCAGAAAGCACAAAGCTGATTGTGCCCAACGCCACAGCAAATGAAAGGCAAGCCAGCAAAACCAGTCGCGCGGCGAGTGAGCGCAGCCTCATGCGGGGTCGTCCACATCTATCAAGTATCCAAAGCCGCGACGGGTTTCAATGATTTTGGCCTTGAGCTTGCGCCGCAAGCGGCCCACCAGCACCTCTATCGCGTTGCTATCCGGCTCTTGGTCCTGATAATAAATACTGGTGGCCAGTTCCTCTTGCGACACCACCCGCCCGCGATGGTGCAACAGGTAATTCAGCAGCCGAAACTCAAGTGGGGTAACCTTAACCTGCGCGCCATCCACGCTCACCCTCATTTTCCGCGTGTCCAGAATGAGGCCCTTGGCCGCCATTTGCGGTGTGCGCTCGGCCCCCGCGCGCCGCACAAGCGCCCGCAGGCGCGCAATCAACTCTTCCATATGAAACGGCTTCACAAGGTAGTCATCCGCGCCGGCGTCAATGCCATCCACCCGTTCTGACCAACTGCCCTTGGCCGTGAGCAGAATCACCGGCATATTCACCTTTTCCTGCCGCCAGTTGCGCAACACGCTCAGCCCGTCGAGTTGTGGCAGGCCGATATCCAGCACCGCCGCTGCATAATCCTCGGTGCCACCTTGAAACCACGCGGTGTTGCCGTCCGACACCACTTCAGGCACAAAGCCCGCCTCCTGCAAAGCGGCCTCGATTGACTGCGCGATCAAGGCTTCGTCTTCCACGACCAACACGCGCATTAGCAGCCCACAATCCGCTGAATACTGCCGGTTTGCGCTGAAATGGTCACCGTTTCCAAGCGGCCAGACTTAGAGATGGCTCGAAAGCGGTAGCGCGGGTTACTCCGCCGGTCCAAAAACTCAACCCCGATGACTTTGCCATCATACTCCGATGTAAACGCACTCCAGATTTGGTCTAGCGGCTTGGCATATCCGGCCTCAACAGCCTCTTGTGCGCGCTGCATATCGCGCCTTGAAATGCTTATGGAATTTGCATTTTGCGCGTTGGTGACCGTGCAGGTTTCCCGCGCGCCTTCTTCAGCGCTGCTCGCGCTAGAGGCCGCGCCTGAGGGCGCAGACGCTGACGGGCTTGAAGTTGTGGACGGCTCCGACGGGGCCGAAGGCTCTGAGGCGGCAGAGCTTTCGGCGCGAGCGGCACTCAAAAACAGCACTTCGGGCACCACATAACCCGCCACAGCCGCGCCTGCCAAGCGGCGCAAAGCCGCGCGGCGACTGGGGTTTTTTAGCTCATCAGTTTTTCGCCGTTCCATCATCTCATCCTATGGCACAGGCTGTTGGGCCGGATGCAATGCCGCCTCCGGAGTGCCTTCAAGCTTGCGTAACAGCCCGTTTTTACCAAAATCCTTAAAGCAGCGCAGCACGTCTTTTTGCACATCGGCACGGGCCTGCTCAGGGAAGGCTGCCAACAGTATTTCAACCGCTTCCTCCATTGAGGCCGGCTCAGATAAAATCTGCCAAATCAGCGCCGCGCCTTGATTAAGGTAATGGATGCTCTGCCCATTGCGCCCCGTCAAAAACCGCTGACCTTCCGTTGAAACCACCTTCACGCCGGATGCTTGCTCAAACTGTCCGGTTTCTACATCAGTGTAGCGGCTAAACGGAATTTCTCCGTTTTGAGCCTCGTTTTGCAGCTTGGCACGCGGCGTGTAGCGCGGCAGATCAGCCTCCCACCCCGCAAAATGCGCTTCGAGCAGCGCAATCGCCGGCTCCGCCTGATCATATTTTAGCAAATGGCAAGGGAGATTTAGCGCGGCAAATTCCAGCATTGCCAAAATGTCACTCGCCCGACCAGCTCTGGAAAAATTTTGGTAAATCAGCGTTTTAAGCGCCTTGGCTGTGCTGATTTCAGAAATTTCTGCGGTAGCCCCATCTGCCCGCTCCAAAAACACAAAACCGCCAAGCGGCAGAGCTTCGCCAAATTGGGCGTTTTCAGTTTTGAGCGGCTTAACATAGGTATATTGCTTGTTGGTCAAAAGTTGGCGGCGCGCCATATAAGCCTGCGCCCCTTCCCCGATTTGCGCCGGTAGCGGCAAGCGCAGGCGCGAGGAAACACCGCTTGAAATGCCGCGAATAAGGCCGTCATCCTGCACGGAAACCGGCAGGAAATCATCGGTAAACATGCGAATGCCCGCGGCTGCCATCGCCACGCTGAGCGTGCTCTTGCCAGCCTTTCGCGTAGCAGGGAACACCACCAGACGCCCGGCAAATTCGGCCGCCGCGCCGTGGATGCACAGCAAGGAAGGGTCTTCCCGCAGGCGTTGCCATGCCAGCTCGGCGACAAGGGCGCAAATGGCGTTTAGCGGGTCTCGGTAGCTGTCATTACTATCAATATAGGGTGAAGTGAATGCAAATCGCCCATTGGCTTTAAGCTCAATCGCGGCAAACATTTCACGGCTTGAGTCCCGCACGATCTCATAGGGCCAATGGCTGAAAATGAGCGGAAGTGCCTCATGAAAGGCCGCGTTAACCTTTAGGGTTATGCCTGCTTCCAAGCCCTCCAACAACAGATATTCTTGCTTCAAATCCATTTCAATCGCCCTAATTACACACATTCCCCTATCATATTTGAAAGGGGAATGCACCATAGTTTACCCGCAAAAACCTGCGGAAACGGATTTAGAAGCCGTTATCAACCACGCATTGCAAATAGGCTGGGTCGTTTAGGTTTTCAGGGCCACAAGTAGCCTCAACAACCGCGGGGTCGGTGGGGGTGTCTGTGCCGGTGCCGCTGGGGCCACTGCTGCTGGGCGTGCTCGCATCACTTGGCTCGCTGGCGGCGCTCGGTTCACTTGCACTTGCACTTGCACTTGCGCTGGCACTGCTTGCCGCGCTGGCGGCCTGCGCCACTGAAAGCGTGGTGAGCGCCGGCACCGTGTAGCCAGCGGCGGCCAAAAGGCCAATGCGGCCCAGCATCTTACGGCGGGAAAGAGGGGTCGATTCAGTCATGGTTTATATCCTTTAGGTCTTGCGAACGGCGAATCGCTGCTCGTCTGTAGCTTGGTTTTACCCAAGCGCCACACGCAGAATCCTTACAGGCGCTGTCAGCTATTTGTCATAAACAGATCATCTATCGAAAAGGGCTTGTTTTTATTGAGCACAACCGGCTTTGGCGAGCGCTTTTGTCCCCTTTTTTTGGGCGTCCAGCGGCTGAAATTGTCCTAAACTCAGGGGGTATAATCCGATTTCTCTGCAATCTTGCCTATTTGCGCCCCCTGAGCAGGGCTAGCTAGCACTAGTTCTTTTCACCATAGGGCTGCCCCACGTTTTACCAATGACCGTGCCTTGGTTTACACGCGTTAAGCTTAATAAATCCTCAAAGCCGCAAGCGAATATCATCTGTGTTCAAGGTATAATAAGCCCGCACGCAGGCCAGCCCTGCGGGCAAGCTGTCATATTCCTGTGTGGCAATACGGCGGCCAAACTCGCCATCATAAATGCCCGAGACCAGCCCCGCCAGCATGCCCGCATTATCGTTTTGCCCGCTGATATCAGCGGAAAGTTTGGCCTCAAACGCTTGGCACGGCCCGCCTTTGCTTTCCAAAATCTGGGGAGCGAAATATGCGCCCGCTACAAACACGATCAGTGCAAATAAATATTTCATGCTAGCCTAACCACCCTTTTGCTTCATTTTCAATTATGTCCATCAGAGCTTTTATGTGGTCATCACGGTCATTCAAGCAAGGGATATAGCTAAAGTCCTTCCCTCCCGCACCCTTAAACGCATCCCCAATTTCCTCGTTAATTTCCTCCAACGTTTCAATGCAATCAGCCGCAAAGGCCGGCGCAATGACCGCAATATTATCAATGCCAACCTTGGCCAGCTCGGCCACATGCTCCACCGTGGCAGTGCCAACCCATTTTTCCGGGCCAAACTTTGATTGGAACGCGGTATCAATCAAGCCCTCTTCCCAGCCCAAAGCCTCTCGCAACAGGCGGGTGGATTTGAGGCATTGGCAATAGTAGGGGTCGCCCTCGTCGCGGTAGCGCTCGGGCACGCCGTGGTAAGACACCACCAGTTTTTGCGGTGGGTTATCGCCCGCATAAGCTTCGCGCACCGAGGTCGCCAGTGCTTCGATATAGGCGGGGTTTTCGAAATAGGCGGGCACGGTGCGAATGCTCGGCTGCCAGTTCATCTTCATCAATGCCCTAAAGGCGGCATCATTGGCAGTGGCCGTAGTTGGCGCAGCATATTGCGGGTAAAGCGGAAAAAAAACGATCTTCTCACAGCCCTGTTCTTTTAGCGCCAAAATTTTGCTTTCGGTGCTTGGGTTGCCGTAGCGCATGCAAAAATCGACAACGACATCATCACCATAACGCTCAGCAAATAGCTCGCGCAACTTTTCGGTTTGCGCCTTGGTGATGGTCAGGAGCGGGCTTTCATCAGCCTCTTTATTCCAAATGCTATCATAAGCGCGGCCAGATCTCTTTGGCCGTGTTGATAGAATAATCAACTGCAAAATTGGCTGCCACTTCCAATTAGGCGTGTCCACCACCCGCTTGTCTGACAAAAACTGGTTGAGGTAGCGCCGCATAGACCAATAGCTGGTGTCATCTGGCGTGCCCAGATTGGCGATCAGCACCCCCACTTTGGCGCGGGGCTGTGGCGTGTGGTCTTTTGGCGCGTGTTTTAGTCGGTTAGTCATCCGGCAACCCTTTAAATTCTTTCGTCCCCAAGGCCTCAGCCAGCCGCGCGGTGGCAGAGCCGGGGCGCAGGGGTTTTGGCTGTGTAGCAGATGGTGCCCAGCCCGTCAGGAAAATAATTTCAAATGTTGCCGGGATGCGACCATCTGGCAGGCCAAATTCGGTTTGGTAAATCTCCAGCGCCTTCGCCAAGGTCTCCCGATGAAGTCCACCGCGCCGCTCGGTCATGGTGTTGGCTTCCCCCATGGCCCGCAGGTCTCGCATCAAGTGAAGCGGCGTTTCATAGGTCACTGTTAAGCTGGTGGCATCTGCCACCGGCAGCGCCAGCCCCGCGCGTTGAAGCAGCCCGCCAAGGTCTCGCACATCCCCCATCGGGGCCACGCGCGGCGAAAGCCCGCCCTCAACCACCACTTCAGCCTGCGCCAGAGCATATCGAAGCTCATGTAGAGTTTCGCCGCCAAATAGTGCCGCCAACAATAGCCCATCAGGCTTGAGCGCACGGCGCATTTGCACCAACTGGCCCACGGGGTCGTTCGCCGCATGTAGGCACAACCCATGCACTGCGAGATCAAATGCCTGCGTTGGCAAGTCAAGCGTTTCGTCGTCCAGCACCGAAATATCCGGTTCAAAATCCTGCCAAACCTCGGGAAACCAGCCCACAAAAGCAGACTTGGTAAACGATTTATTAATGTCTTCCAGTCTTTCCTGAAGCTGGAGCGCGGCGTGTTTATGCAGAAAATCTGCCACGCCACGCGCTTTAGCCCGCGCCCGAAACCGCGCGCGCGCTTGCAAATCAAATAGGGTGGATGGAGAAACCATTGCTTAAAAACCTCGTTAAGGCTCCTATACCCCCCTTTGCGCCCGAGCAAAAGGGGCGGATGCGTCGCGCCATAGCCGCCATGGCCCGCACCGTCTACCCCGCCCGTTGTATGGTGTGCGACACCTACACCGATGCACCCGGCGGTTTATGCCCTAGCTGCTGGCATGATACCCACTTCATTAGCGGCTCCACCTGCACCACCTGCTCGGCCCCCTTGCCTGGAGAGGTGACAGGCGCACAATGTGACACCTGCCTCAGCTTCCCGCCACCTTGGCAGCGGGGTATTGCCGTGCTGGAATATGAGGGCTCTGGCCGCCGCATGGTGCTGGCCCTCAAGCGCCATGACAGGCTGGACCTAGCGCCGACTCTGGCCGCGTGGCTACACCGCGCCACCGCGCCCCTTTTACACAGTGCCAATATCATCGCCCCTGTGCCTTTACACCCCAGCCGATTTGCCCACCGCAAGTTCAACCAGTCCGCCGAGCTGGCGCGGCCGCTGGCCGAGATGGCTGACATTGCCTACATCCCCGATCTTTTGAGCCGCACCCGAAAAACCCAATCCCAGCAAGGAAAAGACCGCATAGAGCGGCAGAAAAACCTGAAGGCCGCCATTGCCCCCACCCCCCGCCACCGAGATTCATTGAAGGGAAAGCGCGTGCTTTTGGTAGATGATGTGCTCACCACAGGGGCCACGCTCAGCGCCTGCACAGAGGCGTGTTTTTCTGCAGGAGCGCGAAATGTGAGCATCTGTGTGCTGGCACGCGTTGAACCTCGCCGAGAAATCCCTATATTCGCCGCAACGAATGTAAAGGATTAAAAAATGGCCCGAGTCGAAATTTACACCTCTCCGCTTTGCGGATTCTGCCACGCCGCCAAGCGGCTGCTCACGAAAAAGGGCGTTGAGTTTGAAGAAACCAACGTTATCACCAATCCCAGCAAACGCGGTGAGATGATGGACCGCGCGGGGGGTAAAACCTCGGTGCCGCAGATCTTCATTAACGGCGCGCATGTCGGTGGCTCTGATGAGCTCCACGAGCTGGATTTTGACGGCGAGCTAGACCCGATGCTGGCCCAGTGACCCTGCGCGTCGGCCTTGTGCAATTTACCGCGGGGGACGACCCCGCGGCCAATGCCGAGGCCCTGCTGGGCTATATAAATCAAGCCGCCGACGGGGCCGCGCAGTTTGTGCTGACCCCCGAAGTCAGCAACATCATATCCGGCTCGCGCAGCCACCAAGAGCAGGTGCTGTCGCTACAGGAAGATGACCAGACGTTGAAGGCGCTTAGCACGCTGGCGAAGGCCAGAAGCCTTTGGCTGCTCATCGGCTCGCTGGCGCTAAAATCCGGTGGCGAGCGCTTCCTGAACCGCTCTTTTCTGATCTCCCCCGAGGGGGAAACCATCGCCCATTACGATAAAATCCACATGTTTGACGTGGCGCTGGGGGGCTTTGATAGCTACCGCGAATCGGCACAGTTCCAGCCCGGAAACCGCGCCGTGCTGGCTGATACCGATATCGGAAAAATCGGCCTCACCATCTGCTATGATCTCCGTTTTCCCCAGCTGCACCGCACCCTCGCAATGGCTGGCGCACAAATCCTTACGGTGCCTGCCGCCTTTACGATGCCCACGGGCAAGGCCCACTGGCACACCCTGCTGAAGGCCCGCGCCATTGAAACCGGATGCTTTATTCTGGCCCCCGCGATGGTCGGCCAGCACTCCCCCAAGCGCGCCACCTATGGCCACTCGCTCGTGGTTTCCCCGTGGGGCGAGGTGCTGGCCGATGCGGGCACTGAGGAAGGCGTGACATTTGCCGAGCTAGACCTTAATCTGGTCTCCGACACCCGCGCAAAGATCCCCGCGCTGACCCACGATCAGGAGTTCACCCTTGACCACGCTCAGCAATGACCCCCTCGCCATTACGCTGTTTTCCGAAATCGGCATCATTGACCAGCTCGCCCGCACCAAGCTCACAAAAGCCCTGCCCGAAGGCATGGAGCTTTCCCACTTCGCGGTGCTCAACCACTTCGCCCATTTAGGCGGCGAAAAAACCCCCGCGCAACTGGCGCGTATGCTGCACGTGACCAAAGGTGCGATGACCAACACCATGAACCGGCTGTCCGATAAAGGCTACATCCACATCCGGCCAGATTGGGACGACGCCCGCAAAAAATGGATCACCATCAGCCCCGCCGGCCAAGCGGCCCGCGACCAAGCCGTGCAAGCAATAGAACCGATTTTCACAGATATCGTGGATGCCGTGGGGGCCGAGCGGATACGGCACATGCTCCCGATTTTTCGGGAGTTGAGGGAGGCGCTAAAACCGTAGGGTGCTAAATAAATACCTCTGTTAGCACCTTCTGAGCGCTGGCCTCATTTCCCTGCAAGCTAAGTTCTTCTATCCGGTTAAGCTTTCTCTTTAATTTCTCTAAAGATTCATGCTTCCAATTGGCTGCAAACATATTCAAATGCAAGTTGCGAAAGGAATGGAAAACGTATGATTTCAGATTAGTCTCTACCCAAAAAAAACCAATTTGTGCGATTTGTTGTTCCAGATCGTATGAATCGAACACATATCCAGCTTTTGCATTCCAAATTTTCATAAGCCTTATGCACGGCTTGATTAAAGAAGAGCATCCGACATTTTTTGTTTCCAGCTCCTTAGAAAAACCATTGGGATCGGTTTCGATCCAGTTTCCCATACTATTCGGGATTTTGTAACCGGACCACCACTCATTGATTGCCGGAACTAGGTCAAATTTTATGTGATTTAATTCTAAAGTTACGCTTGGGAAGTCTTGCCGAACAACTGACGTCTTGTAATAGAAATTTGAAAACCTTTTTAGATGATCTAAGTAGGTTTGGGGGACAAATTGCCGATCTTTGAAAACTACAAGGTAATCTATGTCTGAACGTTGATCGTACTTCCTAGGCAAAATCGTTCGCCGCACCGAAGACCCAAATCTAAAGTGATCTTCTAACTGGTTTGGAAAAAATGTGTTCAATCTCGCTGAAATTGTCGCAATAGAAATGTTGATCGACGCTTTCTCTTCGCTCGATAATATTGCATATTTTGAAAGTGCTATCAGATAGGAATTTGTCGACATTATTGATCCACCTCATAATCCGCTTCACCCTTCCTAATTCCCATTTTTGCTTTATAGAAATCATCGGTTGAATATTGTGGACTCAGTGAATTGATAGCATTTTTTTTGGACGACATTTCACGAAGCTGCCCCTCAAGCTTCAAATCGCATTCAGAACTTTGCCCAACTGACATTCGAATAATTCTGGCATCATTTTTTACTTCTAAAAGTGAATCTCCAGCAGATTTGTGCCTCGTTGCACTCTCTGAAGGATTCAGGAAAGTTAGCAATGCCGAAGAGATTCCGGTAAGAAACGACGCAATAACAATAGGTGTCACCCAATTAAACGAAGAGGCGGCTCCTGCAAAACCTGCGCCTGCAATTGCTAATACGCCGAGGGTTAGGTTTACTGAGCCAAGTCTATCACACGCATTAAAATGCGCCTTTGAGGCCACCGTGCAATCTTCCTCTAACCTCAAAAGTTCTTTAGTTAGGTTGCTTTTTTTCATCCTACTCCTCCAAACTTCCCATCAGCTCCCGCCATTCCCCAGCGCTCATACCGCTGGTATCCTGCGTAACGGCCTCGCCTTTCAGCATCCGGCGGAGCACTTCCATGCCTTTGCCGGAGAACTGCGCGCCGCCTAAGCGGTAGTCTTCAAACGCCCCGAAGGCCGCTGGCACCCAGTCTGCCACGATGTTGCAGATGGCGTCGGCGTAAACACGAATTTCGTATTGGGCGTGGCTATCAGCCCGCAGGCGCAGGAAGTGGAAGAGGTTGTGCAGGTCCACCTTCCAATACCATTGGGTATAGACATTGGCGGGCAGATTCATCCGCGCCAGCTCCCGCGCGAGGCCGCTTTGGCCCTCGTCGGAAATCATTTCCTCGTAATGGTCATAGGCGCGGTTGCTGTCATCTTTCAGGATTTGCAGCACGCGAGCGGCTTCCTCGCCCTCCAGCAGCTCACCGCGGCCTTGGTTGTTTACGACAGATTGCGCGTTTAGGTGGTCCGGCGCAGGTATGTAAAACTCCCGATCAAGGATCGAATAGCGGGCGGAGTATTCGTTTACATTCGCCGTGCGATGCCGGATCCATTGCCGCGCCACAAATACCGGCAGCTTTACGTGCAGCTTAATCTCGCACATTTCAAACGGGGTGGAGTGCCAGTGGCGCATGAGGTAGCGGATAAGGCCGGCGTCATTGGTCACGGCCTTGGTGCCTTTGCCATAAGAAACGCGGGCCGCTTGGCAGATGGCGCTATCGTCGCCCATATAATCAATGACGCGCACAAAACCGTGGTCCAGCACCTCATGCGCGGTATAAAGATGCTGCTCCATGCCGGGGGCGGTGGCGCGCAGGGTTTCGTGGCGCTCGGCTCGCTGGGCTTTGATTTCGGCTTGTTGCGCTTTGGTGATTGGCATGGTCATATATCCTCGGGCATGATTTGCTCACCACTATATATTGTTGAAATTGATTTTGGAAACACAATGAGTAATTTATCGGTTGAACGCCGTTTGGGCGACTTTATGCGGTCGCGGTTGCCGCGCGGGCTGGCGGAATTCATCATGTTTGGGCTAAAAATGGCATGGGCCTGCCTTTTTGCCGGGCTGATGCTGCTGGCGATCATTATAACCTCTATGGCGTGGCCCGAGGGAGCGGCGCTGGCGCGGTATGATTTTTTGGTAATTTATGCGCTTAGCATCCAAATCGCACTGCTTTATTTCAAAATGGAAAGCTGGGCCGAGGCGCGAGTGATTTTGCTTTTCCATATCAGCGGCACGATTATGGAAGTGTTCAAGCTCCACATGGGCTCATGGGGCTACCCAGAGGCAGGGCTGCTCAAAATCGGCGGTGTGCCACTATTTTCAGGCTTTATGTATGCCAGTGTAGGCAGCTTTATTGCCCGTGCGATCCGCATTTTTGATATGCGGTTTGAGCCATACCCGCCCTTTTGGGTGACCATTGTGCTAGCGCTAGCAATCTATGCCAACTTCTTCACTCACCACTATATTTGGGATATCCGCTATGCCCTATTTGCTGCGACTGTGCTGGTTTTTTGGCGTGTCCGCATCTATTTTACGCCGTTCGGGCAAAGGCTCTGGATGCCGTTCATTCTCGCGGCATTTCTTGCTAGCCTATTCCTTTATCTGGCGGAAAATATCGGTACGCTCACCGGCACATGGCTCTATGCGGGCAGCCACGCATTCAGCTTCACCAACATAGCCAAGCTTGGCTCTTGGTATTTACTGCTTTACGTGAGCTTTGTGCAGGTCACATTGGTAAACCGCAAGGTTCTGGGCCATGATCTGCGGCCCAAAACGCCACTGTTTTGATGTAGATCCGTCCGGCCCGGGGTGTTTTTAACAATAACCTTTTGATTTAGGTCATGGTATAATGACGACTAGCGGTTAGCCTAATCAGGGAATTCAAAACAGCATCGGCAGCCTGATGCCATTAAACGGACGACAAATTTTGATTATCGGCAGCCTAACCATCTTGGTCGGATTGGGCCTGTTTGCATGCTGGGCATCCCATGGCTCGACACCTGCCTTTATTGACAGCGAAGGAAACAGGATTCCTCAATCGGTTGCCGAAGAAAGATGGATGACTCTTGGAGGTGTAGAGCAATATGTGCTTATTCGTGGCATAAATAGAAATGCGCCAATACTGGTCAATGTTCATGGTGGTCCGGGTATGACAGAGCGCGCACTCTATCGCTTCCATAACGCCGCTCTCGAAGAGCATTTTGTTGTCGTATATTGGGATCAGCGTGGTGCGGGAAAAAGCTTTGATAAATCCCTTGATCCCTCAACGCTTTCTATTGAACGCATGTCACAGGACCTCACTGAGCTTATTGACCGGATCCGGTCTGAATTCGGCAAGGAGAAAGTGCTCCTTCTGGCCCATTCTTGGGGAACTGTCATCAGCATTGAGCATATAGCACGCCGCCCGGAAACCGTTGCAGCCTATATTGGCGTGGGTCAGGTCACAAATGTATTGGAAAGCGAAACTGACGGTTATAATTGGCTATTGTCCAAAGCCCTCAGTCAGCATGAATTAGAGATTGTTAATGAACTGAGGGCCATGGGCCCGCCGCCATGGACGGCTGAGCAGTTTCTTCGGGAACGGGACTTTTTATATAAGTTGAATGGATTTTACGCTGAGCCACCTTCGCCTCTGCGGTATATTAGAGATGTTCTTTCCACACCAGAAACAACATGGACAGACATCCTCCCGATGTTTAACGCCATGCCTTGGACAATTGGGCATCTATGGGAAGAAAACCAATTATATGATGCATTTACACGCCATAAAGCGCTGAATGTACCTATATTTCTGATGCTTGGCGAGCATGATCACGCGGTTTCACCACGCCTAAGTGCAGCATGGCTGGATGCGTTGCAGGCGCCGCATAAAGAATCCATCTGGTTTGACACAGCGGGGCACATGGTGCCAGCGGAAGATCCAGAGGCCTTTAACCAAGAAATGATGCGAATTGCGCAGGAGGTAGGGCTGTTCAACCTTATTGATCTTCCTGCCATAGAAGATCAAACAGATCATTAGAGGAGTGGGCATTCCTCAGTGTGAATAGCCTCTTAGCAGACATAAGCCTACGGGCCTATTTTGGCCATTTCAGGAGGCATGACTTTAAATGAATGGGTCGTGAGACCATTGTAACAACCCTTGCCTTTGGCGTGGTCGACACGAAATATCACCCGGCATGCAGTTCGCTTTTATCTGTCCTGCGTGGCGTTTAAACCCCTTCCATCGCCGGATTTGTTTTTCATCTAGCCCCGCAATTCGCCGTCCCAAGTAGTACCGACAGTACCATTGAAACCAACCTCTCGGATCAGGGCCATAAATCCATCCTTTTTGCCTCCAGACTGAAAGCGGTTGACGGCTTTTTACCCTAAAGAAATTACACTCTACATTGGCAACTTCACTTAATTGTGCCTCAACATACCAATCTTTAGGAAACTCATTGGTACAGTCGTTCAGATATTTTCCTTCAAACACTCCAAGGTGTAACATTTCTTTTGGAGAAAAATGTGGTGTGAAGTTGATGTCAAAATGTCGACCAGCAGGCACCACACGTGTATAAGTGTAACCGCTTTGTATTTTGTCATTCACAGTGACTGTTTTCATCAAGTTTTAGCCTAGCCTTTGGGTAATCCCCGCATTTTTCATGGGGTCCGCTAGTAGAATTACGCGGCCATTTTTCCGTTCCGGTTACGGTTTGTTTAATGAGGGAGATAAGGGATTCGCATAACAGAATTATGACAATTTGATCATTGATTGAATTTGGATTGGTTACAAAAAAAGCCACCCTAGGGTGGCTTGATG
>JADGFD010000015.1 GCA_016744015.1 Paracoccaceae bacterium | reverse complement strand
ATCGTTTCTTCATTTGTCCGTCCTTTTGATTGGGCGGACTCTACATCAAAATGGAGGAGTTCTAGGGGCGCAGGTCACGGGATATCTTCGCGGACTGGAAGTTTCTACAACACGACAGGGTGAATGACTGGTGGTTTCAACAGGTCGACGCAACACTTTAGTCTTTAGGAAAAGATGGAGTGTGAATTATGAAGTATCGTCAACGTACCTTTTACACAGATAAGCAGAAGTCAGAGATGTGGGATCGATGGCAGCGCGGAGAGTCTCTGAGCTCGATTGGACGTGGGTTCAATCCAGCATCCTCTTCGATCTATCCGCTGTTGGCACGCACTGGTGGCATCCGCCCAGCCAAACGCGTGAGATAAGGCTGGACCACCGGCGCGACCTCGCCCGCCTGGCTGAGCGGGAACTGATCGACCGAGAGCGCAGGAAAACGTCATGGCCCTTGGCCCCAGCGCCACCGGCAAAACCCATATAGCCCTCGGGCTGGGGCTGGCGGCTTGCCAAAAGGGCCTGCCCGTGGCGTTTGTGACGGCCTCTGCTCTGGACAATGAACTGATGGAGGCCCGCGACGAGAAACATCTGCTGCGCCGCCAGCGGCAATTGGCCAAAGTCAAACGACTGATCATCCCCTCTCGGCGATTGCAAGCAATCTCCTGCCGGGCAGTGGAGTGCCGCTCAGCAAAACCGGTGCCGAACGCCTGTTCAAGCGGATCTCACAACGCTACGAGCAGAGCCCCACTCTGATTACCAGCAACCTGCCATTCGAGAAATGGACCGAAACCTTCGGCACCAAACGCCTTATCGGCGCGCTGCTGGATAGATAACCGAATGATCGAGCGGCTCTGGCGATCCCTGAAATATGAATGCATCTACCTCAATACGTTTGAAACCGGATCGCAGACACGTACAGGGATCGGCATGTGGATGACATACTATAACGCCGAGCGCCCGCATTCGACCCACGGTATATGGATGCCAGATGAGGCTCTTGAAAGAAAAACAGAACCAATGAGTTTGGCTGCCTAAATGAAGCCCCGATCCATCTTAATTTGGCCGCTAACGGCTCGAAATAGCAGGACCACCTCTGGTCAGGCAGTGTAAAGGTTATTCTAATATATTTTACCTCTTCGATTTTTGGGCGAAAGTCGTCAGAACGAATGAACTGTTCGGATACATGTTTCATGGTATTTTCTACTCATGTGTTAAAGTGATCGTCCAAGCCATTCGCGTGAACAGTCCATTTAATAGGAAAACGTCAAGCCTCGGCATATCCTTTTTTGCGATGAGCGTTCGAGGCATTAAGATATTGGGAACTATCGGGCCCGCACCAATTGATGGTGCGGGCTTCATGGTCTTTGAATTTATTGACGTTTAGGCGTTTGTGAGCATCGGCCACATCCATTGAAGTAATCCCGCTGCGTTCCAGTTCCTGGGCATCATCGATGGGTTTGCATGAGCGCTTTGCCCATGTCGGTATCAAGCGCTCGCATATGCCCCAGCAAATGCCCCCTCGTCACATAGTTGAACGACACATGCGGGTTTTGCCCACCACGTTTTGCGTGAGTTTGGTTGCCATGAGGCGTTTCTCCTATGCAATCGGGGTTTAAGCCCGAACTCGGGCCAATTCTGATTAGGTCGCCTCAGGTCGTGATGAGGCCATAAGAGTTTTATGTGTTTTTTATATGAGGTTGCGGACCGCTATAAGGCGCGAAAGGCTATAAAAAGTGCTCTGCGCCAAAACTTAAAATCTGTTGACCGTATGGTCGTGGGGGTTTAAGTTCCCCGCTCGCGCCAATTTTTTGTATTTGGCCTTAATTCACGCATCGCCTGCAAATTTTTCTTCAAGTTCGACGCGCCGGTCATCTGTGATTTTGGCGAATAGCACGTCGGGCGTGGTGAAGGCATGGCCCGCGGGTAGGGCGCTGAGCGCGGCCTCAATATCATTGGGCCAAGGGGCGTTTTCTGCATTTATCGCGGCCAAAATGGTTTTGGACGCATCGGGGATAAAGGGCGTGGAAAGCACGCCGTATAGCCGGATCAAGTTAAAAGCAAAGCGCACAATGGCGGCTGAGTCCTCTGGATTTTCCTTAAACAAGGTCCATGGGGCTGCTGCTTGCAGATATTCGTTCCCAGCGGCCCAGATGGCGCGAAGGTCAGCGGCGGCTTTGCGCAGCTCTACGGCTTCCATATTGGCCTCATAGGCTTTAAGGCGCTTGGAAATCTCGGCTATCACAGCCGCCTCGGCCGCGCCATAGCTGCCACCTGCGGGCACTTCCTCTCCAAACTTGCCACGGCAAAACTTGGTGACGCGGCTCACAAAGTTGCCCAGCACATCGGCGAGGTCTTTGTTAATCCCGCCCTGAAAGCTCTCCCATGTGAAGTTGCTATCACTGCTTTCGGGGGCATTGCTGAGCAGCCACCAGCGCCAGTAATCGCTTGGGAAAATCTCCAGCGCCTGGTTCATAAATATCCCGCGCCCTTGTGAGGTGGAAAATTTTCCGCCTTCATAGGTGAGCCAGTTGTAGGATTTTATGAAATCCACCAGCTTCCATGGCTCGGCAGACCCCATAAGCGTAGCAGGGAAGCTAAGGGTATGGAAAGGCACGTTATCCTTGCCCATAAACTGAACATAGCGCACATCGTCTGCGCCTTTATCGGTGCGCCACCAGCGCTCCCAAGCGGCGTCACCCGCGCCTGTGGCATCGGCCCATTCGGCGGTGGCGGCGATGTATTCAATCGGCGCATCAAACCACACGTAAAAGACCTTGCCTTCCATGCCCGACCACGGCGCACCCTCAAATTGCACCGGCACGCCCCAATCTAGGTCACGCGTAATGCCACGGTCTCGTAGCCCGTCGCCGTCATGTAGCCATTTTTTGGCAATAGAGGTCGTGAGCACCGGCCAGCCCTCTTGGCTGTCGATCCATTTATCCAGCGTATCCCGCATGGCGGATTGCTTCAGGTAAAGGTGCTTGGTTTCACGGACTTCAAGATCAGTGCTGCCGGAAATAGCCGAGCGCGGATTTATCAGGTCTGTCGGGTTGAGCTGCTTGGTGCAGTTTTCGCACTGGTCACCACGCGCTTTGTCATCACCACAATTGGGGCAGGTGCCTTCGATATAGCGGTCTGGCAGGTAGCGGCCATCGGCGTGGGAATACACCTGCTTTTCTGCGACTTCCTCGATCAAGCCTTCGCGGCCCAAAGCCGCTGCAAGGTGCTGCGTAATCTCGTGGTTGCGGTCCGAACTTGAGCGGCCGAAATAGTTAAATGAAAGGCCAAAACCGTCGGCTATTTCCTTTTGCACCACATGCATATCGGCGCAAAAGTCAGCCACAGGCACGCCCGCTTTGGCGGCGGCCAGCTCGGCGGGTGTGCCGTGCTCGTCAGTGGCGCAAACAAACATAACCTCATGCCCTTTGGCACGCATATAGCGCGCATAAGCATCCGACGGCAATTGTGAACCTACAAGGTTCCCGAGGTGCTTAATGCCGTTAATATAGGGCAGGGCGGAGGTGATAAGGATACGAGCCATAATGGTGCCTTTTGTTGCGCTGTCCCCCGTTTACCCCAGCCCTAGAGGAACCTCTAGTAAAATGTGGGGAATCACAGTTAAACGCGGTTATCTTTGCGCCCAGAAGGCGAATGGTTAATATTTATTCACCTATAACCCTTTAATTATCCCCATTTAATCCCTATATGTTCTTCAATGGAGGATGAATGACAGACATATTTTTAAACGCCCAATCTTACCCCTTTACCCTCGCGCTGATGATCGTAGCGGGTTTATTTTTGTTAGAAATTATTACGCTCGTTCTTGGCGGCTCCTTCCTTTCAATGGAAGCGGATGCCCCGGATATTGACGTGGACCTAGACGCCGATTTTGACATCGAGCTGGATACGGACTTGGATATGGACGTGGATACGGACCTCGCCATTGCCCCTTCAGGCCTGCTTGGCTGGATCGGCATCAAAGAGGTGCCGTTTATGATGTGGCTGGTTTCGTTTCTTACGATGTTTGGGCTCTCGGGGCTGGTGTTGCAAAGCGTGGTTAAAGGCGTCATTGGTGCCCCGCTTCCTGCGGCATTGGCGGCACTTATTGCGCTGCCTGCTGGCCTGTTTGGCGCACGGTTCATTGCCCGCGCTATTGCCACTATTATGCCCAAGCATGAAAGCGAGGCCATGCGCACCCGTTATTTGGGTGGGCATCATGGTACCATCACCCAAGGCACAGCCAAGCGCGGCAAACCTGCCGAAGCCAAAATTCAAGACCGCTTTGGCAATTTCCATTACCTGCGGGTTGAGCCGCTAGACGATGCAGACGTGATCCCGCAGGGGGCCGCGGTGCATATCATCCGCAGAAAAGACGGCATGTTTTTTGTTGTCGATATCACCTAGGGGCTAACTCGCCTTAACTTCACACTTTAACAAGGAGAATTAAATGGAACTTCAATCCATACTCATTATTGCTGGCGTCATCATTGCGCTATTTGTATTCCTCGGCCTGATTATGGCCCGGCTTTACCAGCGCGCCACGCGCGAGGTTTCACTGGTTAAAACCGGCTCGGGAGGCAAAAAAGTCATCATGGATGGGGGGACGATCTCAATCCCGTTTCTACATGAGATTTCCATGGTGAATATGAAAACTCTGCGCCTTGAGGTTACACGCAATGGTGATGCATCGCTGATCACCAAAGACCGGATGCGGGTGGATGTAGGCGTGGAGTTTTACGTATCGGTGAATGCCACCGATGACGGTATTTCGCGGGCGGCCCAAACTCTTGGTGATCGGACGTTTAATGTGGACCAGCTCCGCGAGATGATCGAGGGTAAGCTGATTGATGGTTTGCGCTCGGTGGCGGCGCGGATGAGCATGGACGAGTTGCATGAGAACCGCTCGGAATTTGTGCAGGAAGTGCAAAACGCCATTTCAGAAGACCTGTTGAAAAACGGGTTGGAGCTGGAGGCGGTTTCGCTTACGGCGCTTGACCAAACCCCGTTTGAATCGCTTGACGAAAACAACGCCTTTAACGCTGTGGGTATGCGCAAACTGGCTGAGGTGATTGCAACTTCGCGCAAGGAGCGCGCTGCTATTACGGCTGAGGCCGATGTTTCGGTGCGCCGCTCAGAAATGGAAGCTGAAAAGCTGAAATACAAGATCGAGCGCGACCAGCGCGAGGCGGAGATTGCCAAGAACAAGGAGATCGAGATTTTGCAGGCAGACCAGCTTGCCGCGATCGCGCAAAATCAGGAAGAGGCGGACCGTTCGGCTTCGGAAGCCCGGATTGAAAAGGAACGTTCGGTGCGCGCTGCCGAGATCGAGCGTGAGCGCAAAATCCGCGATGCGGAGATCGCTAAAGAGCGCGAAATTGAGGTCGCCGACCAAGAGCGCAAAATCATTGTGGCGAAGAAATCGGAAGAGGAAAGCCATGCGCGTGCTGAGGCCGACAAAGCCCGTGCCGAAGCCCAGAAGGCCGAGGAAGAGGTGGAGACCGTGCGCTCCGTAGCCATTGCCGAGCGGACAAAGCAGATTGCGATTATTGAGGCTGAGCGGAAAGCTGAAAGCGCCGCAACAGAGGTGCTAGCAAAAGCACAGGCCGAAAAAGAAGCGGCCGCCGACCGCGCGGGGGCTGTGCTGGAAGAGGCACAAGCAGATGCCAGTGCGATTACAATTCGGGCTGAGGCGAAAAAGGCCGATATGCTAGCTGAGGCTGAAGGTGCGCGCGCGATCGCTGATGCGGAAAATGCGCTGAGTTCCGAGATTGTCGAGATGAAGGTGGCGCTTGCGCGGCTGGAAGCGATGCCGGGGATTGTGGCCGAAATGGTGAAACCTGCCGAGAAGATCGACTCGATCAAGATCCATCAAGTGAGCGGCATGAATACTGGCGGGGCTGGTGGAAACGGGGCAGGGGGCGCGCCGGTGAACCAAGCGCTTGATTCTATCATGGGCATGGCGCTGCAAATGCCCGCCATGAAAAAGCTGGGTGAAGAGCTGGGCATAAGCATGGAAGGTGGCTTGGCCAGTGTGACCAACGAGGCCTTTGACGCCACGCCGGTGGAAGAGGCAGAGGTGAGCGAAGACCCCGCGCCAGCGACCTAAATACCCATAGCCAGTCCTTTACGGGGCTGGCTATTTTTTTAGCTAAACGGATCAACTCCGTAAGAAACAGCACTTAGGTAAAGCCCCTGCGGCGGGCAAACGGGCCCACAGGCGGCCCGTTTTTTAGCCTCCAAAGCGGCCTTAACCTGCGAAGGCTCCCAGCTTCCTGCACCCACACGCTCCAGTGTTCCCACAAAGCTCCGCACTTGGTTATGCAAAAAGCTCCGCGCTCGAATGTGAAACCGTGTTTCCACCCCGCCGCGATACTCCAATTGCTCAATCCGCAACTCATCCAACGATTTTACCGGGCTAAGCGCTTGGCAAACCGTTGAACGGAACGTGGTGAAATCATGCAGACCAACCAGATGCGAAGCCCCTTCCTGCATGGCGGCAAGGCTTAAGCGATGCTTCACTTGCCACATTGTGCCCTTATCAAAGGTCATCGGGGCACGGCGGCTCAGCAAGCGGAAGGTATAACGCCGCTCAATCGCTGAAAAACGCGCATGGAAATCATCCGGCGCCAAGGTGCAAGCCACCACCGCAACCCCTTGATTGCGCATATGAAAATTCAGCGCCTCCAGCAGGCGCTCCGGCTCGATATTTTTCTTTAAATCCACATGCCCGACTTGCCCCGTCGCGTGCACACCCGTATCCGTACGCCCCGCACCTTGAACACCTTCACAATCAGGATCAAGTATTTGTAATGATTTATTAATCACACCCTGAACCGTGGGCAAGTCAACCTGCTTTTGCCAGCCGCAAAACGGTACGCCGTCATACTCGATTTTTAGTGCATAACGCGGCATGGCATTCCCCTCTGTAAATTTCGCCCCCTAGCGACTATATGATAAAGGCAAGGAAATCCAGTAAGGGGGCGCGCGTGGGCCTAGCCGAAATAACAGACAGCATTGCCCGCGTGATTGATGATACGCAATCCGGGGCCAAAGAGCTGCTTGAGCCGGTGCTGCGCATTGGGGTGACTGGCCTTTCACGCGCCGGTAAAACCGTGTTTATCACCTCGCTGATCGCCAACTTGCTGGACCGCTCGCGGATGCCCGGCCTAAAGGCCAACCCGCACATTTCAGCCGCATTTTTGCAACCTCAACCCGATGACACCATCCCGCGCTTTGCCTATGAGCAACACTTGCAAGCGCTGAATAGCCCTGCGCCCCATTGGCCTGAATCAACCAGTTCTATCAGCCAGTTGCGGCTGTCGCTCCGCACGCAGCCCACGGGGCTGTTGCGGGGGCTAAAAGGGCCAAAAACCCTGCATATTGATATCGTTGATTACCCCGGAGAGTGGTTGCTTGATTTGCCGCTGCTCAAACAATCCTATGCGGACTGGTCTGCGGAATCGCTGAGCCAAGCCCGCGCGCCCGCGCGCGCCGAGCTGGCCGAGGGCTGGCTTGCCCGGCTCGAGGCCAGTGACCCTGGCGGTGCGCTGGAGGAGCCGCAAGCGCAAGCGTTGGCAGAATCTTTTACCGCCTATTTGCAAGCCGCCCGCTCGGCTGGTTTTTCCAATTGCGCCCCGGGGCGGTTTTTATTGCCCGGTGATCTTAAAGGCTCCCCCGCGCTTACGTTTGCGCCCCTGCCTCGCCCCGATAAAGTGCGCTCAAAAACCCTGTATGGAGCTTTTCAACGGCGTTTTGAGGCCTATAAAAAACAAATCGTCAAGCCCTTCTTCCGTGATCACTTTGCCAAAATTGACCGTCAAATCGTGCTGGTAGACGCCTTGGGCGCCATCCATAACGGCCCGGAAGCGGTGGAAGACCTTCGTCTTGCGCTGAGTGATATCCTCACCAGTTTTCGCCCCGGCAAAAACCATATTCTATCCATGATTACGGGGCGAAAGGTAGAAAAAATTCTATTTGCAGCTACCAAAGCCGACCACATCCACCACTCGCAACATCCACAACTTTCTGGCTTTCTAGAGGCCTTGCTGAGCGATGCTAAAGACGCAGCTAGCTGGAAGGGGGCCAGCACGCAGGCGTTGAGCCTTGCGGCTATGCGGGCTACTGTGGAGCAGAGCACAAAGCATGAGGGTGAGATGCTCGACCTTGTGCGCGGCATACTTATGGAAAGCGGTAAAAACGTGGCACTGCATCCCGGAGACCTTCCGGCAGACCCGGCACGCTTGCTGACGCCTGCCAAGCAAGGGGCAAGTGAATGGCCTGATAACATTCATTACAATCTTCCGGCCTTTGCGCCGCCAAAAACGGGAATTGAAGCGCCCAAAGGCCTTGCCCATATTCGCATGGATAAGGCCGCAGAATTTCTGATCGGTGACAAGCTTTGATTGCGCCCGCAACCCAAAGGGACGCCGCTGCCTGCTCGGCCATTCTGCATGCGTGGATTTATGAGCACCCTTGGTTCCCTAACCACGCGCCAGAGAGCGCTTCGGAGCAATCCATGCGCAGCCGTATTGAAAATGGCGCTGTTTATGTCTCCCGAAATCAGGACGAAACCGACGGGTTTGTAGCTTTTTCTGACGGGTATCTCGATTGCTTGTATTTAACGCCCGAAGCGCGAAACCGCGGGCTGGGAGCGCGCTTGTTGAGCAAAGCAAAAGCCGAAAGCCCTGAGGGATTATCGCTTTGGGTATTGGCGCGAAATGAGGGCGCGATCCGGTTTTATGCCCGCGAAGGTTTTTATGAAAATGCGCGTGGAGACGGCTCGGATAACGAAGAGGGCTTGCCGGATATTCAAATGGAATGGCGACCAAAGGAGGTGAAAAATGGCAACCCCGCGTAAGCCCGTAATGCTGGACGCCGAGGCGCTTAGCCCTGCGCCAAGCCCGCAAGACGCCCCGCCTGTGCCAGAGCTTGATGCGCCACAAAATGCCGCCATGCAGCGCGCGACTTTTGCCGCAGGTAGGCCTAAAAGCTGGCTTTCCAAGCTGTTTTGGGGTGCCGTTTTTGCCCTTTTGGGCATGGCCATTTCGCTTGCGGCATGGGATTTCATTGCGGGGTTGTTAACCCGTAATATCTGGCTGGGGCGCGCAGCCCTTGGGCTAGTGGCGGTTGTAGTGCTTGTGTTAATTGTTGTTATTTTGCGGGAGCTTATCGGGTTTTCACGCCTTCGCAAGCTGGATAGTTTGCGCGCAGAAGCCATAGTGTCTCGCGATGCTGACCGCGCAGACGCCCTCAAGACAGTTGCCAAACTTGACCATCTATACCTCGGTCGCCCCGAGCTTCGCTGGGCGCGCGGGGAGCTGCACTCACAGCAAGAGGATATTCTGGATGCCGATGCGCTCATAGACTTGGCCGAGCAGCAGCTTATGACCCCGCTAGATGCGCAAGCACGGCTCGAAATTGAAGCGGCATCAAAGCAGGTGGCCGCGGCGACGGCGCTTATTCCTTTAGCCTTGGTTGACGTGCTGGTGGCGCTTTCCAGTAATGTTTCCATGATCCGGCGGATTGCTGTGGTTTACGGTGGGCGCGCCGGCGTATTTGGCTCTTGGCGGTTGCTTAAGGGCGTGGCCGCACACCTGATTGCCACGGGCGCTGTGGCTATTGGCGATGATATGATCGGTTCCATGGCGGGTGGCGGTGCGCTCACAAAACTGTCTCGCCGGTTTGGTGAAGGGGTGATTAATGGCACCCTTACGGCACGCGTAGGCGTGGCCGCTATGGAAATTTGCCGTCCGATGCCTTTTGAAGCCCTGAAGCGGCCTAAAGCCAGCTCAATTGTGAAATCAGCGCTGGTGGGGATGTTTAAGTGAAACCCAACCGGTAAACTTTATAATATTCGAGTTTTTGAATAACTAGATACCTAGGTATCTATTCTTACTAAGCTGGCAATAGTCGCATAATTACAGTTCATTAGGCGTGGCTAGCATATTAAATTCTAATCAGAATGATCCCGCATACTATCGCAATGGCCGCTATAAGTTTACCAACATCGGCCCGTTCTTTCATCAAAAATACTCCGATGAGCACCGCAAATAGCACCGAAGTTTCTCGTAATGCGGTGACCAGCGCAATCGGGGCTACCGTCATGGCCCATACGGCAATCCAGTAGGTGATGAGGGAGAGCACGCCAGCAAAACCCCCAATCAACCAGCTCCTGCGCGAAGCTCTTAATTGGCGCGTGCCACTTTTGGCCAGCGTACCAGTGGTAAAAAGCAGCGCGTCAAATATGAAAAGCCACGCGGTAAACTGAGTGGCATTGCCAGCCACACGTGCCCCCAAGCCATCAACCATTGAATAGCCCGCCGTGCAAAGTGCTGACCCAAGTGCATAAGGAATAAGCGCGCGGGCCTCTCCGCTTGAAAACACGCCGCGCGCCATAAGAATGACCCCAAGGCCAATGAGTGCGATTCCCGCATATTCCTTATTCACCAGCAGATCTGAAAGCCAAAAGAACCCAGCGAGCACCACGATCATAGGGGTCACACCACGGGCTATGGGGTATACGCGGCTAAGATCGCCGTGTGTATAAGCCGCGGCCAAAAACACTTTGTAACCCGCATGGAGCGCGCCAGAAGCCAGCAACCATAGCCAAACTTCGCCCTGTGGGAATGGGAGAAAAACGGCCATGGCAATACCCATAACGCCCTGCGAAACCGTTAACAAAAGCACACCCTGAAAGCGGTTGCTGCCCGCGCGGATGACTGCGTTCCAACTGGCGTGTAACAGGGCCGCAAAAAGGACCGCTAGAAAAACAGATGTTTGCATCTGCACACTTGGCCACAGGGCAAAAGCTTGTGCAAGGTCAATTTTATGGTTGCAGTGAGCGCGCATCTCGCTATAGGCTGACCGTGCAGTCAGCTAATGGAGCCAGCATGTATGCACAAGAGGTGAGATCAACCGGAAAGGGTGTGAAAGCGCCCGAGGATATGAGCGCTGAGGAGCGCGCCTTTCAGGTGCGCATTGACGCGGGTGAAAAGATTGAACCAAAAGACTGGATGCCGGATGGCTATCGCAAAAACCTTGTGCGCCAAATCAGCCAGCACGCACATTCTGAAGTGGTGGGACAATTGCCCGAGGGCAATTGGATAACCCGCGCCCCTACGCTGGAACGCAAAGCCATTTTACTGGCAAAAGTGCAGGATGAGGCGGGGCATGGGCTGTATCTTTATTCAGCCGCTGAAACCCTTGGGGTTTCGCGGGCCGATCTGATAAATGATCTGCTTTCGGGCAAGGCCAAGTATTCCTCTATCTTCAATTACCCCACGCTAAACTGGGCCGATATGGGCGCCGTGGGCTGGTTGGTGGATGGCGCGGCGATTGTGAACCAAGTCGCGCTTCAGCGCACCTCTTACGGGCCATATTCCCGCGCCATGGTGCGAATTTGCAAAGAAGAAAGCTTCCATGCCCGCCAAGGCTTTGACATTATGATGAAAATGGCCAGCGGCACAGCGGCGCAAAAGGCGATGGCACAAGATGCGCTGAATCGCCTGTGGTGGCCCGCGCTGATGATGTTTGGCCCATCGGACGCGGATTCCATTCATTCTGCACAATCAATGGCGTGGAAAATCAAGGTGATGACCAATGATGAGGGGCGGCAAAAGTTTGTAGACCAAACGATTCCGCAGATTGAATATTTAGGGCTGGACGTGCCCGATAGCGCGGCCAAACTTAACCCCAAAACCGGACATTACAGCTTTAGCGACCCTGATTGGGCGGAGTTTTTTGATGTGCTCAAAGGCAATGGCCCCTGTAATGTGGACCGACTACGCGCACGTAACAAAGCGCATGATGACGGCGCTTGGTTTCGTGAGGGGCTGATGGCCCATGCCAAAAAACAGAAAATAGCAGCGGAGTAAAACCATGGCAAATGACTGGCCCCTTTGGGAGATTTTTATTCGTGGGCAGCATGGGCTGAGCCACCGGCATGTGGGCAGCCTGCATGCGCCCGATGCTGAAATGGCGGTGCTAAATGCCCGCGATGTTTATACGCGGCGCAACGAAGGCGTGAGCATTTGGGTGGTGAAGTCAGAAGATGTAACCGCCAGCGCACCCAGCCGCAAAGGCCCGATGTTTGACCCTTCCAACGACAAAACTTACCGCCATCCGACATTTTTTGACATCCCCGACGAAGTGGGGTCCATGTGATGTTTGAGTTCCTGCTACGTATGGGGGACACCACCTTGGTGCTTGGGCATCGGGTGTCTGAATGGTGCGGGCATTCGCCGGTGCTGGAAGAGGATATCGCGCTGGCCAATATCGCGCTTGATATGATCGGGCAAACCCGCATGTGGCTTGGCTTGGCGGGCGAGGTAGAAGGGCAGGGGCGTGATGCAGACGCGCTGGCTTTCCGGCGGGACGCTTGGGATTTCCGCAATCTTTTGCTGGTCGAGCGGCCCAACCGGGATTTTGGCCACACGCTTATGCGGCAATTTCTGTTTGACCTCTGGCATCATGAGCGCTTGTCAGACCTTTGCCTTTCAGAGGATGACCGGGTGGCCGGCATTGCAGCCAAGTGCGTTAAAGAAGCGGATTACCACCTTGAAAGATCAAAGGATTTGATAATTCGGCTGGGGGATGGCTCTGCGGAAAGCCACCAGAAAATGCAAGCCGCGTTAGAGGCGCTTTGGCCTTATGTTGGCGAGATGTTTAGCGATGATACGCTTGATAGCGAGATGAGTGAGGCGGGCATTGCCCCGCTCCCCAGTAGCCAGCGCCCGCGCTTTGATAAAGCGCTCAATACTACGCTAGCCTTGGCAACACTTACCCGCCCCGAAAACGATTTTGCGCAACTGGGCGGGCGCAGTGGCACTCATACCGAAGATCTCGGCCACATGCTGGCGACCATGCAATTCTTGCAGCGCGCCTATCCGGATGCCCGATGGTAACCGAGGCGCAGATTTGGGCGTGGCTTGGCGAAGTGCCAGACCCCGAAATTCCAGTGCTGTCGCTCGTGGAGCTTGGGGTGATACGGCAGGTTGACGTTGGGCAGGGTGTGCTTGTTAAGATCACGCCGACCTATTCGGGCTGCCCGGCAACCTCGGTGATTAAGCTTGATATCGAGGCAAAGCTCAGGGAAAATGGTGTGGAAAACCCCCGCCTTGAGACCCAGATTTCGCCGCCATGGACCACGGACTGGATTAAACCCGAAGCCCATGAAAAACTGCGCGCCTACGGGATTGCTCCGCCCATAGCAGGCCAGCCGCATTGCCCGCTTTGTAATTCTTCAAATACCACTCTCATTTCGCCGTTTGGCTCCACCCCCTGCAAAAGCCATTATAAATGTGGTGATTGCCTGGAGCCATTTGACGCCTTTAAATGCCATTAGGAGCCTCTTATGCCCCGTTTTCACCCGCTTGAAGTCACCGATATCCGCCGTGAAACCGATAGCGCTGTTGTGCTTTCGCTCACGCCCAAGAGCGGTGATTTCAGCTTTGCGCCGGGGCAATACCTGACCTTTCGAAAAGAGTTCGACGGGGAAGAACTTCGCCGCTGTTACTCAGTGTGCTCTACGCCGGAAGAGGGGCTAAGGGTGGGGATTAAGGCCGTAGAAGGCGGGGTGTTTTCCAGTTTTGCGAATAGGGAATTGCAAGTTGGAGACATATTGGAAGCCATGCCGCCCATGGGAGCTTTTGGTGCAAAAATTGCGGCAAAAAATCTGGGGTTTGCTGGTGGTTCGGGCATTACACCGTTACTATCAATTATTAAGTCTACACTGCAAGCCGATGAAAAGGCTTCATTTATATTGGTTTATGCCAATCGGTCAGTGGCGAGCACTATGTTTCGCGATGAGCTACAAGACCTGAAAGATCAATTCTTAGGGCGCTTCCATGTTATTCATATTTTAGAGGATAATGCGCAAGATATTGAGCTTTTTGCAGGCCGGCTAGACGCGGAAAAGCTTGAAGGGCTTTTTGATGGCTGGGTAAATATCGGTGCCGTGGAGCAAGCCTTTATTTGCGGACCGACCCCTATGATGGAGATTGTGAAAAGTGGATTATCTGCGCATCTGGAACCTTTTCAGCTCTCGATAGAGCAGTTCCTTTCTGACCAGCCCGGACGCGCCGCGCAAAAGGCCGAGAGCTTGGGAAGTGCAGCCCCCCGCGGCGCGCTGCAAGCAACAGTTCTGCTTGACGGGGTGAGCCACAACCTGCCTCTTGATGCCGAAACCTCGGTTTTACAGGCGGCTTTGGATGCCAAGCTTGACGCCCCCTATGCCTGCCGTGCGGGTGTATGCTCTACCTGTAAAGCAAAGCTTGTGAGCGGCGAGGTGGAGATGCGGGCCAACCAAGCGCTTGAGGATTATGAGGTGGAGCAAGGGTATATTCTGACCTGCCAATCCCATGCTAAAACAAAAAAGATCGTGGTGGATTACGACGGCTAGACTGTATTTTCAAACCTTTCAGGAATGCGTATCACGGGGCTACCCTTTATCATCTTGGGCTTGTTAAGCGCATATAGGGGCCTACGGTTTTGTTGAAGTTTGCGCGCTGTGGGTATATAATCATCCCCGTCCAACGGGGTGGCTTTTTCGATAATATGAAGCAAATTGCCACGCCGTGCCATGTGTTTCCCCCAACCAGCTTTTAGCAGATCGGCATCATTTTCACGGGTTTCCGATTGCTTTTTATCAACCATACCAAAGTGGAATAGATAAAGATTTGGATCAATTTTAAAATTATGCCCTTTGATGCGGTGCATGCCGGAGCCCCAGGTGACAGGCTTCATAATGATAGACGGTTTGGAATAACGAGAAGATAGCATGGCAAACTTGCGCTGGGAAAGCAAAGGCTTGCTAAAATCTGCCGGAGATTCTGTGCTAATGTGTTGGCCAACATCCATCCCTAATGACGAATAAGATGAGCGCAAAGGTAGCTTAGAAAGATACTCCGAAAGATTTTGGCCAAGGGCAGGGTCCACAACGATGAACTCATCAATGTCGACGCCGATCACCATATCATAGTGGTAAAGCAAGCCCGCAGCAAAGTGCGACATGACCCTGGCGCGCCGCCGATCGGCTTTAACCAGTTGGGCATGCACTTTTGGCAAAAATATGGCATTTACGCCCTCGGTATTTTCAGGCATTTCCTGATCGTGGCCATCCAGAATGATAAACAGGTTTTTCCGGCCCAATGCCTTACTGTAATAATCCACCCATTTCCGGATAAATACAGCATCATTTCGGACCATCGTAAGGGCGCAGATCGCTTTGGTCATTTATCATTTCTTTTCGGTTTGGTTGGCTCGCCAATTACCATAGAGGGTGCTGTTTTACAAGATTACTTACGCGAGCGCTTCCGTTTTCGACCCGCTGCCCCGGCGGCATTATATGAGACATCCGGCAGCGGTGTGGTGGCACGCAGCCCTTCAAAAGGTGCGGTGGCGTGCGGGATATTGGTCGCGTTCACAAAATGCTCCTGAAAAGCGGGTTCGATAGCGGTTTCAACCTTTTCTATCTGCCGCACAGTGGTCTCTATCTCAGCGCGAGACGCAAGATTGAGCAGCGCTATGCGCGCACCTGTGCCTGCGGCATTGCCAGCCGAAGTAACCTTCTCAACAGGGCAATCAGGGATCATGCCGAGCACCATGGCGTGTTTGGGTGAGATATGCGCGCCAAAGGCTCCGGCCAGCACCACGCGGTCAACGGTATCCACTTTTAGCCTGTCCATCAACAGCCGCGCGCCCGCATAAAGCGCCGCTTTAGCGAGCTGAATGGCGCGGATATCGCCGTTGGTAACAGTGATTTTGGGGCCATGTTCAGGCTCAAAAATCACATAGGCATTGGTGCGCCCATCTGAAATACAGCGTGGTGTGCCGGTTTGGGCTTCTGAGCCGATCAGCCCCGAAGGGTCCACAATGCCAGCCATGCGCATTTCCGCAATGGCCTCGATAATGCCCGAGCCGCAAATGCCGGTGATGCCGGTGGTCAGCGTGGCATCGGCAAAGCCCGCCTCGTTTGACCACAAATCACAGCCCACAACTTTATAGATAGGCTCCTTATCTTCCCCGATGCGAATATGCTCTATCGCACCCGGAGCCGCCCGCTGGCCGCTGGAAATTTGTGCGCCTTCAAAGGCGGGGCCGGTGGGGGAGGAGCAGGCGAGCACGCCATCTTTATTCCCCAGCAAAATTTCGGCATTGGTGCCGACATCAACAATAAGCACAAGGTCATCTGACAGATTTGGCGCTTCAGAAAGCGCCACAGCGGCGGCATCCGCCCCCACATGGCCTGCAATGCAGGGCAGGGTGTAAATTTGCGCGTTTTGGTGCATGTCCAGCTCCGCCTCTGTGCCAGCAAAGCTTTGTGCATCTGACACAGCGAGCGCAAAGGGCGCTTGGCCAAGCTCCACCGGATCAAGGCCCAAAAACAGATGGTGCATTATGGGGTTAGCGACCAACACCATCTCAAAAATATCCGCGCGGGCAATGCTGGCTTGTTCGGAAATTTCACCAATCAGCGTGTTGATCGCTTCGCGCACAACGGTGGTCATTTCCACATCGCCACCGGGGTTCATCATTACGTAGGAAACGCGGCTCATCAGGTCTTCGCCAAAGCGGATTTGTGGATTCATCAGGCCGGATGACGCCAGCACTTCGCCTGTAGACAAATCACACAAATGCGCCGCGATGGTGGTGGAGCCGAGGTCCACCGCCAGCCCATAAAGCGGGCCCTCAAAATAGCCTGGCCAAATTTCAAGAATCTGTCCGCTTGGCGCATGAAAGGCGCAGGTTATCTGCCACTTCCCCTTGCGCAGCTTGGATTGAAGGGTTTTTAGCGTTTCCAGTGAGGCCGTGGTCTCAATGCCCCATTGCGTTTTTAAGGCGGCCTGAAGTCGCTCAAAGTCTCCGCTTGGCTTGTGCATATCAGGCTCTTCCACCTCGACAAACAGCAAGCGAATAGCCGGGTCTATCGTGATGTCTCGCGCCTCGGCCCGCTTTCTAATCACCTGTTTGTGCACCTGAGATTCCGGCGGCACATCTATTACGATATCGCCCGTTACTTTGGCTTGACAGCCCAGCCGCCGCCCTTTGGGTAGGCCGCGAATATCATCGTAGCGCTGCTCAACGCTGTTCCACTCGGAAAGCGACTTATCGGTTACGGTAATGCCGAATTTTGGGAAATCGCCAAAGCTTGGGGTGATCTGGCATTTGGAGCAAATCCCGCGCCCGCCACACACGGAGTCAAGGTCCACGCCCAAGCTTCGGGCGGCATCCAGCACAGGCGTGCCTTCAGTAAATTGCCCGCGCTTGCCCGAAGGGGTAAAAATAACCGTGTGTTGCTTGCTCATAGTGGCCCCGCCAAATGTTTGCCGCATATTAGCGGAATTCAGGCAGTTGGAAAGCGCAATAACGACACCCTTAAGGGTTAATTTACCGCGCGCAACAATCAATCACAGCCAGAATTTCACCCTTAAACATGTGCTTTTGTCTTCAGCTTTTGGCGCGGATCATAGGGGCTGTTATCTTGCATGTCCCGCATAAAGGCCTCTAGCTTTTCGTCTACCGTTTCAGGCATCTGGATTTGTAGTTTTACGAGCTGGTCGCCCTTGTTGCGGGCGCTTGCAATACCACGCCCCTTGAGCCGAAAAACCTTCCCGCTGCTGGCGCCTGCGGGGATTTTGAGGCCAACAGCGCCATGTAGCGTTGGTACTTCAATTTTGCCGCCAAGCGTGGCTTCGTAAAGCGTGATCGGCAGATTCAACTCAATATCCAGCCCGTTTCGGATAAACACAGGATGTGGGGCAACTTTAACCTCAATCAGGGCGTCGCCTGCGGGCCCACCATTTTGGCCCGCATGACCTTTGCCTTTAAGCCGAATGGTTTTTCCACCCTCAATCCCCTTGGGAATCGTAACATTTATCGCGCTGCCGTCTGACAGATGGATCTGCTTCTTTCCGCCCAAAGCCGCCTCAGCAAAGCTGACTTTCATGTTATAGCGCTGGTCCTGCCCTTTAAATGCCTGTTGAAAGCCGCCGCGCTGTTGGCCGCCGCCACCAAACATTTGGGAAAACACATCCCCCATGTCGCCATAGCCTTGTCCGCCTTGTGGTTGGCTTCTGAAGCCACCGCCAAACGGGTTTTGCACCACATCTGCACCGTTTTCGTCGATTTCGCCACGGTCATAAAGCGCCCGCTTATCTGGGTCGCTCAATATGTCATTGGCGGCTGAAACCTTCTTGAATCGCGCTTCCTTTGCTGCATTTCCCGGGTTAAGATCGGGGTGCAACTCTTTCATATGCTTGCGAAAAGCTTTTTTTATGTCGCTCTGGGTGGCGCTCTTGCTCACACCCAGTGTTTTGTAGAGTGTATCGTTCATAGTATTTCCTCGAATAGGTCTGCCTATTATTTAGGCATGTAACCACAAGGTAACAAGAGGGAAATGCATTTACCCCCGCCGACGACGCCGTCCGCCGCGTGCCCCGCGAGCACCAGCCTCAGCCTCGCCTTCGGCGAGTGGTGGTTTGTTGGCTTTAATCCATGCAGCACCGTGGTCATCATTATTTGTTAGTAGGTTTGCGGCGCGGATGGCGTCCATTTCTGTGGGGTGCATCGGGTTCATAATCGCGGAGGTCATGCCCGAGGCGATCGCCATCGGCAGGAAGGCGGCATTTACGCCGTTACGGTTTGGCAGACCAAAGCTGATATTGGAGGCTCCGCAGGTAGTGTTTACCCCTAGTTCAGCGCGCAGTTTTCGTACGAGCTCAAACACTTGCAAGCCAGCGGTGGCCATGGCGCCGATGGGCATCACCAGTGGGTCTACCACGATGTCATGCGCAGGAATGCCAAAATCTGCGGCACGTTCAACAATTTTTTTGGCGACAGCAAAGCGGACTTCAGGGTCTTCTGAAATGCCGGTATCATCGTTAGAAATCGCGACCACAGGCACATTGTATTTTTTCACAAGCGGTAGGATAAGCTCCAGCTTGTCCTCCTCGCCTGTTACCGAATTCAGCAAGGGCCGGCCCTCACACACTTGTAAACCAGCTTCCAGAGCGGCGGGCACAGAGCTATCAATGCAAAGCGGTATATCTACCAAGGCCTGCACCCGGCGTAGAACCTCTTGCATCAAGGGCGGCTCAGTTTCATTGGGGTTGGGGTTTGAATTGTAAACCACACCCGCGTTGATATCTAGCATGGTGGCCCCAGCGGCCACCTGTGCCAACGCATCGGCCTCAACGGTGGAAAAATCCCCCGCTTCAAGTTCACGCGCCAGCTTTTTGCGGCCCGTGGGGTTGATGCGTTCGCCGATCACGCAGAAGGGTTGGTCAAAACCGATGATGGCGGTTTTGGATTTTGATTCAACAATGGTGCGGGTCATGTTTAGTCCTTAGGCTCGCAGGCGGTCAGCGGGGTCGCTTTGCGCCGAAATGTAGTCGGTTGTGGCTCGTATGCCACCTAGCGGAAAGAAATGCACCGATTCTATCGCCGCAGGGCGGTTGACGCTAAGCTCCGCCAGAAGAGACTCGGGCGTGAAGGGGCGCATCAGCTTTGTGATATCGCGTGCGCGGCGGGTCAGCACCCGAAGGCTGGCCCCCACGCCACATGCCATGGAAAACTTGATCAGGGTTTGCAGCTTGGCTGGGCCAGCCAAGCCGATATGCACCGGAATTTGCACACCAGCGGCTTGCATCCGGTCACACCAATCCACCACGGGCGGGGCCTCAAAAACAAACTGCGTGGCAATGGCCATGCGGGCGTCTGTGCGGTTTTGAAAGTCCGATTTCCATTTTAGCGCGGCCATTACTTCGGCCTCATCGCCGATGTCCTTATTGCCCTCAGGGTGGCCTGCCACATGCATGCGGGTATAGCCGTGGGCATCAAACACGCCACTTTCCATCAGTTGCATTGAGTCAGCAAAGTCCCCCTTCGGGGTATCCACACCGCCAGCCAGCAAAAGCGCTGAGGAAATACCAAGGTCAGCATAGCGCTGCACCCAGTTTTCAAGCGTGGCTTTGTCAGCAATGATCCGAGCTGGAAAATGAGGCATAACCTCAAAACCGTCAGCGGCCAACCGCTTGGCGGTGCTGAGCATATCCTCAATCGGCGTACCTGCAATATGCGCGATATAAACTCGTGTGCCCGTCGGCAGTATCGCCTTGAAATCCGGGATTTTGGCCGCCGTGCGGGGCATCACCTCAATGGAAAATCCGTTTAAAAGGCTTTGTGGGGCGGGGGGCATCGGCACAATATTCATGGCAGCTCCGTATCAGGCTGGCTCCCAGCCGTCATTCGCAATCAGGGATTTGATCTTATCCTGATCGTAGGCTTGCGTCAGCGCCTCGGCCTGCGCATTTGCGACATCTTGGTCGCTGCCAGAGACCTCAACCGGAGCACTTTTGCGCCATTCGGCCAAATAGTCATCCGAGCCCGCTGCGCCAACCTTCATCGCCGCGCGGTCAATCGCTTGCTCGAATCGCTCGGGTAGCTGCACTTTGGCTGCGCGGCGACCCTTGCCCACAATCACCTGCGCCGGAATATCCCGCCAATATACAATTACAACTTTCGCCATTTTTTCACTCCTTTTTCTGTTCAAATGGGCCAGATATACCCTGTTTGTAAAGGGTGCGTCGTAAAGTATGGTTGAATTGTCGCAAATAGCGTGTATGGTGCCCCCATAGCAAAACTCATTGACGGTATGGACCGATGCACACAGAAACAGAAAAACAGACCCTGAGTCTGTCCTTTGAATTTTTCCCTCCCCATTCTACAGAAGCAAACCTGCGCCTTTGGCGCTCGGTTGAGCGGCTTGCGCCCTTGGCACCGAAATTCGTTTCGGTAACTTACGGGGCAGGGGGCGCTACGCGAGAGCGCACAATGTCGGCGATTGCGACCATTAAAGACCGCGCGCGGCTTAATATCGCGGGGCACCTTACCTGCGTGGGGGCTTCCAAAGAAGAAACGCTTGATGTGGCGCGGGCTTATGCCAAAATGGGCGTAAAGCGTATTGTGGCCTTGCGGGGCGATGCGCCCAAGGGCGAAAGCCACTTTACGCCGCACCCCAAGGGTTTTGCGAGCGCTGCTGAGCTGGTGGAAGGCCTGAAGGACGCGGGGGATTTTGATATTTCGGTGGCGGCTTACCCTGAAAAGCACCCCGAGGCGGCGTCCTTACAAGCCGATATTGAAAACCTAAAGCGCAAAGTCGATGCAGGGGCTTCGCAGGCCATTACGCAATTCTTTTTTGACAAGGATGATTTCCTGCGCTTTCGGGATGCCGCCGAGAAGGCTGGCATTGCCGTGCCAATTATTCCCGGCATCCTGCCGGTCGAGAATTTTGCAAAAATGACCCGTTTTGCGAATATGTGCCAAGCTAATGTACCGGACTGGATGCATAAAGCCTTTGCAAATGCCAACAGCCAAGACGAAACCGAAATCCTCTCTACGGCGTTGGCCACCGAAATGTGTGACGACCTGATGATTGAGGGTGTGCAACACCTGCACTTTTATACCCTCAATAATCCAGACCTCACCTATAATATTTGCCGTGGCCTTGGGGTTCCGGTAAATAGTTTTGCGGCCCAAAACGGACTGGTTGCCTAAACCCGCTTTCTGCGTTACCATCTGTGCAAACACCCTGCCGAGGCAGGGGCAGAGATTGGCTTGAACAATGAATAAAGCGAGACCGAAGGGTCTGGCGCCACACCGTCGCCTGAACACAGGCGAAGGGCCGTTTTATGCGGCGCTTGACTTGGGCACAAATAGTTGCCGGATGCTGATAGCCACGCCGAAAGACGGGCATTTTCAGATCGTAGATGCATTTTCAAAATCGGTGCGGCTCGGCCTTGAGCTGGAGCGCACCGGCTCTCTTTCTAATGCGGGCATAGCGCGCACCGTGCAGGCGCTACATGTATGCGCTAAAAAGCTGCGCATGAAGGGTTTGGTGGCAAGGCGGCTGGTTGCCACAGAGGCTTGTAGGCGCGCCGTGAATGGTGAAAAATTCATGAGCCGTATCCGCTCGGAAACCGGCTTGAAACTCGAAATCATCAAGCCTTCGGAGGAAGCCCGCCTTGCGGTGGTTGGCTGCGCGCCGCTTGTCGCCCCGCAAGCCAAGCAGGTGCTGGTGATTGATATTGGTGGTGGCTCTACGGAATTGGTCTGGATTGACCTTTCAGAGGTAAACCCCGTGGACAAAACCACAGCCATGATGGAGCTTTCGCCGGGGAATGGCACCAAGGGTATTCATATGCCGCTTGGGGCCAAGGTGGTTGACTGGATATCGGTGCCGCTGGGCGTGGCCACGCTTTTGCAGCGCTACTCTGATGTGTCTGATGATTCTGCCCGCTTTGCTCTGATGGCCTGCTATTTTGAGGACATGCTGGAGAGCTTCAACCCCTATATTGAGGGCGGCTCACCTGCCAATATGGACGGCCTTCAGGTGATCGGCACCTCAGGCACCATAACCACCGTTGGGGCCATGCATCTTGGCCTCAAGCGCTATGACCGCAACTTGGTGGATGGCATGGCCATGGGCGCGCCGGACGTTAACGCCGTGGTTGACAAATTCCTCAAACTTGGCCCTGTCGGGCGGCGAGAAGAGCCGGGGATAGGGCGGGACCGCGCCCAGCTTATCATGTCAGGCTCGGCTATTTTGCAAACCATATTGCGCATTTGGCCCACGCGGCATATTCGGGTGGCCGATAGGGGCCTGCGTGAGGGGATGCTCTATTCAATGATGAACGCCGATGGCGTATTTGAGGACCAAGCATGAGAAAACCGGGCCAAAAGATAAATAATTCAGGCCGTGGCCAGCGCGACCTGAAGGTGCGGGTGAAAACCGCCAAGGGCCGTAAGCTCGCCAGCACGCTTTGGCTTGAGCGGCAGCTGAATGACCCTTACGTCCAACGTGCTCAGCGCGAGGGCTATCGCGGCCGGGCGGCTTATAAGATCATGGAACTGGATGATAAATACCGCTTTTTGCTGCCCGGTGCGAAGGTGGTTGACCTTGGCTGTGCGCCCGGTGGTTGGTGCCAAATGGCTGTGGAACGGGTAAATGCGCTTGGGGAGCGCAAAGGCAAAAAAACAGGCACGGTGCTGGGGGTTGACCTTCAGGAGGTTGAGCATGTGGCGGGGGCTGAAATTCATGTGTTGGATTTTTTGGAAGATGATGCGGACCAGAAAGTAAAGGATTGGCTTGGCGGTTCGGCGAATGTTGTGATGTCCGATATGGCCCCGTTTTCATCTGGCCATAAGGGGGCGGACCACCTGCGCATTATGGCGCTTGTAGAAGCCGCGCTTTACTTCGCCATTGACGTGCTGGAGCCCGGTGGCACCTTTGTGGCCAAAGTGCTGGCTGGCGGGGCCGAGGCCGATGTGATGAAAATGTTGCGGGCCAACTTCACCAAAGTTATCCACGTTAAACCCCCCAGCAGCCGCAAGGATAGCTCCGAGAAATTTGTGGTGGCAACAGGGTTTAAGGGGCGTGAGGGCGATTAGTTTTCTTCAATAATCCCGATGATGTTTTCTAGGGGCACAAAGCCAACGCCGCGGAACGGCCCAGTTTGCGGAAACCTACTGTCGATAGAGTTATCGCGATGATCTCCTAAAACAAAAACAAAGCCTTCAGGGACCAAATACTCTTCAGTATTATCGCTTCGCGCTTCGCGCACATTCAGCACTTGATAGCTACGGCCATTAGGAGCTGTCTCGATAAAGCGCTCAGTGCGGCAGATGCCGCCAATTTCGGGCCTGTTTTGGCACATAGGCAATCCGCTCTCCGGCCCTGTGCGCTCATACGGAATCTCATAATCCTCCATTTTTACTTGCAATAACGGCGCACCGTTTAGCCAGACGACCCCGTCAATCATCTGCACCGTGTCGCCCCCCATGGCAATAACTCTGTCCACATACTGCGTTTCATGAATTGGATGCTGGAAAAAGATCATATCGCCATATTGGAGGCGCTCGAACTCACCATTTAGATAACGCGCGTGGCGGCAATCGCCCGGCTCAAATGCTGGAGCCATGCTTTGGCTCAAAGCCTGCACCATCCGGTGCTGCCCCAAAAGGCACTTTAGGCAAATGCAGCTTTCCTGAGCCATTGCGGGTAGAGCCACTATTGTTGCCAAAGCAACCATTAGGTAGGAGAATTTCTGCATAGAGGCGTTACGCTTCCCGTCTCAATTGAAGCTCACAACTCAAAAGAATAAGCGGCGCGGTTTAGAATTAGACTTAGCAAATTCAAATCGCGCCGCTCACAATTTTTCTAGTCAGCTATCAGCCACCAGGCACGATATCACCGGGGGGGAGTTCGTCAGTTGGTGTAGATGGGCAGGATGCAGAACCGCCTGAGGACGAACCACCCGAGGAGGAGCCGCCCGAAGATGAGCCACCTGACGAGGAGCCACCTGAGGACGAACCACCTGAAGATGAGCCGCCTGAGGACGAACCGCCTGAGGACGAACCGCCTGACGAGGAGCCGCCTGAAGGGGAAGACGCAGACGCGCCTGAAGATGCACCCGAGGAGGACGGGCATGATGAATTACGGCGATTACGACGTCTCTCACGGCGTCTGCGACGTTTTTCTGCGCGTGTGAGTTTTGTGCGCGCTTCAGCGACTGAAAGCGTGCTTATACCAGTGGCCACGTAAACACCAGCCGTGGAAAGGCCAATTCTCTTGAGCGCCTGGCGGCGGGAAACCACACCGTCTGTTTTGTTGTCTTCCATACGATTATCCTCGATACTTGGGCCGGACCGTCCAGCCGAGACATTTTGATTGTATCTTAATTATCTATAATTTTCAATTATTTGTTATGTAACCTGGGCGACAGTATCTAAAGTTTAGCTGCAAACAAGTAAAAAGTACACTCGCTTAAGGTAAGTGTGCCAGATAACAACACCCGTTATGCCTTAATGCTTGTTCGAATTGTGGCGCAATCTTCCTGCCCGAGGTTCCTGCCTGCAATCCTCAATGGATATGGCATTCACAAGTTGTGGGGCTGCTCTGGCTGATTTATCGCTAAACAACGGAAATTTAGCTAAAAATCTGACTCAGATTTCTGCCACCGCGCTGGATTCTCAAGAATGTGTTTGCAGTAAACACCATTGCGCCAAAATTATGGCAATATTGAAGTATTTCGATTTTAGATTTAAATATATTTCCTCAATTTATTTTAAAATTGAGGAAATATGGTGAAAAATCGGCGTTTTTTGTTTCAAAAATGCATTTTCAATCAAATATGCGCGAATCAATTTCGCAATACTTAAGGCCTGCCCCGTTTCTCATATTTATTATTGCGTTACACAGGCCGAGTCCTTTTACATTATTACTCAGCCAGAGTGTCGCAAAGCCCCGCATAGCCACTGTTCCAGTTTTCCACCTCAACTTCTGTAGGCAGCGGAAACGGTGTCACTTCATGACCATTCACGATGAGTGTTTGAGCCGTCATATCAATGGCACAATCTGTAAAACTATCCGGATCAAGGGAATCATAGCCACTCACATTAAACGCGCTCACAAAAAAGCTGCCGTTTTGCTCATTGATTGAAAGCATAGCTTCCCATTTATTACGCCCATGCGCACGGTTTTCGCTGTGTAAAAGCAAGGTGCCAGCATCATCAAATTCGAGCCACGGGACCGTGCCCCAATATGTGCCCGTTGTTGCCAACTGCGGCGCGTATACTAACGGCGCTTGATCGTAAGGGCCGCGGAAGATGTAAAGCGCTGCATGCTCGTCTTCTCGCAACAAAACGGCCTTATAGCTGCCAGCTGTATTCCAGCTTGGCCCTACGGCGGAGATTATATCTCGAATGCGGATGCTGATAGGGTAGGGCGCGATGGATTCGGCCATGAGGGTGGATGGGAGCAACAATAGTATGAACCATAATTTCATGTGAATGACCTTTCAATAATCCGCCCAGAATGCGACCAGTTGGCGCTGAGGGCAAGTAATGCTTGCAATGCATTTTACATTCACAATATTATATGTGAAATAAAAGGGGAAAAAATGAACCGTCAACCATTGTGGCGCAGCACACCACCTGCGATTTTTCCGGTTATTCTGGGCCTTGTGGGCCTGTCGCTCGCGTGGCGTGGCCTTGGTATTAGCTTTGAGCTAACGGCAGGCTTTGGTGATATCCTGTTAGGCGTCACCACCGCCATTCTTGCTTTTTTTGCTCTTAGCTATTTGGCAAAGCTTGTTGCACGCCCCGCTGTGCTGATGGATGATCTCAAGTCGCCTCCGGGCAGGGCTGGCCTGTCGGCGGTTTCGATGTCGTTCATTGTATTGGCGGCTGGCTTGCTGCCTTATGGCGAAATTGCCCGCTATGTGTGGTGGTTTGGCATTCTGCTTCATGCGGTCATTGCGACGTTTGTTGTGAAATCCATGGCCAAATCGCCGCCAGAGGGGCGCTCAGTGACGCCGTTTCAGCTTTTGCCATTTGTGGGGTTGGTGACGGCACCGCTTGCTGGTGTTGCCTTGGGCTATGGCCTCCTCAGCCAAATTCTCACTTATATTTCATTGCTGGCTTTTGCGGTTATCCTGTTTCAGCTCGCGGCCAAATTCATCCGCACCCGCCCACCAGAGCCGCTGCGCCCGACCTACGCTATTATCCTCGCACCGCTGAGCCTGTTTGGCATGGCCTTTGGCCAGTTCGGGCCCGAGATTGGCTTTACGGTGTTTTATATCGCCGTTTGGGCCTATGCGATTGCGTTGCTGGTTTTTGCCAAATGGCTCACCAAAGCGGGCTTTACGCCAATGTGGGGCAGCTTCACCTTTCCGCTGGCCACGTTTACCAATATCAACATCATGGCGATGGCCAAGGGCTATGGGCTGGTAGCAACTGCGGGCGCGATTGCTGGTGGGCTTATTTCCACGGCGCTCATATTTTTCATCAGCCACAAGGCACTCAAAATGTGGGCCAAGCGGGATTTGGCTAAAAAAACCGGCGCAGCGGTGGCTTAGGCCTTCCCTTTTGCACTGCAACATGCGATAGGAAGGCGTCAAAGATAACCCCTAACTGGGAGGTCTGTTATGGACATATCCGAGGCGCTCACCTTTGACGACGTATTGCTGGTTCCGGGGGCATCTGAAGTGATGCCCACCACGGCGGACACCCGCACCAAGCTTACCAAAACCATTTCAATGAACATCCCGCTGCTCAGCTCGGCGATGGATACAGTGACCGAAAGCAAAATGGCGATAGCCATGGCGCAGGCCGGCGGCATTGGCGTGCTGCACCGCAATCTTGATATTGAAGAGCAAGCGCGGCAAGTGCGCGCCGTTAAGCGGTTTGAGAGCGGCGTGGTCGAAAACCCGATCACGCTGTCGGCAGACCAAACACTGGCAGATGCCAAGGCCTTGCAGGAGCGCTATAAGGTTTCCGGCTTTCCGGTGGTAGATACGCAGGGCAGGGTGCTGGGCATTGTAACGAACCGCGATATGCGATTTGCCAGTGCTGACGATACGCCAATTGCGACGATGATGACCACCGACAAGCTTGCGCTTTTGCATGAGCCGGCGGATTTGGACCAAGCCAAAAGCATTATGGAAGCCCGCCGGATTGAAAAGCTGCTCATTGTGAACGATAAAAACGAGCTGACAGGACTACTGACGATCAAAGATATTGAGCAATCTGTGCTCAATCCGCAAGCCTGTAAAGATGAGATGGGCCGCCTGCGCGTAGCGGCGGCCTCGACCGTTGGGGATAGCGGTTTTGAACGCTCGATGGCACTTGTGAAGGCTGGCGTGGATGTGATCATCATTGATACCGCCCACGGCCATTCCATCGCGGTGGCTGATGCGGTGCGCCAGCTTCGGGCAGCGGCGCCCGATGTGCAGATTATTGCCGGCAATGTGGCTACGGCCGCGGCAACGCGTAGCTTGATTGATGCGGGCGCCGATGCAGTGAAAGTGGGCATCGGGCCTGGTTCTATTTGCACCACGCGCATTGTGGCAGGGGTTGGCGTGCCACAGCTCACAGCGGTAAGTGATTGCGCCAAGGAAGCCGCCAAAACCGGCCATAATGTGATAGCTGATGGCGGCATCAAGTTTTCGGGTGACTTCGCGAAAGCTGTGGCGGCTGGCGCGAGCTGCGCCATGATCGGCTCTATGCTGGCGGGCACAGACGAAGCGCCCGGCGAACTTTTCCTTTATCAAGGCCGTAGCTATAAAGCCTATCGCGGTATGGGTAGCGTGGGGGCTATGGCCCGTGGTTCGGCTGATCGCTACTTCCAGAAAGAAGTCTCGACCGAGAAACTGGTGCCGGAGGGCATTGAAGGGCAAGTGGCCTATAAGGGGGCTGCCGGTGCAGTGCTGCACCAGCTTGTGGGCGGGTTGCGAGCGGCTATGGGCTACACAGGTAATGCCACAATCGCCGAGATGAACAACGGCTGCAAATTTGTAAAAATAACATCGGCCGGCCTAAGTGAAAGCCATGTGCATGATGTGCAGATCACGCGAGAAAGTCCGAACTACAGGGGGGCATAGATGGAGATTCAAAGCAAAATCATCCTGCTTGTTGTGACTATTCAAGTGTTTTTTACGCTCTGGACCATCCTCGCTATGGGGATGGGCCGCGTGAATGCCATTAAAAACAGTGAGCTAACGATGAAGGACATTGCGCTAGATAACAAGCTTTACCCCGGTGACGTGCTTAAGCTCGGCAATAATATGCAAAACCAGTTCGAAACGCCAGTTTTGCTTTACGCTGGTGCGGCGATTGCCATGTATGTTGGTACAAACTGGGTGATGGCGGCGGCCGCTGTGGCCTATCTGGTTACCCGTTTCTGGCATCGCTGGATTCATGTGCGCCATAACCGTGTTGCCAAACGATTCATGGTGTTTGTGTATGGCATTGGTGCGCTAAGTGTTTTCTGGGCAGCCCTCACTTTTGAAATAATGGCGTCTTGACAGCTAAAAGGCTGTCCGAGATTTTTTTGTAGTCAAACACTAGTTAAAACACTATATGTTTTTGAATAATTAATATCAAATTGTGGAGATTAAATTGAAAAACATAGTTATGATTCCCGCGCTACTCACCAGCGTTTTATTCGCTGGGCAAGCGAGTGCGCTAGAGTTTGGCGGTGCAAATATTGAGGTGGTCTACTCGACTTTTGGCGCGTCTCAATCTCAAGAACAGATCAACGGAAGCTTTGAGGTTTCGTTTGGCAATGCCTTGGGCGTTCAGATTGACCTCATGAACACCTCATATAATCTTTTTGACGGCAGCGGTGCTTTTGGTGGCGGAGCTCACGTTTTCTACGAGGTTTCACCGGCGCTAACAGTAGGCGGATTTTATATTTCCGAAGATTGGGGTTCAACGTATGCATCGTATGGGGTTGAAGCTCTATATGAAACACCTAGAATAGCTTATGAATTCGCTGTGGGTGCCTATCAGAGAGTTGGCGACGACGCTAATATCTTCCTTAATGTGGACGCGGCCTATCACCTGAATGATAAACTGGATATTACAGCCGGTATCGTGGTTAGCTATTGGTCTGAATTTGGAAACATAAACGATCTCTTTAACAATTACAGCATTGGCGGACGTTATGCATTTGATAACGGCCTCTATGTTGGTGCCGAATACAATTTACTTGTGTCTGGTTCAAGCAGTGGCGAATCCTCATTTGGCCTAACACTTGGCTACGACTTTGGCGGCGGTGCAACATTTGAGCGCCGTGGCTATGCGGCATTGTGGCCAGCTGACTAATTGTTGCCCTCTTAAAAGCTTAACACCGCGCTATTCAGCGCGGTGGTTTATTTTTTTGCGGTACAAAAAACAAAAAAACCTTGCACTGATCGGTTATGACAGGCAAATCGAGACGCATGACGCCATCTGCCCGCCTTTCCGCCGCCATTGCGCTGCTTGACCAGATCCTCACCGGAGACCCCGCCGAGCGTGCGCTCACCCGCTGGGCCCGCGCCTCTCGCTTTGCCGGATCAAAAGACCGGGCTGCGGTGCGGGATGTCGTTTTTGACGCCTTGCGCCGAAAGCGTTCGCTCTCGCATTTGGCGGGGGAGATGACCGGCCGTGGCCTCGTATTGGCGCAACAATATAGCAATGGTGAAGCACTGGATGAGCTGTTTGGCGATTTTCGGTTTGCGCCTAGGGCTGTGAGCGCCTCCGAGCATGAGCAGCTCGCCAATCCGGGAGTTGCCACAAATCCTATAATGCTGGATTATCCAGATTTTCTTGACGCTGAGCTAGAGCGCTCGCTGGGGGCTGATTTGGCGCAAATCATGCAATCTATGCAGTCTCGCGCACCGGTTGACCTGCGGGTGAATACGCTGAAAACGACTCTTGAAGAAGCCCAGAATTACTTGGCGAGAGATCTGATATTTTCCGAGCCGGTTTCAGGCGTTAAGGGGGCGCTGCGCATTACCGAAAACCCGCGCAAGTTAAACGGCTCTCTTGCCTATCGCTATGGCTTTGTGGAACTGCAAGATGTATCCAGCCAGCTTGTCAGCCAGCTGGCGGGGGCAAAGCCCGGCATGAACGTGCTTGATTATTGCGCCGGCGGCGGCGGAAAAACCTTGGCGCTGGCGGCTGAAATGCAAGGGCAAGGCCAAGTTTTTGCTCATGATGTCAATCCGTTGCGGATGAAGGACCTCCCGGGGCGTGCCCGCCGTGCAGGGGCCGATATTCAAGTGATTTCACCTGATCATATTGAGGGTTCGCCAAAATGTGATCTTGTGTTTGTAGATGCCCCGTGCTCGGGCAGCGGCGCTTGGCGGCGAAATCCGGATAGTAAATGGCGGATTACCGAGGCTAGGCTGGTTGAGTTGGTGGCGCTTCAGCGCGAAATATTGCAAAAAGCCCAAGCTCGGGTTGGCAGCAAGGGGATTTTGGCCTATGCAACATGCTCTCTTTTTGCGCGCGAAAACGCAGATCAAATCATATGGTTTTTACGTGAATTTGAAGGCTGGAAAGTATCGCACCAGCAAAGCCTTAGCCCAATAACCGGCGGAGATGGCTTCTTTATTTCGGTTCTTAGTAAGTAAACACCCAAAATATTTGTTGTAATTTTTTTACATATTATTAACCTATTAGTTGTGAAGTGAAAATAATTGTGCGCTTTACGTTATTTGTGGTAAAAATTAAAAATATGTATTTAGGTTCAGAACGCCCGACACAGTTGAAAGCCATATTTTGGCTGCTTCTTTATTCTTGCGCAGTTGCTGGCTTGGGCATTGCTTTTGCCCTTGGCTATATAATTCTTGCGATTGTATTGGCTCCTTTGCTTGTTAGCGCCGCTATTTTTGGGCTCTTACAAACTAGGCCGAAAGAGCGAATTGCAGCCCAAAATTGTAACCCTGAACATGATCCGGCAGAGACAGAATCCCTTCAAATCATCCTCGATGATCTTCCCGTGGCGCTCATACGGCTTTCAACTGATGGTGAAATTGTGGGTGTCAATGGCGCAGCGCGGGCATTGCTTGGCAATGCAAACCTTGTTGGGAAGAATTTTAGTGAGGAGGTCGAGGGGCTTGGCCGCTCTATGCGCGTTCGGGTCGCCGAGGCGCTAAAAGGGCGGGGTATTCGCACCACAGAAATGGGCCGTTATTTGAAAAACGGCAAAGAGATATTTTTGCAAGTGTCTTTAATGGCGATGCACTTTGCCAATAGGGATTGTTTAGTCGTGGTCTTGAGCGACAAGACCGAGTTGAAGATACTGGAAGCGCAATTTGTGCAGAGCCAAAAGATGCAGGCCGTTGGCCAGCTTGCCGGCGGTGTTGCCCATGATTTCAATAACTTACTCACTGCCATTAATGGCCATTGTGACCTGCTATTGCTGCGCCATGAAGCCGGAGATCAGGATTATGGTGATTTAATCCAAATCAGGCAAAACGCCAACCGGGCGGCCGCTTTGGTGCGCCAGTTGCTGGCGTTTTCTCGTAAGCAAACATTGCGCCCCAAGGTTTTGAAGCTTGCGCGCACCTTGGCCCAGCTTTCGCAATTGCTTAACCGGTTATTGGGGGAAAAGGTTAATCTCGAAATTGATATAGCTGAGGACCTCAATTTGGTGCGTGTTGATGAGCGCCAGCTTGAGCAGGTGATTATGAATTTGGTTGTAAATGCCCGCGATGCCATGCTCGACGGTGGTAGCGTGATGATTGCTGCAGAAAATGTGGAGCTACAAAGGCCACTTGAACGGGATAGAGCTACGGTGCCATCCGGCAATTATGTGTGCATCAGTATTATGGATACCGGCACTGGAATCGCGCCCGACAACATAGCCAAAATCTTTGAACCATTTTTCACCACCAAGCGCGTGGGCGAAGGCACCGGGCTTGGCCTTTCCACTGTTTATGGCATTATTAAGCAAACCGGCGGGTTTGTATTTGTTGATTCAATCCTTGAGCAAGGTACAAAATTTATTGTGTATTTGCCATGCTATGTAGGGAAAATTTCGAGTAAACCCGCTAAAGAGGATGGTCGGCCTATCCTGCCGAAAGAAGCCGAGGTTTCCGGTAGGATATTGTTGGTTGAAGATGAAGACCCTGTGCGGTCTTTTGCGGCGCGAGCCTTGCGGATGCGGGGCTATAAGGTGGATGAAGCCGAAAGTGCTGAACGCGCGTTGGAGCTTTTGGCCCTAAATGGCGCTCAGTATGACCTCTACATATCTGACATTATTATGCCCGGAAAAGATGGCCCCACCTGGGTGCGGGAGGCTTTGCAAAAGCACCCCGAAACCAAAGTTATCTTTATGTCCGGCTATGCCGAAGACGCATTTGAAGACGGTAAGCCCGATATTAAAGATGCCGGTTTTTTGCAAAAACCGTTTTCGTTAGCTGAGTTGAGTGACAGTGTGGGGCAACGGCTGCAAATGTAAGGCGCGATCGCAAATGAATCCACAAACCTTCTGCCGTATATTTCGCGTCTATAAATACATTTTTCGCCATTCACCTTTTGTAAAGGTTTTGCAGTAACTATCTACTTACTAAAATTTTAATTGATTTGTTCTCTTTTTGATCTTATAGAACAATATGAGAACACAAGTGCGTTGCCCATGAGGGCTGATTATGAGATAAGGGGTTAACAGATGGCTGATACACTTTTGGATTTGGGAAGCAAACGCAACATGGATAAGAATAAAGCTCTGGAATCGGCGCTAAGCCAAATCGAGCGTAGCTTTGGCAAAGGCTCTATCATGAAGCTTGGCCAAAAAGGCGCGATTGCTGATATTGAGGCAGTGTCCACTGGCTCTATTGGCCTTGATATCGCGCTTGGCATAGGTGGCCTGCCCAAGGGGCGTATAATTGAGATTTATGGGCCGGAAAGCTCGGGGAAAACCACGCTTACGCTGCATGTGATTGCCGAAATGCAAAAGCAAGGTGGTGTATGTGCCTTTGTTGATGCCGAGCATGCCTTGGACCCTTCTTACGCCAAAAACCTCGGTGTTGATCTTGATGAACTGTTGATTTCGCAACCGGATGCGGGTGAGCAAGCGCTTGAAATTACAGAAACACTGGTGCGCTCAGGTGCGGTAAATCTGGTGGTTGTGGATTCCGTGGCGGCTTTGACGCCAAAATCCGAGCTTGAGGGCGACATGGGGGATTACCAGATGGGCGCGCAAGCGCGGCTGATGTCTCAGGCCATGCGCAAGCTCACCAGCGCCATTAGCCGCTCCAATTGTATGGTGATCTTTATCAACCAGATCCGCATGAAAATCGGGGTTATGTTTGGCTCTCCAGAAACCACAACGGGGGGTAATGCGCTTAAATTTTATTCCTCTGTGCGGCTGGATATCCGCCGGATTGGCGCGCTGAAGGACCGTGATGAAGTGGTTGGCAACGCGACCCGTGTAAAGGTCGTGAAAAATAAGGTTGCACCGCCGTTCAAGCAGGTTGAATTTGACATTATGTTTGGCACGGGTATTTCCAAAACCGGAGAGCTTCTGGACATGGGGGTGAAGCTGGGGATTGTCGGCAAGGCAGGGTCTTGGTTCTCTTATGGGGATGAGCGCATCGGGCAGGGCCGTGAGAATTCCAAAACATTCCTGCAAGAGCACCCGGATATCGCGCATGATATTGAAGACAAAATCCGCGCGGCACATGGTCTTGAATTTGACGGATCAGACGATAACGTGTTGGAAGAGTAGTAAAAGGCGGCCCAAGTGGCCGCTTTTTTGATGCCCGCTGTGGACAGCTCCGCCACTTCATTATAGAGCTTTTCAGCAAAGCCAATTGAAGAAATAGGGGTTCCTATGCTCAGCGTAAATGATATCCGCAGCACGTTTATTGATGCCTTTGTGAAAAACGGCCACGCGGAGGTGGAAAGCTCGCCGCTTGTGCCGCGAAATGACCCTTCGTTGATGTTTACCAATGCGGGCATGGTGCAGTTTAAAAACGTGTTTACGGGGTTGGAAAACCGTGATTACACCCGCGCCACCACAAGCCAGAAATGCGTGCGGGCCGGGGGTAAACATAACGACCTTGACAATGTTGGCTATACCGCTCGCCATCTCACATTTTTTGAAATGCTTGGCAATTTCAGCTTTGGGGATTATTTTAAGGCGGACGCCATTCCCTATGCGTGGGATTTGCTGACAAAAGATTTTGGCATCGACAAGAGCAAGCTCCTTGTCACGGTTTACCATACCGATGATGAAGCCGCTGACATTTGGAAAAAGCATGCGGGGCTGTCTGATGACCGGATTATTCGCATCGCCACCGATGATAATTTCTGGTCAATGGGGGCCACGGGCCCCTGCGGCCCCTGCACCGAGATTTTTTATGATCATGGCGAGCATATCTGGGGTGGTCCTCCGGGCTCAAAGGACGAAGACGGGGACCGTTTTATCGAGATTTGGAACCTCGTATTTATGCAATATGACCAGCAGGAAGACGGCACGCGCCTAAACTTGCCCAAGCCAAGCATTGATACCGGCATGGGGCTTGAGCGGATAAGTTCGCTCCTGCAAGGTTCTAATGATGTTTATGACACCGACCTGATGCGCAGCCTGATTGAGGCTTCGGCCCATGTGACAAATTCCGAACCTGATGGTAACGGCAATGTGCATCACCGCGTGATTGCGGATCACCTGCGCTCAACGTCGTTCCTTATCGCTGACGGTGTGCTGCCCTCCAATGAAGGCCGCGGATATGTGCTGCGCCGCATTATGCGCCGCGCTATGCGGCACGCGCATTTGCTAGGCGCAAAAGACCCGGTAATGCACCGGCTGGTGCCCGAGCTTGTAGCCCAAATGGGGCAAGCTTTCCCTGAGCTTTCCCACGCGCAAAGCATGATTGAGGAAACGCTGGAGCTGGAAGAAACCCGCTTCAAAACCACGCTCGACCGTGGCTTAAAGCTGCTCGATGGCGAGTTGATCAACCTGGATGCGGGCGTGCCGCTACCTGGTGAAACCGCCTTTAAGCTTTATGATACCTACGGGTTCCCGCTTGATCTCACCCAAGATGCTTTACGGGAAAAAGACCGCGAAGTGGACACCGAAGGCTTTGACGCCGCCATGGCCGAACAAAAAGCGAAAGCGCGCGCGGCGTGGGCTGGCTCTGGTGAAGCCGCGGATGAAAACATATGGTTTGAGGTGGTAGACCAGCACGGGCCAAGCGAATTCATCGGCTATATTGAGGAAGAGGCCGAGGGCCATATTGTGGCGCTTGTCGAGGATGGAAAACCGGTGAGCACAGCCAAAAGCGAGGTGCAAATTACGCTTAACCAAACGCCTTTTTACGCTGAATCCGGTGGGCAAGTGGGCGACGAGGGCACAATTTCGACAGAGACCGGCACGGTGCAAATCACCGATGTTCGCAAAAAGGCGGGTGTTTTTGTGCATGTTGGGAAGGTTATTGAGGGCGAGATCAGCCTTGGGCAGGTGGCCGAACTTAAGGTTGACCACCTAAACAGGCGCTCTATTCGGGCAAACCACTCTGCCACACACCTACTTAATGAAGCCCTGCGAAATGTGCTTGGCCCCCATGTAGCGCAGCGCGGCTCGTTGAATGCGGCTAACCGACTGCGGTTTGATTTTAGCCACGCCAAGGCGATGACCAGTGACGAGCTGGCCAATGTGGAAATGGAAGTAAACCAGTATATCCGGCAGAATACCGCGGTTGAAACGCGGATTATGACGCCAGATGCGGCGAGAGACCTGGGAGCGCAAGCGCTATTTGGTGAGAAATACGGCGACGAAGTGCGTGTGGTGTCGATGGGAGCGCTGGAAGGCTCGGGCAAAGGGAATGACGGTAAGACCTATTCGCTAGAGCTTTGCGGGGGCACCCATGTGGAGCGTTTGGGCGAGATTGGTTTGTTTAAGCTGGTGTCTGAAGGGGCCTCGGCTAGCGGCGTGCGCCGGATTGAGGCCCTGACGGGCGCGGGGGCTATGGGATATATCGCGATGAATGACGCGCACCTGGCGAGCGCGGCTTTGGCGATGAAGTCGACCGCTGAGCAACTGCCAACACGCATTAAGGCGCTGCTGGACGAGCGCAAGCAGATGCAAAGTGAACTTGCGGATTTCCGGAAGCAACTGGCCATGGCTGGCTCGGGGCAGGCAGATGTGAGCGTGCAAAATATCAACGGCCTTCCGTTTTTGGCGCAAAAGCTGAGCGGTGTTTCGGGCAAAGACCTGCGCGGCATGATTGACGAGCACAAACAGCGCCTCGGGAAGGGTATTGTGCTGCTGATCGCCGATACGGGGGACCGCGCGGCCATTGCTTCAGGTGTGACTGCAGGCATTGATATTTCCGCTGTGGATATTGTGCGCATTGCAGCAGAAAAGCTGGGCGGAAAAGGCGGTGGCGGGCGGCCGGATATGGCACAGGCCGGTGGCCCGAGCGCAGAAAATGCAGATGAGGCCATCGCGGCCGTAATTAATATGTTGGAGGCTTAAATGGCTGTTTATGCGATAGTACATGTAGATGTAAAAGATGCGGAGGCGTATGCCAAATATGCCGAAATCGCAGGGCCCGCTGTGGCACAGTATGGTGGCGAGTTTTTGGCGCGTGGCGGCGAATGCTTACAAATGGAGGGCACGGGGCGTGCGCGCAATGTGATTATCCGGTTTGCGAATTGGGACACGGCGAAGGCGTTTTATAACGGTGCGGAATACCAAGAGGCGCTTAGCCATGGGCTGCCCGCTGCCGAGCGGGAATATACCTTTGTTGAGGGGGTCTGATTGCCCACATATATTATCGCTAGCTTGGATACTTTGGGCGCGAAAGCCTAACAGAACGAGACCTGATTTTGGTCGGGGAGGTATAAAATGGTAGCTTATATTATTGCCCGTATCGAGGTGACCAACCTTGAGGCTTATAGGGAATATGCACTCAAAACACCGGCGATTGCTGAGCATTTTGGTGGAAAGTTCTTGGTGAAAGCGGGGGCTTTTGAGCAGCTTGAGGGCAGCGGGCCTGATCGCCATGTGGTGATCGAAATGCCTGATGTTGCCACGGCCAAAGCATTTTATAACAGTGCCGAATATCAGGAAATTTTGCCAATTGCGCTGAAGCATTCTACTCGTGATCTAGTGATCGTTGAGGGCGTTTAAATGTGTCGTTGGGCGGCTTATACTGGGCCTAAAATATTTCTGGAAGAGGTGGTTTCCCGCCCCGAGCATTCGCTGATTTCACAAAGTCTGCATTCGGACGAAGGTAAAACCGACACCAATGGAGATGGCTTTGGCATGGCGTGGTATGGCGCGCGCCCCGAGCCCGGGCAATTTAGGGATACCTATCCGGCCTGGTCTGACCCGAATTTGCTAAGCTTGGCGCGGCATGTGAAATCGGGCCTGTTTTTGGCGCATGTGCGGGCGAGCACCGGGAGTGCGACGAGCCGGAATAATTGCCATCCGTTTACCTATAAAAATTGGTCTTTTATGCATAATGGCATGGTGGGTGGCTATGGCGGCTTTCGCAAGTCCGTTGACCAGATGATCCCGGATGCGCTTTATGAGCAGCGCAAAGGGGCCACGGATAGTGAAGCAGCTTTTTTAATTGCGCTTGGTGAAGGGCTGGAGCGCAACCCGAAAGCGGCTATGGCGCGCAGTTTGGGAAAGCTGGAAGCCCTTGCGTGCGCCTCGGATCAGCGGCCTTTTATGCGCTTTACGGCGGCGTTTTCTGATGGAAAGCGGCTGTTTGCTGTGCGTTATGCCTCTGATAAATTTGCGCCTACGCTTTACCTGCGAAAGCTGTGCAAATTTGGTGGGCATACGCTGGTTTCTGAGCCATTGGATATTGGTGATGAGAACTGGCAGGAAGTGCCGGCTAATACCTTTTTGTGCATTGAAAATGGCACTGTAACCTCAGAACCTTTCGTTTTGAACTAACCCTCCATACGCCCTGAGGGCGGCTTTTTCAAAGAAAAGTGCGTGTGCAACGCGGTGGCGGTGCGCCCGGGTTAATGTGGTGCGCTTTTTGAAAACAGGTGGATGATGAGGACGCCAGCGACAATGAGGGAAAGCCCGATAATGGCGGGGGCATCTAGCGATTGTTTGAACCAGAAAAAACCGATAAGCGCGATGAAGACGATACCAAGGCCGGACCAGATAGCATAGACCAGCGAAACCGGCATGTATTTTAGGGTGTAAGACATGAAGATGAAGGTGGCGGTATAGGCGAGCACCACAATTACCGAAGGCCAAAGCCGAGTGAATTGCGCCGAGGCTTGCAGGGCAGAGGTGCCGATGACCTCTGTAATAACAGCGATAAGCAGGTAGAGATAGTGAATGGGCATGTGGCCTCTCAAAGTTGGGATATAGCAAAGTGACCTTAACCCGCCTTAGCTCATTCAGGGTTTCCTGTCCAACTCATTTGCCTTTCAGATATTTTCCGCATGATTTTGATAAACAAAATGCCAACGATAGCGCCCATTACCGATGAGGCGAGCATGGCATTGTTAAGGGTCATAAAGAGCTCGATATTATCGGTTTGCAGTTGTTTTCGGGTCAGGCCGCCAACATAAATATTGTTAGCTATGTGGCATGCCCACCAAAACCCAACCAGCGCCGTAGCTGGTGTGATTGGGGATTTCGCCGGGGAAAACGAACTGTTCCAGATTTCTTTTACGGCCACAAAGGGTTTCCAAAGGTTGGCAAAGGGAATGAAATACCAACCAACGGCCCAGCCGGGGCGAATACGACCGGGGTAAGGGTCCATAATAGCGGCATTTTTGCTGGCGCGGAAAATCCAAATGGCACTTATGGTAAAGCTAAAAATGGAAACGATGATGAGGGATATGCCCGAGATAAGCATTATCAGGTCAACACGGTCAGCGCTCGCGATAGCTTCGGCATAGGGCGTGTTGGCGGACATGATGAACCGCAATTTCTGGTTTTGCCAAAGGCCGAGCAGGTCAAACGCTATATTGAAAAGTATAGCGAAAATGACGACATTTGTGGCGATGCGGGAAAGCCGTAACGTGTTGTATGGCAGGTGCTTCATGCCGCAAAACTATTTGGTGTTGCGGGTTATGTCCACAGCTAAGTGGGGAATCAGCACTCGGAATTACCCGAGTGCTGAATTGTGTGTTACGCCAGCGCTTTTTGCAGGTTTTCGTCGATCTTCTCAAGGAAGCCCTCTGTGGTCAGCCATTTTTGATCTGGGCCAACCAGAAGCGCGAGGTCTTTTGTCATGAAGCCGGTTTCAACCGTATCCACGATCACCTTTTCTAGTGTTTCGGAGAAGTTCATCAGGGCGTCATTGCCGTCAAGCTTGGCGCGGTGCTTTAGGCCGCCGGTCCAAGCGTAAATCGAGGCGATGGAGTTGGTCGAGGTCGCCTCGCCTTTTTGGTGCTGGCGGTAGTGGCGGGTCACGGTGCCGTGGGCGGCTTCGGATTCTACCACGGTGCCATCCGGGGTCATTAACACCGAGGTCATCAGGCCGAGCGAGCCAAAGCCCTGCGCTACGGTGTCTGACTGCACGTCGCCATCGTAGTTTTTGCAGGCCCACACAAATTTGCCGGACCATTTCATGGCGGAGGCCACCATGTCATCAATCAGGCGGTGCTCATAGGTGATGCCGGCTTCTTCAAATTTATCAGCAAATTCGGTGTCAAAAATCTCTTGGAAGATATCTTTAAATCGGCCATCATACACCTTCATGATGGTGTTTTTGGTCGAAAGATATAGCGGCCAACCTTTGCTGAGGGCGTAGTTCATGGAAGCGCGGGCGAAATCCGTGATGCTATCGTCGCGGTTATACATAGACATGAAAACACCGGAGGAGGGGGCGTCGTAAACCTCTTTTTCGATCACCTTGCCGTCGTCGCCGACAAATTTCATGCTCAGCTTGCCTTTGCCCGGAAAACGGAAATCAGTGGCGCGGTATTGGTCACCAAAGGCATGGCGGCCGATGACGATCGGGTCGGTCCAACCGGGGACAAGGCGCGGAACGTTTTTGCAGATGATTGGCGCACGGAAAATGGTGCCGCCGAGAATGTTGCGGATAGTGCCGTTGGGTGACTTCCACATTTTCTTCAGGCCAAATTCCTCAACCCGTTGCTCATCCGGTGTGATGGTCGCACATTTTACGCCCACACCGTATTTTTGGATGGCGTGCGCCGCGTCAATGGTAACCTGATCATCGGTTTCGTCGCGATATTCCATGCCGAGGTCATAATACTTGAGGTCAATATCAAGATAGGGCAGAATGAGCTTATCTTTGATGAATTGCCAGATGATGCGGGTCATCTCGTCGCCATCCAGCTCTACAACTGGGTTTTCAACTTTAATCTTGGCCATTTTAAGCCCCCTTTATGAAAGATTCGGATGTTTCTACGATATTTGGAGGCAAAAGGAAAGGGCGGTATACGTTGGTATACTCAATCAGTATTTGCATCTGATCCGTGTGCAAAGTATCACGCGCGCAGGTAATATAGGAAACCTCATGTCTGGGACTGACCATAATAAAGACGAAGGATGGCAGGGGCCAACGCCCGCCATAATTCTGGTGAAGCCGCAGATGGGGGAAAACATTGGCGCGGCGGCGCGGGCGATGTTGAATTTTGGCTTGGACCGGATGCGGCTGGTTGAGCCGCGGGATGGCTGGCCAAACCCCAAGGCGATAGCGCTGGCTTCGGGCGCGGGCAGGGTGCTGGACCAGATTCAGGTGGCGGACACGACGGCTGAGGCCACGCAGGACCTTAACTTCATTTTTGCCACCACGGCGCGCAAGCGCGACCTTACCAAGGTGGTGATGTCTCCCGAGCGCGCTATGGAAAAGGCGCATGAGCTGATTGCGAGCGGCCAGAAAGTTGGTATCCTGTTTGGGCCAGAGCGGGCCGGGCTGGCGAATGAGGATATTGTGCATGCCAATGCGTTTATCTCGGTGCCGGTTAATCCGGCATTTGCCTCGCTTAACCTCGCGCAATCTGTGCTGCTGTTGGCTTATGAATGGCGGCGGCTGGCGGGCAGCGTGCCTGAGCAACTTGACCTTGCGAAGTCCCGCTATGCTGAAGCGGGAGAGGTGCAGGCCTTTGTGCGCCACCTTGAGCAGCGGCTCGATGATGTCGGGTTTTTCTTTCCGCCAGATAAGCGCATTTCTATGCTAGAAAACTTGAACAATATGTTTAGCCGCCTACCTTTAACGGATGCAGACGTGCGCACCCTGCACGGGGCGATAAAAGCAATAGCCGAGCGCCGCCACGGACCGCTTGGGGGAGACAAATAAATGGTCGAGAAGCGGAGTATCTTTGAGGAGGTGTCTGACAAGCAGGCCGCGCCGATTGTGAAAAAGGCAAAGGGCGTGCCACGTAAAGCAATCATTATTTGGTTGGGCACAATTTTTTTAATGCTGCTGGCGATGATTGCGGTTGGCGGTTTAACACGGCTAACCGATAGCGGGCTTTCCATTACGGAATGGAAGCCAATTACAGGGGCGATTCCGCCGCTTTCGCCCGAGGATTGGGCTGTTGAATTTGGCAAATATCAGGCCTCACCGGAGTTTCAAATTCAAAACCACGCGATGAACATTGAGGAATTTAAGGGGATATTCTGGTGGGAGTGGGGGCATAGGCTGCTTGGCCGCCTCATTGGCGTTGTTTGGGCCATTGGCTTTTTATGGTTTCTTGCGCGCAAGCAAATCCCTACGAGTTACACGGGCAAGTTTCTTGGCCTTGGCGTGCTCGGCGGGCTGCAAGGGGCGCTTGGCTGGTGGATGGTGTCATCCGGTCTGACCGGACGAATGGTGGATGTGGCGAGCTACCGGCTGGCGCTGCATCTCGGCTTGGCGTTTGTTATTCTCGGGCTGATCACTTGGTATGTGCTGAGCCTTCGCAAATCAGGTGCTGAGCTATTGCAAGCACGGCGGCGTAGGGAAGGGGGCTTGATGGCTTTTTCGACTGTGCTGTTGGCTGTGCTTTTTGTCCAAATTCTACTTGGCGGGCTGGTGGCGGGCATTGATGCGGGCCGCAGTTACCCAACATGGCCTGATATGGCGGGCGAGTTTCTCCCCTCTGAAAGCTTTGGCTACACGCCGCTTTGGAGCAATTTTTTCGAGAACCCTGCGCTGGTGCAGTTTAACCACCGCCTGATGGGGTATATCGCCTTTGCCCTTGGCCTCGCACTTTGGTGGAAATCCCGCAAAAGCCCCGTGGCGGCCACCCGCGGGGCCTTTGCCCTGATGGCCGTGATGATGCTGGCCCAAGTTGCCTTGGGCATTTTTGCCGTGCTTTACCTTGCGCGGCTTGATATTGCCCTTACGCACCAGCTGGGTGCGGTGGCGCTATTTGTGTTGATTATCCGGGCGCGATTTCATGCGGCCTTTCCTGAGGAGCAAAAAATAGCGCGGGGGTAGGGTGGGGTTTTCCCCCACCTTCACTGGTCCCACTCCGGCTTACGCTTATCAAGGAACGCCGCCACGCCTTTTTGGGTATCCCGAAACAGCATGTTTTCAGCCATGTTGGCACCGGTAAAGGCATAGGCCTCTTCCAACCCCATTTCGAGCTGCTTATAAAAGCTTTCTTTGCCGATTTTTACAGCCACCCCCAACTTGGACGCCAGTTTTTCGGCGAGCGCATTGGTTTCCGCCTCCAGAGAATCCTGCGGAACCGCGCGGTTGATCAGGCCAATACTTGCGGCGCGATCAGCCTCGATAAAATCACCGGTCGTGAGCATTTCAAAGGCTTGCTTTTGGTGGATGTTACGCGTGAGCGCCACCATGGGGGTGGAGCAAAAAAGCCCGATATTGATGCCGTTCACCCCAAACCGCGTGCCCTCAGCGGCAATGGCGAGATCGCAACTCGCGACAAGCTGGCAACCAGCGGCGGTGGCAATGCCATGCACCTCGGCAATAACCGGCTGGGGTTGCTTGGTGATCGTTGTCATTAGGTGGCCGCATTGCTGAAAAAGCGCATTAAAATAGGCTTTGCCACCATCCTCAGCTTGCCGTGCCGCTGTCATTTGCTTTAGGTCATGCCCCGCGCAAAACACCTTTCCGGCCCCTTTGAGCACGATGGCCCTGATGGAGTGATCATCAGCGATAGAATCCAGTTCGGTTTGCAAGGCCACCAGCATTTCCTCGGAAAGGGCATTTAGCGCCTTGGGGCGATTAAGCGTCAGCGTCGCTATTGCGTTGTCATCACTGCGTAAAAGAATTTCATCCATTGTCTTGATCCTTATGGGCTTCCACTGCAATGTGGCGCATAAACTTTCAAAGGGAAAGCCAGAATGCAGCCAGTGATGACCGTTTCCGAAATGAACGCTTTTTTTACAGCAGAATTTCCTGAGGTAAACACCCGCTATAATGTGCGCGAACTGTCCTCCATGGGGGCGATTGTGGATAAACTGCCAAATGCGCGCGATCTGCGACCCGGCGGCACACTTTCCGGTGCCGCCATTTTTGAACTGGCCGACCTTGCGTTTTATGTGGCCACATTGGCAATGATTGGCCCAAAGGCGCTCACGGTTACCACCTCGGCTGCGATTGATTATATGCGCAAGCCCGAAGCAGGTGGCATGTGGGCCGAAGCACGTATATTGAAGCTGGGCAGAGCTTTAAGTGTCGGGGATGTGATGTTGTATTCGAATGCGCTTGACGAACCTGTGGCTCATGCCAACATCACCTTTTCCATCCCTCCTAAAGGATGATGTTGGGGTATAATAATACCCAATTTTTAACCATTTGATATTGCACAATTAAACCAACATTATTTGTATTGACTGTGCATCATAAACCCTTAAAACCCCTATATCAGATTTTGCACGGGGTGAGCCTGTGCGCTTACCCTCCGAAAACGGAAACGAGACCATGAAAACATATTCAGCCAAACCGGCCGATATCGAGAAAAAATGGATCCTGATCGACGCTGAGGGCGTTGTTCTGGGTCGTTTGGCTACGATTATCGCCATGCGCTTGCGCGGCAAGCACAAGCCAACTTTCACACCGCACATGGACATGGGCGACAACGTGATTGTGATCAACGCCGACAAAGTGCAAATGACTGGCAACAAACGTGCCGACAAGCGCTATTACTGGCACACTGGCCACCCCGGCGGTATCAAATTCCGCACGGCTGAGCAAGTGCTCGAAGGCCGCTTTCCTGAGCGCGTGCTGACAAAAGCTGTGCAGCGTATGCTGCCTGGTGGCCCGCTTTCCAAGCAGCAAATGACCAATTTGCGCATTTATGCAGGTGCTGAGCATGGCCAAGAGGCCCAGCAACCTGAAGTTTTGGATGTAAAATCCATGAACCCTAAAAACACCCGGAGCGCTTAATCATGAATGATGAAATCAAATCGCTCGACGACCTGAAAGAGGCCGTTTCTGAAGCTGCCGTTGAACTCGCCGTAGACGCTGGCCCCGCCCGCGAACCTGTGCGTGACGAGCTTGGTCGCTCTTATGCCACTGGTAAGCGTAAAGACGCGGTTGCCCGTGTTTGGATAAAGCCCGGCTCTGGCAAGGTGGTTGTAAACGGCAAGCAAATGAACGAATATTTTGCCCGCCCTGTGCTGCAAATGTTGATTAATCAAGCGTTTTCAGTTTCAGGTGTTGAAGGTGAGTTCGATGTGAATGCAACGGTTAAGGGCGGCGGGCTTTCTGGCCAAGCCGGTGCCGTAAAGCATGGTATTGCCAAGGCGCTACAGCTTTATGAACCATCGCTTCGCGGTGCGCTTAAAGCTGCCGGCTTCCTGACACGCGACGCGCGTGTTGTAGAGCGGAAGAAATACGGCCGCCGCAAAGCGCGCCGGAGCTTCCAGTTCTCGAAGCGTTAATCGTTATAAGAAATTCTTTAAAAGGCGCGGCATTGTCCGCGCCTTTTTGCGTGTGTTGCAAAAGCGTCACGCGGTCGCCTAAAAGACAATTTGAGCCGTATAATGTTGCTTTTAAACACTGTTTGCAGTAAATTTAGGTAAATGTTTAGTGTCAACGAGGAGAGAAATTATGATTAAAACTTGGATTTTGCCGGCTATTGCCGCGCTGGGGCTTTCAGCTTGTGTAAGCACTAATACATCATTTCCTGAGCCGCTTCGGGAAGATACAACCTATAATTGGCGCGTTGTTGACGTGCAGGCCACAGTGCCGCGGACCCTTACAACAACTGATCGCAACGGCCAGATGCCAAATGTTGATCTGATCTGGTCCGAAGAGGGCATTGGTGACACCCATGCACAGATTGAAGCCATCATGGAAGAAACACTTGCCCAAGCCGCAACACATTTCCAAAGCTCGGTGAAAGGGAGCCGCGCGGTTATCCTGCGGACGGAGCAAACGCAGTTCCACTCCTTGACACAACGAGCGCGCTCAAACATTGGCGGCATCCATAACGTTGACTTTATCTTGACGGTTGTGGACGCAAACACGGGTGAAATTCTGGCAGGTCCAGCGGCCATTGAATCCGACGTAAAGGCATATGGCGGGGCCGCTGCCGAAGCTTCTATCGCCCGTGGTGAGACCATGCGGAGCCGGATTATTGACCGCGTTTCCATTGTGATTGCGAGCTACCTCGGCATAGCCGGTGATCGCTCAGTTGGAAATGGACGTGTGGTGCAAATCGGCCGGTAGCCTTTAAGCCACACCTTGAATAACAAAGGGCTGGCATTGCGCCGGCCCTTTTTCTTTTTTAGGCTTGTGTCTGTTGGATGATACGGGCATCTAAAGATAGCGCTTAACAACAGGAGGCTCCCATGCCGATAGGTGTATTTGATAGCGGACTCGGTGGGCTAACCATTTTGCGCGCCTTGCAAAAACGCTTGCCGGAGCAGGCATTTATCTATCTTGGCGACAATGAAAATACACCCTACGGCACCCGTGACGCTTACGATGTTTTTGATTTAACAACCAAATCTGTGCAGACCCTTTTTGATAAGGGCTGTGAGTTGGTTATTCTGGCCTGCAACACCGCCTCGGCCAGTGCTTTGCACCGGATGCAGGTCAGCTGGCTGCCAAAAGGGGAGCAGCGGGTGCTTGGGGTTTTTGTGCCGATGATCGAAAACCTAACCCTGCGAGACTGGGGCGATAACGCGCCACCCACCCATACCGGCCTCGAAAATGTGGCCGTGTTTGCCACGCGCTCAACCATTGAAAGTGGGGCCTTTCCGCGCGAAATGAAATTTCGGGCGCGGGATGTGGAGATTGTCGGGCAAATCTGCGATGGCTTGGTGGATGCGATTGAGGCGGGCGATATGGTGCAATCAGAAACGCTGGTCAAAGCCCATGTTGCCGCACTTCTGGAGCGATTGCCAGCGCCGCAATCTGCGGTGCTGGGGTGCACGCATTACCCAATTGTCGAAGATATTTTTCGAGCGGCTTTGCCCGCGCAAACCAAGCTGCTTTCTCAGCCGCACATTGTGGCCGATGCCACGGCGGACTATTTGCAGCGCCATGAGCGATATCGAGAAAGCGGGGTTACGCAATATCTAACCACCGGAGAGGTGGAAAAAGTCGGCGCATTGGCCGAGCTGTTTTTGGGCCATCCAGCGGAATGGCAGAAGGTTTGAGATGAAAAATATCGTAATACTAGGGGCAAGTGGCTATACGGGCGCCGAGCTGGTGCGGCTGCTTGTGGGCCACCCGCAAATGAAAATTTCAGCGTTGAGCGCAGATAGAAAGGCCGGCATGGCTTATGGGGACGTGTTCCCGCATTTGCGCCATCTTAATCTGCCAACCCTTTGTAAAATTGAGGAAATCAATTTTGAACGTGTTGATTTGGTTTTCTGCGCTCTGCCGCATGCCACCTCTCAACGGGTGATTAAGGCTTTGCCGCAGCACATTAGAATCGTTGATCTTTCAGCAGATTTTAGACTGCGAGATGTGGAGGCATACGCAAAGTGGTATGGCGGTGAGCATGATGCGGTTGAGCTGCAAAAAACCGCGGTTTATGGCCTGACGGAATATTACCGTGAGGATATCCGCACAGCGCGGCTGGTGGCGGGCACGGGTTGCAATGCGGCCACGGGGCTGTTGCCCGTTCTGCCTTTGCTTGAGGCCGGGCTTATTGACCCGGATGAAATCATCATTGACCTGCTCACCGGCGTTTCAGGTGCTGGCCGTGGGGCCAAAGAAGGGATGTTGCATGCCGAGGTTTCCGAGGGGGCGCATGCCTATGCCATTGCCAGCCATCGGCATTTGGGCGAGTTTGATCAGGAGTTTTCCAAAATCGCCGGACGGGAGGTAAAGGTGAGCTTTACCCCCCATTTGCTGCCGCAAAACCGCGGCATATTGGCCACTATTTATGTAAAGGGCGAGGCAGAGGCCTTGCACGGGGCCCTAAAGAAAAAATATGCTGATGAACCGTTTATCTATATGCTGCCCTTTGGGCAGGCGCCGGCCACGCGCCACGTAAGGGGCTCAAATTATTGCCATATAGGCGTTTGCGCTGATCGGAAATCGGGCCGGGCGATTGTGCTTTCTGCGCTGGATAACCTCACCAAAGGCTCCTCTGGGCAGGCGTTGCAAAACGCAAATCTGATGCTCGGCCTAGATGAGCGCACCGGCCTAGAGATGGCCCCTTTATTTCCGTAGAAAAAGGGTTATTTATGGCTTAACGGAAAGGACACGTTATGGCTGGGCTTAAAAAGAAACGTCGGATTCAAATGATTGTCGCAGGCATGGTGCTTTTGGTCATGGCTACAGGCCTGATGGGCTATGCCTTTCAAGATGGGATCGAGTTTTTTAGGCTGCCTGCACAGGTTGCAGAAGACAATCCCGGCCCTGACGAACGTTTCCGGCTTGGCGGGCTGATAAAAGAGGGCTCTTGGGAAAAAGGTGACACACACCGGTTTGTGATTACCGATGAGGTCGTTGATATTCGGGTGGTGTATTCCGGCATTTTGCCAGATCTGTTTGATGAAGGCCAAGGCACAATCGCGACGGGCCAGCTGATTAATGGCGAGTTTGTGGCCACCGAAGTGCTGGCCAAGCATGATGAGGAATACATGCCCGCCGAGCTGGTTGATGGCCTGAAAGAGCAGGGCATTTACGTAGAGCCTTCAAGCTAGCGCAACACCGGCGCGCGCTGCTGTCAGACATTATTATCTAATTTAAGTCATCCTTTCGGCAATTTTTCTTTAAATTGGCGAGAGGTTTTGATGGTGGGCATCGACGAAATTACCGAAGAAATTATCCGACGCGAAGGCGGATATGTGAATGACCCGGATGATCCGGGCGGGGCGACCAAATATGGAGTCACCATTGGCACCATGAAGCGGCTGGGGTTGGATATTAACAGCGACGGGCGGATTGATACCCGAGATGTGCGGGCGCTTACACGCGCGCAAGCGGCGGATATTTTCAAAAAGCAATATTTTGAAGCGCCAAAAATTGGCATGCTGCCCACGCCGTTGCAGCCCAGTGTTTATGATATGTATGTCAATGCAGGCGGCAATGCGGTGAAAATTTTACAGCGCTTGCTAGGGGAATTTGGCTTTGAAACGCTGGCAGATGGCGCGATTGGGCCCAATACGGCCCGCATGGCGGCGCTTGCCTATGCCGAGGCCCCAGATTTTTTGGTAGATGCCTACGGTATTGCGCGGCGGAATTATTACTATAACCTCGCCGAAGCCCGCCCGAGCTTGCGCAAATTTTCGCGGCTGCAGAATGGCGGCAAAGGCGGCTGGATTGCCCGTGCCGAAGAGTTTATTTCACCTAAATTTCACCTTTCCGATGCCGAACACGCAGCGCGGGTTAGGGGCTGGGCATGAGCATTCTGGGCATTGGCCGCGCTGCAAGGGGCGTGGGGGAGGCCGTGGCTGAGGTTTCGGAGGTTTTTACCGTTAATAAAACCAAAGCCGAGATGGCGACACAGGCGCGCTATCAGGCGGCGCTGGCGCAAGCTGGGGCCGAATTTCAGCAACAACCGCTGGGCTGGTTTGATAGATTTGTAAACGGGTTAAACCGCTTGCCGCGCCCGATTATGGCGCTTTCAGCGGTTGGGCTTTTTGCTTATGCGATGAGTGACCCGGAGGGGTTTTCGGTGCGTATGCAAGGGCTTGCCTATGTGCCAGAGCCGCTTTGGTGGCTGTTGGGGGCGGTGGTTTCGTTTTATTTTGGTGCGCGGGAGCTGAGCCATTTTCGCGGTTATCGTGCACATGTGCCTGCGGGGGCAAGGCCTGTGCCCGCATCTGCAAATGAAAATGCAGCTCTTGCGGAATGGCAATCGTCAAGGGGGTAGTGCGTCGCATCGGCGCGATCACATAATTGCAATTTGAACCTGTGGCTGGCTCGCGTATGATAGCGCGAGCCAGCCTTTAAGGATTCGAAACATGTTTGTAGAACTCGGCCAATACGCCCTTATATTGGCGTTTATTTTTGCGATAGTGCAGGCCATCATTCCGATAATTGGGGCACAAAAAGGCTGGGCGAACTGGATGGCAATCGCCGTGCCGACCGCACAAATCCAGCTCCTACTAATTCTTGGCGCCTTTGCCGCACTTACCTACGCCTTTGTGGTTTCTGATTTCTCAGTGCAGTTGGTGGCGAATAATTCGCATTCTGATAAGCCGATGCTTTATAAGGTGACGGGCGTTTGGGCCAACCACGAAGGCTCTATGCTGCTCTGGAACCTGATTTTGGCGACCTTTGGCGCGGCGGTCGCGACCTTTGGCAATAACCTACCGCCTGAATTGCGGGCGCGGGTTCTTTCTGTGCAAGCCATGATCGGAGTGGCCTTTTTGGCCTTCCTGATTTTTACCTCCAATCCTTTCTTGCGGTTAGATGTTCCGCCGACTAACGGCAGTGGCCTTAACCCGCTCTTGCAAGACCCGGGCCTCGCTTTTCATCCGCCCTTTCTTTACCTCGGCTATGTTGGGCTTTCTATGGCGTTCAGCTTTGCCATTGCGGCGCTGATTGAAGGCAAGGTAGATGCCGCTTGGGCCCGCTGGGTGCGGCCTTGGACATTGGCCGCATGGGTCTTCCTGACCATCGGCATCGCGCTTGGCAGTTGGTGGGCTTATTATGAGTTGGGTTGGGGCGGCTACTGGTTCTGGGATCCAGTTGAAAACTCCTCCTTTATGCCTTGGCTCGCGGCTACGGCTTTGCTGCACTCGGCCATTGTGGTTGAAAAGCGCGATACGCTTAAGGCTTGGACGGTTCTATTGGCGATCATCGGGTTTTCGTTTTCGCTTATCGGCACGTTTCTTGTGCGCTCGGGCGTACTCACTTCGGTGCATGCCTTTGCAACAGACCCCGCCCGTGGCGCCTTTGTGCTCGTTATTCTGGCAATAGCCATCGGCGGCGGGCTTACGCTTTATACCTTCCGTGCGGGCCTGCTAAAATCTCACTCTGTGTTCTCCACCTTTTCACGCGAAAGTGGGTTGGTTCTGAACAACTTATTGCTCAGCGTGGCCGCCGCTGTCGTGCTGGTGGGCACGCTTTGGCCCTTGGTGATCGAATTCACAACCGGTGAAAAAATATCGGTGGGCGCGCCGTTTTTTGATATGGCCTTCACACCCTTTATGGTGCTCTTGGCCATGGCACTGCCGATTGGGGCTATTCTACCTTGGAAGCGGGCCAAGCTGGGCAAATCCATGAGGCCCCTTTGGGGGGTGATGGCGCTATCGGTGGCACTGGGCACACTGGTTTGGGCTTTGCAAACCGGTGGGCGGATGCTGGCACCGATCGGGCTTACCCTCTCCGCTTGGATCATCTTGGGCGCGGTGGCAGATTTTGCCAGCCGCAGCCGCTTTGGCAAGGTCTCCTTTGGTGAATCCCTGCGCCGCTTGCGTAATTTACCCGGCTCTGACTGGGGCAAGGTTTTGGCCCATAGTGGCCTCGGGATGATCATTTTTGGTATCTCCGCCGTGACCGCATGGGAAACCGAAGATATCCGCACCACGCAATTTGGCGAGCGCTACGAGGTGAGCGGCTACTATTTTACGCTTAACAAGGTCGAAAACCTTGAGGGGCCGAATTATGATATCGTGCGGGCTGAGCTGTTGGTTGAAGACGGGGGGAAAAGCTGGCTGATGCATCCGGAAAAGCGGAACTTTCGGGTTCAGCGCATGCCCACCACAGAAGCGGCGATTGATATTAGCCTGACGCGCGATGTTTATATCGCCTTGGGCGACCCGCAGGCGGGCGGTGGCTATGCTGTGCGCATATACATAAAGCCGTTTGTGGACTGGATCTGGATCGGCGCCTTGGTCATGGCCTTTGGCGGGCTGACCAGCCTATTTGACAGGCGCTATCGTGTGGCCGCACCCTCACGCAAGCGCACCAAGCCCCTTGCGGCCCCAGCGGAGTAACCCGATGCGATACCTACTGCTTATTCTTATGCTCGCCAGCCCCGCCATGGCGGTTGAACCTTCTGAAATGCTGGCGGACCCAGCACTAGAAGCCCGCGCGCGGGAGATTTCAAAAGGCCTGCGCTGTGTCGTGTGCCAAAACGAGAATATTGATGATTCCAATGCCGGTATTGCGGCAGACCTGCGGGTGCTGGTGCGCGAGCGCTTAACTGCGGGGGATAGCGATGAGGAAACGGTACAATATGTAGTGGATCGCTACGGCGAATATGTGCTGCTGAAGCCTACGTTTTTTGGCAATAACCTCATCCTATGGCTCACGGGGCCGCTGCTTTTGCTGCTTGGTGGCATTGGGGCGCTTGTGTTTATCCGCGGGCGGGCAAAGCCACAGCCTGAAGAAGCGCTTAACGCCGATGAGCAGGAAAAATTAGCAAGATTGCTACAGGATTAACCCCACGTTCGGGGTTTTCCTTCTGCTTGTTTGCGCATAGGCTGACCAAAAGGTCAGGAGAATGCCATGCAATATGAAACCATCCTTTATGATGTTAATGATGACATTGTTAAAATCACGCTTAATCGCCCGCAGGTGATGAACGGGCTAAACGCGCAAATGCGGGTTGATCTGCTGCACGCGGTCAAGCATGCACCACTTGACGGGCGGGTGATTGTGTTTACCGGCGCGGGGCGGGGCTTTTGCTCGGGGCAAGATCTGGGGGACCGGGTGAATGCTGGTGATGTCGATATGGAGCGCACACTACTGGAAGAATATGAGCCGCTTCTCAAAGCGATTTATGAATGCCCGATTCCAACAATTGCGGCTATAAACGGGCCGGCAGCAGGGGCAGGGGCCAACCTTGCGCTTGCAGCAGATGTGGTAATTGCCACGCAATCCGCGATTTTTATTCAGGCTTTTGCCCGCATTGGCCTGCTGCCAGATGCTGGCGGCACCTATTGGCTGCCGCGCCAAATGGGCTTTGCCAAGGCCATGGGGGCCGCGCTTTTTGCAGATAAAATCACGGCGGATCAAGCGGCTGACTGGGGTATGATCTGGGAATCCGTGCCGGATGACGCTTTTGCCGCCACGATAGACGCTCGCGCTAGCAAGCTGGCTGCAGGCCCCACAAAAGCCTATAAATACATTAAGCAAGCCCTGCGTGCGAGCTTTGATAACTCTCTCGATGAGCAGTTGGCGCTAGAGGCCAAACTGCAAGGTAAAGCGGGCAAAACCCGTGATTTCACCGAGGGCGTGATGGCCTTTATGGAAAAGCGCCCGCCCAAATACGAAGGCAGGTAATATGCGCCTTGATCAGGTGCAATATGCGCCGCAGCCCTTTGACCCCGTGCGCGGAGCCGAAGCGCGGGCGCTGTGTGAAGGGCTGCCGGAGGCGCTGCTGGACCTGATTGAAGGCGTGGCGGGGAGCAGTGCTTACCTTAGCGCCTCAATCCAGAGGGAGTCTGATTGGCTAACAAAAATTGCCAGCGCACCGCTTGAAGAAAGCTTTGATGCGTTGCTTCATTTTGAAGCCACCAGTTTTCAGGCCCTGTCAGACAGCCTTCGCATTGCCAAGCGGCGCGGCGCATTACTGATTGCGCTGGCAGATATCGGCGGGCTATGGAGCTTGGCGCAGATCACTGACGCGCTCACGCGTCTAGCTGATACAGCCGTAAACACCGGTTTGCAGTTTTTGGTTGAGGCCGAATCAGCGCGGGGTAAGCTAGAGGCTGACCCTAAGGAAGCCGCTGGCATGTTTGCCCTCGCTATGGGCAAAATGGGCGCTTATGAGCTGAATTATTCATCCGATATAGACCTGATCATCTTGTTTGACGAAAGCCGCCACCCGCCAGAAAGCTGGGGCAATTTGCGTGCGGGTTTTATCCGCATCACCAAACGGCTTATCAAACTTTTGAGCGAAAATACGGCGCAGGGATATGTTTTCAGGACAGACCTGCGCCTGCGCCCAGATGCTTCGGTTACGCCTGTGTGTATCGCCACCGAACCTGCCGAAAACTACTACGAAAGCCTCGGGCGCACATGGGAGCGGGCGGCGTTTATTAAGGCGCGGGCTTGTGCGGGGGCCGCTGGCGCTGGCGAGGCGTTTTTGCAACGGCTAGAGCCATTTATCTGGCGTCGCTATCTGGATTATGCCGCCATTGAAGACGCCCACGATATGCGCCTGCGCATTCGTGAGCATAAAGGCCTGCATGGGCCTGTGGTGGCGGCGGGGCATGATATGAAGCTGGGGCAGGGCGGCATTCGGGAGATCGAGTTTTTTGCCCAGACACAGCAAATTATTCTTGGCGGCAAAGACCGTGGCCTGCGTATGCGCGGCACGCTCAAGGCTCTGGATGCGCTAGCAGATAAAGGCTTTGTGCCTAGGCCTGCGGTGGAGGAACTAAAGTCCGCCTATGTTGAGCATCGCAGGATAGAACACCGCATCCAGATGCTTGATGACGCGCAAACCCATAAAATCCCGGCTGATGATGCCAAGCGGGCGCAGCTTGCAATGCTGAGTGGCTTTGCGTCCCTTGCGGAATTTGAGGCCATAACTGTGGCACGGCTAGAGCGGGTTCATCAAATTACCGAGGCTTTTTTTAACGATGATGCCAAAGCGGATGAGGGTGAGCATTCGTGGAGCGCCCCTAAGCGCGCGGCTGAAATCACCGCGGGCTGGCTAACCTATCCGGCACTTCGCTCTGACCGTGCACGCCGTATTTTTGGCCAGCTAAAGCCACAAATTTTGGCCAGCCTTTGCAAGGCACAAAACCCGGATGAAGCGCTTATTCAATTTGATAATTTCCTGCGCGGTTTGCCCTCGGGGGTGCAAGTGTTTTCGCTGTTCAAAGCCAATCCGGGCTTGCTAGAAATGCTGATAGATATCTGCACGATGGCCCCAGATTTGGCGGGTTACCTTGGCAAAAACCCACGGGTGCTTGAGGCCGTGATCTCGGCTGAGTTTTTTACGGAAATGCCTACGCTTGAAGTGCTTAAATCCGAGATAATGGCAGAGCTAAACCATTGCACCGATTATGAGCAGCAGTTAGATGCTGCGCGCATTTGGGCGCAAGAACAGCGCTTTCGGGTTGGGGTGCATTTGCTGCGCGGCATTGCGGATGCAGGCGAAACCGCGCTAGCCTATTCCAACATCGCCGAAGCCTGCGTGGCCGGGCTTTTTGAGGCCGCCGTGCAACAATTCAGCCTGCGCCACGGCCCGCCACCGGGGAAGGGCGCGGCTGTCATTGCCATGGGCAAGCTTGGCTCGCGCGAAATGACGGTGTCATCCGACCTTGATTTGATCGTGGTTTATGACGCTGACGAGGTCACGGCCTCAAACGGCAGGCGGCCCCTGCCTGTGCAAACCTACTATGCTCGCTTCACCCAAGCGCTGGTGTCAGCGCTAACCGTATCCACCTCTAAAGGCGGGCTATATGAGGTGGATATGCGGTTGCGGCCTTCAGGGCGGCAGGGGCCAGTGGCCACTTCGCTTAGGGCCTTTGAGAGCTACCAAAAAACCGAGGCGTGGGTGTGGGAGCACATGGCGCTTTTGCGCAGCCGTGTGGTGGCAGGGCCAGTGGCGAATGCGGTGAAAAGCACAATTTTGGATGTGTTAAGCGCGGGGCAAGACGAGGATAAAGTGCTGCAAAGCCTACAAGACATGCGGGTGCGGCTGGCGGATGCCAAAAGCAATACTAGCGTGTGGGACGTGAAGAATGGTGCTGGCGGGCTGATGGATGTGGAGCTTTTATTGCAAGCGGGCGGGTTGCTTAAAGGCGCAAATCCGGGCCTTCGAGCGCCTGATCTGGCTATGTCTGGCTGGCTTAGCACAGCCAAGGCTACGCAGGTAAAAGCGGCGCTTAGTCTTTATCAAAACGTGCAGCAAGTTAGCCGTTTGGCGGTGCAGGGCGAGTTTGACCCTACGATTGCCGGCACAGGCGCTTCCCAGCTTTTAGCGCGTACTAGCGGTTATGAGAGCATTGGAGGGCTGGAAAAGGTGCTTGACGAGACCCGTCAGGCAATGGCAGATTTGATCAAATACAAGCTTTTAGGGCTATAAATGAGCAATTCTTCCCTCGACCCGCGCGGCGTTATTGCTGACGCCTATAAAATCGAAGGCATTTCCGCGCCGGAATGCCGCTCGATCTTTCTGGATTGGGCGCTAGAGCCGCGCGAGGCGGCAGACCTGCGGCAGGCTGCCAGTGAGCTGGCAGCGCAATATGCTGATTTTCACACGCATCCCATGACCTCGATTCTAAATGAGGCCATGGTAGAGCTCTCCGCCAAGCCGAAAAGGCGCGGCGGGCGGCGGGGCTAGCTCGCGAGCGCGTGCAGCACCCTCGCCCAAGAGCGCGCGCCTTTTTGGAAACTATCGAGGCTATACTTTTCATTTGGCGAATGGATTTGGTCATCTTCAAGGCCAAAGCCGATGAGCATTGAGTTCATCCCCAGATATTCCTGAAAATGCCCGACAATCGGGATAGAGCCACCACAACCAATAAACACAGCTTCTTTGGGCCATTCATCGCTCAGGGCTTGGCGTGCGGCGGTAAAATATGGCGCATCCACCGGCATATTTGTGGCCCCCGCGCCGTCTTTTGCGCGATACGAAATCGTGCAATCTGGCGGCAGGCCAGCTTCCAGATAGGCGCGGAATGTGGCTTGAATGGCCTCGTGGTCCTGATTGCCAACCAGCCTAAAGCTCACCTTGGCGCTGGCTTCGGCGGGCAGCACGGTTTTGAAACCAGCCCCCGTATAGCCGCCCCAAACGCCGTTAATATCACAGGTTGGTCGTGCCCAAATTTGCTCCAGCGCAGTAAAGCCGCGCTCGCCCGCTGGGTAGCTAAGATCAACATCTCCCAGAAACTCCTCAACCTTGAAATCAAGGCTTTCCCATTGGTCTTTTATCGCATTCGAAACCGGCTCCACGCCATCATAAAAGCCCTCAAGCGTAATGCGGCCGTCATCATCATGCAGGCCCGCCAAGAGCTTGGCCATCACGCGGTTTGGGTTGATTGCCGGGCCGCCATACATGCCTGAATGCAGGTCTCGGCTAGCGGCGTGAATCGTAAAATCTTCGGCCACCATGCCGCGCAGCATTGTTGTGATCGCCGGGGTTTCCGCATCCCACATGCCAGTATCACAAACCAGTGCATAATCAGCCCGCAGCTCGTTGGCGTTGTCTTTAAGGAACGGAATAAGCGACGGTGAACCGGATTCCTCCTCGCCTTCTAGTAAAACGGTTATGCTACAGGGCAGGGTGCCATTTACGGCGTTAAAGGCGCGGCAGGCCTCGATGAAGGTCATCAACTGGCCTTTATCATCAGAGGCCCCGCGGGCGCGAATAACTGCGCCATTGGGGGTTTCTTCCAATGCCGGATCAAAGGGCGGGCGGTCCCAAAGCTCCAGAGGGTCAACTGGCTGGACATCATAATGGCCATAAAACAGGATATGCGGGCCAGGGCCTTTGGCATGTGCCACCACCATCGGGTGGCCGGTTGTATCACGGCGCGAGGCCTCAAACCCGATGCTTTCAAGATCATCCACCAACCAATCGGCGGCATCTTTGCAGGCGCTTTTATAGGCGGGATCAGTGGAAACGCTTTCAATGCGAAGTAGGGCGAACAGGCGCTTAAGGGCGGCATCGCGATCGGCATCAAGGTGATTAAGGATTTGGTCAGGCATGTTGGCTCCGTCAAAAAGGGCGCTCAAATTGAGCGCCCTGAAAAGGTGTTGTTTTGGCTTAGTTAAACGGGTCGTTGCTTCGGAACCCGCTGAAAATCCGCCGCTCGCAGGCGCGGTGCTGGTTCAGCGTGGCTGAGGTGCCGCGCAGCGAAAAGCGGGCGATTTCATTACCGCGATCATTGCGCAAATAAAGCGTGTTTCCGCGGGCAACCTCATTAAAAAACCGGCTCAAACCATTGTTTGGCGGAGTCACAATCGTGCGGATTTTGTTGCTCCACTTTGTGCCAGAAATATTCCACGGCCCGCGCCGGTCAATCTCAACCACAAAATCCTGCCCTTGCTCTTCCAAGCCAAAATCCCAGCCCTCGTTTTCAAACTGGATCACATAATCACCCGTGCTCAACGTAAACATGTTAAAAACATAGCTGCTGTTGTTAACCGTCCGGCTTTCGCAGCTTTGCGAATTATCCGGGTGCTGGTTGAGGTCCAAACGCCAATAACCGCGCGAATAAAGCGTATCATAGGATGAGTATTCATCCCATGCGCCCGATTGCGCGGCGCTTGTGAGCACGGTTAGCGCCAAAGCCGCGCTAGTGAGGGTTCTAAAAAATAACATATGGACCTCTGCATTAATAAATTGATGCTCAATTTAAACATTGAAAGGCACCACAGGTCAAGAACGCTGGCGCTTAGTGCGCAGATGTTTTTCGGAATATTTTTGGGGAGTGTCCGTAGGTTTCGGTGAAAACCCTTGAAAAATAGGCCGCAGAGGTGAAGCCAAGATCTTTGGCTATCACACCAATTTTTGCATCGGTTTCCTTAAGCAAATACCGCGCCTCTTCCATGGTTTTTTCACGGATGAATTTGGTGGCGGGTTTCCCTGCGGTTTCCCGGCACACCCGCGTGAGATGCGTGGTGGTAACCCCGAGATTTGCTGCGTAATCTCGCACAGTGTCATGGCTCGCATAGCGCGTATTGAGGCGGGAAATAAAGCGGCGCATCAGGCGGCGCTTGGCGCTGTCGGTTTCAAGGTCTTTGCGGTTCTTGCTGGTATCGATCCGGTTAAAAAGCACCGCCAACAGGCCCACTGAATATATCAGCGCTGTACCACGCATTTCTTCTTTATTCATAAACTCCTCCTGCACAGCAGAAAAGGCATTGCTAAGCTGGCGCTGGTTAAGCGGTTTAAGCACCGAAGTGAGCAGGGGGGCTGTGGGCAGGGGCACGCGCAGCTTATCAGGGATGCAAACCTGCCAGCCAATGGTGCCCGGCGATAGCTCTAGGTGAAACAGAGTTTCTGACGGAATAAACATGGCGATGTTGGAGCCAAACCCTTGTTGGGTGCTATCAATAAACGCCCGCCCGCCGCCGCGGGTGATCCATATTAGGTGATGGCTGCTCGCCATGCCAAGATGGTCGTCATCACGCTTTAAACGCGAACCACCCGTAAGGGCACGGCTGGTGATCCGGTTCCCGAGCACCTCGGGATCTGCTACTGGTTTACGCACGATGTCTGCCTCGTTTGATCTTTTTTCAACAAGAATCGAACATTTGCGAATCGAATGCAAGCTTTTTCTACAAATTTATTTGGATTCAGGATTTGAATCCAATACCTTAGAGGGGAATGGATTTAATGAGCGCGTCAAGGTCGGGGGTGTCAGACATATCGACCTGCCGCCAATCCCGCATTTTACTACGGAACCATGTGCGTTGGCGCTTGGCGAATTGGTGAGTCAAGGTTTTTGATTTAGTTACAGCATCTTGCATTGTAATCCTGCCATCCAATGCATCAATAATCTCTTTAGCTCCAATAGCACGATTGGCAGGCAGTTTTGCCTTGAAACCAGCAGCATGTGCGGCTTCACATTCGTCAACGGCGCCAGAATTTATCATGATATCAAATCGACTATTTATCCGCGCATTCAGATCATTAACCTGCCAGTTCAATAGGATAGGTATGGTTTTTTCAAGTGAAACTAGTGAAGGGGTAGGGCGCGCATGCCAATAAGAGAGCCCCTTTCCCGTAGCTTCCAACACCTCCCAAGCGCGCTGCAATCGCGCGGGATTGTTTTGGTCTAACGTGGCATAGGTTGTCCCATCTCTCGTTATAAGCTGTTTTTGGAACCAGCCTACGCCGTCTTCTACGCGATGCGCATCGCCTAAAGCGCGAATATCCGGTGGAATGGGCGGGATTTCAGAAAGACCATTTAGCAACGCGTTAAAATACAAGCCCGTGCCACCAATTATGACGGCAGGCTTCCCGGTGTTTTCCAAAATGTCGGAAACTTCTTTTAGCCAAGCTCCAACCGAATAATCGCGGCGCTCATCAACATGTCCATACAAATAGTGAGGCGCTTGCGTCAGCTCCTCAACGGTAGGCCGTGCTGTAAGCACGCGCCATTTTGAGTAAACCTGCAACGCATCGGCATTAATAACGACCCCATCAATGCGCTTAGCAATCTCGATCGCAAGGCCGGTTTTCCCCGAAGCCGTCGCACCTGCAATTAGAACAGTGGGCATATGCATATTCAAGAAGTCCATATTTTACTGGTTACAGTGCACACAAATAGTAACATAATATCCATTATGCGCTATTCGGATTGCATCTTGCCAAATTGGCTTTTCTGCTTTTTATTCCACAATACTCGCATTTGGTATCCGTCTTCCCCGGGCTCTTCATGGGCAACCAGGTTGTTTGAAAATAGCCATGCGCGGGCTTTTCCGTTTTCGTATGCAACCAAAACATCGTCTTCCGTCATCGGCTCTGCGAGGCTGGCATCAATCTTTTCAAAGAGCGTTTCCATACCTATGCCGGTAAGCGCTGAAAGCGTCGATATGTTGGGCGAACGTTCGGCTAAAGTTTCAAGCCCTGCGCGTATTTCGTCATCCAGCAAATCGGATTTGTTCCAAACCTCAATCATGGCGTCGGCGCGTTCGTCTTTTACGCCCAGTTCTGCCAAAATCTCCCGCACATCTTCGGCTTGCGCCTCCGTGTCGTCATGCGAAATATCGCGCACATGCAAGATCAGGTCAGCATCCAGCACTTCTTCCAGCGTGGCCCGGAATGCCGCCACGAGTTGCGTAGGTAGGCTTGAGATAAACCCCACCGTGTCTGACAGGATAACCTTGCGCCCGTTTGGCAGTTCAATAGCCCGCATTGTTGGGTCCAAGGTCGCAAAAAGCATGTCTTTCTCAAGCACGCTTGCACCCGTCATTCGGTTGAAAATACTGGATTTACCGGCATTGGTATAGCCCACAAGCGCCACAATCGGATAGGGGATTTTTTTACGCGCTGCCCTATGCAAGGCACGGGTTTTCACAACTTTTGCAAGCTGGGATTTTATCCGCTGTATGGCATCAGAAATGGCGCGCCGGTCGCTCTCAATCTGGGTTTCCCCTGGGCCGCCAACAGTGCCCATGGCTCCGCGCTGGCGCTCAAGGTGTGTCCAACTGCGCACAAGTCGGGATTTTTGATAAGTTAAATGAGCGAGGTCAACCTGTAGCACACCTTCACGTGTGGCCGCCCTATCGCCGAAAATCTCCAAAATGAGGCCCGTGCGATCCAACACTTTCACTTGCCAGCGCTTTTCTAAGTTACGCTGCTGAATCGGCGAAAGTGGGCCATCAACGATGACCAAATCTACCTCTTCGGCCTCAAATAGCTGCCCAAGTTCCGTAACTTTGCCCGAGCCAAAAAGCTCCCCCGCGTTTGGCTTGCCAATCGGCACAACAAGCGCGGCGCGGATTTCCAGATCCAGCGCTTCGGAAAGGCTCACCGCCTCGGCCAAAGCGCTTTCAGGCAAGCGGCGCTGCTCCCCCCTGCCCTTCAGGTTTGGGTGAATTACAGCGGCGCGGAGTTGCTCTGACACTTAGGCGCTATCCTCGGAATCATAGAGATGCACGGGTTGCGAAGGCATAATTGTGGAAATTGCGTGCTTATAAACCAGTTGCGAGGCGCCATCGCGGCGCAGCAGCACACAGAAATTATCAAACCAAGTTATAACCCCTTGAAGTTTAACGCCATTCACCAAGAACACCGTGACGGGGTTTTTCTCTTTACGCACGTTATTGAGGAACGCGTCTTGCAGGTTTTGCTTATCACCAGCCATTTTTTTAGCCTTTATAATGCCCTGTTTTGCGCAGGGTCGTTGGTTATGTTTTAAGTATGGGGGCTTAAAGTGTTAATATCCAGTGCAAATGCCGATAATTTTATCAGAATTGCGCTTAATTTCTCCAATAGTCGGGGTTTAGCAGGGCAATAAAGGCCAAAGCTTCCACTCTACCCAGCACCATCGCTACGGAAATAATCCCCAGAGCCGGGTCTGGCAAGGCGGCGTAATGCGCCGTTGGGTCCCCCAATGCCATATAAAGTGGGCCGGTATTGGTGAGGCTGGCAATGGCCAGTGCAAAGGCGTTTTCAAATTGAATACCAAGCATGGCAAGCCCAAGGGCGACAACCGTAATGGCCATTAAAAACAGCATCAAAAACACCCATGCCAGCTCCGCCCCTTGCCGCCTAAAGCGACGGGTTGAGGTGCCCGAGCGCCCAACCGAGCTTGGGTTCACCATATGCTCTAATTCGCGCAAACCGTGGCGATAAAGGGCATATATCCGCAGCAGTTTTACCCCACCTGCCGTGGTGGCCACGCCGCCGCCCATAACCGCCACGCCAAAGAGCAAAATTCCGGTGGCGCTCAGCCCTGACCAGTTTTGTGCGTTATGCCACTCGCGGCTCTCAAATCCGGTTGTGGTGAGGTAGGAAATACTGGTAAAAACCCCGCCCCAATAGGCGCGCAGACCGGCAAATATATCGCCGCCCTGCGATACATCAATCGCCGCCAGCCAGTGGCGGGCGAACATGAAAACAGGCAATAAAATAACAACAATCATAGTGAGCTGAAACTCAGGGTCTTTCGGGAGAGACCGCACGGTTTGTGGCAATTGAAGCGTCATCAATTTGGAAGACACCGAAAACAGCAAAAAAACCGCAATCAGAATCTCCCCTGCCCAGCCGGCACGGGCACCATCCATGCCGCTAACCGGTGAGATAGCGCTGGTGGAAAGGGTGCTCATGGCGTGGATTGTAGCAATAAAAACGCGTTCACCGCTGAAAACCAGCAGCAAGGCCAGCAACCCCGTAAAAAGAAAATACGGCGGCAGCAAAAGCCGCACGGCGCGCAAAATACGCACATCATTTTCAACCCGCATCGCAGGCCCGCGCGCGGCTACCATGGTTTCGCGCATTTCAAAGCCGCCAATGTTGAGCGGCGCCAGCACGGAAGCGGCGGCCACCAGCATAAAAAACCCGCCAAGCCAGCCCACAAGCCCGCGCCACAAATGTAAGGATTCCGAAATGCGAAACGGGTCATCAAACAGGGTTGCACCTGTGGTGGTGAAGCTCGATAGCATTTCAAAATAGGCGCGCCTGAAGCTGAGATAAGGTAACACTTCGGAATACGGCAGGGCCAGAAAAGCAGGCAGCAAAGCAAAAGCCAAAATAAGCGTAATAAGATTGGCGCGCGAAACATTGCGCACCTTCCGGTTCATCATGGCTGTGCCAATCAGCACCGAAAACGCCAAAACCAGCAAGCTATACTGGAAAAATACCCGCGCCGTTGCCCAATCAGCCTGCTTTGCGGCGTGGCCCGCTGGCACCAGCATGGCCAGCCCGCCGATCATCATCAGCAGCACAAAAAGCGGGTATTGGCGCAGCATGTTCATGCGCTAAAAGAAATCCAGAGAGACCTGAAACAGCTTCTCAACCCGCGAAACATCCGCGGCCAAGGCAAACACAACCAAGGTATCGCCCTCTTCCAGCTTGGTATCGCCGCGCGGCACATTCAAAACCCCGTTTTTCTCGACCATGCCCACCTTGGAGCCCTCCGGCCAGTCAACATCGCGGATGGTTTTCCCGGCAATGGCGGAGGTGCCCATCACCTGCGCCTCAATCACCTCCGCCTCGGCATCCCCCACTGAATAAACCGCCCGAATGCGGCCATGGCGGATGTGGCGCAGAATGGAGCTAACTGTAGTGGTGCGCGGATTGATAAAGGCATCAATCCCGAGCGGCCCCATCAGGCTGGCTAGGCTTGGGTCATTCACAAGCGCAATCACCAGCGGGCAGCCCATGGCTTTGGCCCGGGCACAGGAAAGCAGGTTGGTTTTATCATCATCGGTCACCGCTAAAAGCACGTCGGTTTTCTCGATATTGGCTTCTTCCAAAAGCTCCATATCTAGTCCGTCACCGTGTAACACAATGGTACGCTCTAGAGCGTCTGCGGCTGATTCCGCAATGCTCCGATCTCGCTCGATCAGCTTCACCCGCATCCGGCTTTCGCCCTTCTCAAGGTTTTGCGCGACCTCTAGGCCCACATTGCCGCCGCCAATCACAATGGCCCGTTCACCCTTTTTTTGGGTCTTGCCAAATATTTCCAAGGTGCGCGGCACGTCAGAATTTGCTGAAATCACATAAATCTGATCCCCCGGAAAAAGCTGGTCAGTTGTCTCAGGCACAAACATTTTTTCGTTGCGCTGCACCCCTACAACCACGGCCTTAAGGGTTGAAAACAGCTCCGTGAGCTGACGCAGCGGCGTATCAATCACCGGGCAATCATCTGAAAGGCTAATGCCCAATAAATCCGCCCCGCCATCCAAAAACCGCTCGGTATCAAAAGCCGCAGGCACTTCGAGCCGTCGCATGGCCGCTTTCGCCACCTCGCGCTCGGGTGAGATCACCACGTCTATTGGCATGTGGTCTTGCCGATAAAGATCAGAGTAAATAGCATCCAGATAAGACTGTGAGCGCAGGCGCGCAATTTTGCGCGGGATATCAAACATCGAATGCGCCACTTGGCAGGTGACCATGTTCACCTCATCCGCAAAGGTGGCGGCAACAATCATATCCGCGTCTTTGGCCCCTGCCCGCTCCAGCACATCGGGGTAAGAAGCAAAGCCGGTAACACCGCTTACATCCAGCACTTCAGAAATACGCCTGACAAGGGATTCATCCTTATCGATCACTGTTACATCGTTGTTTTCACGAGACAAATGCCTGGCGATTTGCCAGCCAACCTGCCCTGCTCCACATATGATAACTTTCATCCGTCAATCCCGTATTTTCGCAAACCCCAGTATGCGCGGCCTTGCAGGCGGTCGTCAAACCTAATCTTGGGTTAAATGGCCCGCGATCCCCAGTGTTTTGAGCTTACGGTGCAAGGCTGAGCGCTCCATGCCAACAAATTTGGCCGTTTGTGAAATATTGCCTTTAAAACGCGCGATTTGGGCGGTGAGAAAATCTATTTCAAACGCCAAGCGGGCCTCGCGCAATGAAAGCGCCATCATTTCAGGCGAGATTTTTGCGCTTGAATCGCTGGCCTCTATGGAAGCCCCCATAACCGGCAGTTCACTGGCCAAAATCGGGCCCGTTTCCGCACCCAAAATCAGAAGTCTTTCCAACGTATTGCGTAGCTGTCGAATATTGCCAGGCCAATCTGTCGTCTGCAATTGCTGCATGGCCTCTGGTGAGATTTCACGTTTAGCCAAGCCTTGTAGTTCATTCAAAACACACACAAAATACTCAGACAATAGCGGGATATCTTCGGCACGATCTGCCAGAGACGGCACCGCGACAGGCACCACGTTGAGGCGGTGAAACAGTTCGATGCGGAAGCTTTTAGCATCAATCTCCGCTTGCAAATCTCGCGTGGTTGCAGAAATAAACCGAATATCAACGCGCACCGTGTCATGCCCACCAACGCGGGTAAAGCTCTGCTCTACCAACACCCGCAAGATGCGGGATTGAGTTTCCAAGGGCATGTCGGCCACTTCATCAAAAAACAGCACGCCACCATGGGCTTTTTCCAAAAGTCCGGGCTGAATGCGCCCAGCTTTTTCACTGCCAAAAAGAACAGCTTCCATCTGATTTGGCCCAATGCTAGCGGAATTTACACTCACAAAAGGGCCGTTCGCCCGCAGTGAATTGGCATGCACATAGCGGGCCGCAATTTCTTTGCCAGCCCCCGCAGGCCCCGTTAACAACAGGCGTGCATTGGTTTTTGCGATCTTATCAAGCTGGGCTTTTAACCCCTTAAAAGCCGTGCTTTCCCCCACCATTTCGCTGGTGTTTTGCTCAGTGCTGCGCAGGTTTTTGTTTTCCCGCCGCAGCTCAGACGCCTCAAGCGCGCGACCAACAACTACGAGCAACTGATCAATATTAAAGGGTTTTTCAATAAAATCGTAGGCCCCTTGTTTTACCGCCGCCACCGCGATTTCAATATTGCCATGCCCTGAAATGATCACAACCGGAATATTGGGGTTATCCCGCTTGGTTTTTTTTAAAATATCTATGCCATCAAATTCGCTGTCTTTTAGCCAGATATCCAGAATGATAAGGTCCGGCTCCGCGCTATTAATCTCCTCAAACGCCGTTTGTGAGTTGCGCGCAAGCCGCGTGTTGTGGCCTTCATCCTTTAGAATTTCACCAATCAACTCACGGATGTCTTGTTCGTCATCAATGACCAAAATATCACTCATGGATTTCCCTCGCTATCGGCATCAATGGCAGTCGTATTTGTGCTTCTGCGCCGGCATGGTCAAACCCTGCAAATACCGGCGCCGTTTTCAGCTCAAGCGTGCCGCCATGTTCCTCAATAATTTTTTTAACAATCGGTAGCCCAAGCCCTGTGCCATTATCCCTATGGGTCACATAAGGCTCAAACAGGCGCGCTCTATCACTTGGCAGGCCAATGCCATTGTCCTGAATTTTCAGCACCAATACATTGCCTTCAATCTCCAATATAGTATTTACGATTCCAGAAACCTTTTTGCCATTGCTATCAATCGCTTCCCCAGCATTTTTGAGAAGGTTCGTTAGCGCCTGATTCAGCATGGTTCCATCGGCCATGATCTCAATTTCTTTATCCGGCATTTTGCTGGTGAAAGTCAAATCAGGCCGTCCGCTTTGGGCCAGCAACACAGCCCCACTCACCAGTTCTGTCATATTCAATGGCTTGGGTTCGGGCGCGGGCATCCGCGCAAATTTCGAAAATTCGTCGACAATACGGCGCAGGTCATTGGTTTGCCGGACAATCACATCACTGAGCTGCGTAAGCGTTTCGGGGTCTTCCACTTGGGGGCCAAATTTTCGTTTCAAACGTTCTGCTGATAGTTGAATTGGTGTGAGCGGATTTTTTATTTCATGGGCAATGCGCCGCGCGACATCGCCCCAAGCAGCCATCCGCTGGGCCGAAACCAAATCGCTCACATCGTCAAATGTCACCACAAAGCCATCAATCTTGCGCCCTTGCGCGTGTCGCGTTGCCATGCGCACCAGAAGGGTTTCGGTCACACCCAATCGGGTGATCTGTATCTCGCCTTGCACCACATCTTGCCCACGCGCCAGCAGCCTTTCAAAAAGCGCACTAAATTCTGGCGTAAGCTGAGAAAGCGCCCTGCCCTCGCAGTTTTCCACATCCAGCATCCGCATGGATGCCGCATTAATAAATTCAACCGTGCCAGCCTTATCAAGCCCGATCACACCGGCTGTCACCGAAGAAAGCACTGAGTCGAAAAGCCGCCGCTGCTGCTCTGTGGCTTCGTTCACCGATACCAGCGTATCCCGCTGGGTTCTGAGCTGGCGCGTCATCCGGTTAAACACCCGCCCGAGCATGGCGATCTCGTCATCGCCTTTTTCCTCTCGCACGCGCACATTCAAATCGCCGCCAGCCACGCGCTGCACCGCACTGGCAAGCCTCCCCACAGGCCGTGAGAGCTTTTCCGCAAACCACAGCCCCAGCCACATAGCCGCCAAAATAACAACTACTGCAAAGCCAAGATAAATCAGCGCAAACTCAAAAAGCAGCCGCCCGCGGTCAGATTCCAACTGCTGGTAAAGCGTAACCGTGGCTTTGGTTTCGTCCAGCAGGTCCAAAATATCGCCGTTAACATCCCGGGTCACGTATAAGTAGCGATCAGAATAGCCCGCGAGCGGCATTAAAGCCCTGAATTCGCTATTCCCCCAATCCTCAATCAACACCGTTTCGCCTCGTTTAGCACGGAAAAGCTCATCCGCGCTCGGAGATTCAAAATCAAATAAATAGCTCCGTGTGCCACGAGCAATGATCTCGGCGGCGCCATCAATCACAAAGGCCTCGGCCAGCGTTTTTTGCATGGTATCCTGCCCGCGTGAAAGCGCGTCTCGCATTTCACCAGCGCCCACAAAATTATAGCGCGGCCTTTGCCGCTCAATGAAAATCGCCAAAAACTCCGCGTCCCCCGTCAGGGTTGCGCGGTGCTCCTCTTCATAGGCTTGTGCCGCGGCCAGAGAGTTCCCGACCACCTGCTGCACCCGGCTGGAAAACCACCCTTCCAGCCCGAAATTCAGGGTTACCGTGGCAAAAACAGCCACCAAAACTGTAGGAATAAGTGCAATTACGCTAAACACTGTCGAAAGCCGCATGTGTAGCTTGGACCCTGCCGAGCGCGAGCGGCGTGCCGCGATTATCCGCACAATGCGGCGCGCCACAAACGTGGCCAGAATCAGCGTGTAAATCACGTCTGCCAGCAAAACGATTCGTAAAATCTGAGGGTTGGCGGGGCCGTTAAAAGCCCCGAGTAGCAAAGTGGTTGTGAGCGCCAAAACAGGACCAACCACCACTAAAAATAGGGTTAAATATGTTTTAACCTCGCGACCATTTTGCCAGTGCACAAGCCGCTGCCAAATCGTTTCCGCCCCATTTTGTTGCAATTCAGCCACAGATTCCACACTCAATGCCTAATACTGTTGCAATATTACGTCATTTTTTTGCTGCGCAAAACCTCAATATCCAGCTCTTTGATTTTCTTGCGAAGGGTATTGCGGTTAATGCCCAGTAAATCTGCTGTTTTGAGCTGGTTGCCACCTGTGGATTGCAGGCTAAGGATAATAAGCGGGCGCTCAACTTCGCGGATGATTTTGTCATACAAGCCGGGCGGCGGCAGTGCGCCGGTATGCAGCGAAAAATAGTGTTTTAAATGGGCTTCAACCGAGGCCGAAAGCTTTTGATGCTGCGCCGGTTTTTGCGGCCCGAGCTCCATATGAGACGCCAGTTCACGCCGGATAATCTGCGCTCCGATTTCCTCCTCGGGGCACAAGACCGTCAGCCGTTTGATAAAGTTCTCCAACTCTCGCACATTGCCCGCCCAAACATGGGAGCGCAGATGGTCAAGCGCTTCGGGGGTAATGGATTTTAGCGGCAATCCGCCCTTGGCCGCTTCCGCCAAAAAGTGCCTTGAAAGGTCAGGGATATCCTCCAGCCGCTCCGCCAAGCGTGGCAGCCTGATGGGCACCACATTGAGTCTGAAGAACAAGTCTTCTCTAAACTCCCCTTCCATAACAAGGGTTTGCAGGTCTTGCCGTGTGGAGGCAACAATGCGGACATCATCAGAGCTTTGCTCTTGTAGCACGCGCAGCAATCGCATTTGTGCGTCCAGCGGCATGTCGTCCACATTGTCCAAAAACAAGGTGCCACCAAAGGCAGAGGCATAAAGTCCCGAGGGGTTTTCTCTGTCGCCAAAAAGCTCACGCTCTATCATATCGGGCGGAGTGGCCGCCAAATTAATCGAGATAAACGGCGCATTTTTACGCTGGGAAAAACTGTGCAATGTGTGGGCAACAATTTCTTTTCCAGTGCCGGAATCGCCAAAAATCATCACGCCGAGGTCGGTATGCGTTAGCCTTGCCAGCACGCGATAAACCTCTTGCATCAAGGGCGAATGCCCCACAAGAGGCAAGCGGTCAGCCGCTGGCTCGGGCTTTGCTACCGGGTGCACCTGCTTGGTGGCTTTGTTTACCAGCGCCAAAAAAGATTTTAAATCAAAGGGTTTGGGCATGTAGTCAAAGGCACCGGCAGCATTGGCGCGCACCGCAGTTGTTACGGTGTTTTGGGCCGACATCACAATCACCGGCAGGTCCGGTCGCTTTTTCACAATGTTGGGCAACATATCCAGCGCGTCGCCATCTGGCATCATAACATCGGTCACGACCACGTCCCCCTCGCCCTCCTCCACCCATTTCCAAAGGGTTGCAAGATTGCCTGTCGCCCGCACGCGGCACCCCGCGCGTGTGAGCGCCTGGCTTAGCACCGTGCGGATAGAGCGATCATCGTCTGCTACAATAATTGTGCCGTCCATCTAGCGCCCCTCACCCTTCCACACCGGCAAAAGCAGCCGGAATTCGGTGCCGTTTGCATCTGATTTACAATCCACGACGCCGCCATGATCTGCCATAATTTTTGAAACCAGCGAAAGCCCAAGCCCCGTTCCGCTGGCTTTGGAGCTAACGAAGGGTTCGAAAATATCATCCAGAATATTGGCGGCAATCCCCGGCCCGTTATCTTTTATTGAAATTTCGATCGGTAGGCTTTGGCTGCGTTTGCCGGGCAACATCAGTTTTACGCCGGGGCGGTAGGTTGTTTTTAGCATTATTATACCGCCCTTAGGCGTGGCCTCAGCTGCATTTTTCAACAAGTTAATAATAACCTGCATCAACTGGTCGGCGCTCCCCGCCGTGGGGGGGATGGAGGGGTCAAACACGTCTTTAAAGGTCATATGAGCCGCGAATCCAGCCTTTGCAGCCCGCTTGGCCCGGTCAATAATATCATGGATATTAACGGGCTTCACCACGCCCGGCCCCATGTCCCCAAAGGCTTCCACGCGGTTTACAAGCGCGCCAATCCGCTTGGCTTCCTCCTCGATCACCGCCGTTAACTCGCGATCATCTGCACTTAGCGTGCCGCCCAAAAGCTGCGCCGCGCCAGAGATTCCAGCCAGCGGGTTGCGTATTTCATGGGCCAGCATGGCAGCCATTCCAGCCACCGAGCGCGCGGCGGTGCGGTGCATTAGCGAGCGGTCCATTTTATCTGCAATGGAGCGCGGATGCAGCATCAGCAAAACCTCGCCATCTCCCAGTCGCGTGGCCTGCACATTGGCCTCCCCGCGCGGCTGCCCGCCCCAGCCGACCTTAACATCATGCAAAACAACCGAGCGCATACCACGCTGTGCCTGAGTAATAGCATCAACCACCGCAGACCCTTCACCAGCAAATTGCACCAGCGGCCTCGCTTGCATTTGCTTGCGCGAAACCATGCAAAACCCTTCGGCGGCATCGTTAACTTCAGAAATTTCACCTTCAAAACCAATCACAAAGGCCGGAAATGGCAGTGCCAGCCAAATGGGTTCAAAGCTCCGCCTCATGCGGCTTTCCTTTCACCCAGAAACGCCCGCAATTCCCGCATAACCCGTGTAGGTTCATCAAGCCGCATCAATGTGCTTCGCATGGCCACTCCGCCCTCAAGCGGCATCAAATACCAGCCCAGATGCTTGCGCATATTAAGTAATCCAATATGCGTTCCGTAAAAAGAAAGCATGGATTCGTAATGGCTTATGATGATGTCTTCAAGGTCAATAGTCGGGCGCAAGCCCTGAAGATCAGCCAGCACCCACGGCTTACCCCGCGCCCCGCGCCCCACCATCATCGCATCCGCACCAGATTGTGTAATCGCCAAAGCGGCGCTCTCATTATCTACAATATCACCATTTACAACCACCGGAATGCTTACGGCAGCTTTCACTTTGCCAACAGCCGCCCAATCCGCTTTACCCTTGTAAAACTGGCAGCGCGTGCGCCCGTGCACCGTAATCATCCGCACCCCTGCCGCTTCTGCCCGCGCGGCAATTTTATCCGCATTGTGGTTGTCATCCCAGCCCAACCGCATTTTTACGCTCACCGGCACATCGACCGCCGCTACAACGGCCTCGATCAGCCGCAGCGCGTGATCCGGCTCGCGCATCAGGGCTGAGCCGGAATAGCCGCTGGTAACCTTCTTGGCTGGGCAGCCCATGTTAATATCCACCATCCGCGCCCCGAGGCCGACCAGCATTTTGGCGCTTTCCGCCATCCAATGCGCCTCTCGCCCCGCGATCTGCACCGCTGTTTGGCCATTGCCTAAGCCAAGCTCGGCGCGGTCATGCACTTCAGTGCGTTTTTTCGCCTGCGCCAACTCCTGGCTCGCGATCATTTCCGAAACCACGAGCCCCGCGCCAAAGCCCAGCACAATGTTTCGAAAAGGTAAATCACTGATTCCGGCCATTGGTGCCAAAAAAACAGGCGGCTTTTCGGGGAAGTTGTTAAAATCGAGGGGCAAGTGCTTAATCCTTGTGCAGACAAGCTGGTTTAGCCGTTCAACGCGGCCCAATCAAGGGGCAATAGCCGTTGTCGGGCTGCCTGCATTGCGCTAAAAGGCCCCATGAGCAAAACCGTTTCCGCCTTAATTGTTGCTGCTGGCCGAGGCACTCGCGCGGGTCAGGGCCTCCCCAAGCAATATAGGCTTTTGCAGGGCCAACCGGTTTTGCGGCATACACTGCGCGCCCTTTTGGCGCATAAAAATGTGGGGAGTATTCAGGTGGTCATCCACCCCGATGACACGCCGCTTTACGAGGCCGCAGTCGCGGGTCTCCCGCAGCTTCTCCCTCCTGTATTTGGCGGAGAAACCCGCTCCGAAAGCGTAGTTAAAGGCCTAGAGGCGCTGGCAAAATTCGCGCCCGACACTGTGCTGATCCACGATGCCGCCCGCCCCTTCCTGCCACTTGAAATCATTGCTGATCTGCTGGCCGCGTTGCAAGGCGCCAAAGGGGCCTTTCCCGCCCTTCCGGTGGTTGACGCCCTGTGGACGGGCGCACAGGGCCATGCTGCTTCACCCCATAGCCGTGAAGGCCTTTATCGCGCCCAAACCCCGCAAGCCTTTGACTTTGCTACCATTATAAATGCACACCGCAGCGCAGCCACCCCCGCGGATGACGACGTAGCCCTCGCCCGCGCTCAAGGTATTGAGGTTGCGATTGTTAAAGGGGACGAGCGCAATTATAAGCTCACCACGCCGGAAGATTTCGCCCGCGCTGAAAGGGAAATGCAAATGGATATTCGCACCGGAAACGGGTTTGACGTGCATGCTTTTACCCGTGGTGATGCTGTGACGCTGTGCGGCCTGAAAATCCCGCACACGCACGCGCTGCTTGGCCATTCAGACGCTGATGTCGCTATGCACACCATTACCGATGCGCTTTTTGGCGCTATTGCCGAGGGTGATATCGGCCAATGGTTCCCGCCTTCCGAGGCAGAGTGGAAAGGAGCCGCCTCCGATATATTCCTGCTGAAAGCCGTGGAGCGCGTAACCGCCCGAGGCTTCACGATTAGCAATATTGATTGCACGATCATTTGCGAAGCCCCAAAAATTGGCCCGCACGCAGCAGCTATGCGCGCCGAAATCGCACGGCTAACCGGAATCGCACTTGACCGCGTTTCCATTAAGGCCACCACCTCCGAAAAGCTCGGCTTTACAGGGCGCGGTGAGGGCATCGCCGCTATGGCCACAGCAACACTGGTGAAATTATGAGCAGAATAATTGCAACGGTTTTTGGCATAGGCCTCATCCCTTTTGCCCCCGGCACATGGGGCAGTTTGGCGGCCATTCCCATGGCTTACGGCATCCACTATCTCGGCGGCTTTCCCGCCCTGCTCATCGCCACCATCGCGGTTTATTTTGTCGGCCTCTGGGCCACCACCGAGGTCACGCGCGGCAAAGACAACCACGACCCCTCCGAGATTGTCATCGACGAAGTTGCTGGGCAGTGGACAGCCCTGCTCGGTGTTTCCGCCGGCCTTTGGTTTGCGGGCGTTCCAAGCCACATATTTCCCTACCCCGATTGGGTCAGCGCCTTTGTGCTTTTTCGCCTGTTTGATATCTGGAAGCCATGGCTTGTGGGCTGGGCTGACCGCAAAACAACACCTACAGGCGTGATGCTGGATGATGTCATCGCAGGCATTTTTGCTATGGTCATCACCGTGGCAGCTGCGGGCATTTCCCATGGGCTGATCATGCCATGAGCTTGGCTGCCGAGGTTATTTCCGCCGCCCGTGCGGCGGGCATGAAGATTGCGACAGCCGAAAGTTGCACAGGCGGTATGCTGGCCGCCGCACTTACCGATATCTCTGGCGCATCCGCCGTGTTTGACCGTGGATTCATTACCTATTCCTATGCCTCCAAGCCCGAAATGCTCGGAATTAGTCCCGAAGCGGTTGAGGCGCATGGGGCTGTGAGTGCTGAAGCGGTGTCGCAAATGGCAACGGGTGCGCTGGCTCATAGCGATGCTGATATCGCGGTGGCGATCACCGGCATTGCGGGCCCGGTGCGTGAAGGCACAAAGCCCGAAGGGCTGGTTTGGTTTGCCATTTCCACGGTCTCGGAAACGGTGACGCATAAATGCGAGTTTGGCCCATTAGGCCGCGAAAATGTGCGGCAAGCCAGTGTTGAACAGGCGCTCACCCTGCTCTTAAACGCCATAAAGCACTAGGGCACGGTCCTCAAAGGCCTTAACAATGCGCCGCATCGCTTCTCCAAATACCACACCAATAATGCCCTGTAACACCTTGGATTTAAATTCAAAATCCACATGAAAATCGGCAGTGCAGCCATTTTTAGCGGGTAAAAAATGCCAATAGTTAATCAAGTATTTAAACGGCCCGTCCAAATACGCCACCTCTATTTTGTAGCTTTCAGGGTGCATCGTCACACGCGAAGTAAACCGCTCACGAAACAGCTTGAACGAAATAATCAGGTCAGCCTCAACCACCCGACCCTCTTCTGTCTCTCGCTCACTCCTGATCCGAGCGCCCGTGCACCATGGCAAAAACTCTGGGTAACTCCCGATATCCGCTACCAGATCAAACATCTGCTGCGGGCTATAAGGCATGGGGCGGTTTTCAGAATGGGTGGGCATTTTGTCTCTCTGGGGTGACGTGGGGCATTCACTACAATAAAGTGCCTGAGAATCAAAAGGGCAAGGGCTATGCACTCAAATTATGAAATAGATGAAATGATCTCGGCAAAATCCATTGCCGCACGGGTTGAGGCCCTCGCCAAGGAGATTTCAGAGCATTTTGAAGATACTGACAAACTGGTGGTTGTTGGCCTCCTGCGCGGCAGCTTTATCTTTATTGCCGACCTCGTGCGCGAGCTTGACTTGCCAGTAGAGGTCGATTTTCTGGAGGCGAGTTCTTATGGGAACTCAACTGAAAGCTCAAGAGAAGTACGCATTCTCAAAGACTTACGCGGCGAAATTGAAGGGCGGGATGTGCTGGTCGTGGAAGATATCGTCGATACCGGCCACACCCTGCACCATGTTTTGCACCTGCTAGAGGCCCGTTCACCAGCACGGCTCATGACCTGCGCCTTGCTAGATAAACCCTCGCGGCGGGAAACCGGCGTAAAGGCCGACTATATCGGCTTTGAAATCCCTGACGAGTTTGTAGTAGGCTATGGCATCGACTATGCCCAAAGAAACCGCAACCTGCCCTATATCGGCGCCGTGCGGTTCACTTCATGAGCCAGTTCTGGCTTCTGCGTTTAAAACATTTGGCCCTGAACCGGCCAAGCCCGAATATGCTGAAGCTAGTTGCGGTGATCGTAATCGCCTGCTTCGCGCTCTATTTTTTCGAGCAAACCTATGGCTGGCCAGAGTGGCTAACGGTTGATAAGGGCCTCCGCTAACTGCCGAATTTGGCCAATCGCGCCTCGCGAAGCTGGGCAAAATCGTCTCCGGCATGGTAGCTAGAACGAGTTAGCGGCGTTGATGAGACCATCAAGAACCCCTTGCCAAAGGCCATGCCCTCATAGGCCTTAAATTCTTCGGGCGTTACAAAGCGTAACACCGCATGGTGCTTGGGCGTGGGCTGCAAATACTGCCCGATGGTCAGGAAATCCACATCCGCCGCCCGCATGTCATCCATCACCTGCTGCACGCCCTGCTTGTCTTCGCCGAGGCCCACCATTATGCCCGATTTCGTAAACATCGTTGGGTCCAGCTCTTTCACCCGTTGTAGCAGCCGTAAGCTATGGAAATATCGCGCCCCCGGACGCACGCTCGGGTAAAGCCCCGGCACGGTTTCCAGATTGTGGTTAAACACATCCGGCTTGGCTTTCACAACAGTTTCAAGCGCTTCCGGCCCGCACTTCAAGAAGTCCGGCGTTAGCACCTCTATGGTTGATTTCGGCGAGCGGTGCCGAATGGCGCGAATGGTTTGTGCAATATGCTCCGCCCCGCCATCCTTGAGGTCATCCCGGTCCACCGAGGTAATCACCACATGGTTTAACCCCAGCTTTTCCACGGCATCAGCCACACGCCCCGGTTCAAACACATCCAACGCATCGGGCCGCCCCGTGGCAATATTGCAAAATGAGCAGCCCCGCGTGCAAATCTCGCCCATGATCATCATCGTGGCGTGGCCCTGCTCCCAGCATTCCCCCACATTCGGGCAGCCCGCTTCGGCGCAAACCGTGGTAAGGTTGTTATCTTTCAATATCTTGCGCGTATCCCGATAGCCCTCAGATGTGGGCGCCTTAACCCTTATCCAATCCGGCTTACGCAAAATCGGCGTATCGGCTTTATGCGCCTTTTCAGGGTGGCGCTGGGATTTATCAGAAAGATCACGAGACATATCGGTTCCTCAAAACAGGTGTTTATTTGCGTAGTCTTGTTGTATTACTTTTGTATTCATTCTGTATGCTAATTATTCAGCTATAGCCGTTCAATTAACATACATGCTCTAAAAGTATGTTCCAATCAATTGCACTCTCGCCTCAAAAACCCAAAGAGCCGAGAGCATATTTCCAGTTCACGTATAGCAAATGATAAACTAAAGCTACAAGGTTGCTGGCTCAATTTCAGGAAATAGTCGGCCATGCTTCATATCTGACAACCTCCCTTGATTGACCCGATAGTCGGAAGCAATTTCGTGGTATCTGTCCCCTTGTAAAATACGGGCTTTAATGAACGCGATCTCTATTTTAGACAAATGTTTCATCCTTTTATTCCTTTTATTTGGGTTGTGAAGCGTGGCCACCCTTAACGAAGCCATAAGAGGAAGACTGATGAAACTCAAACGATGTAAATCGCAATAAGCTGATTACCTAAGTCGGTTTTAGCAAGTAGGCCTAACTGGCCCGAAGCTGCATATTTGGCCGATTTAAAGAACGAAGGTGGAATATGTTTGAGCGATTACTCATTTGAACTATCATTTTGCAAAGTACGGTAGACAGTCATACGAGATATGCTAAGATTTCGTGCGATTTGAGCTTTGCTGATGCCTTCGCTGGCCAGTTTTCGGATTTCGGCTTCATCAACAGATTTCCTGCGTCCTTTGTATACACCTTTGGTCTTTGCGGCTTCGATCCCGGCACGCTGGCGGTCTTTGATAAATTTCAGTTCCATATCGGCCACCATACCCAGAACGGTGATGACCATGCGCCCCATATCGCCTGCTGTTGTAATGTCAGGTTCCAAAATGCGCAGGGAAGCGCCTTTTGCAGCCAGCTCATGAACCAGATTGAGAACATCATGGGTTGAACGGCCAAGGCGATCAAGACGGTGAACGACCAGCTCATCTCCCGCCCGCACAAATTGCAAAACGGTGTCCAATTCGGCCCGACCGATCCGTGATGCACCAGAGCCCGTTTCGGAGCGCACAATCTCGCAACCCGCAGCTTTTAGTTTTGCAATCTGGATATCTAGATCCTGATCTGTGGTGCTTACACGGGCATATCCGATGCGGGCCATGGTGTATCCGTAACAATAGGGTGATATAGTGTTCCTATCGTAACATTTAGCGTTTTACCACCCAGAAGTGACGCTAAACAGCGTAACATCCAGATGTATCGTTTGGGTGTGCCCTAGTGTGGTGGTCAAATGCGGCACTATCTCACAACTACGTCCCCCTTATTCCTCTCTAAACGCCCTGTAAAAATACCCGGCGAGGGGTTTGAGCAGATAGTCCATTGGTGATCTGTCGCCTGTGCGGATGAG
>JADGFD010000014.1 GCA_016744015.1 Paracoccaceae bacterium | reverse complement strand
GGTCAGGAACAAGCGGTGCGCGTTGGCATGGGTGACCCCCACGCCTTTTGGCTGGCCGGTCGAGCCCGAGGTATAGATGATGTAAGCGAGGTTTTGCGGGTCGGTTTTTACGCTCAAGTTGCTATCCGGCGCGGCCTGCACGGCGGCGTCATCGGGGGTGATGGCGGCGGTATTTTTAGGCAGGCGGGCCAGCAGATCAGGCGTGCAGAGCACGGTTTTGGGGGCGGAATCTTTGAGCATAAATGCCAGCCGCGCGGCGGGGTAATCCGGGTCCAACGGCAGGTAAGCCGCGCCGGATTTGAGAATGGCAAGCATGGCGATGATGAGGTCAAACCCGCGCTCAAACATCAGGCCAACCGCCTGCTCGGGGCCGGCCCCGGCTTTGATCAGCACATGCGCAAGCTGGTTAGCCCGGGCGTTTAGATCAGCATAGCTGAGAAACTGATCCCTCCAAACAAGCGCTGCTTGATTAGGGTTATGACGCACTTGCGCCATAAAACCTTGCAAAAATGCGCCCCCTATTTGCGCGCCCTCGCCGCCCCATGCCTCCAGCTTTTGCGCCTCTGGCTTTGGCAGCACGCCCAAACGGCCAATAGCCAAGCCCGGCGTGGCGCAAATGCTTTCCAGCAGTTCCACCAGCTGCGCGGCCATATGCTCGATCGTGGCGGCGTTAAACAGGTCGGTTGCATAATCCAGCCCGCCCTCAAGGCTGCCATCACTTTGCTCGGTCAGGCGCAGAGTGAGGTCAAATTTGGCAACCAGAATATCATTGACCAGCGGTTCGGAGGTGATATCGGGCATTTCAAGCCCGCTCATCGGAGCGTTTTGCAACACAAATACCGTTTGAAACAACGGCGAATGGGCCAGCGTGCGCTCGGGGCGCAGCGCCTCTACAAGGTGCTCAAAGGGCAGGTCTTGATGGGCAAAAGCATCCAGCGCGGTTTTTTTCACGCCCTTGAGCATGTCTGAAAATGGCATCTCCGGGTCAATCTTCTGGCGGATCACCAGCATGTTAACAAAAAACCCGATCAGCGGCTCGATATCAGCACGGTTACGGTTGGCAATATAGGTGCCAGTGCAAAAATCATTTTGCCCGGCATAGCGCCATTGCAACAGGTTAAACGCCGCCATCAACACCATATAAAGCGTGCTTTTGCTTTGCGCGCCCACGTCATAAAGCCGGTTCACCAGCTCTGCTGGCAGGGTTATCTCAACCGTGGCCCCTTTGAAAGATTGCACGATTGGGCGCGGATGATCTGTGGGTAGGGCCAAAAAGGGTGCCGCACCGCGCAGCTGTTTGGTCCAATAGCCAAGCTGCTCCAACAAAACCCCGCCTTGCAACCATTCGCGCTGCCACTCGGAAAAATCAACGTATTGGATCGGCAGATCGGGCAAGCTATGTGGGAGGCCTTGGCAAGCAGCGGTGTAAAGCGCTGTAAATTCCTGCACAATCACGCCCATGGACCAGCCATCAGATGCGATATGATGTAGCGAAAACAACAGGATATGCTCCTGATCTGCAAGTTTTATCACCCGTGCCCTGATCAGCGGACCAGCCTCCAGGCTAAAGGGCGTGAGCGCCTCTTGATGTGCCATTTCGAGCGCGCGGGCATGGGCGGCCTCGGGGGAAAGATGCGTGAGGTCAATAAGTGGTAGGCTAAGGCGAAGCTGCTCATGGATAACTTGCGCGGGCTGATCTTCAATCGTTTCAAATGTGGTCCGCAAAATTTCATGGCGCTCAACCAAGGTGTTAAGCGCACCTTGCATAGCGCTCAGGTTGAGAGTGCCGCGCAGCCAAGTGGGCGTAGAGATAATATAAAACGGGTTGTCCGGCTCTAGCTGGTAGAGAAACCAAAGCCGCTTTTGCGAGTAGGAAAGCGGCATATGCACCCGCCGCTTTGCCCGCGGAATGCGCTGCATACTGGTGCGAGCCGATTGGCTGAGCGCCACTTCCACCTGCTTTACCAGCGTGACCAAGGTCGGATCGTCGTCCAGCAATAGGCTCTGGTCAATGTCTATTTGGTAAGCTTCACGAATTTTTGAAATCACCTGCGTGGCCAAAAGAGAATGGCCGCCAAGCTCCAAAAAATCATCACTCAAGCAAACGGAGTCCAGCTCCAGAACGTCTTGCCAAATGCGTGCTAGCGCCAGTTCTACCGCCGTTTCCGGCGTGTCTGAAACGTCAGCCTCGGCTTCCGCTTGCAAATAGGCCAACAGCGGGTTGCTGGAGCCCTCAGCCTGAATGCGGTCCACTTCGGTAGCTAACCCACGAATAGTGGGGCTCTCAAAAAACACCTGCATCGGGATTTCAATTTCGAACGCCGCCCAGATTTTTGAGGTGACCTGCATGGCAAAAACAGAGTGGCCGCTGAGGTCAAAAAAGTTATCGGTGACCGAGACCTTTTCAACCTCAAGCAGCTCACACCAGATTTCAGCAAGCTTTTCCTCGGTGGCTCCCGAGGGGGCAATAAATGCGCGCTCTTCTTGCCCCAGAATATCCACCTCAGACACCGGTTTTTGCCATGCCCATATTGGCTTCAAGTCAGGCGCGGCTACCACATCAGCGCATTGCAAGCGCTGGATTTTGCCGCTGGAGGTCCGCGGGATGGCACCCGGTTTTACCAAAGCCACGGCCCCGACATCAAAAATATCATGCTGCTCGGAAAGCGTGGCCCGCAGGCGCTCTATCAGTCCGTTGGTATTGAGTGCGCGGCGGTTTTGCACTTCGATCATCACGCCTATTTGGCTCAGGGTTTGCTCTTCTAGCGCAAAGACCGCACAACCATTGGGGGCAAAGCACGGGTCCACCGCTTCAATGGTTTGCTCCACATCATGCGGGAAAATATTGCGCCCGTTCATGACAATCAGCTCTTTTTCGCGGCCGGTTAAATAGAGCTGCCCTTGCCAGATAAACCCGAGATCACCGGTGCGCAGCCAGCCCGATTCCTTGCCAATTTTCTGATCAAAAACCTTGGCCGTTTCCTTGGGTTGCTGCCAATACCCCCGCGCAATCGAAGGCCCTTTTATGCAGATCTCGCCAATTTCTCCGTCGGGCCGCGTATCGGCCCCCTTGGGGTTGGCCACAACTACGCGGTTGTCTTTATGGTCGACGGCACCAAGGGCAGGCCACTGGCTACCTTTGCCAGCTTTAAAGCGCCCCGCCTTGATCTGAGCTGGATCAGCCGATAATAAAGGCGGCAGGTTTTTTGCACCTTGCTGGCGGTGTGAGGTCACGTGCAGGGTGGCTTCGGCCAAACCATAGGCGGGCGTAAAAGCGCTAGGAATAAACCCGCAAGGGGCAAAAGCCGTGGCAAACCCCACTTGAGTTTCAGGGCGAATACGTTCTGCGCCATTTAGCGCCAAACGCAGGCTGGAAAGGTCTAGCGTTTCCTTTTCTGCATCGCTAATTCGGCGCGAACACAGCTCATAAGCAAAATTGGGTGCACCCGTAATGGTTGCCCTAAAGGCGCTTATGGTCGACAGCCAGCGATAGGGCCGCATGATAAAAGTAGCCGGGGCCATTTGCACACAATGTGAGCCATGATAAAGCGTCGAAATAATCGCCCCGATCAAGCCAAAATCGTGGTGCGGCGGCAGCCAAGAAACCAGCGTGTCAGCAGGTGTTAGACCATATATTTCAGTGCTATAGCGGGCGTTTGCCAGCAGGTTCTCATGGCTCGCCATCACCCCTTTTGGTGCACGCACTGAGCCAGAAGTATATTGCAAAAACAGCGTATCATCTGGGCTTGAACCCGCTGGCATAAACGGCGCATTGCCACGTTGAGCACCCTCAATATCCACCCAAGGCACGGCGAAAAGCGCGTCCGCACCCGGCATGCCTTTGATCTTATCAATCACCTGCGCATTTGAAAGCACACAGGCCGACTGGGCATCTGCAAAAACATGCAGCATCCGCGCCAGCGCTTTGCCATTGGTTGGCACGGGCACCGGCACGGCTATCAGGTTGGCATAGGCGCAGGCCACAAAGCCGACAATAAAATCAAGCCCCGGCTGAAAGCCAAGCAATACCCGGTCGCCAGCAGTACAAACCGTTTGCAAACGCGCCGCCACCTGCATGGCACGCGCGCGCAGCTCAACCGCGCTCATTGTTTCGTTTTCAGGCTGATTAGGGCGAATAAACGTAAAAAGTGGGTCAAAGTGATCGGGCAAACGCTCGATCAAATCTACAAAGGTTTTTACTACCATTCTGCCCACCCAGCTACTGCTCCATTGACCATCCTAAAAGTCGCTCGGTGCAGATGTTCGCCATCTTTCCCATAAGCACTCCAGAATACAAACGCACTCAGCAACCAATAAAACGAGCAAAAAATAGGCCATTCTAGCCTCTGCCACACTACGGGCTTAACGCGCTGTTAAAATCAGTTCAAATGCCGATTTTGAATACCTTATCGAAATTGTGAATTGTGGCGTTAAGGCCAACTCAAACCCTCTCTGCATACAATCCATGCGTTCATGCTGTGTTCGGAGGCATAAATTCCAACGAGGCAATTAGAATGGATAAGGGCGCGCAACGCGTGGAAATATACTCCATTTATTTGCGCAGCCGATACGTAAGAAATGCACTAACAATTGTGGAACCCGCTTGAAATATGCACCCATTAGGCCCAAATATGGCGCAACCCTAAATCAAAGGACGCCAGCCATGGACCTGACCGAAAACCAAGACCTGATAAAAGACATTTCCGAAGCCACTTTTATGCAGGATGTTGTTGAAACTTCCAAAGAAGTGCCCGTGATTGTTGACTTCTGGGCGCCGTGGTGTGGCCCTTGCAAGTCGCTCGGGCCTGCTCTTGAGGCTGCCGTGCACAAGGCGGGTGGCAAAGTGAAGATGGTGAAGGTCAATGTGGATGAAAACCAAGGCATTGCCGGCCAGCTGAAAATCCAGTCTATTCCGACCGTCTATGCCTTCAAAGACGGCCAGCCAGTTGATGGCTTTCAGGGTGCGCAAGGCCCCGCTGAAATAGCCGCCTTTATCGAGCGCATAACGCTGGGCGGCGATGAGGATTCCGGCCTTGATGAAGCCATTGAAGCCGCCGAGCAAATGCTGGCCGCCGGAGAGGCGCATGATGCCGCTGAAACCTTCACCGCGATTATTGGCGAGGATGAAGGCAATGTCAAAGCGCTGGCAGGCCTGATCCGCAGTTATTTGGCTTTGGGAGACGCCGCCCGCGCCCGCGAAGTGCTGGCCCTCGTGCCCGAGGCTGCCGTGGATGACCCCGCGATCACCGCTGCCCGCACCCAGATCGAGCTATCCGAGGCCGCCGCCGAAGCTGGCGAAACCGCCGAGCTTCGCGCAGCGCTTGCTAAAAACGAAGACGACCACCAAGTCCGCTTTGACCTCGCCACAGCCTTGGCAGCCGAAGGTGATAACGAAACCGCAATTGAGGAGCTGCTAGAGCTGTTTAAGCGCGACCGCGAGTGGAATGACGGCGCAGCCAAAACCCAGCTTCTCAAAATCATCGAGAGCCTTGGCGCGCAGTCAGACCTTGCGCAAAAAGGCCGGCGCAAGCTGGCCTCAATGATACTGGTGTAAGCTGTGAGTGACACCAGCAAAACCGACCCAAAACTTCTAGAAGCCCTCGTCTGCCCCGTCACCCGCTCCACCTTGCGCTATGACGCAGCCAAGCAGGAGCTGGTGTCCAAAGGCGCGGGGCTGGCCTTCCCGATTCGCAACGGCATTCCGGTTATGCTAGTGGACGAGGCGCGGGTGCTTGATGTGTAGGGTGCGTGGTCTCCACGCACCTTTGGCGACCGCCTAAGAACCAGAGGGACGTGCCTCCCTTAACAAGCGTCGGCCATTTCTCCGGTTTTTCCAAGCTCATCAAGGTAGCCCCCGATTTCCTTTTCTTCCGCTAACATATCAACTGCATCTGCAAGAACAAGAGCACTTCTTTTCGTTATGAATTGCAGTTGAACATGCACAATAGTGTCACACATCCGCTTTCTTTGAGTTGCGTTTAACAACCCTGGGAGGGACCAGAAGTTAGCTAAAAAACGATGCAAATCATCGGCCTTAAAACAAACGGTTTCCTCTTGTAAAATGCTAATAATACGCTCGAAGTCTTTAGAGAGAATCGTTCCATTACGTAATGTGTCCTCTTCAAGATTTTTGGTCAACCGCTGTAATTTTAGTCCGGCTCTGCACCTGAGCCTGCAATTCCATGGAGAAAAACTGTGTTGGCATCCCTAGCGCCCCACCGCCCGCGCAAACATCTCGGCATCCACATTACCCCCAGAAGCCACGGCAATCACAGTATCGCCACTGAGCTTACTGCCATAAAATAGGGCAGCGGCCAGCGCCACGGCCCCGCCCGGTTCCAGCACGATTTTCAGGCGGGAGAACGCTAGCGCCATGGCTTGCAGGGCTTCGTCCTCAGACACCACGATCCCTGCCGCGCAATGTTTGCGCAGGATAGGAAAGGTGATTTTGCCGACACTGGGTGTGATAATCGCATCACATATCGAGCCGTCACGGCGAGTGTTTTCTTCCCGGTTGCCGCTCACCAGCGAGCGCGTGGCATCGTCAAATTCCTCAGGTTCTACAGGGTGCACCCGCCAGCCCGGCCGTGCTTCAGAAAGCGCCAACGCCACGCCGGAAGTTAGCCCACCGCCGCCACAGGGCACCAGCACTTCAGCCTCCAAAGCCTCATATTGCGCTGCCATTTCCAGCCCCACGCTGGCCTGCCCCGCTATAACCAGCGGCTCGTCAAAGGGCTTTACCAGCGTCAACCCACGCTCAGCGCTCAGGCGCGCGCCTATTTCGTCACGGTCCTCGCTGGCACGATCATAAAGCACCACTTCAGCCCCCAGCGCCTTGGTGTTTTCGATTTTCAGCTCCGGCGCATCAGCGGGCATAATAATAGTGGCCGTGGTGCCATGCATTCTGGCCGCCAACGCCACCCCCTGCGCATGGTTGCCCGAAGAAAACGCAATCACACCCCGCACCCGCGCGGCCCCCTCCATGCCGGAAAGCGCCGCATACGCCCCGCGGAATTTAAAGCTGCCGGTGTGTTGCAAACACTCAGGCTTGACCAGCAGCTTGCGCCCCGCAATCTCGTCCAGAAAGGGTGAAGATAGCAGCGGGGTTCGCCGCACCACCGGTTTTATTCGCGCATAAGCGGCGTGGATCATCTCTAGCGAGCTCATGCCAGCGCCAATAATTCACGGATGACGGAAAGCGATTCCGGCTCATCCAAAAATGGGATATGCCCGCGGTTTGGCACTTCGGCATAGAGCATATCTGGCCGGCGGCTCTGCATTTGTGCGGCGGTTTCGGCGCTCAGTAAATCCGAGTTCGCCCCCCGCAGCAGCGCCAGTGGCACCCCTGCCATCAGGTCAAACAAGCCCCACAGGTCTGGCGCTTCGCCTTGGGCTTGCTCGTGCATGGCTTTGCCGATGCCGGGGTCATAATTCAGCGCCACGTCGCCATCAGAGACCACAAACCAGCGCTGTGCCAGTTCCGCCCACTTGGCCTCGGTCAGGTCGGGAAAATCGGCACGCATGTCACCCTTCATACACGCCACCAGCGCCGCAAGGCTCTGAGCTTCGGGAGGCTTGCCAATGCGGTCCATAATATCGCCGATGCCGCCTTGCATCAGCTCAGGGCCGATATCATTGAGCAACACGCCCGCCAGCCGCTCCGGCGCGGTGGCCGCCAAAATCATGGCATTAAAGCCCCCGCGGGATGTGCCTACAATCGTGGCCTTTTCCAGCCCAAGAAAATCCATGAATTCAACAGCATCGCGCGCTTCTTGCACGATATTATAGCTGGTATAATCCGTGGCCCAACCCGAGCGCCCCCGCCCGCGCATCGTGAGCCTGATCACCTGCGCTTCGCCGCGCATGGCCCCTGCCAACTCATCAAAATCATAAAGATCGCGGGTCAGGCCGGGCAAGCAAAGCAAGGGCTTGCCCTCACCCTCGATTTTATAGTCAAGCGTAAGGCCATCATGGGTTGTAAATTTTGTCATAAGCGCGCCGCCAGTTTGGGAATGTCCGTTAGATCATGCATAATATGCTGCGGGGTGCTCGGCAAGCGGTCCATCGGCTCGCCCGCGCGGTTTATCCAGACGGTTTGAAAGCCGTGATGGGCTGCATAGCTAGCATCCCAGCCATTGGATGACACAAACAGCACCTGCTTTGGCTGCACAGCAAAATGCCCATCGACCATGCGATATACTGAAGGATGGGGCTTAAAGACACCAAGCTGCTCAACGCTCAAAACCGCGTCCAGCATATCGCCTATGCCCGCGCTCTCCACCGCCCCAGAAAGCATTCGTGGTGAGCCATTGGAAAGTATGCCGGTTTTTAACCCCGCCGATTTTAGGGCGGCCAGCATTTCAGGCACTTCCGGAAAGGCCGAAAGCTCCCAATAAAGTGCCAGAAGCCTTTCGCGCAATTCTGGGTGGGCCATATCCGCCGCTTCCAGCGCATAATCCAGCCCGTCTTGCGTGACGCGCCAAAAATCGCAATGCGTGTCAGAAACCGCTCTGAGCCATGTGTATTGCAGCTGCTTTGCCCGCCAATTCGCGGCAATCTCTGGCCATTTGGCAGCAAATTCTTCCCGCCCCAGCTCCTGAGCCGCGATTCGGGCAGCGGCGGCCACGTCAAATAATGTGCCGTAAGCGTCGAAGATACAGGTTGTAATGCCCAAGGTTACATTCTCCCTATTTGTGTAGCTTCCAAACATCGTTTTTAGCTCAATAAACGACGAAGACCTTGTCTATTTTTACCTGTATAATTTCCGGCATAGCATCCTTTGCGCAAACGGCCCTTAATGCTGTCACACGGCTTTCATCCGTTGGCCAAGGGGGTTCTCTAGGGCGCTACGTCAATGCGCTATATGGTGATACCGAGCTTGTCCTACAGGTTTTCAGCCTGAGCCATACCAAGCGCATGGTAGCCGCTATCCACAAAGATATTTTCACCCGTGGTATGCGCGCCGTAATCCGACATTAGGAACATCGCGGTGCCACCTACAGATTCCAGTGTCGCATTGCTACGCAGCGGCGCGTTTTCCTCGGTGTGACGGTAAACCTTGCGCGCGCCGCCAATGGCAGCCCCCGCAAGGGTTTTCATCGGACCGGGGCTTACGGCATTTACTCGAATGCCATCTGGGCCAAGATCATTGGCAAGGTAGCGTACGGTGCTTTCCAGCGCCGCTTTGGCCACACCCATTACGTTATAATTCGGGATGACGCGTTGTGAGCCAAAATAGGTAAGCGTAATGATCGAGCCGCCGTCTTTCATAAGCGGCGCGGCACGGCGGGAAACGTCAATCAGGCTGTAGCAGGAAATATCCATCGAATTGAGGAAGTTCTTACGCGAGGTGCCGATGAAGCGCCCAGTTAGTTCTTCTTTGTCGGAATAGGCAATGGCGTGGACGAGAAAATCTATAGTGCCCCATTCATCTTTTAGCGTTTTAAAAACGCCATCAAGGGACTCCTCGCTCTGCACATCGGCATCAAGCACAAGGCTTGAACCAAGGCTTTCGGCCAAGGGCCGCACCCGTTTTCCAAAGGCCTCGCCTTGATAGGTAAAGGCCAGCTCGGCCCCCTCGGCAGCCAGCGTTTTCGCAATGCCCCACGCGATGGAGCGGTTGTTAGCAACCCCCATCACCAGCCCGCGTTTACCCTTCATTAGGTCAGCCATGCGCCCTACTCCACAAATTTACTCAACAGCATCGAGCCGTTGGTGCCGCCAAAGCCGAAGCTGTTGGTCATTACAGTATCAAGCCCGGCGTTTTCCACCAATTTGGTGGCAATTTCAGCGGGGTCGAGGGCTTCATCAAGCGTTTCTACATTGATCGAAGGCGCAATAAAATCATCTTTAAGCATCAGCAAACAGAAGATCGCTTCCAGCGCGCCAGTGGCCCCTTGCGAGTGGCCCGTCATGGATTTGGTGGAGCTGATGGGAGGGGTGTTTCCTTGGCCAAACACCCGCCGCACAGCCTCAACCTCACCGACATCACCAACCGGTGTGCTGGTGCCGTGGGCGTTGATATAACCCACCTTGCGGCCCTCGGGCAGGCTTTCTAATGCTAGCCGCATCGCCCGCTCGCCGCCTTCACCGGAAGGCGCCACCATATCATGGCCGTCCGATGTAGCGGCATAGCCGGTGACTTCGGCATAAATTGTTGCACCGCGCGCTTTGGCGTGTTCAAGCTCCTCAAGCACCAGCATGCCGCCGCCGCCCGCAATTACAAAGCCATCACGCTCCGCATCAAAAGCCCGAGAGGCTTTTTCAGGGGTTTCGTTATATTTGCTGCTCATCGCGCCCATCGCGTCAAAAAGGCAAGAAAGCGTCCAATCCAGCTCCTCGCCACCACCGGCAAACATCAGGTCTTGCTTACCCATCATGATCTGCTCGGACGCAGAGCCGATACAATGCAGGCTTGTTGAGCAAGCCGAGGTAATTGAATAATTGATGCCTTTGATCTTGTAAGCCGTCGCAAGGTTAGCCGACACGGTTGAGGACATGCACTTCGGCACCGCAAACGGCCCGATGCGCTTAGGCGCACCCTTTTCCAGCACGATTTGATGCGCGGTAAACATAGCCGAAGTTGAAGGCCCGCCGGAGCCAGCCACGAGGCCTGTGCGTGGGTTGGAGATATCATCTTCAGAAAGCCCGGCATCAGCAATAGCTTGCCCCATGGCAATATAGGCATAGGCCGCGCCGCGCCCCATAAAACGCAAGGTGCGCTTATCAATATGCTCGGCCACGTTAATGTCCGGCTCGCCTGCGATCTGGCTGCGAAAGCCCCGCGCGGCCATTTCTTCGTTCGCTTTAATGCCGGATCGGCCCGCCTTTAGCGCGGCCAAAACCTCGTCAGCACTATTCCCGATCGGGGATACCACCCCTAATCCGGTGACAACAACTCGACGCATAAGCGGTCCTTTCAAAAGGGTTTATTCTTGCGACAGGCCAACCTTAAGGTCGGTCACTTCATAACACAACTCACCATCCGCAAACATTTTGCCATTGGCGCGGCCTACTTTGAGGCGGCGGTCAATCACACGGGTGAAATCAATTTCATAGCGCACAAGCTTGGTTTTTGGGGTGACCATACCGGTGAACTTCACATCTCCCGAGCCCAGCGCCATGCCTTTGCCCTTCATCCCGCGCCAGCCCAAATTAAAACCGGTAAGCTGCCACATGCCATCAAGGCCAAGGCAGCCGGGCATAATGGGGTTGCCCACAAAATGGCAAGGGAAGAACCAAAGCTCGGGGTTGATGTCCAGCTCGGCCACCACATGGCCTTGACCATTAGAGCCGCCATCGGCCGAAATCTCGGTGATCCGATCCATCATCAGCATGGGCGGCAGCGGTAGCTGCGGGTTGCCAAGGCCAAACATTTCGCCGCGCGCGCAGGCGAGCAGGCCTTCATAATCTATGCTGGAGGGGCGGTCGCTCATGGATCAATCTTTCGGTAACATAGTGAAACGAGGTGTTACTTTAATACATACAATCGCACTGCCCTCTGCGCAATAGGCAGGCTGAGAAATTGAAAGCGTGCCTACGTGATGGCGCGGATTGAAAAGCCTCATCGCCCAAAAACGTGGCAAAAATTTAGATGACTCCCTGTAGAATTGAATTTCTTTCCCCAATACTATCGAGAGACTTATCATATCTACTAACCTAGGACCGTAGACATGATAGATAGACTTATTACCGTTATAACACAGTGTGCTAGCGCTATGTTGCACAACCAAAACTTGGGTGTTCTATTCTCTAAACAAGTGGAATGCTCACTTCAAATACAGCACCGTGGCGGCTGGGTTTGAGGGCAAGGTCCCCCTGCAAATTGCGCATTATCTCCCGGCTGATCGGCAAGCCGAGGCCGGCACTACCTGCAAGGTTAGCCTCAGAAAGCCGCGTGAACTTCTCAAATACCTTTTTGCGGTTAGCCGCCGCGATGCCGGGGCCATTATCGGCCATCACTATGGTCACCGTTTCGCCTAAGATCGCAACACTAATGGTCAGCTTGGGGCTTTCCCCTCGGCCATATTTAACGGTGTTGGAAATCAGGTTAATAAACACCTGCGCGAGGCGGTCAAAATTGGCCATAACCATAACCGGCGCTTCGGGCAGCTCGTTATGCACCGCGATTTCGGCCTCCTCCAAAAGCGCACCCGTAGCGTTTAGCGATTTCTCAATCACGTCTTGTAACACGACCGGCTCCAGCAAAAGCTGCCCTCGGCCACTTTCTAAATGGCTCAGGTCCAAAATCTCATCCAACAGGCGGGTAAGGCGCACGCTTTCATCCTGAATAATGCCCAGAAAACGCTTGGCATCGGGCAAATCAAGGCTCTCGCTATCCCGCAGGATTTCCGAAAATGACCGGATCGAGGTCATAGGCGTGCGCAGCTCATGGGAAACCTGGCTCAAAAACGCATCCTTTTGCGCTCCCATTTCAGTAAGCTGAGCATTGGCGCCGCGCAGTTCCTGCATGGCGAGCTCCAAACGGTGAGATTGGTTTTCAAGCTGCTGGGAATACTCCACAATCTGTGCGGTTTCATCGGCGATTTTCATCAACTCATCCACCGAAACCGTGCCACCCCCTGCGATTTGGCTCACCATCGCATGGGCCGAAGCTGCCCCAACCGAGCCTGCCAGCTCCCGCTCCAAGGTTTGCACCAGCTTGTCGGTGGCATCTGGCAAGCCCTGCGCCTTGCCCTGCTGCTGGGCCATTTCGGAAAACAGCCGCTGGGCGGGGTCTGCCCCCAATATCCTCTGCGCTAGCGTAAACAGGTCTTCGGACGTGGCCGAGCGGGAAACAAGATAAGAGCCGGTGGATTTGTCGAGCCGGAACACATCGACAAACTGGCTGGCTTGTATGCGTTCAAGCGGGCGGGGCGTAGAAAGCAGCGAGCCAAGGATAAACAGCGTGATATTAAAGGTCATCGACCAGAACAGCGAATGCACCAGCGGATCATAACCCATGAGGCCAAACAGGGCATTTGGCGTCAGAAAGCCAAGGCCAAATGGGCCGTTTTCAATAGCGGTTTGTGAAAGAACAAAGCCGCCTTCAAAGCTGGGCAAAAACAGCGTATAGGCCCAAACGGCAAACCCCGAGAGCAGCCCGAGCAAAGCGCCTGTGCGCGTGGCCCCGCGCCAAAACAGCCCCCCAAACAGGGAGGGAATAATTTGCGCCATGCCCGCAAAAGCAATGAGGCCAATAGAAGCCAATGCACCCGAGCCGCCCGTGAGGCGGAAATAGAGGTATCCAAGCAACAAAATTCCGGCAATGGACAGGCGGCGGGACCGGAGGAGAATGGTGCGCACATCCCCGGATGTTTCGGTACCTTGCGGCGCAAACCGCAGCCAAAGTGGCATGATTATATGGTTGGAAACCATGGTAGAGAGCGCAATCGCAGCAATAATCACCATGGATGTGGCAGAGGAAAACCCACCAAGAAAAGCCAGCAGCGCAAGGTTTTCCTGCCCCTGAGAAAGCGGCAGTGAAAGCACATAAAGATCAGGGTTTGAACCTTCGGGCATAAGCGCATTGCCCGCAATGGCAATGGGCAGCACAAAAAGGCTCATCAAAAAAAGATAACCTGGAAAGGCCCAACTAGCCGTCGCCAAGTGTTTTTCATCAGCGTTTTCAACCACGATCACCTGAAACATACGGGGCAGAGTGATGATCGCCATGGCGGAAAGCATGGTCAGGCTCACCCAGCGTGCCGAGAAAATGCTATCGCCCCGCAGCAACTCTGGCGGGGCTTTAGCAAATATTTCAGCAGGACCGCCCGCAATGCCCCAGACCACAAACACCCCAACCGAAAGCAGGGCCACCAGCTTCACCACCGCCTCAATCGCGATAGCGGTCACCACCCCGTGGTGGCGCTCATTAGCATCTACATTGCGCGTGCCAAAAAGAATGGTAAAAACCGCAAGCCCAGCCGCCACCCAAAAGGCTGTCAGGTTGGCATGGCCTCCACTTTCAAACACCGAAAAGCTCAGGGTAATAGACTGGAGTTGCAGCGCAATATAAGGCGTGGAGCCAATAACGGCGAGCAGCGTCACCAGCACCGCCAGCGTGGTACTTTTGCCATAGCGCGAGGAAATCAGGTCAGCGATGGACGTAATGCGCTGGGCGCGGCCAATGCGCAGAAGTTTGCGCAAAAGCCACCACCAGCCGATGAAAACCAGCGTTGGGCCCAAATAAATGGTGACAAACTCAAACCCATTGCGGGCGGCGGAACCTACCGCACCATAAAATGTCCACCCCGTGCAATAGACCGAAATTGAAAGCGTGTAGACAAAAGGCGAGCGCAGCCAACCAATGCGGCCCGCTTGGGCGCGGCGCTCGGCCCAAAACGCGATGGTAAAAAGCAGCACTGCATAGCCAAGGCTGGCGGCAATCAGGGCGTTGAGCGAAAGCATGGCTTAGCCCTTGTCCAACCGTCGCGCCATGGCGCGGGCGATCAGCACCAAACCAAGCCAAATGCCAAAAATATATATAAATATCAAGGGTAGGCCAAAAATAGAGGTGCTGCCGATAAACACCGTGATCAGTGGCGAAACAAGCAAAAACGCTCCGAAAATCGGCAATAGCAGCGCCCCTTCGCGCAACTTGCGCCTACGGGTCGCCTCTGCCGCAAGATCAGAGCGGTTCATGCCAGCATACGCAGCACAGAGGCTACAATTTCTTTATTGGAAAACGGCTTGGTCATGTAGTTGTCAACCCCGATACCTTCGGCGGTATCACGATCGCGCGCTTGGCCTTTGGCCGTAAGCACCATAACCTTGGGCCGCGTGCCGGGCATTTGCTGCAGGTCGCGTAATATGTCAAAACCGCTCCGGTTCGGCAGCATCACATCAAGGATTACGAGATCAGGCTTTGTCGCGACCACGCTATCAATCGCCAACGCCCCGTCTGACTGAACAGCCACATCAAGCTCCTCACGCTCAAGCAAGAAACGAAGCGATTCAACGATATTGGGTTCGTCCTCTACAATTAGAATGCGCCTAGTCACAAAAACCTCCCCCTTATGGGCTAAGAGTATCGCGGAGTGCAAAAAAAGCGCAAGGGGTTTGTTGCAAACCTGAAAATCCTATTTACGCCTGCGGTTCTAAAAGCCGCCCCTTAATCATGCGCAGCTACTATAACTATTAACCTAGGTAAATAAATTCTGTAAGGTCAATAATCTGTTTGTTTTCATTGTGATACCGCTGCGCGAAGCTACAATGCTCTGTTCGCACCGTGCTTTCGGCAAAGGTGTTGCCATAAGCATTGACGATTTGTTAATGATTGTTGCACTAACAGTTAACCAAACAGTATGAGGGCAGGTGACTGCCAAAATCAAGCGGGAACCACATGCGGCTTATTCAATTCATCCCCCTCCAAGGCCACGTCAGATGAGCCCGCTGCTCCCCGTCATTCTGGCCGGAGGCTCGGGCACGCGGCTATGGCCCCTATCGCGCAAGCATTATGCGAAGCAATATTTGCAACTTGATGGCAAGCACACCATGCTGCAAAACACGCTTTCGCGGCTTCAAGGCCTATCCCATTTGCCACCGATGCTGATTTGCAACGAGGATTCCCGGTTTCTGGCGGCCGAGCAGGTGCGCCAGCTCGGGGTATCGGCCTCCATTCTGCTAGAGCCCGCTGGGCGTAACACCGCTCCAGCTTTGGCCATGGGGGCGCTAGAAGCGCAAGCAATGGCGGATGACCCAGTGCTGCTTGTTATGCCCGCTGACCATAAAATCCACGACAATGAAGCATTTTCCAGAGCCGTCGAGATGGGCCGTGCTCTGGCCGAAGGTGGCGAGCTTGTTACCTTTGGTATCCTGCCGGCCCACGCCGAAACCGGATATGGTTATATCCATGCCACCGCCCATAAAGGAGCCGCGCTAAAGGTTAAAGCATTTGTGGAAAAACCGGATGCGCCTACCGCGGCAGAATATCTCGTGAGCGGGGATTATTACTGGAATAGCGGCGTTTTTATGCTTCGAGCCAGCAGCTACCTTTCCGCGCTTCGCCAGCATAGGCCCGACATCCTGCACGCCTGCGAAACCGCCTATCAGGGCCGGATGGCTGACCTGGATTTCCTGCGCTTTGCCAAAGACGCCTTTTTGGCTTGCCCGGCAGATTCAATTGACTACGCCGTGATGGAAAGAGCCAGTAATATAACCATGCTGCCACTTGATGCTGGCTGGAGCGACATTGGCTCTTGGGCAGCACTTTGGGCGGCTTCCGCAAAAGACAGCACAGAAAATTGCGAAATCGGAGATGTGGTTAGCCTTGAAGGGCGCGGCAATTATATAAATGCCCAAAGCCGGCTTGTGGCGGCAGTGGGCTGCGAAGATATGGTAATTGTGGAAACAAAGGATGCGGTTTTTGTCGCACCAAAATCAGGCATGGCCCACATGGAAGCGTTGGTGGCGCGGCTAAAAGCTGCGAACCGGCCAGAAATAGCATTTCACCGAGATGTGTACCGCCCATGGGGCAGCTATGACAAGGTTGACGAAGGCGCGCGCTATCTGGTGAAGCGCATTACGGTGAAACCGGGCGGGAAGCTCTCGGTGCAAAAGCATTTCCATCGGGCCGAGCATTGGGTGGTTGTGCGTGGCACAGCGAAGGTGACGAAGGGTGACGAGGTGTTTGAGCTTTCGGAAAATCAGTCAATTTACCTGCCACTTGGTGTTGTTCATGCGCTTGAAAACACAGGCGAAACCCCGCTTGAACTGATCGAAGTGCAAACCGGAGATTACCTTGCAGAGGATGATATCGAGCGGCTGGAAGACCGCTACGGACGCACCTGACAAACGCCGGATGCTGATATAAAAAGGGCGCACCACACGGCACGCCCTTTTTTAAACTATCGCAAAAACCCTAGTCTTTACGCTTGGCTTTGGCCCAGAGTTTTTTGTTGGTCAGATAAAGCATAACCGCCATAAACGTCAGAAAAATCACGGCCACAAGGCCGGCCTTTTTACGGTCCATCAGCTTTGGCTCGGCCGCCCACATAAGGAAAGTTGCAACATCTTCGGAAAGGTGATGCACGTCATTATCATGGGCAGGCTCAAATTCGACGGCTTCGTCAAAAAGTGGCGGCGCCATTGAAATCCAGCCGCCGGGGAAGGCCGTGTTTTCATACAAGATCGTGCCAGCCTGCTCTTTTTCCTCACCGGTGTAGCCGTTGAGAATAGCCACGATATATTCGGGGCCACCCATGCCCCGGAACAGCTGGTTGATACCAGAGCCATAAGGCCCATGGAAACCAGCCCGTGCTTTGGCCATTAGCGAAAGATCGGGCGCATTTTCATCATTGCTGCTGCCGAAATAGTCTGATGGAATCGCCGGGCGATAATCATCCAGCTCAGGGTCAAAGGTTTCAAACTGGGCCGCATAGGCCTTTACCTGATCGACGGGTAATGTCACGCCGCCTTCGTCACTAAGGTTACGATAAGCCACCAGATTAAGCCCGTGGCAAGCAGAGCAAACCTCGGTATAGACCTGAAGCCCGCGCTGCACCTGATGTTGGTCATACTTGCCAAAGACACCTTCAAAGCTGAAAGCAATATCTTCGATATGGCCTGCATCGCCAGCGGCAAATGCGTTACCGCCAAGGCCCAGCGCGACAACTGCGGAAAGGAGTGTTTTCTTGAACATTTTCATAGTCCTTTCTTTCTTACTCGGCCGATTTCGGCGGGTAGTGGCTGTCAAAGTCGGCTTCAATGGTTTCTGGCGTGGCTTGCGGGCGCTCAAAGAGGCCAAGCAGCGGCAGAATAACCAAGAAGTAGCCAAACCAGTAGGCCGAGCCCAGCAATGCGAGGCTTGCATAAGGTTCCTCGGCTGGCATTGCGCCGAGCCACATTAAGAACATAAAGTCAAACGCCAGTAGCCAGAAGAAGAAGCGGAACGCAGGGCGGTAACGGCCCGAGCGCACACGGCTTGTATCGAGCCATGGCACCAGCGCCATCACAAAAATCGAGCCAAACATGGCCACCACGCCAAAGAATTTGGCGTCCACAATACCGCCGGTGATTAAGCTGGCAAATTGCACGACCCATACTTCAGCGGTAAAGGCCCGCAAAATGGCATAAAACGGCAGGTAATACCATTCAGGCACAATATGCGCTGGCGTCACCAACGGGTCCGCCATTTTGTAATTGTCCGGATGGCCAAGATAGTTGGGCATAAAGCCAACCACAGCAGCAAACACGATCAACACAACCACAAGCGCATATAGATCTTTGATCACAAAATATGGCCAGAAGGGCAGTGTGTCTTTCTCGGCTTCCGCTTTGGAGCCACGGCGAACCTCAACACCCGAAGGGTTGCTATTGCCCGTGGTGTGGAAGGCCCAGATATGCAGCGCCACCAGCGCCACAATCACAAACGGCAGCAAGTAGTGCAGCGAGAAGAAGCGATTTAGCGTAGCGTTATCTACCGCAGGGCCACCCAGTAGCCAAGCTTGAATGCTTTCACCCACACCAGGAACCGCACCAAACAGGCCGGTAATCACGGTTGCACCCCAGAAGGACATTTGCCCCCATGGCAGCACGTAACCCAAGAAACCGGTGGCCATCATAGCAAGGTAAATCAGCATACCGATGATCCACGTCACCTCACGCGGGGCTTTATAGGAACCATAATAAAGACCACGGAAAATGTGCAGGTAAACCGCAATGAAGAACAAAGACGCGCCGTTCATGTGCAGGTAACGCAGCAGCCAGCCGTAATTCACATCCCGCATGATGTGCTCAACCGATTGGAAGGCCATGTTAACATTTGGCGTATAGTGCATAGCCAAAACAATGCCGGTAATGATTTGCAAAACCAGTGTGAAGGCGAGCACAATGCCCCAAATCCACATCCAGTTCAGGTTTTTTGGCGTTGGAATCATCAGCGTATCGTAAGCGAGGCCTACGATAGGAAGACGCTTGTGCAGCCATTTTTCGAAGCCGGATTTTGGCTCGTAATGATCGTGTGGGATACCACCCATGATGTTCTCCCTTAGCCTAGTTTAATTACGGTGTCGGACAAAAACTCAGATGTCGGCACCAGAAGGTTGAGCGGGGCAGGCCCCTTGCGAATACGGCCAGCCGCATCATAGTGCGAGCCATGGCAGGGGCAGAACCAGCCACCAAAATCTCCAGCGCCATCGCCGATAGGGATACAGCCCAAATGGGTGCAAACACCGATCATCACCAGCCACTCGCCAGCTTCATCTAGCGTGCGGTTCTCATCAGAGGCGTCTGTCTCGAATTTGTTGTCATTTTGCGAGGTTTGGTCCGGCAGGTCTGCCAGCGGCGTGTTGCGGCTTTCTGCAATCTCTTCTGCGGTGCGGCGGCGAATAAAAACCGGCTTACCGCGCCATTTTTTGGTGATCTGTGTGCCAGGCTCAATGCCGTCAATGTCGATCTCAATGGAAGAGAGCGCCTGAACATCGGCGCTGGGGTTCATTTGGTCGACCAGCGGCCAAACAGCGGCGCCAACCGCTACGGCGCCTGTGGTGGCTGTCGCGACATATAGAAAATCGCGGCGCGAGCCTGTGTCTTCTGCGTGAGACAATGGACGTCCCCCCTTGCTGATGCCCGAATTCTCGGGCTGGCTATACATTTTGAGCCCGCAGATTGCAGGCATTGCAGGAACCGAATACACCTGACACGGCGCGCGGTCCAGCGGACTTTGCGCCGCATGCCTAAAGAAAGTGAAAATATTGGCCCAAAAACTTAGAATCGCGGCTTTTCAGCCCGATATTGCCCCAAATTTGGGCACAATGATTCGCCTCGCGGCCTGCTTTGACGCTGGAATCGATGTGATCGAGCCCTGCGGATTCCCGTTTTCCGTCAAAGCCCTGCGCCGCTCGGCGATGGATTATGCCGATATTGCAGACATTGCCCGCCATGCCTCATGGGAGGCGTTTCAGGCCCAGCGCACGGGGCGGCTCATTCTGATGTCTACCAAAGGCGCTACGCCGCTGTGGGATTTTGGCTTTCAGGTGGGGGACACGATAATGATGGGCCGCGAAAGTGCAGGCGTGCCGGAGAATGTAGCCAGCGCCTGCGACGCCCGCCTGCTCATCCCCATGCCCGGCGGTGGCCGATCGCTAAATGTGGCGGTGTCGGCAGGGATCGCTCTAGGCGAGGCCACCCGCCAGCTCCGGTAGGGCGGGTGCTCGCCACCCACCATTATTCGGGATACGTCTTCGCCATATCCGCCAGCCCCGCCACAACCAACTCCTCCAAAACACCCATATCAATATCATCCAGCTTGTTGATATAAAGGCAGGACTTCCCTTTCTTATACTTCCCTATCCGCCCCAAAATCTCAGCATAATCGGTATATCCGGGCAGGATATACACCACCAAATTGGCTTTACGCGGTGAAAAGCCAACCCGCATAAAATCCCCTTCGCGGCCACTGGCGTATTTATAATGGTAGTTCCCAAAGCCAATAATGGCCGTGCCCCACATTTTGGCGGGCAAGCCTGTCACCCGCTCCATCAATTCCAACACAACCTGCGCATCAGCACGGCGCTTCGGATTCTCCACATTTTTCAGAAAATCCGTAACATCCCCGTCGTTTTCTTGCGTTTTATTAGCCATGCTCTCCCCCTTTTTGCAATATCTTAACATATTTCAAAAATCCCGCAAATCTACTTGCGAAATCGCCATCTTCCCCGCATCCTGCACTCAAATTCTTATGGAGAGGCCCTATGCTTGATAAAACCGAACTTGCCAGCAAGCTGAAAGACCCGTCACTGCTCATCACCAAGGCCTATGTGGCCGGAGAATGGGTGGAGGCTGACAGTGGCAGCACGCTCAAAGTGACCAACCCGGCGCGGGGCGATGTAATTTGCGAGGTCGCGGATTGCGGCGTAGACGAGACCCGCCGCGCCATTGAGGCCGCTTATAATGCGCAAAAGCCATGGGCCGCCCGCACCGGAAAAGACCGCGCCGCGGTGCTGCGCAAATGGTATGATTTGATGGTCGAAAACGCTGATGACCTCGGTGCGATTCTCACAGCAGAAATGGGGAAACCCCTGGCTGAGGCCAAGGGCGAAATTCTTTATGGGGCCAGCTTTATCGAGTGGTTTTCTGAAGAGGCCAAGCGGGTGTATGGCGAGACGATTCCGGGCCACCAAGAAAGCAAACGCATTGTTGTGCTGAAACAGCCCGTGGGCGTGGTGACCTCTATCACGCCATGGAATTTTCCGAATGCGATGATTGCCCGCAAGGTTGGCCCAGCGCTGGCGGTGGGCTGCACCTTTGTGGCCAAACCCGCCGCCGAAACCCCGCTTTCGGCACTGGCGATGGCCCTGTTGGCCGAGCGTGCGGGCGTGCCCAAAGGTGTGTTTTCGGTGGTGCCTTCAACGGCGGCAGCCGATCTGGGCAAAGAATTTACCTCCAACCCCAAAGTCCGCAAGCTCACCTTTACCGGCTCTACCCAAGTGGGCCGTATCCTACTCGCCCAAGGGGCGGGGCAGGTGATGAAGATGTCAATGGAGCTTGGTGGCAATGCTCCCTTCATCGTATTTGATGATGCGGACCTCGACGCCGCCGTAGAAGGCGCGATGATCGCGAAATACCGCAATAACGGCCAAACCTGCGTATGCGCCAACCGGATTTATGTGCAAGACGGTGTTTATGACGTTTTTTCCGAGAAAATGGCGGCAGCCGTGAGCAGCATGAAGGTGGGAGACGGCTTTGATGTCGGCACCGTTACCGGCCCACTCATCACTGAGGCAGCCGTCGAAAAGGTGGAAGCGCATATCGCAGACGCCACCGCTAAAGGGGCCACCGTTACCACCGGTGGACATCGCCATGCGCTGGGCGGCACGTTTTTTGAGCCGACCATTCTTACGGGTGTGACCCGCGATATGATTGTCACAAATGACGAAACCTTCGGCCCTGTCGCGCCGCTATTCCGCTTCACAGATGAAGACGACGTGATCGAGCAGGCCAATGATACCATTTTTGGCCTCGCCAGCTATTTTTATGCCAATAACCTTAGCCGCGTATGGCGAGTTGCCGAGGCGCTGGAATATGGCATGGTCGGGGTTAATACCGGCCTGATTTCAACTGAAGTAGCCCCTTTTGGCGGGGTCAAACAATCTGGCCTTGGCCGCGAAGGTTCACACCATGGCGTAGAGGATTATCTGGAGATGAAATATATTTGTATGGATGTTTAGAGAGTGAGCAGGGTGGCCTTTGCCCGGTGAGCGCTATGCCCTTTGCAAAATGGCAGGCACTCCCTCCGGCCTAACGTCGTGCGGCAAGCTGCAAGCCGTCTCCCGTTGGGCATAGCCTCGGCTTTGCCATCGGCAGGGCGTTGCCCTCTTGGCTTCGCCAATTCACCCAGGATACTTGGGCAATTTGGAAATTGGGGCGTGCGGCTTTACCAAGAACGAAAGGACATGCTTTGCGGCGCGAGGCATACTTCATCATTACAGGCTTGCAGGGCCAGATTTACAACATTGGCACCGGGCGCTATCGGAGCCGTAAGGTGCAGAGCGCCTTCATAAAGGGCTAGGGGGGTTGTGCCGTTAAAGGCGAGGTTCGTGATAACGGGCTCGGGGTAGGCCTCTGCGCCCAAGGCCTCACCGTTTACGCTCAGCGCTGTTGGAATGTAGTAATCTTCCAATGGCACATGGGCATTTATGTGCCAGCCCTTTGCGACCAGAATGGTAAAGTGCGCTTCGCCCGCCGCGCGGTCAAGTTTTGCCTGCACTTGTACAGCTCCGTGGGCCACCGCGCGTAGGCTGCCGGTATCACCTCGATTTTGGGCATCCACAGCGGCCAAGGCTGCCGCGCGCTGCTCGGGGAAGGCCAGCGCATGGCCGGAAAGTACATCAGCCAAGACATTGGCTTGCTGGATGAAGTCTACATCGGTGCTGCGGCGCGCCAGACCACTGAGCAGCCGTTGCATTTGGGCATTACCAGAGGGCACCTCACCATCATCAAACTGAATAAACGGCCCCAAACCTTGGGGCTGCGCGTTCATTCTGAACACGCCACTGTCTTCTTGAAAATGCGCCAGCACATAGCGCGCAATGCGCCCAGCCTCAGGCAGCCAGCCGCCCGCCGGATCCGCGTCATGCAAAGCCAGTAGCGCGCGGCCAAAGCTGGCGTAATCAGGCAGTTGCGCTTCAATCGTCGCTTCGCCCGCAATATAACTGCGGAAATAGCCATCGTTATCCCGCATGTTTTCCATAATAAACCGCGCCGACGCCTGCGCCGCTGCCAAATAGTCTGGCCGCTCGAAGGCCCGGGCGCCTGTCACCAGTGAAACAATCATTTCACTATTCCAGCCCAGTAGGATTTTCTTATCAGTAATGGGTTGCGCACGGGCCAAACGTGCCAGCCGCAGCACTTCAAGCCCTGCATCGAGCCGCGCTTGGTCTTGCACCATATCGGTTATGCGCAGCGTGTTTGCCCCTTCTATTGCGCCATGTTCTTCGACATTCAGGGTTGCAATCAGGAAATCAGCCTCGGCGCCCACCGCTTCACGCACCGCTTCTGGTGTCCAAACATAGAAATACCCTTCTTCATGTTCGCCGCGTTCATTTAGAGAATCCGCATCTTGTGAAGCATAAAACCCGCCCTCGGGCGCTTGCATTTCGTGCAAAACGTAATCAAAGCTGCGCTGGGCGGCGCGGGCATAATCCGGGTTGGCTTGCAGCCCGTTAAGCCGCGTGAGCAAGCGCCCGATCAGCGCTTGGTTATAGAGCATTTTCTCAAAATGAGGCACGGCCCACTCGTTATCAACCGCATAGCGGTGAAACCCGCCGCCCGCTTGGTCATGAATGCCACCATTCACCATGCCGGTGGCCGCCAGTTGCACAGCCTCCAACAAGGTTTGGTCCGCAGTGCGCTCGGCTTGGTCAAGCAAATATAGCAGGCTGGATTCTTGCGGGAACTTTGGGGCGACGCCAAAACCGCCGTAGAAATCGTCCATTCGACTGAGCAGGCGGGCCGAAACGGCGCGGGCCAATTCGGGTGTAAGCGCCCGCGCCCGTGCTTTGCGGTTCAAATAGGCTCGCACAACATCGCTTAGCGCCTCGGCCGTGCCCTCAATGCCTGCGCGGTCCTCACTCCACAGCTGGCTTAGCTCGCCCAAAACCTCCAGAAACGCATCGCGCGGGTAGTAGCCGCCGCCATAAAACGGCGCGCCCTCCGCGGTGAGAAACACCGAATTTGGCCATCCCCCGCCACCAGTGGCGGTTTGCGTTACCAGCATAAACTGCTCATCGAGGTCGGGGCGCTCCTCGCGGTCCATCTTGATAGAAATAAAATTTTCGTTGAGAAACGCGCCAACGGCCTCGTCTTCAAAACTCTCATCCGCCATCACGCGGCACCAATGGCAAGCGGTGTAACCAACCGACAGGAAGATCGGTTTATCCTCCGCGCGGGCCTTGGCAAAGGCCGCTTCGCCCCATGGATACCAATTCACCGTGTTATAAATATGCTGCTGCAAATATGGCGAACTTTCGCCCAGCAGGTGGTTGGGAGCACGCTCTTGCGCCGCCAAGGGGCTGGCGAAAAGAAGGCTAATAAAAGCAATGATCTTCATGGAAAGCTCCGCGTTTTTAGGCACGCTAACACAGGTCGCAGCCCCCCCTGCTCACATCTGCGCGAGTTTGCTCATTACCGGAATATCATCGGGGTAAAGCGCGGCTAAAACCTCCATAAAAGCGGGATCGGCTTGTGCGATGCGCAAAAAGTGATGGGCGTAAGGGTCATCGACCATGGTTTGCCACCGCTCTGTTAATGCCAGCTCTTCAGCGAGTTTTTCGAAAGCCGAAAAGGACGAGCCGCCGCCATATTTCTGCACGTCTCCCAGCCCGGCATTCCGCTCATATAAGCCCAACGCGGCCAGTTTTTCTCGCCGATAAACGGGCATGGTGGCCCATTTATCAAAGCAGATCACCACATGGTTTGAGGCCTGCGCCGCCTGTAAATGCGCTTTGTAGCGCATCATCTCAAACACAATGCCGTTGCTGATATCCAGCGCTTCCGCAGCTGAGCTACGGTTCATGACCCGCATCAGCCGGATGAAGGAGGGCAGCCAGTTAATAAAGCTGCGCGTAACCAGAACCTCATGGCTAAATGAGGTATCCGGGAAATTTGGCGTAAGCTCGCCTGCCTCATACCCCGCTTCGTAAGATATCAAGGTAAAAGGGTGCAAATCGGGCGTTAGATATGCCTCCAGCGCCTTTTTCAAGGCAAAGGATTTACCCGCGAACTTCCCGTTTAGCTCTGATTGCCCACAGGTCCGCACGGCTGAGCGCCGCATAGTGCAGCTATTCAGGAAAACCGTATTTACACAGCCACAGTTGCGCAATATCCAGTTGATAACCGCATGTTGCCCGGTGCGGCGAATGCCCAGCACCCGCATCCGGCCACTAGAGACGGCAAAGAGCTGTTGCTCGATCTCGTCAAAGGGCTGGTCGGGCACCGGTTAAACCTTGCGGGCGATCATCAGCTTTTTGACTTCAGCAATCGCCTTGGCAGGGTTCAGCCCTTTAGGGCAGCTCCGTGTGCAATTCATGATCGTATGGCAACGATACAATTTAAACGGGTCTTCAAGCTCGTCGAGTCGCTCACCGGTGGCCTCGTCGCGGCTGTCAATAATCCAGCGATAGGCATGTAGCAAGGCCGCTGGCCCAAGGTAGCGGTCTCCGTTCCACCAGTAGCTTGGGCAGCTGGTGGAGCAGCTGGCGCACATTACGCATTCATAAAGCCCATCAAGCTTTTTGCGGTCGTCAATGCTTTGGCGCCACTCTTTTGCAGGGCGGTTGGTTTTAGTTTCCAGCCACGGCATAATGCTGGCATGCTGGGCGTAAAAGTGCGTAAGATCAGGAATAAGGTCTTTCACCACTGGCATATGCGGCAGCGGGTAGATCTTCACATCGCCCTTCATTTCGTCCAGCCCATAAAGGCAGGCCAGTGTGTTGATCCCGTCGATATTCATCGCACAAGAGCCGCAAATGCCCTCGCGGCAGGAGCGGCGGAAGCTAAGTGTCGGGTCGATCTCGGTTTTGATTTTAATCAGCGCGTCTAGCACCATCGGGCCGCAATCAGCCAGATCAATGTAATAGGTGTCCACGCGTGGGTTTTCGCCCGAGTCAGGGTCAAACCGGTAAATCTTCACCGCGCGCACATCTTTGCCATCCGGCTTGGGCCAGATTTTGCCCGCCTTCATGCGCGAGTTTTTTGGCAGTGTAAATTCAACCATTGTCCATATCCCTTATGGCGGTGTGTGCTGGCCCGAAGGCCAGCGCCTAAATTACTGAGACCCCAGCGAGGAAATCAGCGTTGCCCCGTTGGTGATAAACAAAACGGCGCGGTCGCGCTGGGCAGGGCTTAGGTCTTCCCAAATGTTTTGCTCGTCGGGCGAAAGCTGCAAGTATTCTGGTGCGAGCCGCGTGACGGATTCCGTTTCAGCACAGGCGGCAAGTGCCAGCGCACCCACCAATAACAAAGTAATTTTCATCTACATTCCCTCCACAATCTGGCCATTGGCCGTTAGTTCGCTCATGCAGGCCTCAAATGTTTGCGCCTTTGGTTTAGGCGTCAGGTTTATGCTTAATCCAAGCCCGAAAGACGGGCCGGTATTGGAATTCACCCCCGCTGAGGCATTGCCCGAAACCACCTGCGCGGCCTCGTCAGCCTGTGCTTGGCACATGGCAATCGCATCTGCGCGACTCATGGTTTCCAAGGTGGGTGTGCAAGCGGCAACCGCCAGAATTGAAAATGCTAAAATATGCTTCATAATATGCTCCGTAAGTTAATACACCCGCTTTTTGGGTGCTAAACGCTTCACCTCAATTCCACCCTCGGATTCGGGGGTGAGCGGGTCCACGTGAACATCACGATAGCTTAGTTTAACCTTCCAGTCATCCCCGATGGTCGCCAAGGAGTGCTTGCGCCATTCCTTATCGTCCCGGTCCGGGAAGTCCTCATGGGCATGGGCACCGCGGCTTTCTTTGCGGGCCTCGGCTGACACAATGGTTGCCAGCGCGTTGGGCATCAGGTTGCCCAGTTCCAGCGTTTCCATCAGGTCCGAATTCCAGATCATCGAGCGGTCTGTCACGTTGACATCATTCATTTTATTGGCAACCACGTCCATTTTCGCACAGCCTTCCTTAAGGCTTTCCGAGGTGCGGAATACGGCGGCATCGTTTTGCATGGTTTTCTGCATCTCAAGCCGAAGCTCGGCCGTTGGCACGCCGCCCCGCGCGTGGCGAATACCATCAAACCGTGCCATTGCCGCCTCAACCGAGGCCTCGTCAAAGGCTTGATTTGGCGCATCGCGGTCAATCACTTCGCCCGCTTTTATGGCCGCTGCACGGCCAAAGACCACAAGGTCTATCAGCGAATTGGAGCCAAGCCGATTAGCGCCGTGCACCGAGGCACAGCCCGCTTCGCCCACGGCCATCAGGCCGGGCTGAATGGCGTCGTGGTTGTCAGCCGTCGGGTTTAGCACTTCACCCCAATAATTGGTCGGCACGCCGCCCATATTATAGTGCACCGTTGGCAGCACCGGAATTGGTGCTTTTGTTACGTCAACACCGGCAAACACTTTGGCGCTTTCAGAAATGCCCGGCAGACGCTCGGCGAGTGCCTCAGGCGGCAGGTGGTCAAGGTGCAAGAAAACATGGTCTTTATTTGGCCCAACACCACGGCCTTCGCGAATCTCGATGGTTGAGCAGCGCGATACGACATCGCGCGAGGCGAGGTCTTTATAAGTTGGCGCATAGCGCTCCATATAGCGCTCGCCTTCGGAATTCGTCAGGTAGCCGCCCTCGCCGCGTGCGCCCTCGGTAATAAGCATGCCCGCGCCGTAAATGCCGGTGGGGTGGAATTGCACAAATTCCATATCTTGCAAAGGCAGGCCTTGGCGCGCAACCATGCCGCCGCCGTCGCCTGTGCAAGTGTGCGCCGATGTGGCACTGAAAAACGCACGGCCATAGCCGCCGGTGGCCAGCACGGTCATTTTAGCGTTAAAGCGGTGTAGGGTGCCGTCATCCAGCTTCCACGCCAAAATACCCTGAATAGCGCCATCAGCGCCGCGCAGCAGGTCTATCGCGAAATACTCGATGTAGAACTCGGCATTATGCTTGAGCGATTGGCCGTAAAGTGTGTGCAGCATGGCGTGGCCGGTGCGGTCAGCTGCCGCACAGGTGCGTTGCACGGGGGGGCCTTCGCCAAATTCGGTGGTATGGCCACCAAAGGGCCGCTGGTAAATTTTGCCCTCTTCGGTGCGAGAAAACGGCACGCCGTAATGCTCCAACTCATAAACCGCCTCGGGGGCGTGGCGCACCAGATACTCCTGCGCATCCATATCGCCGAGCCAGTCAGAGCCCTTAACGGTGTCATACATATGCCACTGCCAGTTATCGGGGCCCATATTTGAAAGGCTCGCGGCAATGCCACCCTGCGCCGCCACGGTGTGGGAGCGGGTGGGGAACACCTTGGTTACGCAGGCGGTTTTTAGCCCCTGTTCGGCCATGCCCAGCGTGGCCCGCAAGCCAGCGCCGCCAGCGCCCACAACCACCACGTCATATTCATGGTCAATAAATTCATATGCAGCCATTATATTTTTCCTTACTCAACCGCCAAAAGCGATTTTGGCGACTGAAAAAACGCCGGTTACACCGATCAGCGTCGTAAACATTGTGTTGACAAGCAGCGCGGTTGTCATCGCCGCTTTGCCATGCACATAATCCACAATCACCTCCTGTAAGCCTTGCCGAAGGTGGGACATGATGGTGATGAAAAACAGGATCGCGATGATGGCATTAAACGGATGCTCATAAATCGCGCGCACATCATCAAAATCAGAGCCAACAGACCGCAACAGCGGAAATATGAATAATAAAACAAGCGGCAAGAGCGCAACAGCAGCCACCCGCTGTTTCCACCACTCAACCGTGCCGTCTTTGGCCGAGCCAAGACCCTCAACGCGCTGCCTATCTGTTTGATACCGCATCAAAGCACCCCCGCCACAACCAAAACGCCAATCACCGTAAGCACCACCGAGCCGGCCATAACCGCCAAGCCAGAGCGGTAGGCCGTTTCAAGTTCCAGCCCCTTGCCCGCGTCCCAGAAAAGATGCCGGATACCGTTGCAAAAGTGAAAAGAGAGCGCCCAAAGGGAGGCGATGAGAATAAAGCCGCCAACTACCGAGGTCATCACCGCGTTCGCGGCCTCGAAATAGTCCTCCCCGATGGCCAGCGCCAGAAACCACCAAGTGATCATAGTGATGCTCACAGCCAAACCCACACCGGTAATCCGGTGGGTAATGGATAAACCCATTGTCCAGAGCGGGCGGTAGATGGATAGATGGGGGGAAAGCGGGCGGTTGCTCCGATTTACATCTGCCATGATATCTCCTGACTATTTATTGGCCCAGCGCGTGCACTGAGTCCATTTTGCCGCAGGTTTACGCAGATTTGTGTTTCGAGCAAGTTAATTCGAGCAAATGTATCCCGAAGTATTCATATATTGATAAGGATGGCAATTATGTGATCACTTAAAAATTTAATGTGATCACAAATTAACCATTGCCTTTATTCGCGTGCGGAAAAGGCTTTAACGCATCCTTCCCAAGGAAAGTCACCAGCTTGAGCCAGCCATCGCCTTTAGGAATGTTCATCACAAGCAGGTCATCGGGGCGGCCAGCGAAATAAGCGACAATTTCCGCATTTTGCGCCTCATATATAGCCCGATACCGCGCTTCATTACCGGAAAACCTGTCAACGCCATACATCCAATGCCTAAGTGGGTTGTTCTGGTCTGGGAAAAAGCGGCGGTAGCTCTCTAGCCAGTCCGCAGTATCTCGGATTGTCAGGATGAATTTTGCCCCCGGGTAGGCGACATCCAGTGCGCGATAAATAAAAGCATTGGGCGAGTCCTGAATGGCGTCTACCTCGTCAACCACAGCCATTACTTTCTCAATAATCTCCGGCTTTGGGTCCAGCGCGCGCCAGTTCACGGTACGGTTCAATACCCCAATCGAATCCCCCACAGAAAAACCCAGCGCCTGCAAGGCTTTGCTAAGCGAACTCGTGCCGGTTTTTTGAAACCCTACGCAGAAAACCTTGCGGGTCATTGAGGCATCAACGCCCAGAAATCCAGATCAAGCAGCACATGCGACGGGTGCTTTCCATCAACCTTTTCAAGGCCCTGCCCCGCGTTACCTGTGTAAGCCTGCAAGCGCAGCCTTATGGCGCCAATATCGCCGATTTCAGCTTTGTCCAGCACGGTCGAGCGCGCTCTTATCGTATCCCCTGAAAAACAGGGGTTGGCGTGAGTGCCCGCATTTATTGCCACAATCATTTGCGCATTGGCGAGGCCGTTAAAACTGAGCGCGCGGGCCATGGACATTACATGCCCGCCATATATAAGCCGCTTGCCATCAGGCCGCTGGCTAGCATCAAAGTGCACTTTGGCGGTGTTTTGCCAAAGCCGCGTCGCGATCATATGCTCGGCTTCTTCAATGGTGACACCGTCTACATGGTCGATCACTTCGCCGGCCTCATAATCCGCCAAACGATACTGTTCACCGGCCTGCTCGAAGTTAAAGCCGCTAAAATCAAGCCGCTCGGGCAGGGGTAGCTCTGCCGCCTCCAGTGCTGGTTTGAGATCGGGAATCACCGTTTCCGGTGCGGGCGCATCCGCGTCCCGCTTACGCACCATCACCCAGCGCACATAGCTCAGCACCGCCTCGCCGCGCTGGTTGGTGCCGGTGGAGCGCACCCAGACAACCCCGCTTTTGCCGTTGGAGTTTTGCTTTAGCCCGATCACTTCAGAGCGGGTGCTTAGGGTATCCCCTGCATAAACCGGCTTTAAAAACCGGCACTCGGCATAGCCAAGGTTAGCCACGGCGTTCAGCGAAATATCTGGCACGGTTTTGCCAAATACAATGTGAAAGGCCGCGAGATCTTCAATCGGGCTTTCGGGCAACCCGCAGCCGCGTGCAAATTCATCGGAGGAATAGAGCGCAAAGCGGGTGGGGTAGAGCGCGGTATAAAGCGCCCGCTCGCCACCGGAAACCGTGCGCGGGGTGGCGTGGTCAAACACCTGCCCAAGGTGATAATCCTCAAAGAAATAACCCGTGTTAACCTTGCTCATACCTGCCCCAGCTTCATATCAGGCGCATATTCACCCTCATATGCTTTCACTACAGCCTGAGCGCAGCGCACCACGCCGCGCTTGGCATCAAAAGTCATCACAGGGTCGCCTTGCAGCGACCAGCCCTTGGCCAGCGCCTCTGAAACCTTATGGCAAAAGGCTGAGGTATCGTCTTCGGTAAGCAGTCGGTAGGCAAGCATTTTATCCTCCAAACGGATTAGGGCCGAGCCAAATGTGCAGCCCTGAAATCACAGCAAAGACCGCGGCAGAAATAACCAGCAGTTTGATATCGCCTTTGGCGGGGCCAGCCTCTGGCTTCTCCCACGCGCCATCTTGCACATTAATCAGCACCATATTGGCCAGCGCCCATAGGGCCAAGCCACCAAACAGCACAACAGAGGCCACATCACCGTTTACTAACAGGTGCGCACCAGCCCAAACAACTACGCCCCACAGCATGGGATGACGCAACCATGTGCGAGCGCGGCCTTTGGAATTGCCCATGCCCAGCAGGATCACAGAAATGATCATCAAAGTGTTGTTGATATGGCGTGTAAAGCTTGGCAGGTCATACACAAATTCAACAGGGGCGGCCCGGTAGCCAAACACCATCATCACAATGGAGGCCACAATTAGCAGCGCTATCACCCCTTTGGAGCCATTTCCCATTTTTGCGGTCATACCTGCCCGCATCTCCGGCGCGAGTCGCTTGAAAAAATGTGTGATGGTCCAGAGCGCAATGCCCGCTATGAGTAAATTCATGATTATCCCCTATGTTTTCATTTTGGCAATCATATCGGCCTTGGCCAGCAAACGCACGGCATTTTCGACGTGCAGGTTTTCAACGATTTTGCCATCAACCACGGCCACGCCGGAGGCATTTTCAAAAGCTTCGATATAGCGCTGCGCGAGGGCCAGCTCACCCTCATTTGGGGCAAAAACATCATTGGTAGCGTCGATCTGCGCGGGGTGGATCAGGGTTTTGCCATCAAAGCCCATTTCAAGCCCCTGCTGGCATTCGGCTCGCAGCCCGTCTGCATCTTTAAACGCGTTATAAACACCGTCAACACATACCAGCCCATGCGCCCGCGCAGCCAGAAGGCAAAGCGAAAGCGAGGTCATTACTGGCATGCGGTCAGCAGTATGCTGGGCAAACAGCTCCTTTACGAGGTCATTTGTGCCGATCACAAACCCTTCAAGCAAGGGTGTGCTGGCGGCAATTTCTGCCGCATTCAAAATGCCCAGCGGGGTTTCCATCATCGCCCAGAGGCGGGTTTTGCCCTGAAGTTGCGCCGCAATCGCTTGCAATTCCGCCGCGTTGTTCACTTTCGGGATCAAAATCCCGTCTGGCTCGGCGGCAATCACGGCAACCAGGTCACCCTCTCCCCATTGGGTATCCAGCCCGTTTACCCGTATCAACCTTTTGCGCGCGCCATAGCCGCGCTGCACCATTTCGCACACCAAATCTCGCGCGGCCAGCTTGTCCTCCGGAGCCACCGCGTCTTCCAGATCAAAGATCAGCGCGTCAGCGGCCAATCCTTTGGCCTTTTCCAGCACGCGCTCGCGCGATCCGGGCAAGTAAAGCACCGAGCGGTATGGGTGGGACATGTTGAGCCTCCTGAATTATATTGCAGTGCAGCACTGTAAAGGAGGTTTCCGTAAAAACAAGTAGTTTTGTCAAGCAACCAACGCTTGCGAAGAATCAAAAATAGGCGTAATCGGGGGGCGAAATCAACGAAACTCCAGGAGAGTATACAATGGCACGCGCAAAAATCGCCCTGATCGGGGCCGGACAAATTGGCGGGACTTTGGCACATTTGGCAGCCATGAAAGAACTGGGCGACGTTGTCCTTTTCGACATTGCCGAGGGCATTCCGCAAGGCAAGGCTTTGGACATCGCTGAAAGCGCGCCAGTAGACCGCTATGACGCGGCCATGAGCGGTGCCAATGATTATTCCGCCATTGCGGGCGCCGATGTGTGCATCGTAACTGCTGGTGTGGCTCGCAAGCCCGGCATGAGCCGTGATGATCTTTTGGGCATTAACCTTAAGGTTATGAAATCGGTTGGCGAAGGCATTGCCGCCCACGCGCCAAATGCGTTTGTGATTTGTATCACCAACCCGCTGGACGCCATGGTTTGGGCGCTGCGCGAGTTTTCCGGCCTGCCCCATAACAAAGTGTGCGGCATGGCTGGCATTTTGGATAGCGCCCGTTTCCGCCATTTTCTGGCAGATGAGTTCGAAGTTTCGGTTAAAGACGTAACCGCCTTTGTGCTGGGTGGCCACGGCGACACCATGGTGCCACTTGCCCGCTATTCCACCGTTGCTGGCATTCCCTTGCCAGACCTCATCGAAATGGGCTGGACAACCCAAGAGAAGCTCGATGCCATCATCCAGCGCACCCGTGATGGCGGTGCCGAAATTGTAGGCCTGCTCAAAACCGGCTCCGCGTTTTATGCGCCTGCCGCGAGCGCCATTCAAATGGCTGAGGCTTATTTGGGCGACCAAAAGCGCCTGATCCCATGTGCCGCACACGTGGCAGACGCTTACGGCCTGAAGGACACCTATGTAGGTGTGCCTACCATCATTGGTGCGGGCGGCATTGAGAAGGTTGTGGAAATTAAGCTGAACGCTGAAGAGCAGGCAATGTTTGATAAATCGGCCGCAGCCGTAGCGGGGCTTGTTGAGGCGTGCACGGCCATTGATGGCTCACTTGCCTAAGCCCAAAATCCGTATCTAAAAATGAGGCCATGTCCGCTAGGGTATGGCCTTTTTGTTTTTTTACGCCAAAATACCTTGAATATTCATATTTCGAACATAGTTCATGAACGTAGTTCAATTAATGGAGGTTAAAATGAAATTTAGATTTATAATTCCGCTTTTGTTTGCAGCCAGCGCTTCACAGGCGCAAACAAATCTGCTTGATCCGGTCGAGACCCTGTCTCAGGCGCAAGTGCGGCTGGCGGCGGTTGCCGATAAAACGGCTGACCAGCAATTTACGCTCGGCGCTGTAGGTTTTTTGCGCGGCATTGAGCATTCGCTCCAGTTCCGCTGGCAGCACAATATGGCGATCAAAGATTTTGACCTGCCGGTGCTGCGCCTGCCAGTGCCACCCAACCCAAATGCCCAGCCGTTTGCCCCCGAGCTGATCACCGTTTTGTTTGAAAACCTGCGGGCCGACATGGCCGTGAGCCGCGCCGCGCTGGACGCAGTAGACGGCGAGGTTTCGGTGGAAATCGACCTGATGACACTGTGGTTTGACATTAACATGAACGGCGCGCGGGACGAAGGCGAAGGGCTGATGGAATTTGGCATCAACACCATGATGAGCCGCCGCCAAGCCAGTGAAATGCTAGCGCAAGCCAGCCCCGCTCTCACGGTTAACTTTGATACAGCTGACGTGGCGTGGTTAAACGCCTACACACATTTGCTATCGGGCCTCTCGGAACTGGTCATCGCCTTTGATCCAGCCGAGGCGATCACTAAAGTGCTGAGCAGCAATCAGGCCATGATGGACCTGCGCGGCAACGTATCCTCCCCCAATATCCTCGAAGTCTTTGTGGGCGGCGGCGCGGGGGGGTTTGGCGGCTGGGTGGACCAGTTTGCCATGATTTATGGCGCGCTTAACCAGCAACCCACTGCCGAAAATACACGCGCGGCACATGGGCATTTTCTGGCTATGATCGAGCAAAACAGGGTGTTTTGGGCAGCCGTTGCCGCAGAAACAGATAATAACCTTGAGTGGATTCCCAATGCCACCCAAACCGCCGCGCTCGGCTTTACCTTGCCCGAAGGGGCCGCCGAATCATGGCAGGCCATTCTGGGCGATGCCGAGCAAATGCTGAAAGGCGAGCTCTTGGTGTCTTACTGGCGTATCGCGCCCGCAGGTGGTGTAAATGTGCAAAAATTGTTTGAAAATCCGCCAGTGGTGGATATCGTGGACTGGGTTCAGGGTGCTGGGTTGCTACCCTACCTAGAGCGCGGCCCCACGCTTTCATCCCGCAATTTCCGGCAATTTGAGCGGATGCTCTCGGGGGATACCCTTCTTTTCGCCCTGTTGTTCAACTAAAACAACACAGATCAGAATTTGTGATCACACTTTTTTTCAGTGTGATCACAAAAGCACATTATCCCCCCTATTTCACCCAACCTGCGACAAAATGGCTTCCCAGACTCGATTTTTCGTGTCTAATGCAAATTGATCATACGGTTTGTTAACCCAAGCAGGTGCACAAACCGGAAATTGCTGCAAAAAGGGACATACGAATGAATATCCACGAGTATCAAGCCAAGAAGCTTTTGGGCGAATATGGCGCGCCAATCTCCGATGGCCGCGCAGTGCTAAAAGCCGAAGACGCCAAAACCGCAGCTGGAGAGCTCGACGGCCCGATCTGGGTTGTGAAAGCACAAATCCACGCCGGCGGGCGCGGCAAGGGTAGCTTTGTTGAGCCGGAAGCTGGCGAGGCTGGTGGTGTTCGGATCGCAAAATCGGTGTCCGAGGCCGCTGAAGAAGCGCAAAAGATGCTGGGCCGCACCTTGGTTACGCATCAATCCGGCCCCGCGGGCAAAGTGGTAAACCGCATTTATATCGAAGATGGCGCCAGCATCGCTACCGAGCTTTATCTCGCCCTGCTGGTTGACCGTGTTTCGTCCCGCGTGTCCTTTGTGTGCTCCACCGAGGGCGGGATGGATATTGAGACGGTTGCCGCTGAAACCCCCGATAAAATCCTGAGCTTCAGCGTCGACCCTGCCTCCGGCATTTCCGGCTTCCACGGCCGGCGCGTTGCCTTTGCGCTCGGGCTTGAGGGCAAGGCCGTTAAGCAATGCGTGCAGCTGATCAACCAGCTTTATAAGCTCTTTATTGAGCGCGATTGCGAGATGCTGGAAATCAACCCTCTGATCGTCACCACCGAGGGTGACCTTGTGTGCCTTGATGCCAAAATGGGCTTTGATGATAACGCGATGTATCGCCAGCAAGAGATTTTGGCGCTGCGGGATGAAACCGAAGAAGACGCCAAAGAGCTGGCCGCTTCCAAGTTTGACCTGAACTACATTTCGCTCGATGGCGAAATTGGCTGCATGGTCAACGGCGCGGGCCTTGCGATGGCCACGATGGACATCATCAAGCTCTACGGCTCCTCCCCCGCCAACTTCCTCGATGTAGGCGGCGGCGCGACCACCGAAAAGGTAACCGAAGCGTTTAAAATCATCACCTCTGACCCCAACGTAAAAGGCATCCTCGTCAACATCTTCGGCGGCATCATGCGCTGCGATGTAATCGCCGAGGGCGTGCTGGCTGCCGTGAAGGAAGTGGGCCTGAAAGTGCCGCTGGTTGTGCGCCTTGAAGGCACCAATGTGGAAAAAGGCAAAGAGATCATCAACAGTTCAGATGTTGACGTGATCGCAGCTGATGACCTTGGCGACGCCGCGCAGAAGATCGTGGAGGCTATCAAAGGATGATCATTCGAAGCGCAATCTTGTCAGTGCTTATGGCGGGGGCAGTATCGGCAGACACGCCGGCACTTGTTCCCGGCGCACCTCTGACGCCTGCCCAAATCGGTCATGCCTTTATTGGCGGATGTCTGGCGACCCAGCCTGAGTTCATTCGCGATACGGCCGAGATATTTGAAACCGCTTTTTCTTTTGTGCGCTCAGAGGATGATACTCAGGTGGCCTATCAAAATAGCACCGGCGACATTGGAGTATCTGTTCGGGGGAACCCGATTGATGCGACCTGTGAAATGCACCTTCCTGTCGCACGCGGTGGTGAAGGCGGCGATGCTTACGACCTGTTTGTGTCTATGCAGTCACATCTGTTGGAGCAGGCACCCGATGCAAGGCAAGACATGGATGACGGCGTGCTCATCCACTACTGGGACAAAGACGGCGTCAACTTTCGCACCGAATGGCAGCAGATCGAAGACACGCTTTGGATGCGCGTCTTGATTACACGCCAATAATGAAAATATCTGCGTAAATATTGCGCATCTGAAAACTAAGGAGGCCGAGATGGCCGTACTCGTAAACGAAAATACCAAAGTAATCTGCCAAGGGCTTACCGGCTCGCAGGGCACGTTCCACTCTGAGCAAGCGATTGCTTATGGCACCAAAATGGTGGGTGGTGTGACGCCGGGCAAAGGCGGACAAAGCCACATTGGCTTGCCGATCTTTAACACCGTGGCCGAGGCCAAGCACGCGACCGAGGCGAATGCGACCGCGATTTATGTGCCGCCGCCCTTTGCCGCAGATGCCATTCTGGAAGCAATTGACGCCGAGCTTGAGCTGATTGTCTGCATCACCGAGGGCATTCCGGTGCTGGATATGATGAAGGTAAAGCGCGCACTTCAAGGCAGCAAATCAACCCTCATCGGGCCAAATTGCCCGGGGGTTATCACGCCAGACGCCTGCAAAATCGGCATTATGCCGGGGCACATTCATAAGCGCGGTTCGGTTGGGGTTGTGTCCCGCTCGGGCACGCTGACCTATGAAGCGGTGAAGCAAACCACTGATATCGGCCTTGGGCAAAGCACCTGTATTGGCATCGGCGGCGACCCGATTAAGGGCTTCGAGCATATTGATGCACTTGATTTGCTGCTGCATGACGATGAAACCCAGAGCATTATTATGATCGGGGAAATTGGTGGCTCTGCCGAGGAAGACGCGGCGCAGTTCATCAAAGACATGGCCAAAAAGGGCATTTCCAAGCCCATCGCTGGCTTTATCGCTGGCCGCACGGCACCTCCGGGCCGCCGCATGGGCCACGCTGGCGCAATTGTTGCCGGTGGCAAAGGCGGCGCGGAAGACAAGATCGAAGCGATGAAAAGCGCTGGTATTGTTGTGGCCGAAAGCCCCGCAGACCTTGGCCAAGCCGTGCTGAAGGCGATTGGGTAGCAATGGGGCCTGTGCAATCCATCAAAACCTGCTTGCGAAAATCCGTAAGCTTCTCGGGCCGAGCCTCTCGCTCCGAGTTTTGGTGGTTTGCGGGCTTAGCTATTCTGGTCGCCGGTTCAATATTATGGTGGGACTCAAATTTTCCTAGAATTGAACAAGGTTTCATCCATGACCGGGGTTTATGGCTAGTGATACCCTTAACCGCGCTTTCACTTGCCGCCGCTGGATGCCGAAGAGCACACGATACTGGAAAGCGCGGCATTATATTTTTAGTGCCATTTAGCTTCTCAATACTGCTTTATATTGGACTTATGAGAGGCCTCATCTCATTTAATTGGGGTGGAACCACTGGAGGATCGCATGCAATTTTCTCGATGTCAGGTATCCAATCGACATTTGTGCTGATGACTTCATTGGTTGCCTTTCCCACAATCTGGTTTGTTCTTTCGGTTTTTCTATTATTTCCCTCCCAACCCCATTCCAACAAATTCGGCCCCAACCCTCATGAGGTATCCCCATGAACGATCAATCCAACAATGACCAATTCCATGCAGAGAGCTTTTTGCAGGGGCATAATCTTGAATATGTCGAGCAGCTTCAGGCGCGCTATGCGGTTGATCCTTCATCGGTAGATGATAGCTGGCGCACCTATTTTGCCGCGCTCGGGGTGGCGGCGGCAGATGCCAAGGCCGAGGCTGATGGCCCAAGCTGGGGCCGCAAAGATTGGCCGCTTGAGCCAGCGGATGACCTGACAGCCGCGCTGGATGGGCAGTGGCCTGCGGAGCCTGAAAAGGCGGCGGATAAAATTCGCGTTAAGGCCGCTGAGAAGGGCGCCTCTATTTCAGAGGCGGAAGTGAAGCAAGCGGTGCTGGATTCCATCCGCGCCTTGATGCTCATTCGTGCTTACCGTATTCGCGGCCATCTTTCGGCCGATCTGGATCCGTTGCGCATTGACCCCCCCAAGCCCCACCCTGAACTGGACCCGGCAATGTATGGCTTCACCGAAGCTGACATGGACCGCCCGATTTTTCTTGATAACGTGCTCGGCATGGAGCATGCCTCCATGCGCGAGATTGTCGAGAGCGTGAAACGCACCTATTGTGGCACTTTTGCCCTGCAATATATGCATATTTCTGACGCGGCTGAAGCGGGTTGGCTTAAGGAGCGCATTGAGGGCTATGGCAAAGAAATTGGCTTCACCAAAGAAGGGCGCATGGCGATCCTGAATAAGTTGGTAGAGGCTGAGGGCTTTGAGAAATACCTGCATGTAAAATACATGGGCACCAAGCGCTTTGGCCTTGATGGCGGCGAGAGCTTGATCCCTGCCATGGAGCAGATCATCAAGCGCGGCGGCGCGCTGGGCGTTGAGCAGATCGTGATCGGCATGCCGCACCGTGGTCGGCTTTCGGTGCTGGCCAATGTGATGGGTAAGCCCTTTCGGGCGATCTTTAACGAGTTTCAGGGCGGCAGCAGCAAGCCTGATTCGGTGGAAGGCTCGGGCGATGTGAAATACCACCTCGGTGCCAGTTCTGACCGTGCGTTTGACGGCAATAATGTGCATCTGAGCCTCACGGCCAACCCAAGCCACCTTGAAGCGGTGAACCCCGTGGTGCTGGGCAAAGTGCGCGCCAAGCAAGAACAGGTGGGCGACATGGAGCGCTCGCGCATTATGCCCATTTTGCTGCACGGCGATGCCGCTTTTGCTGGCCAAGGCGTGGTGGCCGAGTGCTTTGGCCTTTCGGGCCTGCGCGGGCATAAAACCGGCGGCACCATTCATATTGTGGTGAATAACCAGATCGGTTTCACGACCTCGCCGCATAACTCGCGCTCTAGCCCCTACCCAACCGACATTGCGATGATGGTGGAAGCGCCGATTTTCCATGTAAATGGCGATGACCCGGAGGCCGTGGTGCATGCTGCGAAAGTGGCCACCGAATTCCGCCAGAAGTTTGGCAAAGACGTGGTGCTGGATATCTTCTGCTACCGCCGCTTTGGCCATAACGAGGGTGACGAGCCAATGTTCACCCAGCCGCAAATGTATACGGCGATCAAAAAACAGAAAACTACGCTTCAGCTTTATACGGACCGCTTGGTGGCTGATGGCTTGATGCCTGAAGGCGAAATTGACGAGATCAAAACCAAATTTCAGGCCTTTTTGGCGGATGAATTTGAAATTGGCACCGAATATAAACCCAACAAAGCCGATTGGCTTGATGGCCGCTGGTCTAAAATGCGACGAAATACCGAGGAATACCAACGCGGCGAAACGGCCGTGGATATGGCGCGGGTGAAAGAGGTGGGCAAGGCGCTCACCAAGCTTCCAGAAGGCTATAATGCCCATAAAACCGTTTTGCGGCTGTTAAAAGCCAAAGAGCAGATGGTTGAAAGCGGCACGGGTATTGACTGGGCCACCGGCGAAGCGCTGGCCTTTGGCACGCTGTTGCTTGACGGTTTTCCGGTGCGGCTAGCGGGTCAAGACTGCACCCGTGGCACCTTTAGCCACCGCCATTCCGGCATTATTGACCAAGTGACCGAGGAACGGCATTTGCCGCTGAACCATATCAAAGAAGGCCAAGCGGAATACGAGGTGATCGACTCGATGCTCTCAGAATACGCAGTGCTGGGCTTTGAATATGGCTACTCACTGGCTGAGCCGGATACGCTGACCTTGTGGGAAGCGCAATTTGGTGACTTTGCCAATGGCGCGCAAATCATGATCGACCAGTTCATCAGCTCTGGTGAGGCGAAATGGTTGCGGATGTCTGGCCTCGTGATGCTGCTACCGCACGGCTATGAGGGCCAAGGCCCCGAACACAGCTCAGCCCGCCCCGAGCGGTTTTTGCAAATGTGTGCCGAGGATAACTGGACGGTGGCGAACTGCACCACACCAGCCAATTATTACCACATACTGCGCCGCCAGATGCACCGCTCTTTCCGGCGGCCTTTGGTGCTGTTTACCCCAAAATCGCTGCTGCGCCACAAAAGCGCGACCTCTAATATGGCTGAATTTGCCGAAAGGTCCAGCTTTCACCGGATGCTGTGGGATGATGCCCAGCTGGGCAATTCTGCAACCAAGCTATTGGCCGATGATAAAATCCGCCGCGTGGTGCTATGCTCGGGTAAGGTTTATTATGACCTGCTGGCCGAGCGGGATGCGCGCGGACTAAACGATGTTTACCTCATGCGAGTTGAGCAGCTTTACCCCTTCCCGAATAAATCCATGGTGGAAGAGCTGGGCCGCTTTAAGGATGCCGAGTTTATCTGGTGCCAAGAAGAACCCAAAAACCAAGGGTATTGGGCCTTTGTTGAGCCAAATATAGAATCGGTGCTCAACCAGATTGACGCCAAACATAACCGGCCTGTTTATGCAGGGCGTAAGGCTGCGGCCTCACCGGCCACGGGCCACGGAGCCTCTCACAAACACCAACTTGAAGCCTTCCTAAATGATGCGCTGACCATTGACAAAGGACTAGACCAATGACCGATATCCGTGTGCCTACCCTAGGCGAATCTGTGACTGAGGCGACTGTGGCAACATGGTTTAAAAAACCCGGTGATACTGTGTCGGTGGATGAAATGCTCTGCGAGCTGGAAACCGACAAAGTGACCGTTGAAGTACCTTCGCCTGTTGCTGGCGTGATGGGCGAAATTGTAGCCGGTGAGGGTGAAACCGTGGGCGTAGATGCCTTGCTGGCCACACTGGCGGAAGGCACAGGCGCGGTGGCTCCAACATTGGCGTCTGCCGCAGAATCCGCACCTGCCGCTGCACCAGCGGCAGCGAAAGACGTGGAGGACGCACCTTCGGCCAAGAAAATCATGGCAGAGAAGGGCATTGATGCGGCATCCGTGCAAGGCTCTGGCCGCGATGGCCGGATTATGAAGGAAGATGTGGCTAATAAGGCTTCTGCCGCCCCTGCGCCTGTTGCGGCCCCTCGGCCTGCCACAAATGAAGTGCGTGAAGAGCGGGTGAAGATGACGCGTTTGCGCCAGACCATTGCTCGCCGCTTGAAAGAAGCGCAAAACACTGCCGCGATGCTGACCACCTATAACGAGGTGAATATGACAGAAATCATGGCGCTGCGGAATGAATACAAAGACCTATTTTTGAAAAAACACGGGGTAAAGCTGGGCTTTATGAGCTTCTTTACCAAAGCCTGCGTGCATGCGCTGCATGAGGTTCCCGAGGTGAATGCTGAAATTGACGGCACCGATGTGGTTTATAAAAACTATGTCAATATGGGTGTTGCAGCGGGCACACCCACGGGGCTTGTGGTGCCTGTGATCAATGATGCGGATCAAATGTCCTTTGCCGATATCGAAAAGAAAATCGCCGAGCTTGGTGGCAAGGCACGCGATGGCAAGCTTTCTATGGCTGAAATGCAGGGCGGCAGCTTTACGATCTCAAATGGCGGGGTTTATGGCTCGCTGATGAGCTCACCTATTTTGAACCCGCCGCAATCTGGCATTTTGGGCATGCATAAAATTCAGGACCGGCCAATGGCGATTGGCGGTGAGGTGGTTATTCGCCCGATGATGTATCTGGCGCTGTCTTATGACCACCGCGTGGTAGACGGCAAAGGCGCCGTGACCTTCCTTGTGCGCGTGAAAGAAGCGCTGGAAGACCCACGGCGGTTGTTGATGGATTTGTAGATGGTTTTAAAAACTACAGTTGACGCGGCAAAAAATTGGAGTGGAGCACTAAACAGGCTCGGCTTCGGTTTTCTGGCAATCATTCTTATAGATCGATTGGTCTTGGTAAATTTTGATTTAAGCTTCAAGCTTGGGGATTTTGAAGCAGTAAACGTTGATATTTTTGCTGGGATCGTTGCAGTCTTTTTTCTTTCTTTAGCTCTCGGAAGTGTAGTACTTACCTTTGGCTCGTTTGTAAGAATTGATAAGTTTAGTGAAAAAGCGAAAGCCAACCGAGCATGCAGAATTGGAAAATCTGGGAACAGCCTATTGGTCGAAATGCTAAGAGAAGGCACAAACAAATTTGAACAAGCAGCCGGCTTTTTTGGGCTTCTGCTTTTATTTATAGTAGTTGTTTTGGGACAAGTGATTTGGGGATATTTTATGAATCCTGATGAAGCCGCTGCATCCATTGCTAGTAACTCGGGTGGCGCATCTGGTGTTTTGGGAGCCATAGGTGCCATCTGTGGCACGCTAATTTTGTCGTCAGCAACTAATACGATTGACGCACTCGACGAAGTTCTTGATGAAAACTATCCTCTAGAAACGAGAATTGAAGTTGCCCGCAAAGGCAAAGGAGAATAACATGGCAGACTATGACGTAATTATCATCGGTGGTGGCCCGGGTGGCTATGTTTGCGCTATTCGCTGCGCACAACTGGGGCTGAAAACGGCTTGTGTTGAGGGGCGCGGGGCGCTGGGGGGGACATGCCTTAATGTTGGCTGTATTCCATCAAAAGCCTTGCTGCATGCCTCGCACAGCTACCACGAGGCCCATACGAACTTTGAGAAAATGGGGCTGATGGGTGGTTTGCCTACGGTCGATATGCCCAAAATGCTGGACTACAAGCAGTCGGTGATTGATGCCAATGTCAACGGGATCGAGTTTTTGTTTAAGAAAAACAAGGTCGATTATTTGCGCGGCTGGGGCAAGATCACCGGTAAGGGTGAGGTGAGTGTTGATGGCGAGATTCACAAAGCCAAGAGCATTGTAATTGCCACAGGCTCGGAAGTGGCGCCGCTTAAAGGTGTTGAGGTAGACGAAAAAACCGTGGTCAGCTCAACCGGTGCGCTGGCGCTTAGCGAGGTGCCTAAGCGCATGATCGTGATCGGCGCGGGGGTTATCGGGCTGGAAATGGGCTCGGTTTATAGCCGCCTTGGGGCCGATGTGACGGTGATCGAATTTCTTGACCATGTAACCCCGGGGATGGATGCTGAAATTCAGAAAACCCTGCTTAGGTCGCTTAAAAAGCAAGGCATCAAGTTTGTGCTAAAGGCCGCAGTGCAAAGTGTTGAAAGCAAAAATGGTGTGGCGACGGTGAACTATAAGCTGCGCAAAGATGATAGCGAGGCCAGCCTTGAGGCGGATATTGTGCTGCTGGCAACGGGCCGTAAGCCCTTTACGGATGGCCTTGGGCTGGAAGACATGGGCATTGCGACCAGCCCGCGTGGGCAGGTGGTAACCGATGGCCATTGGAAAACCAATGTTGAGGGCATCTATGCACTGGGCGATGTGATTGACGGCCCGATGCTGGCGCATAAAGCCGAAGACGAGGGCATGGCGGTGGCCGAAAGCATTGCTGGCCAAGCGGGGCATGTGAATTATGGCATTATCCCGGGGGTGATTTACACCACGCCAGAGGTGGCATCTGTGGGCAAAACCGAAGCGCAACTTAAGGAAGAGGGCCGCGCCTATAAGGTGGGCAAGTTCAGCTTTATGGGCAACGGCCGCGCCAAGGCGGTGTTTGGCTCGGAAGGATTCGTGAAAATTCTGGCTGATAAAGACACCGACCGGATTTTGGGCTGCCACCTCATGGGGCCAATGGCGGGAGAGCTTATCCACGAAATATGTGTAGCGATGGAATTTGGTGCGAGCGCCGAAGACCTTGCCCGCACCTGCCACGCCCACCCGACCTTCTCGGAGGCCGTGCGGGAAGCCGCGCTGGCTTGCGGTGACGGCGCTATTCACGCGTAATTTCACACATCTGGCGTCTCTAAATCAGCGACTTTGCGGCCTTAGAGACGCCATATTTTGTTAACCAGTATGAACATTACCACCATATGCAAACAGCAAATTAGCGATTTGCTAACTTTTGGAAATTACGGCTAAAGAGGTTACCATTACGGCCTGAGCAGAAGCGGGGTTTTGTAACCAAGCCACTAACTGAAGCATTCACTTGATTGGCATTGTGTTTGAACCTTGCCTGAAAGTGATCTGCCCCATGTTTAATCGTTTAAGCGTTATCGCCGCATTGGCTTGTCTGACCTCCACTACAGCCCTGGCCGAAACCGAGCTGCGCATTGGGGCCAATCTTGGCTCGCTCCATATTGCGCCGGAGCAGGATTTTAACAACTTTAATCCCGGGCTGTTTGTATCCACTACATTTAGAGCCGAAAAGCGCTTTCAGTATGGGCTGCAAGCCGGTGCTTATTCTAATAGCTATAGTGAGCGCACTATTTATGCGCTGTCCTTTGCAAATTGGCGCGTTGCAAATATAGGAAGTGCCGAGCTGCGCGTTGGGGGCTTTGCCGGTTTTTTTGAGTATCCGGTTTTGGCTGAATCCGCGCGCGGCTGGGGGTGGCCAACCCTGGGAGATTATGTGCTGGCATTGGGCCCCTCTGTGAAACTGCGTGCACAAAACGGCCTTGAATTTTCGGTTGGTTTTTTGCCGGTGGCCGGAAAAGAGGCCGCAGGGGTTTTCACTTTTCAAACCTCCATTCCCTTTGGTGCGCGGCGCTAGCCTGAAACCAGCCATAAAAGCATAGGGATAGTGACAAAGGAAACCACGGTTTGCATCGTTGAAATGGTGGCATAAAGCTCAGCATCTCCGCCCATTTTGCGGGCCAGCACAAAGCCGTTCATCGCAGTGGGCACGGCGGCGGCTATGAGCAGCACATCGCGCTCCAGCCCAGATACGCCAAAAAGAAAAGCCATCGTCATCATTACCAGCGGCGTAAAAAGCAGCTTGCCAAAAATACCGATCAGCATTTCTCTTGAAGGGCGCAGCGCCGCTTGCAGGCTTAGCCCCGCCCCCAGCGCCAGCAAAGACATGCCCAATGCCGAGCGACCCAACAGGTCAAGTGTGTCCATCACAGCGGGCCAAGGTTGCACGCCCAGCGCATTTATCAAAAGCCCCAGCCCGATGCCCCAGATCAGCGGGTTTTTGAAAACCGTCAACGCCACCTGGCCCAGATCAGCCTTTTTATCGGAAAACGCGGCTAGCACAGCAATATTACTAACCTGCAAAATGGGCACCATAATAGCAAACATAATCGCGATCAACGCCGCCCCGTCAGGGCCGTAGAGGTTAAGCACAATGGTGAGGGCAATGAAGCCGTGCCAACGGGTAATGGTTTGATAAATAGTGGAAAATTGTGCGGGTTTGGTGCCCAATGCCCCGCGCAAAAACGGCCAGAGCGCCAGCACCGTGCCACCAATTATAATGAGGCTGGCCACCAGAGTGAGCGTAAAAGCCCCCGCCTTGATGTTGGATAGATCCGCCTCGATCATAGTTTTGGCCAGGATGGCCGGAAACAGCACATAAAAGCACAGGTCTTCCACTGCGCTCCATTTTTCTGCGGCAACAAAACCGGATTTGCGCAGGCCAAACCCAAGCACAATAATGGCAAAAACGGGAAGTGTGGCTTGCAGCACGGGCAGCATAATTTGTCCTCGGCGGTTTAGGCAATTATGTCAGCTTTACTGCCCCATGCCAAGCCCTGCCACCATGCATCTTTAGCCAGGGCGGCCCTAAGGGGCGTGGCTGTTTGAGCAGGTGCGTTTTGAATATAGTTGTAAGCCTCTTCAAGGCTTTCCCCATGCAAAGTTTTCAAATACCGAATGCCTTCATCCACCGAAAACCCACGCGCGGTATAGGCCTCAAAATTCGGCTCTAGGTCTGTCCACACAGCGCCGCTCCAGCCCATGGTTTCACACCATTCCTGCACCCGCGCCACAACGCTTGGCATTCGCCCATGCTGAAAATCTGCGTGATAGGCGCCGATCCGGCCATCGGGTGCCCGCTCTCGGGCCTGCAAATCCTGAATGGCATCATGAATATCCGTGCGCTTCGAGCGGATGATATGGGTTTGGCACGGCACGCCCGCTTGCGGGTCTAGGCACACGGCCAGCCCAAGTTTTCGTTTGGGCGATACGCGGCTAAACTCCATCGGCAGCTGCGGCCCTGCCTGCATATGCCAGCTCCCCGCCACATACGGGGTTAAGATTTCGAGATCCCAAATCAGCGACCCCCATCCAATAATGGCGATCTGGCTCAAGGCCACTTGCACTCCGGCGGGAGGGACATCAGCACCGCCTCGGGGTTATGCCCCGTTTGAAGGCCAAACTGGGTGCCACGGTCATATACGAGGTTAAACTCAGCATAGCGGCCCCGCTTAATGAGCTGCACCTCGCGGTCTTCCTCTGTCCACGGGGTGAACATGTGTTTTTCCGTGAGTGGCACAAAGGCTTTCAGGAAGGCGCGGCCCACGTCTTGGGTGAAGGCAAAATCGGCGTCCCAGTTTTCAGTGTTGAGGTCATCATAAAAAATGCCACCTACACCGCGAGGCTCGTTCCAGTGCTTGATCATGAAATATTCATCGGCCCATTCCTTGAAGCGCGGGTAGTATTTCGGGCTATGGGCATCACAGGCCTCGCGCAGGCGGGCGTGGAAAAACGCCGTATCCTCGGAGTTTTCCACCATCGGGTTCAGGTCGGCCCCACCGCCAAACCACCAGCCAAACGGGGTCCAGAACATCCGCGTGTTCATATGCACGGCAGGGGTTTTAGGGGAGCGCATATGCGCCACCAATGAAATGCCAGCGGCCCAGAATTGCGGATTTTCCGCGATGCGACTCATGCCTTTACGAGCTGTCATCGAGCGCTGGGCGGCCTCGCCAAGCGTGCCGTAAACGGTGGAAATATTTACGCCAACTTTCTCAAAAACGCGGCCCTTCCGCATAACAGACATCTCGCCGCCACCGGCATCAGTGTCATCACCATTGTCACGCTTGGTGGGTTTTACCTCAAAGCGGCCAGCGGGCAGGGTAGCGTGGGGGCCTTCATCCTGCGCATCTTCCAGCGCTTCAAAGGCGCTACAAATCTGGTTGCGCAGCTCACGAAACCACGCCGAGGCGCGGGTTTTTTGCGGGGTCATATCGTCCATTTTTTCCATGAAACCTTCCTAGCTTTTCCGGGGCGATTGCGCCATGCTAAAATTTTTTGGCAATCGAGGGTTGACCACGGCATTTTGGCACCGTATAAGCGCCGGACCGTTCATTGGAAAGGAATACGAAAATGATACAAGCAAAGTACCTCTCAGCTATCTGTTGAGCCTTTGCTTTTGCGTGGCTCACTGCCCCGCTCCCCTCATTTTCAATATTCCGATTTGCCCCAAGGAGGGCGTTCCAATGTTACCCCCACAATTTGCTGGCGACCCTCGCCACACTACAAAACCCGAGCCGCTGCCTGATTGGTTAACCCGTGATATGGGCGCGCGTATTTATGAAATTACCCCAAAGCGCCGCTGGCGTTTGCCCATCTGGCCGGGCTTCCGGTTGGAGTTAAAGCTGATCCCCTTAAACGGAGCTGACCATGTTTAAAAAATTCGAAAATCTGGTCAATCCATTTGCCGCTTACCCCGAGGGCACGCCCTCGGCCACCCTTTGGCCCTATATTAAATCCCAGCTTGTGCCCTTCAAAAAATGGCTGCCGCTGATGGCTTTTCTCGGTGTGCTGACGGCCTTGATGGAAAGCGGCTTGATCTTTTATTCTGGTCGTATCATTGACCTGATGAACGGTGCAGGCGCTGAGAATATGTGGGCCGAGCACGGGGTTGAGCTGCTCCTTGCGGGGCTATTCATTCTCTTGCTACGCCCAATCGTCATTACATCTAACCATTTGTTTTTAGAGCAGACTTTGGCCGGAAACATGCAGGAGCAAGCTCGTTGGCGGGCGCACAAGCACCTGCTTGGGCAGTCCAGTGAGTTCTTCCAGAATGACTTTGCGGGCCGGCTCGCGAACCGCGTAATGCAGATGGGCCCTGCGATGGAGGACAGCGCCTATATGGCGCTGGAGGGCATTTGGTATGCCACCACTTATGTGCTCGGCGCGATCTTGGTTTTGATGACGATTGACATCCGCCTTGCCGCTCCCATGGCGGTTTGGCTGCTAGTTTACATCTGGTTTGTGAAGCGCGTTGCCACCCGTGTAGCATGGGCCTCCGAGCGCATGTCCGAGACCAAATCACTGGTCACGGGCCGCATTGTGGACGCCTATGCCAACATTGAATCCGTTAAGCTGTTTGCCCATGGCAAGCGAGAAGAGCAATATGCGCTTTCGGCTATGAAGCGCCATCGTTTGCGCTTTCAACGCTTCCTGCGCTTGATGACCCGACTCACCTTTAGCCTCGCGGCGCTGAACGGTTTTTTAATGATCGGGGTGATTGGCCCCGCCATTTGGTTGTGGACACTCAACATTGTTTCTGTGGGCGAAGTGGCCGCCGCCGCTGCCCTCACTATCCGGCTCAATGGCATGACGGGGTGGATCATGTGGGTCACCGTTAGGTTGTTTGAGCATGCGGGGGTCATGCGCGAGGGGCTGCAAAGCATCTCGGTGCCACACTCGGTAAAAGACGCGCCAAACGCGCCCGCGCTGACCCTTGCAGAGGGAGAGATTCGGCTGGAGGGCCTAACCCACCACTATGGCAAGGGTGCTGGCGGCTTGGACAACGTCAACCTCACCATTCACCCCGGGGAAAAGGTCGGGCTGGTCGGCCGCTCTGGCTCGGGCAAATCCAGCCTTGTGAACCTGTTGCTGCGGTTTCGCGATGCTGAAGGTGGAAAAATCCTGATCGACGGGCAATCGGTGAGCGATGTGACCCAAGACAGCCTGCGTCGCCACATTGGCATGGTCACGCAAGATAGCAGCCTGCTGCACCGCTCGGTGCGGGCCAATATTATGTATGGCAAGCCGGAGGCAACCGAGGCTGAAATGATGCTGGCGGCCAAGCGGGCCGAAGCCGACGGCTTTATTGCTGATCTGCAAGACCCGCATGGCAACCACGGCTATGAAGCACAGGTAGGCGAGCGCGGCGTTAAGCTTTCGGGCGGGCAACGGCAGCGGATCGCGATTGCACGGGTTATTCTGAAAGACGCGCCGATACTGGTGTTGGACGAAGCCACAAGCGCCTTGGATTCAGAAGTGGAGGCCGCCATTCAAGAGACGCTTTACGGCGTGATGGAAGGCAAAACCGTAATCGCAATTGCGCATCGCCTTTCCACCATTGCCCAGATGGACCGGATTGTGGTGCTGGATGCGGGGCAGGTGGCTGAGCAGGGCACACATTCCGAGCTGCTGGCCAAAAACGGGCTTTATGCAGGGTTCTGGAACCGGCAATCGGGTGGGTTTATTGGCACAGAAAGCTAAAGCGTGCGCTTGGCTTTGCCTTTAAACTTCCGATGTTTGATCTTGCCGCGTGCCTTGCCCTTGGGCGCGCCACCCCGCCTTTTGCCTTTGCGACTGGAGGGCAGGGCTTTGCCATCCACCTCCAGCAGCTCAAAAAGCAGCCCGCCGGTCAGCGGGTCGGCTTCCTCCAGCTTCACCTTGGCACGCAGCCCTGCGCGCAAAACGCGGCCTGAATGCTCGCCCGTAAGCGTGCGGCTATCGTCATCATAATTAAAATACTCATGACCAAGGCGAGAGACCGGAATAAGCCCATCAGCCCCTGTATCATCCAGCTTCACAAAAATACCAAACCGTGCCACGCCGGAAACCACACCAGCAAAAGCGCTGCCGACTTCTTCTGACAGAAAAGCGGAAAGATAGCGGTCAGTCGTGTCGCGCTCGGCCAGCATGCTGCGGCGCTCGGTCTGGCTAATGTGCTCGGCGGTGGCCTCAAGGTTTTCGGCCTCGGCGGGTGTCATCCCGTCATCACCCCATCCATGAGCCTTGATAAGGGCGCGATGCACGATAAGGTCAGCATAGCGGCGAATAGGCGAGGTAAAATGCGCATAGCGCTGCAAGTGCAGCCCGAAATGCCCCATGTTTTGCGGGCCGTAATAAGCTTGGGTCATCGAGCGCAGCACGATCATATTGATTAGCTCGGCGTGTTCACCCCCGGCTGCTTGGTCCAAAAGCTTGTTTAGCTGATTGGTTTCAAGCCGCTGCCCTTTGGCCAGCACCATTCCCACCGATTGCACGGTCTCGTGCAGCGCCTCCATCTTGTCGGGGTTTGGCTCCTCGTGCACGCGATAGATAAAATCTGCCTTGGCATTTTCCAGCGTTTCTGCCGCGCACACATTGGCCAGAATCATAAATTCTTCTACCAGCTTATGGGCGTCAAACCGGTCTCGGAACGCCACCGAAGTTACCTTGCCGTCCTCAGAAAGCACAATCTGCCGCTCTGGCAGATCAAGGTGCAATGGCTGGCGCTTTTCCCGCGCGATCTTGGCAGCTTCATAAGCCGCCCATAGCGGCTTGAGCGCGGTGTCTAAGATAGGTTCCGTCACCCCATCCGGCGCGCCATCAATGGCGGCCTGCGCTTGGTGGTAGCTCAGCGCCGCTGGAGATTTCATCAAACCACGGGTAAAACGGTGCGATTTTTTTGCACCGTTTTTGTCCAAAACCACCCGTAGGGCAAGGCAAGGCCGCTCCACCCCACCATGCAGCGAGCATAAGTCTCCTGATAGTTTTTCAGGCAGCATCGGCACCACGCGATCAGGAAAATAGGTAGAATTCCCGCGCTTTTTCGCCTCGATATCCAGCTTTGAGCCGGGCCGCACATAATGCGCCACATCGGCAATGGCGACCCAAACAATATGGCCGCCGCCCTCTGGGTCTGGCATGGCGCAAATCGCGTCATCACGGTCACGGGCATCGGCGGGGTCGATGGTGAAAAGCGGCAGGTGGCGCAGGTCTTCGCGTTTGCCCAGTTCAACCGATTTAGCCACGGCCGCCTCGGCTTCTACCTCTTCCGGAAAGTGGTCGGGAATGCCGTGTTCATGAATAGCAATCAGCGAAATCGCTTTGGGTTGCGAGGGGTCTCCGATGCGCGCAATCACCCGCGCCCGGCCCAAGCCCCGCGTGCGCCCGCCTGTGTTTTCCGCCTCTACCAGTTCGCCATCTCGTGCGCCATTGCGGCCCTCGGGGGCCACCTGCCACTCGCGGTCCGACTTTTTATCAACCGGAATAATTCGCCCGCCAAAATCCTGTGCGCGGTAAATGCCAACAATCTTCTCCGCCCCGCGACCAATGCGCCGGATCAGCCGCGCCTCTTTGGCTTTGGCCTCAATCCGGCACAATATCCGGTCACCAACCGCCAGTGCAGGGTCATCTTTTTTGGCCACAAACACCAAGCGCGGCGCAGAGCCATCACCCTTCCAGTTCAGCGGCTCGGCCAACAGATCTCCGTCAGAATCCTGCGCCACAACGTGCAGCAGCTCCACTGGCGCCAGGCTGTTTTTATCTTTGAATTTCTTGCGGTCTTTAGTCAGATGTCCCTCCGCCGACAGCTCCCGCAATATCCGCTTCAGCTCAATCCGCGCCTGCCCCTTTATGCCAAACGCTCGCGCGATATCGCGCTTACCGGTTTGAGAGGGGTTATCCTTGATCCATTCAAGAATAGCGGCTTTGGAGGGGAAATGTTTCATGGGGCTGCATAGCGCGGAATATCAAGCGGAGCAACCCGTTGCGGGCACGGTGGCATTTTTGCCGAGGCCGACAAAAATGGCCTGCGGCGCCATGGCCTCGCTGCGCTCGGCGTCCGCACTCTTCTGTTGCCACAGCCCAATAGGCTTCATTCTTCCAAAAATACTCAAACCGAAATAACTCGCAAGCGCAGCGCCGTTTTGCTAACCGCAACCCCGCCACAAGCACCTCTAATGCCCGCCGCGAGGGGGCGCTTGTCGTCCCCGAGTGAGGGCAGGCTAGCCCAGCGGCGGAATGCGGGCCACAAAATGCCCCTTAACCCCCTGCGGCCACTGCTTATAAGGCACCTGCCCACTATCAGACTCACCATAAGCCTTGGCATAATCCACGATCGCCTGCGCCGCCTCCGCATCCGGCGCAAACTTCCCCATCACATAGGAAAGCTTTCCCTCCGCCTGAATCGCAATATTGCAATGCCGATCACAGCCCATCAGGCAAGATTGTCGCCGCACGGTTACCCCCTCAAAGGCCAGCGCCTCCACATGCTCCGCCAGCATTTCGCCGCCGGATTTTCCGTCGAGCAGCTTCTGGTCAGACGAAAAGTTGCAAGTATCACATACAGTTATAACGGTCATTTTATTCCCCTAGCTTTTCTACCCACTTAACCGCTTCCGCCACAGTTTCAACCGTTAAAACCGCAGGCAAGCGCGGCCTTTTCACCATGATGACCTGAATCCCGAGCACCTCCGCCGCTTTGATTTTAGCAATCGTCGCGACTCCGCCGGCATTTTTGCACACCAAATGGCTAATACTATGCTTTCGCATAAGGGCCTGCTCTTGTGCCAAAGCGAACGGTGGCCGTTGCAACAGCACATCCCCACGGGGTGGCACTTGCACCGGTGGTTCAATGCTGCGGGTAAGGCACCATATATCATCGCGCTGCAAAAACGGCTCAAGCGACTGGCTCCCTATGCTTAAAAACACCCGCGCACCCGTAGGAACAGCCTTGGCCGCGCGCAGCATATCCGGCACCTTCTGCCACGCAGCCTCGCTTGCCCACGGGGGACGCTCAAGGCGAAGCAATGGCAAACCCAAGGATAGTGTTGCCTCATAGGCATTTCGGCTCATCTGCGCTGCAAATGGATGTGTAGCATCAATAACGCTAGTAAAACCTTTCGCACCGAGATAATCCGTTAGGCCTTTTACCCCGCCAAACCCACCAACCCTATGTGCCTGCGCCAGCGGCTTTTGCGTTACCCCCGCAAGCGAAAGCTCGGCCACCGCCCCCAGTGCGGTTGCCAGCGCGCGCGCCTCCGCCGTGCCCCCCAACACCAATACCGTCAAAACCCTGTCTGTGCCAAAACAGCCCCCGCGCGATCCACCACAATCACCTCAAGGGCCACGGTGCCCCGCACCACCGCTTCTGCCTGCACCTTCGCGCCCTGGGCCACGGCCTCCGCCAGTGGCGTACCCACCATTTCAAAAGCTTCCAGCGCCGTGTTTGCGCCCGCAACAGCGTCAACGCCCGCCATCTTGGCGAGTGCCGCAAAGTCCACTTGAGAGCGCCCTGAATGCAAGTCCATTGCCCCCTGCGCCAATTTGCTGAGCTTGCCAATGCCGCCCGCAATTGTCAGTCGTTCTACCGGATGGCGGCGTAGGTATTTCAGCGTTCCACCCACAAAATCCCCCATATCAAGGCAGTCTGCCTCTGGCAGCCCATAAAGGCCGCGAACTGCTGTTTCCGAAGTTGCCCCCGTTGCTGCAATCAAGTGGGAGCGGCCCAAGGCGCGCGCCACATCCACCCCACGATGAATAGAAGCAATCCATGCCGCACAGGAAAAAGGCCGCACAATGCCTGTAGTCCCTAAAATAGACAGCCCACCGACAATCCCCAGCCGCGGGTTCCATGTTTTAGCCGCCAGCGCTTCGCCGCCGTTCACCGAAATTTCAATATCAAAATTTGGCGGCCGTCCATCCAGCACATCCGCTATCGCCGCATCAATCATTAGCCGTGGCACAGGGTTGATCGCGGGTTCCCCCACCGCTATCGGCAGGCCCGGCTTGGTAACAATGCCAACCCCCTCACCCGCCAAAAACCGCAAGCCGTTTTTGCCATGAGAAACCTTGGCACAAATCAACGCGCCATGAGTCACATCAGGGTCGTCCCCTGCGTCTTTTATGATGCAAGCCTTTGCCCAGCCCTCGCCTTGTTCACAATGCGCAATCTCAAATAGTGGTGTCTCACCCCGAGGCAACACTATTTCAGACGGGTCTAAAAAACCCTTCCCCGTTAAAGCCGAACACGCGCTTTTCGCCGCCGCGGCCGCGCATGCGCCCGTCGTCCAACCCCGCCTTAACTCTTTTGGTTTCTCACGCCCTCTCATATCCTTTCAGGGGTAAAGGCTCGGACTTCATTTGGCAAGTATGGCCCGCAGTTGCGCCCACCGAGGCGAAGCCGAGGCCACGGCCAGCGGCAGGCGTTTTTTTGCTTGCTAAAAAATGTGCTTTTGCCGAGCGGGGGTTTACCCCCGCAGAGGTAAAAGCAAACGCGGAGCTGCCGGACAGTCCCGAGAGTGCGCCGCCTCGGGGACCCTTCGGGCCACCTCCTTGGCGCATGCGGCGCTTCGCTTGCAGGGGTCAGCTTTTGCCGCGTTGCTTATGCTCTTCCAGCCGCGGCATGATTTCCACAAAATTGCAGGGACCATGTCGATAATCAAGCTGATGAAGCAAAATTTCATCCCATCCGTCTTTGCAGGCCCCCGGCGAGCCGGGCAGGGCAAAGAGATAGGTCCCACCGGCCACGCCCGCACAGGCGCGAGATTGCGTGACGGATGTGCCTATTTTGGGAAAAGAAACCATAGTGAAAAGCGTAGCAAAAGCGTCAATTTCTTTTTCATACACATCGCGATGCGCCTCTACGGTAATGTCTCGCCCCGTAAGGCCCGTGCCGCCGGTTGAGATCACCACATCCACCTCGTCAGATGCCACCCACGCCCGCAACTTATCCGCCACTTGGTTCCGCTCATCCCGAATAATCGCCCGATCAGCTAAAATATGCCCGGCGGCTTCAAGCCGCTTTACTAGCGTGGTGCCAGACCTGTCATCTTCCAGTTTACGGGTATCAGACACGGTCAGCACCGCAATTTTCACCGGTATAAATGTGCGTTCAGTCATTCAGGGCTCCTGTTCAATAAGGCCGCTTTTCAGCTTTTTGCAGCTCTATTCAAATATGCAACGGCTGTTATAGGGAAAAAAGGGTCTGGCAAGTATTTGTTGCAGCTCGGTATCAAAAGGCGCACCAAGAAAAATCTCGTCATACCACAACGGATCTACAGTTTTAAGGTAATTGCAAAGGTTGGCTTTTCTCGGTTGAAGCTCTAGCCTTATCGCCCCTAAACTCTGAGAAAAGAGGGACAACACCTCGTCTTGCGAGCGCGCTGGCCTTAGATATTCGGTATAAAAATTAGCAACGCGCAGCAATCTGGCATTAAGTCGATCGAATTCTTCAGCAGAGGCAAAGCCGGGGCATTCCAGCGCCATGGCCTTAGCTTCCAGCATGGTATTGAGACTACACCCTACCTGGCCGGCACCGCTGGCTCTAAAGCCGGAAAACCCACTGTTTGGCATAGGCCCAATACCGATAAAAGTGATCTCGTCGAGCTCTGCGTTGAGCCCATTTGGTTGTGAGGGGTCTTCACCCACATTGCTGGCAGGGTTTGTGGGCGAAGCCTGCGGCGTAACTGGCAGCGCAAAAAACAAAGCGGCTCCCAAGAAGCAAGCGGCAACCCTATGCATGGTGTTTGCCTTCTAGGCGGGCCTTGAGGCTGAGCAAATCAGCCCAAGCCAGCCGCTTTTGCTCGGGAGAGCGCAGCAGGTAGGCGGGGTGAAATAGTGGCACCGAAGGGATGCCGAGCACCTCACCCCATTGGCCATGCATTTTGGTAATACCAAGGCTGGTATCGCGCAGGGTTTTGGTGCTCGGGTTGCCCATGGTGATAATGAAATCAGGCTGGGCCAGCTCAATATGGCGCAATAAAAACGGCTTCATCAAAGCTATTTCTTCGGGCTTTGGGTCTCTATTTTGCGGTGGCCGCCATGGGAGCACATTGGTAATATAAAGTGCAGATTCAGGCGCCTCTTCATGCCGTGAAAGGCCAATGGCGGCGAACATTTTGTCTAGCATCTGCCCGGCTTTGCCAATAAAAGGCTTGCCCTCGCGGTCCTCCTCACGGCCGGGAGCCTCACCGATGATCATCACGCGGGCGCTCGGATTGCCGTCACAAAACACCGTGTTACGCGCACCTTGCTTTAAAGGGCAGTGCTCAAAGGCTCCCATGGCGGCACGCAACGCCGCCAAGTTCTCGCAAGCTTGTGCCAAAGGGGTGGAGTCAAACACAACGGGTTCGGATTTGGCTGGCGTAATAACTTCAGGCGTGGTGGTTGGTTTGGGCTTTGACGCAGGCGCTTCTAGCTTATAACGGTTCACCGACGCTTCACTTATGGCCTCATCCACACCCAATTCGAGATGCCAATCCAGAAGAGCAAGATCATGGTGAAACTGTGCGGCATTGGGCATTTGTGATTCCTCTGGGCGTAGCCTACCCCAACAAGGCAGGATTGAAAACCGTTACCTCCCTTGGTGGCACGTCTACCGCTGCACTTTGTTGACCCCTTTTACTCGCACCACACCAAACCCTTTGCGCTTTTGGCTACACACGCTGACCTCACAGCGCGGCGCGAGCACAACCTCGCAAAGCAAGCCACTGCTAGACGCGCCGCCACCGGCCCTTGCCTCACCCGAAATCCTTGCTATAAAGGCTAAAACCAGCGAGGCCACCTCATGCTCCAGCACCGCCATCTTCTCGGAATCGAGGGGCTTTCCAAAGCCGAGATCACCACCATTTTGGACCTTGCCGAGCTTTACGCCAAGCAAAACCGCTCTGCCCAGAAGCACTCGACCGCACTGAGCGGCATGACCCAAGTCAACATGTTTTTTGAGGCCTCGACCCGCACTCAATCCAGCTTTGAAATCGCAGGCAAGCGCCTTGGGGCAGATGTGATGAACATGCAAATGTCGGCCAGCTCCATCTCCAAGGGTGAAACCCTCATTGATACCGCGATGACGCTAAACGCCATGCACCCTGATCTTTTGGTTGTCCGCCACCCCCATTCCGGCGCGGTTGCCCTGCTAGCTGAAAAGGTAAACTGCGCCGTGCTCAACGCGGGCGATGGCCGCCATGAGCACCCGACCCAAGCCTTGCTCGATGCTCTGACAATTCGCCGCGCCAAAGGGCGGCTACACCGGCTAACCATCGCCATTTGTGGCGATATTGCCCATTCCCGCGTGGCACGCTCAAACCTTTTGCTGCTTGGCAAAATGGAAAACCGCGTGCGCCTTGTTGGCCCGCGCACCCTTATGCCAAGCGGCATTGATCAGCTCGGAGTGGAAATCACAGATGACATGGAGGCGGGCCTCCAAGGGGCTGACGTCGTGATGATGCTCCGCCTGCAAAAAGAGCGCATGGATGGCGGGTTTATCCCCTCCGAGCGCGAATATTATCATCGCTGGGGGCTGGATGCGGCCAAACTGGCCCATGCCAAACCCGACGCCATCGTCATGCATCCCGGCCCCATGAACCGCGGCGTAGAAATTGACGGCGTGCTGGCCGATGACATTAACCGCTCGGTGATTCAAGAGCAGGTGGAAATGGGCGTGGCCGTGCGCATGGCCGCGATGGACCTTTTGGCGCGGGGGTTGCGGGCGCAGCCCGAGGGTGTGTATGTATAGCCTTCAAATATGAAGCTTAGGGTTGATATTGCGCCCGCCATTAAATCCCTGTATCGTCCTTTCTCATTCGCCCGCCCTCATTCTGGATAACAACATTGCGCCGTCTCGCTTCTATATTTTTTGCACTATCGGTTATGTTCGGGCAAAGCGTTTGCGCTTCGCCGCGCACAGATGCCGAATATATTGCGGAGCACATGTTTGCTGATTCAGACATGGAACACACCAAGCAAATGCTGCTGGATATGTATGTCAAACACCTCACGGAACTGTTAGCCGAGCATTCGGTTCGCGTTGTGGATTCGGACCGGCTCATCGAAATACTCCCTGAGCGTGAGCTTGAGCTTTGGCTCAATCTTTGGCGGGAAGACTATGTAGCCGCTCTATTAGAAAGGCAAACGCCCGATCAGCTATCTCATGCGGTGCACGTCCTAACTGCGGAGCGTGACAGAAGCGCCCTCAGTAGCACCGATTTAGAAACCTTGATCGGTGCAGCCACTTCAGAAGAATTTATCGATGAAGCGACCACAGTACTCACTCTTGGCGTCCTCATTTTCGGTACTGGGGGAGGCGTGGCCAAAAAGATGCAACAGCGTATGCCGCCACTCACCGAGTCCCCTTTCCTTGCGGATATGCTGGCCACCGACGGGGTTTTCAGCTTTCCCAACCGAATTTGGCGCAGAGATCTTATCGCCAGCATACGAAATGGCTCTTAAGCCCGCAGCATGGGCTCGAAAGGGAAAGAGCTTATGCCTGACTTCGCCTTAACCGACCCCGCGCGCTTTGCCACAAGGCTGGCGTTTTTTACGGCCGGGTTTGCCATGGGTTGTAGTGCGCCGTTGTTTCCGTTTATCAAAGCCGGTGTTGACGCGGATGAGGCGCAATTCGGGCTGTTATTGCTGTGCATCGGCCTTGGGGCGATTATTGCCATGCCGATCACAGGTGGGATTGCGGCGCGATATGGGGCGCGGCATATGGTAATGCTCGGCGGCGCGGGGCTGGTGGTGTTTATGCTCTTGCTGACCCTTGCTAACAGTTTTGCGGCTTTGGCCGTGGCCTTGTTCTTTCTCGGGGCATCTATGGGCACAATAGATGTGGCCATGAACATCCACGGTGTGGAAGTGGAAACCCGTGAAATGCGACCGCTAATGTCTGGATTTCATGCGCAATTCAGCGTGGGCGGCCTTGCGGGCGCTGCACTAGTGACGGTGCTGCTTTCCCTTGGGGCCGCGTGGCAAGTTTCTATGCTGATCGGCGCAGCTATCACGGCGTCGACTATCCTAATGGCCAGCCCAAAGCTGCTAAAGGCGCGCGGTGGCACGCCAGAGCCCTTCACCTTTCCGCGCGGCGTTGTGCTGCTGATTGCGGTGCTGGCCGCCATTTCCTTTTTGCTGGAGGGCGCGGTGCTGGATTGGGGTGCGCTGCTCATAATTGAGCGTAAACTTTTGGCTGCAGAAAACGCTGGAATTGGCTTTATTCTGTTTTCGGTGGCCATGGTGCTGGCGCGGTTCACGGGCGACAAAACCGTAGCAAAGCTTGGTGAGCAGCGGGTTTTAGCCGGTGGTAGCCTTGCCATAATTTCTGGTATCGCAACTCTTCTATTAAGCCCATGGCCCGCATTGGCCATGGCTGGGTTTTTCCTGATCGGGCTTGGGGCAGCCAATATTGTGCCAATCCTGTTTAGCGCTGCGGGGCGGCAAAAAACCATGCCCGCGAGCCTGGCCATCGCCTCTGTCACTACCGTTGGGTATGCTGGCATATTGCTTGGTCCAACCGCTATCGGTTTTATCGCCAACCATACCAGCCTGCCCACCGCCTTTTGGCTGCTCGCCGCGCTTATGGTCATTGTGTTGCTGGCTGCCGGCCAAGCCCTGCGCGGCGGTCCAGACTAACGTTCAACCTTAGGCATCGGGGCGCTTTAACGGGCTGTACCTTTTGCACACACTATTTGCGCGGTGCTCAGCCCGGCACCCTTGAGAATTTCCTCCGTATCCGCGCCAAGCTCAGGCGCGGCGCAGCGCAGGCTCCCCGGCGTGCCGGAAAGTCGCGGGGTTACGTTATGCATCGGGATAGACCCAAGGTCGTTATCCTCTACATTTGTGTATACCCGCGCTTTGAAATGAGCATCTTCCATGGCATCGGCCACCGAATAGACCGGCCCGACTGTCGCGCCCGCATTTTGCATTATTTCCAGTGCCTCTACGCTGGTTTTTTGGCTAAACCACCCCCCGATGGCTTCATCTACAAGGCCGCGGTTTTTAACCCGCTCTGTGTTGGTGGCAAAACGCGGATCAGAGATCATTTCAGGGTGGCCGATGGCCTTGAATACGCGCTCGGCAATGGTTTGCATCGAACCGGAAAGCGCCAGATAGAGGCCATCAGCGCAGCGGTAAACATTGCGCGGTGATGCCGTATCAGACGCGCTCCCGACGCGATCTTTCACCACGCCAGTATGCTCATATATTGCCATTTCCGGCCCCAGAAACGAGAATATCGACTCAAGCAAAGAAAGATCAATAACCTGCCCGCGAGCGTGGCCCTTTTCGCGGGCGAATAGCGCCGTTGAAACGGCGGAAGCACCATAAATTCCTGCGACCATATCGGCCAGTGCCAAGGGGGGCAGCACCGGCTCACGATCAGCAAAACCATTGTTATAGGCAAAGCCGCTGGCGGCCTCAACCAATGTGCCAAAGCCCGGCAAATGGGCGTTGGGGCCGGTTTGCCCAAAGCCAGAAACGCGTACGATAAGCAAATCAGGATTACACGTCAAAAGGCTTGCCGGGGATAGCCCCATTTTCTCCAGCGTACCCGGGCGAAAATTTTCGATAAACACATCGGCGGTTTTTATAAGCGCCCAAAGGGCTTGCATGGCTGGCGGATGGCGAAGGTTGAGCACACATGAGCGCTTGTTACGACCATAAATCTTCCAAAAAAACGAATGGCCATCGACTTTCCAAGCCCGCAACGGGTCACCCTCTTCTGGCTCGATCTTTATGACGTCAGCGCCAAAATCTGCTAGCTGCATAGATAGCAGATTGCCCGCTACCAGCCGAGATAGATCCAGCACGCGGATGCCGTCTAGCGGCCCCGCTGGGCTGGGGTCAAACTGTTGGGGCGTCTCGCCGGTTTTTTCCGTTTTCATGTCTGACCCCGATCATGTGTTCAGCTATTGATGCCATTCGCGCTTGGCCGCAAAGGCACTGTCTTTGGCCCACGATGTTTTCGCAACCATAATTTTGGTTTGCGACAAAAGGTGGTTATCATTTAAAGGCCGCATTCTATGACCCACCACCGCCAAACTACCCGAGGAAGCTTGAGTGGTTTCACAAAAAATCCTCACCAGCTGGATTTTCTGGCGCTGATAATGATCACAAGCTCCGCAATTGATTCCCGTATGCCGGTTTACTATTTCAGAGTCATTTCGCGGCTAAAACAAGCCCATCATGCAATTTGCAGAATACTTAAAGCCAGCATGTTTATCTGCGCGTTAGGATCATTGGTTAACGAGGCCGCAAGAAGGGCAGCCTGTGGCTGTGCAGATTGGCACAAAACTCATTGCGCCCAGCGCTTTGGCGTTGGTTTTCCAATTCTGGAAATACTCATAATCATAAAAAGTTGACTCAACCCGTTTTTACTTCACCCTCAACAAAATCAACAATGGAGGAAGAAAATTGGGATGATATCGTCGGCCGTGCCACCGAGGATGGCGAAGTGATGGTTTACTCCTCCTTTGGGCGTATCGCCAAACTAGTGGGCCACTTTCAGGCGCTTTACCCCGATATTACGCTCACTTTATTTGACCTCGGTTCTGTTAAAACTATTGAAAAACCGTGCGCGAGCAAGATGCGGGAATTTTCAATGTGGACGTAATCACCATCGGCAACTCGGGCCAAGTGATTTATGAATTGCTGAATAACGGCCGGATATTTAAATATCTGCCCGCTCATTACGCTGACAGCACCCCAGAAGAAAACCGCGATCCTCTGCTTATTCAAGTAAACGAGACCATTGTGTTTTTCTATAGCACGGGCACTAACCCAGACGGCGCGCCTGTGAGCAATGTTTGGGAGCTCACCCAAGAGCAATATCGCGGCCGCGTAGGGATTAAAGACCCAATGGCCTCTGGCTCTTCACTCATGGGGCTGGTTAAACTCGTGCAATATCCTGAGAAATGGCTGCCGCGCTATCAGCGCTTAACGGGCGAAGAATTGGTGCTAGGGGATGGCGTGCCGGACGCGGGCTATGAATTTGTGCGCCGCTTGCTGGCCGGTGCCGCCGGGGCTGCTGGCCAAGACGATGCCATGATCGCGATGCCCAACATGACCTATATTTCGCGCAACGATAGCAAGGGGAATGTAAACGCCATTATGGCGGGACTCGACCCTGTTTCGCGCATGGTTTAGCCATATCAAACACCGCAGCCCGGCGCGGCAAGCCCCCGTTTTTAGCATCCAAAATCTGGACTATCAGGCCTATCGCTTTAAAAACAAACCCAAGATCATTATCGGGGTGATCTGCCTTGGTTTTTTTGAGCTCTGTGGTGCTGGTGCCGCTGTTTCAAATCATAAAGATGCGTTTACGTTCCAAAGTTATGACCTCGCCTACCAACGTGATGGAGAGATTGGCGCTTTTACCCTGCTGCATTTTGACCATGTTTTACCAACCCATTTCGGTGCTTTATGGCCCCTTTACCATTTTGGTGTTGATCACCGTTATCAAAAGCCTGCCCTTCACCTCCCGCACCGGCATTGCCGCCATGCTGCAAATTCACCAATCACTGGAGGAAACCGCCCGGGTGCAGGGCATTGGCTGGTTCAGGCGCATGTTCCGCATCATCCTGCCGCTTTCCATGAGCGGCCTTGTGGCAGGCATGTTGGTGTTGATTATTATCACCATCAGCGTGATTGTGCGGTTCTTATCCCGAAGTGCAGGCGTAGGACGGCTAAACGCGACATAGCGTTAAGCGCGTTGGCGCAAGCAAAGCTGATAATCTCGCACCTGCCAATTTGCGCGGGCACGCCAAACGGGCGCGGGCTGGCGCTGGGCCAAAGCCGCGTCTATTTCGACCTCATCAAAGCCAGAGCGCCGCGCCATGGCATATTGGTCAGCCAGAATATGACCTTTTGCACGCAGCCTGCCAGCATAGCCAAGCATACGCAGCTGGCGACCAAGCGAGAACCCGCGCCCGTCAGAAAAAACCGGAAAATCCACGCGGATCAGGTTAATCCGCTTTACCCACCGCAATAGATCTTTAGCGTTGAAATCGCCAGCCAAATCAACCGCCAGCGCCGACTTATCCTGTGTGCCAAGGCTGGCAAGCGCATCTACCCCACGAAAGCCTCCAGCCCAATCATCTTTGGCAAAACCTTGATCTGTAACGATCACCGGCGCGGCGGGTGCTTGGCTAAAATGTATCCCGCATTCAGTTTTTCCTTGGCCCTCCCAGCGGCCCGCGCGCTCATGGTTGGTGGTGCCAGAAGGGATTGTGCAGGGGGCGCAGCCGATAGACCTATAGCCCTTGGCCACAAGCGGATGGCGTGGTAAATTGTGGGTGGTAATATATCCGGCCAGTTCCTCCCGCGACCAATGGGCCAACGGGTTGATCTTTATCCGCTGCTCGGCATCAATCTCAAACAGCTCCATGCTGGCCCGCGCACCACCCTGGTAGCGTTTCCGCCCGCTGATCCAGCCCCTAAACCCTTTTAGCGCTCGCGCCAATGGCTCGGTTTTTCGCAAGGTGCAGCAAGCGTCGGTATCAGATCGGTGCAGCAGATTTTCAAAATCCCGTTCCAGCACAGCCTCTCGCGAAGGCAGAATGCGCCGCAGGTCTTGCAGCCCCAGATCAACGGCAAGCTTTTGTTGATAGGTTAGCGTTTGGCGAAAGAGCATTTCAGTATCAATAAACAATACCGGCAGCGCGCTGTCTATCTTTGCAACCATATCAAGCAAAACCACAGAATCAGCCCCGAATGATGACACAAGCGCCAGCGGACCAAAGCGCGGATCAGCTATTACGTGGCGCAACATCTCGACCGTATCGGTGCTTTGAAAGCGCTTATTAAGCTCGGCAACTTGGGCCGAAAGCGTAAATCCTGGGTTTTCAAAGCTCATTTTTGCGCTCCTTTGCAGAATACAGTGCGGCCTTAAAAGGGGCAGGCCCAAGGCGGCGATATGTGGTTAAAAAGGCCTCGGATGCACTGTGCCGCAGCAAAAGATAGGCCTCGATCAGGCGCTCAATGGCCGGGACAATCTCATCGCTCGAAAAGCCTTTGCCTGTTGGCTTGCCGATGGTCGCATTTTGCGAGCCATCCCCGCCAAGCGTGATCTGATAGCTTTCCACGCCTGCCTTTTCTAGCCCGAGAATGCCGATATGACCGGCATGATGATGCCCACATGCATTGATACAGCCTGATATTTTTATCTTGAGCGGCCCGATAGTGTGCTCTTGTTTGAGCGCTTCAAACCGCAATGCAATGCTCTGCGCTACAATGGTTGAGCGCGCGGTGGCGAGATCACAATAATCCATACCGGGGCAAGCGATTAGGTCTGAAATAAGCCCGATATTGGCGGTGGCCAGCCCTGCGGCTTGCAGGGCTTTATAAACCTCAGGCAAATCACCTTTATGGACATGCGGCAAGATGATATTTTGCTCGTGGCTCACACGCAATTCGTCATGGCTCCAGCGCGCAGCAATTTCAGCCAGCACCCGCATTTGGGCGCTACTTGCATCCCCCGGCGTGGCACCGTGGGCTTTGAGGGATACGGTCACGATGGCATAATCGGGGTTTTTATGCGGGTGCAGATTGGTTTCTGAAAACGCTCTGAAAGACGGATCGTTAGCCAACTGGCGCTCAAAAGCGGAGATGGGGGCCGTTTTATACGCGGGTAGCATAAAATCGGCTTCAATGCGGGCAAGGATATCCTGATCCGTGCCATCAAACCGAGCGCGCTGGAGCGAAAAACTTGCCTCCACCTGCTGCCGAATATCCTCTAACCCATGCTCATGCAGGGTGATTTTTATACGGGCTTTATACTTGTTATCCCGCCGTCCGATCAAATTATAAACCTGCAAAATGGCTTCTAGATAAGGCAACAAATCAGCCCGTGGCAGAAAGCCTCGCAACACTTTGCCCACCATGGGCGTGCGCCCAAGCCCACCACCAACCGAGACCTCATAGCCCGGTGCGCCGGTTGCATCTTGCACCAAGCGCAAGCCGATATCATGAAACTTGGTTACAGCACGGTCCTGAGGGCTGCCGCTAACCGCAATTTTGAACTTGCGCGGCAAAAAGGCAAATTCCGGATGATCGGTGGACCATTGCCGCACCAGCTCGGCGGTAGGGCGTGGGTCAGAAAGCTCATCCGCCGCCGCACCCGCAAAATGGTCCGCCGTGACGGAGCGGATACACGCGCCCGAGGTTTGGATAGCATGCATGTGAACGGCTGCCAACGCCTCCAGAATATCCGGAACGTCGCGCAGTTTTGGCCAGTGAAACTGGACATTTTGGCGGGTCGAGAAATGAGCATAGCCTTTGTCCCACTTATCCGCAATGTCAGCAAGCGCCCGCATTTGCTGGCTGTTGAGCGTGCCATAAGGGATGGCGACACGCAGCATATAGGCGTGCAAAAGCAGATAGAGCCCGTTCATCAGGCGCAATGGTTTAAACTCGTCTTCTGTCAGCGTGCCCTCAATGCGCCGCTGCACTTGATCACGAAACTGTGCTGCACGTGTGGCCACAAAATCTTTGTCAAACACGGTGTAGTTATACATGGTTCGGCTCCTTTTTCAGGTGTGGCCAGCTTGCTTGCCAATAAAGCGGTTAGACGGGCCAGCCGCCCGAAACGCTTCCCTAAAATGCATGGGCAGCGCCCGCACCAAATAGGGGCTCACCACACTGGCATCGTTTTGGATTATCTCTTTAAGGCAATCGGCGGCGGGGTTGGGCTGATCAAAAATGGCGGCATCTTTATGCCTGCACGACCACGCGCCAGTTTTGGTATGATAAACCACTTCACCACTCAAAAGATCATTTGCAGTGAGTATTTGGGGTGCTGAAAACTGTGGCATTCTAGGCTCCTCATCCGATGAGTCCTGCTTTTCGCAGTAATTCGTCATGGTGTGTTTGAGCGCTATATTAGGACATTATTCCCAGAAGAGTCTATAAGATGTAATATTTAGGGAGTATATCCACTTTTTGGTAGGGTTTATAAGATAAAGTCCTCATATCGTCGTGTAAAAGCACACCCCATTCTAACCCGCTGGGTTCAGCCGCGTTTTCGTCCAGCCGGTTAAACGGAGGCCGCCAAGAAATGCGCCGATTCAGGCAGGATTATGTGTGTAGATGCGCAATCCCAGCTAGCCAAATTGCTTTGTGAGCTGAATGTTTACACTTTTCAAAAACCGCGCCGCCGCGACCGCCAGGGTGCGGCCGCGTAGATAGCCAGCCAGCTCAAGGGCTTGCCGAATGCCTTCGGGTTGCTTGGGCAGGAAAAACGACACCACCTCGCGGGTGGCGACAATGTTTATATGCCCCGCGCGCATGCACGTCAGATCTGCAATGCGGGATTTCACGCGGTCCATATCAGCGCGTTGATCGCGGATATGCTTGAGCAATATTTCTCCGGCAATAGTAGGGCTCAATCCGGCGGGGTGGCGCTCGAATATCTCTACGCCAAGCTCCTGCCCAACCTCTAAAATAAGGCGATTAAGCGCAGAAGGCGTGATGCTCAGCTCTTCGGCCGCGCTGCGCAGGCTGCCAGTGCGCGCGATTTTTCCAATATATTTAAGCGCTTGCTGGTGTCGGATCTAACGCCCCTTGCGTTGCGTTTTTCTCAACGCATATCTGATTTGTTAGCAACAGACAGCAACACCCTCAAGGGCTACCACCAGAGAAAGACAACCACATTCGCATAAGGGCAGGATTCGTGATGGCGCAAAAACTGGTGATAATTGGCGCAGGCATGCCGATCGAAGCGCTACTGGCGCGAGACAAATCTAGTATGACATCACACTTTTTGGGGCAGAGCCATACGGGAACTATAACCGAATCATGCTTTCTCCGGTGCTGGCCGGCGAAATGGCATTTGACAAGATCATCACCCATGATGCGGGTTGGTATGCCAAAAATGGAATAACCTGCCGCTTTGACGAGCCGGAGTTTGGCCTGCTCACCGGTGTTCTTATCCTTGTGCCGCTGGCCCTGGTGGATAAACGCCCGGGCGTGACCGTGAGCGGGATGCTCAGAAACTGGGGGCTGGTTTTTGTGGGCAATTTTGCCGGAGCCTTCACCGTGGCGCTAAAAAAGGCTGTCCATCCAAGCCCGCATTTGCGCTATGCGGCTCTGTCAGAATCCACCACGGACCTCCGAAAGCCCAATGCGGCTTTCAGGGCAAACGCCCCCTTGGCCGAGCGAAATCCGGTTGCCTTTTGGAAGGGCGTACCCACAATGCTCTTTCTCATTACGGTCTTTTTTATATTTCTGCTAAACGGATAATTCGGATATCTTTTGCAGGCTTGGCTATGCTATGAGGCTCTATTCTTTTGAGGTTTTCCCATGCTGATCCTGTTTAACAAGCCCTTCAACGTGCTCTCGCAATTCACCGATAAAGGCTTGGAGGGCTCCAAGCGCGAAACGCTTTCGAACTATATAAACGTGCCCAAGGTTTACCCCGCCGGCCGGCTGGATAAAGACAGCGAAGGCCTGCTGCTGCTCACAGATAACGGCCGCCTGCAAAGCCGCATAGCTGACCCTAAATACAAGATGGAGAAAACCTATCTGGCGCAGGTGGAGGGCGAGGTGACCCAAGCCAGCCTTGAAAAACTGCGCCAAGGCCTAACCCTAAAAGACGGCCCCACGCGCCCTGCCGATGTTCGCGAAATTGAAGAGCCAAGCTGGCTATGGCCCCGCACCCCGCCCGTGCGCTTTCGCAAGTCTGTGCCGGATTGCTGGGTCGAAATCACCATCCGCGAGGGCCGCAACCGCCAAGTCCGCCGCATGACCGCCGCTATCGGCCACCCTACGCTAAGGTTGATCCGCTGGCGCATCGGGGAATGGGCGCTGGAAGGGCTGGAAACCGGAACGTGGCGCGAGGATTAGAGCCTTTGGCGAAGGGCGGCATATGAGGATTGTGGCAATGAATAAATGGATTTGAAGATTTCAGGGCTCTTGGCCTGTTGTGTAATTCTTCTTCCGTTAGTGGCACAGTTGAAGTCCAGAAAGCCCGCAACGCTTTTTTTAATCGTCGCAACTGTCTATGCAATATTCGGGGCGGTAAACGCCTACGTTATTTGGCAGCCATACGGCGAACCGTTGTTTAACAGGTCCCGGCTTAATGACACCTACTATATTGTATCAGGCTTTCATTATTACATCAGTATGGCTGTGCTCTTGCTCATTTCGGCCATGCTGCTCTGGGTTCAGCAAAAATTAAAAGCAATGCTGTTTCCCAACGTGACAGGCGCCCTGTTTTGGGTCTTTAACTTGGGGGTTTTGGCAGCCATAATCTTACCAAAAATACAAATCGCCCTCGTTTCACCTAAACAGCTTCCCGAAAATCTTGACTCATTTAGAGCCCTGAATTTAATAGCTGCCTGGTCAGCTTTCATTGCGCCGGTTGCGTTGCTAATACTGATACTATTGTTTTTCACCTCAATCGTTCTTCGCCTGAAAAGAAGTCGATAGCATTCTCGTAAAAACGCAGCGACCTTCCATCCCCACCCCCGAGGCTAAGACGCAGCAGCCCATTTTTGCTGGCCTCGGCAAAAATGCCACCGATAAAGTGGGCTACCGCCGCACCCAGCTATCCACCATTTTGCCTTCACGGCCTTCCACGTCAAAGCTCAGGCTGGTGCCGGTGCAGGCATAGCTGCCCGTTGCGCCGCCGCCCATCGGGGCCATCTCTTCGGTAAAGGGGATGTCCATCACCATGGGGGAGCCGCCCATATCAATGGTGGCCTCGGCGGCGTAATTAAACGCGCCCATGGTAAAGCTAAAGGTCCCGCCTGCGGCTTCACCCACAAAAGCGCCTGCCCCATTCATTGCCACCGCCATCGGCGGCATGCCGGGCTGTTGCATTTTGATCACCATACCATCAAGCAGGTATTGGCCGCCGGTTGTCGAGAGCACCATTTGCACTTCGCCCGATATTTCCACCTCTCCCATGCCGGGGTTGGCGGCAAATTGCTCGGCAAAGGCTCCTGGTGCTGGCACCCATGTGCCCATCAGGCAGCTATCAGAAATTTCGGCCATACTGGCGCTGGCTGTTAAAACAAATACCGCTGACAACACGACTGGTTTCTTAAACATCGGTCTCTCCCATTATGCTCAATCCTGAATTGCACAATTGCAAAACCGTGCCAACATGTAGTTAAGGGCCGTAAGCAAGAAGTCGCTAAGAGGTATTATACAAGATGCGGCAACAAGCCCCATAATATCTGTGGATTACAATTTTCGAATGTAATATGCCTGAGCGTTAGACGGCTTTGCAAAATGGCCGGTAAACTTTGGGGGAAGTATGACAAAGCATCATCAGCCTAAGCTGGACACCTCGCCAGTTGTCAGTGACGAAATCCGCCGGACCACATGTTATATGTGCGCCTGCCGCTGCGGGATTAATGTCCATATGAAGAACGGCAAGGTCAAGTATATTGAGGGCAACCGCGACCATCCTGTAAACAAAGGTGTGCTGTGTGCAAAGGGTTCTTCGGGTGTGATGCAGCATTATGCCCCCTCCCGCCTCAAGGCTCCTATGAAGCGGGTTGGCGAGCGCGGCGAGGGCAAATTCGAGGAAATTTCGTGGGAAGAGGCGTTTGATATCGCCGTGGGCTTGCTCAAGCCGATTCGCGAGACAGACCCAAAGAAACTGGCCTTTTTCACAGGGCGCGATCAAAGCCAAAGCATGACCGGCTGGTGGGCGCAGAACTACGGCACGCTGAATTATGCCGCCCATGGGGGCTTTTGCTCGGTCAATATGGCCGCTGGTGGCATTTACACCATGGGCGGCGCTTTTTGGGAGTTTGGTGCGCCGGATTGGGAGCGCGCCAAGTTGTTTATGATTTTTGGCGTGGCCGAAGACCACGATTCCAACCCCATAAAAATGGGTCTTGGCAAGCTGAAGGCCAATGGCGCCAAAATCATCGGCGTGAACCCCATTCGCACAGGCTATAACGCCATCGCGGATGAGTGGGTCGGCATTACGCCGGGCACCGATGGCCTCTTTATCCTGTCGCTCATTCATGAGCTGCTGAAGGCTGGCAAGGTCGATCTGGATTATTTGATCCGTTACACCAACATGCCGTTCCTTGTGAATCAAGTGGAAGGCTCTGACCAATTTGGCCTTTTTGTGCGTGATGCGGACAATAACCAGCTTGTCTGGGACCGCGCAACGGGTAAGGCCGTGCCTTATGAAACCCTTGGTGCTAAGCCTGCTATGAGCGGCATGGTTGAAGTTGATGGGGTGCAGTGCAAACCCGCCTTTGAACTTCTTGCTGAGAAATATCTAACAGACGAATACACCCCCGAAGCGGTGGAGGAGCGCGTAGGCATTCCGGCGGACCGTATCCGCTCCATCGCGGCTGATATAGCCCGCGTCGCCTTTGACGAGGAAATCACGCTTGATATTCCGTGGACAGACTGGAAGGGCGAAAAGCACGAAAAGATGATCGGGCGACCTGTGGCTATGCACGCCATGCGCGGCATCTCGGCCCATTCCAACGGCTTCCAAACCGCGCGGGCTTTGCACATTCTGCAAATCCTCGTGGGTTCGGTTGAGGTGCCCGGTGGCTTCCGCTTTAAGCCACCATATCCGAAATCGGTTGAGGACCACCCCAAGCCGCACCACGATGTGACCCCCAACGCACCGCTGAACGGCCCGCATTTGGGTTATCCTCGCGGGCCAGAAGATTTGTGCCTTGAGGAAGACGGGTCCGCCAAGCGCATCGACAAAGCCTTCACGTGGGAAAATCCGCTTTCGGCCCACGGTATGATGCATATGGTGATCTCAAACGCCCATGCGGGCGACCCTTACAAGATAGACACGCTGTTTATGTATATGGCGAATATGTCATGGAACTCTTCCATGAATACCAGCCAAGTTATGGACATGCTGCGGGATAAAGACGAAGACGGAAACTACGTCATTCCGAATATCATCTACTCCGATGCTTACAGCTCGGAAATGGTGGCGTTTGCTGACCTTATTCTGCCAGACACCACCTACCTTGAGCGCCATGATTGCATCAGCCTGCTCGACCGCCCGATTTGTGAGGCCGATGGCCTAGCCGACAGCATCCGCTGGCCCGTAGTGGAGCCAGACCGCGATGTGCGCGGCTTCCAATCGGTGCTGATTGAACTTGGCGCGCGGCTTGGGCTGCCCGCGATGGTCAATGAAGATGGCTCGGCGAAGTTTAAGGACTACGCTGATTACATCGTTAACCACGAGCGCCGCCCCGGTGTTGGGCCACTCGCTGGCTGGCGTGGCAAAGACGGCGAGGGCAAAGGGCGCGGGGAACCGAACCCCGAGCAGCTTGACCGCTATATTGAAAACGGCGGCTTTTGGCAGGAGCATATCCAGCCCGAAAACGCGTTTTATAAGCCGTGGAACAAGGGCTACCAAGAGTGGGCCGTGGAGCGGGGGATTTTTGATAAAGAGTCGCCCTATGTGTTTACGGTTTACCAAGAAATCATCCAAAAGTTCCGCTTGGCCGCCGAAGGCCATGGCGATATCCAACCGCCCGAGCACCTGCGCGAGCAAGTGAAAATGGCAATGGAACCACTGCCAAGCTGGTATGAGCCTTTTGAGCAAACCACGATCAACAAAGACGAATACCCGATTCATGCGCTCACCCAGCGCCCGATGGCGATGTATCACTCTTGGGGCACACAAAACGCATGGCTGCGCCAAATTCATGGCCGAAATCCACTTTATGTGTCTGGCGAGATCTGGGCCGAGCATGGCTTTAGCGAAGGTGACTGGGCGCAAGTCACATCCCCTAACGGCTCCATCACGGTGCCGGTTGTGCTGATGGAGGCACTCAATGCCAAAACCGTCTGGACATGGAATGCCATTGGCAAGCGCAAAGGCGCTTGGGCCTTGCAAGAGGACGCGCCGGAAACCACCGAGGGCTTCCTGCTCAACCACCTGATTAGCGAGCTGCTGCCGCCCAAAAAGGATGGCCAGCGCTGGAGCAATTCGGACCCTGTAACCGGCCAAGCCGCGTGGTTTGACCTTCGGGTAAAGATCAAGCGGGTAAACGCCCCTGCTGATTTGCAAACCAACCCAAGCTTTGCCGCACAGGAATCCCCTGTAGGCAAAGGGCCAAAAGACATAGCCTTCGGGGAGGAATGGACATGACCCAGCTACCAACATCTACCGAGAAAAAGCTCGGCTTGGTCATCGACCTTGATACCTGCGTGGGCTGCCATGCCTGCGAAATTTCGTGCAAAGGCTGGAACACCGTTGAATATGGTGCGCCACTTTCAGACATGGACGCTTATGGAGGTGACCCGTCAGGCACCTTCTTGAACCGCGTGCACACATTTGAGGCCAAGGCTGAGGGCTGCGCCTCCCAAACCGTGCACTTCCCGAAATCTTGCCTGCATTGTGAAGATGCCCCCTGCGTGCCGGTTTGCCCCACGGGTGCCAGCTATAAGCGCGAGGAAGACGGCATTGTGCTGGTCAATGAAGACAAATGCATGGGCTGCGGCCTCTGTGCTTGGGCCTGCCCTTACGGCGCGCGTGAGCTTGACCAAATGGCTGGTGTGATGAAGAAATGCACCTTGTGTGTTGACCGGATTTATAACGACAACCTGCCCGAAGAGGACCGCATTCCATCATGCGTGCGTACCTGCCCCGCAGGCGCCCGCCACTTTGGTGATTTTGCCGATCCTGAGAGCAATGTTTCCAAGCTCGTTGCCGAGCGCGGCGGCATGGACCTAATGCCAGAGCAAGGCACAAAGCCGGTTAACAAATACCTGCCCCCACGGCCCAAAGCCGATGTGAACGGCACGCAAATGCCCGCTCTCGAAGCTCAATCCGAAGAAATCACTGGTTTCCTCGGCTGGCTCGACCGTACTTTGGAGAAAATCTGATGCATCCAGCACCTTCTGTCATCATCTTCAGCACCATATCGGGCCTCGGCTTTGGCTTGATGCTGTTTTTGGGCCTTGGCCTGCCGGACGTAAACGGCTGGGTTGCGGCTGTTTTTGCCACCGTGGCCCTTGGGCTGGCGGTGATCGGCCTTCTGGCCTCCACCTTCCACCTCGGCAACCCCAAAAACGCGATCTATGCGTTTAGCCAGTGGAAAACCTCGTGGCTATCGCGCGAGGGTATTGTTTCGATCCTCACCCTTGGCACATTCTTCATCTATGCTACGCTCTGGGCCTTTATGGACATGCGCATTCCCGCGCTTGGCTATCTGGCCTCAGCTTTGGCCATGACCACGGTTTTTACCACCTCGATGATCTATGCCCAGCTCAAATCTGTGCCACGCTGGAACACCGCCGTAACGCCACTTTTGTTTTTGCTATATGCCGCCGCTGGCGGCGCATTGCTGTCCAACCAAATGACCGTTGCGCTTATTTTGCTCGGCCTCGTGTTTGCCTTTCAGTCCTTGGCGTGGATGCAAGGCGATACCGCGCTCACGCGCTCTGGTTCCAGCATTGAAACTGCCACCGGTCTTGGCGGCCTTGGCAAAGTGCGCTTGCTCGAAAAGCCCCATTCCGGCAAAAACTACTTGCTGCAAGAAATGGTATATGTGGTGGGGCGTAAGCATGCTGCCAAGCTGCGGGTGCTGTCGCTGCTCTTGGTGGCCCTACTGCCCGCGCTACTGATCCTGCTGACCGAGGTTAACCACGTAATTGTGGCAGTTATCATGCTCTCCCACATCATCGGGCTTTTTGCCCAGCGCTGGCTGTTTTTTGCCCAAGCCGAGCATGTGGTCGGGCTTTACTACGACGCGCGCTAGGCGGTTTGCGTTTAATAATGGGCCCTGCGGGAAACCGTGGGGCCTTTATGCCTTTGCGGCATCATCAATCTTGATCGAAACTTTGGTCAAAATATCATAGACCTCTTGACCGTCTTTCAGATACTGAAACGAAATCGCCCGTTTGGTTTTAGCACCGTTATTTTGTCAAACGAGTCTTCCTCACCAAAGGTCACCTCGTCCATCATGCCCTTTATCAGCAAGGGCCGATACAGCGGCACCAGCGCAAAGGTTAGCATTTTGCGGCCAGCCAAGGCGCTGGCAATAAAGGCCCGCTTGTTGGTGAGCGCATAGCGCGCGGCCCTGCGCTTTCGGATGTCCAGCAGCCAACCGCCATCCAAAGGCCCAGCAAAAACATAAAACCGCCGGTGACGACACCATGCACATCCTCCGCGCCGTAAAGCAGAGCATAGAGCGCCATCGGGCCAAATTGATAGATGAGGAACACGCCAATAATCGTGAGAATAACGCCAAATTTCGTAGGCCGTGGCCCCGTGCCCGGCGCGCCTTGCCACAGAAGTTCTTCACCCTCAAACAAAAAGTCTTCCCACGCTTCCCCGCGCGCACCTGCCTTTGCGGGGGTGGGTCTGCCAGTTTGGCCCCCAGCACTTGTAGCATGGTTTAGTAGGCGACGGCCCCATTGGGGATCAGCTCAAACCCTTGATAAATATAATGGGGGGAATAGGTGGCTTTGCGCCCCGCCCCCTCAGTATTATGGCTGTGAGTGTTTACCTCGCGCTTTGCAGTTTTTTTGTAATAAACGCTAGCCAACGCGCCCGGCACGTAATCAAGGTTGGTGCTTTCATCCAGCGCGCCGTCTTCAAACTTTACTTTGCGACCGATGGTCAGCGCCAGTATGCCAAATACAATACGGGAAATATCGACACGCTGCAGATGAATGCGCGGCGAAGGCCGCCCCTCCCAGAAGATTTTCCATTCTATTTCAAGTGCGACGCCTAAATATCGGGTGTGGAATTGGAAAGATCAGACACTAAAATCTCCGTAAATGAGTATTGGTTTCATGTCTTTAAGTGGAATTTAAGGCCTGCATCACAGCCAAGGATTGCGCAGTTTGCTTGAAATCAAACATGTGAGCTAAAGTGGCAAATGCCGTCGCTATGCACTATAGTCTAACTTCATTACCATCGTCGCACGGAGGCCCCTGATGGCCGCTTATCGAAACCTCCCCAAAACCGCCAGCGTAGCCCTGCCGACCGAAAACGGTAAGCTGCACGCCCCATCGGCGGCGCGCAATGGCAGTGCTATTGTAGAGGCGCTTTTACCGCTTGTGCCTCGCCAAGGCAACGCACTGGAAATCGCCAGCGGGACAGGTGAGCATATGGTGCGCTTTGCGACGACCTTCCCGGCTTTGCGGTGGCAACCAACGGATATTGAGCCTGATCGCTTGGAAAGTATTGCCGCGTGGTGTGATGAGGCCGGGCTTACAAACGTAATGCCACCGGTGATACTTGATGCAAGTGTGCGGGGCTGGGCGGATGAGTTTGGCGGGCAAAATCTGATTTTCCTGTCAAACCTGCTACATTTAATAAGCATTGAAGAAGCCACAACCATCATTCATGAGGCGGCAAAGGCTTTAGCGCCAGAGGGGTTTTTTGCAATTTATGGCCCGTTTTTGCGCAGCGAACGCTTTGCCAGCGAATCTGATCGCTTGTTTGATGAAAGCCTGCGCGCAAGGTCACCTGAGATTGGCTATAAATCCTTTGAAAGCATCCGAAAGATTCAGGCCAAAGCAGGATTAAAACCCCTCGTACCCATAAAACTGCCAGCCAATAATTTGCTTTTAGTTGCAAAAAGTTAACTGCCAAGGCCCAAAAATTAACCCCCGCGAATTTGTCAGGATTGACATTACCCCCGCTAAAGGGCATCCACTTATTAACCATCTAATGGTTTAACGAGTGAGCGGCACTTTGTGGCGTTTTAGAAATACCTAGACGAAAGCAGTTTAAACCGGATGCCATCACCCCAGCCACAACCTGAATCCGCACGCAATTGGGTGCGTGTTCTTGCCAAATACCGCACACCAAGCCTGAAACGTTCCAGCTTTGAACTGGCTGTCAGTTTCTTTCCCTTTGCCATTTTGGCCGTGCTGGCATGGATGTCACTTTCGGTCAGCTATTGGCTGACCCTTGCACTTTCATTGGCCAACGGCCTGTTTCTCGTGCGGATGTTTATCATCCAGCATGATTGTGGCCATGGCAGCTTTTTTGGCAATCGCCACGCGAATAACTGGGTTGGGCGCACCATTGGCGTGTTTACCCTCACACCTTATAAAGTATGGCGGCGCAGCCATTCCATTCACCATTCAGCCTCGGGCAACCTTGATAAGCGCGGCATTGGCGATGTTTATACGATGACGGTTGCTGAATTTGAGGCTTTGCCTCGCTTCAAGCGCATAGCTTACCGCGTTTACCGCCATCCGATTTTCATGTTTGGCTTTGCCCCCGCACTCCTGTTTATGGTGCAAAATCGTGTGCCGCTCAGCATGCTCCGCTCGTGGGAATATTGGATGAGTGCGATGGGCACCAATGCGATGATCGCGCTAATGATCGGCCTGATGCTGTGGTTTGGCGGGTTACCCGCACTATTGCTCATCTTTTTACCTACGCTTCTGATGGCCGCCACGCTGGGTGTGTGGCTGTTTTATGTGCAACACCAGTTTGAAAACGCCCAGTGGGACCATGCTGGCGAGTGGGATTTGCATGATGCCGCCTTGATGGGCAGCTCCTATTATGTGCTGCCGGGCGTGCTGCGTTGGTTTAGCGGCAATATTGGCATTCACCACGTGCACCACCTTTATAGCCGCATTCCGTTTTACCGGCTGATGGAGGTATTAAAGGATAACACCGCGCTGGAAAACCTGAATCGGATGACCATTCGCGAAAGCCTGAAAAGCGCGCAAATGCACTTGTGGGATGAAGGCACTCGCAAGCTGGTTTCTTTTAGGCAAGCCCGCCAAATGCGGCTAGCCTAGCGGAAATAGCCGCAGCGCCAGCATAGTAAGCCCGCCCGCAATCAGCGGGAGGACAAGTGACACAGCAACCCGAAGCGCCGTAAGCTGCCAGCCATAAAACCCCGCCTCTAGTGGGATGCGCAGAATGGAAAGCGTGGCCAGCGAGGTGGCATAGGTCATCAGCACCGCCACGCCCACGCCCGATTTATAAAGCCCCGCAATAATCGGCAGCCCCACAATACTACCCCCTGGCGTAACAATGCCCGCGATCCATGCAATACCAATGCCCTTCCATCCCGCTGAATCCGAAAGCCAGTTTTCAACCAAACCACGCGGCAAAAGCACTTGGGTAAAGCCCGCCAGCATCATGGCAATCACGAGGATCGGGAAAAACCCGAGCAACTGCTTGCTCGAAGTTTGCATACCCGCCTTAAAGGTGCCTTCCCCCTGCCAAACGGCCAGCGCCATCAGGAGAAGGAGAAAACCGGCCATGCCAATCGCTGTGGCCTTCATTGGTTTTCTCCTGTTAGGATTTCCACATAGCCAGCTTCGCCATTTACCCGCAATCGGTCCCCGCTTTTGATGGTTTTTGTTGCCTCCGGCACGCCGACCACTGCCGGAATCCCGTATTCCCGCGCCACCACGGAACCATGGGTCATGAGCCCGCCAACTTCGGTGATCAGCGCACCTGCGTTTACAAAAAGCGGGGTCCAGCCGGGGTCTGTAAACGGCGCGACCAAAATCTCGCCCGGTGTTAGCGTTTCGGTGGCGGGGTCGGTTACCACATTGGCAATGCCCTCATAAATGCCCGCCGAAACCGGAGAGCCAATGAGCGCCCCCCCCGGGGCCCCGTCAACCGCCAGGCTTGGGCGCGGAATTTCGCCTTCACTCGTCACCACACGTGGCGGTGTGCGCTTGGCATTCAGGGCAAATTCGGCGCGGCGGTCGGCAACCGCACGCGGCTGACCATCCTTCAAGGCCTGCTTGATTTCCAGAATAGTTAGGAACCAGATATCATCAGCGGCCTCCAAAACCCCTTTTTTGGCGAGGGTTTGGCCAATGTCCAACAACACCGTTTTTACTTCAAACAGTACTTGCACCATCAAAAATTTGTGGTGCTCACGCAGCGGACCAAGGTTTTTCGCTACTCTGAGAAGCCGCTTTACCAACGGGCGTTTCAGCCAGCCAACATGTTTGGGAATTTCCGCAGCTGCCGCCGCACTGGCGCAGGTCAGCGCATTATAATGCACGCGGTGCGCGCTGGCGGTTTCCTGTGCTGTCATCCCGATGACCATCTGCAAAAGCGAGGCGGGATCTTCACGCCAGCGTGGGCGGCTGGCGTCAATTTCAGACGGGCCGCGCGCGCCGTAGGTTGCCAAAAATCTGTTCCAAGCGTTCACAAAATCTCGCCCATGCACCTTTGCTGCTTCCAGCCGTGTTTCCACGTTTTGCCCGTCAGCTTTCAGCGCCGCCAAGAGCGCCTCAGAGCGCCGCGATTCATCGGCCAAATCGCCGATCGAAAGGTTCATATCGGTCACAACATTGCCCACCATGCCGCGCTCAAAATCATTAAGCAGCTCGGTGTTTTTTGGCCCCGCCAGTTTTCGTAAAATCCGCTGCGAGGCCAGCCCCGCCGCCATGCGAGGAATGAATTTCCCAGCGGCGGGCAGCACCCCGCGTAGCGCTTCCAATGCAGCGGTGAGTTTTTCGTCTGGCGTTTGCGCTGCCGCGATAGCTGCTTCAACCTCGGCCACATATGCCGCCGAAATTTGGTTGGCATCTTCCGCCGCCCCCTCAGGGCGTTTAAAAAAAAGATTAAGCGGCACTTTGCGTAAATATGGCAGCAGCGACCAAGTAAACTTTGCCGCCCTAAAACGCTCTCCTTTTCCATAAAGCGCGGGGCGGGTGGCAAGCTCGGCCACGGCGGCCTGTGCCAGCTGGTCTGCCACGCCTAAAAACCCGATAAAAAGCTTGCCAAAACGGCGGTTACGTAAAAGCGGGCTCACTTCGCCATACATCCGGCCGCCAATATTTTGCACATAGCGATATTCGCCGTTTTCATCTTGCCCGATAGGTGAGAAATATTTCCAGATCGAGATTGCAAGTTCCGGCATCGGGTCCGTCATCACCTGAAGGTGCGAGAGGCTGAGATAAACGTTCAGCGCATCATCCTTTGCCTTGGCTCGCGGGTAAAGCGAGGTGATGGGGCGGGATTGGGTGATGAAGATCTCATCCCCCTCCAGCGCCCATTCGATATCTTGCGGCATGCCATAATGGCTTTCAATTTTGCAACCAATTGCGGAAAGCGCCTTTACTTGAGCATCTGATAATGCGGGGCGAGTCTGTTCACTCTCAGGTAGGTCGACCGCCTCGGTGCCACCCTCTTTAAGCGGCAAGATAGCCAGTTTTTTCTCGGCAATTTGGCGAGTCAGAACCTCATTGCTACGTTTATCAACGCGGTAAAGATCAGCGCTCACCAGCCCTGAAACCAGCGCTTCACCCAGCCCGAAACTAGCGTCAATCGAGCAGATATTGCGGTTTTCCGAAATCGGGTCCGCGGTGAAAAGAATGCCGGAAACATCAGGCATAACCATGCGCTGCACCACGGCAGAAAGGGCCACCAGATGGTGGGGAAAGCCATTTTGAATGCGGTAAAGAATGGCGCGGTCAGTGAAAAGCGAGATGAAGCAGTTTTTGACTTGTGCCAAAATCTCCGCCTCACCGATCACGTTAAGATAGGTGTCTTGCTGGCCAGCAAATGAGGCGCTCGGCAGGTCTTCGGCGGTCGCTGAGGACCGCACGGCATAGGCATGGCTTTCCCCTGCTGCCTGCCAGCTTCGCACAATGGTTTTGGACACAGGGGCGGGGATATCATGCTGGCTCATCAATTCGCGCACCGCTTTGCCCGCCGCCCGAATGCTGTTGAGATCAACCGGATCCAGCCCCTTCAGCGCGGTAAAAATTTGCTTATCAATGGGCTTGATAAAAGCGTGGTAGGCCTCGGTGGTTACACAAAATCCGGGCGGAACAGGAAAGCCTGCACCCGCCAGCTCCCCTAAGTTGGCCCCTTTACCACCCACGATGGCAATGTCGGCTTTACGGATGTTTTCAAAGCTTTTTGTGAATTCTGGCATCACTTGGCTCCTGTGGAGAGGGATAAGAAAAGCTGGCAAATTGAGGCGCTGACGGCTTGCATATCCAGCGGGCCTCCCGCCGGTGCCAAAACCGCTTGAGCATGGATCATGCCAAACAGGTTGGTAGTGAGCAATTCTGAGTTGACCGCGCTTGAAATATGCCCCGCGCTCTGGTGCATGTAAAAGAACGTGTTTAAACGGTTAAAAGTGGAATTTGTATCATCCCGCAGCGTTTTAAGGTAAGCGCGGTCGCCTTCATTGCCCGAAAATATCAGCCGCACGAGGGTTTTATGCTCAGACATAAAGCCCAGCATATGGGTCACGATCACCGCAAGCTCCGCCGCAAAATTCCCTTTGGCTTCCGGCGGGAAATCCGGCATTTTATCGCGGGGTGTTTGCTGCTTGATAAAGGCTTTTATCAGCCCCTCTTTATCGCCAAAGCGGCGGTAAATCGTAGCGGGGCCAACGCCGGAGGCTTCGGCGATGGCCTCAATGCTGGCCGCCTTAAAGCCCTGCGCTTTTGCCACTAGCAACACGCCTTGCATTATACGGGCTTCGACATCTGTATTGTCTGCACCCAGTATGGAAAGTATTTTTTCCTTATTTCCAAGATGCTTGTAGATCGTGGGTCGGGAGACACCGGCCTTCGCGGCGATGTCCGCCAGCGAAAACTGCGCGCCTTTTTCAGCATAAAGGGCTTGGGCAATCGCGAGGTAAGATTGGGTCATATTACACCTGATAGTACTATCTATCATGTGTAATATCAATTTTGAAAACCTAAGTCAAGCGACGCACGCTAATGCCTGCATTTTGCCGCATTGGGCGATCTCGGCGGTGTGCCATGTGCTGGGCGGGGCGCACCCCTCCTATGCCCATGGATATTATGGGCGTGCCGGAAATGTTTCGGCATTGGCTTCAGGGCGAGCGGATCACGGTTGGCTTTTTGAGCGCGGCAGAGGTGGATAAATTTGGCAATATCAACACCACGGTGATCGGAGATTATGACGCGCCAAAAGTGCGGCTTCCGGGCGGTGGCGGCGCTCCGGAAATTGTGACCTCAAGCCAGGAAGTTTATATTGCGTTGAAGCAAAGCCTGCGCAGCATGGTGCCGAAAATCCAGTTTTTTACCAGCTTTGGGCATGGTGCAGGTGGGGGTCACAGGGCGCACATTGGGGTGCATACAAAAGGCCCAGCCCTGCGAATCACCGACTTGGCAATTTGGCGAGCGGACCCGATTACCAAAGAATTTATCGTATATTCGATATATAAGGGCGTACCCGCCAGCACATTC
>JADGFD010000013.1 GCA_016744015.1 Paracoccaceae bacterium | reverse complement strand
GTCCGCCACCAGCGACGGTGTTTAATTGCACATAGGCCTGATTGGATTGGAACATGTTACCAATCCCAAGCGCGCCGATAAAGATACCAATGGCATAGAAAGTGCCCATGAATTTGCCAAAGCCGCCCATGCCGCGCTCTTCAAAACCTTTGCGCATGTAATACATCGGACCGCCCGACACCGACCCGTCAGGGTTTTCTTGCCGGTATTTAACACCCAGCGTACATTCCACAAACTTTGTGGACATGCCGAGGAAGCCAGCAACAATAAGCCAGAAGGTGGCACCTGCGCCACCAATCGTAACGGCGACGGCCACACCGCCGATGTTACCAATCCCAACCGTACCCGAGACCGCTGTTGCCAACGCCTGAAAGTGCGACACCTCGCCAGGGCTGTCTGGGTCGGCATAGTCGCCCTTTACCAGCTGGATGGCGTGCTTGAAGCCGCTGACATTTATAAACCCCATATAAATTGTAAAAAATACCGCGCCGATCACGAGCCAAAGTACAACAAGTGGCAACTCTGCCCCAAAGACTGGTATTTTGAAGAAAACAAAACTACCGACAGCCGATGCGATCGGGGCCGTGATTTCGTTGATTGTATCGTCGACACCCGCATGTGCAGGCAACGTGTAAAAAATCAACGCCATAAGCGCTATAAATATTCTGTTCATAGTATGTCCCTCACCTATTTTTAGATTGTTTTTGTGGAAGTGTTCTGTTGGCGGCCCCTCTTAAGGCACAACGACAACTGGTACGGATGATGTCTGGACAAGATTGCCCGCCACACTACCAAAGAGCAGACTTTTAATGCCTGATTGCCCACGGCGCCCGATTACGATCTGCTGAACGCCATATTTTTCAGCGATTTTGATCAAAGTTTCGGCTGGGGGCCCGTGCTTCACAACGGTTTCACATTCGATTCCCTGTGCTTTTAGCGATGCAGCGGCCGGATCGACCACTCCGGAGGTTGCGCGCTCTATTTCTTGTTCACGCCGCATGTGGCGTTCCGCATTTTCTTCAGGCGTGTTAAAGGAATACGGGGACCACTCAATGACATAAGTTACGATCAACTTTGCCCCACCAAGTTTTGCTCGCTCGCTGGCATACTCAAGGGCTCTCTGACCCCCGTCACTGCCATCTACAGCAACTAAGACTGAATTCGACATATTATCCTCCCTGTTCGCTTTTCCAATTGCTTCGTCAGGCGACGCGACAGAACGGCCCGAAGCCTACTAACACCCTCAGTATTAGGCAGTTCCGGCAATATGGCAACTGTTTCCCAACTTTTGCGGGAAAAAAACCCGTAGAAGCGTGCGCGGATAAAAGGTACCTATCGCACTGGCCCAGGTTTCCGCGTCTTTCTTTTTACCAAATGTTTGGGTTTGCGTTGCAAATCCCTTCCGGCGAACAACCGCACTTCCAGCGCTCCGCCTTCTTTACAGAAGTTTTCTGTACGCTTGCCAAGCCTTACCCGGCCCTCATTGAGTCTCCGTGGTTCTCGATGAGTATTGCATAGTTTGTAGATAGTGCACCAAATGACTAAGGGAAATCGGAGCAAACTATGAAATGCGCTATAAATATAAGGATTGTGGAGCGTCGCGCATCTTTGACTAGATGCGGCAGATTTTCTGAATCGTGTCAATCGGTCGCGTCACGCAATATTGGCCCAAACGTCAAGCATTTCTGACCCGGACCGGACTTTCATCGCAGCTTTTGCCAAGGTCGGCTGAGCGGACGAAGCAGACATTTGGGGTCATAATTCGAGTAGCAGCTTTCGGCCCATTGCCGACCTTAATAATGCTCTCAAATGCTGCACTGCAGTCCGTTATTGCGGACATTGGTGCGTTGTCGCAATATTTTAGCGGCACTAATGTCGGCTGGGCCCCGTGGTTCGCACGGATTGTCCCTACACGACCGCGGCCATATCCGGGCAACCGCTTATGGCCAGTTGATGCATTCTGATGCGCAACAATTCGGTTTCCAACGGTAAATTTTGGCTCAACCTCGACTGGGCGGTCAAATCTGGTTGCGCTAACGCGGTTTGCCAAAATTGCATCCGCGACGCTGATTGAAGCAGCCCCTCCAACAGGCGGTGTGTCAGATTTTCCGGTCGCAAGTTCTTTGATCGCACAAATTTTGGAATCTACCAAGGTGGTCGTGTCAGTTTCGAGCCAACTGTCCAGATACGGCCGCGTCAAATAGTCAGTCGGAATTGAAGTTTCGCGGACACGCCGCCACCAGTCGATGGTTATATCGGGGGCACCGCTTCCAAAGCTTTTGGATAGGGCCCACGCAGGCGCTTCCCATTCAGAGTGGAAAGGCTCAACCGGTTCACGAACATCAATAGGGCCATAACAGAGCGTGGTATTGATGTTTAGTGTCGTTCATTTTCAACTCCGGTGTACCAAGACATTGGGGTGTCTTGTGGTCAAATGAACTCCGGCAATGGTACACCGCACAGACCCGCCCGAAAGCTCGATTGTCGGTATCTTCAGCGGGACCAGCGTTGCGCTGGCGGTAATGATGGTTCGTTGAATGTCATCAAGTGCATCAAACGCAGTTTGAGACAATGCGAGGATTCGACCGTTCTGCCCCTGCAGCTCAATCGCGTTTCCGGCAAATCTGGCGACCTGAGCCTCGGTTAGTTCGATAATGCTACGCCCACCTTGTGACAATCGTGATAATACATCAGCGCGGCGCACGGGGTCTTGAATCATCCCACTGCCAATCATTGCGAAATTGGTGGCTATGCACATCAAAACATTGGTGTGATAGACCGCACGGCCCTGTGCATCTGCAGCTGAAAACGCCATCGGTTCATAATTGAAATGCGTACAGAACCGTTCCAGCACAATCGAGCTTGTACGATCCGATGTGACCGCATAGGCAATGCGATCCATGTGATCAAGCACCATGGCCCCTGTTCCCTCAAGATATAGATTGTCATGCTCAAGGCCTGAATAATCTAGAATGTCTTGAACCCGGTATTGCGACTTCAACACTTCCATCACATCCTGACGCCGCTCAAGTCGTCGATTGGGGGCCTTCATCGGGTAGAGCGCGATGTGGCCACCCGCATGCGTGGAGAACCAATTGTTGGGGAATACACAGTCTGGTGTTTTGGGGTTGTCACCCTCGAACAAGTGAACATTAACGCCATGCGATTGCAGAGTGTCAGCGGCTTGGGTCAATTCATCGTAGGCTTTGCGTGATTCAATCTCGGAGGACGGTGTGTCCGATTGATAAGCGTTGTCGAAAGTTTCGGGGTTTACTGCAAAATAATGTGGGCGAACCATCACAACGGAAGACGGTGCCTGAATGCTGGGTGTGATGCTCATCGTGAAAACCTTTTGAGGATGTCTGACCGAGTATAGATGTAAGAATAGCAAGCTAAATGCCAAAATTGCTATACATATCGTTAAAAATTCAGCATTATGCGTAATAAATTTGTAACTTTTGGTATTAAGCATGGCCTCGGAGAAACTCAAAAAACACATCTACGATGATTTTGATCGTGAGATGATCGCGCTTCTGAAACGGGATGGGCGGGCACCGGTTGCCAAGATGGCCGAAATTCTGGACGTATCGCGCGGCACAGTACAGAACCGTATGGACCGGCTGTTACATTCCGGCGCATTGTTGGGCTTTACCGCACGGGTTCGCGAAGATTACGAGGATGGTGGTATCAGGGCGATCATGATGATCGAAATTTCAGGTAAGAACACCACGCAAGTCATCACTAGGTTACGCGGAATTCCTGAGCTGCAACGCGTCCACACAACCAGTGGGAAATGGGACTTAGTGTCGGAAATTCAGGTCGAAAATTTGGCTGATTTTGATCGCGTCTTGAGAGAAGTCAGGATGATTGATGGCATTGAAAACAGTGAAACCAGTATGTTACTTACTACCATATGAACGTAGAGAAAGGCGACTGTTGTTCGCCTCGTTCCTCTAAGGTTCAACGTCGTCTTTCCGGTTAGCTGACCTTTGTGCGGATTGCAGCATCAGTCACTTAGAGCTCTTTTAAGACCTTCACTGCGTTTTTCGCGAAGATCGGCTTTGCCAATTTTTTCATTTTGGGTCAGTGTTGTGACGTAAAGGTCAAACAAATCTGACGTTTCATAAGGATAATATGGTGACCCCGACAGGATTCGAACCTGTGGCCTGCTGATTAGAAGTAATAGCCAAGCGGACAACCTAGGATACTTCACAACGCTAAGGGATTGATTACATTAATTTAACGGTTGCCTTATCCATGCTGGCTGCCGTGTATTGCTACAAGTTCTGGAGGTTTGTTGCACCAAATTTGCACCAAAAGAACTAGCTTCCATCTCCTAAGCAGCACAGCTTCACACCGCATGTTTATGCAATTTAAATTAGCTGTCTTCGATTTCAAAGCTTTCAAGCAGTTCCCTATAGACCAAAAACGAAGCAGAACTTGCGAGACCCTGAATAATCTTGGCTTTGGTTCCATCTCCGTGATCTGCAACTCCTTTTATAACCACGGTGTTGGGCTTACGCCCATAGCAGCATTTCACCGCTGAATAAACAGCGTGAGCTTCCATTTCCAAGCCAATCGAAGAAGGAAAACGGTTGCGGATTTCTCCTATTATTTTGGAGCTATCAACAACTGAAGATCCTGAAACCAGAGATTCAAAATGAATTTTACTATTCGTGTCAAATTTGTAAGTCTCGTTCACTTTCTTACTTGTAGGATCTGCTTGTTGTTCTTCGAATAATTCCTTATTTACCTTCATTTCGTAATCATTTATTATTTTCTGACTTTCAGGTTTACGAAAACTGACTTTTATCAATTCTTCAGTGCGTTTTTTTGAATCTTCAAGAAAGGCTTCTATCCCCTCGATGGTTTCGATACTTGGGTTTCTATCAACAACACGTTGATGAAAAAAAACATCTTCCTTCAGCTCTTGCGCATTGTCTTCGTAGCGCCCCTCATCCCAGTTGGCAGTTCTATTGGCAATAATTACGTCTCCTAACTTTGTATTTGAGCGGTTCTCGTCCCCACGAAAACCGCAGCACATTCCTAACATCGCGAAATGTCGAGGCCGAAACATGTGGATTAGTTGAGTTGTATATGCGGCGGCAACGGATAGTCCCATTTCTCCCAAGCAAACTATGCCTATATTAAGTATTCGACCATTAGAAAGCTCGATACGACCAAAACCATTTTTCCGTCGACCAAGCCTCGGATTTGTGCTGTGACCGTCAAGCCAATCAATTGATGCGAGAATTGGTTCAAACTCATTTTTCTGGCGAGCAACTAGCAAAATAGCGTCGTAACTGAAGTTGTTTTCTAAGAAATTACTGAGTGCCGATTTTCCTTTCGAAATAAAGTTTATTCTGTATACAATGTTCTCGAACCAAGTATTTGTCGCATAATCCTCGATCGAAAAAATGGAGTTTTCGGAAAATAGCTCTGCATATTCCTCTTTTTCCAGTGCGGTCAATCCAACTATAAGAAATGGGCAGAATTCCGAGTTTTTTGTGATAAATTTGTAAACTTCTTTGGAATTCTCTACGGCGCACAGATCTTCCGAATTTTCTCCGTCAATAGCATCATTGTGGGGGATTTTTAAATCTAGTATAATAACATCAAAAAAATGATTTGAGACAGTAGTTGTTGCGGAAAATGCACTTTTCGCACGGGTAATTTTCGGAACAAATTCACATCCAGAATCTACATATCTTCGAAATCTGTTGCTTATATCTCTATATTTTGCATCATTGTCTTCAACGATTAAAATTCTCACTTCGGGTTTTAAGTCCATGCGTCTATTCGCCATTATTTATCAATCTCCTAATTTTCAAAATTGTATTCTTGGTAGTATCATTTGAATTTACACATCCAAGGCACAATGAGCCAAAATACGTGGAAACATGTTTTTCCAAATTTCCAATACCAACAATCTCTTCGTATTCAGGGTCCTCAAAATTTGCGTGTGCTGTGAAAATAATGACCTTGGATACTATTCTCGATCTTCGCATGTGTTGAAGAACGGTCAACCCAGCCAAGCCTTCGAAACCGGTTTCCTCACTAGGGTTATCATTTGCTTTAAACGACATATCCAAAAACACATAATCCCATAGTCCTGTCTCTAGCAGTGAAATTCCTGAACTGAACGTTTTTGTGTGAGTACAGATATTTTCCGGGAAAATCTCGTCAAGCACCGGTTTGAGATCCATATATTTTTTTGGTTGGTCATCAATAACAAGAATTTTCAACTTATTCCCTTTTCCATTCAACACTTTTCATTGGTAGGAAAAACGAAATCTCAACATAATCAGAGGAGATGTTCTTGTCAGAGATTTCAATTTCAATTTCACAGCCTAAAACCATCAACCAAGCACTACGAATTCTATTTAGTCCAGATCCTTGTTTTTTCTGGTTCACATTTTTGTCGATTGGTCCAGCCAGAATTTTTTTTGCTTCTATCACACCTTGATGGACAAGAGTTCGATTTTGCCTGCTTATCCGGTTAGAAAAAGTTACCTTTACTCCACCATTTTGCTCCTGCAAACGCAGCTCTATCGGTGTGTTAACACCTAGGCCACTATTTTTACATGCATTGCTTATTGCATTATCCACAATAGCGACAACAGGTTCGACCCATGTTCCGGGAATGCTGATGTCGAGCAAAGTATCCTTCCCATTCAGATCTAGAGTTTCGCATGAGAACGACCTTCTAAATTGAGCCTGTTTTTTCAATTGAAACGCTTCGTCAAACATCAAGTCTCTGAGATTAACCTTCGAGGGATAGCCAATTTCATTGATTTGCATCCAAGAAGCACTTTCAGTCACGGCATAGGATATCTCTTGAAATAATCTATCCGATATTAATTGATTGATTTCTGCATTATTTCTTGCGAAAGCTGTGATTTTCCTTTGAAAAATACTTAAGAACGTTGTTTGCCATTCTCTTTGGCATTCGTGCAGAAGACGACTAAACAGTTCCAGCCCTTTTTTCGCGATATCCTGAGACAGAAGCTTGAAATCTGTTGATTCGGCTTCTCCCCAATTAACAACAATATGGTTTAACTCATTATTTAGATTAGCAAAAAAAGAGCGTGATCGATCTATTGTTATCCATTGGTTGGAAAAACCCGAGATTGTCGAATCAACAATGGTATGGAAAAGATCAATCGTATTTCGATTAATTAAATTTTCAGCAAAGATCTGCTCTACTTGTTCTTTGAGTTGAATCGCCAAAAAGTTGTGACGTAATTTGTCTCCGAGTTGAATATCAAATGCATATCTATTTGATATCCTATCACTGGGGCTCGAATAACAAATAAATTCTGCTAGCTCTGGCACTATTAAGTCTGCATTTGCAGCAAGTTGGGTTCTGTTGTATTCGTTGCCAAACTGTCCAGTTTTTTGAACGAGCTGGAACCGTCTAGGATTCAACCAACGCAATACCTCGTGTGCGAGACCTGTTTCATTTATTTTGATTCTGCCCTCGCTATCGGATTCTCTATATTTTTGATGTCTTATCAGGGTCCGAATATCGGACAACATTTGCTCCGCATGGTTAAGGGCGAAAATATTTCGCGAGATTCCGAATTCGATACATTCCTTTTTTGATTGAAGAGCTATAACATTTTTTTCGTAACCTGAAAATACAGCGCTTGAAGGTGTTTTCCACAAAAATGATGTCACTCGATCAAGCATCCCGGGCAAAATCAAGAATTTAACAACTGCAGTCTTGGCGTTTCGACCAAGAACATCAAAAGATTTCAAAAATCCCTGCCAAGTGCCCTTTTTCTCATCCCTGAAATAGCGCGCATATGACCTCAAATCAGCACCAGCTGAACCGATTCCAAATTGATTTGCAATGTAGTGAAAATTTTTGCGAATATTCTTGTCGATTAAGATTGCGGCTAAGAAAATCTTATTTGGATTGTTACTCACCGCAACTAGATCAATATCGTTTAAAAAGCGGTGCCAGTTAAGAACTTTAACAATTGATGTATCAAATTCATATGCACTTTCTAATCGCCTTACAAAATCGAACTCATTCTTTCTTTCACTGACATATATTGTTAAGAATATTGCTGCCTCAATTGGGTTATCTTTGGTCAAACCCTTGATGGTTTCTACGCCGCTGAACTCCCCAATTAGAAAAGAAGATATACTTGTGATTTTTTCTCCTTCAAACCCCGTGTCGTTCCATTGGAGTTTTTCGCGGGCAAAACTCTGAGCTTCTTTATCACCATTTACAGCTCGAAGAAGGATCAATCGCGTTTGGAGCCTTTCAAATCCGAATTTCTTTAGTGCAAGGTAATGTAGTTGCATTTCTTTGCTTGAAATTATTTTGTGAAACTTAAAATATTGGAAAACTACGTTAAGTACTTTAGGTGAAAATAATGTCCAAGTTGTACTCAGGAAACTGTGAATGAAGTCGACCAAAGAGTCTAAGCCGTTGATTTTTTTTGGCTTTCCTCTACCGTCCACCAATGCCAATAAGATTTCCATTCCTTTTTTTTCAAATGGCAGTTTTATTCCTTGTCTACTCAGCGCTTTTTCGTAACAAGAACGAACAAGATTCATATCAATGCCAGGGTTTTCAACGTCAAATATAGACTGATCAGATAGTGTGAGTTTTTGACGGAAGGGCGCTGAAATACGTGTTTCACCATTCACTATGAGCTTCAAGAGCGGAGTATTGGCAGCTTTCGTATCATCAAAGTGTTCAAGGTATTTGAGAGCGTAATTCACATCATGAGTATGAGCAAGCGCAAGGCAAAATTTTAGTATTACCACATCTATTGAGCTATTTTTCGATGACGAATCTTGATATTTGAAGCTGCTGATGAAGCGATACGAAAGTGCCCGCTGTTCGAATTCTGTTTCATCGATATGTTCTGAATTCTTAAGCTCGTCCAAATAGCTCAAACGTCGCCTGATGCCGACGGTAAGAGTTCTTTTAGAAACTATGTCGCGCACTGTATCAGAATTTATTGTTTGGTTATTCAAATGTTTGCGCCATGAAAGTGGTTTCATCCCGACTTGTATTTGAGGGTTATTTTCTAACCTTTTATCCTGACTTATATCGATTACCAATGCAATCATAAGTTTACTATTTGTGGGAAAAATAGCCAAAATTCGATTCAAAAGTTACAACACGGTTCGTTTTGTGATGCGAAGGCTACTCTACATGTTTTACGGTATCGAGGGTACCGTAATTGAATTTTCCTTCTCCCAATCCTGGGATAATAATTGAAAAATTCCAACTTTGGATGGTCCAGTTTCCGGGTAACACGTCATTAAGGGCGATCACTCAATAAAACTCTCTTACAGTATCCAAGAAGCCGCATTTTCACTAAACAGACTTCCCAATCTAACATACCTCGCCATTGTGGTGTCTGATGCATGGCCGGTTTGCTTGCGAACCAGATGAGAGGGCGCGCCCGATTGAATGGCGCTGGTTACAAATCCAGCACGAAGCGAATGGGCCGAGTAGTGCGCAGGATCGAGACTTAATCTGAGTGCTGATTGCTTAACAACTTTGGCAACCGCCTCGCCGGAAAGTCGTTGATCAATGATTTGCCCACCTTTTCTAACGGGCCTGAACAATGGTCCTTGTTGATCTCTAATTTTGGCAAGCCAATCCAAAGATAGGGTCGCTGGACAGATCCTTCCTCGACCAAACGGAATACCCATTAGTCGACCGTTGCCTTCTTGATCCGTTTTCGACTTCCGGATTGTAACAATGAGCCCTTCCGGCTTTTCAACGATATCTTCGCAATTGAGCCCGACCAGTTCAGACCGCCTAAACCCGCCAGCAAAGCCAAGTACCAATAGTGCTTTATTACGGATATCGATGGTTGAGTTGCCGGTGGTTTCAATAATGCGCCTCAAGTCTGCCAGCAGGAGAGGCTCTACGCCCCGCTGAGGGGTTCCGTAGAGTCGAGCAGCGCCTTTCATGGTCGTTCGTACCATTGCGTGTCTGACCGGGTTTTCTGACAGCTCCAGCGTTTCATGCGCAAAGGACAAAGCTGACAAGTGCCGTCTAATAGTGGGAATACTTAGATTATTCACTGACGCGGCAATGTAGGAAGCCAACTCCTCAGGTGTTGAGGGTATCGTTCCGCCCCAAGCGACAAACGACGCGATGTCCGCTCGATACGCTTTTCGAGTGTTTTGGGATAGTGCGTTTTTCAACAAACCCGCTACATCTTGCGGCGTGGTGCAATTATTTGCACGAGATATGGTATATTTGCTCATGGCTTTTGACTCCGATAATAGAAGATTATCGGATGTAAAGTTGAGCAGCGTCAGTGCGACACTGGTTCAACAATCCGAATTCTTCTGTTAAAATCTGCTTTGCGAATTCTAGCTTTCCGGCTTGAATTCCTGGTCCTAGCGCATCTACGCTTTGACGTGTTTTCATTCCGATGTCCCAAACCAAACGGTTTTTGAGTTGTGTGCTTTCCATTCGGAAAGTCAAATTTCCAACGACCTTTTGTTTTGATAATTCTCGTGTCGAAAATGCCTTCAAGAATTCTGACATCTGTCTCGATTGCTTGATGTAGTTTCGTATCGCCAGAAGACCAATTCTTGTATTTGCGTTGTAAACCCAGCAGGGCAGTTCGTTTATTTGGATTGAGGGCATGAAAATATCTGTTTGTGCTGTATTTTCAGTACTGGCCTGACGATTGAACAAAACAGGAAGCAGGACTGGTAATATCGTCCGTGACTGAGCAAGCCCGTATCGAGAAAGTTCAACCAACAATGGATCAAGCCTAAGTCGGATTAAGGCGTCAAGAAAAGCGTTAGTGCGCTTCAATCGGCCTTGACGCATGTGAGGGGAAATCGGCAGGCCAATTGAGTAAGATAATACGGCAAGGGCTTGCGCAATAAGTGGTTGCTCGAAATTGGTCGAACATTCCAACCTTTCCCGCAGGGTCATAGCCGCAAGATGCCGTTTTAGCGGATCAAGTCCTTTGGCCATTTGCGCAAACTCGAATAGATCATCTAGTGAGCGGTCCTTGCGAGAAAAGCACATTGCCGACACGACCGCTATTGCAACGGCTTCATCGCCACCCAGATCGTGTCTGAACTTCTGTCTAACAGCTGCAAAAAGGACAGCCCCTACTAAATTGATATTTGCAATGCCGATATCTTCAAAGGAGATAATGCAAAGACGTCGCCAGAAAGCGCTTTGACTATGTTGCAAAACACAAAGCGCCGCTGGAATTGCGTATTTGTGCTGGCCTCGCCGGATTGACTTCTGAAGCAACGAAATACCGATATAGATGTCAGCTTTAAGCGGCTCCAACTCGTGGGCAAACTTAAAGCCGCTAACGATTTCTCCAAGATGTCTTGAGCAATAAGATTGCAAGATTTGTCGCGTGTGCACGTAATTTCACCTCCATAAGTGGTTTGGAGGCGTCAAATCGTGCGATCCCACGACTTACGATAACAAATGGTCAACCAGAGGCAAGGAAAATGCGCAGATTTTGGCATTGGCGCTTTCGGTCGATTTGGGCGGATAGCCGACTTTCGCTGCAAGTGCAAAGATATGCAAAGACCCTCTACGAATCCCCTAAACCAGCCATTCACAGTGGCCATATGCCAACTGGTTACCCATTGCTGGTAGTTAGTGCGTCGTGCAGTCGTTGTGCCTCTGGTATTCCTATCAAAATGAATTGATTTATGATGTCATCCAGTTCCTGACCTAGGATATTAACACTCTCTCGATCAGCGATAGCACCCAGAAGTTTATCAAAATACGAGCAAACTCGCGCGCCAATCCCAGTATTAATCCAGAATCCTCGGTCCACAATTCCAGTTTTCAAACATGAATCAGCCAATGCTAGAACCATCGGCTTATGACTTGGCATGAATTCCACCTCTACCAAATTCATTGTGAACACTGCAACTGCATGTGAAGGCGCACTGGAGATGCACTTCACCAACAATGGAATTTCGGGATCTAATCTCCGAATACCAGGCCCTAGAAGGCGAGAAGTTGGGGGTTCATAAGCAAAAGCGCTGTTGTGAAATAAACTGGAGATTGCTGGCCGAAAATCAACAGCCATCGAGCTTGAAGTATCACCAACTAACCAATGCCAATCAACTGTTTCCATCATTCGATCTGCGACCGCAGTTCGATATTCGACGGCTAGTTCTATTGAGATAGTTTCACCTCCAAACGTCATGTCATCCAAGCACTGCAGGAACGGTGCTGCGCCATTAATGAAGCTTCGGTCGGGCAGATTTAGTAGTCTCTCCTTCAGCGTAATTTGAGCCGTTGGTTTTGGCATGGCGGTAAGCGCTTCGGCTAACAGCGCATAATAACAATTGTTCCATTCTGTGGGTGGGTCAACCTGCTTGCCATCAGCCTTCACACCATTTTTAATTTGGGTGAAAGGCCAGAAAACCTCAAGAATTTCGATAAGCCAATCAGACCTAATGGCAGGTGTTGTCGCCATGATTATACGCGCGATTGAGTTATCATCAAAAATCAGATTGTCTGGATTGGGAATTATCCCCTCATCCTCCGCGGTCTCAACTTCTTCAGCGTCAAACAGTGGAGCCCTGCCAATGCGAATTTCTTGTCTGATCTTGGGCTTTACAGATGGAAGGTCGGGCCAATCGGGCTCATTCGCTCTTTGCAGGACCCAATCTATCTCGGCTTCTATAGCTTCACTTATCCTTGCCATAGAGCGAGATTTTCTAACTTCATATTCAGCTATATCGTGCCAGTCTTTCCGCGGAAAGATGCATCCCGCAATAGCCACTCGCACGATCGATTTCAATATTTTTGGGTCCGCCGCTATAAGTTTCTCCATTGAATTGCGAAGCCCTGGTGTGATTGCTCGTGGGTGTTTTGCGATGGTAGCTAGAATTGGTCGAATTTGTTCATCGCTCAACGGAGCCACCAAAGCACAACTCAAGCCGTTCAACGCTAGTGCAGCTCGATTATAGCGTAGGAATGAAAATGCTCCGTCGTGATAGTCACCATTTTGCGTGCCAAACTCAGAGAGCTTTTCAACCGCCCAATCGCCATGCTCAGTCCTCAACTCAGCATCTCCATCGCGCAAGACGAGCAACGCTGAAGCGGCAATGAAGTTGAGCGTCTGTTTATCATCAGATGACTTATGTATCGCAAGTCCCATTGCTTTAGCTGCCAATTCGACAGACCCCTTAGATGGATCCTCGACGGCAGCCCCAGCATTCCACTCTATGGTATTTTCTTCAACTCGTTGAAATGAAGCCTGGCGCGAGGGCTCAAGGGCTTTGTCATAGCGAGCCAACTCAGGTGGGGCATTGAACACCATCGCCTCCACAGTTTTCCCATCTTCGGAGACAACGTTCGTCTTGTCGTAGTTCTGCAAATCAAGCTGGCAACGAAGGTATAAGGCCATAAGTCGAGGATCTGCATAATGACGCCCTAATTCAGGCTGTCCAAGTCGGTTCGACGCAGCCAGCAACTTTTGTGAAAGGGCCTCACACATCTCCTTTCCGGCACGAAAGACGAATTGCGGAACGACATTCTCAAGATTGGTCTGCCTTGATGCCTTTCCTTTTAGATATGATTTGGACACTTCGCCCAAAGGCTCCTTTTGCATTGAGGATATGCCAAATATATCGAAGTCCGCAGGGTCTTGAATATTCGGCCTAGTACGGTCCATTGCTACCAGTTCAGGGCTGGCTAGAAAGGGCATGATATCTGCATATGTGGTCTGATCGCTCGATAGCAACACATCAATAGCAACGGTTAAAACCGCGACTGAAGCGTTCTCCGACCCAAGTATGTCGAACACCACCTCCGACGGACTATCGCCGTTCTCGATGCGTTTATGACCCCATGCCTCCAAAGCCATTAAAGCGGAAGTGACGCTGTGACTTCGACCGTGGCGGCTCCACTCGAAAGAACTCGAGTACCGAAAATGACGTTCACCTGTATCAAAAGGTATAATGATAGTGTCATCATCCGCGCCCCATTTATCAATCTGGAAATCAATGACATGGCCGACCAATTCATTGATAAGCCTCAACCCCTCATCAGGACAGTGCGTTAACAACGCGAAAAAAGGCCCTTGTGCCGGGGATTCGGGCATAAATCGAGTATCTACATGGGAAAGGCCTTCATCGTAGTTTTCTCGCGGCCGCATGCTGGATGTTTGATCAACAATTAGAGTGTTTCGGGTCAACTCCGAAAGCTCCTTCGGGGCTGCTTTTGCTAGCGCTCCACTGTTTTTAAGGATGTTTGCGACCACATATTCAGATACATCACGGTGCATCACGCCGACCAGATATTTTGCGGCCAAGGCGGGGACTTTGTCTGCGAATGCGCAGAAATATGTGCGTAGATCTTCTTCAAGTTTCTTAAGCTCATTTGAAGACAATTGACCTCCAAAGAGCTTAAACCGATCTTGAAAAGTTTTCGAATATTTTGCAGCCTCAATCTCGACAAGCCAGTCATAGAAGCGCGCTAGTATAGCTTCAGAAAATGGTGCCCAACCGGCAAGCCCGATCATCCAGTTACACATGAGATCTGCTGCGACTGGAATAAGTTGATCTGGGATTTGCTCCAATTTTAAAAGCCAAGTGATAAGCCGACTCCAAGAAGGGTTTTTAGGTGCAACAAGTCCTTCCGGAATCTTTGCCAACTGACCATCCATCTCGGGAAACATCTCTTGGAAAGACTGGGATTCAGAAGCGATAGCCAGTGCAATAAGCTGTTGGGCAATCTTAGCGTCGTTTGCCAATAATTCTGCCGTCATACCTGCGAGCAATTGAGACGAGATTTCTGAATGGACAATCGCTAAGAGCGCTGCACGCTGCCACGACAGGTGGATACCAGATTGAGACAAACTATTAATCCGAGTAACCCAGCCAATTTTATCGCCAAATTCAAGGATCATTTGGGTCTGCAATTCATACGACCTGAGCAAGGTTTGCGGGCCCGGATTGGTCAATTTGATTGCTTCAACAGCCTCCGCTTGGAAACTAAAGAGACACGCAACGGCCCATTCGCGCAGAATATCATGTTTGAAGGAAACCTGATCATTTCCATGGTCCACGAGTGTCTCGCTACCAACCAATTGTTGTATCGCCTTAGGAGAAGCGTCGATAGATGAGAAAAGCCCATTTGACTGGGCGTAATGTTCTGCCATCGATCTCAAAAGGCGCTGACGATCCTTATGAGTATCTTCCTTTTCGCCATCTCCTGTATTCCACCAAAGCTTTGCGAGGTCTACTTCGGTGTGAATATGAGCTTCATCGTTCTGCAACAAAACCAGCCTTGATAATCTAAAAAGATTGCGCGCTACCTGCTTGGCTGGATGGCCCTCTTTGAGGAGAGCAGCCAACTTGGGATCTTCAGCTGTTAGCTCGTCAACCTCCTGATCGCTGAGCTCACCAACTACAACAGGCGGTGCGCGCCCAAGTTCATCAAGTATGTCAGCTGGAAGCCAATTTGGTTCATCATGCTCAAGCTTGGTGCGTACAGTCGCAATAATCTGAACGCCCGGCACATCTTTCGCAGCTCGAACAATATCCTTTACGGTTGTTTTTTCCTGCTCGGAAAAGAAATCAAGGTTATCAATGCAAATGATTGGACTGCCCGAGGCCGACAATTCAGTTAGAAACTCTTTTGCATTTCCGCCAATTTCCAGTTGGTGGCGAAGCTCCTGCCAGCCTCCCGGTGTTGTTCTGTTTGGTGACAAAAAAATTACAGACCGGCTGTTCACCATTTGCGAAACATATCGTTTCATAATGGCCGATTTACCAACGCCAGAACCACCCTGAATTTCAAGATAGCGCCCTTGGGAAAGCGACGTATGCACGTTTTTCAATCTGTCATGCCGAGGGATGGAAATTCGGCTTATCTTGTCGGATACATCGTCCATAGCAAAGCCAGAAGCCTCGGCTAGATTATTTAACGCGGCTCGTGTACCCCACCGAGCTTCAAGTGCAAAACTTTCCTTCGATAATTTATTGAGAAGCTGTGCGCGATTGCAGTCCCCGCCCACGGTGTCCGTGGCCAATCCAATCGTGATTATCGAAGACCAGAGTGAACTCGCGCGATCGCGCTCTTGCTCGACAAGGAGTCCTTTTGCTCTGTCAATCGCCCAATAGTCTTCTGCGCCGTTTTCTTTGGAAAAATCAAAAACAAGAATCTGAAACCGTTTCAGAACCCGCCAGACATCAATATTTTCATGCTTCGCTCCAAATTCCGAAAGATGCTTTCGGAACGTTGAAACAAACGATTTCATCGCAGGACTTGCTGTTCCTATCCGGTTTAATCTTGCAAAAAAGGATTTATCCGTATCCGTTTCACGTGCCCAATTCAGCACTTCTTGATAAGAACCGGATATCTGTCTTGAAGTCTGCGAAGTAGCAACAGCTAGTTGGACATCGCGCCCCCAAAACCCATTTTGTTTGACGGTTTTCGCAACTTGGGCCATCACTTTTTTGAAGACAGCATCTGTTGGTGCGAAAGTAATCGAGCGCTTAGCTTGAATCTCCAATGTAGCTATTTCTCCTGAAGAACCCCTTGTTGATACAATGACATCATCCATGGGATAACCATCATCGCCCTTCTGGAATGATACGTTTTCAATGATCGATCCAGGCAGCCCTCGTGCAGGCGCATCTGCAAGCATAGCAAGAAGATAGCTCGATCCAACTTTGACTTCGAACTCTGCACCAGCAGGACCGGCAGCAGCAGGAGGTGTGCCTATTATCGATTTCACTACCAAGTTAATACCATCTTGCATCTCCATTGCCACGCCACCCACATTGGCACCATACCCGAATGTCCGCAATGAGGAAGCTGCGCCGCTGAGATGAGACCATCAGTGAAAGGCAGGAATGGGCCGGAAGCGGTAATGCGCATGCATAGGGTAACGGTGATTGAGAAACAGATTGACCTTAACCTGAAATGTTCACAGTTCACCCGTTAAAATGGCACAGTTTTTTGATTCGGTTTGCCAGTTTACGTGCAAATAATTGCACGACAATTGTGTGAACGAATTTTTTTGTTTTTTGAAGAGCGATTTTCGATTTCCCGCCACACGCGCTCTTTTACGTACTCGATTCGTGCTCAAAGAAATTCTATGGCATTTTGACATATTTAGACCCCCCAAACGTCAAATTTTGTACCCCCTACTTGGGGGGTATCAGGTCTATGCTCTTAAACGATAATCGTGGTATTCGAGCTTGGTTTTCACACGTATGAATTATTTACCCCTCACAAATTGGTTTAGGGGGTCTAATTCTGAAGTTTTTCTTTCTAATAATTGGGAAAAATAAAGTGTCAAAGTATTAAGGGATTCCGGCATCCGTGGACACTTTGGGGGTCTTTTGGGTGTTCTGTGGACACTATTCGAGAGTTTCAGCCTGAATTTCACCGCTAAACAGCGCTCACTTTCGCTACCGGTGCAATTAATTGCACACTGAATCGAAGATGACGATCGTCGAATGAATTTCGTAAAACCCAATACCATATCCTGAGGCCAGACTTACCCATTAAGTTGGATGGAAATGTGCTTGTTTGTCGTAAATCACATTCAAGCCGCTGCCATCAACGATGTCAGACCAGTTTTGCCAAATATCTTTCGAGCTCCAGCAAGTCAGAGGCTGAGTTTTTAGTGATCTAGCCAGTATTTTTCTGATTTTGGGGGAGAGGCTCTGAAACGCTGCATTTTGAGTCTTGGTGTGAATATATGCATTTAACGCTTTCCAGAGATCCGAGTTTAGGTCAGTTGGGGATTTCATGCTGGAAACATGAAAGTCCAACAGAGGATTTTTTAGCGTCTTGATTTCTTGAGCATGCAGCAGTTCTTAAGGCGCGCCTCAACGCGTGTACAAGCCTGTGTGGGGGCGATACCTTTTGCCTTGAGGAGTTGGGCTGCCTTATCATAGATGACTGCGTGGTGGTCTTTTAGAGCCAAAAATGAGGGATTTAATCCCCACAACTCACTCAAGGTTAGAGAGGAAATCAATCAACCCACTGTTTTTGACTGCCTCAGGCCATTGCTCCCAGAGCTTGTTTGCATCCCAACCGTCTATTGGATGTGCAGCCTGGTGTTTCTTGATCTTGTTTCGCAATGCAGAGGAGCTAATCATCTCCAATACATTTTCAAAGCAAGTATTGTCAGCCGCAAGGCAAAGCAAATTCCAAAGGTCCTGATCGACGCCTTCCGGCTTGGTCCGCTGTACAATCGAAAAATCCAGAAGAGGGTTTTTCAGGTTTATCAAATTGCGGAGCATCCCGCATTTACGAAGATTGGTTTCAGCACGCGTCCACGCTGCTGGGATATCTGCAACTACAATCGTTTTGTCTTTCTTTGCCCTTTCTCTTCGCTCGGCGGCCTTGTCATAAATAGTGAGGCGCTTGTTGCCCGGAAAGTTGTGGATTTCGGATTGCTTGCGGTTCCCAACACCATGAAAGCACTGGCTGGTTTTTGCCCCAGGGGCTGAGAAGAAAGCTTTTCTGATATCAAGGCCCAGGACGTCGATAGACACGTCTGCACGACTTAGGGTCGCTTGCTCAGCATAGGCCTTCCAGTCACCAAAGAAGAAGTGTTGATATATAAACTCAAGCAGCGCGTTCGTTTTCTCTTTGCCCAGCTTGGTCGGGTTAAACTCCACACCGAACGGTGCTTGGGATGGATATTTCGGGCGCGTGAAGAAAAGAACTTTTCCGTATTCTTCGAATTGAGGAATGAAGTATTTTCTGGTGTAATTCCTGACTCTGATATTTGTCTGTTTTAGCAGCCCTGCATTTTCGGCGTTTATAGAAGAGGCAAGAACAGCTGAGTGCTCATCCCCTGATTTGCTTGGAAATAAGATGGAGCATTTGTCGATTATGAGCGTGCAATTATTTGCATGCTGCTTTTTGTGTTTCTTTAACTTTATAATCATTACCTGTTCCCTCCTATATGCTCGCCTAAATCGTTACTGTTAGAGACAATCAAAATCTTTTGAGTTTCGCCGCACCTGCCGTCCGGCGCTAACCAACTGTTAACAAACGACAAGCTCTGTGCAATTATTTGCATAGCCGTAGCGGCTGTTTGTTCCGTTATCGTCAATTGGTCCCTTGCTCCAGCTTGAGCCCAGGCAAATACGTGTTTCATGATAGGCGATGGGCTTCAACCCAGGTGTCTAGCTGGTCAAGATCGATCAGGATTTTGCGTCCAAGCCGAATGATGGCGGGTCCAAAACCGTTTCCTGGGATGACGGTTCCGCCGGAGCCAATCGATTCCTCTGAATTAAAAATCCAGTGGCGTAAAGTGCTTTCGGTAAGCCACTGGTAGCCATCTTGTGCCGGGATTTGGTTTACTGGGAAGAGGCGTAAGGGAGCAATAAAACTTCCGTTATTCGCCTTTGTTTGTTCTTGGTTCAATGTGATACCCTCCATGGTAAAATGAAGGTTCAATAAACGCTGATTTTTTAGCGCCGCAAAATCAACCACGGATATCAATTTATTTTAAAAACAAACACTTAAAGCATTTTTGATCTGATTATTTGGATTTGGTCTTTGATATTTCTATAATTGGTTGATTTTCTTCGATCCAGAAAGAAATCCAGGCTCTAACAGTATGGAATTTGTAAGGTTCTGAAATCGTTTCAGACATAATGGACACCAGATCCCTAGCCCATTGTGAAACCCTTCCTTTAGATTTGTTAACGTCGAGTTTTTGATCTGTCACCATTTTCCAGAAGGCTTTTTCGACCTGAGCTTTCTGAACTAGTGAGGAAGGTCCCCATTTTTTGAGTTGCTGTTTCCCTTGGTTTTTCGCGATTTGTTCTTTCTTGGCCAGTTTCCTTTTCTGGTAGGCTGTTTCCGCTTGGTTAAAATGAGAACAACCTTCGGGCCACTGCTCCAAGACCCAACGCACAAAAACACGGGTATCAATTTTGACGTCTTTCCCCGTCGCGATAACATCTTTTCGTTCTGTGACATTGAGTGGTGCTGTGTTTGTGAATTTTAGTTGGCCCTGGTCTCGCTCGGAGATTGCGCGCATTGCGACAATGAAAGGTCGCTTTGTAAAATCGTATTCGTCCTCATCTTCTTCGGTCCAATCTAGATAATCCCTGCCGACAGGGCTTTTCTTTGTATCCGGATCAATCTTAGCTATTAAGCAACAACCTATGTGCAAGTCCCAGAATCGTTGCCCAAAATAGAGCTTGGAAGCTAGAACGAAATCCTCGTCAGACATTTGCGCTGACCACTTTATCTTAGTCATCCGCATCTCCAAAAACCTTAGACATGGTTTTGTTCAAAACGCCTTGGGTGCTTGCATCACTAAGGTGTGCATATCGAGAGGCCATTTGAGGGCTTCTTTGACCGAGTACTGCAGAAATCTGTAGTATAGATGCTCCGTCCATCGCAAGGTAACTCCCTGCAGTATGACGTAGGTCGTGGAACCTAAAATCTTTCAAGTTCGCGGCTTTGACCGCACGCTGCCATGCGGAACTGATATCTATCGGTTTGAGATTTGAACGACCGGGGAAAAGGTATTCTGATTTTCCTCCGGCACTTTCCTTTAGTGCCTCGATCAACCTTACAATCTTTTCCACTAAAAATACCGACCTACGTTGTCCGTTTTTGGGTTCCTCAATGAGCGCGGTTTGCCTCGACAAATCAACATCCGACCATTTGAGGTTTAGAACCTCGCCTTTGCGCATACCTGTTGCAATGGCCATCATCACTATTGTTGGAAGCAAAGGGTTCGAGTCTTGCTCGCAGGCTGTAAGCAATGCGATCTGCTCATCTGCGGTCAAGTACCGGACGCGACCTTGCGGTTCCTTCAACTTCGGCACTTTGCGAATAGGATTGCTTTCAATCAAACCGTATTGCATCTCCGCCACTTTCAAAACATGACTAAGCGCAGCGTGATAGCGATTTACCGTTGCATTTGATACTGGCACACCATTTCGGGTTATCTGAGCCATAATTTCCGCGCGTGCTTGCAATATCCGGTAGGGTGTTAAGGCCATTAATCTGACCTCGCCGAGCAAGTCTCTCCATCGTAGCAATTGTTGTTTCTGAACTCTGCCTGATTTTTTCTGAGGTAGGACGTCGGAGATGTATCGATCAATCAGCTCCGCAACCGTCGCTTTTCTGGTCTCACTGGAAACCAGCAATGCGCCACTATCAATTCTGGTGTCTATAGAACGGGCCCAGGTTTCCGCGTCTTTCTTTTTACCAAAGGTCTGAGTCTGCGTTCCAAATCCCTTTCGACGAACAACCGCCTTCCAGCGATCCCCCTTCTTTCCAGAGATTTTCTGTACGCTTGCCAAACCCTACCCGATCCTCATTGATTCCCCGTGGTTCTCATTGAGTATCGCATAGTTTGCTGCTTATTGCACCAAATTTGCACCAAATGACTAAGATAAATTAGAGCAAGTTTTAAAATGTGCTATAAATATAAGGTAAATATGGTGACCCCGACAGGATTCGAACCTGTGGCCTGCTGATTAGAAGTCAGCTGCTCTATCCAGCTGAGCTACGGGGCCGAAAAAATTAGTGGGTCCAGATAGTGCGCCTGTTGGCGGCGAAATTTTCGCCGTAGCCGCCTTGACGCACCAGAGCTTGGCGTTTGTGTGGTTCTGTCACCGCATAGGCCAGCCCTTGGGCTTCTGCATAGGCAATGGCAGCGGCTTTATTGGCAAAGCGTATACGGATTTGCTGTTGCATATCAGTGGAGCTAGTCCAGCCCATCAGCGGGTCGATGTCGCGCGCGGATTCAGGGCTATGCTCCAGAATCCAGTCTTTGGTTTTGGCTTGGCCGGATTGCATCGCATTGCGAGCAGGCTGGTAAATTCGTGCGGTCATCGGAGTGCCTCTTGGAATTGTCAGTATCTTATCGCCAATTCAAAGCTTCTGTGCAAGGGGGATTGCAAGGAAAGTTACCGGCCCAGTGTGAGGGAGCGAGGGGTGGGGTGGGTTCGTATCACACCGAGCCGGTAACTTGCCACTTGCAAAACCAATTAACCAAACTAAGCCGGACAATACAAGAACAAAATAGCCAAATAGTTGCCTTATTTTCCTAAAAAGCAACCTTAAGTGTTAATCATTTGTTAACTATTTTGCGCCGCTCCCCAAACAGCTTCGGCCTGAAGGCCCCTAGCATAAGCTCTAGCGCTAGCGGAATAATATTGGACATGCCAATCAGCGCTTCAGTTTCTCCGCGCGCGATAAATGCATCACTTACCACACCGGCTGGTAGCGAATCTTTGGCCAGTTGCAACATTTCCGGCATCATGGGCACTAGGAAAACAAAAGCATTTATAGTCAAAAACGCTGTCATCGCTAGCTTGGCCTTTAGCCAGTTTGCCCGCACCTTAAAGCCGTAAAACAGCACGAGGTCAGCAAATATTTTTAGCCCAAGCCTCGGCAGTATCAAAATATAGGCACTGATTTCCTTATATTGATACACATGAAAGGCTGTAGAGGCATCGGGGTGGCCAATGGCTGCTCCCATCACAATATGCGAGAGAATCCCGCCCACATGCATGATGGTAGCAATTTCGTGGATGAATGCGATGAGCTTACGCATATCAGCGTCCTTCAAACCACATTCGGGAAAACAGCGAGTCTTTCCGAACGTATTGGTGATAAAGCGTGGAGAGCACGTGCCCAATAATGGTCAGCGCCAACACAATCGCCAGCACGCCGTGGGCCGCCCGCGGGGCGATGTGGCTGAAATTAACCGGCAAGGCTGCGCCCGAGCCGCCAAACACGATGTCAAACAGCCCCGCTTCCTTGGCAATGGCCAAGCCGCTCGCCGCCATGGCGATCACAACAGCATACAAAAATAATGTGCAGCAATCGCGCCTTTATTCAGAAGATCATTGCCAATATTGGCATGCGGAGGTTTTTTGGTAAATAACCGCACCAACAGCCGCCCGACCATAAGCGCCAAAATGGCAGTGCCAATCGACATATGCATTTTCAGGCTAAAAAACTTAAACGGGTCAGCGTTTGGCGTGTTCGCAAGGCCAAGCCCGCCGACAATTAAAAAGCAAGCAACCAATGCAAAGAGACTAAAACCGGGTGATAACGTTTCATTGAGAGTCCTTTCGGTTGCCTGTGGATGTATTGCTTTCGCTATTATTACCAATGCAATTTTGCAAATTCCAATCCAGCCGCATTGTGCCGCCATGAACAGACCCCTGGCCCAGAATCACCCCGTAAGTGTGGGCCGCATGCTCAATCAGCTTTCTCGGCGGCTCAATGCTGAAATGGAGGCGCGGCTCAAGGCATTGGACCTCACGCTCAACAGCTTTTTTATTTTGATGACCTTGATAGAATCTGAGGGGCTCACGCAAGCGGAACTGGGCAAGCGTCTTAAGCTGCCGCCCTATGGCATTACAAGGCTGGTTGATTCGATGCAGGCCGCGGGCTTGCTTGAGCGGCGGGAGGACCCGACTTCGCGTCGCAACCACCTTCTTTTTTTAAAGCCACGCGGCAAAGCTATTGGGCCCAAGGTGCGGGAAATTATTGCGCAGGTGAATAACCGGCTTCTGGCGGGGTTGTCAGAGCCTGAGCGGCAGGCTTTTACAGCCATTTTGGAAAAACTCGTTTACCCCCTTTGCTTGAGAACAAAAAGAGGTCAAAGTATCCGCCGGGGGAATCGCTCAATGGAAAAACCAGATATTTTAAACCATGAAAAGCTGGAGGGCGGCAAAGAGATTGTGCTGCACACCAAGTTTGAACCCGCGGGCGATCAGCCGACGGCGATTAAAGAGCTGGTGGCGGGCATCAATGAAGGTGAGCAAAATCAAGTGCTGCTCGGGGCTACGGGCACGGGTAAAACCTTTACCATGGCCAAGGTCATTGAGGCCACCCAGCGCCCGGCCATCATACTTGCCCCCAACAAAACCCTCGCCGCCCAGCTTTATGGCGAGATGAAAAGCTTCTTTCCTGAGAATGCCGTAGAGTATTTTGTGAGCTTTTATGATTATTACCAGCCCGAGGCTTACGTCCCGCGCTCGGATACCTTCATCGAGAAGGAATCCCAGATCAACGAGCAAATCGACCGGATGCGCCACTCGGCCACCCGCGCGCTACTTGAGCGGGATGACGTGATCATCGTGGCCTCTGTGAGCTGCATTTATGGTATCGGAAGCGTGGAAACCTATGGCGAAATGACGCAAGACCTGATTGTGGGCGAGGAATACGACCAGCGCCAAATTATGCAGGAGTTGATTGCCCAGCAATACAAGCGCAACGATCAGGCTTTTCAGCGCGGCAGCTTTCGGGTGCGCGGCGATAGTTTGGAACTCTGGCCCGCCCACCTTGATGATCGCGGCTGGCGGTTTTCGTTTTTCGGCAACGAGCTAGAGAAAATCGTCGAGTTTGATACCCTGACGGCTGCAAAAACCGGCACACTGGAAAAGGTCCGCATCTATGCCAACTCGCACTATGTTACGCCCCGCCCAACCCTCAATCAGGCGATTATCAAGATCAAAGAAGAGCTGCGCTTGCAGCTTGATAAATTCGTAGGTGAGGGCAAATTGCTGGAGGCCCAGCGCCTTGAGCAGCGCACGAATTTTGACCTTGAGATGATGGACGCCTCGGGTTTTTGTAACGGCATCGAGAACTATTCCCGCTACCTCACGGGCCGAGCCCCAGGCGAGCCACCCCCCACCTTGTTTGAATATATCCCCGATAATGCCATTGTGTTTGCCGATGAAAGCCACGTCAGCGTGCCGCAAATTGGCGGCATGTATAAGGGTGACTTCCGGCGCAAATCAACGCTGGCCGAGCACGGCTTTCGCCTGCCAAGCTGCATGGATAACCGCCCGCTGAAATTCGAGGAATGGGACGCCATGCGCCCGCGCTCGGTGTTTGTGTCCGCCACTCCGCAAAAGTGGGAGCTGGCGCAAGCAGGCGGCGTGTTTGCCGAGCAAATCATTCGGCCAACCGGCTTGCTTGACCCTGAAATCGAGATCCGCCCCGTGGAAACCCAAGTCGATGACCTGCTGTCTGAGATTCGCATCGTGGCGGCGCGTGACCAGCGGGTGCTGGTAACAACCCTCACCAAGCGCATGTCCGAAGACCTGACGGAATACCTGCACGAGCAAGGCGTGCGGGTGCGTTATATGCACTCTGACATTGATACGTTAGAGCGCATCGAAATCCTCCGAGACCTCCGCCTCGGGGCGTTTGACGTGCTGATCGGCATCAACCTCCTGCGTGAGGGGTTGGATATTCCAGAATGTGGCCTCGTGGCGATTTTGGACGCCGACAAAGAGGGCTTTTTGCGCTCCGAAACCTCGCTGGTGCAAACCATCGGGCGGGCGGCGCGGAACGAGGATGGCCGCGTGATAATGTATGCCGACCGGATTACCGGCAGCATGGAGCGCGCCATGGGCGAAACCGAGCGCCGCCGCGAAAAGCAGGCAGCCTATAACGAGGCCCACGGCATCACCCCGCAAACGATCCGCAAAAACGTAGAGGACGTGCTGGAAGGCCTGTTTAACGCCGACACCGACCAAAGCCGCGTAACGGCCAAGGTTGATAAGGCGACCTATGGTGCCAACCTGAAAGTCCACCTTGAAGCCATGCGCACCCAAATGCGCCAACACGCCGAAAACCTAGAGTTCGAAGACGCCGCCCGCCTGCGCGACGAAGTGCAAAGGCTGGAAGCGGTGGAGCTGGCCGTGGCCGATGATCCACTAGCGCGGCAAAGCGCGATAGCGGCGGCGAGCGAAGGAAGGTCTACGGCTGGGAGGGCGGGGACTACGGTGTTTAAAGGGAAGAGTAAGAGGCGGCGGTGATGAGCGATTTTGAGAGCATTTTTGACGAATTCATTGCCACCCAGCCTAACGGGCATAGGATTGATTCATATAAATCAGGAAAATTTGCGAAAGGCCTAAATGCTGACTATTATATGGCCGAACAAGGTCTAGTCTTAGAGCTGAAGACACTCGAAAAAAACCAAGCTAGCCCCGAGAATATTCGCCGTAGACTTCAAAATTCACTAAAAGATTGCGGCTATAAGGTTAATTTGGCTGATCAAATTCTTTCGGGTGCGATCTTGCCTCCAACAAGAGTTTCGAGAAAAATGGAAGAGAAAACTGGCAATGCCTTAAATGGACTTTTGAGAAAAGCAAATAAACAAGTCTCTGAGACTCGGAACAGAATTGGAGAAGACGCAAAATTCGGGGCGCTAATTGTAGCAAACGTTGCTGATCTTGGGTTCAATCCCCATCGAATGGCCCGTTTTTTGTCGGGAAAAGCGTTATCCATCAATAATTGCGCACTTGATGTAATTATTATTACTACTCCTGAGGTGGATTATGACGAAGGTGACGGCAAACTGACACAATACTGGTATTCTGTGTATGCCGATGGAAAACAAAGCCTAGGCGACTTCATAGAGCCATTCGGGTTTAGTTGGCTAGAGTTCCTCGCCGAAAAAAGGGGGGAAGAACCTAATATTATTCCAACCTTTGCAATTTTCGACGAAATGACCAATGCTAAGCCTATCGGATATTCGTATCCAAAATTACGTAGTAAGAGACCTAACATTTAGGGTGCATGATCCTCACGCGGCACTGCTAGCCATCCCTTTACTTGTCTTATTCCCCCACTCAAAATTCCTGCCTTTGGGATTTATGCCACAACAATCCCGCGCACCCCAAAAACCCGACAGGAGTCCGACAAAAGTCCGACATAAATATCTCCCCCGTTTTGGTGGCTGCTCGCCCCCCAATCACCCCCTTGCCCAACCCCAGCCCAAATGCTTTACTCCTCCAAATCCACAACCACGGGGCCACCCATGCACATTCTAAAATCCAGCCTCGCTCTCGTGCTTCTCCTCGCAGCCTGTGAGACCCTCCCCGTGGGCGGTGCGCAGCCGTTGCTGACCGCCGCCGCGCCAACCCCTTCGGCCATTGCCGCGCCTTCCGGCAGCAGCCAGTCGCTCTCCGCCGTTGAGACAAATCCCAGCCCCCAGCCCCAGCCGCGCAGCGCGGCCGAGGTGGCCTTTATCAAGGCCCAGCTCAACGCCATCCAGCCACGTTCTATCGCGGAAGACCGTGAATATTGCGGCTATCTTGGCCAGCTCCCCAACGGTGATTTCACAATTTCCGGCCCCAAGCGTGGCGCGCCCGCAGGCTGCACACCAGATAACCCGCCCGCCACTATGCGCATCATCGCCTCTTATCACACCCACGCCGCCTATGCGCCGAGTTATGATAGCGAGGTGCCCTCCGCCACCGACCTTGAGGGCGATATTCAAGAGGGTATTAACGGTTATGTGTCCACCCCCGGCGGGCGGCTGTGGTTTACCGATGGTGCGGCCCGCAGCACGGTGCAGCTCTGTGGCATCGGCTGCCTTGTGGCAGACCCCCGCTTTCGCCCCGAGCCAACCCCTGTGCAGCAAAGCTATTCACTGGCGACCCTGCGGCAACGACACAACTAATCTCAATCTGGACCTGTCGCGTTTTATTGCCGCTCCAGGTCAGAGGTTGTCGCAAGAATTTGAGCCAGTAGTTAAGATGGATCGAGTTATGAGAAAGGCGATTCAAAATGATACAACGAAAGAACCATTCTCCGGCTTTCAAAGCCAAGGTTGCGCTTGAGGCGACCCGTGAGGACATGATTATGGTGGAACTGGCGAGGAAGTATGGTGTGCATCCAACGCAAATTGGGACGCGGAAGCGAGCCGCGATTGACAATATGGCCACGGTATTTTCCAAGCGTGATGGTGATCCGGGTCGCGCCGATGAAGCTCAAATAGAACTGCTGCATTCAAAGATCGACCAACTGGTTGTGGAGCGGAATTTTTAGCCAGCGCCTCTGTTCAGTTGCTCGGAACACGAGGCAAAAAATGGTGAGCCGATTGTCTGACATCAGCGCTTATGGGTCCAAAAAGCGCCATTTGATAAGAGAGTGTTTCTGGTTCATCGTTAACCACTGAGGAGTGGAACATGAGACAGACAACCAGAACTGGACGTAAGTCGTCCGAGAAGATCGTCAAAGATATCAAGCGGGCTACCCGCAAGCAGTATTCATCAGAAGAGAAGATCAGGATCGTCTTGGATGGACTGCGGAAATTGGACAGATAGTCGGTCCCAACCATCAGTTTGTGACCGAAGGCTTGCTCCATAATGGCTTCCACACTCAGGTTGGTGGTGTCCGTGATGGCGCGGGCGACTTGATAGAGAGCTGCTCGGTTGGCTTTGGTTGCTGTCTTCCAATTGTTATCCACATCAAAATCCTTGCCTCAAAACTACCCGATTTTACCCGCAACCTACGGCCATTGCAGCGGTATTTTAGGATATCCAGATTTCGAAGCCAGAAAATTCGAGCTTTGGGTCTTGGGAATATTATCCTATGATGTTCCACTTATGTTCTCTCGCGGTGAGAGGCAACAAAGGAGACCCCCAACCAGAGAAACGCCACGAGGCAGAAAGAGACAGGCCATGACCGACATTCCCCCAGAGTTTAATCCCGAAACGGCTCCGCCGAGTCTGACGATTGATTGGGATGCCTATCTGCCCTTCTTCGAAGATGAGGATATCTCGGATGAAGACAAACGCGAATTGATCGAGGCACTTTGGTCAATAGTCGTCAACTTCGTTGATCTCGGCTTTGGTGTTCACCCTCTCCAGCAGGTTTGTGGAAAAGACATCTCTTTGGCTGAAGTGCCGATACGAGATGTGCTAAACTTGGACAATACAACATCAGAATTTGAACAGGCATCAGCCCCACATCGCGAGGGACCGAGTGAAAGGAGTCCACATGCGTCAGAGTAGACTAACAAAACCAGATACCGATACTCCAAGGCAGGCTCTGATCTATTGCCGTGTGTCGTCACGGGCGCAAGAAGCCGATGGTCATGGCCTTCAAAGCCAAGAAACCCGTTGTCGTGAATTTGCGGCATCGCAGGGACATGAAGTCACTGCCGTATTTCCAGATACGATCACGGGCGGTGGTGATTTCATGAAAAGGCCCGGAATGGTGGCGCTGCTGTCATTCTTGGACGCTCAACCAGATACGCAGTTTGTCGTGATCTTTGATGATCTCAAACGCTTTGCGCGGGATACGCGGTTTCACCTTGATCTGCGTGAAGCGTTCCGTGTGCGCGGTGCCACGATTGAATGTTTGAATTTCAAGTTTGATGAAACGCCCGAAGGTGAGTTCATTGAAACCATCATGGCCGCCCAAGGTGCATTAGAGCGCAAGCAAAATGGTCGGCAAGTAGCCCAAAAGATGAAAGCGCGTATGCAGTTGGGATACTGGGTGCACAACGCACCTGTCGGCTTTCGCTATCAGACCGTCAAAGGGCATGGTAAATTGCTGAAGCCAGATGAGCCACACTCCAGCACTGTGCGAGAGGCCATTGAAGGATTTGCCATTGGGCGTTTCCAAACACAGGCGGAAGTGAAGCGGTTTTTGGAATCCAAGCCAGATTACCCGCACAACAAGAACGGAAAGGTGCGGGACAAGCGGATCACTGATTTACTGACCAATCCTCTCTATGTCGGATATATCTGTAGTGAGGTGTATGAGTTGAACTGGCTGAAAGGCCAGCACGAACCTCTGATCTCAATGGCAACATTTGAGAAGGTGCAAAAGCGTCTTGAAGCCACTGGGTATGCGCCCGCACGTGCAGACATCGGTGAAGACTTCTCACTTCGCGGTTTTGCCACCTGTGGAGACTGCGGAAGCAATCTGAGGTCTTCATGGTCAAAGGGGAAGACCAAGTACTATCCGTATTATCTGTGCCAATCCAAAGGTTGCGAAAGCTATGGGAAGTCTATCCCGCGCGATAGAATTGAAGGCGCGTTTGCCGATGTTGTCAAAACACTAGAGCCGAGTCCTAAATACTTGGTGCTAGCTAAAACCATGTTCCGACGTGCATGGGATGCGCGGATGGCTCAAGCCAAAGATGCTGCGCGCTCAACCAAGCGTCAGATTGCCGACGCCGAGTCGCAAATCGAAGCCTTGCTCTCGCGTATTATGCAGGCCAGCAACGATGCGGTCATCGGTGCCTATGAAAACAAGATCACTGAACTGGAGAAATCGAAGGTGCTCATGACTGAAAACCTTGCAGAAAAGGCGTCAAAACCGAAGAGGTATGAGGATTATCTAGAACTCTCCCTAAAGTTCCTCTCAAGCCCTTGGAAAATATGGGAAAGCGGCGATGCGAACCTGCGCAGAATCGTCCTGAGATTAGGTTTTTCGAGTGGATTTTCGTACCATCGAATTGATGGACCTAGAACACCCCAAATAGCGTTGCCTTTCAAGGCTTTAGGTATGCTTTCAGGAGGTGTAAAAGTTAATGGTGCCCAGGAGAAGACTCGAACTTCCACGTCCATAAGGACACTAGCACCTGAAGCTAGCGCGTCTACCAATTCCGCCACCTGGGCAGGTGTGTTTGGTGGGGCGGGGATATACCCGAGGGGCGGGGGTGTCAACGGGATTGCGGGGAAAGTTCTGGAAATTCGGAAATAATTCCCACTGGTCGAGTGTGGGGCTTGATTCTCGCTTGTCGGGAGGGCGGGGGCGCGGTATGAGTAGGTAGGTTTTATTCGGAGTGTTTTCATGTCCAATCCCCCTCTTGTGACTATCTTTGGCGGTTCAGGCTTTGTTGGGCGATATATTGTGCAGCGTATGGCTAAGGCGGGCTGGCGGGTGCGCGTGGCGGTGCGGCGGCCCAACGAGGCGATGCATGTTTTGCCTTATGGTGAGGTTGGGCAGGTGGCTTTGGTGCAGACCAATGTGCGCGATACGGCCTCTACCCGTGCTGCCATTGAAGGCGCGGATGCGGTGGTGAACTGTGTCGGCATTATTGCTGAAAATAGCCGGCAGAAATTCAATGATGTAAACTGTGAGGCCGCGGCGCGGATCGCACGGCTGGCGTCCGAGGCGGGCGTGGGCAGGCTGGTGCATTTGTCAGCGTTGGCGGCGGATGCTGGGTCTGAAAGCGAATATGCGGCAAGTAAAGCCAAGGGTGAGGCTGATGTTTTGCGCCAGTTCCCTGCGGCCACTATTTTGCGGCCTTCGATCATTTTTGGCACAGAAGACAGCTTTTTTAACATGTTTGGCACGATGTCCCGCTACTTTCCAGTGCTGCCGATTGTGGGGGCTAAAAGCAAAATGCAGCCGGTTTATGTGGATGACGTGGCGGCGGCAGCCGAGGCGGCTATTCTTGGAAATGCGCCGGGCGTTTATGAGTTGGGTGGGCCGGATGTGGAAACTATGCGCGAACTTATGCAGCGCTTGTTGCGTGTAGTCCGGCGCAATCGGTTTGTCGTCAATATCCCGTTTGGCATGGCGCGGATAAATGCGTTTTTCATTGAAATCTGGCACAAGGTGAGCCTTGGCATTGTGCCTTTGGTGTTGACCCGAGATCAGGTGAAACTACTGAAAGTGGATAATGTTGTGCGCGAAGGCGCGCCGGGGCTGGCTGAGCTAGGCGTGCATCCTACGGCCATGGAGGCGGTGCTTGATAGCTACCTTTACCGTTTCCGCCCGCAGGGGCAATATACCGACCTTACAACCTCCGCCAAGAATCTACGCGGCTAGCTATAGGCTATCCAGAGCAACAGTGCGCCGAGGCCGATTCGGTAAATCACATAAGGCGTGAAGCTGGTGCTCTTTAGGAGGCGCATCATAAGAGTGAGCGCCAGCAGGGCCGCAGCGAAGGCAAGCACGGCGGCTATGCTGGCTTCCTTTAGCAAGCTCCAGTCTCCAGCCGCTGCCACATCTACGCCTAGAAGCAAGCCCGAGGCCATGATGGTAGGCACAGACATTAGCATTGCTAGGCGCGCGCCCTCAGAGCGGGTATAACCAAGTGCGCGCGCCGCTGTTATGGTGATGCCCGAGCGTGAGGTGCCGGGGATGAGGGCGATGGCTTGCGCCAGCCCCATTTTGAGCGCGTCTTGCCAAGTCCAGCCGTCGGCCTGTTTGGTTTGCGGGCCTTTACGGTCAGCAATATAGAGCGCAATGCCAAAAATAAGCATTGTCCAGCCGATGACCTTTATGCTGCGCATGGCGTCCATTGCGCCGAGTTGCTTTAGCGCAAACCCTGCGATGACCACGGGAAGGGTGGCAAAGCTCAGTAGCAAAAACAGCCGCGCCTGCGGGGTGGCAAACCGGCCGGTGGCCACATGCCCCAGCCCCACCATTAGCCGCGCCACATCTCGCCAGAAATAGAGCATAACCGCGCCAAGTGTGCCCACATGCACGGCAACATCCAGTAAAACGCCTTGGTCTGCTTCCCCCAATAGTTGAGGTAGCAATATCAGGTGGCCAGAGGAGGAAACCGGCAAAAATTCGGTGATACCCTGAATGATGGCGAGGAGCAGGAGGTGTAGCATATTCATATTATCGGCTTTCTCAGGGTTTTACTGGGTATATCTTGTGAGGTTTTGCTTGTCATGGGCAATAATGAGTCCGGAGACTTACCTAAATTTACGCAATAAATGCAAGGAATTCACGCATTTCTAAAAATATCCAAAAATAGGTAAGCATTTATGCCTTTTAATGTTGGCAATAGGTCTGTAAGAAGGGCGTTCAGTGCAGGGCGGGAGCAGAAAATGGCCAAACAACCGATGCTAAAATTCGTGGATGTCGAGCGGGATATGCCTGAGAAACGCGATGCGCACGCGCGCGCGCAGGATTATCACGAAATCTATGCCGAGTTTGCCGCCAATAAGGCCGCAGAGCAGGCCAGCCGGTGCAGCCAGTGCGGCGTGCCTTATTGCCAAAACCACTGCCCGCTGCATAATAATATCCCTGATTGGCTTAATCGCACCGCCACGGGGCGGTTGCAGGAGGCTTATGAGCTTAGCCAAGCCACCAATACCTTCCCTGAAATTTGTGGCCGCATTTGCCCGCAAGACCGGCTGTGTGAAGGGAACTGCGTGATTGAGCAATCAGGACATGGCACCGTGACTATTGGCGCGGTGGAGAAATATTTGACAGATACCGCGTGGGAAAATGGCTGGGTAAAGCCGCTGGAAGCGCGGGCCGATCTTGGCCAGACCGTGGGCATTATTGGCGCGGGCCCCGGTGGGCTGGCGGCGGCGGAAAGCCTGCGCAGCAAGGGATACGGTGTTACGGTTTATGACCGGAATGACCGCGCCGGTGGGCTTCTCACCTATGGTATTCCCGGTTTTAAGCTTGAAAAAGGCGTGGTGATGCGCCGCGTTAAACGGCTTGAGGATGGCGGCGTGGAGATTGTGACCAACTGCAATATCGGCGTGGATATTTCCTTTGCGGAATTGCGGGAAACGCATGATGCGGTGCTGATTGCAACGGGTGTTTATAACAAGCGCGGCCTTAAGGCGCCCGGTGCCGGTCTTGGCGGCATTGTGCAGGCGCTTGATTACCTCACTACTTCTAACCACCTTAATTTTGGCGACCCCGTGGAAGCCAAAACGCTGGATGCCAAGGGCAAAAAGGTTGTGGTTATTGGCGGGGGTGATACCGCAATGGACTGTGTGCGCACCGCCATTCGGCAGGGGGCCGAGAGCGTTAAATGCCTTTACCGCCGCGACCGCGCCAACATGCCCGGCTCAATGCGGGAAACGCAGAATGCTGAGGAGGAAGGCGTGGAGTTCAACTGGTTGCGTGCCCCCAAGGCCTTTATCGGTGAAGGCAATGTGGCTGGCGTGCGGGTGGCTAAAATGCGCCTAGGCGCGCCAGATGCTTCTGGCCGCCGTGCGCCTGAGGAGGTGGAAGATGCCGATTATACCGAAGCCGCTGATCTGGTGATTCTCGCGCTGGGCTTTACCCCCGAAAACCTGCCGGAAATGTGGGAAACCCCCAAGCTGGACACCACCGATTGGGGCACGGTAACCGCGCAGCACGAAACCCACGCCACAAGCCTCCCCGGCGTTTATGCCGTGGGTGATATCGTGCGCGGAGCCAGCCTTGTGGTTTGGGCCATTAAGGATGGCCGTGATGCGGCGGATGCTATGGCGACCTATTTGAGCGCGCAAGCACAGGTGGCGGCGCAATGACTGATCGGACCGGACAATGCTTGTGTGGGGCGGTGAAGTTTAAGGCCGCTGATATGGCCGATACATTTTCTACTTGCTATTGTGATGCCTGCCAACGCTGGGCGGGCGGGCCTTATAATGGGGTAAGCGTGCCAAGCGAAAATCTCAAATATGAGGGCCGCGCGCATATCGGCGTGATTAAAATCACCGATTTTGCCGAGCGCGCATTTTGTAAGAAATGCGGCTCTGGAATCTGGTGGCGGCTAACCCGTGGACAATATGTTGGTAAAATCAGCATTCCTGTTGGCTTGCTTGATGACCGTAGCGGGCTTGCTCTGAGCGATGAAATGTATTCAGACTATAAAGACCACACCAATGAGCGGCCTGAAGGCGTAGCGCAGATGACCAGCGCCGAGGCGGAAAGTATAGTGGCGACATTTACCGACGAGGAAAGCCAATGACCCGAACCGGAAAATGCCTTTGTGGTGCTGTTGCGTTTGAGGTGGAAAACCTGAACCCTGAATTTGGCACCTGCCACTGCAAAATGTGCCAGCGTTGGGCAGGGTCGGCTTTACTGGGGCTAACAATCCCTTCCGATACTATCAAATTCACCGGCACCGAGCATATCCGCGGCCTTCAGTCATCTGGTTGGGCTGAGCGGGCGTGGTGCGATAAGTGCGGGGCGGGGCTGTGGTATCGGGTAACGGCTGAAGGGCCAGAGCAGGGCACCTACCACATGCCTATCGGCCTGTTGGATGATACCAGCGGTTTGACAATGGTCAGAGAAATATTCACCGATGAAAAGGCCGAAGTGGTCGATTTTAAAGGTGAACGCGATACAATGACCGGCGAAGAAGTGTTTGCCATGTATGCCCCGAAGGAAGGGTGAGATATGGCGACCAAACACATACTAGCCGGAGTAGCTGTGCTTACCTTCAGTGCTGTAAATGCAGCTGCTGCACAGGTGTTTGAAAAAGGTGATTTACTGCTTTGCCAGTCTACTGAGGGCATGCCGGATGTAATGGCGTGGGTCGGGGAAACTGACATAGCCGAAACCCTTGGCTTTGAAGGTCTAGCTGCGGTCTACAGCCTTCAAGTTTATGGTGCTGAGGGCAGCGGATACCCAACGGTTGGGCATTCACCATTTGGCGCAACGGTGTTTGCGGATTGCACGCGCGTGCAAGCAAATGTCGGCACGCCGCCTTCCGCCGATTTTCTGGAAGGCTACACTATTTGGAAAGATGCGGCGCGCAAAGGGGACGCTGGCTTCTGGGAGCTTCCTGTAGCCGATGCGTATTGGACAATTCTCGGGGTTTTACCTCGCTCGTGAGTTTGGAGAACAAGATGACTAAATTTGACCAGCAATGGGTGGAAGAGCAAGAAGCGCTTCGGGCGGAGCTGAACGAGAACGGCATGTATCGTGAGGCTGAGGAGCGCGCCGCATGCGGTGTTGGACTGGTCGTGAACGCCGACGGCGTGCCAAAGCGGGCTGTGGTGGAAAACGGGATCAAGGCGCTGAGTGCGATTTGGCACCGTGGGGCGGTGGATGCCGACGGCAAAACCGGTGATGGCGCGGGGATATTGCTGCAAATCCCGGTCGAATTTTTCCAGGACCAAGTGCGCCGCACGGGCCATGAGCCGGGTGACGAGCTGCTGGCGGTGGGCATGGTGTTTCTGCCCCGCACTGATTTTGGCGCGCAGGAAAAGTGCCGCACAATTGTGGAATCTGAAGTGCTGCGCATGGGGTATTACATTTATGGTTGGCGGCATGTGCCGGTGGATGTTTCCTGCCTAGGGGAAAAGGCCAATGCCACCCGCCCTGAGGTGGAACAAATTCTGATTTCCAACTCCAAAGGCGTGGATGAGGAGGTTTTTGAGCGCGAGCTTTATATCATCCGCCGCCGGATTGAAAAAGCGGCTGCGGGCATCAACGGTTTTTACGTTTGCTCGCTCTCTTGTCGGAGTGTTATTTACAAAGGCATGATGCTGGCGGAGCAGGTTTCGGTGTTTTATCCCGATCTGGAGGATCAGCGCTTTATTTCAAGCTACGCGGTTTACCACCAACGTTATTCAACCAACACCTTCCCGCAATGGTGGCTAGCCCAGCCCTTTAGGATGCTGGCCCATAATGGCGAGATTAACACGCTTAAGGGTAACCTTAACTGGATGAAATCCCACGAGATTCGCATGGCTTCCGCCGCTTTTGGCGATATGGCGGAAGACATTAAACCGATCGTGGCGGATGGCAGCTCTGACAGTGCGGCGCTGGATTCAGTGTTTGAAATGATGGTGCGGGCCGGGCGCTCGGCCCCGATGGCCAAAACCATTTTGGTGCCGGAAAGCTGGTCAAACATGGCCACCGCCATTCCGAAGCCGTGGCAGGATATGTATGCTTATTGCAACTCGGTGATGGAGCCGTGGGACGGCCCCGCAGCCCTTGCCATGACCGATGGCCGCTGGGTGGTGGCCGGCTTGGACCGTAACGGGTTGCGCCCCATGCGCTATGTAGTGACAGATGATGGCATGGTGATTGCCGGCTCCGAGGCGGGCATGGTGCCGGTGAAATCAAAAAATATCATCCGCAAAGGTGCACTTGGGCCGGGGCAAATGCTGGCGGTAGATATGGCCGAAGGCAAAATCTGGAAAGATACCGAACTTAAAAACATGCTGAGCGCGTCGCGGCCATTTGGTGAGTGGGCCAGCAACATTGCTGATTTAGAAAAGATCGACGAAGGCGATGACGAGAAGACGCTGTTTACCGGTGAAGCTTTGCGCACGCGGCAAATTGCGGCGGGCTTTACGCTTGAAGAGCTGGAGGGAGTTTTGCACCCGATGGCGGAGGACGGCAAAGAAGGGCTGGCCTCGATGGGAGACGACACCCCGAGCGCCGTGCTTTCGCAGAAATACCGCCCGCTGAGCCATTTCTTTAGGCAAAACTTTAGTCAGGTGACTAACCCGCCGATTGATAGCCTGCGCGAATATCGCGTGATGAGTCTGAAAACCCGCTTTGGCAACCTCAAAAACGTGCTTGACCAATCCTCGGCACAAACCGAGATTGTTATGCTCGATAGCCCGTTTGTGAGTAATGCGCGGCTAAAGGCGATGATGAAATATTTTGGCGATAGTGCCACGGTGATTGACTGCACATTCCCCGTGGACGGCAACCTGCAAGAGGCGCTTGAGGGCCTTCGCCAACAGGCTGAAGAGGCTGTGCGGGCGGGGTCAACCCACCTGATTTTGACTGACGAACACCAGAGTGCCGAAAAGGTGCCGATGCCGATGATTTTGGCAAATTCGGCGGTGCATAGTTGGCTCGTGCGCAAAGGGCTGCGCACGTTTGCCTCGGTAAATGTGCGCTCTGCCGAGTGCTTGGATTCACAGTATTTTGCTGTGCTGATCGGCGGCGGTGCGACCACCGTAAATGCCTATTTGGCTGAGGACAGCATTACAGACCGCGTGAACCGTGGCTTGCTTGATGGCCCTCTGGAGGATGCGATTGGGCGTTACCGCGAGGCGATTGACCAAGGCTTGCTGAAGATCATGTCCAAAATGGGAATATCAGTTATTTCGTCTTATCGTGGCGGGTTGAACTTTGAGGCCGTGGGCCTTTCTCGCGCCATGGTGGCCGAATATTTCCCCGGCATGATGAGCCGTATTTCCGGTATTGGTATTTCTGGTATCGAGCAGAAAATTCGTGCTGTTCATGCCAAGGGCTGGCTCGGCGGGCAAGATACGCTGGATATTGGCGGCTTTTACAAGCTGCGTAAAAGCGGGGAAACCCATGCGTGGCAATCGACCAATATGCACTTGTTACAAGAGGCCTGCGCACGCAATTCCTTTGACCTCTGGAAGAAATATTCGGCAGCTATGCAGGCCAACCCGCCGATTAACCTACGGGATTTGCTGGATTTCAAAACCAAAGCCGAGCCTATTTCGGTGGACGAGGTCGAGAGCATTACCACGATCCGCAAGCGATTTGTAACACCGGGCATGAGCCTTGGCGCGCTGAGCCCTGAAGCGCATAAAACCCTGAACATTGCGATGAACCGAATTGGGGCGAAGTCCAACTCGGGTGAGGGCGGCGAAGACCCTGCGCATTTTCACCCTGAGCCAAACGGCGATAATCCGTCAGCCAAAATCAAGCAGGTGGCCTCTGGCCGGTTTGGGGTGACGGCAGAATATTTGAACCAGTGTGAAGAGATCGAGATTAAGGTCGCGCAGGGGGCCAAACCCGGCGAGGGTGGGCAACTGCCCGGCATCAAAGTGAATGCACTTATCGCACGGCTGCGCCATTCGACAGAGGGCGTAACCCTGATATCCCCGCCACCGCACCACGATATTTACAGTATCGAAGATTTGGCCCAGCTGATTTATGACCTCAAACAAATCAACCCGCGCGCCAAGATCTGTGTGAAGCTCGTAGCGCAATCGGGCGTGGGCACCATTGCCGCCGGTGTGGCCAAGGCCAAGGCTGATGTGATTTTGATAGCAGGCCATAATGGTGGCACGGGGGCCAGCCCTGCCACCAGCATTAAATATGTGGGCCTGCCATGGGAGATGGGCCTGACCGAGGCGCATCAGGTTTTGGCGATGAACGGCCTGCGCGGCCGCGTAACCCTGCGCACTGATGGCGGGCTCCGTACCGGGCGCGACATTGTGATCGCGGCCATGATGGGCGCCGAGGAGTTTGGCATTGGCACGGCGGCGCTGATTGCGATGGGCTGTATTATGGTGCGGCAGTGCCAGTCCAACACCTGCCCTGTGGGCATTTGTGTGCAAGACGAGCGCCTGCGTGAGAAGTTTGAAGGCACGGCCGATAAAGTGGTGAATCTGATCACTTTTTATGCGCAAGAAGTGCGGGAAGTGCTGGCCAGCATCGGGGCGCGGTCGCTTAATGATGTGATCGGGCGAGCTGATTTGCTTTCACAGGTTTCGCGCGGGTCTGAGCACTTGGACGACCTTGACCTCAACCCGATGCTGATCAGCGTTGATGAGGGCCACGACATTGACTATGACCGCAACCGCGAGCGGCAATTTGTGCCGGATACGCTGGATGCGCTCATTTTGCGTGACGCCGAGCCGTTTTTTAAGGATGGCGAAAAGATGCAGCTTTCCTATGCCGTGCAAAACACGCATCGCACTATTGGGGCGCGGGTTTCCAGCCATATTGTGCAGCGCTTTGGCATGCTAAACGAGCTACAAGCCAACCATCTGAGTGTTAAATTGTCCGGCTCTGCCGGGCAAAGCTTGGGGGCGTTTGCGGTGCCAGGACTTAAGATTGAGGTTTCGGGTGATGCCAATGATTATGTGGGCAAAGGCCTTTCGGGCGGCACGATTGTGGTGCGCCCACCGCTTACCAGCGCGCTTGTGGCCGCTGAAAATACCATCATTGGCAACACCGTGCTTTATGGTGCCACTGATGGCTACCTGTTTGCCAATGGCCGCGCGGGTGAGCGCTTTTGCGTGCGAAATTCCGGTGCAAAAGTCGTAGTTGAGGGCTGTGGCTCTAATGGCTGTGAGTACATGACCGGCGGCATGGCGGTGATCCTTGGTCCGGTGGGCGATAACTTTGGTGCAGGCATGACCGGCGGCATGGCTTATGTTTATGATCCTGACGGCACATTTGAAACGCGGATGAATAGCGAGACAGTGATCTGCCAAACCCTGCAATCTGCTTATTGGGAGAGTGAGTTGGTCTACCTGATCGAGCAGCACGAGCGGGAGACCGGCTCCCTGCTGGCTACCGAGATGCTGCGCAATTGGGAGCGCATTCACAAGCATTTTAAGCAGGTATGTCCGAAAGAAATGCTTTCGCGCCTGCCTCAGCCGCTAATTGACGACGTAGACGCGCAGAGCGCCTGAATGGGGCCGCTATATGCGGCCTCAATGTGCCATTTTCCCCGAGGGCCAATATTTGCCTGCCTGAAATACTCCGCTTGATTGGCTGTGTTGGCTCTGCGGCTTGCGGCTGTTACGCAGAAAGCTTGTCCGATTTTTTGCTTTAACCATATGATTTATAATGTTAAAACGTAATAGTATCATAACTACTATCCTAGGAGCGTAGTTATAGAAGCAAGGTCGAGTGAGGAAGGCTCCAAACGTGATGCGCAGATACCGGCGCATCCCATGCCTCGCGCCATTTTCAGCCTCTTGAATTTGCGGTGCAAAACCGCCATTATTCAGGCCCAAAAACTTGGAGCCGATATGTTTCGCCTATACCACCTTCCGCTTTCGCCTTTTTGCCGAAAAACCCGCCTGATTCTGGGAGAAAAGAAGATTGATGTGGAGTTGGTCGAGGAGAAATACTGGGAAAAGCGGCTGGATTTTTTGCGGCTCAACCCCGCGGGGCAAATTCCGGTGCTGCGCAATGGCCACTTTGTGCTGGGCGAGTCCTCGGCGATTTTTGAATATCTCGAAGAAACCCAGCCCGAGCCCGCGCTTTTGCCAAAAGACCCAGCAGCGCGGGCCGAAGCGCGCCGCCTGATGGGGTGGTTTGATGACAAGTTCCACCATGAAGTGACGGCGAATCTGGTCTATGAGCGCATCAACAAAAAGCTGATGGGCACAGGCTATCCTGATAGCACCAAAATTAAAGCAGGTAGCAAAAACATCAAGTATCACCTTGATTACATGGGGTGGCTGCTAGAAACCCGTGATTGGCTGGCGGGCAATACGATGACCATTGCTGATTTCACCGCTGCGGCGCATTTGAGCACGCTTGACTATGTGAATGACGTGGACTGGCTACGCAATAAAAACGTAAAAGAATGGTATGCGCGGATCAAATCCCGCCCGTCTTTCCGGCCATTGCTTAGTGATCAGGTAACTGGTTTTGTGCCGCCCGACCATTATAGTGATCTGGATTTTTAGGTGGAAGACCTTGCCAACCGCTTGCGCAGCATGGCGCTGGAGGTCGGCTTTTCCGATGTTGGCATTTGCGCGCCAGACGCTATGCCCGAAACGGCTGGGCGCTTGCAGGAGTTCCTGAAGGCGGGCCTGCATGGCGAGATGGGCTGGATGGAGCGGCGTGCAGAGTGGCGCGGCTCTCCCAAGGCACTTTGGCCCGAGGCGCGCTCGGTGATTATGCTGGCCGATAATTATGGCCCCGATGAAGATCCGCTGCGGCTATTGCCGATGAAGGACCGTGGCAATATCTCGGTCTATGCCCGCAATAAAGATTATCACGACCCGCTGAAAAAACGCCTTAAGCGGCTGGGCCGTTGGCTGATAGAGCAAGAGCCTTGCGATATTAAGGTGTTTGTGGACACCGCGCCGGTGATGGAAAAGCCGCTGGCACAGGCGGCAGGGCTTGGCTGGCAGGGCAAGCACACCAATGTGGTGAGCCGCCGCCTTGGCAGCTGGTTTTTCCTGGGTGCTATATTTACGACCCTTGATTTACCCAAAGACACGGCAGAACCGGACCATTGCGGCAATTGCCAATCTTGCCTTGATGCCTGCCCTACGGATGCCTTCATCGCGCCCTATAAGCTCGACCCGCGTAAGTGTATTTCCTACCTGACCATTGAGCAAAAAGGCCCGGTAGACCCAGCCTTGCGCCCGCTTATGGGCAACCGGATATATGGCTGTGACGACTGCCTCGCGGCCTGCCCGTGGAACAAGTTTGCGCAGGTCTCGCGGGATGCGAATTATTGGGCGCGTATCGAGCTGCGTTGCCCCAAGTTAGAGCATCTGGTAGCGCTGAGTGACGCTGATTTCCGCGAGGTTTTTGCGGGCTCGCCGATTAAGCGCATTGGCCGCAACAGCTTTATTCGCAATGTGCTCTACGCTATTGGAAATTCAGGTGATGCCAGCTTGGCCGCGGCGGCGCGCCCATTGGTGAGCGACCCTGACGACACGGTAAAAGATGCGGCAAGCTGGGCATTGGAGAGACTTTTATGAAGCTACTTATATTGGGTCTTGGCTATACGGGCCGCGTAGTTGCCACGCATATGCGTGGCTTGGGTTGGGACGTGCGCGGCACCAGCCGCAAGGCCGAATCTGGCCTCATTCAGTGGCCAGGCAGTGACATTTCTGCCACGCTTGACTGGGCGACCCACATCCTTGTTAGCGCGGCACCGGACAAAAACGGAGACCCGTTTTTGGCAAGGCTGGAGGCAGAAATTCTGGCGGTCAAACCGGCTTGGCTTGGCTATCTTTCCACCACCGGCGTATATGGTGACCACGGCGGCGCATGGGTGGATGAGACCACGCCGCTCACCCCCGCCACCACCCGTGGCCACCACCGCGTTGCGGCTGAAGACCAGTGGATGAACCTGCACAAGGCCCATGGCCTGCCTGTGCATATCTTCCGCCTTGCGGGTATTTATGGGCCTGAACGCGGGCCTTTTGCCAAGGTGCGCAATGGCACGGCGCGGCGCATCATAAAGGAAAGCCAAGTCTTTAGCCGCATACATGTGGAAGACATTGCCCAAACGGTTGCGGCATCTATTGCCCAGCCTAACCCCGGCCAAATCTATAATGTCTGTGATAATGACCCAGCTCCGCCGCAAGATGTGATCGGCCACGCGGCTGAGCTGCTTGGCCTTCCCATGCCGCCAACGCTTGATTTTGAAACCGCTGACCTGACCCCCATGGCACGCAGTTTTTATGCGGAATCCAAGCAGGTGAGCAATGCGCGGATCAAGGAGGAGCTCGGCGTGCAACTCCGCTATCCTGACTATAAGGCCGGCCTCAAAACCCTGCTTGCGCAAGAGCGCGCCGATCGCTGACGAATCATCTTACCCCGCAGGCAGAATCAGGTTAAAAATAGAGTCTGTTTTAGAAGATAGATTCGGTGAGGGGTAAAATGATGGTTCGCAAAACAATGGTTGCCATCTCGGCACTGCTTGCGGCAATGCCTGTGGCGGCGCTAGCACAGGGCTTTGCGCCGAGCTTTAGCAGCTCTGGCTCTATCGGCATTATTGATATGCCCAACGCTGCCATGCAGCCTGATGGCCAGACCTCGTGGTCTTTTCTCAATAATGGCACCCGCTCTGGCGGCGCGCTTAATTTTCAACTTTTGCCCAATATTGAGGTTTCGGCCCGCATCATCAGCCTTGATGACTGGACAGCGCCGGGGGCCTCTTTTGGGGACAACACGCTGGACCTCAAATTCCGCCTTGTAGATGAAGGCGATATTCGCCCCGCTATTGCCATTGGTTTTCAGGATTTCCTGTCCAACGGCCCAACGGCTTCGGAATACATTGTGGCCACCAAAAGCATCGGGGAAAACCTGCGGATTACGGCCGGCCTCGGCTGGGGCCGCCTTGGGTCATCTAATCCGGTATTTAGCACAGGTACGCGACCTGCAGTTGATAATGCGCTTGGGGTCTCGCATATGTTTACAGGCGATGCCGCGCTTTTTGGCGGAGTTGAGTGGCAAACGCCGCTCAACAATCTGACGCTAAAGGCAGAGTATTCCTCCGACGCCTACACCGGCGAGCAAGCTTTTGGTGATTTCACCCGAAACTCGCCGTTTAACCTTGGGGCCGAATACCGCCTCGGGAGCCATCTTTCGTTGGCGGCTTATTATAACTACGGCTCGGACCTTGGCTTCAGGGTCACCTTTTCTGGCAACCCAAACCAGCCCATCACCCCACAAGATCTCGGCGTAGGCCCCGCGCCGGTAAATGCCCGTTTGGCTGATTATAGCCGCGATGTATCTTGGGCCGCCGTGCCGGTTGTGCGCAAAAAAATGATGGAAATTCTGGCCAGCGCACTTGAGCCTGACGGCCTAATTGTGCAGGAAGGCCGGATCAGCGGCGACACGCTTGAGCTTTATGTGAGCAATAATAAATACACCCGCCAGCCCATGGCTGTGGGCCGTTTGGCCCGTGTGCTGGCAGGCTCAACCCCACCATCTGTTGAGGTTTTCCGCATTACCATGATGTCTGGCAACCTGCCGACCACCACCATGGAAATCAAGCGGGCCGACCTTGAAGCGCAGGTTGACCGCCCCAATGCGGGGCCGGATAGCTTTAACACCACCGCTTTTAGCTCGGCCCCTTATCATATTGCAGGTGAAGGTGTTTGGGAGCGCGAGATTGATAAGCGCTTTAGCTGGCGCATTAGTCCCAACATTCCGGTGAACCTGTTTAATGCTGGTGGGCTGGGCGAGCTTGACCTGATTTTAACCGGCACAGCGCAATATCAAGTGTCTGACGCTTTTGCGCTTAACCTTTCGGTAACGCAAAAGCTGTTGGGCAATATCGGTGACGGCGCGGGCATAAACCTAAGCCCACTGCCGCATGTGCGCTCTGATGCCGGCCTTTACAATAGCTCGCGCCCCGTGGTTGGGCGTTTAACGGCTGATTTCCAAACCAAAATTGCGCCTAGCCTTTATGCGCGGGTTTCAGCGGGTTACCTAGAGCGCATGTTTGGCGGCATAGATGCCGAGCTGCTTTGGAAACCTGCCACCCAAAATTGGGGTCTCGGGGCCGAAATCGCCTATGTAAAACAGCGGGATTTTGAGTCTTTCTTTGGTTTTCAAGCCTATGAAACCGTGACTGGTCATGCCTCGCTTTATTGGAATACCGGTTGGAACGGGCTGGAAGCACAAGTGGATGTAGGCCGCTATTTGGCCGGAGACTGGGGCGGGACTTTTACGCTCTCGCGCCGTTTTACCAATGGCTGGGAAGTCGCGGGCTATATGACCCTCACCGATGTAAGCTTCGCTGATTTTGGCGAAGGCAACTTTGATAAAGGCATCCGCTTGCGCATTCCGTTTAACTGGACACTGCCCTTTGAAAGCCGCGCCGCCACAACTGTTGCCTTTGGTGGCTATGGTAATGATGGTGGCGCAAAGCTCAATATCAACAATCGGCTTTATTCGACCATTCGGGGCAATGATACCACCGATTATTACGAGACTTGGGGGGCTTATTGGCAATGAAGTTAGGACTTGGCGCATTGGCCGTGGTCACGGCGCTTTCAGGCTGTTCGAGCGGGGGGAATACCAACCCGATTATTTCGGCTGTGTGGCAAAAGGTAAAGCCCGGCGCGCGGCGTGAAGCCGAAGCAGCCGCCGCAGAGACCGCCGCCCGCCCGCAAATTGTGGTAACCTTCGAGAAAATCAAAGAGACCGGCCTTGCGATTATTCGTGCGCGTGTGGGCGAAGATACCAGAGGTGTTATGCTTTATGGCCGCGCGGTAAATGATGACTATGTCACCTATGCCTCGCAGCTTCAGCAAACCATGACCCTTCAGGGCAGCCTGATAACGGCGAGCCGCGCCATTGGCTTTGATATGCTCTCATTGCGCACTGATGTGGGTGACCCGGTTACGGTGCTAACCCCCCCAGATGATTGGCGCGAGTCTGTTACGCGCGATTATCGTTTTACCGGAGATACCCCAGGTGGGCGGCTGATTTCGGTAACCTGCCGCTTTAGCAAAGGCCCGGCTTTTGAGCTGGAGCTACTAGACAAGACCTTTGACACAACGGTTATGAAATCGCGCTGCGCGGGCGACGGGCAGCGCTTTACCAATGTGCATCTCGTAATGAATGACGGCCAGATCATGCAATCCGCCCAGTGGCTTGGGCCAGATCAGGGCATGATCGAAATCGATATTTTGGAGCCTTATACCCCGTAAAAAAGGGCGCCGAAGCGCCCGAATTTTTATTGAGTGAGAATGACGGGTGCTGGATCGTCATTTTGCGTAACGGCAAGCAAAACCACAGCTGCGATAATGAGTGGGATCAACCAAGCGCCAGAGCCACCCATGCGGGCGGGTTCTTCAATGGCGACAACTTCCGGGGCAACATAGGTTACCGAGCCAGCAATGGCAGATGTGCCGGCCATCAAGGCAGCGGCGATAGATGCGAGCTTTTTCATTTTAAATCTCCTAATTGCCTACGGTGTTGTCTTCGCCTTGCGTAACAGCAAGCAAGATAACAGCAGCAATAATAAGTGGGATCAACCATGCGCCAGAGCCACCCATGCGGGCGGGCTCTTCGATGGCAACCACTTCGGGGGCTACAAAAGTTACGTCACCGGCAAAGGCGGATGTGCCAGCGGCAAGCGCTGCGGCGGTCATTGCAAATAGTTTCATTTTCTGTCTCCTCAACAAGATTTATAGGTCTACACTATTATTGTTTTGCGTCACAGCCAGCAGAATAACTGCAGCAATGATAAGCGGGATCAACCATGCGCCAGAGCCGCCCATGCGGGCCGGCTCTTCGATAGCCACGACTTCAGGGGCTACAAAAGTTACGGCCCCTGCAAAGGCAGATGTGGCGCTCGCTAAGGTTGCGAATGTGGTGAGTATGATTTTCATATATCTATTCCTTAATAAAGGTATTCGGCTATTTATCAGCCAACTCGTTAGCGTGAATGCACTGTTAATATCGCGCTATTCAAGGCTTTAGGCAAGAAAAAAACCACACTGGCAACAGGTGTAGGTTTTTTGCAATTAAAGCATGTTTTTTGAGTGTGTTAAGGTGCAAAGTTAAACTAAAAGCACCTGTGTGCCCACTTTAGCAAGCTCAAATAGCGTCGAAATATCCTCATTATAGAGGCCAATACAGCCGTTTGAGGCCTGCCGCCCGATCTTGCGAGTGTCGTTTGTGCCATGAATCCGGTAGTATTGCCAGCCCAGATAAAGCGCGTGGGTACCAAGCGGGTTTTCTGGCCCGGGGCCCACATAGGGGGGCAGCTCAGGGTCTCGCCGAAGCATGTTTGGCGTTGGCCGCCATTCGGGGCCAACCACTTTACGCGTAATGGTGGTGCGGCCGCGCCGCGTCAGGCTTTCTGATACCGGCACCGAGGTTGGAAAAATCATGTAGGTTTCACCGTCTTCCGACCAATAATGCAGCACCCGCCCATAGGTATCCACCAAGATAGCGCCCTTACGGCGGCTGCTGAAATGATCCTGCCAGTTTTTGGTCACAAAAGCATTGGAGACAAACTGAGGCGCCTCTGTTTCTGTGCCAACGGTCGCTTGCGCGCGCAGCATGGCCGGAGATAGCAGCGGCAGCATAAGGCTAGAGGCCCCCAGCGCTTTGCCAAATTGGCGGCGGGTCATCATTTTATTTTGGGTTGGCATCACATTAATCTCAAAATTGGAAAAGACAGCACAACTTATTACGCAATCCTGCCGATTGCAATTCACTTCGGCGTTAGCCTGTGCCGAAGGGGTTTGAAACCTGTTGCAAAACAGGCTATGAGCGCCTGTCTGTATATTTTGGAGTTTATAATGTTTCGAATTATTTCTGTGCTTGTGGTTTCGCTGTTTATGGTTTCTGGCTGTATTCCGACCGAAACCAGCGCAGTGCGCCAAATTACAGCGGGGGAGGCCAATGCTATTCGGCTTAACCAGCTAGACCTTGTAAACGCGGTGCGCGCCCAAGCGGGCGTGCCGCCGCTTACGCTTTCAGCTCAGCTCACCACCGCTGCGCTGACCCATGCCCGCGATATTGCTGTGCAAAAACGGGCGTGGAATTTTGGCTCAGACCGCTCCTCCCCGCAAACCCGCGCCCAGCGGGCTGGCTTTAATGGCTTGATCACCGGGGAAGACGTGGCTGAAACCTTTATGAGCAACATCGAAATCTTTCAGGCTTGGGCTGCTGATTCCCGCTCACGGCAAGCCATGATCGACCCGCGCGCCACGCATATGGGCTTTGGCTGGTTTCAGGAAGCCAACGGCAAGCTCTGGTGGGTGATGGATGTTGGGGCGACGGTTACACCGGTTCAGGTGGCTATGGCTGAATAACCACCAGCGCGCCATCGGGCACCATTTGCCAAATTTCCTCTATCTCCCGATTAGAAACTGCTATGCAGCCCGCTGTCCAGTCACCACGCTGGTGGGGCTTGCCCAAGCCCCCGTGGATAAAAATATCCCCCCCCGGATTGCGCCCTTCGGCCGCCGCGGCAGCCACCTGATTTGGGTCCGGGTATGAAATGCCAAGGCTGAGATGAAACGCGCTATTGGGGTTGCGACGGTTAATATAATAGCTGCCCTCGGGCGTTCGTCCGTCGCCTTCAAATTCTTTGTCGCCAGTGGGGGCCCAGCCAAGGCCGATGCCATAATCACGTAAAGGCGTGCCGTTACGATAAAGCACCATCCGGCGGCTGCTTTTAAAAACAACCACCATATCGGCGATATCTGGGCTGGCCAAAACAGGCTTGGCCACGGCTGCGGCAGCCGCGCTGGCCAGCAGGGTTCTGCGGGTGAGTTTCATGATGTGCCTCTAATCTGCTCGTATGCGCCAATTCTGGCTGCGTTGCTCAAACTTATACACAATTGAAAAAGATTTGCAAAGTCACGTTGCTGTGGCGGGTTACAGTATATTGGGTCAGCACCCTTCCAGGATTTATTTTTTGTAGATTTGAGGGCTAAGCATTACGGCTAGCGCAATTGAACCAATGATCAGCGCGATCCAATCTATTGAAATCACGATGACTTCAAATATATACCCTCGCTGAATACCGTATTGAGATAACACATATGCCAAGGCTAGCGCGCATAGCACAGGTGCGCCAATAAACACCCATCGTATGACTCTTTCACATAAGCTTGGGCCAGAAAAAACCAAGCCTGCCGCTCCCATCGCCGCGGCCATCAGCATATATCCAACCTCCTCTAACGCGATAAATATCCCGTGTTCGTTATACATCGTGAGTAGCGCCACCCCATCGGTTTCCCCCAACAATAGGCTTGGCTGAATCACTGAAACCTGCACAAAATAATTGAAAATTAAGATGGTAGAGGACATCAACCCAAAGCACAGGCCAACAAGGCCAAAGAGTTTTCGATGAGGTGCAGCAGCTTGATAGATCACGGCTAGCGAAATCACAAAACCTATACACAAGATCATGGCCGGAAACATCCACAGATAGTCTTTAGGGAACTGGCTTAATATGTCGAAATAAGGGTATTCAACGCAGTTTTTGGAGCAGAACCGCCCCGCAACTGGCACGGCAAGCAAGGCTAGCCCAAATGTGAGTGTGGTTAGCAGGCCCATGGCTATGAATAGCCGCCGCGCCCAAACCACAGAGATGCCTGTGATGTGTGTTTTACTTATTGTCATCAATAACACTCCTCCAGTGGAGCTAGTGTATAGCCACCCCACGATTGTAAAAATGATCTGTAACAACTAGTCGGCAAGTAAGCTGTGCTATTTCAAAATAATCTCCGGCCCCATTACGCTGTTGGGCAAGAAGGTTGAGATGATCGGAATGTAGGTCACCAAAATCAGGAACACGAAGAGGATGCCGAGCCAAGGCAGGGCGGCCTTGACTACGCGCAGCATCGGCATGCCCGCCACGCCAGAGGTCACAAACAGGTTGAGGCCCACCGGCGGGGTTATCATCCCGATCTCCATATTTACCACCATGATAATGCCGAGGTGAATGGGGTCTATCCCCAGCTCTATCGCGATGGGGAAGACCAGCGGGGCGACGATAACGATGAGGCCGGAGGGCTCCATGAACTGCCCGCCAATTAGCAGGATCACGTTGACGATCACGAGGAACATAATGGCCCCGAAGCCCGCCGTAAGCATCGCGTTGGCGATTTGCTGGGGGAGTTGCTCCTCAGTCAGTACGTGCTTGAGCAGCAGCGCATTGGCGATGATGAACATCAGCGTAATGGTCAGCTTTCCGGCCTCAAACAGGGTATCGCGGGTGTCTTTGTGCACCCATGCCGTCACCAGCGCCCAAGGTCTTTTAAGCAGGTTGGAGGGCTTTCCACCCTCGGTTTTGGCGGCCAATGGCCCCATATCGCGGTATACAAAATTGGCAATGAAGAAGGCGTAAATGGCCGAAACCGCTGCCGCCTCGGTGGGGGTAAAGGCCCCGCTTTTCCAATAAATACCCGAGATCATAGAGCGCACGCCCTCGGCGTCAGCTACTTCGTGCAGGCCAAACCACGGGTGGCCATAAATGCCGCCCATGATGATGACCATCAGGAACAGGCCCCAAAGCGCATCGCGCCCCGCATTAAAGATCTCGCCCCAGCCGAGCCACTCGCCCTTGGGCATGTTTTTAATGCGCGCCACTACATAGATACCAACCATCAGCATGGTGCCAGCCAATATGCCGGGGATAACGCCAGCAAGGAACATCCGGCCCACCGAAACATCGGTGGCGGAGGCGTAAACTACCATAACGATTGAGGGTGGAATGAGGATGCCAAGGGTGCCAGCCACAGCAATTATGCCTGCCGCGAAATCTTTGGTATAGCCAAGCTGGTGCATACCCGCGATGACGATAGACCCGATGGCGACCACGGTAGCAGGGGAAGAGCCGCTGAGCGCGGCAAACATCATGCAGGCCAGCACGCCCGCAATGGCAAAGCCACCACGCAAATGCCCGACCATGGCAATGGCAAACCGAATTATGCGCCGCGCCACGCCCCCCGTGCTCATAAAGCTGGAGGCCAGAATGAAGAAGGGAATGGCGAGGAGCGTATAGTGCGCATACATCGCCTGAAACATGGTTTGGCCAACTGAGGCGAGAGAGGCATCGGAGTAGAGCAGCATGAATATGATTGAGCTTAATCCAAGCGAAATGGCAATCGGCACGCCAAGCAGCAAAAAACCGATAACCATGCCAAAAAGAAATACAATTTCCATAGCCTAGGCCTCCTGCGTGGCTTTGGCAGCCACTTCTTTTACGTCGTCTTCGGCCTCATGGCTCACAATCAGGGTGTCTCGGGTGCCATTGGCGAGGCCAGTGAAGGCTTGCGCAAGGCGGAAAAGCAGCAGCGCGGCGCCAAAGGGTAGGATCGCATAGGGGATAAAGCGCGGAATTTTATTATAAGCCTCGCCTTCGTTTATCATCGGTTCGATAAAGCGGAGCCAGTCGGGCATCGGCACGCGCTCCACCTCATACCAGCTGCGGTAGCTGGTGGCTTTCATCTCTTCAAATCCGGTGGGAAACCAGTGGCCAGTGGTGGCGGGCAGGTTCGCGAAATTGGCGTAATAGTCGTAGCTCGCTTTGAGCAAAAGCAGGGCGTAGATGATGGAAAGTGCGGTGGCAAGCATTGCCAACTTGCGACGGGTCGGCATTTTAAAGACGTTAATGAGGGAATCCACACCCAGATGCGCGGTGATTTTTATGCAATAGCTAACGCCCAAAAGCACTAGCCATGAAAACAGGATAGAGGTCATTTCCAAGCCCCAGATCAGCCCGCCATTTATGCCCCATACTTCCTTCATGTAAGCCCCAAAGCCGGTGCCCGCGGTATAGCGCAGCACTACATTCACAAATGTTATCAGCGTCATAAGCCCGAGGATGGCCGCAATCAGCGTTTCCTCAATATTATCCATAAAGCTTTTGTTTTTGCTGTGCATGCTGGCCCCCTGAAATGAGTTGCGCCGCCAACGAATGCTGGCGGCGCGGTGTGCTTTATTGGCTGGCGTTAATCGCTTGCGCAGCGGCAATGTTATCCGCGCCCACGTCGCCTTCAAACTGTGCCCAAACCGGCTTCATCGCATCAACCCAAGCTTGACGCTGCTCAGCGGAAAGCGAGCGCACAATGCCGCCTGCACCGATGATGTCCTGCTTGGCCTGCTCGTTTACGGCGGTGGCTTCTGCGTTACGCAGTGCAGTCACTTCGTGCAAAATGGTCAGGAACTGGTCGCGCACTTCAGGCTCTAGCCCGTCGAGCCACTCGGTCGAGGTGACCACAAGGTAATCCAGAATGCCGTGGTTGGTTTCGGTCACGCCGTCCTGAACCTCAAAGAACTTCTTGCCATAGATGTTGGACCATGTGTTCTCTTGGCCGTCAACCACGCCGGTTTGCAGTGCGCCGTATACCTCGGAAAAGGCCATTGGCTGTGGAATCGCGCCAAGCGCTTCCATTTGCGCAACCAACACGTCCGAGGTTTGTACGCGGAACTTCAGGCCTTCGGCATCCGTTGGTGCGACCAACGGTACGTTGGCCGAGAAGTTTTTCATGCCGTTATGCCAGAAATCTAGGCCCATAAGCCCACGGCGCGCCATGGAGGCTTTCATAGCTTCGCCAGCTTCGGAGGCTTGGAACTCGTCTACCGCAGCCACGTTGGCAAACATAAATGGCAAATCGAAAATGCGGAACTGGAGGGTGAAGGCCTCGAACTTCGAGAGGCTTGGTGCAGCCAGTTGCACATCGCCCTGAAGCATAGCTTCAAGCACTTGGTTATCATTATAAAGTGTGGAGTTTGGGTAAACCTCCATACAAGCCACACCGTCCATCTCGGCATTTACGCGCTCGGCCAAAAGCGTAGCAGCGATGCCTTTGGGGTGGCGGTCGGTGTTGGTTACGTGGGCAAATTTAATAACAATCTCGCCCTCGTCACAGGCTTCTTGTGCAAAAGCAGTGTTGGTGGTGATGGCTGTGGCGGCCAGAACGGCGGCCATGGTTAGAAAACGCATGATGTTCCTCCCAGAACGTTGAAAGCCGCATGTGCGGCCGATGCCCTATTGAAGCATAGATTGCTGTGAGGGAAAGGAGTTTCTTCACAAGAGTGTGATTCGGTAAATTACCGCTTATTAACAATTGGTTAAGGTGATTAAAGACGAAGTATCTGTGCGCCCAGCCGCTCAATTTTGATGGAACTGTGCGAAAAATCGCACAGATTCGACGCACCCTCTTTGTGGCCTCGCTTTGCTCGGCTATCGCGGCGCGCCCACCATTGTGATGGTTGGAACATCAGGCTCGCGCCGCGTTACAGCGTTTGCGCTTGTGGTCATATGCACTGCCGTTGCAGCGCGGCGCGAATGGAGTATCGCCAAGCAAACCGCCCTTTGCGCGCCGCTTCAGAACTTGAGGCTAGCGAAACCGTTCAGGCTTAATACCATGGCGCTTTAGCTTGTCGTAAAGGGTTTTGCGGGGCAAGCCGAGGGCGCTACAAACTTCGGAAATTTTACCATTAAACTGCATCAGGCGTTGCTCGATAAGATGTGCCTCTACCCGCTCTAGGGCGGCGCTTAATCCCGTTACAGTTGCGCTTTCGGCTTCGTCCAGCCCCATGGCCGCCCGCTGGGCATGGTTGCGCAATTCACGTGCATTTCCCGGCCAGTTTTTGGCCAATAAGCTGGCCAATGCCACTTGGCCATGAGGCAGGCCAAACTCGGCTTGGGCCTCTTTCAAAAAATGGGTGTAAAGCACGCCAATATCTTCCGGGCGCTCCCTTAACGGAGGAATTTTCAGCCTTGCGACATCAAGCCGGAAGAAAAGATCAGGGCGGAAGCGGCCCTTGGCGGCCATATCCGGCAGGTCTTCATGGCTGGCAGCCAGCACGCGAATATCAAGCTTTTGTGGCCGGCCCAGATGGTCTTCTATCGAGCGTTCTTCGAGTATACGCAGCAGGTTTACCTGCTGGCCCAGCGGCATTGCGCCGATTTCATCAAGAAAAAGAGTGCCACCGTCAGCCCGTTCAAAGGCACCTTTGCGGGTGCTGTCGCCAAACAGCACCGCCTGCGTCAAGCCCTCTGTGAGCATGCCACAATTCACCGCGATAAAGGGTGCGTTGCCACCAGAAAGAGCATGGACCACCCGTGCGGCCAGCTCTTTGCCAACGCCGGTTTCTCCGGTGATCAGCGCGTCTGACTTAGCCGTTGCCACCACACGCAACTGCCGCCGCAGGTTTTGCGTGGCTTCCGATTGCCCAATTATGAGCCGCTCGGCGGCGTCTTTTGCGGCCAAGCGCGCCTTTAGGGAGCGGTTGTCCAGCACAGTGGCGCGTAGCTCACAGGCGCGCGCCACAACCGCCATCAGCCGCTCGTTGCTCACTGGCTTTTCCAGAAAATTAAGCGCCCCAGCTTCCATGGCCCGCACAGCCATGGGCACATCTCCCTCTCCGGTTATGAGAATGACCGGCAGGTCAATATCCACCTGTTTGCAGCGCTCCAGCAAGGCAAAACCATCTTTGCCCGGCATACGGACATCGCTCAATACCACCCCCGCAAAATTGGGCGAAATATGATCCATGGCCTCAATAAACGAACCGGCCAGAACCACCGGGTATCCGGCGATTTCAAGGCTTTGCCCAAGAGCTTCGCGGACCTCACGGTCATCGTCTACCAGTAATATGCTCAGGCTCATGGGGCGGCTCCTTTTGGCAAAGTCACGGTGAAAACTGCCCCGCCATCGGGGTGGTTTGCCCCCTTTATTGCGCCGCCAAAGCTTTGCACAATCCCGTAGGAAATTGAAAGCCCAAGCCCCATGCCGTCTGCACCACCTGTCGTTTTAGTGGTATAAAACGGCTCAAAAATCTTTTCGGGGGCTTCCAGCCCCGGCCCTGTATCGCGCAATACTATCTGCGCCGAATCAATACTTTCTCCAACGGAAATTTCTATCCGCCGCGTCGCGACCCCCGCCATCGCGTCTACTGCGTTTGAGATCAGGTTCAGCACCACTTGTTGCAGCCGCACCGCGCCGCCTTGGGCGATGATCTCTACCTCTGGCCGCTGCCAGTGCAGCGCTACATCTTCTGCTCGCAGGCGCGCGGCGGCAATCTCCAGCGCGTCATCCACCACGCGCCCAAGGGCAACATCGCCGGAGGCCTCGCCTTCCTTTTTGGAAAACGCCCGCAGATTTTTGATGATCCGCGCCATCCGGCCCGTCAGATCAGCGATGCGCCCAAGGTTGCCGGCGGCTTTTTCTGGCTGACCCCGCTCTAAAAACACCTGTGCGTTTTCTGAAAACGATTGGATAGCCGCTAAAGGCTGATTTAACTCATGGCTGATCCCCGCGGCCATTTGGCCAAGGGCAGAAAGCTTGCCTGCCTGCACAAGGTCATTTTGTGCCCGCTTGAGCTGCCCCGTGCGCTTTTCCACCCGCGCTTCAAGCGCGGCGTTGGCCTCTTCTCTCAGGGCCAGTTCGCGCGCCAGCGCAGAGCGGCGGATGTAAAGCGCCCAGAGGAGCACACCAAACAGGGCCATGAGGGCCGCCACCAGCATAGCGCGCAGGCGGGCGGCTTCGGTTACGGGTGCGGTGTCTGTTAATATATATGCCTCCATGCCGATTACCGGTAGAGGCTGTGTTTCGAGCAGTGCCTCATGGGAGAGCTTAGGGTCATTGGCCACCTGCCAGATCGTATAGCCAAAGGATCGGCGTTCAGCAGGGTTGGGGAAGGGGCGCAGCGGCTGGTTTCCGTAGCGCGTTAAATCAACCTCGGTGCTGTTAAGGCGCATGAGCAATAGCTCTGAACGGTTGGATATAAATATCACTTGATTCTCATCAACAAAAAACACGGTTTCAGGGTCGCCCCGCCACAAGAACTCTAAGTTTACAAGATCGGCTTTTACCACAATGGCCCCGCGGGTAATGCCTTGTGCATCTCTGATCTGCCTTGCGAAGGTAAAGCCGCGTGGGCTATCAACCCGCTCTTGCAGGTGGGTGAACCCCAGTGCACCGTTCATGGCGCGGATAAAGTCGGCGCGGTCGGAAAGATTGCGGCCAAGATAGCTTTGTGCAGTCCCAAAGGCGCTGTCAGCCACGACAACCCCACTGACATCAACCAGCGAAATGTTTAGCGAGCGGCTGAGATCTGCCAATTGCCGCAAGCGCGGGTTCAGGCGCTCGGGCGTGGCGCTTCCGAGGGCTTCCAGAAAGGCTTGATCCCGTGAGAGCACCACGGGCAGCATGCGGTAGCGCTCCAAGCGGCCCACCAAGCGGTCAGCCGCGAGAGAAAGGTTTGCTTGCGCTGAAAGCGAAAGCTGCCCTAAGGCCTCACGGTAGGATAGCTGCCAAACTGCAAAAACCAACCCCGCCGCAAAGACGAGGTAGAGTGAAATATAAGGAATGAGGCGCATCCGCGCCTAGGCAGAGGCCAGATAGGCTGTGAGCGCGTTTACATCGCCCCCGTGTGCTGCCAGCTGCCCGCGAATTTCTTCGCGCTCCGAAGTGAGCAAAGATAGCCCTTCGATGACCAGGTTGATCAGCTTGGTTTGGCCCGAGCGGTCAGAGACCTGCCAATCAAGCGCAAAGGGAGATTGCCCTTGTTGGCGCACTTGGGATGAGACCAAAACGCCTTTATTGCCCGCATCCCGTGCGCGCGTAATAGTGATTTCTGCACCCCGAAATTCGCGGAATTGCCGGCCGTATTTATTGGAAAGATAGCTTCCGAAGGCATCTGAAAATGCGCGCTTCTGTCGGTTGCTGAGGCCACGATAGGGCGGGCCAAGCACTGAGCGGGCAATAATATCAATATCGGCGTAGGAGGTAAAAACCCGCTTGAAACGCCGCAAGAGCTGCGCCTCTGCTTGGCCGGAATTAATAATGCCAAGCACATCGTCAATCACGTGCTGCACATAGGCAGAGGCTGCATTTTCGCTAAGTGCCAGTGCAGGCAAAGGCAGAAGGGCGGCTGCGCCACCGGCCAATACCAGCCGCCGATTAGGTTTATTCAAAGGCATAAGGATCCTCCAGATCATCAATCTCTGTTTCGCCACCCGAAACCACGTAGCGCTTGTTTTGCATATAGGAAAGCCGCTGGGCCGCATAACTATCAGCTGATTCGTAAAGCAGCAGGCTTATGAGGTCGTCATAGGTGTTGCGCTTGCCGATCAGGTTCACGCCTTTCAGCGCTAGCATATAATAGGCTTGCTCACGGGTGATTACATAGTTCATAGGGTCAATCGCGAGGTCAACGATAATGCCCGCTGTGTCGCGCACCGTGCTGGCCCCCAGAATTGGTAGCTCAATATAGGCCCCTTCGGGTAGGCCCCATACGCCCAGAGTTTCGCCAAAATCGGTGGGCTGCTCAAACAGCCCCACATCAGCGGCTGGGTCGGCTATCCCGGCAATGCCCAGGGTGCTATTCAGCACAAAGCGCAAAAGCGTGGTGCCGGCGGCGTCGCCATCGCCCTGCAAAACATGGTTTACAAAGGCATTTGGCTCGCCAAGGTTACGGGCCGCGTTTTCAACAACGGTGCGCACATCTTCGGGCACTACTGTGCCATAAACCGTGGCCACCGGCCCCACCACAAGCTTGTCCATCGCGACATTAAATTCGTGGATCGAGCGGTTTGCGTTTTCGAACGGGTCATATATCTCGCCCTCGGCAAGGTTGGTTTGCCCGGAGGCACACGCACCAAGGGAGGCAAGTAACATGCCCTTAATCAACCAGTTGAAAACTTTTGCTTTTGCGGTCATACCGTAATTTCCGTAAAAGAGCTTTAAATATTTGCTCGTACAATTGCTATTTAGGGTTTTATACCAGAATGTCGAGTAGGGCGGAAAGGCTAAATTTCCGGGCAAGCGAAGGCTCGCGCAGGATAGCGCGCAAAGGTGAAGGGCAGTAAATGGATCATAACAGGCTCATGAAACTCGGGAATCACGAGATTTCAGCCGTTATAAAACGCTGGAACTGGTCGATCTTTTCGATCGGGTTGTTTAGCGTATTTGCAAACCTGCTTATGCTTACGGGCCCGCTATTTATGCTGCAAATCTACGATCGTGTGCTTGGCTCGCGCTCCGAAGAAACGCTGGTGGCGCTCACCCTTTTGGTTGTTTTGCTATACGGCATTATGGGTGTGCTTGATTTTGCCCGTGGCCGGATAGCTGCGCAAATTGGTGCAGGCGTGCAAGATGCGCTTGATGAGCGGGTCTTTGCAGCCACATTGCGGCGCGCAGTGTCGGCTGAGGCGCGTGCGCGGCCTGATTCGGGCTTGCAAGACCTCGAATCCATGCAGCGCCTGCTGGCTTCACCTGCGCTTTTTGCGGTCTTTGATATGCCATGGACCCCGATTTTTCTGGCTGCGATCTTTATTTTCCACCCGATGCTCGGGTGGTTGGCGCTCAGCGGGGGGGCCTTGCTAATATTTCTGACGGTCCTCAACCAATATCTTACCCGCCGTCCGGTGTTTGCGGCCAGCCGCGAGGCCGCACAGGCACAGGCGCTTTCGGAAGCATTCCGTAACCACGCTGAAGCGGTGCACGGGCTTGGCATGCAGAAGGCGGCGCTTTCCCGCTGGGGCAAGGCTCGCAAAAGCGCGCTGGAAAGCGCCACGCGGGCGGCGCATCGCATTGGTTTTTTCACCACGCTTACCAAAACCCTCCGGCTTTTTCTGCAATCGGCCATGCTGGCGCTCGGGGCCTATCTGGTGTTGCAAAATGAGCTAACGGCGGGGGCAATGATTGCGGGGTCCATTCTGATGGGCCGTGCGCTGGCCCCGGTGGAGCAAGCGATTGGCCAGTGGTCTTTGGTGCAGCGCGCACGGCAGGGGCGCAAGGCGCTATCCTTAATGCTGGGGGCTGTGCCCGAGCCGGAAGCGCGCACCAATCTGCCGCGCCCAAAAGCCTATTTGGAGCTTTCAAAGGTCACCGTGGTGCCGCCCGGCGAAAACATGGCCACCTTGCGGATGGTGTCTTTTCGGGTGGAGCCGGGGCAGGCTTTGGCGGTGATTGGCGAAAGTGCGTCTGGCAAATCAACCTTGGCGCGGGTGCTTACGGGCATTTGGCCGGTGGTTTCCGGCAAAATCCGGCTCGATGGGGCGGCACTTGACCAATATAACCCTGATGATCTGGGCCGTTTTATTGGCTATTTGCCGCAAGACGTGGCGCTGTTTGACGGCACGATTTCCGAAAACATCGCGCGGCTGAGCGAGGCGCCAGCACCTGACAAAGTGATTGCTGCGGCTAAACTGGCCGATGCTCATGAGATGATTTTGAAGCTTCCGCAGGGCTATGATACCAAAATCAACGGCGGGGCACGGCTTTCTGGCGGGCAAAAACAGCGCATCGGGCTGGCGCGGGCGCTGTTTGATGACCCCGTTTTGCTGGTGCTGGATGAGCCAAATTCCAATCTCGATTCCCATGGCGGGATTGCTTTGGATAAAGCGATTGATGGCTTTAAAGCCAAAGGGGGCGCGGTGGTGATTATGGCGCATCGGCCCTCGGGCATAGCGGCTTGTGATCTGGCGCTGGTGCTGGCAGATGGCGTGGTTGCCAAATTTGGCCCGCGGGATGAGGTGATTAAGGAAATGACCCAAAATTACCAAACCATTGCGGGCGAAATGGCCCCAAAGGGGCCGGCATGAGCACGCAAAACCCTTGGCGCACCTCGCGCTTTGTCCTCTTGGGCATGGTCGCACTGGTTGGCCTGCTTGGCGGGCTGACTTATTGGTCTGTTAGCTCTGAAATCGCGGGGGCGATTGTGACATCTGGCAATGTGGAAGTAGAGAGCAACCGGCAGATTGTGCAACACCCACAAGGCGGTGTGGTGGGCAAAATTCTGGTGGCGGATGGCGACAATGTGGCCGCTGGGGAAACGCTGCTGCGATTTGATGCTGTGCTGACGGAATCAGAGCTTGCGGTGACTGAGGGCCAGCTATTTGAGCTACTTGGCCAAAAAAGCCGACTGCTGGCCGAGCGAGATGGGGCTGCGGAAATCACCTTTGACGCCGAACTGGTGGCAGTGGCCGAGCGCCTGCCAAGGGTTGCAGAATTGATGCAGGGCCAAAGCGCGCTTTTTGCGGCGCGGCGGGCCTCGCTGCAAGAAGAGCTTTCACAATGGGATGAGCGCAGCCGGCAGGTCAGCAACCAAATTGACGGCTCGCAATCGCAACTGGTGTCGCTCGAAGCGCAAACGGCTTTGCTCAATCAGGAATTGGCCGACCAGCAGCAATTGCTTGAAAGCGGGCTGACCCAAGCCAGCCGCGTGTCGGCGCTTAAACGGGAGGCGGCCAGTTTTGGCGGGCGGATTGGGGCGCTGAACGCGGAAATCGCGCAATCACGCGGGCGCTTGGCAGAGATCGAGATTGAGCGCCTAAAACTGGCCACTAGTCTGCGCGAAGAGGCCATAGGTGCGCTACGGGAACTGCAACCACGTGAAATTGAGCTGCGGCAAAACCGGCTTTCCCTATTGGAAGTGCTGGACCGGCTGACCCTGCGTGCGCCGCGTGCTGGTGTGATTTACGGCCTTGCCGTGCACACCACCCGGGCTGTGGTGCAGCCCGCAGAGCCGATTATGTTTATCATCCCGCAAGACGAGCCACTGGTCATTCGGACCCAGATTCCAACCCAGCATATTGACCAGATCCGGCTTGGCCAGCCTGCCACACTGCGCTTTTCGACTTTTGACCAGCGCACCACACCAGAGCTTTTTGCCACCGTGGCCAATATTTCGCCGGATGTATTTACGGATGACCGCACGGGGGCGAGTTATTATACCGCTGAGCTGCGGCCAGATGCCGGTGAGCTGGAAAAGCTGGGCGCGCTGGAAATATTACCCGGGATGCCGGTGGAAGCTTTTATAAAAACGGATGAGCGCACGCCGTTGAATTACCTGATTAAGCCTTTGGCCAATTACTTTAACCGGGCCTTTCGAGAAAATTGACCCGCGCGCTTGGGCCTTGGCTTCGGTGGCGGCGCGTCTAGCATAGCCTTGCTTGGCAATGTCGCACCCGCGCCGCGCGGCAACCTTGCACGGCTTGGCTAGCCCCGATCACGCAAAAGGCGACCTTGCTGCTTTTGCCAATCTCGTTTTTTCTCGGTGGCGCGTTTGTCTTGCATCTTTTTGCCTTTGGCAATGCCGATCAGGATTTTGGCACGGCCTTTATCATTAAAATAGATTTTCAGCGGCACCAAGGCCATGCCTTCGCGGCCCACATTCTTGTGCAGGTTCCCGAGCTCTTTTTTGCTGACCAAGAGCTTGCGCCGCCGCCGCTCTTCGTGCTGAAAGGTTTTGGCCTGCTCGTATTTTGGAACATGAGAATTGATGAGCCAGAGCTCGCCATCCTCAATATTGGCATAGCTTTCGGCAATATTGACCCCACCCGCGCGCATAGCTTTCACCTCCGAACCTTCGAGCAGCAGCCCACATTCCAAGGTGTCCTCAACGGCATAGTTATAGCGCGCCTTGCGGTTCTCCGCGACGCTTTTGTTATTCGGGTTTTTTTTGCCTTTAGGTGCCATGGGGTTGATGTAGCCATCGGGGGGCGGATTGTCCAGATGGTGATAGTCGTATTAACCCGTGTGGTAAGCCTTAAGTCGTTGCGCGTTCAAGCTTCACCAGATTCTTCTCGGTTTCTCCAATATACCCCATGGCTTGCTTAAGCTTCTTTTGAAGGGCTTGAATGTTGGATTTTAGAATCCCAACCACATACATCTCCTTCAGAATATCGGCGATTTCTTCTACCACGGCCCTGATCAGCATTTCGGCTTGCTTGATTGCCGAGCGCAGCCGGTCCAGCGGCTTTAGCACGTCCAGCATGTTTTTGAAAAAGGCCATTAGCCCGGTTAACAGGGCTTTAATCATGTTAAGCGCCAGTGAGATCATGGTCACTAAAGTGTCGGTCAGCCCGGCCCTGATCGCTTTGAGCAGGTTTTTCATAAACCGCACGAGGGTCTTAATCTGCTTGGGAAGCTCCTTTAGGGCTTTTGTCATAAACAGGACTGCTTTTTTTGCGCCGCTTAGCAATGCCGAGGGAATAAACTGCGCAATTTGCTTAAGCTTAGCCAGCAGAGATTGCAGCGCGCTTACAAGGGTGCTGATGAAGCCCACCATTTTTTTGGCGGTGTTTTGCAGAAACGAGATGATTTTGTGGAGCGCTTTTGCTTGTTTATCAATCGCTTTGAGGGCAGTTTCTTCGGGGGTTGCCATATTAAAATCCTTTTTGCTATTTAATAGCAGCAGTATGGCATATTTTTTACGTCTGTCTAGGTTGGGCTAAACGCGCGTCCCGTTAAGCGCGGCCATTTCGGCCTTGTCAGGCGCTTCCCAAAGGCCCTCAACAAAGTCAAACATCCAGCGCGTAACTTCGAATTGAAAGGTTTCTGCTTGCTCGGCATTACGCTTTTGCACGCGCTGCCAGCGGGTTTCTGGCGGCACATCAACAAAATGGAGCGCCACCGAATAGCCGTGTTTGCTGGCCCAGTCCGCAAAAATGTCTCGCTCTTTCTTGTTGGTCAGGCCGCAATCAAAAACCACCGGCGTCCCCAACTCTGCCAGTCGTTCGGCCACATCGCGCATTTGCGCACAATTGCGCTGGACCCGCTCATAGAACCAGTCAAAACTCATCTCGGCGGGTTGGTCTTTGTTGTGAAGCCGTTGCATCCATTCATCAATGGAGAAGCGCACGCCATTGACCCGCTGGGCAAGCGCCTCCGCATGAGTGGATTTTCCAGCGCCTGTCGCGCCGCATATCAGGTATATGTCAGCGCGATCAGGCATTTAGAGCAAGTTTGCGAATTGCATCGCCGCTTTAATTTGCGCTTTGGTCTCGCCCAGAAGCGTGGTCAGCGGGCGGCGAACATCTTCGTTGCATTTACCCAAAAGCGAGAGCGCATATTTGGCACCCGCCACGCCGGGCTCAACAAAAATCGCGGTGTGAAGCGGCAGGAGCTTGTCCTGAATGGCCAGCGCAGCAGTGAAATCATCCGCCAGCGTGGCCGCTTGAAACTCAGCACATAGCTTTGGGGCCACATTGGCCGTTACCGAAATGCAGCCCACACCGCCATGGGCGTTAAACCCCAGTGCTGAGGCGTCTTCGCCCGAAAGCTGGCAGAAATCCTCGCCGCAACTTGCGCGCTGGTGGGAAACGCGGGAAACATCGCCCGTGGCGTCTTTCACGCCAACGATATTTTTATGCTTGGCAAGCGCACCCATGGTTTCCGGTGTCATATCCACGATCGAGCGGCCGGGGATATTATAGATGACAATCGGAATGTCGGTCGCTTCCAAAATCCCCTCATAATGCGCCAGCAAGCCGCGCTGGGTGGGCCTATTGTAATAAGGCGTCACCACAAGGGCCGCGCTTGCGCCGACTTCTTGGGCAAATTGTGTAAGGCTTGTGGCCTCGCGGGTGGAGTTGCTACCCGCGCCGGCGATCACCGGAATGCGGCCCGCTGCGGTTTCAACACAAATCCGCACCACGTCACGGTGCTCTTCATGGCTCAGCGTTGGGGTTTCGCCCGTGGTACCCACAGGCACAACGCCGGAACTGCCCTCGGCCACATGCCATTCTACCAAGTCCTTGAGCGCCTTTTTATCTACCTCGCCATTGGTGAATGGTGTTACGAGCGCGGGAATAGACCCTGTAAACATAAGTGCCTCCATGGAATTGGGGTTAAGCCAACGCACCATGCGAAAGCGGCGCGACCGTAGCCGAGAATCTGTGATTTCGCAAGCGGCAAGCTTGCGGAAAGTGAGGGAGCGGGCTAGTTTGCCCAGAGCCAAGGAGCGCTTGTGACAAAGATCATTCTTCATTTGGGTGCACACCGCACCGCCTCGACCCATGTGCAAGGGGTGCTGGGGAAAAACACAGCACTTTTGGCCAAGGCGGGCATTGCGGCGCCTTGCCAAGATGAAGTAAAAGACGCGCTGACCAAACCCTTGAGCGCGCGTATCCCTTCAGTGCGGGCGGGCTTTCGGCAATTGAATATTGGCGCCGGTTTGGAAACCGTGGTGATTTCGGATGAAAACCTGCTCGGGTTCCTCAACAGCATTTTTACTCATGGGGAATTTTACCCCGATACCGCCCGCCGCCTTGCCAAGCTGCGGGCGATGCTGCCGGTTGACCCCGTTAAAATCGTGGTGGCCATTCGGCCCTATGAAAGCTTTTTTGCCTCGGCCTATGGCCGCTGGCTGGCTCCGGGGCGTATGGTGCTGCCCCGTGCCACTGTAGCCGAGCTGGCGCTGGGCCTAAAGCGCGGTTGGGGTGATGTGCTGGGGGAAATTGAGGGCGCTTTTCCTGAGTCCGAACTGCTGATTTCCGAGTATTCACCCGATCCGGGCTTTGGCCCTGCGCAGCTTAGGGCCATGCTTGGCACGCTGGCGGACGCGTTGTTTTATAACCCCGATTATCGCTGGAACCGCTCCATGTCGGCTCGCCAAACCATGCTTTATGAGCAGGCGGTGGCCGCAGGGGACGCCGAAACTGCAGATGATATTCGCACATGGAAGCGGTTTAACCAGCCCGAATTGCTGGATGGCTTCTGGGATAAGGCCACGCGGGAAGCCTTGCAAAGCCGCTATGCGCGTGACCGTGTTGCGATCATTGAGCGGTTTCCCGCATTTGTGAGCGCTGAACGCTTTGAAGGGCAAGACGCGGGCTGATTTCTGTGCTAGAAGCGCAAAAAAAGAACAGGCAATTTGATGAAATTATTGATTTTGGCAGCATTTATGCTGGCGCTCTCCCCTGCGCGTGCAGAAACCCCGCAGGAAGACGGCACACAATTCGCCTCGGCCATTGAAGCCGTGGTGGTGAGCGATTGGGACACGGCAGCCGCGCGGGCCGCGCGGGTGTCGGACCCGATTGCGCTTGAAATAATTGATTGGTATCGCTTGCGCGCCGGTGACGGGCGCTTTGCGGAATACGAGCATTTTTTGACTGAAAATGCCGACTGGCCGGGTTTGGCCAAAATCTCGCGCAGAGGCGAAGCTGTGATGCCTTCCGGCCTGTCGGACCGCCGCGTGCAGGCTTATTTTTCTGCCCGCACACCGCAAACGGGCGCAGGTGTGCTGCGGCTTGCGGCATCGCTTTCGCGGGCTGATGCGCGAAGTCTGGTCGTGGAGGCGTGGCATGAGATGGAAATGTCCGAAGCAGAGCGCGCGGGCTTTTTGCAAGAATATTCTTCGCTATTGTCCGAAGAGCATGTCACTCGACTGGATATCCAGCTTTGGGCGCGCCAGCACGAGGCTGCGCGGGCTATGCTGCCTTTGGTTGATGCAGGTCATCGGGCCTTGGCCAATGCGCGGCTGGCTTTGCAGGAAGACCGCAACGGGGTGGATGCGCTGATAGAAGCCATTCCGCGCGCTTTGCAAAATGATGCAGGCCTTGCCTATGACCGCTTTGTTTGGCGGGCCAAAAAGGGCTATTCTGAAAGCGCGATAGAGCTGTTGTTGGCGCGCTCTGTGAGCGAAGCCAGCCTTGGCCAGCCCGAGAAATGGGCCAGCCGTCGCCGCACCTATGCGCGCCGGGCCATGCGGGCAGGGGATGCAGATCTGGCCTACCGGATTGCCAGTTCGCACTTTTTGAGCAGCGGTAGCAATTATGCGGATCTTGAATGGCTTTCGGGCTATCTGAGCTTGCGCAAACTCGGGAATGCGCCCCGCGCCGTGCAGCATTTTCAGAGGTTCCGGCAGGCCATTGCCTCGCCCATTTCCTTGGGCCGTGCGGGCTATTGGCTGGGGGAGGCCCATTTGGCAGCAGGTGATGAAAACCGTGCGTATCAGGCTTTCCAGATGGGCGCGGGCTTTCAAACCAGCTTTTACGGCCAGCTTGCTGCGAGCCGCGCAGGGCTGGCACCTGATGCTTTGTTAACCGGGCCTGAATTTCCGCCTGACTGGACGGTAGCGCCGTTTTTGGCCGAGGACACCGTGCGCGCTGGGGTGCTGTTTTACTTTGCCGGAGAGCCAGCGCGGGCCAAGATGTTTTTGACATTGGCCGCAAGCAGGCAGGACTTGCGCGGGCGTGCAGGCCTAGCGCAGCTTTTGCTTGATCTTGACGAGCCGCATATTGCGCTCCGCATTGCCAAAGGGGCGGCCACAAATGGCGATGTGATCCCCGCGCCTTATTACCCTTTGCACGGCTTGGCCGAATTTGCCGAAGCCGTGCCTCCCGAGCTGGCCATGGCCATTGCACGGCAAGAAAGCGAGCTAAATGCGGCCGCGCGTAGCCCCGTAGGGGCGCTGGGCCTGATGCAGGTCATGCCCGCAACAGGTAAAGCCGTAGCGCGTGGGTTGAATATCAGCTTTTCAGAGCGACGTTTGGGGGCGGACTGGCAATATAATGCCCGCATTGGTACAACCTATCTGGCCGAAATGCTTGCGCGGTTTGATGGCTCGGTGCTGCTGGCCGCGGCGGCCTACAATGCCGGTCCGCACCGCGCGGATCGCTGGATAAAGGATTATGGCGACCCGCGGCTGGAAAGCGTGGACACAATAGACTGGATTGAAAGCATCCCGTTTCGCGAAACGCGTAACTATGTGATGCGGGTGATGGAGGCGCAGTTTACCTATCGCGCCCGCATTTCCGGGCGGGTTGGCCCGTTGACATTGGCTGCGGAATTGCAGCAAAACAGGCCCGTAGTTTCAGGAGCCGCACATGACATTCCTAGCCGACCGCCTCGCCGCCGTTAAACCCTCGCCAACCATCGCGATCAGCACCAAAGCCGCTGAGATGAAAGCGGCAGGGGTTGATGTGATTGCTTTAAGCGCAGGCGAGCCAGATTTCGATACGCCGCAGACTATTCGAGCGGCGGCCAAAGCCGCGATTGATGCGGGCAAAACCCGCTATACGGCACCCGATGGCATCCCCGAGTTAAAAGCGGCGATTATCACCAAATTCAAGCGCGATAACGGGTTGGACTATGCGCCCGATCAAGTGATCGTTTCGACCGGTGGCAAGCAGGTGCTTTTTAACGCGCTTTTTGCGACGCTAAACGCCGGTGATGAGGTGATTATTCCGGCACCTTATTGGGTGAGCTACCCAGATATGGTGCTGATGTGTGATGGCAATCCGGTGATCGTGGAATGCTCGGAAAACACCGGCTTTAAGATGACGCCCGAAGCGCTGGAGGCCGCTATTACGCCCCAGACCAAATGGCTGATTTTCAATTCTCCAAGCAACCCGACGGGTGCAGGCTATACCCGCGCCGAGCTTAAGGCGCTCACCGATGTGCTGATGCGCCACCCGCAGGTTTGGGTGATGTCGGATGATATGTATGAGCATATTTCCTTTCCGGGGTTCACATTTTGCACCCCTGCCGAGGTGGAGCCGGGGCTTTATGAGCGGAGTTTAACGGTCAATGGGGTCTCGAAAGCTTATGCTATGACGGGCTGGCGCATTGGTTATGCGGGCGGGCCAGCTGCGCTGGTCGGAGCGATGAAAAAGGTGCAGAGCCAGAGCACGTCTAATGCCTGCTCGGTGAGCCAGTGGGCGGCGGTGGAGGCCTTGAACGGCCCGCAGGATTATATTGCGGAGAGCAGCGCGGTGTTTTTGCGGCGGCGTGGCTTGGTGGCGGGGCTGTTGAACGAAATTGATGGCATTACTTGCGCCGTGCCGGAAGGGGCGTTTTATGTGTATCCATCCGTGGCAGGGCTAATGGGCAAGCGCACGCCTGCGGGGAATGTGATTGCCACAGATGAGGATTTTGCATTGGAGCTGCTGACGGCCGTTGGCGTAGCGGTGGTGCATGGCGCGGCTTTTGGACTTTCGCCGCATTTTCGGGTGTCATATGCCGCAGCCGATGCGCAATTGATTGAAGCGTGTGGGCGGATAAAGCGGTTTTGTGAGGCTTTGCTGGCCTAAATCGGGGCGTCAAACAGCGCAAAAGGAGACAGGTTAAGCGAATACCATGATTCCTTTCCTTTAACCTTTCGGTTCAGAATTCGACCCTCCGCCATTTTCCGGAGATGAAAAGAGAGCGTGGCGCGGGTGAGGCCTGTGCGCGATTGCAAGCGGTAATAGGGTATGCCCTCGCGCCCCATATCTCGCAAGACTTGAAAGATCATCTGCCTGCGCGGGTGTGCAAGCGCATTAAAAAACGACGCCATGGATTCCTGCTTAGCTGTTGGTTTCATACGGTTAATCCTTTTATCCTATGAGTTACGCTCCTAGGATAGTAAGAATGAGTTAACGGCTGGTTACCACGCAGGAAAACCAATTATGGCCCTGAGATACGCCACCACAGGAACACAGAAAAACTGGGCCGTGCGCTCAGCAGGCAGTTGCGCCGTTAGCTTGTAAATCCGCGGCCCTTTAGGAGCGCTTCCACCTTGGGCATTTTGCCTCGAAATGCCTGATACAGTGCCTCCGGGTCTTTGGACCCGCCTGCCGTATAAATATGCTCCGCCAGCCGCGCGGCGGTTTCGGCATCAAACGGGTCTCCGACCTCCTCAAACGCTTCAAAAGCATCGGCATCCATCACCTCGGACCACATGTAGGAATAATACCCTGCCGCGTAGCCATCGCCTGAAAAGACATGCGCAAAATGTGGGCTGGCGTGGCGCATGGTTATGGCTTCAGGCATACCAAGTGCCGTGAGGGACGCCGCTTGCGCTTTCATTAGGTCATCGGGGACAGGGCCGGTATGGAAATCGAGGTCCACAATCGCGGAGGAAATAAACTCGACGGTGGCAAAGCCCATGTCAAAATTCTCGGCCGCTTTCAGGCGTTTGAGCATGCTATCCGGCATAGGTGCTCCAGTTTCCACATGGCGGGCGTGTTTGGCCAGAACCTCTGGCACCGAGAGCCAATGCTCATAAAGCTGGCTTGGTAGCTCTACAAAATCCCGCGCAACCGATGTGCCGGAGATGAAGCCATAGGTGACATCTGACATCAAGGAATGCAGCGCGTGGCCAAACTCGTGGAAGAGCGTGCGGGCGTCGTCAAAGGTCAGCAATGCCGGCTGGCCCTCGGGTGGTTTGGCAAAATTGCACACGTTTATCGTGATCGGGCGCACGTCCGCGTCCATTGCGCTTTGCGTGCGAAACCGCGAGCACCACGCGCCGGAGCGCTTGCTTGGCCGGGCAAAATAATCACCGATAAATACGCCGATATGGCGTTCACCTTGCATCACTTCCCACGCTCGGCCATCTGCGTGGTAAAGCGGGGCTTCCAACGGTTTGAAGCTCAGGCCAAACAACCGGTTCGCAACATCGAACGCTGCTTCAATCATGTTATCCAAGCCCAAATAAGGCTTTACTTCGGCCTCATCGAGGTCATGCATTTCTTTTTGCAGCTTGGTGGCGTAATAGCGCCAGTCCCATGGTTTGAGCGTGCCATTCACGCCGTCAGCATGCAACATTTCTGTCAGTCGCGCGGCGTCTTTCTCAGCGGCGGTTTTGGCCGGAGACCACACCTGCATCAACAATTCTCGCACCGCTTCGGGGGTTTTTGCCATTTCGCCATCCAGTTTATAGGCAGCAAAATTGGAATATCCGAGCAGCTTTGCGCGTTCATTTCGCAAGGCCAGCATCTCAACGGCGAGGGTGCGGTTATCGGTTTCACCGCCGTTTTCCCCGCGGGCAATCCATGCCTTAAAGGCGGTTTCCCGCAGGTCTCGCCTAGGGGAGAATTGCAAAAATGGCGAGATGAGCGAGCGCGACAGCGTGAGCACATGGCCCTGCTCGCCACGGTCCTCTGCCGCTGATTTAGCTGCCGCAATCACGTCATCCGGCAGGCCCACAAGGTCCGCTTCCGTGAGCGGCATTGACCAACTACGCTCGTCAGCTAGCAGGTTTTGCGTAAAGCCGGTGCCAAGGGTGGCAAGGCGTTGCATGATTTTGGCAAAGCGGGCCTTGGCACTGCCTTCCAGCTCGGCCCCTGCGCGGCGAAACATCTTTTGATAGAGGTCCAGCACGCGGGCTTGCTCAGGGGTTAACCCCTGAGGCGAAAGCGCACTGACCCGCTGCCAAAGCGCTGCATTCATCATCATTTCTGATTGATAGCCCGCCAATTTGGGGGAAAGATCGCGCTGCAAGGCTTCCAGCGCCGGCGTACTATCGGCCCCCGAAAGATTAAAAAAAACACCCCCCACCCGATCGAGCAAAGCGTCTGCGCGCTCCAGAGCCTCGATGGTGTTGGCAAAGCTCGGGGCCTCTGCTTGGCTTGCAATCTCGCCAATGTTGGCGCGCGCCTCGGCAAGTGCGGCCTCAAAGGCGGGGCCAAATTCATCCTCTTTGATCTGGTCAAAGGGCGGAAGTTCGAACGGGGTGTTCCATGGGGTTAGCAGGGCGTTCATTTTATCTCCTAAAAAATAAGTATTGCGCGCAGGTCATTTACATTGGTGCCCGTGGGGCCGGTCACGAGCAAATCGCCCGCCAAATGCAAAGCGCTCCAGGCGTCATTGTCTGCTAGCAGCGCCGCTGGCACCCCGCCACGGGCCCGGATTCGCATTTGCGTGCTGCCATCGGCAAAGCCACCCGCATTGTCTTCTGAGCCATCTATGCCGTCTGTGTCGGCACTCAGCGCGTGGATGTTATCAATGCTTTCGATTTCCTTGGCAAAGGCCAGCAGGAATTCGGAATTTGGCCCGCCTTTGCCTTGGCCTTTCAGGGTCACCGTGAGCTCACCACCTGAAAGCAAAACCAGCGGGCCCTTGCTGTATTTCGCCATGGCGGCGTGCATTTTAGCGATTTCGCGCGCCTCACCTTCGAGTGCATCCGAGAGGATATGAACAGGGAAGCCCTGAACCTCGGCCACACGTTTGGCCGCCTGCAATGACACCTCCGCTGAGGCGATGATATGCACTTCATTTTGCGAAAAAACGGGGTGGTTTGGCAGAGGCGCGGTGGCGGCGTCGCTGCGCAGGTGCGCCTTTATCGAGGCGGGAAGGGGCAGTTGATACTGGCGCACAATTTCAAGCGCATCTTGCGCGGTGGCGCTGTCTGGCACCGTGGGGCCAGAGGCCACAAAAGCGGGGTTATCACCCGGGATATCTGATACAATAAGGCTCACCACTTTGGCGGGGGCTGCCGCCAGCGCCAAGCGCCCGCCTTTGATGTCAGAAACATGTTTTCGCACGGTATTCATGGCGGAAATGGGCGCACCGGAGGCCAGCAGGGCCTCGTTCATTTTAATCTCATCCGCAAGGCTCACGCCTTCGGGGGGGCAGGGGAGCAACGCCGAGCCGCCCCCTGTGATGAGGGCGATCACAAGGTCGTCTGGCCCCAGCCCTTGCACGGCAGTCAGCAGCCTTTTGGATGCTGCCAACCCAGCCTCGTCCGGCACGGGGTGACGGGCTTCGATAATGTCTATTTGCGTGCATTTCGTTGCGTAGCCATAGCGGGTGACCACCACACCGGAAAGCGGGCCATCCCATGCGGCCTCAACCGCTTGCGCAAGCTGTGCTGCGCCTTTGCCCGCGCCAATAACCACCGTGCGGCCCCTTGGTTTTTCGGGTAGGCACCTGGCAATATCGGCTTGGGGCAGGGCGGCTTCAACAGCGGCATCAAACAGAGATTTCAGAAAGGCGCGAGGATTTTCCATTAGCTGTTTTCCTGCAATATCCGCCCCGCGAGGTAAAGCGAGCCGCAAAGAAGTATGCGCGCGGTTGGGGATTCGGCGATTATGCGCGCCACAGCCGCGGCAACGCTTTTAGCGGTATCGGCCACCATGCCCTCGGCCTGCGCCGCTGCGCAGATTTCGTCAGCGCTGAGCGTGGCGGTTTCATCGGGGATAGAAACGCCGGTCAGCTTTACGGCACTGGCCGCCAGCGGGGCCAGATAGCCGCCGATATCTTTGGTGTTGAGCATGCCACACACCATATAGAGCGGGCGCTCAGGCAGGCGGGTCAGGGCCTCGGCGAGGGCTTTGCCAGCGGCTGGATTATGCCCGCCATCGAGCCAAAGCTCGGCTTGCGGTGCGGCATCAATCAAAGGGCCATGCTTGAGCTTTTGCATGCGCGCGGGCCACTCGGCCTTCAGCAGCGCGGCTTCAGCGGTATCAACGCCGAGGATCCTGAGGGCGCAAATGGCAGCGCCTGCGTTTTCAACCTGATGTGCGCCGATGAGCGCGGGAAGAGGCAGGTCGAGCAGGCCCATTTCGTCTTGGTAAACCATGCCGCCGCGCTCTTCAAAGCTGTGCCAATCTTGCCCGGCGATCAGCAGGCGGGCCTCCATTTCAGCGGCTTTGGCTTCGATCACGTCGCGCACCTCATCGGGCTGGGGGCTCACAATGCAAGGCACGCCGCGCTTGAGAATACCCGCCTTTTCGCCTGCGATTTCAGCCAGTGTATCCCCAAGATAGCCTTGATGGTCCAGCGAGATGGGCGTGATAATGGTGAGGCGTGGGGCCTCCACCACATTGGTAGTGTCCAAGCGCCCGCCGAGGCCAACCTCAAGCAGGGTGTAATCGGCTTCCACCCGCGACATGGCCAGCATCGCCGCGCAGGTTGTGATCTCGAAATAAGTGATGGGTTCGCCTGCGTTTACCTCCATGGTCTCACGCAGCACGGCCACCAAATCCCCCTCGGAAATTAGGCTTCCGGCCAGTCGGATACGCTCATGAAACCGCGCCAAGTGGGGCGAGGTGTAGGCATGCACGGTGTGGCCAGCGGCCTCCAACCCCGCGCGAATCATGGCTTGGGTGGAGCCTTTACCATTGGTGCCCGCGATGTGAACAACCGGTGGCAGCTTGCGCTCGGGGTTGCCAAGCGCCTCAAGCAACCGGTGCATGCGGCCAAGGGACAGGTCCATCACCTTGGGGTGAAGCTGGCCCATTTTCTCAAGGAGTTGGTCGCTATTCACGCCTCTTCTGCGGCGGCTTGCGGCTCGGCCTCTTCAGCAGGCTTGGGAAGGTCGCCCATTATCGGTGGGGTATCGCGCATGAGCATGCGGAGAATCGACACCAGTTCGCCCTTCATCTGGGTGCGGTGGGTCACGCGGTCCAGCATGCCGTGGTCGAGTAGGTATTCGGCGCGCTGAAACCCCTCGGGCAGCTTTTCACGGATGGTTTGCTCGATCACGCGGGTGCCGGCAAAGGCGATCAGCGCGTTGGGCTCGGCGATGTGGATATCGCCCAGCATGGCATAAGAGGCCGTAACCCCGCCCGTGGTCGGGTGGGTGAGCACCACAATATAGGGCAGGCCAGCTTCTTTCAGCATTTGCACAGCCACGGTGGTGCGGGGCATTTGCATCAGGCTCAAAATGCCCTCTTGCATCCGTGCGCCGCCCGCGGCGGAAAATAGCACCAGCGGGCATTTTCGGGCCACGGCGGCCTCGGCGGCGGCAATGATGGCATTGCCAACATACATGCCCATAGAGCCGCCCATGAAGGAGAAATCCTGTGCACAAGCCACAATTTTGGTGCGGCCAATTTCGCCCTCGGCCACTAGCATCGCGTCGGTCTCGCTGGTTTTTTTCTTGGCGTCTTTCAGCCGGTCTGGGTAGCGCTTTTGGTCTTTGAAGGCGAGTGGGTCCACTTGTGGCTCGTCCACGGTGATTTCACTAAAAATGCCACCATCAAATAGCGCCTCAAAGCGGGCGCGGGGGGGGATGTGCATGTGGTGGTCACAGCTCGGGCAGGTGTTTTGCGCGGCCCGAAGCTCACGATGAAACAGCATGGTGCCGCATTCAGGGCACTTGGTCCACAGATTATCGGGCACCTCGCGGCGCGAGAAAATCGAATTGATCTTGGGCCGGACGTAATTTGAAATCCAGTTCATTGTGGCGGAATCCCCTTGCTATGCCCGCTATAGATAAAGCGCGCGGCGTGTGATTGCAACGGTAAGCGCGCGGGGAATAAGCGTATTTTCGAACAAGATGGTGGCGAATTGGTGATTTGGATATTTGGACGGGATCTGCTGTGATTTCTGCTTGTGATGCGATGGGGTTTTGGAAAGGCCAAAGCTATGTATGTGTAGGTAACTATCTGCAATTTCAGGGTAAAACCGGATTATACCATAACGACTATCCTAGGATAGTCGTTATGGTAGGAACCGCATAAAGGAGGCCATAATAGGAAGGCTAGATCGTCTGTGAGGTTATTTGGATGGCTTTGCTAGCTCTCAGGGGTGCCCTCTGCTCAGCTATCGGCGCCCGCGCATTACCAAAAGAAAAACAAAGTAAACCGCAAGCATAAGGCCCGTTGAGGATAGAATGCCAATGCGCATCGCATCGGCATCTTGTATGTTGAAATCATGTAGAAAAAGGCTAAGCCCTGAAATCTGCCCGGGCACCCCGAGCAATAAAATAACGGTCAGGTTATTTGCAAAATGCAGGCCCATTGCGATTGAAAGATCTCCAAAGCGCGCGGTAATATCTCCCAAGATCAGCCCCGTCAAAATAGTTGCCCCGACAACGAGCCAGCTATTTTCTCCATGCAGCGGACTATAGTGAATGGCTCCAAATATCACCGCAGGCAACACCCACCAGATCCAGCGACTGTGAAAATGGGCGGCGAGCTGCTGCATAAGATAGCCCCTGAACACCAGTTCTTCCGTTGTTGTTTGCAAAAATAGCATGAGCAGCGCGGGGGCCAGCCATGGTAGCCACTCCGCGAGGCTAAGCTGCTGCGTGAATTCGGCGTTAAAGTATACAGGTAAGCTGGTGATTGCCGAGAACACCAGCACAAATATGACGGCCCGGAGGTAGTGGTTCCAGTGCACCTTGCCCGTTGGCGCAATAAGGCTAAGAACGCTGCGGTGATGCAGAAATTTCAAAACAAGCCAAAGGCCGGGCAGGATGAGAGCGATCAGCAGCAAGCTAATTAGCACCGCGCGCGGCGTCGAGCCAAGCGCCATTTCAAACACAAGCACATAGCCCGCTCCAATTTGAATGCTTTCAGCGATGTAAATCACAAATATGCCAAGCAAATATCCGCCGCCTGCGTATATGCCGGCTATGAGCAGCACGCCAAGCGCTGTGCGCCACGGTTCGCAGTAAGGCCCCGCGCAAGCGGCATATTCCTCAAATCTCACAGTTTTTTGTGGCAGCATTTTGCTCTCCCTGTTTTGCCCCGCAGCTTATGCGGCCCCGCTCGCAATCGCAACGCTTGAGCTTGGGATAAAGCCCCGTTAGGCTCTGCCAAAATTATTTGGAGCGATTTAATGCCGATTTTCACCACCCCTCGCCTGTTGCTGGCGCTTATGCCCTTTATTGCCGCCTGTTCCATGTCGCCCACCGAGGGGATTATGCGCGCGCGGGTGGTAGAGGCTGGCGGGGTTGGCATTACGGTGGCTGGCCCGCAGGGGTTTTGCGTTGACGAGCGCTTGGTGGATGAGGCCCACGTCGGGGCGTTTATTTTCTTGTCAGATTGCGCCGCCAATCCCGGCACAGGCCCGAGCATTGCGCGGGTGCCGATTTCAGCAGTGCTGACAGCAAGTATTTCCAACAAAGGCCTGCCCGGGGCAGAGGAGGGCATGGGCGCGGCCCTTGGCCTGCTGCAAGCTTTCCTTGAAACCCCGTTTGGCCAGCTCACCCTAAGCAAAAGCCGCAACCCAGACACGCTGAACGTGCTTTCAATCACTCGAGATGGCAACGCCATTTACGCCTTTGTGCAAGATGGCACGCCAACCACCCATACCGGAGAATCCCCGCGCTTTTGGCGGGCTTTTACTGAGGTAAATGGCCGGCTGGCGGCACTTTCGGCCACGGGATATAATGCGTCAGACCCAGAGCAAGAACGGATAAAGCGCATTCTTGAGGCCTTTGTGGCGGCGATGCACGCAGCCAATTAAGGGGCGCACGCGGGGCTCCTGCTCTGGGCCGCCCTTCTGGCGTTTGGCCTCCCCGAGGTCATTGCCGGCATGGTGGTGCTCGGGGCGGGGCTGTTTTTTTGGCTGGTGCTGTGGCGTGGCCTTGTTCGCAGGCGCTAATAGCCACCTGTGCGAATGCCAACGCCAAGAATGACAAACACCACTGAAAGCACGGTGACCGACACAATATGCCATGCAAAAAGCGGTAGGGTTTTGGCGCGCAGATTCGGCACAATGAAAAACCGTGCGCTGATGGCAAAAGCGGCTGTGAGCGCCAGCGCCCCGAGCTTGAGCGCGATCATGGTTGCCGCGAAGCTCTCAAAGCCAAACCACGCCGTTAGGTCAGGGATTTGTTGCCACGCCAGCCACAACCCGCTAGTGATTTGGATCACCAGCGCTGGCATGCCGACTTTTTCAAAGCCGTTTTCGAAATCCAGCAATATCTTGGGGCTGCGCGCGCGCAAGGCCCGTGGCAGCACTGTGCTGGCCAGCACCAAATGCCCGCCGGTCCAAATGGTGGCAGCTAAAATATGCAGAAGAACAATGTAGCTATACATGGCAACTCCATTACCTGAGTTAATTAGTCAGATACTATTGCCACTTCCAAAGCACAACCCCTTTTACGCGCGGTTAGGCGTGACATTTCATCCCCTTTCAGCAAGACTGTCGGAAACCGGAAAAAAGGACGTGCCATGACCCCCTATCCACATCTGCTCAAACCGCTCGATCTTGGCTTCACAACGCTGCGGAATCGCGTGCTTATGGGGTCTATGCATACGGGGCTGGAGGAGGCGGGGGATTGGCCTCGGGTGGCGGCGTTTTATGGTGCGCGGGCGCGTGGCGGTGTGGGGCTGATTGTAACGGGGGGGATGGCCCCCAATAAAGAAGGTGCCGTAATGCCCGGTGCGGCGGGGCTGTTTGGCGACGAAGACATAGCCAACCACAGCACGGTTACGGCGCGGGTGCACGCAGAGGGTGGCAAGATTGCTATGCAAATCCTACATGCGGGGCGCTATGCTTTTGGCCAAGAATGTGTGGCGCCTTCGGCGATTAAATCACCCATTTCGATGTTTAAGCCGCGCGCGCTTGATGAAGAGGGTATCGAAAAGCAGATCGCGGATATGGTGACTGCGGCTTTGCGGGCGCAGAAAGCGGGCTATGACGGCGTAGAAGTAATGGGCTCGGAAGGCTATTTCCTGAACCAGTTTTTGGTGAACCACACCAATAAACGGGAGGACCGCTGGGGCGGTTCGTATGAAAACAGAATGCGCTTGCCGGTTGAAGTTGTCCGGCGCGTGCGCGCGGCTGTAGGGCCGGATTTTATTGTGATCTATCGCCTGTCGATGATTGATCTCATCCCCAATGGCTCCACTTGGGAAGAAGTGGTGCAGCTGGCCAAGGCGATAGAGGCGGCAGGGGCGAGCATTATTAATACTGGCATCGGCTGGCACGAGGCCCGCATTCCGACGATAGCCACATCTGTACCCCGCGCGGCTTTTGCGTGGGTTACGAAGAAATTGATGGGCGAGGTGGGCGTTCCCGTGATCACCAGCAACCGGATTAATACGCCTGAGGTGGCCGAAGAAGTGCTGGCCGAGGGCAGCGCTGATATGGTTTCCATGGCGCGGCCATTTTTGGCAGATGCGGATTTTGTGGCAAAGGCGGAAGCCGGGCAGGCGGCGCTGATCGTGCCTTGCATTGCCTGCAATCAAGCTTGCCTTGACCATACGTTTAGCCTGAAAATGTCGACCTGCTTGGTGAACCCGCGGGCTTGTAACGAAACCGAATTGGTGGTTGAGCCGACCACCGCGCCCAAGACGATCGCCGTGGTGGGTGCGGGGCCCGCGGGGCTTTCCGCGGCCATTACCGCAGCCGAACGCGGCCACAAGGTGACGCTGTTTGATGCAGCGGATGAGATCGGTGGCCAGCTCAATCTTGCTAAGCAAGTCCCGGGGAAAGAAGAATTTAAGGGCTTTGTCGCATGGTATAGCGCGATGCTGGACCATGCGGGTGTGGATGTAAGGCTTGGGCAAAAGGTGCAAGCCGATGATTTAGCGGGTTTTGATGAGGTGGTCATTGCCACGGGTGCCAAGCCGCGAGACCCTGAGATAAAAGGCCAAGATCTTCCGCACGTGCTTAGCTACGCTGAGGTCCTGCGCGGGGCGGACGTTGGTGGGCGCGTGGCTGTGATCGGCGCGGGCGGCATTGGTTTTGATATTTGCGAGTTCCTCGTAACCGACGAAAGCCCGACGCTGGACCTTGAGGCGTGGAAAGCCGAGTGGGGCGTGGGCGATCCGTCTGTTTCCCGTGGCGGACTTGCGGGCAACGGCCCCCAGCCTGAGCCCTCCACGCGGTCGGTAACGCTGCTGCAACGCAAGGCCACAAAGCTGGGCAAGGGCCTTGGCAAAACCACGGGGTGGATTCACCGCGCAGCGCTTAAGATGAAAGCCGTGCAAATGGTTGGCGGGGTGAATTATGAAGAGATCACGGCTGAAGGGCTAATGGTTTCGGAGGGTGAAGCGCGTGAAAACCCGCGCCTGATTGAAGCCGATACTATTGTGCTATGCGCAGGCCAACTGCCCGAGCGGAGTTTGGCGGATGACCTAGAAGCGGCAGGTGTAAATTGCCACGTGATCGGCGGGGCCGATGTGGCGGCTGAACTGGATGCCAAACGGGCGATTAACCAAGGCACACGGCTGGCGGCTGAGATTTGATTGGAATGTGGCGGGTAATTAAAAATATAGCGCTTTTGCTCCTCGGGATATTGGGCCTGCTATACTTATTCTTACCTGTGAAGGTAATTGAGTTTAGCCAGCAGGACGTTGATAAAGCTATTAAATCCCAAATTCCATATGTAATTGAAGCAGGTATTGCGCGCATAACCGTTCATGCTGCGGCTTTGAAATTGAGGCAAGAAAACGTGATGTATGTCAGCACTTCGTTTGAAGCTTCAGCGATTACTTTGGAAGGCGAGGGCGACTCCAATTTTGAATCCGGAATTCGATATCAAAACGGAAACTTCTATCTGGCGGACCTCTCAAAAGAGGACATCCGATTTAGATTTTCTTCGAACAGCGTTGAAACACTTGCGGATGTTCGGTCGACACTAGAAGGCCTCCTTAATAGAGAAGAAGCGGAAGCAGCTGAGAATCGCGATATTCAAAGGGCAAATAGTGTAAACAGAGTCCGAGAATATGCGGAAAGCCAGCTAAGACAGGATACCGAAGAGGCGCTCGACAGTTTTTTAAAAGGCATTCCGATTTATAGTCTGAATAGCCAAGGCCACTGGCTAAAGCTCGCGGCTTTGGCTTTGGACGACGTGGTGATTTCCGAAGGTAAAGTCACGGTTACCTTGTCATTCCAGACTTTCATATTCCGTATAGTTTTGGCGGTTCTATCGGCTCTGTTCGTAATGCTCGTTTTCCTTGGGCCCATTGGGCTAAATATTTGGAGTTTGTTCTCCAGAAGAAGTGATCCTTAGGTTTTGAGGATAAACCTCAACAAGGTTTGCACTATTTTTCGTTCCCTAAGCCTTCGCAGAGCCAAAGGCAATTCCGCCGCTTGGGAGTAAGCGCAGCGGGGAACCCTCCGTGCGGATCTTTTTGCTGGCGCAAAAATCCCCGCACGTTTGGGCCGTGGCCTCGCTGCGCTCGGTGGGGCTAGCTTAAACCGTCGAGTGTGAGCCGCAGCTTGCTGATCATCTCGTCTATATGGCTTTTTTCGGCGATAAACATCGGGGCCAAGATGCCGGTATCTCCGGTGAATTTCACGTGCATGCCGTTCCAGAACAGGTCTTTCTGGCACTGCCCACCCCGCGCACCGGGGGCGCTGCCTTTATGTAGCTCCACACCGGCGGTCGACCCGATCCCGCGAATGTCTTTCACTAAAGGGTGATCTTTCAGCGAGAACACTGCCTCAAGGAAATAAGGGGACATGGCGGCGGCTTGATCAAACAGGCCTTCATCCTCGTAGAGGCTGAGGGATGCCAAGCCAGCTGCGCAGGCGGCGGGGTGGCCGGAATAGGTATAACCGTGGAAGAACTCGATGGCCCCGGGGGCGGCGCTATCGGTGATCACCTCGTAGATGCTGTCTTTCACAGCCACCGCGCCCATCGGGATGGAGCCGTTGGTGAGGGCTTTCGCCATGGTCATAATGTCTGGCGTTACGCCAAACACATCGGCGGCAAACTTGCCGCCAATGCGGCCAAAGCCGGTAATGACTTCATCAAACACCAGCAAAATGCCTTCGGCGTCGCAAATTTCACGCAGCCGCTCAAGATAGCCTTTTGGCGGGCAAAGAATGCCGGTAGAGCCCGCCACCGGCTCCACAAAACAGGCCGCAATGGTTTGGCCGCCATAGGTATCAACCGCGCGTTGAAGGTCATTGGCCAGCTCTACGCCGCGGTCTTCTGGTTGGCCTTGCACAAACAGTTCGGCCTCATCCCATGTGTGCCGCATCATCACCACGTTGGGCATGACGGCAGGGAAGGTTTTACGGTTGTTCACAAGGCCTGAAAGCGATACGCCGCCGATATTTACGCCATGATAGGCCCGATCGCGCGATATAAAACGGTGCCGGTCTTGGCCGTTAGCCGCGTGGTAGGCCATGACCATTTTAAGCGCGGTGTCTATGGCCTCGGAGCCGGAATTTACGAAAAACACATGGTTGATCTCTTCGGGCAGCATGCCTGCGAGCTTGGAGGCCAGCGCAAAGCTTAGCGGGTGGCTGGTGCCAAAGGCTGCCACATAGGTCAGCTCTTTCATGGTTTCGTGCACCGCTTCCACGATTTTGGGGTGCGCATGGCCGGCAGGACTGCAAAACAGGCCTGATGAGCCGTCAATCACCTGTCCACCTTGGTGATTCGTCATATAGTTTCCACTGCCGGAAACGATCAAACGAGGGTCGCTTTTGAACCCCTTATTGTCGGTAAACGGAATCCAATATTCTTCAAGCGAATTTGTGCTGTGATCATAGGCCATGACCGCTCCTTATATAGCAGATGTGAGAGTGCGAGCCCCGCGCTTTCTTGCGGTTCTGACTTGACAGTAGACAGAGATTCGCGCTTCCATTACCCCCAGATTCAATGTCGATTTAAGTCCAGATGGGAAAGCTATGCCGCTCGCCGAAGACATGTTCTTTTTGGACCCGCATTTCCAAGGGTCGCTGCAAAACCAGATCCGGCAGATCGTGGCGTCAGCCATTTTGTCTGGCCGGTTTGCGGTGGGGGAAAAGCTGCCAAGCTCGCGCAAACTGGCGATGCATCTGGGTATTTCGCGCATTACGGTGACGCTGGCCTATCATGAGCTGGTGGCAGACGATTACATCACGGCCGCCGGGCGCTCGGGCTATTTTGTGTCTGAAACTGCGCCGAGTGTGCCGCTGCCTAATTTGCCGGGGGAAACCACCGGAGACCTTGTGGATTGGGAGGCGTCTTTGCGCCGCCGGTTTGCTGGCGGTAAGACGGTGAAGAAGGAAGTGAACTGGCGGCACTACCCCTATCCATTTATCTGCGGCCAGCCGGACCCGACGTTGTTTAACCAAGCTCATTGGCGGCTATGTGCCTTGCAGGCGCTGGGCAAAAAGGAGTTTGACAGCTTAACGTCGGACTATGCGGGCCATGATGACCCTGAACTCATAAAATTTATCGCGCGGCACACGCTGCCGAGGCGCGGAATTTTGGCGCGACCTGAGCAGATTTTGGTGACCGTGGGTGCGCAAAATGCCATGTGGATGGCGGGGCAGCTGTTACTGGATTCCTCGAGCACGGCCGTGTTTGAGAACCCCGGGTACCACGGTATCCGAGAGGTGCTGCGCCATGCGGGGTGTAAAAGCCTACCTATCCAAATTGACAATGACGGATTGCCCCCTGACGCTCTGCCGCAAGAGTTAGACGTTTTGTTCGCGACGCCCAGTCATCATTGCCCCACCATGGCAACGCTGCCAATGAAGCGTAGATATGATCTCCTTCGGCTAGCCCGGGAGCGGGATTTTCTGATTGTGGAAGATGATTACGAGTTTGAAATGGGGTTTCTAAAGCCGCCATCCCCCGCGCTCAAGTCGCTCGATACTGATGGCCGCGTTATCTATGTGGGCAGCTTTTCCAAAAGCCTGTTTCCGGGGCTGCGGCTGGGTTATATGGTTGCCTCGGAGCCGCTTATTGAGCAGGCCCGCGCGCTTAGGCTCGCCACCCTTCGCCACCCGCCCGGGCATATTCAGCGCACCACGGCCTATTTCCTTGGGCTTGGGCATTATGATGCCATGATAAAGCGCATGCGCGCCGAGTTCCAGAAGCGACGCTCTGTGATGGAAAAAGCCTTGGAAGGCAGCGGGTTAAATGTGGCGGGGCGTGCGGCCTTTGGCGGCTCGAACTTCTGGGTAGAAGCCCCCGCGCATATAGATACCGAGGTGCTGGCAATTCAGCTGGAAACGCGGGGCGTGCTCATTGAGGCAGGTGCACCGTTTTTCCATGGTTCAGGTGGCCCGAAAAACTTCTTCCGGCTGGCCTATTCCTCAATCAGCCGCGAGAAAATTCCAGCGGGGATTGAGGAAATCAAGCAGGCGGTGGCGCGGTATTAGCCTGCGACGGTTGTTCCCCGCAGCATAGATTCCCCCTTTAAGAGCGGACGTTCAATGAAGCATCGCTAAAGGTGGCTGAGCGGATTTTTCAGACCTTCGCGGCGGGTTCGCCAATGTCCGCTCTTTATTTATCTAGAGGCATCTTCAAGTTGGCTGAGCAATAGAGCCGCGCTAGAAATGCTGTCGCGCGGCACATGATAAGCGCCGAGAGCAACTGGTGAAAGTTTGGGCAGCCCCAAACTATTAGAAGCAGGGACTAGCGGTTCCATAATTGTCTTGCGCGGCATAACCGTAAGAGCCAATCCGGCCTGAACTAAAGCCCTCACGCCAATTGGGTGAGGGCTAAGGTGGGTGACATGCCCACGCCGTCCAGCATTGTCCAAAGCATTAAGTGCGTATTGTCGCAGATCACGGCCATCAGTGAGAAAGGCAAGTGGCACAGGTGCGTTTTCAGGTAATCGAAATTGGCGTGAGCAGACCCACTCTAGATCCATAGAATGCACGAATTTTCGTAAGCTGTGACGCCCTTGATCCATCATGAAGGCCACGTCGATTTCACCGTCCTCCAAAAGTTGCAACAAACGGTCGCTGCGGTCACACTGGATTTGGATCTGCACGTCTGGCCGTTGATCTGCAAAAGCTTTGAGGGCGTCACTTACAATGGACATCGCTAAAGTGACGGTTGTCCCCAACCTTAGGATCTGCCGCGCATTTGCAGTCCGGACCGTTTCGGCAGCTTCTTCGGATAGGGCAACGATACGGCGGGCATATACCAGAAATGCCTCTCCCTCTGGGGTCAGGTGCATTACTTTACCCCGGCCTCGTGATAAAAGCGGTTGGCCCAAAGATGCTTCAAGCTTCTTGATCTGTGCACTGACCGCCGATTGGACTGTATTTCGCTTGCCAGCAACCACAGTGAAATTCAGCTCCTGCGCCACCAGCACGAAGGTGTTGAGCATGTTAAGGTCAAATGAAATCGTCATTTCTATCTCTTAAAGACATATTAAATCATTTCCAAGATTTATATCCATCGCTTATCCCATGTTCGAACCACCAAAGCTCGGATATCATGGAACTCACTCCTTTATTTTATGTAGTCTCAATCTTGTCAATCTTGGTGACAGGTATCTCCAAAAGCGGATTCGGTGGCGGGCTGGGGGTTATGTCGGTCCCGCTCATGTCACTCTTTGTTGCCCCTCAATTCGCGGCTGCTGTGTTGATGCCCATCTTGCTTGCGATGGATATCCTGATTGTTTGGCGTTACCGAAGAGCTTGGGATCGCCGCATCATCTTGAACTTGCTGCCAGCTGCTCTCATCGGGCTTGCTCTGGGCAGCGCCACCTTCCAACTCATGGATGCAGATGTCATCCGGCTGGTCATCGGAATGCTGGCAGCCTTTTTTGTTTTACAGTTCCTTGTCGCCCAGCATGCGTCGTCCAAGCCTAGAACGACATCTAGGCCGATCGTTTGGATGCTGGGCCTCATATCTGGATTTGCAAGCTTCGTAGCCCATGCAGGTGGCCCACCCGTGAAAGGATACTTGCTTCAACAAAAGCTTCAAAAGACATGGTTTGTGGGCACGAACACAGTCTTTTTCTTCTCGTTGAACTTTGTCAAAATGATCGCCTATGGCGCGGCTGGGACCCTTTCAACGACGAGCTTAGTTACTAGCGCCATTCTTGCCCCTGCGCTGCTGTTAGGCGTTTTTATTGGTGGGCGTCTGCACTCAGTTGTGAACCAAGATATCTTCGTGAAAATTATTTATGGTTTCCTCTGCCTGACGGCAATCAAGCTTTTAACAGATAGCATTCCAACATTCTTCCAATAAAGTGTGAGCACTGTTAGCGGTCATTCATGTGCCGTGCAATATCGGTGGTTTTGAGCTCAAATCGGTCATCTGACAGTATCCGTCGGATGACCGCTTTCGGGTGTGGCCGCAAAAAAAAGACATCTATGCAGCCCAGCTGTGGATGGATATACATTTATGCCCTTCGGCAATACCTACTGTGTCGCGTTTGCTATAATCTCGTCTAAAAGGTCATTTGCGGGCTGCATGCTTTTTCCGGGGTAGGTTTGGTGGCCGATGATGGTTTCATCGGGATTATCAGGGGTGGAATAGAGGAAGATCGAATAGGGGCAGTAGATGATATTGTTAATATCGGCCTCGATCACTTGGCGTGAAACCGTTGCCGAGCAGAAGTTATAGATAGTAGCGCCCGTAAACAGCACGACGTTAGAGCCGACATCCTCACGGGTGCGCTCCAGCATGGCGCCCGAGTGGCTGGTGAAATCAATCGTTAGCCCCATGTCAAGAATTGCGCTTTCCACAGCAAACTCCATATCGCCCAGCGGCTCGGGAATGGTGACGGCCGTCATATTTTGAGCCGCGAGTGGGCTGGCAATGAAAAAAATGGCAGTAGCTATGAGGTTTCGCATGATATCTCCCTGACTTCGTTCTGCGCCATGCTAATCACTTCCAGACCGGCATACAATCACCTTACAGTGAGTAAGGCTGCCGCAATATCGTGCGCCATTTGTTCGCTGCGGCGCGGCGAATATCAGAAAGGTAAACCTCATGATGCTTGCCTGAAAACCTATGCCCCGCCGCCTCAATCTCGGCATGCAGTTGCGCAATGGTCGGGTCTTCCGTTTCAAACGTGCCAATATGCAGGATTTGCAGCAAGGCCCCTCGGTAAAAGTCTCAAACCGCAGGTTCGTCGCATCCGGCGGGCCTTTCTTCCTGGTTGCCGCTTCTAGCGCCATATCTATATCCGCCTGCGTTATGAAATCCGGTTGGCGGATCATCATCGTTCACGGCCATAGGCGCTTGTCGCGCTTGCTGGTGAAATGCACCATGTCATCAGCCCACCACAGCCCTTCCAGCGGCATAACCCCGCAATCAAGTGCGCTTGCTCCCTTTTTGTGATGATTTTCATCGTGTAAGACACCGCAAAAATTGCGGCTACGGCGCTCGCATAGGCCGGGCTGTCTGGCGCGCCTTTACTGTCTATCATCAGGTAATTCACCGGGCCAAGGTTGAGCGTGGAGATCTTCTTGGGTGAGGGGGCGTAAATGTCTTTATGTTGCTTCTTCAGGTCAACTTTTACCGGCATGTTATGTCCTTTCCAACCGGGGAATGCAGATATCTGTGCGCAGGTCTTCCGGCGCGGTGGTTTACCCCGCCTTTCAGCTGTTGAATGGCGCGACTGAGCTTCAAGCGCTTTACCGTGGCAAGAATAGTCTCCCGCGTAAGGCTGATATATCCGGTGCCAGTGAAAGCGCGACAGGCAGGCCACCTCGGCGAGCGTGTCCAAATCCAGCGCCTCATCCAGATTCGCGTTGATATAGTTGATAACCCGATGCAGGCGCTGGTGATAGCGCGCTAGATTGTCTGAATTGTCTGGCATAGCTCTGAAATCCTTCATGCGCGCGCTTCGGTCATTCCCTTTTCACCACAGCTTCCCTCAACAAATCTTGCTATATCTTGGGGTCTGGTAGGTGTTTTATACTAGGCGGAAAACTTTTTTCACATTTTTGTCAAAAAACTGAAAATAGCGCTTGCGCGACTCGGATGAACGCCCTAGATAACGCTTCACAGGCAGCGAACAACGCTTAGCGAGGTTGGTTGCAGGTTATCAGAGATGAAAATGAAGCGGCGGATGCGCGGTAGCGCACCCTAAGCTTTTTGTCTCTGCGCTCTTTGAATATGAATAGAAAAACGAAGAGATATGCGGGTGGTTTGGGTTTCGAACGGAGTTCGGACTATTTGTATATCAGGTTACTTAGGGTGCAACGATTTAGGTTGTTGTATCTGATTATAGTGA
>JADGFD010000012.1 GCA_016744015.1 Paracoccaceae bacterium | reverse complement strand
AACTGGCAGCCTAAAGCCATCAATCTAACCCCAAGGACTCTCCGCTAGCTGGAGGAAACTTGGGGCGCAGGTCAGGCGGTAACAGCATTCGAAGCTGCCTGTATCGAAGAAATCACATCATGCGAAGCCCCCTAGATTTATATTTGGTGTGACAAGCTGAGGAAACACGGGGAAATAGAAGATACTCGGCATAGGCAGTGTTGAATATTATAGATATTTTACAACCACCTACGCTCTGCATTTATCGCCTGTTATCCAGTATCCTATTACGTCTAATCAGCAGGCTACAGGTTCGAATCCTGTCGGGGTCACCATTTACTATTTAGCGTGAAATCGTGCAGATTAAGCCCCGAAGTTTTCTAGTAATTCCAGAACGGTTGCTATACAACTACCGGAGTAGTCATCTGGTTTCTATTTCTCACCATGCCTGAAAACCCAAAACAAAATGAGCCGCTCAAGTTGCTGAACTATTGGCGAGCGAGCATTTCTGACAGCATGTTTGGTAAGGGGCGTTTTCAACGGCGGGAGATTAAGGGGCGAGAAGCTCTGAGTGCGCATGCACTAGCGGATGGCCGAATTCCGCCACGCCAAGCGCAAAGGTTATTTCAGGACCGGCACGAGGAAACCGTGCCCATTCGGATATGGCCACATATCTATGCCCGCAGAGCTGCGCATGGCACACTGCGGCAAGACGGCTTGCCGGATGCCATCGCGCCCATTGTATCCGAAGCGATTGTGACCCGAGACGGGACAATCCGCCCAGGCCGCACCCTTGTCCCGCGGGATCTGTTGGAGCCGCTGACCTCGGGCGCGTTTTCGATTGGCACGGTGGAAGCACAAGATAGTTTTCTTTCGCTCAATGGCTTTGCGCCTGCGGGGCATACGCAGGACAATGCGGAGAATTGGGCGAAATATCTTGAATATTGTGACCAGCTGTTGAGCGCCGTTGCGGCTGACTGGCAAAAAGAGAATAGCCTTTATACAGAACATGGCCCTGGGTTTTTCGAGGCATCAGACGTGGCCTCAGCGATGACCAAAGGGATTCTTGCGCTTTGTGATAATTTGATAAAACGCGAGGATATCCGGCCGCTATTGCAAAACTATGCGCGCATTATCCCCCGCCCGCTGGCAGATAATATTGCAATGCCATATGCCTTGAGCGAGCGGCTGGGCCATTCAAATGACCAATTCCCTGTGGCGCAGAATCAGCGCGATGTGTTGGCGCATTTGGCGAGAGCCACGCATGGCGACGTTTTGGCTGTAAATGGCCCGCCCGGCACCGGGAAAACAACCTTGCTGCTTTCGGCCATTGCCAGCGCATGGGTGAAAGCCGCCGCTGAAGAGGGTGACCCGCCGGTCATTATTGCCGCCTCAGCCAATAATCAGGCGGTGACCAACATCATTGATGCTTTCGGCAAAGATTATGCAAAAGGCACCGGCCCCTTTTCCGGCAGGTGGCTGCCAAACATCAAAAGTTATGGCCTGTTTTTGTCGTCTGCGGCGCGCGAAGAGGAAGCCTCCAAGCGCTATCAGACGGAGTCCTTTACCAAAAGGCTGGAAACGCCGGCTTATGTTTTGAAAGCTCGGGAGGTCTACCTTGAAAAAGCGCGCCATGCCTTTGATGAGCCGTTTGATGACGTTGAGCGGGTGGTGGTGCGCTTACATGCGAAAATAGCTGCACAGATTAGCCAGATGGAACGGGCTGATCGCGCCTTTTCGGATGCAAAGCGCGCGCAAAAGGAACTTGTTTTCGAATTGGGCGCGGACATTCCGACGGCGTTGCAAACACGCGAAACACAGTTGCAGGATGCCCAACAGAAAACCGCAAAAGTTCAAGCGCTGGCCTCGGGTTGGGATCGCCATGTGGTTGCTGAATCCACACTGGTGGCGATGTTTTCGTTTTTGCCACCGGTCGCGCGCAAACGGCTGGCCGGCGCGCGCGGCGTGTTTCGGGATGCTGGTTTTGATGACCTCGCGGAAAAGCTAAGCCACATCTCCAAATGCCGACCCGAAATACAAAATTTGCGCTATGATGCGAAATCCGAGCAAGAGCTTGCCTTGCAAGCGCTAAAGCGTGGCCATGCGGCCGTTGCGAATGAAAAGGCTGCCAGTGAGCGGCTCAAGGCTGTCGTTTCGCAGATATTTCCTCAACACGCGGGGGCTGACATCTCGAAAATTGACAGCTTCATGGATTGCGAGATACGCTTTCCGTTATTCCTGCTGGCCACCCATTATTGGGAAGGCCGGTGGCTTATGGAAATGGACAAGGTCCTGCCCAACGCTGACGCCGAAAAAAGGCGCACGGGCAGAAAGAGCGTTATTCCACGCTGGCATAGGCGCATGATGCTCACCCCTTGCGCAGTGGCTACTTTTGCGACCCTCCCTAGCAAAATGACCTGTAGCGTTAAGCGCGGAAATGCATTTGTAGATGACTACCTTTATGAATTTATTGACCTGCTGATCATCGACGAAGCCGGGCAGGTGTTGCCGGAGGTGGCCGCGCCGTCTTTGGCATTAGCCAAGCAGGCTTTGGTTGTGGGGGACAGCCAACAGATTGAACCGATTTCAAACATTCAAAAGATGACAGACCTTGGGAATCTGGTCAAATTTGGCGTGGTCCCCGCAGAAATGGACGAAGCCACGCTCGCTAGCGTGCTATCATCTGGCTTTCTTTCCCATACCGGGAGCGTTATGGCCTGTGCGCAGAATGCCTGCCAGTATCAGCCTTACCCGGATCTTGATCGCGGCCTTTATCTCTTTGAGCACCGTCGCTGCTTTGACGAGATCATCGCGTTTTCCAACGCGCTTTGCTATCAAGGCCACCTTGAGCCTATGCGAGGGCTGGCAACAAACGCAGGCCTGCCGCCATTAGGATATCTCCATATTGATGGCGCGACGTTTTCGGCGGGCGGCAGCCGGTTTAACCCGACCGAAGCCCGCACGATCGCGGCCTGGCTTGCCGCACAACGCGCATCTTTAGAGGCGCGTTACAATGATAAGCTCGAAGCCATCCTTGCCATCGTAACCCCCTTTGGCCGCCAAGCCCGCGAACTCCGCCAAGCCTGCGCGGCGGTGGGCATTCAAACCGAGGGGTTTGCGGCCATAACCATAGGCACAGTGCACGCACTTCAGGGCGCAGAACGCCCTATCGTTTTGTTTTCTCCAGTGTATACAAAGGGCGCAGATGGCGGGTTTATTGACCTATCACCCTCAATGCTAAACGTGGCGACATCGCGAGCAAAAGACAGCTTTATCGTCTTCGGCGATATGGATCTATTCTCGATCGCCCCCCCCAGATACCCCGCGCGGGCTGCTCGGGAGATTATTGCATGCCGAGCCGAAAAATGCTCTCGAATTTGACGTTCAGCCACGCGAAGACCTCAAGCAAAGCGCCACAGAGATTGAAATGCTTCGCGACGCTGACGCGCATGATATCTTCCTGCGTGATACATTGGCATCAGCCTGTAATAACGTGGAAATTGTTAGCCCGTGGATCATAAAATCGACCATGGAAAAGAACGGCTTTTTGGAGTTAATGCAAGAGGCCGTAGCGCGCGGCGTGGTAATTGATATATATGCTGATCCGATTTTGAACGCCAAAATGAACAACGCTGGCATCAGTCAATTCGACGAAGCCACCGCGGCCCTTTCTGGCATCGGAGCCACACTTCACCCCGTCCACCAGCTCCACAGTAAAATGGTCAGCGCCGATGAAAATGTGTTCTGCATTGGCTCGTTCAATTGGCTGAGCGCCGACCGCGTCGGAAAATACGCTCGCCACGAAACCTCGCTCGTCTATAGCGGGGCAAGCATGGTGAAAGAAATCGAGCGCTTCCGCCGAAATCTAGAGTTGCGCAGTGCAGAAGGGCCAAAATCTTCCCAGACCCCCCCCTAAATCTGAGACGCATTGATCAAAAACACCGGATCAATCACTAAACTGTGTCAGACGTCAGCCCTCGTGGGGCAGATTTGAGTTTTAGTTGGCGGATGATTTCTGGCTTACGGTAGCAACCAAGGGGGGGAATATGAACAAGGAATCCGGAAGCGGCAAGGCAGCTGTCGATAAGTTTGTGAAGAACCTCTGCCCCAAAACCAGACAGACCTATTCCGCAGAGGAGAAAATCCGCATCATTTTGACGGGACTTCGTAGCGAAAAGAGTATTACTGAATAGTGCCGCCCATTGCCGGCAGGTTATTGCGTAGCAATCACCGAGCGGGGTGCATCTGAAAAGCTTAAAACCATCCGCACCGTTGAGAAGTCACACCTGCCGGTCAGCGCCCCATTTTCGGGGGGGAGCTCAGCAGGCAGATCCCGTAATCCCGCTGCTATTGCTCTGCCTATACACCCGTGCCTAACCAGCCAGCCAAAAGGGCGCTATATTGAAGAAGCAAATAGGGAGATCAGGTTTCTGCGGGACTAAACGAGCAAGATCTGACACCTAGAGAAATCATAGAGCAGAAAACATTGGTCAAACTGGCAGCCCAACACCATCAATAAAGGGCCACGGGCGCTCCGTGCGTGGAGGATTCGGAGCGCAAATCTGTAGCACTCCCGCCGGCCGTGCCACGATTTGCAAGCAAATCGAACCCGCCCGTTGGGCGTGGCCTCGCCTACGGCTCGGCAGGGCTTTGCCCTCTTGGCTTCGCCAATTCACCCAGGATTTTTGGCCAATTTGGAAAGCTGCTTTATGCTGCCACATGCAACCAAGCCTCAGCGCGGCGCGGGTGCGGCACCGCCAAGCAGGCAAAGAGTGGCGCGCCGCTTGGTTAAAATTCGACGCCTTCTTGTGCTTTAACCCCCGACCGGAAGGGGTGCTTCAGAAGCTCCATTTCTGTGCCGAGATCAGCAATTTCCAATAGCTCGGGCTTGGCATTGCGCCCCGTCAGCACCACATGGGTCATCTCAGGTTTTTCCTCGGTTAGAAACCGGACCACCTCGGCAATATCGAGGTAGTCATAGCGCAGGGCTATGTTGATTTCGTCGAGCAGAACCATCTGGTTTTTCTCGTCCAGAATCAGCTCTTTAGCCTTTTCCCACGCCGCTTGCGCCATTTCAATATCGCGGGATTTATCCTGTGTTTCCCACGTAAACCCTTCCCCCATGGCATAGAACGGGCAGAGATCAGAAAACCGCTCGGTGATCAGTTTCTTCTCGCCGCTCTCCATACCGCCTTTAATAAATTGCACCACAGCACAGGGGCGCCCCCATGCGATATGCCGAAAGATCATGCCAAAAGCTGCCGAAGATTTGCCTTTGCCTTTGCCGGTGTGCACGATCACAAGGCCTTTATCGGCGGTTTTGGTCGCCATTATCTTATCGCGCGCGGCTTTCTTTTTAGCCATTTTCTTGTTGTGCCGGTCAAAATCTTCGGTATTTGCCATTTCGCGCGCCTTTGGTTAGGAGAATGTAACACATCATATAAGGAACACCCCGATGGACGCAATGGATTGCAACGGCAATGAGCTGGCCGATGGCGACAGTGTTATGGTGAATAAAGACCTGAAGGTGAAGGGGATGAGCAAAACCCTGAAGCGGGGTAGCGTTATTAAGAGCATCCGCACCACGGGTAACCCCGAGCAGGTGGAGTGCCGCGTGGGCAAGGCCACCATAGTGCTGAAAACCCAATTCCTCAAAAAAGCATAAAAAAACCGGCAGAGCGTGGCCCTGCCAGTTTTCACGGTTACACTTGGCTTATTCAGCAGGCACAGCCGCTTGCCGCGCTTCAGCACCAAAGTGCTTGCTGTTAAGCTTAAACAAGAGCCAAATCATGGCGAACTGGGAGGCAATCGCCACGCCACTTAGCACCATGTATGCCACCGAGAATTTGTCCAGCATGCCATTGGCCACCAGGCCTTTATTGATGAAGAAATGGAACAATACCGAAAAGCCAATCCCTGGGCAAACCAGCGCGTATGAGCCCGCAGATTTGTCTGCTCCAGTGATATAATGCGAGAAGTATTTCTGCGCTTTAAGCACCATGATTCCGAGCAAGGCAAATACGAACTGGATCGAGATCAGCGTGGTGAGGAACATCAGCGTATCGCTGCTTGACGTATGGCCATCAAACAAAGTGTGCAGCCCGTGATCTTGCCGCACAACCAGAATGCCGAGCACGGTCATAATAGGGATAACGATCAACAGTGTTGGTGAGGTTTCTTTGGCCGCACCGTGCTTCATCATGGCGGCAACGCCGAGGATGAGCGCAATGGTCATTAGAATAACCGAGGTGACCAGAAAGAAGGTTGAAGCAATCAAGCTGATGCCAGCCGTGAGCTTAATGGTGCTCATAGCCGCAGGGGCGGCAAGGCCAACACCGATCATCGAGAAGGCAAAGGCCGGCAGAAGCTGGGCAAAGCTGTTATTGTTGGCACGGTCAAAACCACCCTCAACCAGCACACGGGACAGGAATTGCCCGAGGTTACGAAACGCCAGCACACCAACAGCCAAAAAGGCCAGAATTGCCAGTGGGAACAGGTATTCAACCACGCTCCACAGGCCCGGCACAAACACCAAGCCAATCATAAACAGCACGTTAATCGTCATAGCCAACGCCAGCGCTTGGGCTTTTACCTGCGTTTGCGCATTGGTTTTTTGGTGGTTAATATAGGCGTCTGTTTTCTTAAACAGCGCAAATTCCGACAGGTTCCAAACCAGCAATCGAATATTGAGGTAGGAGAAAAGCGCAATGGCCGCCATGGCAATGACGGTGAGCGCCTGTGCCGCAATTGAAGCCGTGGCAAGATGCGCCATGATATCTTCAAACACCGGCACGGGCTTGCCGGGGTGCGGCACCCAGTAAAGCAGATACATAAAGAAGGTCACAACAAGGCCTCCAGCGCCCACAGAGGCGAGGAAGTAGAGCGGCGAATAGCGCTCTTTCATATTTTTTGGCATGTTCAGCATGATTCTAGTCCCTTAGAAAATTTCAGTTAGGGACTATATGGGGGAAAGATTTTACATATTCAAGATGTTGAATTCATTTTTCTGGCCACGGCATAATCTCCAGCTCGGGCCACATCGCCTTTTGCCGCGCCCCCTTGGCGTCATGGGTGGCCTTGTTATCCTGTATCGGGTTGGGCTGCACTTTCATCTCAAAAATCGAGCGCAGCCCATGGGGCGCATAAAGATCATAGTGGCCACTTTCCACCCGTAGCCCCACGCAGTGGGTGGTGCTGGCAAAGCGGTCTATGCCGTCTTCAACGCTGGTAATCGGCTGAATTTCATAGCCAAAATGCTTGGCGAACCACAAATGCACCCGCGCTTGGTTGCGCACCTCCACCGGCGGGTGCGCCGGAAACCCAGTGGCGCTTTTTATCGCCCCGTCCTCGGCTTCCCAGCTGGTATCCGGGTCATAGTAAAAGATATCCACATCCTTTATCCCGTAGCCTTCAGGCCGCCCCGTGAGCTGGTTCCACACCGTATTATAAAGCGCGCCCGAAACAACCCGCCAGTGCGGGAGGTTCAGCTCTGCCGCGCGGCCAAGAACGTCCCGCAAGAAACCCGTTTGCTGGACCATATCCAGAAAAATAGATTTGAGTTCGGCCTCGGAAAGATGGGAAAAGCGGTGAGGGTTCATCGCAGGTGCGCCAGCTTTTTGGATAATAACTCCACCAACTCGGGCTGCATATATGCATACTTATCCGGCACCCCAAGGCTCACCACGCGCATATCCTTCAACAGCGGCCCAAACAGCCCGCTCAGCCGCTTCTTCTGCCGCGCTTCCATCACGTAAATCACATCAGCCCACTCAATATGCTCAGAAGACACCCTCTCGTCCGCATCATGGCTCAGCCCCGCAAAGTCGGCCTTGCCGCCCCAGCCCAATACAATATCCGCCGCCGTCGGGCTGCGCATTCGGGCTTTCCCACAGATGAAGAGGGTGTTGGTCATGGGCATATTGACTGGCACATAATCAGGCAGGGCACGCCTTCCCCCCAAATCTCCATGTTTTCCTCCAAAGGGAAAACCCAACAGCACGGTAAAATTTACGCGTGGCGGCATAGTCCGCATTTTCCATCGAAGGTCCAAGGGTTTTGACCGTAAGAAAGGCGGCTCCTTGCCTATGGGCATGTTTTTTGGCGGCATCAATCAACGCACAGCCTGTGCCCTGCCGATGCTGCGTGGGCAAAACGGCCAAAACGTGGATATCAAAAGCGCTATCAGTCATTTTTGTAAGAGACAAAAAGCCAACTATCCCCTCTGGGCCTCGAGCCACAAACATCATGCGTGTTCGCACATCCTCGATATATTCGAGGTTGGTTTCCTGATCTCCAAACCACGCAGGCAGCGCTGCCAGTATGTCAGAACATATCTTGGCCTTTGCCTCTGCGCTTGCTTCAAGCTCAATCTTCATCATGCCCTAAAATCCCCTTCAAAATGGCCTTCGCCGAATTGCTGCGCGGCTGCCACATGCCCCGCTCAATGGCTTCCTCAAAGCGCGCGGCCATTTCGGCTAGGGCCGCTGGGTTGGCCTCCTCGATAAAGCTCCGCGTGTCGTCCTCCTCAATATAAGCCGCGTAAACCATATCAAAGTGGTGGTTGGAAACGGCGTTGGTGGTGGCGGCAAAGGCAAACATATAGTCGAGCGTCGCGGCCATTTCAAAGGCACCTTTATAGCCGTGCCGTTTTACGCCTTCTATCCATTTCGGGTTCACCGCGCGGCTACGCACCACGCGGTTCATCTCCTCTTGCAAGGTGCGAATAATGGGCCGTTCGGGGCGGGAATGGTCGGGGTGATAGCTGGTGGGGGCCTGCCCGCTCAAGGCCTCAATCGCCGCCGCCGCGCCGCCCTCAAATTGGTAATAGTCGTCGCTATCGAGAATATCATGCTCGCGGTTATCTTGGTTTTGCACCACAATATCAGCGCGCTTCAGCCGCGCCTCCAAGGCCCCGCGCGCGCCCGCGCCCTCGGCCCCGCCGCCATAGGCAAAGCTGCCCCACGCCAAATACGCCTCTGCAAAATCGGCCTTATCTTGCCAGAGCCGCTCATCAATAAGCGCCTGAAGCCCCGCGCCATATGCCCCCGGCATCGCCCCGAATATCCGCGCCCCGGCGGCCTCGCCCAGCACAGCTTTCTCGGCCTTATAGCGCGCTGCCAACAGGTTCTCCGCCTCTGTCTCATCCAGCTTCATAACCGCGCGAATGGCGCTATCCAGCAAATCAATTTGCGCCGGAAAAGCATCACGGAAGAACCCAGAAATCCGCAGGGTTACATCCACCCGAGGCCGCCCGAGCACGCTCATGGGCAAAATTTCATAGCCCGTCACCCGTGCACTGTTATCATCCCAAACCGGCCTCACCCCGATCAGCGCCATCGCCTGCGCGATATCATCGCCGCCGGTGCGCATATTGGCCGTGCCCCATGCGGTAAGCACCAGCGCGCGCGGCCAATCTCCGGCCTCCTGCAAGTGCCGCTCAATCAGCAAGCTGGCCGATTTCCAGCCAAGCTTCCAAGCTGTGCGTGTAGGCAGGCTGCGGCTATCAAGGCTATAAAAATTGCGCCCCGTGGGCAGCACATCTAGCCGCCCGCGCGTGGGCGCGCCCGATGGCCCCGGCGGCACAAACCGGCCTGAAAGCCCACGCAAAAGCGCGCCTATCTCAGCCGCGCCGCAGGCCTCAACCGCAGGCCGCACCCGCGCCTCGATCTCCTCCAAAACGGCAACCGTTGCCAGCCATTCCGGCGGGCAACCCGCCCCGGCAACAAGTTTTGACGCCAGCGCCTCCAGCCGCTCAACCGTATCGCCTGCAATACGCCACGCGCCCTCGCCCACCAGCACGTCTGGCCTCGGGCCTTCCCAGCGCGCGCCCATCTCACAATCAAGCGGGTCAAAGCTCAGCCGCAAATCATCCGCCAGCGCACGGATCAGCGATGCATCTCCGCCCTTGCCTGCCCCGCGCGGCACTCGGGCCAGCGCCACAATCAGGTCTTCGGCCAAGCGCCCCTGCGGGGCTTCCCCAAAAATATGCAACCCATCGCGAATTTGGCTTTCTTTCAGTTCGCACAGGTAATTATCAATCGCGCCCAGTGCGCTGTCATCCCCCGCCAGCCAATCAACCCCCGCCTCCTCATCCAGCCGCGTGGTGCGGCTCAGGTTCAAAATCTCCTCCCGCAGCACCGCCGTGCGTCGAGGGTCCACCCCCGCCGCCTCGTAATATTCGTCCACCAGCGCCTCAAGGTCGCGCATCGGGCCATAGCTTTCCGCCCGCGTCAGTGGCGGCGTGAGGTGATCAATTATCACCGCCTGAGACCGCCGCTTGGCTTGCGATCCTTCGCCGGGGTCATTCACGATAAACGGGTAAAAGTGCGGAGTTGGCCCCAGCACGGCCTCAGGAAAACATTCATTGGAAAGCGCTAGCGCCTTGCCCGGCAGCCACTCCATATTGCCATGTTTGCCCATATGCACAATCGCGTTGGCGCGAAGCTGATGCCGCAACCAAAAGTAAAACGCAAAGTAATTATGGGGCGGTACGAGGTCGGGCGAATGGTAACTCTCGGTCGGGTCAATGTTATAGCCCCGCGCTGGCTGCACGCCCACCACGACATTACCGAAGCTCAGAATAGAGAGGCTGAAATGCCCGCAATCCACCTCACCCGCCGTAAAGAACGGGTCAGTCTCCGGCGGCCCCCAGCGGTCCTCCACCTTGATGCGCACCTCAATCGGCAACTGGCCATAGTCGATTTGATAATCGGCCATGCTCAGGCGCTCCCCCCCCTCGCGGCGTGCGCGATCCGTCAGCCAATTTGTAGGCCCCTTGAGAATCCGCGTCATCAACTCGGCGCTATCCTTCGGGAGATTATGGGTGTGATACCCCGCGCCTTCCAGCGCCTTCAGCACCCCCACCGTGGCCGCAGGCGTATCCAGCCCCACCCCGTTGGCCAGCCGCCCGTCTTTATTCGGATAATTCGCCAACACCAGCGCCACCTTGCGCTCGCCCTCGGGCGTGGAACCAAGCTTGGCCCAATTTGCCACCAACTCTGCGACAAAGCCAATCCGCTCCCCATGGGCGCGATATGCCGAAATCAGGCATTCCGTAGCTTCGTCAAAATAAGCCTCACCCTTAAAGCTCACGGCCCGCGTCAGCACCCGCCCGTCCAGCTCCGGCAGGCTTACATTCATCGCAATATCCCGTGCCGAAAGCCCCGCTGCGCTATCTTCCCACGCGGCCTCTGTGCCCGCGGCAAATACAATCTGGAGCACCGGCGCGCCGGTGGCATCCAGCGGGGTAGGCGGATTTTCCGCACCACCTTGCTGCGGCGTAGACACCGCAAAACTGGTCCCGTTTAGCACAATATTCGGCGGTGCCTGCTTGAATATCTCCGAAAGCGTGGCCACCGAGAGCGGGTCTTTCAGTGAGGCCACAAACACTGGCAGCGGGTTTAGCCCCTTGCGGCTGAGCGCCCGTATCATCCGGTTTACGGGGTGCAGCCCCGCCCCTTGCACCAGCGCGCGATAAAATACCAGCGCCACAACGGGCTGGCCCTCTTGCCACAAGTTTGCCGCCAAATCCTGTATCGAAGCCGTGGCCATCCCCGGCGCATAGATGCCCGCGCGCAACAGGGTTTTGGCCGCAGGCGGCATCTCGCCTTGCCCCAGCATATGCCGCGCGAACCGCAAAAAATTCCCACAATTCTCAGGCCCGCCTTCCACGAGGTAGGCCCAAAGCGCATCATAGTCAGCATCATTCACTGTTGAGAGGTTTCGCAACTCCGCATCGGGTTTATCATCCCCCGGCAGCACTGCGAGCGCCACGCCAGCCGCCCGAAGCCGGATGGAGAACTGTTCCATCCCATAAGGCCAATAAGCCGCGCCGCCCAGCGCGCGGATAATCACCAGCCGCGCTTTGGTCGCCGTATCATCAAGGTATTTGTCCACCGTAAACGGGTGGGAAAGATGGGTTAGATTCGCCAACCGAACGCTTTTTGGCCCATCCTTAAGGCTGCCATAGGCCTCTGACAGCCCCGCAATTTCGGTATCTGCCGCTGAAATCACAATCACCTCGGCAGGGGTTTGCCCAAGGTCCACCGGCTCCGAACCGTCGGTAATTTCACCCGCCTGCGCCTGCAAAAGGTGCATATTACCCCCGCAACGCCTGGGTAATGGCCGCGTGGTCCAGCCCCGCTTGCCCGATCACCACCAACATGGTTTTACCTTTTTCCACGTCAGCCAACGGCCGATCGAAATAGTGATCAACCCGTGGCCCAACAGCTTGAATCACAAGCCGCATTGGCTTGTTTCCAACCTGCGCAAACCCCTTGAGCCGCAAAATATCGTGGTCAATAATCACCTGCTTTATGCGGGTCATAAAGCTGTCCACATCGCCAACCGCGCCCAGTTCCACCTGAAAGGTCTCGAAATCATCATGGTCGTGATCATGGTGATGCTCACCATCGTCATCATCATGGTGATGATGATGGGCGTGGCGCTTGGCCATATCGCTTTCAGCTCCCACCCCAAGGCCAAGCAAAGTGGCCGGGCTAACGGCCCCCATTTGCGCCTTCACAAATTGCACCCCTGCGCGCGCTTCGCCCTTAAGCGTGGCCTCCAAGGCCGAGGCTTCATCTGCGCTCAGCAAGTCGGTTTTGTTCAGGATAATCATATCCGCGCAAGCGAGCTGGTCTTCAAACAGTTCTGACAGCGGGGTTTCATGATCAAGCATATCATCGCCCTGCCGCTGGGCATCTATCGCCGCTTCATCATGGGCAAAGCGCCCCGCCTGCACCGCGGCGCTATCCACCACGGTCACTACCCCGTCGACGGTTACACGGTTACGAATTTCGGGCCAGTTAAACGCCCGCACCAAGGGCTGCGGCAAAGCCAACCCCGAGGTTTCGATCACAATATGGTCGGGCGGTTCGGCGCGGTTCAGCAGCTTTTCCATTGCCGGAATGAAATCCTCGGCAACCGTGCAGCAAATGCAGCCGTTGGAAAGCTCCAACACGTCGTCGTCTGCGCAGCCCTCAATGCCACAGCCCTTCACGATGTCACCGTCCACACCAAGGTCGCCAAATTCATTGATAATCAGAGCCAAGCGCTTACCATTGGCATTGGCGAGCAAATGCTGCACCAGCGTGGTTTTGCCCACGCCCAGAAAGCCGGTGATAACGGTAGCAGGAATTTTGGTAGCCATGGGAGTCTCCTAATTGCCAAGCTTCTTTTAAGCCTGTATATAGCCCCACTGTCCAGCCCAAAAACGCCCCCTCCGGTGGCGGCGCGGCAAACCTTGTGCTTGCTTTGATATCCCGCTCGCGCCGCCCTGCATCACTTACGCTTGCCACAAGCGACCCGGTTACAGCGCGGCGCGGGTGCACCCTCGCAAAGCCGCACTATGCCAGACGCGCCGCTCGCCGCTCTTGCGCCAAAGTGCTAAGCCCGAAGTCATCCAGAATCGCATAAAACGACGGCAGCACAAACAGGGTCATTAGGCTCGAAGCCGACAGGCCAAACACAATGCTCGCCACCATCGGGATCAGAATTTGCGCTTGTAAGCTGGTTTCTGTCAAAATAGGCAGCAAGCCAACAACCGTTGTTAAGGACGTGATAAATATCGCCCTAAACCGCGCCCGCGCCGCTTTCGCCGCCGCCTCTGCCACGGTTTTGCTGCTGCCGTGTTCATGCTTCACAAAAGCCACCAGCAATATCGAGTTATTCACCACAACCCCTGCCAGCGCCACAAAACCAAGCATCGAAGGCATCGAAAAATCCATCCCCATCGCCATGTGCCCAAATATCGAGCCAATCAATGAAAACGGGATGATCAGCATCACCACCAACGGCTCGATATAGGACCTAAACAAAAAACTCAGTAGCAAAAACACACCCATCAGCCCAATGCCAAACCCCTTGACCATCGACTGTTGCGTAATGCTCGCTTCGGCCCTTTGGCCCTCAATCCCGATGCTCAGCCCCGGGTAACGTGCCTCCAGATCTGGCACAAAATTCGCCAGCGTATCCCCGACAATCGCACTCGCATTGGCGATGCTGGTATTGATCGTGCCCTGCACCGTAAGCGTGCGCACGCCGTTTTCGCGGTTAATCCGGTTATAGCCTTGGCCATATTCCACATCCGCGACCAGCGAGAGCGGCACAAAGCTGCCATCAGCGCGGGTAATGATAAAATCATCAAACTGCGCAAAGCTACCTTCGCCAAGGTCGGCCAGCTGCGCGCTGACTTGCAAAAGCTGCCCCTTCACCAGCATTTCGCTCACCGTTGTGCCCAAATAAGCCGAGCGTATCTGGTCCGCAATCGTGGCTGCCGTCACCCCCATTGGCCCCGCCGCCTCTGTCAGCGTTATTTGTAATTCCCGCTTGCCCGGGCGCAAATCATCCAGCACCGAGGTCACGCCCTCATATTGCCATAGCCAGTCTTGCAGCTCCAATGATGCCGCCTTCATCACTTCCAGATCATCCCCGTGCAAACGCAGGTCAATCGCAATGCCCGCCGGCCCAATAGTAGCCTCGGCATATTTTAGCGAAATCACGTCAGGCACCGGCCCGACCGCCGCTCGCCAAGCCTCCAAAATGCCATCAGGCCGGATGTTGCGCATATCCGAGGGCAGCAGGTCCACACTTACCGTAGCCACATTGGCCCCGCTTTCAAACGCATCCCGGTTCACGCCGTATTGCACGGTTACGTTGCGTATAAGGTCTTGCCCTTCGGGCTGCATAAGCTGATCATTGATCACCCCCAGCCCGGTTTCAAGCTTTGCTACCACCCCTTCAGTGCGTTCAATCGGCGTGCCTTGAGGCAGCAAAACCCGCGCTACAATTGTATCTCCATCCAGCTCGGGAAAGGCCGTAAATTTAATAAACCCGCCCGCCAGCATGGCCACGGCTAGCAGCAGCACCGCAATGCTCAGTCCTGCTGTAAAATACCGAAATCGGATCGCCAGATCAACGACAGGGCCAATGATATACTCGGTGGTATATTTCATCATCCGGTCAACCCTGTGGCGCATGCCCCCCGGCTTAACCGGCGCATCCAGCGTGTGCACCAAGTGGTGGGGCAGGATCAAAAACGCCTCAACCAGCGAAACCACGAGCACAAACAGCATCACCACCGGCACCACCTTTAGCACCGCCCCCAGATTACCCCCCAAAAAGCCCAAAGAGCCAAACACCATGGCTGTGGTGGCAAAGGAGGCCAGCACATTCAGGAAGACCTGCCCTGCGCCATTTATCACCGCCTCCAGCGGGCTATCCCCCTTTTCCCGCCGCGATGCGATATTTTCAGAAATTACAATCGCATCATCCATCAAAAGGCCGATCACAATCAGCAAGCCAAGCGTTGTCATCAGGTTCAACGAATAGCCTACAAAGCCCATCAGGGCCACTCCCCCCATGAAGGAAACAGGCAGCCCCAAAGCCACCCAAAACGCAAAGCGAAAGCCAAAGAAAAGCCAGAGCACTAGAAACACGAGCGCCAGCCCTTGCAGCCCATTCACCACCACCAGCGTGAGCCGCTCACGCACCACCGAAGCCCCGTCGGTCGTAATTTCCATCACCACCGAAGGCGGGGCCTGCGCGCGCTCGGCGTCCAAAAAGGCCGTGAGATCAGCGATGATATCCAGAGAATCCTCTGAGGGGGTTTTGGTGATATCCAGCACCGCAGCGGGCGCACCGTTAAACAGAATAGCATTTTCATCAGATGAAAATTGCTCTGAAATATCAGCAATTTGGCGCAGGCTCACCTGCCCGCCGGTGGCCGATGAGCGCACCACAAGCGCCCCAAGGCTGGCAATGCTGCGCCGCTCCTCGGCCACGCGGATCAACAGTGTTTCGGTGCTGGTCTCAATATTCCCTGCGGGTGAATCCAAGCTGCTCGCCTGCACGGCCTTGGCTACGTCCGAAACCGAAATACCAAAGCGTTGCAGAGCCTCCGGGTCCAGCCCGATATGCATTTCGCGAGTCGAAAAACCCTTTATGGTCACAATCGGAATCCCGCCCCAGCGCAGCATGCGGGTGCGGAGGTGCTCGGCGTAATCCTTTAGGTCTGTCAGGCTTTCGGGGCCAGTTATGGCCACCGAGGCCACAAAATCGGTTTGCCCCAGCGCCCGCACCTTGGCGGTTTCGGCCCGCTCGGGGAAGTCATTAATCGCTTCGATTTCCGCTTTCACATCCGCATTAAACGCCTGAAAATCGCCGCCCTCACTCATATCTACCAGCGCCCGTGCCGAGCCTTCGCGCGCCTCACAAGATTGCCGCGCAATCCCCGTTACGGCATCCAGCGCATTTTCGATCCGCTCGCAAATCGCGTTTTCCACATCCTCGGGCCGCGCCCCCGGATAGGGCACATTGACCTCCACCTGATAGGCCGGCTTGCGCGGAAAGGTTTCCCGCAAAAGCGAAGGGGCCACAAAAAGCCCCGCCCCGAGAAATAGCAGCATCAGCAAATTGGCAATGGTCGGATGACCAGCAAAATAGCGGATCATTGCGCCGCTCCCAAAAGCTGCTGCATCAGCGCTTCATCACGGGTGAGGCTGAGCAACATGCCCGGAATAACCGGCCGTGGGGTGCTCACCACCACAAGGCTTCCTGCCGCCAGCCCCTCTTTCATCAGCACAATCTCGCCCTGCACCAGCGTTGGCGCCACCGGTTGCACCACCAGCCGCCCCGCACTATCAGCCAGCAAAACCCGCCCTTCGTCAAGCGCGGCACGTGGTATCACCACGCCCGCTGTTGCTGGCGCGATAAGCTCAACTTCAACAAACATGCCTTTGGTCAGCGGGGGCTGGCCCGCAGTGCCATATGCGCTTTCCACCCGCACAATCACACCCAACGTGCCTGATTTTGGGTCAATCACATTGCTGATCCGGTCTAGCGTGGCGGGCCATTCCGCCACGTCACTGCCGAGCTGCAAGCGCACGATGGCCTCTATCCCCAAGCTTTGCAGCACGTTCGACATGGATTCAGGGTCAAAGGCCAGCAGCCCCGACTGCGCCCGTGCCTCGCCCAAAAGGCGGCTCAAATCTGCCACCGTAACCTGCGCTTCCACATCCGCGGCTTCAATCCCGTCAAAGCTGGCAATCGTTTGTCCGGCCTTCACAAATTGCCCCTCCTCCACCGTTGCCAGCGAAACACGCGCCGTAAAGGGCAGCCGCAGCTCACTGCGGGCAAGGTTAAGCTCGGCGCTGGCCAGGCTCGCGCGATATACAGCAATTTGCTCGTTTTGCGCGGCGCGTTGCGTGGGCAGCAAGGCCAAACCACTGCGAATGCCCTGCACCTTTTGGCTTTGTGCCAAATGGGCCGCACGCGCATTATCCAGCACCGATTGTGAGATCGTCTGACTGGTAAATAGCGATTCCGAGCGCGCAAGATCAGTGGCTTTCAGCGCTAGCGCGTCTTCCTCTATCGTCAAAGCCGCTTGCTGGTTTAGCTCTGAAACCGCAAGCTCAGCCAGCTTGGCCTCCGCCGCGCCGATATTCGCCCGCGCCTGGGCAATCGCAAGGTTAAAATCTTCGGGCGAGAGCCGGAGCAAAAGCGCGCCTTCGGGTATTATCTCTCCCTTTCGCAAGGCCGGATTAACATAGTCCGCCGTGCCACCCACCTGTGAAATCGCTTCATAAGTGCGGCTGGGGGCCACCAAGCCAAAGCCGGAAAGGCGAGGCCGCACCGCCATTTTTTGCGCTTCAATCACCCGCACCACGGTTACCCGCTCACGCAGCTCTACCCGCGCGGGCGGGGTTTTATTGGCTATTATATTGCCCAACACCAGTGCAGCAGCCACCACTACGGGCACCGTAATGACAATAAGCTTTACAATCGGTTTCATGGCGGTTCCCCTTTAAAAGCGCACCAAGCATAAGTTAGCAATACCTAACTTATGCGGTGGTAAGCTCTTTTACAACGCCCGCCTAACGATAAATATCCACGCGGGCGCAGAGGGCTAGAATGAAACCATTTTGACGAGCTGCCCTGCCAAGGGTTCTTCATCGGTCGCCAGCCCGTTGAGCACCCGAAACTGGGCTTCCGTAAAGCCCCGCACCATAATTTGGCTGGTTAAATCCGCCACGGTTTCACCCGCCGCCACTTCCCGCAGCTCAATATAGGTCTGCGCATATTCCGCCGCGCCTTCCTCAGTCAGTTGGCTAAAGCTCTGCACGGTTTGCCAAAGCAAATCCGCTGTGGCCTCATCTCCGCGCCGCACTTTGCCAGCAAAGCGAATGACGCCGTCATTGAAGCGAATGACCGTCATGCGCAGCGTGCTACGCTGCCCGCGCTTGCGTAGGTTCACCGTGCCGGTGATCGCCTCCATACCGTTAATCTCCAGCCCCCGCACATTATTGATATCCCGGCCCTGTCGGTCACGGCGCGGAATTTGCCCGGCCCATGCCTGCAAAACCGCCCCAAGGTCTTGGGCACCTTGCCCACCAGACATCACCAGTGTTGAGCGATTGGGGCCCAGAATATTGATCTGCCGCGTGCCGTTTTGAATGCGCAGCCCCTCTGCCGCCTGAAAGAAAAACCCGAGTGTAGGGTGAATAAAGCTCTGCCCCTTCACAAACCCCGCGCGCTGGTTTTGGCCAAAAACCATGCCATTTATGGCCGCAAGATAAGCTGCCTCGCCCAGCTCCCCATTCGCATCACCCGCCAAAGCCAAAGCCCGCAACTGGCGCTCTGCCGGGGCTGGATGGTTGGCAAAGATCGGCGCGGTTGTCTCGTCATACGCCCGCCCCTCCATCGCGGCTTTTAGGGCCGCGTTTGCAGCCATAGACGCCAAAAAATCAGCCTGCGCCGCGGGCCGATATCCCGCCGCTTGCAAAAGCGCGATCCCACCGGCATCAGCCGCAAATTCTTGCTCTTTGGAATAGGCCCCGATCTGGCCCATTGCCGTTTCTACGCCACTGCGCACCGCATTTTCCATGCGGTTTTCTCCGCCGCCAAAAATGCCGGTCACCAAGGCGCTGACGGCACCATCCACCAGCGCATCACTCTGTGCTTCAAGCCGCGCTTCCACATGTTCCTCAACCACGTGGGACACTTCATGTGCCAGCACGGCCGCCAGTTCGGATTCATTATTGGCCAGCGTTAGCAGGCCGCGGGTAACATAAACATAGCCGCCGGGCAGGGCAAAGGCATTCACCTCATGGCTATCGAGCACCGTAAAGTGCCAATCTTCCCCTGCATGGTCAGAGCCAGCCACCACGCGCGCGCCAACATTTGCCACATAGGCTGCAAGAGCGGGGTTTTGCACCTCACCACCAAAGCGCACCATTATTTTCGGGTGGTCCCGCTCACCAATGGCCACGCTCTCGGTGGGCCATTCCGCCAAAGCAGGGCCAGCCGCCGCAATCATCAAAGCCATTATACTAAAAAATCTGGTCATAACGCACCTCCGGCTCCATATATGGGCCATTGGCAGCATAATTTCCAGTGCGCTAGTCTTTGGCAGGCGGCTCTTCGCTCTGTAGGGCTTCCAGCGCAGCTTCGGCCTCGTCAGCGCGCTGCCGCGCGGAATGTAGGCCATCCATTGTCGCCTCAAGCTCTGCTTTCAGCTGGTTATATTCCGAAGCATATTCCAGTTGAATCCGCTTTAACTCGGCCTCAGCTTTTTCTTGCGCGTCCTCGGCGGCTTCCAGCGGGTCCAGCCCGTTTTCATCTGCGCCATGAGGCACGCGGTTCAGGCGGTCAAACAGCCAGCGGGCTGACCAGCCAAGCACCAGCGCAATCACAATCGCGGATACAATTATCAAGGTCAGGTCTGTTTGGTTCATTGGGTTTCTCCCTCGCTCACGGGTAGGCGCATGAAGGGGCGCTTAAAATCATCTGGGGCCACTTGCCCCCCGCCAACGGACACCTCGGGTGCCTCTTCCAGCGCCTCTCGCAGCAGCTTGAATTCGATGCGGCGGTTGGCAGCACGGCCTGCTTCTGAGCCATTATCTGAAATCGGTTCGGCCTCGCCATACCCCTTGGCTGTAAGGGTGCCCAAAAGCAGGTTTTGCGCCAGCAAGGCATCCAGCACCGCATCGGCCCGCCCTTGACTCAAAGCGCGGTTCATTTCCTCACGGCCTTGGCTGTCTGTATGGCCACCAATTTCAATGCGCGCCTCACGGCACGTGGTTAGCAACGCGGCAATAGCCTCAATCGTCGGCATGCTCGGGTCTGAAATTACAGCACTTGATGGCGCAAATACAATGCTGCTCTCTGACAGTATTTTGGTAATCCGGCTCACGCAAAGCCGTGGGTCCAGCCCACGCCCGCCTTCCCCGCCCATAGGTTCGGTATAACTTATGGTCAGCGTTGTCTCGTCAGCGCTATACCCGCCCGCCAGCAGCTTGCCCAGCTCCTCCTCGGGGTTTTCAAACCCCGCATCGCCGGCAATATCAAGCCCCTCTGGGGTCATCGTTGCCGAGCCTTCATTTAAAAGCGCCAGCGCTTCGATCAGCTTAAAAACACGTACCTGCCAGCCGTCGGGCAGGTGCGTGTCCAGCCACATTCTGTCTTCCACACGGCCGTAGCCAAACTTGGCCTCGGAATAGCGCATCACCACTTCTCGGGTCAGCGTATCTTTCACCGCGCCTTCAATCACTGCATTGCCTTCGCTGCCCAGCGTGGCGGTAAATTCAGCTGGCTGGAGTTCCACTTCCGCACGGCGCGGCGGGGTTTCTATCGCCACGGTTACCAGCGCAAAGCCATTCGGCAGGCCAAGCCTTAATATTTGTGAAATGATCTCATAATCCTGTTGTGAAACACCTTCCGGCGCGCTCAAAGTCACGTCGGCATCCACCATTTCCAAGCGGCCACCCCCAAGCCCGGCCAGTGCGTTCAGGCCACTTTCAACCGCCGCGCGCCAATGGGTTGAAGGCGCGCCCAAACCCACATCACACTCAATGCCAATGCCAATCAGCCGTTCTACTTTGGTGGCGATTTTCTTGGCCTCTAGTTCGTCTTGTGCCGCGCATCGGGCAGCCTCTGGCGCGGACACATCAAGAATAAACATATAAGGAGAAATCACAGGTCGCGGCGCTGAAATATTGACCGTCAGGCTCACCCCTTCGGGCCGCAGATTCTCGGCCATTTCCTCAAATCCTTGCTGCCAATCGGCAGACGTCGCCACCGCCTCCAGTTCCACCGCACCGGGGTAAATATTAACAATAGATTGTTCGGTAAGCGGGGCAAGCCGCAAGGCAAACTCAAAAGCAGGAAGCCAGTTTTCCGGCGCGGTTTCAATGGCTTCGGTTACGTTTGAGACCGTTGCCTCTTCGCCTAGGGTTTCAACATAGCGAGCAAAAACCTGTGTGGTTTCCCCCATGGGCATGCGTCCCAAAAAGGAAAAATCATCGCCGTTTTTCAGAATTTCTACAAAGGGCGGCTGGGGTTGATCTTCAAGAATAGAAACCTTGTTCACTGTGGTCTCATCCACAAGATTTTCCCCAAAGATTAAACGCGCAATTTTTGTTGCTCGTTCTTGGTCAGCATCACTATCCGCCTCCCCCTTAAGTGTCACCACAAAGCCATCGGCCTCAGCCTCGGCCCAGCTAATGCCACCAGCATAAAATGCTTGCTCCAACTCAGCTTTCTGGCTGGTCTCAACCCATGAAATAGTGCTGCTGGCAATCAACCATGCCAGCACGGCGCCGACGGTAAAAAAGGCTGTGGCAAATATAAGGGCAATGGGGCGCATCTGTCTCGAATTTCCTAAGCTTATCTAGCCTGATAAGCGATAAAAACCGCCGGTTCAAGCTCACAAAAGCGCAGATAGGCCAAGCAATGCCGATGCAATCAGCCCCGCATCACGGTTAGAGCGAAACAGGTGCAGGCAAGTGTCGCCATCGTTGATATCCAGCCGCTTAAGCTGCCACATCATATGCATACCAAACCCCCAAGCGGCCAGCAGCGCCACCAGCAGCGGCACAGGGCTTTGCTGCGGGGTAAGCGCAATGATCGCCGCCAATGCCATCAGCATAACCGCCAATACCTGAAAGCCAAAAAGCCATTTTTTGGTGGCGTCCCCAAATAGGCGTGCGGTAGATTTCACACCGATTAGCGCGTCGTCATCTCGGTCCTGATGGGCGTAAATCGTGTCATAAAACAGCGTCCAAGCTATGCCCGCAAGGTAAAGCAAAACCGGCGCCAGCGAGAGGCTGCCCGTATGTGCGACCCAAGCCAGCAGCGCACCCCAGTTAAAGGCAATGCCCAGAAAAACCTGCGGCCACCATGTGAAGCGCTTGGCAAAGGGGTAAACCGCCACAGGCAGCAAAGCTGCAATGCCCAGCCCAATGGCAAACCAGTTAAAGCTCAGCAATATCAGCGCCGAAACCGCCACTTGCAGCACCAGCCATACCAGCGCTTTTTTCACGGTTGCTTGCCCCGAGGGCAGCGGGCGCGAGCGCGTTCGGGCTACTTTTGCATCAATATGCCGGTCGGTAATGTCATTCCATGTGCAGCCTGCGCCGCGCATCAAAAACGCCCCAAGCGCACAGCCTAGTGCAATCCAAAGATCAAAAAGCGAGCCGCCCGCAGGGTCTGCCGCCACGGCCAACCCAAGCCCCCAATAACACGGAAGCAGCAAAAGCCATGTGCCAATCGGCCTATCCGCGCGACTTAAGCGTAAATACGGGCGGGCAAAGGCGGGGGCATACACGTCCACCCAGTTTTGCGGCACGGCATCAGCCACTTGGTCATCATTATTCTGGGGCGTTTCCATCTCTTGCCTCTGGTTGCTCCCCCTCTTTTAGGGGGCCATGTTACGGTTCGCAATAACAGCGCTAAGTCCAGCGGCCCAGCGCGGCCTCGTCGGCTTCACGCGCATCCACCCAGCCGTCACCGGCTTCTTTTTTCCAAAACGGTGCGCGGGATTTCAGGAAATCCATAATAAATTCTGCCGCTTCAAAAGCCGCCGCGCGGTGCGGTGAGGCCGTGATCACCAGCACTATCTGCGCGCCAGCGGCCAGCGGCCCATAGCGGTGGATAATCCGGCAATCTTGCAGCGCCCAGCGCCCGCGCGCGTCCGCTTCAATCTTCTCAAGCGCCTTTTCCGTCATCCCTGGATAATGCTCCAGCACCATTTCCGAGCCACCCGCCATTTCGCGCACCAGCCCAGTAAAGCTCACCAGCGCGCCAATATCAGCCCGCCCCGTGGTTATTAAAGCCATCTCCGCGCCCACGTCAAAATCCTCAGCCTGCACTAAAACAGCCATTCAGCCCCCCGTCATCGGCGGAAAAAATGCCACTTCGCGCGCGCCTGCCAGAGAGGCGCTCAGCTCCGTCAGCTCCTGATCAACCGCCACCCGCACCGAAGCCATATCCGCAAAAGCCGCTGCATAGCGCGCCTCCCGCGCCTTCAGCTCCTCCACCAATTCAGCCACGGTTTCAGCCGAGGTTTCCACCTCTTCTTTTGGCACCCCGATGCGCTCCCGCATCCATGCAAAATAAAGCACCTGCATCATATTTCCTTTAATATCGGCAATGCTTTACGGAAATAGTCCAGCCCTGTTATCACCGTCAGCCCTGCGGCTATCCACAAGAGCCACGCCCCAACAGTGCTGCTCCAATCCGCGCCCATAATGATCCACTGCAAACCGTAAACATCCTCAATTTCGCCTTCCATGATGCCAATCACTATCTCGTCGCTCATCCCTGAAGACAGCGCCCAATAGTAATGCCCAAACAGGAACGAGGCCAAAATGACCACAATCGCCACCATCTGGCTGGCGGTTTTCCACTTGGCCAACCCCGTCACCTTCAGCGTGCCAGCCTTATCGCCCAAAAACTCCCGCAGCCCCGAAACAAACACCTCGCGAAAAGTGATGAGAATGATCGGGGTGAGCAAATCCAGCCCCGCATAGGGGCTGCGCACCGCGATCACCAAGAGCGCAATAAGCACCATCGCCTTATCGGCAATCGGGTCCAGCATCCGGCCCAAATTGGTAATCTGGTTCCATTTGCGGGCCAAATAGCCATCCAGATAATCAGTTGAGGCCGCCGCAATAAACAGCCCAAGTGCAATCCAATCCGCATAGGGCGTGGGCAAAAATACAAAAACCAGCCCCACAGCGGGGGCGGCGATGAGCCGAAACATTGTCAGTAGGTTTGGAATATTCACGAAGCGCCCTCTAGGTTTTGCATAACCTTAACCATTTTCATGGAAATATGAATAGATGGTTTCAGCCATTTTAGCAGAAATCCCGTCCACAGCCTTTAAATCTGCCAAATCAGCTCGCGAGGCCGCCTTGGCTGAGCCAAAATGCGCCAGCAAAGCCCGTTTGCGCGTTGCTCCCACGCCCGGCACGCCGTCGAGCGGCGTGGCCCCAATGGCTTTGCTCCGCTTGGCGCGGTGCGTGCCAATAGCGAAACGGTGGGCCTCATCGCGCAAGCGCTGCACAAAATAAAGTACGGGGTCGCGGTAGGGCAGCGCAAAGGGGCGCCGTCCAGATACATGAAACTCTTCTTTGCCCGCATCACGGTCCACCCCCTTGGCCACGCCCACCATAGCAATGCCCTCAACGCCCATTTTCGTCATCACTTCGCGCACGGCACTCACCTGCCCTGCGCCACCGTCGATCAGCAAAAGGTCTGGCCACAGGCCCTTCTCACGGTCAGGGTCTTCCTTCACCAGCCTATGGAAGCGCCGTGTCAACACCTCTTTCATCATGCCAAAATCATCGCCCGGCGTTATGTCATCACCCTTAATGTTAAACTTCCGGTATGACGACTTCATCCAGCCCTCCGGCCCCGCCACCACCATCGCGCCCACCGCATGCGCGCCCTGAATATGCGAGTTATCATAAATCTCGATCCGCTGCGGCGCGGCCGGCAAGCCAAAAGCCTTGGCCAACCCCTCCAGCAGCCGCGCCTGCGAAGCGCTCTCGGCCAGCTTCCGTCCCAAGGCCTCCCGCGCATTGCGCAGCGCATTATCCACCAGCTCCTTTTTCTCGCCCCGTTGTGGCATTAAAAGCGCGACCTTCCGGCTGGCCTTGGCGCTAAACGCCTCCTCCAGCATGTCGGGCCGTTCCACGGCCTCACTGAGCAAAATCAGCGGCGGCGGCGGCTTGTTATCATAAAACTGCACCATAAAGGCCTCAAGGATTTCAGCCGCATCGGCAGAGCCACCGGTGCGCGGGTAATAAGCCCTATTACCCCAATTCTGATTGGCCCGAATGAAAAACACCTGCACACAGGCCTGCCCGCCCTCTTGGTGCAGCGCTATCACATCAGCCTGCGAAACCCCCGCAGGGTTCACCCCCTGAGAAACCTGCACTTGCGCCATCGCTGCCAGCCGGTCGCGAATAGCGCCCGCCTTTTCATATTCCATATTTTCCGAAGCGCCGCGCATCTCCAGCGCTAACCGCTGCTGAATATCACTTGATTTTCCGCCCAGAAAATCCAGCCCCTCATTTACCAGCGCCCCATATTCATCAGCCGAAATATGCCCCACGCACGGCCCCGAGCAGCGTTTGATCTGGTATTGCAAACAGGCCCGCGTGCGCCCCTCAAAATCAGCGTCCGAGCAATTGCGCAGCAAAAACACCCGTTCGAGCTGTGCCAACGTCCGGTTTACCGCGCCATTAGAGGCAAACGGGCCAAAGTATTTGCCCTTTTCCCGCCGCGCCCCCCGGTGTTTTTTGATCTGCGGAAAACTGTGTTCCGTCGTCACCAAAATACTCGGGAAGGATTTATCGTCGCGCAGCAGCACATTATAGCGCGGCTTCAGCTGCTTGATCAGGTTTTGCTCCAAAAGCAGCGCTTCGGTCTCCGTGCGCGTGGTTAAAAACATCATGCTGGCCGTGGCCGAAATCATCCGGCCAATCCGCGCTGAATGCCCCGTAGGCCGTGCATAGCTTGAAACCCTGTTGCGCAATTGCCGCGCTTTACCCACGTAAAGCACGCCGCCCGATGCATCCAGCATACGGTAGACCCCCGGCGAGGTATCAAGCTGCTTAAGGTAGCCTTTAATCACCTCATGCCCGCGCAGTGCGCTTTTCGGCACGCCCTCCTCAATAAACTCGGTTTTTGGCTGATTATGGCTCATAACATGAACATAGATGATTCTCTGTGCGGGTGCACCCTTGATCGCTCGAAATCAAGAGAAAAGGCATCCACCGTTCCTGTGGATAACTCTGTGGGCAACGGCAGTCCGTTGCCGATTTTTCCTTATTTTTAGCATGCTTGGTCACATTGCATAAATTTTAGGCAGTTTTTCAACCCACTGATAAATAACGGTAATTATTTTGCGATGTGGTAAATCCTTGATTCCATTACGGAAATCTTACTGCTTTGTGAACGGCACCCTAAAAAGTGGACAACTCACTCCGGCCCGAGAATATCTGGCGTCTGCCAAGCAAGGTGCTGGCCGCCGTCCATACACAAAAGCTGGCCGGTAAATCCGGGTGAATCCAGTATAAAATCCATCGCGCGGCAAATCTCGGTTGGGTCAGACCCACGCTCTAAAATCGTGGCTTTTCGCTGGTTTGCGAAGTGTTCTTCAGTCTGCCGCGTGCCGCGCAGCGTTGGCCCCGGGCCAATGCCATTTACCCGAATGCGCGGCGCCAATGCCTGCGCCGCCGTCTTAGTAAACGCCCAAAGCCCCGCCTTAGCAAGGCTATACGTCATGAATTCCGGCGTTGGTTTGCGCACCCGCTGATCAATCATATTGATCACATTCGCCATTGCCAGCGGCTCGCCATCAAAGCCCAGCGCCGGCGCCTGCCCCGCAAAGGCTTGCGTAAGGAAAACCGGCGCGCGCAGGTTGGAATCCACATGCCGCGCCCAGCTTTCCGGTGTCGCACTTTCCAGATTGTCATATTCAAAAATAGAGGCGTTATTGACCAAAACATCCAGCGGCTTGCCCAAAGCCGCTGCCGCCCGTGGCACCAGCTCTGCCACCGCACCCGCATCCAGCAAATCTGCCTGCAAGGCCACCGCATTTACCCCCAGCGCCCGCGCCTCGGCCACCACCGCCGCCGCCGGCCCTTCAGAGCTGGCATAATGCACCACCACATCGGCCCCGCGCCCTGCCAAATGTAAGGCCATCGCCCTGCCCAAGCGCACCGCGCCGCCGGTTATAAGTGCTGCTGCCATCGTCTATCTCCCCAAAAGGTAGACCATATAAACCACATACAACCCCAAAAACGCAACGCCCCAACCCCGCCCCATTTTGATCTTTGTAAACACAAACACCCCGAGCAGGGCCGACGCCCCGAGCATGATCCAAAAATCGAGGGTCAGGAATTCCTGCGCCACGGGCAGCGGGCCAAAAAAGCTGGTCACCCCCATGATCGCCAGCAAGTTAAACATATTCGAGCCAATGACATTGCCCAAAGCCACATCAGCCTCGCGCCGTAACGCCGCCACCGTCGTCGTTGCCAACTCAGGCAAAGAGGTGCCGATCGCCACCAGTGTCAGGCCAATCACCTCTTCTCCGAGGCCAAAGCGCTCAGCCACCATCAGCGAGCCTTCGATCATGAGTTGGGCCCCCAAAGGCAGGCCCACCATGCCCAAAATCAAGTAAAACCCCATGCGCCAGCCCGCCATATCACGGCGAATGCCCTGAAGCGCTGCCAAATCGGCGGTGCTATCCGCCTTGGCCTCAGCCCGCGAGCACATCGCCGAATGCAGGTTATCCCACAGCATAACGCCAAGCAGCCCGAGCAACACCGCGCCATGCCAGAAATGCAGCGGCCCCATAAAGCCGAGCGCGATAAAAATCACCGAAACGCCCATCATCATCAGGTAAATCCGGCGGGTATCAGAGGTGGAGGTATCAAGCGTATAAAGCAGGGCCGGAAAGCCGAGCACCAAAAGCACATTGGCGGTGTTAGAGCCCACAACATTGCCAAGCGCAATGCCCGGCGCGCCATCTAAAGCCGATTGCACGGCGATCAGCATTTCGGGAGCCGAAGTGCCAAAGCCCACGATGGTCACGCTGACCACAAGCGTAGGCACACCAAGCTTCAGGCTTAACCCCACCGCCCCTTTAACCAGAAAGTCTCCCGCCAAAACCAAGAGTATCAGCCCGCTGCCTACCATCAAAAACGCCATTATTTACCCTTCTTTGCACAGGCCTGGCACGGCCCTTTGCCAATCAGAAAACCGCCGCATTGCGGGCATTTTCCGGCCAGGTTTTTGGGTTTTGCATCAGGGTTAAAAAGCTTTCCGGCCATGCCGACCAGCATCATCACCAGCAAAAATATGACAACAATTTTCAAAAACATGGCGCTACAGCCCGAAGCGCGCCCATAGGCTGCGCTCCTCAATCTGGGCCAAAATTGTAGCCCCAAAGCGACTGAGCAAGCCCTTTTTCTGGCCGTAAATCTTAAAGTCAACCTCATCGCCAAAGCGCGCTTTCATCACCGGCACCATATGGCCAAGGCCATCTATCAACCCGTTATCCACCGCCGCTTGCCCGATCCAAATCTCGCCCGTAAACAGGTCGTCACCTCTCAGCCTCTCCCCGCGCCGGCCTTTCACCTGCGCAATAAAGTTCTGATGAATCTGCTCCAGCACCCGTTCTAGTCGCTCAATGTCTTCGGGCTTTTCGGGCCTAAACGGGTCCATCATCGACTTGCTTTCGCCCGCCGTATGCACCCGCCGCTCGATCCCGTGTGCTTTAATCAACTCATGAAAGCCAAAGCCGCCAGAGATCACGCCAATAGAGCCGAGCACCGAGTTGTCATCGGCAAAAATCTCGTCTGCCGCCGTGGCTAGCCAATAGCCGCCCGAGGCCGCCACATCCTCAACAAAGGCAAAAACCGGCAGCTCTTTTTCGGCCGCCAGCCTGCGAATGCGCGCCGCTATCAGCGCTGATTGCGTGGGCGAGCCGCCGGGGGAGTTGATTTGCAGCACCACGGCTTTCAATTTCCCCTTGGCAAAGGCCTTTTCAATCAGCGGGGCCAAAGCGGCATCGGTCAGCGAATTTCGCCCGGTGCCAATCGCGCCATTCAGACGGATCACAGCAACTTTCGGGGAGGATTTAAACATTTTCATAGGGTTTTTCATGGGGAATATGTAAGGGCAAGCCCGCGCCAGAACAACCCTTCAATGCTTTTCCTTTGCGGCAAGCTCAGCTAGGCTGGCCAAAAGCAAAAGGAACCGCTCATGCAAACCCGCCCCATTGGCCGCACTGGCCTAAAAACCCACCCGTTTTCCCTCGGCACCATGACGTTTGGCACCCAAACACCCGAGGCCGATGCCCACCGCCAGCTTGATATAGCCGTCGAGGCGGGCATTAACCTGATTGATACCGCCGAGCTTTACCCCGTTAACCCGATTGCCGCCGAAACCTGCGGCAATAGCGAGGCAATTGTCGGCAACTGGCTAGAGAAATCAGGGCGGCGGAATGATGTGCTGATCGCCACCAAGGTGGCTGGCAGCGGGGCCAAGGCCATCCGCAATGGCGCCCCCATTTCGCCTGAAACCATTATCACCGCCGTGGAAGCCAGCCTCAAGCGCCTCAAAACCGATACTATCGACCTTTATCAGCTCCACTGGCCCAATCGTGGCTCCTACCACTTCCGCCAAAACTGGACCTTTAGCGCGGCAGGGCAGGACACGGCCGATTCCTTGGCGCATATTTCTGACGTGCTCGAAACCCTTGGCAGGCTGGTGGATGCCGGAAAAATTCGCCATATCGGCCTTTCTAATGAAAGCGCATGGGGCACCGCGCAATTTCTGCGTATTGCAGAGGCCCAAGGCCTGCCCCGCGTCGCCACCATCCAAAACGAATATTCGCTGCTCTGCCGTCATTATGACCTAGACCTCGCCGAGCTAAGCCACCACGAAGAAGTTGGCCTGCTCGCCTTTTCCCCGCTCGCTACCGGCTTGCTTACGGGCAAATACAGCGGTGATACCATCCCGCAAGGCTCGCGCCGTAGCCATAACGCTGAGCTTGGCGGGCGGCTTAGCCCGCAGAGCCTGAGCGTGGCGGATGAGTACGTAGCGCTGGCCACCGCGCATGGGCTGGACCCTGTGCATATGGCGCTCGCCTTCTGCACCTCCCGCCCGTTTATGGCCGCGTCAATTGTTGGGGCCACAACCTCGAGCCAGCTTGCGCATCTGCTTAAGGGGGCAGAGTTAAAGTTGTCCGATGAGGTTCTGGAAGGCATCCAAGCGATCTATCGCCGCACCCCTATGCCGATGTGACACAGTTGCAAGCGCTTCAAATTGTGTTATTTGAATACTTGCAATTCTCACATGCTAATCGGGGAGATGACAATGGCATTTGAATTTAACGGAACTGAATACGCAACCAACGATAACGGCCACCTTGAAAACCACGAGGACTGGTCGGAGGAAATGGCAAATGCGATGGCCGCAGCCGACAATATCGAGCTGACCGAAAAGCACTGGGATCTAATTAACTTCCTACGGGAAGAGTATTTTCAGGGCGGCGGTGTGCACCCAAATACGCGCAAAATCGTGAAAGCGATGAGCGCCGCATGGGGCGAAAAGCTGAGCCAGCGCGATGTTTATGAGCTTTTCCCGGGCGACCCTTCCAAGCAAGGCGGCAAAATTGCTGGCCTGCCAGAAAGCCGCCGTAAGGGTGGGTATTAAAGCACAATCTGTTTTGAATTGAAAAAGCCGCGCCCTCTAGGGAGCGGCTTTTTTCCTGCATAGCCCTGACGCCTCGCTTCGCTCGGCCCTAGCGGCGCGTCAACCCTTGCGCCCGTGGCAACATCTGTCTCGCGCCGCGCTGCAACGGTGGTGCGTGCGGCGAGGGTAGGTGAGTATTTGTGAAAGAGTGAAGAGTATCTGAACCAATCAAACAATTTGCAATCCGAGAATGGTTGATTCATAAAATAGTACCTATCTCGAGCGACTGGTTGCCTTCATCTTATATGGGTGAGGCTAGAATACAAAACGCCCAACAGCCTAGCTACTTGGTGCGCTGATCAAACAGACCACCCACCGAGCGTAGCGAGGCCAGCGCCGTCGGCAAACACTGTTCAGTTTGCTGATAAAGTGCCTATCCCGAGTGGGGGCTTGCCCCCTCCGAGCGAGAGGCAAACTAATCGCCGTGGCGGCTCTCGAAGTCGTTTATGTTCCAGCCGATGCTAAACAGGCGGTTGCGCAAGTCCATGCCGGTTTGCAACTCGTTCAAAAACACATGGGTTTCAAGGCCGGATTTATCGGTCAGGATCCATTCAACAAGCTGCATCGGGCTGATGTCAAATATCATCACCATCTGGCCATTGCGCGGCTTTTCAGGGTCATACATGGTCACGTAAGCGCGGCCACCCCGTTCTTCGACACGGCGCACAAAGATCGAGCTGGTAATATCAATATCATCAGCCGAAAGCATAGAAAGCGGCGTGCGGCGCTGGGGGTAGCGCTGGGGGCTTACATTTGATTTGGCATCAAATATCGCAAGCGTTCGGCCATCCGCCACCATCAGAGAATCACTAGGGGCATCATATTCAAAGCGCATTTTGCCGGGCTTTTTCATATAAAATGTGCCCGTGGCCGAGGTGCCGTCCGGGTTTTCTTGCCTAAAGGTTGCCACAGCGCTACGCAAATTCGTCAGGTAGGTGTTTAGCCGGTTAATCGACTCGTTCTGCGCCAATGCAGGCGATGCCAACACTGCCGCGCAACCTGCCATAAACAAACGTCTATCCATTAAAAAGCCACTTTCATATAAGGCACCCCAATTTACGGGATACATATTAAAATTCTGTTCTTTCTTGGATACTAAACCGAGCTTTCCGGCACAAGCACCTCGCGCTTGCCCACGTGGTTAGCAGGCGAAACTACGCCCATATCTTCCATTTCTTCCACCAGCTTGGCTGCCTTATTATACCCGATAGAGAGCTTTCTCTGGATATAAGAGATCGAACATTTCCGGTCTCTTGCCACAATGGCAATGGCTTGGTCAAGCAGGGCATTTCGATCAGCCTCGTCGGTGCCAAGGCCCAGCACCGCGTCAATATCAGCGCCCTCCCCGCCCTTTGGGCCTTCCACCACACTTGACACATAGTCAGGTGTGCCCTGCGCCTTCAGGCAGTTCACCACTTCCTCAACCTCTTGGTCAGATACAAACGGCCCGTGCACACGGGTAATCCGCCCGCCGCCAGCCATAAATAGCATGTCGCCTTTGCCCAGAAGCTGCTCGGCCCCCATCTCGCCCAGCACAGTGCGGCTGTCAATTTTACTGGTCACCTGAAAGCTGATGCGCGTCGGGAAGTTGGCCTTGATCGTGCCGGTAATCACATCGACCGACGGCCGCTGTGTGGCCATAATCAAATGGATCCCCGCCGCCCGCGCCATCTGCGCCAGCCGTTGGATGCAAGCCTCAATCTCTTTGCCCGCCACCATCATCAGGTCGGCCATTTCGTCGACCACAATCACGATATACGGCATTTTTTCCAGCGAGTATTCCTCGGTTTCAAACACTGGTTCGCCGGTGTCATCATCAAAGCCCGTCTGCACTGTGCGCGTAAACGCCTCGCCTTTGCGCAGCGCATCCTCAATCCGGCCATTAAACGCCTCAATCCCCCGCACATTCAGTTTGGACATCTTCCGGTAGCGTTCTTCCATCTCGGCCACGGCCCATTTCAGCGCCACCACGGCTTTTTTGGGGTCAGTCACCACGGGCGAAAGCAAGTGCGGGATGCCGTCATACACCGACAGCTCCAGCATTTTCGGGTCGATCATAATCAGCCGGCATTCCTCAGGCGAAAGCGCATAAAGCAGGGAAAGGATCATGGTGTTGATCCCCACCGATTTGCCCGAGCCCGTTGTGCCCGCAATCAACAGGTGAGGCATTTTGGCAAGGTTCACCACCACCGGCTCGCCGCCAATATCCTTGCCCAGCGCCATCGGCAGCTTGTGCTTGCTGTCGCCAAAAGCCTTAGAGGCAAATATCTCGCGCAACAGCACCATTTCACGCTGCTCATTCGGCAGTTCAATACCAATAATGGACCGCCCCGGCACGGTAGATACCCGCGCCGCCAGCGCAGACATGGAGCGCGCTATATCATCGGCCAAACCGATCACGCGGCTGGCCTTAAGCCCCGCCGCTGGCTCCAGTTCATACATCGTAACCACAGGGCCGGGCCGCACCCGCACTATTTCGCCCTTCACACCGTAATCATCCAGCACGGTTTCCAGCAGGCGCGCATTGGCGTTCAGCGCGTCATCACTCAGGGTTTGGCGCACCACGTCCACGTGGTCTTCCAGCAGTGATAGCGGCGGGTAAAGATAACCCTCGTCATCCCGCGGCTCCAGCCCCAAGCTCGGCTGCTCCTCCGCCTTGGCCTTTTTGCTTTTCGGAATCGGCTTGCCCGTTGGGTGCTTCACCCGCGGCTCGGGCTTGGGCACCACGCGCGCGGGCTCAGACACTGCCGCTTGCGGGTCAGGCACGGGCCCTGTAGCGCGGCGCACACCACCAAGGCGGGGCATATCGGAAAGCGGGGCATCAATCTCGCCGTCGATTACGGCATCACCATCCAACACCTCGGCCGGCGCGTCGGCTGATATTCGCGCCAAAAGCGAGGCCGTATCTGGCCGCTCAGCAGGGGCCGCACCGCTCTCGCCACGATCTTCTCGCATGGCATCCAACCGGCTGCCAAATTTGCTAAGCTTGGCTTCTTTCTCGGCAGCCTGATGCTGTTTTTGTTCTTCGCGCTTGGCTTTGGCGGCTGCCGCAGCCACTTGTGCCGCGCTCAGCCCTTTTTGCCCAGCCACACTCAAACCAGCGCCCAAAGTGCCCGCACTTTTGCGCACCCCCACTGCGAGTGAAGGCGCAACTTTGGCCACCAGCCCACGCAGCCCCAAGTAAATGACAACAAGCCCCGCTAGAAAATACGTCCATGCCAGCTGGAACTCCGCACGGCTAACGCCCAGCGCATATAACCCAAGCACAAGCACCACCGCCGCCAAAATCAAGGTTACCAGCATCAAGCCCGTTGCCGCATCAAGCGGGATAAGCTCCAGCACACCTTTCAGCCCGGCATCCCCCAGCATGCCACCAAAACCATAATCATGGCCCCAATTGGATGGCGGCACATGGGCCGAAAAAAACATCGCGGTCATCGCCAGTGCAATCGGGGCAAAAATGGCCCGCTTTGCCACACGGTTAGCCCCGTAATGCAGCATAAGCCGCAGGCCATAGGCTAGAAAAATGACCGGCAACACCCAAAAACCCGCCCCCAGTATTTGGTGTGCCAAACCTGCCGTATAAGCGCCCGCTAGCCCCAAAAGGTTCCCCGGCGCGGCGCTGGTCTGGTTGAAAAACGAAGGGTCATCAATGGAATAGGTGGCAAAGGCCGCTGCCAGCGCCAGCGCCAAAAGCAGCAATCCAAAGCCCAAAGCCTCGGAGCCGCGCGCCCGCAAAAGGGATTCAACCTTGCTGGCCTTGCGCTTGCGACGGCGGGTTTTTCCGCGTTTTTTGCCTTTGGCTAATAGTGCCATTCAAAGCCTCCTGCGGCGCTTAAAACATCTCTGATCGCCCGCAAACCACGCCCAACCTCGCTATAATCCGCCACCAAAGCGACGCGGATATACTCGCTCCCCGGATTGCCATGTGGTGTATCTTGCGAAAGATACGCCCCCGGCAGCACTCGAATACCGCTTTTTTGCCAAATATCCAAGGCCGCTTTTTCCCCGTCAGCAACCTTGAGCCACAAAAAGAAGCCGGCTTCGGGCGAGGCGTAGCCCGGCATCTTGCCCAATATCTCGTCCGCCAAGTCAAACTTAGCCCGATAGAGGTTACGATTCTCCTCTACATGGGCCTCATCGGCCCAAACTTCGGCAGAAGCCATCTGGATAGGGAGTGGAATCGGTGCGCCAGTATAATTGCGCAACTGCCGAAGCTCGCGGATATTTTCAGCCGACGTGGCCACAAAGCCAGAGCGAAAACCCGGCAAGTTGGAGCGCTTCGAAAGCGAGTGAAACGCCAGCACCCTAGACGGATCAGCCCCTACTTCCTGCGCTATTTGCAAAACCCCCACAGGGGCTTCATCACGGTAAATCTCGCTATAGCACTCATCGGCAAAAACCATAAAATCATGCTTTTCGGCCAGTGCAAGCAAAGTACGCCAGTAGGCGGCGCTCGCCACAGCGCCCTGCGGGTTGGAAGGTGAGCACATATAAATAATGGCCGTGCGGTCCAATATCTCAGGCCCCAGCGTCTCGAAATCCGGCAAAAAACTGTGGTCCGATTCGGCATTCACAAACACCGCCTCGGCCCCCGCTGCGCGGGCGGCAACCATGTAGCACTGGTAAAACGGGTTGGGCAAAAGCACCAAGGGCTTTGCACCTTTTTTTTCTTCAGGGCAAAGAGCTAGGCAAGCATTAAACAGCCCTTCACGGGTGCCGTTCAGCGGGAGAATTTGGCTTTCAACATCCAACGCAACGCCGTAGCGTCGCTCAACCCAGCCGGCAATGGCCGCACGCAGCTCTGGTGCGCCTTCATTGGGCGGGTATTTGTTAAAGCCTTCCGCATGGGCTGCCACAGCTTTCATCGCGAAGGCGGGATAGCTGTGCTTGGGCTCCCCAATGGTCATGTGTAGCACATCACCACCGGCAGGCACCGGCGCAAGCAAAGCGTGCAAACGTGGGAAAGCGTATTCGGGCAAGGCCGAAAACCGCGTAGGATACTGCATATTGGCCTCATTACCTTTGGGTCTCATCGCCCGTTTGTGGCAGTTTATCCGCTCCTATACCTCCCGTCCAGCCCTTGAGCAACACTTGTGCCAAGCCGCAAGCTAGTTCTCCCGCCTGCCTTCGGCAGTTGGGCGTGGCCTCGGCTGCGCCTCGGCGGGGGCGACACGCCCCCTCGCGCACGCGCGCTCGCCCCTGAGGGGCGCATAGCCCAACTTGCAGTTTGCGCCCCCCCGCTTTATGCAGGCCCAAAAGGAGCGTCTCATGCCAGAATACACCGTCACTCGCCTAGGCCTCAAAGGGGATGGTATTACGGAAGATGATCGCTTTATCCCCTTCGCCCTCCCGGGTGAGGTGTTTGAAGGGCATTTCGAAGGCGGCGTTTTTAAAGGCAGGCGCATCACGGACTCACCCGCCCGAGTCACCCCACCCTGCCCGCATTTTGGCACCTGTGGGGGCTGTGCGCTCCAGCATGCCGCTGATGAATTTCTTGCGGGTTGGAAGGTAGAGGCCATAAGCCGCGCGCTACAAGCGCAAGGTCTTTCCGCCCCTTTCCGCTCCATTGCCACCTCGCCACAGCAAAGCCGCCGCCGTGCCACCTTTTCAGCGCGCCGCACCAAAAAAACCACCCAAATTGGCTTTCACAAGCGCGGCTCGGCTGATATCTTCCCCCTTGAGCAATGCCACCTGCTAAAGCCAGAAATCATGGCCGCCTTGCCCGCCTGCCATGCGCTCGCGGGCCTCGGGGCTTCTCGCAAAGGCGAGATCAAACTCTCGGTCACGTATAGTGCTACTGGCCCCGATATAAGCGTGCTTGAAGCCAAACCGCTAGATGGTCCGCTTCGCGCCCGCCTCGCCACTTTGGCCAATGAACTCGCGCTCGCCCGTCTTAGCTGGAATGATGAGCAAATCGCAGACCGCGCCCGCCCGGTGCAGCCCATGGGCAAAGCCAATGTCCTGCCGCCATCAGGCGCGTTCCTTCAAGCCACGCTTGAGGGCGAAGCAACGCTGATTGCCGCCATGCAAGAGGCGGTCAGCGGGGCCAAACGCATTGCTGATCTTTTTGCCGGATGCGGCACGTTTTCCTTGCCCCTTTCCGAGCATGCCGAAGTGCATGCCATTGAAGGCGAAGCTGAAATGCTCAAGGCGCTCGACACCGGCTGGCGCTTTGCCCAAGGCCTGAAAACCGTCACCACCGAAACGCGAGACCTGTTTCGACGCCCCTTGGTGCCGCTTGAGCTTAAACGATATGACGCGGTGGTCATCGACCCGCCCCGCGCCGGGGCGAAGGCCCAAATGGAAGAGATCGCGGCCTCAAGCCTTAGCCTTATCGGTGCCGTTTCCTGCAATCCTGTCAGCTTTGCCCGTGATGCCAAAATCCTCACCGATGCTGGCTTCACGCTTGATTGGGTACAGCCGGTTGACCAATTCCGCTGGTCTGGCCATGTAGAACTGGCCGCAAAATTCAGCCGATAGCACACTTGCAAAGGTTAACGCTGTGGTGTGCACTATAGTTTGTCCTTTGCGCAGGATATTTTTGCTCTACAATGCGTTCAATCACATTTATGAATCGGTAAAAATGACCAAGTACGCCCTAATCTCTCCTATTATCGCCGAGATTGGCACAAACGTTGTCTCGGCAGAAAAACTAACAGGTGGCTTTTCTCATGAGTCATGGTTAGTGCAATGCTCAGACGGTCAACGCGTTGTCGTGCGTTTTGGCGAAGCTAGTTCGGCGGTCGAAGCTGCGGTTTTAACACTAGCTAAGACCGTCGTGCCAGTGCCGACGGTCTTAGCGTCCGGGGATGGGTATTCAGTTCTGGAGTACATTGAAGGTCAGAACTTGGAGGAAGCGTTACGTAATAGTGGCGACCATGAAGATTTCAACGACTTAGCTGCTGAGCTCGGGAGGATTGTTGCCTCGGTTGGCAAAATCGAGTTTGCGCAAGCAGGGTTTTTCGAAAATGAAAATCTTCTACTAACAAGCGAAGAGCCGTGGTCTCAACAGCTTACGGATTTCTGCGCAGTTCAACTGGCTGCATCGGACCGGCTCTCGCCATCCGAGATAGATGACTGGCTGAATTTGACCCTCCAGAGCGCAGCGTCTCTGGAGGCCATAGACTCATTTAGCCGGTTAGTGCACTCGGACATGAACCCCAAGAACATCATTGTGGACCGCGCCACGGGTAGTTGGCGGGTTGCCGCAATCATCGACTGGGAATTTGCCTACTCAGGATGCCCATTTGCAGATGTAGGTAACTTCTGCAGGTTTAACTCCGATTACCCGGCTGGCTTTCTTGCAGGTTTCGTTGAGAGCTTCAAAGAGTTTACACCGCAACTTACTGATCAGTGGCGGCTTCAAGCACGAATTCTGGACATGTTTTCTCTTAGCGCCCTTGCCGCAAAGCCACAGGGAAATCGCATTGGCGATAAGGCAGCGGCGCGTGTCCGCGCATGGATAGCAAACGGGATTCCACCGCTCGACACTTAGGAAACCAAAAAGCTGACTAAGGTGCGAACGGCAGCATAGGCTCGAAGTGGTCATCTGACAATATTAGTCGGATGACCACTTTCGGGGTTTGCCCGAAAAAAGGACACATTATGCTACATAAAAGGACAGTCTATCCCGCACGGGACAACTGCGCCGCCATATTGGGCGGTTTAGTCCTTCTTGGCGGTGCTCATCTTTAGAATGCCGTAAATTGGGCAAAAGCTAAACACGGCGGTGATCATAAGAATACCACCGACCAGCACGCCAACCCAGCTAAAGCTGCCAAAATATTGTGCATAGCTCAGGGCAAAAAGCACAAGGCCCACAAGGATGCGCGCAGCTCGATCAACAGAGCCGATATTTGCATTAAATTTCATGGTAAGTTCTCCGCAAATGGTTTGTCGATGCGGCCCCGAGCAACCGCAACACCTTTACCATAGCGTAAAGTCCATTGCGAATCAACAAGTTGCCCTGCCCGCGCGATACAGGCAGGGCTATGCTTTACATGCCGCTCGCGGCAATCGCTGCGCGGGCACGTGCCAGTAGATCAGCGCCATCAATGCCTTTTTCAGCCATTTCTGCGACCCAACGGTCAATCACTGGCTGCGCCGCAGCTTGCCATGGGCTCAGTGCATCGCCCTCAACGGTAATAACGGTATTCCCGCGATCAACCGCAATTTGCCGTGCGGGCCCATCGCCCGCCAGCATTACATCACCCGCGTTGGCCGAGAAATCCGCGCCCGAGTTTTCGTCCATTATGGCCTGAAGATCTGCGGGCAGCGCTTCATAAACAGCCTTATTCATAACCAAAACAAAAGCCGCAGTATAAAGCGCATGCTCACCGGCAAATTCCGTGTGGGCGTCTGTGAGTTCAGCGACCTTCAACGCTTTGGTCACTTCCCACGGAATAACCGTGCCATCAATCACGCCTTTTGCGAGGTTTTCAGGAATCGCTGGCACAGGCAAGCCGATGGGCGTCGCCCCAAGCTCGCCAAGCATATCATTGATCACACGGGTTGGGCCGCGCAGCTTTAGCCCGTCCATATCGTCAACCGTTTCAATCGGGTCTCCATTCACGTGGATAACCCCCGGCCCATGCACCCAAGCGCCCAGAATGTGCACACCGGCATATTCAGTGTCGGCCATATCGCTCTCATAAAGTGACCAGAGCGCGCGTGAAGTTGCGCTCGGCGTGGTCATCATAAATGGCAGTTCAAAAACCTCGGTGCGCGGGAAGCGGCCCGGCGTATAGCCTGGCAAGGTCCAGGCGATATCCACAACGCCATCAACCACTTGGTCCATCAGCTGTGGCGGCGTGCCACCCAACGCCATTGCGGAATATACTTCAACCTTAATGCGGCCGCCAGAAGCCTCGCCAATTTGCTCCGCCCATGGGATCAGGATTTGCGCTGGCACAGTCGCTTGAGGTGGCAAAAACTGGTGCATCCTCAGGGTCACTTCTTGCGCCACGGCAGGCATGCCGCTGGCCATAAGCGCCGCCATCAGGCCCGCCTTCAAAAATGAACGTTTTTTCATACTCTTCTCCCTTTGCGCGTGCACGCGGTTATTGCAATTGGCCTTTTAGACCCTTCCATCATGGGGTAGAAATTCTTTTCGATCAATGGCTAGATTTTACTGGAAATGCAGGAAAAGCCCGCGTATGTTTCCGATAGGAAACATGGTAGACCAACGTATACTGATTCACATAAAGGAGGCATTATGAGCGAACCCCGTAAAACCCCGCTATATGATCTGCACGTCGAACTGGGCGGCAAAATGGTTGATTTTGCTGGCTGGATGATGCCGGTAAACTACACCGCTGGCGTGGCCGCCGAGCATAAGCAGTGCCGCGAGAAAGCGGCGCTGTTTGATGTATCCCATATGGGGCAGGTTGAACTGCGGGGCGAAAACGTAGCCCAAAAGCTCGAAACCCTTTGTCCATCCAGCTTTCAACCCCTGCCCGCAGGCAAGGCCCGCTACACGTTTTTCACAAATCCGCAGGGCGGCATTATGGATGATCTGATCGTTGCCAATGCAGGCGACCATCATTTTGTGGTGGTCAATGCCTCAATGCGGGATCAGGATATCGCCCATATGCGCACCCTCGATATTGAGGTCACAGAGCTGGCGCGCGCACTCATTGCGGTGCAAGGCCCCGCTGCCGAAGCCATTGTCGCCGCCCATGCCCCCATCGCGGCCGAGCTCACGTTTATGCAAACCGCCATCGCCGAGATCGCCGGTGTTGAGGTCCGCATTTCGCGGCTTGGCTACACAGGTGAAGACGGATACGAGATTTCGATACCGGAAGAAAACGTGGTCGAAATTTGCAGGCTCTTGCTCACCCATCCAGACCTAGAGCCAGCGGGCCTAGGTGCGCGCGATAGCCTGCGCCTTGAAGCCGGTCTCTGCCTTTATGGCAATGATATTGACAACGACACCTCCCCCGTTGAAGCCAATCTAAACTGGGCCATGCAGAAAAAGCGCCGTGAAGAAGGCGGCTTTCCCGGCGCCGAGCGCATTCAGCGCGAGCTGGCCGAAGGCCCTTCCCGTAAGCTTGTTGGCATCAAGCCCGAAGGCCGCGCCCCTGCGCGCCGTGGCGTTGAGGTGGCTGATGAGGCAGGCAACATCATCGGCAGCATCACCTCTGGCGGCTTTGGCCCCACTTATGACGGCCCCGTTTCCATGGGTTATGTCAGCACAGCCCATGCCGCTGAGGGCACATCGGTTAACCTCATCATTCGGGGCAAACCTCGCCCTGCCACCATCATCAAGCTGCCCTTCGTGGCACAAAATTACAAACGCTAGAAAGGGTTTCCCCCATGACCACCTATTACACAGAAGAGCACGAATGGCTTGAAGTTGAAGGCGACACCGCCACACTGGGCATTACCAAACACGCCGCCGAAGCCCTTGGCGAAGTCGTATTTGTTGAGCTGCAAGAAGCGGGCGAAACCTTTGATAAAGACGACGAAATCGGCGTTGTTGAAAGCGTTAAAGCCGCGTCCGAGCTTTATGCCCCACTGGCAATGGAAGTTCTTGAGGCCAACGGCGCGCTGGAAGACAACCCCAGCATGGTCAATGAAGACGCCGAGGGCAATGCATGGTTTTACAAGATCAAAATCAGCGATACCTCCGAGCTCTCCAACCTGCTCGACATAAACGCCTACAAAGCCCTGATCGACTAACCACACTGCCGGAGCCTGCCCATGTCCTTCGAGATCACTAAATACCAGCCTTATGATTTTGCCAACCGCCGCCATATCGGCCCCTCGCCCATCGAGATGGCGGATATGCTTAAGGTGGTTGGGGTGGAAAGCCTCGATGCGCTGATTGATGAGACCGTTCCGGCCAGCATCCGGCAGGAAAGCCCGCTGAGCATCGGGGAAGGCATGACAGAGCGCGATGTGTTGCACCACATGGAAGCCGTGATCGGCCAAAATAAAGTGCTCACATCGCTGATTGGCCAAGGCTACCACGGCACCATGACCCCGCCGGTGATCCAGCGGAATATTCTTGAAAATCCGGCATGGTATACCGCCTATACCCCCTATCAGCCCGAAATTTCGCAAGGCCGCCTAGAGGCCCTGCTGAACTTCCAGACCATGGTGAGTGATCTTACCGGCCTGCCCATCGCCAATGCTTCATTGCTCGATGAAGCCACAGCAGCCGCCGAAGCCATGACCATGGCCAAGCGCGGCAGCCGGTCCAAAGCCAATGCCTTTTTTGTAGATGAAAACTGCCATCCACAAACGATTGAGGTTATCAAAACCCGCGCCGAGCCGCTGGGGATTGAAGTGATTGTCGCTAGCCCCGAAACAGAGATGGACGGCGCCACAGTGTTTGGCGCCATCTTCCAATACCCCGGCACCTATGGCCGCGTGCGTGATTTTAGCGCCTGCATTGCAGAGTTGCACGCCAACAAAGCCATCGCCATTATGGCCTGCGATATCCTCGCGCTTTGCCTGCTAAAATCCCCCGGTGAAATGGGGGCCGATATTGCCATCGGCACCACCCAGCGCTTTGGCGTGCCCATGGGCTATGGCGGCCCGCACGCCGCCTATATGGCCACCACCGACAAGCTCAAACGCTCCATGCCGGGCCGGATTATCGGCGTTTCGGTTGATGCCCGCGGCAACAAAGCCTATCGGCTTTCGCTACAAACCCGCGAGCAGCATATCCGGCGTGAAAAGGCCAATTCAAACGTCTGCACCGCGCAAGCGTTGCTGGCGGTTATGGCCTCGATGTATGCGGTGTTTTACGGCCCCAAAGGCCTGAAGGCAATTGCGCAATCGGTGCACCGCAAAACCTCGCGCCTTGCCAAAGGGCTCGAAAGCCTCGGCTTTAAAATTGAGCCTGAAGTGTTTTTTGACACCATCACCGTGAAGGTCGGCGCGCTACAGGGCGTGATTTTGAAAGCGGCGGTGAATGACGGCATTAACCTGCGCAAAATCGGCAAAAACCGCATCGGCATTTCGCTGGACGAGCAAACCTACCCCGAAACCATTGAGGCCGTTTGGCGGGCTTTTGGCGGCAACATCAAAGACGACAGCGCCAAGCACCGCGAATATCGCCTGCCCAAAAACATGCTGCGCACTGACGAATACCTCACCCATCCGATTTTTCATATGAACCGCTCTGAGGCGGAAATGACCCGCTACATGCGCCGCTTGGCTGACCGAGACCTCGCGCTGGACCGCTCGATGATCCCGCTCGGCTCTTGCACCATGAAGCTGAATGCCACCGCCGAGATGATCCCGCTCACATGGCCCGGCATTGCCAACCTGCACCCCTTTGTGCCGCTGGACCAAGCCAAAGGGTATACAGCCCTTTCAGATCAGCTCATGGACCAGCTCTGCAAAATCACCGGCTATGATGCCATGTCACTCCAGCCCAATTCGGGCGCGCAAGGCGAATATGCCGGCCTGCTGACCATCCGCAATTACCACGCCTCGCGTGGCGAGGGAGATCGCAATATTTGCCTAATTCCTGTTTCAGCCCACGGCACCAACCCCGCCTCGGCCCATATGGCTGGCTGGGATGTGGTGGTGGTGAAATCAGCTGATAACGGCGATATTGACCTTGAAGATTTCCGCAGCAAAGCCGAAGCTGCGGGCGATAAGCTCGCCGCCTGTATGATCACCTACCCCTCCACCCACGGCGTATTTGAGGAAACCGTGCGCGAGGTCTGTGATATTACCCACGCCCATGGCGGGCAGGTCTATATAGACGGCGCCAACATGAACGCCATGGTTGGCCTTGTTCAGCCGGGCAAAATTGGCGGCGATGTCAGCCACCTCAACCTGCACAAAACCTTCGCCATTCCCCATGGCGGCGGTGGCCCAGGCATGGGGCCAATCGGCGTGGGCGCTCACCTAGAGCCCTTCTTGCCCGGCGACCCCCGCGGCGGTGGCGTTGGCCCCGTTTCGGCGGCCCCTATGGGCAGTGGGTCTATCTTGGTTATCAGCTGGGCTTACCTGCTGCTAATGGGCAGCGAAGGCCTGACCCAAGCCACCAAAGTCGCGATTCTCAACGCCAACTACATCGCCAAACGCTTAGAGGGCGCTTACGATGTGCTGTTCAAATCCGACATTGGCCGGGTAGCGCACGAGTGTATCCTAGACACCCGCCCGCTCAATGAATGCTGCGACGTCAGCGTAGATGACATCGCCAAGCGCCTAATGGATAGCGGCTTTCACGCCCCCACAATGAGCTGGCCCGTAGCTGGCACCCTGATGGTGGAGCCAACGGAGAGCGAGCCAAAAGCCGAACTGGACCGCTTTGTCGACGCCATGCTGGCCATCCGCGCCGAGGCGCAGGAGATAGAGGACGGAAAAATTGCCTACGACGACAGCCCCCTGCACCACGCCCCCCACACAGTCGAAGACCTCGTGGGTGATTGGGAGCGGGCCTACACCCGCGAGCAAGCCTGCTACCCCCCCGGCGCTTTCCGCGTAGACAAATACTGGCCGCCGGTTAATCGCGTAGATAACGCCTATGGTGACCGTCACCTGATCTGCACCTGCCCGCCGCTGAGCGATTACGTCGAGGATTAAAGACGGTTGCGCCTGCGCAACCCGCGCCGACGAGGGGGGCTTTAGCTCCCCGAGGAAGCGCGACGCCAGAGCTGTCCGGCAGCTCCGCGCTTGCTTTTGTCTCTGCGGGGGTAAACCCCCACTCGACAAAAGCACATTTTTCAGCAAGCTGAAAAACGCCTGCCGCTGGCCGTGGCCTCGGCTTCGCCTCGGTGGCCCAAGCCATCAACCATAAAAAAGGCGGCACCCTCATGCCGCCTTTTTTGTGTTTCATGTAGTCAAACTTCTTAGGCTGTCCATTCCATGATCTTCATGCCAACAATCCCGCCGATCACGAGGAAGGCAAAGGTAATGAACGAGCCCATCGCAAGCGTCGAAACCCCCGTCACGCCCTGCCCCAAGGTGCAACCCAGCGCCAACACGCCGCCAATACCCATCAGGGCCGCGCCAATAATATTGCGCGCGGTATCGGCCTCACCATTAAAAGTGCGCAACCGTGTATCCCGCTTAACAACCGATCCGATGAAACCTCCCAGCAACGTGCCAATAAGCACCGCCACGGGGAAGGCCATAGTTTCAAACGCCGTGAAGCGCATCAGGTAATCTAGTGTAGAGCCTGAGGGTTGCACAAAAGTGAGCGAAGTAAGTGCCACCGGCACGTCGGCAAAATCATCCTGCGCGAGGCCTGTGAGCACCCAGCCAGCCACAGCGAGCAACCCGATGCTGACCCCCGCAACAATATGCGTCGGTGAAGATATGAATTTCTTATTCAAAAACACATAACCGAGCATCAAAGCCGCCACGCCAATAAAGGCATAAAGCTCCGCACTCGCAGCCTCCATGCCCGTGAGCTTACCCAGCAGGTCTCCAAAACCCTGCCCTGCCATGCCGTAATCCGAAAGGTTAACCGTACCAAGCTCAACGAAAAGCACCCGCCACGGGCCGATGAGCCCGCCGATGGTCATAAAGGCAAAAATGCCAACCACAACCAAAACAAGCAGGGAGCGCAAGTCACCCGAACCAGCCCGCACGAGGTTGCGGCTTACGCAGCCCGCCGATAGCACCATACCAATGCCAAAAATAAACCCGCCGGAAACAAACCCGATCCACGTAAAGTTTGGCGTCAGGAAAATACTATCCTGCGGGTTCATCACCCCCATTTTTTGAATCACAAAAACCCCGACCACCGCCGTGGCCCCTGCCAGCACCCAGCTCCTAAACCGTCGCCAGTCGCCGAAATTCACAAAATCAGACACCGACCCCATGGCGCAAAAATTCGTTAAGTAAACGACCGCCCCCAGCAAGGTGCCGATCAGCAGGCCGCCATACATCATGTAGGCGTTCGGATTATCCAATATAGAGTCTCTAAGTCCATCTAGCATTTTTCACTCCCGTTTCGTGATTCTCGCGCCGGTTACCTGCGCCTATTCTTTCGCTATTCGCTGATAAACATTATCATATATGATATTTTCTATGTAGCCTAAATTATAAATCGCGCGAATTGCCGCGATTATCTCAAATTCCCGTGCCTGCGGCACCACAATTCTTGACGTCTGCTGCTTTTTAGTATTCAATAATTCTAATTTGTAAGGCTGGCGATTATAAACGGGAGTAAAAATCATGGCTGACGGAGATTTTGGCAACGCAAAAAGCATGTCGATCATTGTAACAAAAGGCTCGCTTGACTGGGCGTATCCACCTTTTATTCTCGGCACAACGGCCGCGGCGATGGATCTGGAAGTTACCATGTTTTTTACATTCTACGGGTTGCCGCTGCTTAATAAAAAGCTTGATCTGAAGATGACAACGCTGGGCAACCCCGCCATGAAAATGCCCATGGCTGGCATGCATATGGCGATGCCCAATATCGTGTCCGCCCTACCGGGGGTTGACCGCGGTGCCACTACAATGATGAAAAACCTGTTTAAGAAAAAAGGCGTGGCTTCCATTGAAGACCTCCGTGAGGCCGCTGTTGAATCCGAAGTGCGGATGATCGCTTGCCAGATGACGCTGGACCTCTTTGAAATGGACCGTAAAGACATGATTGACGGCATCGAACTGGGTGGCGCGGCCACCTATATCGACGTTGCCACCAAATCCGACATTAACCTGTTTATTTAACCTACAAAAGAAAGGCTCACCAAAATGGCTGACCAAACTCTTAACGCAGAAGGCCTAAACTGCCCGCTGCCCATCATCAAAGCTAAAAAAGCCCTCAAAGGCATGGAAGCTGGCAAAGTGCTCGAAGTGCGCTCAACAGACCCTGGCTCAATTGCTGACTTTGCTGCATTTTGCACGCAAACAGGCAATGAGCTTCTAAGCTCAAACACCGAAGGTAACATCTACCTGTTCGAGATCAAGAAGAGCTAATCCAATTTAGATATCACTTAAAAGCCTCGCCCCTTTGGCGGGGCTTTTTTATGCTTTGCTGCGCACAAACTCTACAAAATGAGGTGCCCAAGGCGTGGCTTCAGAATTTCGCAAATGGCAAAATCCTGCCAGCATATTATGCGCCAAAACCCCGTCATTTTTGCCGTCTATCCCGTGGCCACGCAGCACTTCATATGCATATTTTGTGTCTGTCGGCAGGTTATCAACCCGCGCATAATGAAATTCATGCGCTAGCACTTCGGAGCCTTTTTCCCAGATGCCATCAAGTGATTTCATCCGCGTATAGCCCCGCCCCTGTGGCCGTGCATTCATCACCGCGTCGCCTTTGACCACGCCCACCATCTGGTGGGTTTTGCCATGCCAGCTCAAGCTTTCGCATAAATACATCAAACCGCCGCACTCAGCATAGGTCGGCAATCCGGCCTCGATTTTGGCTTTGATATCTGCGCGCAGGCTGGCATTGGCCTCAAGCTTGGCCATCTGGGTTTCGGGAAAGCCGCCGCCAATAAACAACCCGTCAATCTCTGGCAGGTGCTGATCTTTCAGCGTGTTAAAAAACACCAGCTCCGCCCCTGCGCCTTCAAGCGCCTCAAGGTCATCCGCGTAATAAAACCCAAAAGCGGTATCCCGTGCGATGCCGATTTTTAGGTCGGGTCGAGGCGAGGCTTTCGGCGCAAGTGCTGGCGCTAGCTCGGGCGCAGAGGCCGCGATATCCCGCAACTGGCTCAGATCAACAGACCCGCCAACAATCTCACCTATCCGCGCAATCTGCGCTCTAAAAGCACCCATTTCCTCCGGCGTTGTCAGCCCCAAATGTCGCTCGCCAATTTCCAGCTCCACGTGCTTCCCAATCGCCCCGATCACCGGAATATCCGTATAGGCCTCCACCGCCGCGCGCAATTTTGCCTCATGCCGTGGCCCGCCAACCTTGTTCAGGACCACACCGGCAATGTTGACCTCCGGGTCAAAGGCTTGGTAGCCCATGAGGAGCGGCGCAATGCCGCGCGTTGTGCCCACGGTATCAATCACCAGCACCACAGGGGCTTTGAGCAGCTTGGCAAGGGCAGCGTTGCTGTCAGAGCCATCCAGTGCCACGCCGTCATAAAGCCCTTTATTGGCCTCGATCAGTGAGATATCACCCTGCGCGCGGCTGGAAAAAAGCCGAAGTAGCTCGGCCTCGGGCATGGTGTTGAAATCAAGGTTATAACACGGGTGACGGCTCGCCGCGCTCAGCCACATCGGGTCAATATAGTCCGGCCCTTTTTTGAAGGTCCGCACGTCCTGGCTTTGGCTAAGAGCCGCGGCCAAGCCCGTGGACACCACGGTTTTTCCAGAGGATTTATGCGCAGCGGATATAAAAAAGCGGCTCACAGCACTAGGCCTTTAGAGGCAAATAGCTGCGATCTCGCGCCGCCCACATCTCTTCCGCCAGCGCTTGCGCGGTTTCCATGCTGTCAGCTTTCCCGAGCGATTTTAGCGCAATGGCCAGCGTGCCAGTTACGGATGCCACCGCATATTCGCTGTCCAGCTCGCCCTGCCAAAGGGCCACAAGGCCAGAGACATCCATTTCCTCGTCGGGCGGCGCGTGACCTTCTGACAAAAGCTGCGGCCATGTTTCCAGCTGCATTTCACTGCCGTCAATCGTGGTGCCCACTTGCGTTGGCTTATTGGGTCGCCGCTCGACTTCGCCACCTTCGCCGCGAAAAACGCTGCACACAGGCTCGCCGAGAATCGCCGCCGCGCCGGTATGGATATCCATAAATCCACGATGAAAAATGCCGATCACACTCACCGGCGCGTTAAACGGGTTCACCATCCGAGAAAAGCTATTCACCGGAGAGCGCAGGCCCAAAAGTGGCTTCAAATTCATTAGCGCATCCAGCTTGGGCGAAAGCACCTTCAGCGTGGTATAGCCAAAATTCCGCGCCTTGATATGCCCGGCAGCCTCAGCCAAAGACCCCGCGATCGGGAAGCCCAGAAATTCCAAAACATCATCGGTATAGACCCGCCCCGGCGTATGCTCGGAAGCCCCGTGCATCATCACGCGTGTGCCATTGTTGGCCAGCAAAAACGCCGCCAGCAAAAACCATGGCAGTTGCCGCCGTTTGCCCGCGTAAGACGGCCAGTCAATATCCACCTCAGGCATCTCGCTTGGCAGCACCAGCACATCGCGCGTGCCTTGGGCAAAGCCGGCAATCTCGCTCGGGGCTTCCTCCTTTAGCCTTAACAGCATCAGGAAAGCGCCAATTTGCTCTGGCTCGGCCTCGCCGCGCAAGATCATAGACATGCTTTCGCGCGCTTCCTCAAAAGTAAGCGCGCGTTGCTTGGTTTTGCCACGGCCAAGAATGGCCACGAATTTGGAAAACGGGTGCAGCTTCATAGAGCCTCCAGAAAGCTAGTCCGCCAGCAAAGACGGGTCTACATTATCATCCGAAAGGTTCTCCGGCACAATCCGTAAAAATTTCATGGCCAGCCCCGCGATCATCAGCGCCAAAGCAATGCCGCCAAGGCCAAGGGAGAGTTCCAGCAATGTGGGGGTATATGCATTTACCACACCATCGCTAAAGCTTGAAGAAACCTCAAAACCAGGGAAGATTTCCAGCGGAAACGCCTGCCCTCCAACCACGATCACATAAAGCTGCGCCAGCCCACCAAGCACCACCAGAAGTGCAGCCAAAAGCACATAGCTTTTGCGGGTGTCGATTTTCGGGTGAAACAGCAAGAACATCGGGATGATGCCGCCGAGCAGCACTTGCCCTATCCAGAATAGCTTAGTGTAAACCCCGCCATTCAGCAGGATCCAGCTTTCATACGCACCCTTTTTTGCGAGATAGATATTACTAAGGTGATGCACGATCACAAAATACATTACAGCCGCCACAAACACGCCCAGCAGGCGGGCTTGGCGGGTGCGTAGCTCGGGTGAGTACACCCGCCGCGTGATGCTGGTGGTCAGGATCATCACCAGCATAAACATCGCCATGCCAAAGGAAAACGACATTGCAATAAACATAGGCGCCATGATGGCGGAATCGTAAGCGGTGCGCGCCACCAGCCAGCCAAAAATCGAGCCGGTGCCCGTGGTGAGCGCCAAGCGCCACACGAAGGCCAAAAGGCTGGCCGCTTTAAGCGCGCGCGGGTCCACCCCACGGGCCATCAGGGTGTAGAGGTAAACCGCCACAACACCCATAAAGCCGGTATAAAGCAGGATATTCCATGCAAAAATAGAGGTGAAGTTATAGGTATACATCGCCATAACGAGGCGATCAGGCCGCCCAAGGTCCAAGACCAGCACCGCCAAACCGCCCATCAAGAGCGCCACAGCCAAAACATTGGCCAACCGCGCCACAGGCTTATAGGCCATTTTGCCAAAAACCGAGCCGATAGACGACACATTCAGCGCCCCCGAGGCCGCGACGATCAGGAAAATTGCAAACACATGCGGCAAGCCCCAAACGACTTGGTTATTCATGCCGGTTACAATGTGGCCGTGGTGCTCAATATAAAGCACCGATAGGCCAGCCGCACCCACAAAGGCTGCGCACAGCGCCATAACGCCCCACACTTTCGGGGTGGATCTTAGCTCGCGATAGGTAATACGTTCCATGATATCCCCCTAGATATTCTGGTAGCGCACGCCGAGGTTCAAGCCGAGATCGGCGCGAAGCTCTACGCTGGCATATGTGGAAACGGCGATGGCGATGTCACTTTCAGGGTCATTGAGATCCCCAAACATCATCGCGTTATTGCCAGTGGCTTGGCAGGCTTCCACACAGGCGGTGGTGCCGTCGCCACGGTCAATTTTATGCACACACATGTTGCAACCCTCAACCGTGCCATTGCCGCGCGGTGAATCTGTGCGCTGGTCAGTGACCGGCTCATGCACAAATGATCGCGCCTTGAAGGGGCAGGCCATCATGCAATAGCGGCAGCCAATGCAGGTGTGGCGATTGACCAGCACAATGCCGTCTTCGCGCTTGAAAGAAGCGCCCGTTGGGCACACATCCACGCAAGGCGGCTCATCACAATGCTGGCACATTACGGGCAGTGAGTTCTCACGGCCCGTTTCCTTTTCACGCAAGGTCACCTTGCGGATCCATTGCGGGTCGGTATCAAGGCCGTTGTCTTCCCAGCCGTGCTCCTTTGAGCAGGCCGAAACACAGGCCGAGCAATCTTCAGGGCACTTACCCGCGTCAATCAGCAAGCCCCAGCGCGCGCCGGGCTTTAGCCCGTCAGCCGCCGCTTTTCCGCCAAATGACATTAGCGTTACGCCCGAAGCCAGCGTTACCGTGGCCATAGCCCCGCCAGATTTCAGCAAATCACGGCGCGAAATATCCGCGCCTTTTTCTTTGGTCGGGATTATCACTGGGAAATCCTCTCTAAATATGCGTGCAGGCTTTCTGGTGTGCCGCCAAGGCTGGGCAAAACGGCAGGCCAATCTCCCGCTTCCGGCCGCGAATTGTGGCACTGGAAACAATCAATTTTTACGGCTGTATAGTCATGGCAGGTCCGGCAAGCGTGCTCGGGCGAAGCCACCGTAAGCGGGGCCGCATCCGGCCCCTCAACGGCATGGCAGGCCACGCAAGTTTTGATCGAGCCATCAATGTCTCGAATTCCATCCAAAACTGTCAGGTCACGGTCATGGCTCAAAATTGCCGGGTGGTTTACCCGCCAAAATTCGTTGCCCTCGGGGTGAGGCTCGCCCAAAGCGGCGGGGATGTTTGGTAACAGCCCCTCCGCCAATACAGGCGCGCCCATAAGTGCTGCCATCATCAGCACAGATACCAGCAGCGTCTTCATATTACCCTCCGAGGCCCATCTGAATGTAGCCGGTTGGGCAAACATCGGCGCAAATATGGCAGCCGATACATTTGGTGTAATCGGTTTCCACGTAACGACCCAAAGTGCGATCGCTTTTTTTCACGCGGGAGACGGCATCCTGCGGGCAATAAATCACGCAGTTGTCACACTCAAAGCACATGCCACAAGACATGCAGCGCTCACCCTCTTTTTGTGCCTGCTCCTCGGAATACGCAATAATGCGCTCCTCAAAATTGCCCAAAACATTTTCGCCCTCAATCTGAACTTCGTCACGAATGCCGCGCGCAACATAAGGGAAATGCCCCTTATAAAGCTCGGTGTGCTTTACGATCTGGCCGTCAGAACGGTCCTCGTAATTGTGCACCGCATAGGTGGCGCTATCCGTGCCGCGAAGCTCGCCCTCATGGCCAAATTCGGTAGGCGCATGGCCGCGCTCATTCAGCTCTTCGAGCAAGTTAAAGCTGGCAATGTCGATTTTTGGGCGCTTGGAAATGTTGCCGTCATCCAGATAATCAGCAATGGTTTCAGCTGCAACACGACCGTGGCCAATGGCCGTGGTCAGCAGATGTGGCTTCAAAATATCGCCACCAGCAAAATGCTTGTCTTTGCCCTTAACTTTGTAGCCAGCCTCAATATCAATGAAGCCACGATCATTGCCAAGGCCGTCGATGCCCTCAAAATCACCAGCTTGGCCAATGGCCGCAATGATGATGTCCGCCTCAATCACAAACTCGGTGCCCTCAATCGCCTCAGGGGCATTACCTTTCATGACACATTCGCACATCTTCAGGCCTGTTGCACGACCCTGGTCATCTTTGATGACCTCAAGCGGCATAACCGAGCCCTTAATGTCCACGCCTTCGCGCTTCGCGTCTTCACGCTCATGCTCGGCTGCGGTCATTTGCTCAACCGGGAAAAGCGATGTCAGCGTGGCCTGCATGCCTTCGCGGGTCAAAACGCCCGCCGCATCTTGCGCGGTAAAATCAATCACATCACCGCCCGCGTGGTCGGTTTTGGCAACATTGGTAACATGGCCCAAACGCCGCGCCACAGAGGCCACGTCAATCGAGGTGTCACCCCCACCAACAACCACAACCTTTTGCGCCGTGCCAACCACCCAACCTTTGTTAAAGGCGTCCAAAAACTCAACACCGTCGATGCAGTTTTCAGTGCCTTCCCAGCCCGGAATAGGCAGCGGGCGGCCTTTTTGGGCGCCAAGCGCCCAGAAGATCGCGTCGTATTCGTCCTCAAGGGCGGCAACCGAAACATCAACGCCAACTTTGGTGTTGAGCTTTACGTTAACGCCCATCTCAGTAATCCGGCCAATCTCTATATCCAGCATATCACGCGGGGTCCGGTAGCCCGGAATGCCATAGCGCATCATGCCGCCGAGCTTGCCATTGGCTTCAAAAACCGTAACCTCGTGGCCGTCTTGGCGCATAAAATACGCCGCTGCTAGGCCAGCAGGGCCACCACCGATAACGGCGATTTTAAAGCCTGTGTCAGCGCCGGCTTCCGCCAGCTTCACGCCATTTTCATTGGCCCAATCGCCCACATATTGCTCAACCGCGTTAATGCCCACATAGTCATCAACTTCATTACGGTTACAGCCGCTCTCGCAAGGTGCGGGGCAAACGCGGCCCATAGAAGCCGGAAACGGGTTGGCCTCGGTCATTTTGTGGAAGGCATACTCTTGCCAAGCTTGGCCCTCAACCGGAGACTTGTCCATGCCGCGGGCAATCGCCAGCCAGCCACGAATGTCGTGCCCCGAGGGGCACGAGCCAGAGCAAGGTGCGGTTTTGTGCACGTAAGTTGGGCACTTATAAGACGTATCTTGCTGGAAAATCTTGTCTTCCAAGTCCCAGTCATTCGGTGTTTCGCCTTCTTCATAGCGCCGGAATGTGTGCTTATTATCGTTCATGGGGTTTCCTCCGCTGCGGCCGGGTCGGCCTCGTCTGTTTCTTGCCCGTCAAGGATGACGGCATTAGCTACCAATTGGTGAACCGACATAACTGAGTCCATGTCGTAGCCGTATTTCGGCATCACCTTGGAAAACTGGGTTTTGCAAATGGCGCAAATCGCCGCCATTTTGTTCACGCCGTGATCTTCCGTTACTTGCTGTAGCGCGGTCATGCGTGGCTTGGCACCTTTGATGCGCAAATCCATCAGGTCATCGGTCAGCAACCCGCCCCCGCCGCCGCAGCAGAAGGTGTTTTCGCGGATTGTATCGCGTTCCATATCATGGAAATTGTTGCACACGGCTTTGATCACCGCGCGCGGCACATCAAACTGGCCACCCTCTTTCGGGCCCATCGCCGAGCCACGCGCCACGTTGCAGCTATCATGATAGGTCATGATGTGTTCATCATTTTTCGACTTATCAATCTTCAGCTTACCGGCCTCGATCTCATCCAGCGTAAACTCAAGAATGTGCTGCGGAATAGGATAGTTTTGATCCAGGAAATCAAATGGCCCCGCCAGCGTATTCAGGAAGCTATAGCCCACCCGCCATGCATGGCCGCACTCACCAAAAATAATCCGCTTTACGCCCAAGTCCTTGGCGGCTTGCCGGATGCGCCAGCTCACCTCGCGCATATTTTCATAAGAGCCGATAAACATGCCAAAATTGGCCGCTTCAGACGCATAAGAACTGATCGTCCAGCTTACACCCGAAGCGTGGAAAACCTTGGCATAACCAAGTAATCCATCAATATGTGGCTCTGCAAAAAAGTCTGCTGAAGGTGTGATCAGCAGCACATCGGCACCCTTCACATCCAGCGGGATTTTCACCTCAATACCGGTTTCGTCTTCCAGATCTTCCTCTAGGTCTTCCAACGTAGCGCGCAGCGCCTTTGGGTTCAGACCAAGGTTATTACCAGTCTTTTTCAGCTTGGCGATAATCTCGTTGCAATACTTCTGGCCGACACCAACCGTATCCAAAATCTCCCGCGCGGCCATCGAAATCTCGGCGGTATCAATGCCATATGGGCAGGCCACAGAGCAGCGGCGGCACTGGGAGCACTGGTGATAATAGGTATACCACTCGTCCAGCACCTCTTTGGTAAGATCACGCGCGCCTACCAACCACGGGAAGTATTTGCCCGCAAAGGTATAGTAGCGGCGGTAAACCGAGCGCAGCAGATCTTGGCGCGCTACAGGCATGTTTTTGGGGTCACCTGTGCCGAGGAAATAGTGGCATTTGTCGGTGCAAGCGCCACACTTTACGCAGGCATCCAAGTAAACCTGAAACGCACGGTTTTTCTTGGCCAGCTCACCGATTTTGGCAATGGCCACTTCCTGCCAGTTGTCTATCAGCTCCCCGGGGAAGCCAAGGGCTTCGTTATGCTCGGGATAGGCCTTAAAGGTGTTGGTGTCCAAGCTCGCGCCGCATTCGATTTTTGGCATTTGCGACGGATAGTCGGAAAAGATCGGCACGTCTTTTTTGTCATCATCCAAAGGGGCCATGTCTTATCCCTCCTCTTTGGCCGGAATGCCCTCAGGCAACGGCGGTAGGTTACGGGCCCATTTGGATACGCGGCGCTTTTCGCGAGCGTTGTCAACCAAGGTGCGGCTCGGAGCAAAAAACACGCCCGGCACGTGCAGCAGCTTCGAGATCGGGAAGATGATCATCAGGATCACCACCATACCCAAATGCGCCATCAAAATCGGGTCAGCCGGAAGCGTGTGGCTGAGGTCAAAGCGCATAAGGCCAAGGAAATAGGCTTTTACGTTGATAATGTCGGTATGCGTTACATAGCTCATCATCGTGCCGCTGCCAGCAATGCCGACCAAAAGGGCCAGCATGAGGTGGTCTGACGGGTTAGAGATATAGCGAATGCGTTCTTGGAATATCCGCCGCGCCCAAAGGCCCAGCAACCCGGCGAGCATGGCAAAGGCCATCAGCTTGCCGATAGGGGAAATGATCTCAACCCACCACCACGTATTCAGCGTAAAATAACGAAAGTGGCGCAGCAGAACAATCAGCATACCCCAGTGAAACAGGTAACCAAACAGCCAGATCCACTTGTTGGATTTAAACAGGCTCTCAAAGAAGATGACCTCGCGGAACATCCGGAAGACAACCCCGCGCTTGGTGCGCGGCGCAGGTGATACAACAATATTAAGAGGCACAGGCGTAGTGGCGTACTTAAACACCTTCATCCCGACGCCAGCCACCATCAAAAATGTGGCTAGATAGAACAGCACTGCATATACCGTGGAAATCACGATAACCCCTCCCTTTGGTATGCCCCTGGCCTTTTCTCCCAAGCCAAGGGCAAAATCGTATCTGAGTTAGGCGTGTGGGTTACACACAACCGGTCGGCTTAGGCAGACCCGCAATCTTACAAGCCTGCTTGGCTGGGCCGTAAGGAAACAACTCATACATGTATTTGTTGTTGCCAACTTCTGGGCCCATGGATTTTTTGATCGACTTGATCAAAACCCGCACAGCCGGTGCAATTTGATACTCCTCGTAGTATTCCCGCAGGAAGTTCACCACAGCCCAGTGCTCTTCGCCCATCTCAATTTCTTCTGCTACGGCAATTACGTCCGCCAGCTCTTTTGTCCACTCGGACAAGTTGGTGATGTAGCCTTCTTCGTCATGCTCAACGGAAGTGCCGTTTACGTCATATGCAGCCATTTTTATATTCCTTAGATTTGCCCAATTGGGCGTTTAGTGGATTTGTGCCGAATGAATTGTTTTGCTCACGAACGCGATTGCTGCGCAATCACTGCCTCGCGATCAAAACAATAAATTAAGCCATCAAGCACAAATCCCCTTAGTTAAAGCCAGTTCTGTACGCGGTCACAGCTTGCAGCCATGCCCACAAATTCTTCATAATTAACCGAGGTAACACCCTCAGCCACGCGCCCAGCATCAATGCCACGCGCCGCCACATCGGCACCAAGCACAAAGAGCTTAATATTTGCCCCTAGGCCTGCCACAACTTCTGACATCGCATTGCCTGACATTGCGCCATAAACGCCGTCCTCGATCATCAAAACACTGTCGCCCGCCTTAGCGTGCCCAAGGCAGCTAATCAGAGTCTGGTTCTGAAACGGGGATTTGTTAACTGTATGTAAAGTAGACATGTTTTTCCCCTAAAAGCTCAAGACAACGTCTTGATCAGCCATCACATCGGCCATTGCTGCGCGTGAAACCACGATGATCGAAGGTTTTTCTTCATAATCGTCGTCTTCGTCCTCATACTGGATATCCTGAAGGTCATCCAATGTAAGCCCGCGCTCATCAAGTGATTCCTGCTCCACATAAAGCTTGGTGACTTCATAGTCGCCCAAAGCTCGGAATGTAGGCGAGAAGTTCTTTAAGCCGGCTTCTTTTGTGTCTTGCCCTTTGGTGAGCTGGAACACACCGTCATCCAAGAATGCCATTGCAACATCCTGATCAAACGCCGCGCCAATCAGCACCACTTCCAGCGCCTCCTGTGCGTAAATCGTGCCATAAGGCGCCTTGCGATTCACGTAGAGGAATTTTTTTACATCACTCATAATATCCTCCTAGTCGCCAAATGTGATCGTGCGATCAGCTTGAATGCCCATCTCGATCAACTGACCGAGGCCAGAAATCCGAAAGCCTTCTGCGATGTTATTCGCGTCTTTGCCCTGCCGGTCCGCTTCATTTTGGTCTAGCAAGCCACGGCGCTGGGCCGCGGCGATGCAAATCACCAAATCAAGCTCGTGTTCTTTCGCCAGAGCCGTCCACTGCTCCTGAATTTGGCGGTCATCCTGCGGCGGAATGGAAAGGCGCGTGCCTACATTCACCCCGTCATGATAAAAGAACACACGGGAAACCTCGTGGCCAGTGGCCAGCGCGGCTTTCACAAAGTTATAGGCCGAGTCAGACGCTTGGTGCGTATATGGCCCTTCACTTACTACGATTCCGAATTTCATTATTCGCTCCTAGAAATGAACGTGGGCAGACTGGTTCATGGTCTTGCGTGCACCTGTCCACGTATCAATGTGGTGCTTGGTGAAGGCCAGTTCAGTCATTTCAAAGAAACGGTTCCAGCCGATCCGCTCGATCCACTCCCCCATGCGCTCCCAATGTTTCGCATCTTTCTTATAGGCTTTTACGATCTTAAGAACGACCGCGTTTACCTCGGGCCAATGCGGCGCGTTGTTCGGCAGATTGGCAACAACCAGCTTGTGGAAGGTGGGCTTGGAGCGGGCATTTGAGTGCTTGCCGCCAACCCAGATCGCGATCTTGGTGCTATCATCACCATTGATCTGCATAGGGGGGCAAGGCGGATAACAAGCACCGCAGCATACGCATTTCTTTTCGTCGATCTCAAGGCTTGGCTTGCCATCAACCATAGCTGGGCGAATAGCCGCAACCGGGCAGCGGGCCACAACAGCCGGGCGCTCACATACGTTGGCAACCAGATCATGGTTGATCTTTGGTGGCTTGGTGTACTGGACGTTCACCGCGATATCACCTTGGCCACCACAGTTGATCTGGCAGCAAGAGGTGGTGATCCGCACGCGGTTTGGCATTTCTTCCTTAATGAACTCGCTGTGCAGCATGTCCATCAGGCCCTTCACAACGCCAGAAGCGTCCGTGCCGGGAATGTCGCAGTGCAGCCAGCCTTGGGTGTGGCTGATCATGGATACCGAAGCACCGGTGCCGCCCACAGGGAAGCCATTGGCGTTGAGTTCAGCAATCAGCGGCTCAACTTTGGTTTCGTCCGCCACCATATATTCGATATTCGAGCGGGTGGTGAAGCGCACATAACCGTCAGCGTAGTTGTCGCCAATGTCACAAAGCTTGCGAATGGTGTAAACGTCCATCTGGCGCTGGGTGCCAGCGCGCACGGTAAACAGCTCGTCGCCAGATTTTGACACGTGGCGCAAAACGCCAGGGCGCGAGCGGTCGTGATAATCCCATGTGCCGTAGTTTTTAATGCTCAGCGGGTGCATAAATGGCGCCGGGTCAGGCACACCCACTTCATCTGGCATCCGTGGCTTAGCTTTCATCTCGTTCATAATATCTCTCCCTTTTCCGCGGGATAGGATCCACGCGGGTAAAATCCGTAGGGTGGGTGCTTGCACCCACCACCAATTTTAGTCGTCACCAACCATCATGCCGGCTTCCTCAGCTTTACGCTCGAAATACTTCGCCGATTCCTCGTCAAAGTCATCTGTGCGCACATAACTAGAGGTCCGCGGGTGGTTCACCATGTTGGGGTCCGCCGGAATGTCCATGGCTTCCAAGAAAGCCGGAACGCCAATACGGTCGATGCACTCACCAATGCGCTCATGCTCAAGCGCGTTATCCGCAAAGAACTCCATCACTTCTTCCGCAAAGTCTTCCAGCGCCTCGAAGTCTTCTTCGGTTTCAAGCTTGATGAAAGGCTTGATCATGGTGCCCATCAGGTCACCCACTTTCAGCGAGCGCTTGCCGCCGATCATGATAGAAGCGCCACGGTCATCACCGGGGCTCAGCGCCTTGGTCATTACGTTGATACAGTGCATGCAACGAACGCATGATTTATTATCAATTTCCATAGTGTCATCGTCATGCAATGAAATTGCACGCGTCGGGCACATAGATACAACCGTATCAATTGTGTACTTCCGTCCTTTTTCAGCGATATGCTCCTTAACCTTCTCTTGGTTAATCTTGATGTCATCACGCCATGTGCCGATCACCGCAAAGTCGGCCCGGTGGATGGCGTTCACACAGTCATTACCGCAACCAGAGAACTTGAACTTAAACTTATAAGGCATCGAAGGCCGGTGCATTTCGTCAAGCAAGCGGTTGATGATACCACGGTGGGCTTTCACCCCGTCAAAGCAGCTCTGTTCGCAACGGGCATGGCCAACGCAAGACATCGCGGTCCGCAAAGCCGGACCAGCACCGCCAAGATCAAAGCCGATTTCGTTCAGCTCGTCAAACGCGATCTGTGCGTTTTCAGATGTGCAACCCTGAAACATTATATCGCCAGACTGGCCGTGGAATGCGATGAGGCCAGAACCGTGGCGCTCCCAAATATCACAGAGCTGACGCAGCAGATCGGTTGTGTAGTGGTTACCCGCAGGCGGCATAACCCGCAGCGTGTGAAATTCTTTTGACTCAGGAAACTGCTCGGAAACCTCGGAAAAGCGCGGGATAATACCGCCGCCATAACCAAGCACAGAAAGCGTGCCACCCTTCCAATAGCCGCGACGATTCTCATAAGAATGGTTCAACTGGCCCAACAGGTCGTTCATCATAGGTGCATACTGTGCCCCTTGTGTATCGCGCAGCCGCTTGAGGCCGGTCACAAAGCTGGGCCAAGGGCCATCTTCAAGCTGGTCCAAATGGGGTGTAGGGTTTACACCGTTCTGGTCACCGTCATTAACGTTGTCGCCGTCTTTCATTGCAATATCTCCCTTGCGCTAGCGTATCTTTGTTTCACTGGCCTCCGCAGCTCTTGACCGGCTGCTCACCCGTCCCATCTATAGCACATCCCTTAGATATAAGGTTAACTATAGCGACCGTCGGAAACCATTTGCATGATCCCACCTTAAATCTATATATTTAGATAATGGAATGTAAAGCAAAAGATCAGGCGCCAAAGGGCATACAAAGATAAACCAAAGGATACACTTGGAAAAACCCAAGTATAATTGAAAAAAATGAATGAGAACACAGAAAACGGGGGCGATTTGTCGCAATTTGGCGGCGCGTTCGATTTAGAGAATACCGCGGCCTATGCGGCGTGGCGTCGCAGTAAATTGACGATCACCCCCCGCGCTGGAGCGGCGCCTTCACTAAAGGTGGTCGATCTGTCGCAGCCTACGGAATCGGAGAAAACCGCAATTTTGCAACAGGTCGCCGAATCAAATTTCGCCATTTATCAGGCCGAGCGCTATAGCGAAAACGAGGTCGAGGTCGGCGCCCAACTCCGCGCCTTTACCGATGCTTTTGGCCTACGTATTGCCGAGGCCCACCGCTCGGCAGGCACAAACGGCGTAGTGGCGCTTAAGGTCTCTATGGCCGAGCACCAGCGCGGCTTTATCCCCTATTCCCGCAAAGCCATGAACTGGCACACAGATGGCTATTATAACAGCGAATCCGACACCATCCGCGCCTTTGTGCTGCACTGCGTGCGCCAAGCCGATATCGGCGGCCAAAGCCAGATTATTGATAACGAGATCGCCTATATTCGCCTCCGAGACGCCAGCCCCGAGGCCGTGGCGCTCTTGATGGACCCCTCCGCCATGACCATCCCCGAATCCCCTGAGGCCGACGGCAGCGTGCGCCCCGTCAGCATTGGCCCCGTCTTCTTTATAGAAGATGGCAAGCTCATTATGCGCTACACCGCCCGCACCCGCTCAATAAGCTGGAAGTCGGAAGCCACCCAAAAAGCCGCCGCGCTGCTGCAAAATCTGCTGGAAAGTGAGCGCGACTATCTGCACACTCTTACTTTGCGCCCCGGTCAGGGTATACTCAACAACAACACATTGCATAACCGCACCGCGTTTGACCCGTCAGCCGACACCGGCACCAGCCAGCGCATGCTCTACCGCGTGCGGTTTAACAACAGATTATAAGGGAGAAAACCATGGCGAAGCTAAGTGATCTTATCATTGCCCACCGCGAAGTGGACAATTTTGACGAGCTGGAACGCCTCGTCGCCCACGCAGGCGAATCGGGCGAAATGTTTATCGAGTTTGATGTAAAACCAGACTATAAAAACACCCCGAAAAAATGGGAATGGCGGCTGGAAGCAGCCTTTACCCGGGGCGTGCATTATGGGGATTGAGGACATGACCCTGATCGGGGAATACGAGCTACCTTACACCCGTAAGGCCAGCTTGCACGATCATGAATACGAAAGCGGCATGCACCTTTTGCGCCTCACCCTGCGTGAAGGCCACCGTATTACCGCAATAGATATTGGGCCAGAGCAGGCCCTAGCGATCGGGCAAGAGATGCTTGCTTGGGCAAAAAAACAGGACTCCTAAATGGACCATCTCCCCATATTCCTAGACGTTAAAGGCAAAAAAGTCCTCGTCGATGGTGGCAACACCGCCGCCGCCCGTCGCGTTGAGCGGGCGCTAAGCGCGGGCGCAAACGTGCATGTTTTTTGCCCCAATATGTCTGATGAATTCCGCACCCTGCGCGACCATCCCCGCGTGACCCACCACCTCCGCGCCCCCGAGCCAGCGGATGTTGCAAATTGCGTGGTGGCTTACGGCGCAAGTGAAATTGAAGCCCGAGACAAGCGCCTTTACGAGATGGCCAAAGCCGCCAAAGTGCTCGTAAACGTCGCCGACGTCACCAAATACTGTGATTTCATCACACCGTCCATTGTCGACCGTTCCCCCCTCGTTATCGCCATTTCTTCAGGCGGCAACGCCCCCGTCATCGCGCGCATCCTACGCGCCCGCATAGAGGTCATGCTCCCCGCCGCCTATGGCCGCCTTGCCGCCTTTGTTGGCACCTTCCGTGACCGCGTAATGGCCAAGCTATCCTCTACCGAAACCCGCCGTCACTTTTGGGAAAATACCATCGAGGGCCAAGTCGGCGACCACTTCCTCGCTGGCGACGAAGAGCGAGCCTCCGCCCGCTTGCTGGAGGACCTAGAGGCCGCCGCCACCGGCACAGAGGCCGCCCAAATCGGTGAAGTCTTCCTCGTCGGTGCTGGCCCCGGAAACCCAGACCTCCTCACCTTCCGTGCGCTCCATATCATGCAACGCGCCGATGTGGTGCTGTTTGACCGCCTCGTCTCCGACGAAATCATGACCCTCGTGCGCCGAGATGCCGAGCGCGTCTACGTCGGCAAAGCCCCGCAACAACACGCCATGGTGCAAGAAGAGATATCCGAACTGATGGTCGAGCTGGCCCAACAAGGCAAACGCGTGCTACGCCTAAAAGGCGGCGACCCGTTTATCTTTGGCCGTGGCGGCGAAGAGCTGGAACTGCTCGCCAAGCACAAAATCCCCTTCCAAGTCATCCCCGGCATTACAGCCGCCTCCGGCTGCGCCTCCTATGCAGGCATCCCGCTTACGCACCGCGACCACGCCCAATCCTGCGTCCTCATCACCGCTCATGGCCGTGATGGAATCTTAGACCTAGACTGGGAGCGCCTCGTGCGCCCCGACCAAACCGTGGTCGTTTACATGGGCCTAGGCTCGGTGGGCATCCTCTCCGAGCAATTCATAAAACGAGGGTTAGACCCAGCCACCCCCGCGGCGGTGGTTGATAACGGCACCCGCACATCCCAGCGCATCGTAACTGGAGACCTCAGCAACATCGCAGAAAATGTCGCCAAATCCGGCATCAAAGGCCCCGCCCTCATCATCATCGGCTCGGTGGTTTCCCTGCGTGATGAGCTAAAATGGTTCGCCGACAGCGACAAAGACAGCCATAAAATGTCCCTGCAAGCGCAAGGCTCCCTCTAGCTTCACTCTTCTTCAAATACTCACGGCAAGCAAAGCGCCGCACGCGGTGACGAGGGGGCCCGTTATGCACACAATTTTGCATACAAATTGCTTGGGTAGGCTCCCCGAGGAACCGCGCCCCAGAACTTGACCCAAAACGCCCCTCCTCGGCGGCCCTACGGGACACCTCCTCGGCGCGGGCCGTGGTGCCTAGCCAGCACCCTCAGCAAATGTGGCAGCCGCTATCCCCGCAGCGCGCCCCGTCGCCAAGCATCCGTTCAGCAAATACCCGCCCGTCGGCGCTTCCCAGTCCAGCATCTCGCCAGCGCAAAACACGCCGGGCAGAGCATTTAGCATCAGGCCCTCGTTCATTGCCGAATAAGGCACCCCGCCCGCCGTAGAAATCGCTTCATCTATCGGGCGCAGGGCTTTCAAATGCACCGGCAGCGCCTTTAGAAGCCCCGCCAGATCAAACGGATTATCCACCAGTCTTGCCTGTTCATTCTCAAAAAATAGCGCCGCCTTGGCACCGGTGATCCCCACGGTTTTACGCAGAAAATTCCCGAGGCTCTGCTTGCCGCGCGTGGACCGCACTTTGTCGGCCACCAAGGGCATCGGCAGGTCCGGCAACAGGTCCACCAGCATATCCACGCCGTCCTCGGACATGCCGTCTCGCAAAGCGGCAGACAGGTTATAAACCGCGCCGCCCTCCACGCCCTTGCGTGAAATTACAAATTCTCCACGGGTTTCTGCCTTTCCAAACTTCAGCCGCACGGGCTTCACCGGCGCCCCAAAATGTGGCTCCATATGCTTGGACCACTCAACGATAAACCCCATATTCGCAGGCTTAAACGGCGCCGGCTCCACACCATGCCCCGCCAAAATCCCCGCCCAAGCCCCATCAGCCCCAAGCCGCGCCCAGCTCGCGCCACCAAGCGCCAGCACGGTGGCTTTGGCCTGCACCGCCTGCCGACCCTCGTGGGTCTCAAATACCGCGCCATCGTCAAAGCCAACCCAGCGCCAGCCAGTTTTAAACTGCACACCTTTACCCGCCAGCCGCAACAGCCACGCCCGTAACAGCGGCGAAGCTTTCATCGCTTCCGGAAACACCCGCCCGCTAGAGCCGGTAAACACCTTTTGCCCCAGCCCCTCGGCCCAGTCCTGCACCTCGCTCGGGTTAAATTCTTCCAGCATCGGTACCATCCAACTCCGCGCCTTGCCATAAACCGCCATAAACGGCCCGTATGCCTCATTCTTCGTCAGGTTCAGGCCGGATTTTCCGGCCATCAGCAGCTTGCGCCCCATGGTTGGCTTGGCCTCGGCCAGCAGCACCGCATGCCCCGCATCCGCCAGCATTTCGGCCGCCATTAGCCCCGCAGGGCCGCCGCCAATGACCAATGTTTTAGCCACAGGAAACCTCCATCTTTTGCGCGCCCAGCCCGTCAATCCCGAGCGCCAGCACATCACCACCCCGCAGCCAGCGCTGCGGGCTTTGCCCCATGCCCACGCCGCTCGGGGTGCCGGTTGAAATCAAATCCCCCGCCCTTAGGCGCATATAGTTTGACATGTCCGAAATAATCTCCGCCACGCTAAAAATCATATCCGCCGTGGTGCTGTCTTGCATCATCTCGCCATTCAGAGACAACCAAAGCCGCAGTGATTGCGGGTCTGGCACCTCATCGGCACTCACAAAATAAGGCCCAATCGGGCCAAAGCCGGGGCGCGACTTTCCCCGCACCCATTGCCCACCAGTTTCAAGCTGTGAAATCCGCTCGGAAAGGTCATTCACAAGGCAATATCCGGCCACATAGCCCAGTGCCTCGGCAACGCTTACGCGGTAAGCCTCCCGCGCCATCACCACCCCAAGCTCCACCTCCCAATCGGCTTTTAGCCCCGCTGAAGGCAGCGAAAGCATATCATTTGGCCCCGCCAAGCATGAGGTCGCTTTGTTGAAAATAATCGGCGTTTCCGGAAAGGCCATACCCGCTTCAATCGCATGCGCCCGATAATTCAGCCCGATGCAATAAAAATTAGGCACATCCGCAAGGCAGGCGCCAATGCGCGCATCTGGGCTAACAATCGGCAGCAAATGGGTTTTTGCATCTTTCAGCGCCGCAAAGCTGGCGGGCGCAACATCATCAACCAAGCTGCTGGCATCCCGCAAGCTACCATCATCAGCGACCATGCCCACCTTTTCTGCCCCCGCCTCACCATGCCGAAACAGCTTCATATTTTCGCCTTTTTCAATGCACTTTTCCGAATTTTTTCCGAAGCCGACTTTAGCTGCCCACAGGCGGCCATAATATCTTCACCGCGCGGGGTGCGTACAGGGCTGGCATAGCCCGCCTCGTTTACAATCTCGGCAAAACCTTCGATCCGGCCCCAGCTGGAGCGCTCATAGGGGCTGCCCGGCCACGGGTTAAACGGGATGAGGTTGATTTTGGCAGGTATGCCCGAGATCAGCCGCACCAAACGGTGCGCGTCCTCATCACTATCATTCACGCCCTTTAGCATCACATATTCAAAGGTAATCCGCTCTGAATTGCTCAGGCGTGGATAGGCTTTGAGCGTCTCCAGCAGGGTTTCGATATTCCATTTTTTGTTGATCGGCACCAGCACATCGCGCACCTCGTCGGTGGTGGCATGAAAACTAATCGCCAACAGGCAGCCAATTTCTGCACCCGCGCGCACAATCTCGGGCACCACCCCCGAGGTGCTCAGGGTAATCCGGCGGCGAGAGAGCGAAATGCCCTCGTTGTCCATCACGATATTCATCGCATCGCGCACATTATCAAAATTGTAAAGCGGCTCGCCCATGCCCATCAGCACCACATTAGTAATGCGCCGACGGCCCTCTTGCGGGCCGGTGCCTTCGGGCCAGTCGTCGAGGTCGTCCCGCGCCACCATTACCTGCGCCACAATCTCGCCTGCGGTCAAATTACGCACCAGTTTTTGGGTGCCGGTATGGCAAAAGGTGCAGCTCAACGTGCAGCCAACCTGTGAGGAAATACACAGCGTGCCACGGTTTTCATCGGGGATGTAAACCGCCTCGACCTCATGCCCGCCTGCAATGCGCAGCAGGTATTTCCGCGTGCCATCTTGGCTCACTTGCAGCGCCACAATCTCGGGGCGTTCAGCGGTAAAATGCGCCGCCAGCTCCTCGCGAAAGCCTTTGGCGAGATTGGTCATCTCGCCAAAATCCTGCACGCCTTTCTGGTAGATCCAGCTCCAAAGCTGCGCCACCCGCATTTTGGCCTGCCGCTCGGGCGTGCCCATGGCAATAAGCGCCTCGCGCATGCCCTCACGCGTAAGCCCAATCAGAGATTGCAGCACAGCAGGAGCCTCAATGCGGGGCATAACACGGGTGTCTGGGGTGAGCGCGGTCATGGGGTGTCCTTAAAATCAAAGCGCCCTCTGCGGGGGCAGAGAGCGCTGATAGTCTAACGGTTTATGACAAGTTTTGCCAGAGGTCTACTGGCACATCTCCTGCGCCTTTTCATAAGCGGCGGTGAAGCCGATCAGGGAAAAGGTGTCGGTGGTCACGGTGCCACGGGCCGAGGTACCAATAATGGTGGCCTCAGAACCACCGCGCATGGCGGCTATCAGGGCGGCGTCTTCATCCGGGCGCGGCCATGCATATTCGGCATTAATCTCAGCATTCGGATACAGATTGATCGTGGTATCTTTCACCCGCATCTCCACTGGCGCATCCTGCTTTAGCGGGTAACCCGCCAAAAAGCTCGGCTCGCTCGCGATCTGCTCGCCAGGGATGATCGAGATATAGAACCGGATATCGCCACGGCGCACGGTTACGGCTTGGCCATCCCGCTGGGCCGACCAATCGGTGGGCTTAGAAACGATGAAGCATTCTTTCGGGCTTTCCGCCACATAAACGCTCCAGTCGGTTTCTGAATCCACCATCGCCAGCTCTTGTGCGGCCAACGGCACGGCACTTGCGACCAGAATAGCGGTCATCATTAATTTCTTAAACATATCGGGCTCCTGCTCAATCCGACGGTGCCGCTTTCCCCTGTTTTGCCAAGGTTCTGCAAAGCGGCTTGTGTTTTGCTCGTTTACAGCCGTAATCTAATTTGAAACTGGTCCTAAAGGCCAGCTAAAAATCGCAAAAAATTGCCACTACGGGCATGATTTTGCCTATTTTCGGAGGATTTACCCCTATGAGTGATGCTGCAAAACTGGTGGAGCTGCGCCGAAACGGCATTTTGGAGTCCGTCCATCGGGGCCATGTGGTGGTGTGTGATGCGGGTGGGGTGATCGCCGAATGGGGTAATCCCGCGCAAGTGATCTTTCCGCGCTCGGCCTATAAAATGCTGCAAGCCCTGCCCTTGGTGGAAAGCGGCGCGGCCGACGCCGCGGGGCTAGGGCCGAACCACCTCGCGCTATCTTGCGCCAGCCACCAAGGCGCGCATATGCATACAGACCTGGCACGTGATTGGCTGGCAGGGCTTGGGTTAGGCGAAGCAGATCTGCGCTGCGGCCCGCAAGTGCCCAATGATTTTGAGGCGCGGGCGTTGCTAAAAGAAAAGCCCGAATCCCCGTGCCAGTTTCACAACAACTGCTCGGGCAAGCATTCCGGTTTTTTGACTTTTAATAAGCATCTGGGCGGCGGGGCTGAATATATCGAGCTAGACCACCCCGTGCAAAAAGCCGTAAAAGCCGCGTTTGAGGAAATGATTGAAGCGAATTCAGCCGGCTGGGGAATTGACGGCTGCTCAGCCCCGAATTTCACCTGTGAAGTGGGCCAGCTCGCCCGTGCCATGGCGAAAATGGCCGCGCCTGAAAGCTTGGGCGGGGTGCGCGCCAGTGCGGCCAAGCGCCTTGTTGAAGCGATGATGGCCCACCCGCTGCTCGTGGCTGGCACCACCCGCGCCTGCTCAGCCTTTATGGAAGCGGCGAATGGTAAAGCCGCCATAAAAACCGGCGCCGAAGGGGTGTTCGTAGGGATACTCCCCGAGCGGGGCATTGGCATTGCGCTTAAAATTGAAGATGGTAATACCCGCGCTTCCGAAGCTGTTATGGCCGCCCTGCTGGTGCGCCTCGGGGTGGTTGATGCCGCTGATCCGCGCGTTTCGCAATATTTGCACCGCCCCGATATCAACCGGCGCGGCATTCGGGCCGCCGAATTTAATGTGGCTGACGCGGTATATGCTCAAGGTCAATTGATTTAGCGCGAATAATTGAAACCCGTTTCCTCGTATAGCATTGTATATGCTGGTTTTTTGAGGCTTCTTTATAGTTACAATCCTAGGATAGTAGTTATGTATCCCCCATAGGTTGCGCATGAATTCTGGCAATTTCTGGCGGGGCTCATGCCAGCTTGCCCCAGCCCTGAGCCTCGACTGTGATCAAGATGTCACAGACATTTGCCAATCGTCCCCGCGCGGTTGAACCGAAGCCTGTTCGCGGCTAAAGAGCCTTCAAACGTAACTTTGAAAAGGAGGCCAACCCCATGATGACCATCACGCAACCGCGCCTCAGGGCGAACCACTAGCCGGCCAAAGAGGCCGCCTCTGGCGCTGCAATGTGCAGCCCCCCCATTTCAAAGGATACCCCCAAATGGGCCATTCCCTTTCTGGCGCGCCACGTCTGGCCGCGCCCATATCGCGCTTCTATGCGCCGTCTTCCTGGATAGACGGCAAAGCCGAAGACCAACTCACCGCACTTTCCCACAAAGAAGGCGTTCTAAAAATCGTGGCCTTCCCTGATTTGCATCCGGGTAAATACGGCCCCGTCGGCGCTGCCATACTGGCAGATCGCATTTTCCCGCAGCTCGTCGGCAATGACATTGGCTGCGGCATGTCGCTTTTTTTGCTTGATATGCCGGCGCACCGGCTGAAGGCAGATAAAACCGCCAAACGCTTGCGTGCGCTTTCTACCCCCACCGACGGCCAGCTTGGCACCATCGGCGGCGGCAACCATTTTTGCGAGGTGCAAACCGTGGGCAAAATTCACACTCCCGTGGCGGGTGTCAGCAATAACAGCACGCTGCTACTAGTGCATTCCGGCTCTCGGGCTTTGGGGCAAGCGGTGTTTGCTACACACGCCTTGGAGGCCGCAAATGGCCTGTCTGCGCCCAAAGCTTATCTGGCGGCCCATAACCAAGCCTTGCGCTGGGCTTCAGCCAACCGGCAGGCGATTGCCGAGCGCGCTGCCAAAGCCTTGCGCTGTGCTGCACAGCTGATTTGCGATGTGCCCCATAACCTTGTGGAAGCCACGCCGGAAGGCTGGCTGCATCGCAAAGGGGCCGCCAAAGCCGACCAGCCCCTTGTGCCGCTGGCGGGCTCGCGTGAAGCGCCAAGCTATGCGCTGCTCCCAAGCCCGCCGCCCGAGGCGCTCGCCTCACTGGCCCATGGTGCCGGGCGAAAATTTGACCGCACGTCGATGAAAGCCCGCACTGGCAACCCTGCCAACCTATCCCGCACGCGCTTTGGCGGACGTGTGGTCTGTGACGATAAAAAAATGCTGGTAGAGGAGGCTCCCAAAGCCTACAAAAATGTGCAGGCCGTGGTGGCGGATATCGAGTCGCACAGCCTCGCAAAGCGCGCCCTCACCCTACACCCGTTTGTGACCTTCAAAAAGGCGGTGCATTCATGACCCGCCTTTTGATCAGCACCGGCAATGGCCCGGGCGAGTGCCGCCTCGCCGTTGCCCACATTCTGCGCCGGTTAACGGTGGACTCTGCGCCAGACTGGACCCAAAGCAAGCCTGATAAACATGGCCCGGCTTCGGCCATCGTCACCCTGCCAGCGGCGCAAGCTGCCCGCTGGTGCGGCACGATTCTATGGCGCTGCCAAAGCCCGATTCGGCCACATCACAAACGCAAAAACTGGTTTGTCGGGGTGTTTCCGATAGAGACCCTCCCCGTGCCCAAAACGCAATTGCACCCCAAAGATCTCCGTTTCACCAGCTTTCGCGCCGGCGGCCCGGGCGGGCAGCACCAAAACACAACCGACAGCGCCATACGTGTGGTGCATCTGCCCAGCGGGTTGGTGGCCGTTTCGCGAGACAAGCGCTCACAACATCGCAATAAAGCGCAAGCCTTATCCCGGCTGGAGACTATGCTCATGCTGGCAAGTATTGATGCTGATAACCGGATGCGTGAAACCCTCAATGAGCTACACCAAAACCTGAACAGAGGGTCCCCCACCCGCGTGTTCTCCGGCGCTCATTTTATAGAGCGCTGCTAACCACAGGCGCCCTGCAAGCGTAGCATTGCCCCTTTACCGTGCCTCTGGTTTTTGATCAGCAAGCATAGCGCGCTCGGTTTCGGCCGACCACCCTAAATAGAGCTTGGCGCCCGTTGCAATCAACGGGCGTTTCATTAGGGCCGGATAGGCTTGCAAGAGAGCGATCGGATCGTTGGCACGCTCTTCTTCCGTTAGTTTTCGCCATGCCGTTGAACGCTTGTTAACCAATGTATCTGGAAAAACCGCCATAAACTCCACGAGTGTATCACGGTCCAGCGGCGCATCTCGCACATCGTGCATGCGCGCCTCCGGCAGCGCTTTGCGCGCCTTGCGCACCACATCACAGTTTTTCAGGCCATAGATTATCATATTCAATTTCCAATGATTCGGGAAGAACGGCAAACGTATTCTGAAGTTTTGCTGAAATTAAGTCCAAATGTGGCTAATTTATCGGCCAGATGACAGGTTATCGCCGCAAAATCCTTGATTTTCATCAACACATAGGTAAAAACGGGGGTGTGAGTAAAGTCTTTCACAGTTCCGCTGACGCCTTAATGCAGACTGCCCGAACAATATTGAAGACCGATTTCTGCACCGGAGCCACTGCACAACGCGGGTGGCACACAATTTAAGGAGAAGGCGGATGGCAACTGGCACCGTCAAATGGTTTAACGGCACTAAGGGTTATGGCTTCATTGCCCCTGACGACGGCGGCAAAGATGTGTTTGTGCACATTTCAGCTGTTGAGCGCGCAGGCCTGCAAGGGCTGCAAGACAACCAAAAAGTGACATATGAGCTGGAAGAAGGTCGCAACGGCCGTGAAGCAGCTTCCGAACTGTCATTGAATGACTAGAGCTTAGGCTCGATCACAAGCTTGGGGTGGCCGCGGATAAATCCGGCGGCCATTTCTGTTTTTGGGGCGTGGAAACCACACAGCCTACCCGCGCGAGTCTTCCTGCCGCTCGACCCCCTCGATCTTTGCGTGGAGCGCGTCCAGCTCCATCATAAAGTCATTGTTCGCCGCGGCGATAAAAGCGTCACACTCAGCCTTGCTCGAAGGCCCGAAAGCGCGGCTATAAATTGGCAAAACTTTGGTGCCAAGCGGTTGGGTAAAAAAGGTTTCATCCGGCACATTCACCGCCGTTTTGCGGGCATATACAATATGCATACCGGGCTGGTCGCTTGGCTCTTGAATGATAGCTTGCTGTATGGAAACCTCATGCTGTCCAAGCGCATCCATTACAAAAACGGTATTACAGCCATCCTCAACAACCATTATGACCTGCTGGCAAAAGGGCGTATGCGTCTCTTTACTGCTATCTTGGGTGTAAAAAACCAGTTCCCAGCGGCCATTGCTGCGCTTTTCCAGCTGGGCAAAGTGGTTGGCACAGGGTAAAAACCCGCGCGCCGTGAGCTGCACCGCCATGCTGTCATCTATCCATTTTGCTTCATATTCCGCACATCCCAGCATGCGTGTGGTGCTTTTTCGTCCCATAATGTCCCATCCCATTTAAAGCGTATTCGCCTTTGATTTTTAAACTCGTGTACTCGTTACAACACGATCAATTAACCATTGCTGCGTGATTTCTGTGTGAGTCCCGCAAAAGGTGTAAATTCACAAAATAGGCATACCCTTTGCAAGAACAGGCTTGGCCAATGGTTCGATTTGGCGCAGAATGCGCCTATGGCGAGAAACACCCTCCAAAGCTGCTGGCAAAGGCATGATTGGCAAACCAGCCTCTTTGCCCCTGATCTAAAAATCGTGCAAGCACTGGTCGGAGGCAAAACCGCCAGCGGGGCGGGGCTTTCTCGCTATGATGCGCTTTCCCGTTGTCTCGGGGAAACAGCTGAAATCATTGCTTTAAATGAAGGAGAAAGCAGCGAGGGGCTGGCGGCTGGGCCAGATTTTGGCTTTGCCGCGACGCAGGCGCTACATGAGCGTTTGGAGCGCTGGGCGTTGTGGGAGTGGTGGCACGGCGCGCTTAACGCCGTGCCCCTTGGTGCTGAAACCTTGCTCAGCGCGCTGCGGCACCGCGCTCTGGAAAAACGGGAAACCAACCTGTGGTATCTACCCGATTTTTCGCATATCCACGTCGTCATCGCCCAAAGCCGCTCGCGCGCTGGAACTCAACCTATCCTAGGCTTTGGCGCCAATATTTGCCCCCAAAAAGCGGCACAATCCGCGCTTATTGAGCTCGGCCTGATGGAGCTAAATCTGCGCGTGCCTGCTGCTGGCTTGCAAGCATTTTCTGAACGCTTGGAGAAAAACGCAAGCCAACTTTTCCCGTCAGGCTCACCGCAACCGCGACCACAGACTAAAAGCCACACTGCGGGAGAAAGCCTCACCGATGCCAATGTAAGTTTCACCTTGCAAGACCGTAGCCCCTCAGGCTTAAATATTGTGGTTGTTAAGGCGGATATTCAAGGCGCGCCAAGCTGGGACGGCACGCTTGGCCCGCTTCTGTAGGAATTCACAGTGGATTCACACTTCTTTAATAAACGTTAACCAAGGAGAGTAACTCGTGCCCCACGATACCAGATTTTTTGAGACCGCCACGGATAACAGCCAGCCGCTTTCGGCGCGCGGGCAGGTGCAAAAGCAAGCCATCCCTGACTTCGCTTTTGATACGGCCCTGTGGCGCGAGGGCTGCAAAAGCAATGCCGTTATTCCCGCCGGATACACCTATTTGGCCCAGCTGATGGGCCATGATCTAGGCCACACGCTTGCCGCACATGCCGTGCCTTGGACAGCCCATCATGCTGATGAAAGCCAGCCCAATGCACGCTACAATCTGATCGAAAACCCGCTCACGCTGGAAACGATCTATGGCAAAGGCCCCGTGGGCACGCATGGGCTGTATCACGCGCGCAACTGCTTGTTTAGGCTTGATAAAAATGCCACGCTTGCGCTCCACGTGCGCTATACACCCGCTGAGCCAGCCGAGCCTCTGCTCGCTGATATGCGCAACCGCACCACACTTATGCTGCACAAAATGGCTGTGCTTTGGATGCAGTATCACAACAAAACCGCGCGTAAAATCATGGCCGCAGACGGGTTTGATGAGGCTAGCCATGCCGAACATGCCTATTTTTTTGATGTCTTCACCCGCGCGCGCCAGCGGGTATTGCGCACATGGCATGCGGTGGTGATGCAAGACATCCTCCCGGCGCTGGCCCACCCAGCCGCCATGGCACTGGATGAGGCCGAGCTGGAAAAAGTGTTTTTGCTCAGCGATATCCCCGTGCTCAATGGCATCATGCGCGCCTTTCATGCCTTGCCGCTGAAGCGTTATCGGCTGAATACGGGCGGGGACTTCCCGTTTGGCCAGCTGCGCGAAGGCGAAGTTGGCGAGCTGCGCAACTGGCGCATAGACTGGCAGCAGTTTTTTGGCCCCGAAGCCCGCAATAAAACCGGCTTTAGCGCCAGCTATTCCGCGCTTTTCACCATGCTTTCGGGGCGCTCTATTATGGAGGCAGACCTGAAATCAGCCATCATCGCCTTACCATATGATAAGCTGCACGCTGATGTGCTTAAGGCCCACGCCACCCTGCCGGAGGCGCTAAAGCGTGATATTTCAGCAACAGAGCTGGAACGGCTGTTTAATATAAAAGCCACCGAATGTGGTGTGCAGGGCGTGCCCAAAGGAGCCTTTACGCAAGTGCCGTTATTCCTGATGTTGATGCTGGAAGCCCAGTTTTATGGGCAAAACGGTGGCTTGGGGCCTTTTGGCTCTGGCTTGTTCCGCCGGTTTTTGGGGCATAAAATCAGTTCCATCAGCACGGGTGGAGATAAAAATATCGCACCAGACCACACATCCATGACCGAAATTATTAGCTATATTGAAAATACTTAAAAGGGGAACCCTATGACAGAAAAAGACTACATTATCGTTGGCCGAGACGTTGGCGAGGCGAAATTTCATCTGGTTGGCAACAATGTATTACCCGCCCAAGACAACCCCGGCGGCACCCCGCTGGATGTGGTTTATATGGGCAAACTCATTGGCGAAATGTCTGAGCGTGTGGGCGAAGATCGCAAAGCGTCCGAGGAAGAAATCAAGCTCATGCGCCTTTGCATGCGTGCCGATTCTCTGCCACCTGGGCAACTTGACGAGATGACAGAAAACACCCTCATCGAAAACACCGCCATGGAAGTAATTTTTGAAACCCGCACCTCTGGCAGCTGTATCCACGAAGATAAAAACATCCGCATTGTGGCCATTCCGTCTGATGGCACTTTGAAAACGGGGCTGGAACAGCTTGAAATGCCAGCAGTTGGCAAACCCTTTCAACCACCACTCACCTATCCGGTAGACGAAAACCTGATGCTTTCATGGATGCTCGACGGCATCATAGAGAAGGTGACAAGTGTTGAAAGCCCTGAAGATTTGGACAGCATGAACTGGCACCAAATTCGCAAGCATTTTGCCGACACCATAGAGGCAGGATTGATCGCCCAGGCCGATGAAGACAAAGTCAGCCAAATTGAGGCTTTCCATCGTGCCGTCGGCATTTATATGACCAGCATGTGCCGATAGATGGTTTCGCCGCCATCGGCGCGATGGCGGCGGCACGCCCATAGTTCAAGCAGAATGTTTCAGAGCACGATCTAAGGTTTTTCGTAAGACCTTGCGCACTTTTTCATCTTGCAGAGGAAAGCAAGCGGTATACCAGTCCAATACGGCACCATCCTCTGGCTGGTCAGGCAAAGACCACTGCTTTTTTATGACACCGATAAAACTGTTCACGCGCAGATGCGCGTCATCCATCTCTCCAAGCTGGCACAGGGCCGCCGCGTGCCAGCCACCAGCAGCCGTTGTCATGGAATCGCCCGCTTGCGTGCATTGCTCACTGGCAAGCTCAAAATTACCTGCAAGGTAATTCACGGCAGCCATATAAACTAGGTGGAAAGGTTGCATCGCTTCGGGGGCGCTCACCATCCGTTGGCATATATCTAAGGCCGGTGCGTGCCGGCCCGCAAAGGCATATCCAAGCGCGCAAGAGGCCAGCGTCAGGCTGTTGGAGCTGTTCAGGTGCAGCGCCTGCTCAAAATGAAATTCCGCCAGTTCAAACTCGGCCTTGTGGCAATAGCACCATGCCAGCACACGGTGGGCCCGGGTGTCTAGCGGGTCCAGCGAGATCGCCTCAAGTGCGTGATGCAGGGCGCGCTGTTTTTCAGCTTCAGTTTGCTTGGTGCCGGGCAGTAGAATGTGGCGCACGTTTAGTGCGCCAGCCAGCTCTGCGTGGGCGGGGCCAAAGCGCGGGGCGTCTATGGTGATATCGCTCAGCATATCAATAGCTTCGCCTTCGGTCTCGGGTGACCAGCGGTCGATAAGCACTTGCGAGCGCAGCCAGCGGTCATAGATCCGGGCCTCTTGCGTGGGGGCATGGTTCCCCCCTGCCCCGATCGACAGCGCATTGGCGATATTGCCCAGCTGAGTGCGCACTTTTTCATCCCAGTTTTCCTGCGGAGCAGGGATCATCTCGGCCCAGAGCAGGTTATTTGAGCCGGGATTGGAAATTTCGATATGCAGCGGCGCATTGGGCATTTGTGGTAATAGCTGAATTTTTACAACCAAATCCACCACTTCCGGCCGCTCGCCATCCGCGATTTCCCATTCGCGAAACCGTGAAAGCCGCATCCGCAGATCAAGGAAAAGCACATTGAGCAAGCTTTGCTCCTCCGGCGCAAGGCCGTCCTCGTTTTTCATCTGCACCAGAATTTTGGGCGGCGCATCGGGCGCAGGTGCTTTTTCAGGGAGCGCCTCGCCCATTTTGATGCTGGCGAGCAGGTCAATGGTTTCAACTTCCGGATCTTGATCAAAATTCTGGTCAAGGTGGTCAAACAGAGTGTTATATGCCTCAATCGCCCGGTTGGGCTGCTGATTGGCCCAAAAATGGCGCATCACATGGCGAGTCGCAACCTCGTTTGCAGGCTCTATCACCTGCGCCAGCTTGGCCGCTTGCATAGCGTGGGCTTCATCTTCCGGCGTGGTATATTTGGCTTCCAGCACCTCGGCAATGCCTTGGGTGGCCTGTGCTTTACGAATGGAAAGCCAGCTGTCAAACGCCTCAGAAACGCCCAATAGCAGCTCAAATTCTTGTAGGTAATGCCCCAGATCTTGCGCCATATCTTCCGCCCAAGGGGGCTTCGAGAGCAGGGTGCAAATGCTGGCATCTATTGCCGTATTCGCCTCGCATTGCAGCCGCAAATGCCCGCGCCGTGTTTCGAGCGCCAAGCCGTCAGCCTCTGAAAGCAACAGCCGGACTTGCCGGATAGTTTGCCGCAGGCTGGCCATGGCCTTTGTGTGCGGGTAATCCCCCCAAAACACATCGGCAATTTTTTCGCTCCGGTGGTCTTGCTCGGGGGCATGCATTAGAAAAAACAAAAGCGCACGGGCTTTGCGAAACCGGATCGACCTGACCAGTGAAAGCTTGCAAAACACCCCAGACATTAGTCCCAAACCTTAATTAACTCACCATATCATGGTTTGCACATTCTAACCGCAGATATCAAACACCTTTTCAATTTTAGCAACAAAATGAGGCTAATAGCGGTAGATGCTCGGGTTTTTCTGTGGGTATGTCACATTTCGGACACGGTTTTGACATTGGGTAGCTTAGCATAAGGTAACGGCCACAGGGCCGAAACGGGGAGGCTAGAATGGTTAACAATTTAACACGACGTTCATTTTTGCAGCTAAGCGTGGGGGTGGTGGCCGTCAGCGTTTTGCCCGCAGGGGGCTGGGCCCAGCGGTCAGTTGGCACCGCGGGCCATGCCAGCCAGCGGATAGACGGCCTCGCCAAAGTAACGGGGCAAAAAGTGTATGCCCGCGATTTTAGCGCCGCTGATATGGGCTGGCAGGGCCAGCAATGGTATGCGCTTTTTGCCCGCGCGCTCACCACAGAGCAAAGCTTTGTCGGGCTTGATCTTTCCACACTTCCGGCAGGCGCAGCCCCCACCAAGGTCATTTATGGAGACGAGCTGCACGCCACCGCTCGCACCCCGCTGATTACCGGCAAGCGGGATTTGCAAATAGATCAACAAAACAGCTTTGATAAGCTCGACAGCTATATCTATGATCTTGTGGTCAAGCGCGGCCATGCGCCAGATTTCCTCGGCCAAGCCGTGGCACTTATGATGTTTGATAGCGCTGAAAGCTACCGCGCCGCCCGCAGCGCCATGCAATTCCAAGACGCCGATTTTCAGGTTTACGGCGTGGCCACCACGCCGCCGCCTGAAAAAATATTCAGCCCCACCACATGGTATGTGCGCTATGATCAGCCAAGCGGTGATTTTTCCTATGCGCAGGAAACCTCTGATGCCTATGACGCCAACGCTAAATTTTATGCCGATCAGGTTAACGCCTATCTCGCCAACACCCCGGGCCTTATCAAACAGCCCTTTTCGGCAGATATGCGCGCGATGGACCCGATGTTTATGGAGCCCGAGGCGGGGCTGGTTTGGGATGATGGCGGCCACCTAAAGCTGGTGCTCGGCACCCAATCACCCGATGGTGATGTTAAGGACATCGCCGAGATGTATAACAGCGCGGATGCTCCCGTGACCCTCACCGATATCACGCTGAAAAGCTGCTATCCGGGGGGTGGTTTTGGCGGGCGGGATTCCTCGCCGTTTTCGCTAATGCTGGCGCTCACCGCCCCTTATTCCGAGGGCAACCCCGTGCGGCTGGAATATGACCGTTTTGAGCAATTCCGCGTTGGCCTAAAGCGCCATGCCTGCACCTTGACCGGAGAAATTGCGGTGACGCCAGACCAGAAAATCATGGTCAACAAAACCACCTATAATTTTGACGGCGGCGGCCGCAAAAACCTTTCGCCCTACGTTGCCCAGCTTGCCGCGCTCTGCTCTAGCGGGGCTTACGAAATCCCGATGGCCAATGTGCATGCAGAGGCCGAACATTCCGAAAATATCTCCGGCGGTTCCCAGCGCGGCTTTGGCGGCCCACAAGCCTATTTCGCCATTGAAACCGCACTGGATGAGATCTGCGTTAACCAAGGCTGGGACCAGTTTGACCTCCGGCAAAACAATATTGTAGTGGAAGGCGGCCGCACGGTTTCGGGCGGCGAAATCGAGCAAAGCCTGCGCCTATCCGAGATGCTCAAAATCGCCCGCAACCACCCCGTTTGGGCTGATCGTGCCGCCATTCAAGCCAGCTATGCCGCCAAAGGGCAGGTCTACGGCACCGGCATGGCCATGTCTCTTCAGGCTTACGGCACCTCGGGCGACGGCGTGGTCGCCTCGGTTGAAATGGATGCCGAGGGCAACATAACCGTGGCCTCTGATGCGGTGGATATGGGCAACGGCTCTGCCACCACCCTTGCTACGGTTGTCGGCAAAATCCTTGGCCGCAACGCGAGCAGCATTACCATGGGCGGCTATCTGCTCTTTAGTGAAACCGGCCTAAAGGACCCCTACGACGGCGTGTGGACCGACCCAACATGGACCGCCAAAGGCGTTGGTTCCTCTTCAGCCTGCCTTACCGGCCTGCACCAAGTGCACGTGGCCGAACAAGCCGCCAAGGCGCTGTTTATGATGACGTTTTTGCCGCAAGCACAAAATGCGTGGGAGCTGGACAGCCTCATCCCCGAGCAAACCGCATGGGTGGATGGCAACCTTATCTACCTCCCCGGCGGCAAAGCGCCGCTGCCCCAAGCCGACCTCGCCAAGTGGAACTTCGCCAATATGGGCGCATCAGCCACGCTGGCGCATGGCTATATTCAGGGCACATGGGCCTCGGGCGAATACGATATTTTGGGCCCCACACGGCTGGAAATCGACGGGCTGTCGATCAAATCCAGCCTCGGGGGCGGCTGGACGATGATGCCCCGCCAAAACACCATTGCCCCCAAAGGCAACCCCCGCGCGGGCCGCTATGCCTATGCACCTGCGATTAACCTCATCGGGCTCGTGGTTGACCCGATTTCAGGCCGCGTGCAGGTGGAAAATTCAGTCACGGTTCTCAATGCCGGCCGCATTCATGTGGAGCCGCTGGTGAGCGGGCAGGCCCAAGGTGGGCTGGCCATGGCCATGGGCTGGGCACTTCTGGAAGATATGCCGCCCGGCATGGATGGCCCTGCCGATGGCACTTGGAATCTCAACAAATATCACGTGCCGCGCTACCGTGATTTACCGTTGAACGATGCCTATGTTGAGGGCGAGCGCAGCCAAGAGTTGATATTGCTACCCGCCATTGGCGAAGCCCCCGGGCGCGGCATTGCCGAGGCCGTTATGGTTTCCATCGCCCCCGCCATATCAAACGCACTAAAAGACGCCACCGGCGTGCGTTTCACATCCCTGCCGATCACATCGGCCAAAATTCTGGAGGGGCTGGCATGAGCTTTTCACTAGAGATCAACGGCACGGCCTACACCGTGGATGACGCCCAATCTGGCACAAAACTGCTGGATTTTTTGCATGATGTTGCCAATAAAACCGGCACCAAGCTGTGCTGTGGCATCGGCATTTGCCGCGCCTGCACGGTGGCCGTGCAAAAGGCGGGCAATGATTTTGCCGAACCCATGATCGCCTGCTCCACGCCGCTTTCCCTGCTTAAAAATGCGCGCATCACCACGGTCGAAGGTGTGGCCGATGGCGACCGCCTGTCGGCCATCCAACAAGCCTTCCTCGATAACTTCGCCTTCCAGTGCGGCTATTGCGCCCCCGGTTTTGTCATGGCCTCCGAGGTGTTCCTTAGCTGGCTGCAAACGGCCAGCGTGACCGAGCCAGAGCTCGACGCCCTGATTGAAAACGCCATCGGTGACCATATCTGCCGCTGCACCGGATATATCCGCTATTACGAGGCGCTCAAAACCGTCGCCACCCAAATGCTGGAGGCCAAACCATGAAAAAATTCCTCATCCTGCTGGCCCTTTCCAGCCCCGCCGCTGCCGAGCAAAGCTTTACCGATTACGCCGCCCAATGCGCGGCTCAAATCACGGAAATTCCGCCAATTAACTGCGGTGATGGCGTGCTGGTCCCGATCACCGTAAATGGCGAAGTTCCCACTGAATACACCAAAGACATGACTTGCGACCGCCCCGGCCTTTTACCCAATGGTCCAAGCTCCGATGGCCAATGTGTCCCCGGCTCCCGCGTGCTCGATCTCTCAACCGAGACCATGCAGATCTCTGCCATGTGCCGCCAAAAAAACATCCGCTCACCATTTGATGCGCTGGTGTTTAACGAGGTCGACATTATCGCGCACAACCCCGCCACTGGCGCCACCTGCTGGTTTCAGGCCGAGGCCCCCGCTGGCACCAGCATTGATGGCACGCTCGTGCCCTCCCCCAACGGCCCCGGTGCGGCTGATTTTTGGAGCTCGGTTGATGAGGTCGTAAAAGCAGATTGCGGCGGCTGCCATGATAATGACCCGATCATGTATTCACCCTTCATTGGGCAGGTTTGGGAGGAAATCGCCACCAATCCGCTGGGGCTTTACTACCATGTCGCCCCCGAAATGGGCTTTGGCAACTGGCCCACCACCGCCCTTCAGCCGCGCGATAACGCCTGCCTTGGTTGCCACCGCATCGGCATTCAATCCACCTGTAGTTTCCTCTTGGAGCAAGCCACCGGCCTTGCCCCGATTGACGGGGCCGATGCGTGGGCCAGCACCTTCCCCGGCAATACTTTTATGCCGCCAGAGCATGGCCAAACCCATGCCGCATGGAACACCATTTTCCAGAGTTCCGTGCAGGATCTGCAAAGCTGCTGCCTCGACCCTGATCAGGCATTTTGCAATGAAGCGCCTATTCTGGGGATGGCTGACTAGCTTGTAGCGGCGCGCCAAAAACCTGCGATCCTCCCTTGAATCTAGGCAACCGCAAGCTCCCAAAACCACCCTAATTTCTGCCTTCATGATAACTACAATCCTAGGATTGTAGTTATCATGAAGTGCTTATTTATTGCCTACTTTCGGACAGCTAGCAGAATTAAGCCCTGCAAAGAGCTCAAAAATCGCAACCCATGGTCTCGTTACGTAAAAGCAAAAGGCCCGTCAACGTCGTCCAGCGAAAACGCATGCGTTATCATGTTTCCATCTTCATTTAGCATGTGCCAAAGATATGCCGGAGGCGAAACCAGAAAGCTGGAGGCCCCCAGCGCATTGGGGCTCCAATTAAGCCGCATGCCCATGCTTGGTGCGGCGCATACAAGACTGCCCTGCCACAGCGCCTGGGCAAACAAGTGGATATGGCCGCATAAAATCCGCTCGATATGACCATGCCGCGCCACAATCTCACTCAGCAATTCCACCCCTTCAAGCGGTGGGCGGTCCGTTTCATCAACCGAAAATTTGAGCGGTGGGTGGTGCATAAAAAGAAGCGTCGGCTTGGCAGAAGACTCCAGCTCTGCCGCCAGCCATGCCGCCCGAGCTTCGCAAATACGACCATTCGGAACGTCAGGGTCCGTGCTATCCAGCGCTAAAATTCGCCGCTTTGGCAGCTCCACCGCATAGCTCAAATGCCCCGCCGCGCGCGCAGGCAGCGCCGCTACTGGCATCCCCTTTTGCAGCGCTTCGCGCAGATCATGGTTCCCCGGCGTTACGTAAAAAGGCACATTCAGCTCTGCCAAAATCGCCGCCGCCCGCTGCACCTCTGCGAGCGTGCCCGTATCCGCAATATCCCCGCTCACCAGCACCACATCCGGCCCAAGCCCGTTTATATGCGCCACCACTTTCTCAAGGTTTTCCGCCATCTGGGCCACGCCTTGGGTCTTCCCTGCGGCCACCACATGCAGATCACTAATCTGTGCAATCTTCATTTTTTCGCGGGCTTCTTTTTGGTCGGTTTTGCCTTGAGTGATTTCACATAAGCAAGGCTTTCCTCAAAATATGGCGATACCGCATCAATGTCTAAAAGCATTTCAACCGGCACCACCACATATTCTTTCATCACGGCGTTATACGCCACCGCAAGGCTCGCATTATAGCGCTCGATAAAAGCGTCCCGCGCCTCTTTTCCCATGCGCAACGCCAGTGCGCCGTCTTTTTCCAAATAGCTAAACATGTTGCCATTCAGCGAGGTATACGCGTTTTTTGCCCCTTTGCGCGGCGTATCAAATGCCGCCAATAGTGCGTCATAAGCTATCACCGATTCCTCTGGTGCGTCTGGTTTTGCTTGAGCCATTATCTCACCAATGCCCCAGGCTTTCCATACTCGCCCATGGCTCCTGCGCAGGCAGGCTTTTGCCGTTTTGCAACAGCTCGATCGAGATATTGTCCGGCGAGCGCACAAAGGCCATATGCCCGTCGCGCGGCGGGCGGTTGATCACCACACCGGCATCGGCCAGCTTTTGGCAGGTGGCATAGATATCATCCACGCCGTAAGCGAGGTGGCCAAAATGGCGGCTGTCTGAGGGCAACCCCTCATCACCATCCCAGTTATACGTCAGCTCCAAGGGCGCATCATGCTGGCCCGGAGGCGCTAAAAACAGCAGCGTAAACCGGCCTTTTTCGCTTTCATAGCGCCGCGTTTCTTCCAGCCCGAGCAGATCACGGTAAAAGTGTAATGAGGCCTCAAGGTCTTTCACTCGCACCATTGTATGAAGATATGTCAAAGCCATAGATTTCCCCTATTTTTTAGATTATGCAAGTCAGACTATGGTGGAAAACCTGCCAAAGCAAAGGGAAATTGTTATGGATGGCAGGCTGGCTATATTGTTTAATCTGGTGGCCCTATTGGGCGATGGCTATGAGGGCGAAGGCTGGACGGTTGAGCGCGCCGATGTGGAAGGCCTGCGCACTATTTCCTATGGCATTGTGCAGTATCAAACCCAGAATTGGGGCGAAGAACTGCGCTTTACCCAGAGCTACAAAAAGTGGAAGCGTTTTAATCCGGTGGTTGATTTTTCGGTCACCGATAAAGGCGGCGCGTGGCTGGGGCTGGGGCTTTATCAGCAGTTTGATATGGACATAAACGGCACCCCGCTTTTTGTTGGCTTCACGCTGGTGCCCGGCCTTTATATGCAAGGCGATGACGTAGATCTCGGCTTGCCGCTGGAGTTCCGCTCGGGCGTTGAAATGGGGGTGAGGTTTAACAACGGCTGGCAGGCCTCGCTTTCTTTTGACCACCGCTCCAATGCCGATCTTGCGCGCTGGAACCCGGGTTTGGAGACCATCCAACTGCGGGTCTCCAAAACTTTTAACTAACCTCTGAAGGCAACTGACAGAGGGCTGTCAGTTGGGCCATGTGATAACAAAGTGTCATCACATATAGGAGTTAAACATGGCAGATCCAATTATAGAAACCGTCAGCTTCAAGCTTGCCAGCGGCGTGAGCGAAAGCGCGTTTAGAGCCGAGATTCCGGCCAGCACAACCTTTATCAAAGCCCGGGCTGGCTTTAAGGCCCGCCGCCTGTCAAAAGGCAAAGATGGCCGCTGGCTGGACCATATCGAGTGGGATACGCTCGCCGCCGCGCAAGCCGCATCTGAGGCCTTTATGCAAGAGCCAAGCCTAATGGGGTTTGCCCAATGCATTGATATGGAAAGCGCAGAGATGCGGCACCAAGAATTGGAACTTTCCGAGGGGTAACATGCGCCGCACCGACCGTCTTTTTGAGATCATTCAGGCTTTTAGAGGCGGCAAACTGGTGCGCGGCAAGGCGCTGGCTGAAAAGCTCGGCGTTTCGCTGCGCACCATTTATCGCGATATTGATACGCTCACCGCCTCGGGCCTGCCGATAAAAGGCGAGCGCGGGGTGGGTTATATGCTGGATGGCCCGATATTCCTGCCCCCGCTGGCGCTGGATAAAGGCGAGCTGGAAGCGCTGCATTTGGGTATGGAAATGGTGGCGCAACTGCCAGACAAAGCCTTAAATGAAAACGCCGCGCGGTTGCTTGATAAAGTGAATGCCGGCCTGCCCCGCCACCTTTCGGGGCCGGTGCATCTGCAAAATATGTCGATTTACCTTAAATCACACCCCCCTGCCCCCGAGCGCCTATCTCAGGTCCGGCGGGCCATTGCCGCGCATCACTCGCTTGATATCACTTATACCGCCCTCAATGGCGCGATCAGCCAGCGGGTCATCCGGCCACTGCAAGCCGAATATTGGGGTAAGGTCTGGACCTGCACCGCGTGGTGCGAGCTGCGAGATGACTTTCGCAGCTTTCGGCTTGACCGCATGCGCGGCTGCCAAAAAGCCGGGGTTTTTGAGCCGGAAGACGGCAAGCGCTATCGCGATTTTCTCAAAACTGTCGATGCGGTGTAACTAGGTTAACACCCAAACGGCGATAGCGCCCATCACCAGCCCCAGCGCCAAGGAGCGCGGGTTAAACCAGCCCGCTTTGGGTGCTGCCTCAAGCGGGGTTGCGGCCCGTAAAAGTGCAGTTTCTGCCAGCCGTGGCAGATGCGGGCCAAAGCGGCTCAGCACTTTGGCGGTGGCCAGCAAATCGGCCGCCATCGCCTTGGGGCCCAAAGAATCGCGGATGTATTTTTCCACCACCTCATGGGAGCCTTCCCACATGTTCATATCGGGGTTAATCGTGCGCGCAACGCCCTCCACCACCACCATGGTGCGCTGAAGCAAAATCAGCTCGGTGCGGGTTTCCATGCCAAAACGCTCGGTCACATCAAACAGTTGCGCCAGCAGCCGCGCCATCGAAATCTGGCTGGCATCTTGCCCGAAAATAGGCTCGCCAATGGCGCGAATGGCCTGTGCAAACTCCGCTACGTCTTGGTCCGCGGGCACATAGCCCGCCTCAAAATGTACCTCGGCCACGCGCTGATAATCCCGCTTGAGAAAGCCGAATAATATCTGCGCATACGCACGCCGGGTATAACTATCAATCCGGCCCATTATGCCAAAATCAAAGGCCACAAGGTCTCCGTTTTCGGTGTATTTCAGGTTGCCTTGGTGCATGTCCCCATGAAAAAGCCCGTCCCGCAAAGCGTGTTGAAGGAAGGTCTCAATGATGCGTGTTGAAAACTCCACTGGGTCTAGCCCCGTTGCCAGCAGCGCCTCAACATCCCCCAGCGGAATGCCCTCAACCCACTCGGTTGTCATCACGCGCCGCGCCGAAAGCGGCCAGATAAGCGCGGGCACGCTAAAGCCTTTGTCTTCCGTCGTGTTCGCGGCAAATTCATCCCCCGCGCTGGCCTCAGAGCGCAAATCCAGCTCGGCCCGCACGATGCCCTCAAAATGCTCAATCACCCCTGTGGGCTTAAGCCGCCGTGAGGACGGCGCAAAAACCTCAACCATTCTAGCGGCAAAATGGAAGGCATCCACATCGCGCATAAAAGCCTTTTCAATGCCGGGGCGCAGTACTTTTACCGCCACCGCCTGCCCTGTTTCGGCAATTACGGCCTTATGCACCTGCGCCAGCGAGGCCGCCGCCACAGGCTCTGAAAACGCGCTAAACGCTTCGGATACCTTGATTTTTAACTCCCGCTCCACCTCGACAATCGCCTCAGAAAGCGGAAACGGCGGCAGGCTGTCTTGCAGCACTTTCAGCTCTTCGGCCATCTTTGGCCCTACCACATCTGGCCGCGTGCTCATCAACTGGCCAAACTTTATGTAAGCCGGCCCGAGCGCCACAAGTGCGCGCAAAACAGGCGGTTGCGATGGGTCACCCTTTAGCCCCAGCCATTTAAACGGCCAGCCAAGCAAGCGCGCGGCGATGCGAATAGCCGTCGGCGCCTCCAGCGCATCCAGCGCCAGCTGCATCGCCCCCGAGCGCTCAAAGGTCGCGCCTGTGCGCACCAGCCGCCAAATATTATGCGGCCCTCTCATATTTTCCAGCCCGAATGCAGCGCCGCAATCCCGAGGCTCAGGTTCCGGTATTTCACCATCTCAAACCCGCCCTTGCGGATCATCTCGGCAAAAACCTCTTGCTTGGGAAACTTGCGGATAGACTCCACAAGGTATTGATAACTATCACGATCATTGGCGATAATCTCCCCCAATTTGGGGATCACATTAAAGGAATATCGGTCATAGGCCCATTGCATGGCAGGGTTTGGAATGGCTGAAAACTCCAGCACCATAAACCGCCCACCGGGGCGCAGCACGCGGTAAGCCTCGTTAATCGCGTCCTGAATGCGGGTTACGTTCCGAATGCCAAAGCTGATGGTATAGACATCAAACGTGTTGTCCTTAAACGGCAGCGCCATTGCATCGCCCACCACCCAATCAAGCCTATCGCCCATCGCCGTTGCCTCAGGCCGTTTTCGCCCCTCAATCAGCATGCTTTCGGTCATATCCAGCACGGTGGCATGGGCCTGCCCCTTGGCGCGGTCGTTAAACTTAAACGAAATATCACCGGTGCCACCCGCCACATCCAGCAGCTTTTGCCCCGGTTGCGGCGCCAGCCAATCCATCATCGCCTCTTTCCAGATGCGGTGAATGCCCATGCTCATAGCATCGTTCATCACGTCATATTTGCTGGCCACAGATGAGAAAACTCCGTGAACCATACCAGCCTTGGCGTCTTCTTCCACTTCGGTAAAGCCAAAATGGGTTGTGCGATTCGTGGTCATAACTGCCGCCTGTATTTGTGCTTGGCTTAGCTTTACCCCGTTGCGCGGCGGGGTTCAATGGCGGGTGCATATTGGGGGTGAAACAGGTGTATGATATCCGTCGGGTTTGCGTAAGTTTTACGTAGGGCACAAAATATGCGGGCTAAAGGCCGAAAAGGCGGAATAATTCAACAACGGCTTGCGATATTTCACCAAGCGAATGCCCGTTAGACACCCCTTTTGCCGACCTCTTTAATACATCAAGCGCGCGCGGCAGGCGGCTGCTGAGCCTGCGGCGGGCATCTTGGGCTATCGGGTCGGGGTTGCCCTCGGCATCGTTGAGGGTTTCATCCAGCGCATCGGCGCTATCTTCCCGCATTTCTTTGGCCATGTCCGCATCACTGGCTTTGGCGGTTTCTTCTGCCCCGATGCCAATTTTGGCGCGCTGCCCATCGCTTAGCTCACGCCAGCGGTTGGCCTCGCGCTTGTCTACCGCCTCGGCTACCTTTTTAACCGAGCCGCGAATATCCAGCGCGCCGGTTTCAAGCACTTGGATAAAATCGCGGATGTCTTCATCATCTGCCAGTTCGTCGCTTTCGATCAGCCGTAATATGCGGTTGCGGGCCAAGAGAAAGTCATCATGCACGCGCTGGGGGCTACTGATGTAATCTCTAAACGTTCTATCCAGCGTTTTGGTAAATACCTTTTCCAGCGCGGCATGAGCGTTGCTAAAGCCGCCCTCGCGAAAATCCGTCATACCATCACGCACCTTTTCAAGCGCATTTTGATAAAGCGCTTTTTGGCTCATGGGTTCGGGCACAATATGCAGGCGGCCCGTGGCTGGGTTTAGCTCTACTTTTTCAGCTAACGGCGTGGCGGCGCGTAGGTATTTGCCCCGAATACCCGCTATCATCCCGTTTACATGGGCTGAATCACTTTCCCAATCTTCTGGGGTTAGCGTGAGCGCGATGTCTTCGAGCATTCCCCAGTTTTGCGGGGTGCCGTTTAGGAAGCACTCATACCAGTCTATCCAGAAGGATTGGTCAACGGGGTCGTCTTCAAGGATTTGGCGGGCGGTTTGCCACTCGGAAGCAAGTGGGTTTTCACCGTGCCAAAGCGGCATTGCCAGCAGTTCGAGAACGGATTTTCCGGAGTCAATGGCGTAGGCGTCGGCGGCGTAGGCGTCGGCGGCGTCGGAGGCGGCGGCGGCGGCGGCGTCGGCGGCGGCGTAGGCGGCGGCGGCGGCGGAGGCGGCGGCGGCGGCGGCGGCGGAGGCGGCGGCACTCCTGATTTCATCGGTTGGTGAAACAGGCGCAACCGATGAAATCAAATTCGCTCGTTTTACGTATCCTGTCAAATCAAAACGTTGTGTTTTGCCTTCTTGGCTCGCCAATATGCCAAACGGAAACACACGCAGCGCCGAGCGCACAGCCATAGCA
>JADGFD010000011.1 GCA_016744015.1 Paracoccaceae bacterium | reverse complement strand
ACCCACTTGTTTTGCACATCCGGTGAAATCCACCGTCAAATCACCACGATGACCAAGGCTTTGATTCTAGTCAGCCCCGTTCGTCACCCGATATCGCTTCTTTGCAAACCTGTGCCGACGGCTGGCGCTGAATTTATGCGGCATCAGACAGAGCCGTAACCGTAGAAAAAGCCATGGCTAACATGCCGCGACTGATCCATGCAACAGAGCTGGGCCAGAACCGCTATTGGACGGATAAAGACAGCTTCAAAAAGTAGTGGATAATGGATACAATATCCACTACACATAAATCACTTATTGATTCTAGGGAGGAAAACTATGAAAATTATGAAAACCGCGCTTGCGTGCGTGACTGCATTGGCCATTTGCACACCGGTTCTTGCCGACAAACTGGACGACGTTATTGACGAAGGCGTTCTTCGCTGTGGTGTTGTTCTTGATTTCCCGCCAATCGGCTATCGTGACGCCAATAACGAACCTGCCGGGTTTGATGTTGATTATTGTAACGATCTCGCCGCCGCGCTGGAAGTTGAAGCCGAGATCATTCCGGTAACCTGGGCAGAGCGCCTGCCGGTGATCGTAACAAACCGTGCTGACGTTGTGTTTGGCGGCACATCCGACTCGCTTGCGCGCGCAAAAACCGTTGGGTTCTCGATTCCGTACGCGATTTATTATGCCCAAGTGGTTGTTGGCAGCGAAACAGGTATCACCAATTTCGAAGACCTTCGCGGCAAACGCGTTGCGGGCGCGATCGGCACTGTTCCAGAGCAGGAATGGCTGAAGATTGCCGCAGAATGGGGCGAAGAGGCTAACTATCAAGGTTACCAGTCTGAAAACGAAGTGTTTTTGGCGGTTGCACAGGGCAAGGCCGATGCAGGCCTTACAACAAACACCGCAGTGCTGCCTGTGACTCAACAGCACAATACGCTTGTTGCCGGGCCTCGCATGCCATGGGGTACCGATTACACTTCGGTTGTTGGCCCACGTGAAGATGTAACGTGGTTGAACTACCTTAACCTGTTTGTCACTCATCAGGTGCGCTCCGGCCGCTATCAAGAGCTTTGGGGTGACTATGTAGGCGGCGAAGCGCCAGAGCTACGCATTCCTGGCGTCCTTTATTAAAAACAATCGACCCCAGTCTTTACTGGCTGGGGTTGACCAAATTGGGGAGGGGCAGAATGAACTATAATTTCCACTGGCGTCCGGTCATGAAGGCTTTGCCAGAACTGCTCGAAGCAGCGCTTTTGACGCTGCAGGTCGCTGCATTATCAATGGTTCTGGGGGTTTTGATCGGGCTTGGCCTGTCCCTTATCCGCATGCATATGAAAGGCCCTGTTCGGTGGCTTGCCACGACATGGGTTGAACTGGCGCGCAATACGCCTGCGCTGTTTCAGCTGTTCTTTTTTGGCTTTGGTCTGGGTGCTGTTGGCGTCCACCTTACGCCTTACCTGATCGTCCTCATTGCATTAACCTTTAACAATGCCGGCTATCTGGCAGAAAACTTTCGCGGCGGCTTTAAAGCCGTACCTGACACCCAAATTCGCGCATCGCGTAGCTTGGGGATGACCGCATTTCAAGCCTATACACGCATCGTAATTCCGCAAGTTTTGCGCATTGTTTATTACCCGATGACCAACCAAATGGTCTGGGCAGTTCTTATATCATCGCTTGGAATGCTGGTTGGCTTCAGGGAGCTGTCAGGAGAAACACAATTCTTCGCCTCCAAGACATTCCGCATCTTTGAGTATTTTGCCATCACCGCCGTGATTTACTACGTGATTGTAAAAATCATCCTTGGGGCGGCCAGCCTCTTGTCAAAACGCTTATTCAGGTATTAGGGGGAAAACGAAATGGAAACGACTTCACGCTTCTTTTCTGGGTTTACGCCCAATGACCTATGGTTTTTGGCTGAGGCCGCAGGGCGGACATTATGGATTTCTATTCTGTCCATCGGCTTTGGCACCGTGCTCGGCGTGTTTTTTGGCTGGGCCTTGAGCGTCACAAAAACAGCGGGCACCCTGACCATTGCGCCAATTCTGGACATATTTAGATCGGTGCCGTTGATCATTCAGCTTGTGCTGTTTTTTAATTTTGCACCGATGATAGGGCTTCGGCTTAGCCCCTTTGATGCCGGTGTCATTATCCTAACCATTTACACGGCAGCCCTCGTATCCAATGTTGCGCGCGCCGGGATCGAGGCTGTTGGCATGCCCATGCGCCGATCCGCGCGCAGCTTGGGTATGAGCTATTGGCAAGATATGCGCTACGTTGTTTGGCCAATTGGGCTGCGCGCCGTATTCCCCTCGTGGATTGGGGTCGCCCTTGGCGTGATGAAAGACAGCGCGCTAGTGTCGGTTCTTGGATATGTAGAGCTGTTGAAAGCCTCGCAAATCCTTATCACCCGCACACAAGATACCTTGCTCATTCTTGCCATTGCCGGGGCATTTTACTTTGCCCTGTCTTATCCAATTTCACTTTATGCCTCTAAGCTGGAAGAAAGGTGGTCCCAATGATTGAGATCCGCAATTTACACAAATATTTCGGCTCGTTGCACGTGTTAAAAGGCATTGATCTGGATGTTCAAAAAGGCGAAGTGCTGAGCGTTATTGGTGCCTCCGGTTCGGGGAAATCAACGCTTCTCTATTGCATCAACGCGCTTGAGGAAATTCAGGACGGCAGCGTTATTGTCGATGGCACCGATGTTCATGCCAAAGGCACCGACGTAAACGCGCTGCGCCAAAAAATGGGTATGGTGTTTCAGCAATGGAATAGCTTCCCGCATTTGACAGCCCTGGAAAATGTGGCGCTTGCGCCCAAAATTGTTCGGAAAATGTCTAAATCGGATGCGAAAGAGATTGCGGCTCAGCAACTCAAACATGTTGGACTGGGCGATAAACTGGATAGCTATCCGAGCGCCCTATCTGGCGGGCAACAACAGCGCCTTGCCATTGCGCGCGCTTTGGCGATGGAGCCAAGCTATATGCTGTTTGATGAAGCCACGTCCGCGCTTGATCCTGAACTGGTAGGGGAAGTATTGGATACAATGCGCCTTTTGGCCGAGGAAGGCATGACCATGATATGCGTGACGCATGAAATGGGTTTCGCCCGTGAAGTCTCTGATCGTGTCGCGTTTTTCCATCAGGGCCAAATGGAAGAGATCAGCCCGCCTGAAGAGTTTTTTACAAACCCTAAATCTGAACACCTGCAAAAATTTCTTGCCAAGGTCAAGTAACCCTAGCTGTGATTTGACGCAGAACAAACGCTATAAAATGGAGAGTAATACGATGTCTAAGAATGTTTTTACCGGCACAATGCCAGCCTTAATGACGCCCTGCAAGGCGGACCGCAGCCCTGATTTTGACGCCCTTGTCAAAAAAGGTAAAGAAATGATCGACGCAGGCATGTCTGCTGTTGTTTATTGCGGTTCTATGGGCGACTGGCCGCTTCTGTCAGACGATCAACGCATGGAAGGTGTTGCGCGCCTTGTAGACGCTGGCTTGCCGGTTGTTGTGGGAACGGGTGCGATCAACACCAAATCAGCGGCGGCACATGCTGCCCATGCCCAGAAGGTCGGCGCTGTAGGGCTGATGGTTATTCCGCGCGTTCTGTCCCGCGGGACATCACCCATCGCGCAAAAAAACCACTTTAAGGCCATTCTTGGCGCTGCGCCGGATGTGCCTGCGATCATCTACAACAGCCCTGTTTATGGCTTTGCCACAAAGGCAGACCTGTTCTTTGCATTGCGCGCCGAGCACCCCAACCTGATTGGTTTTAAAGAGTTCGGCGGTAAAGATGATCTGCGGTACGCCGCTGAAACCATTACCTCGCATGACGAAGATGTTACCTTGATGGTTGGCGTTGATACCGAGGTTTTCCATGGTTTTGTTAATTGTGGCGCAACCGGCTCGATAACCGGCATTGGCACAGCGCTCCCAAAAGAGGCACTGCTTTTGGCGAGCCTATCCAAAGAAGCCGCACAGGGCAACGCTGAGGCGCGGCAACGCGCATTGGAGCTTGAGGAAGCATTTTCGGTTCTTGCCAGCTTTGACGAAGGCACAGATCTGGTTTTATTCTATAAATACCTTCTCGTGCTGAACGGCGAAGACGAATACCGCCTGCATTTCAATGAAACCGATGAATTGAGTGACGCGCAGCGCAACTATTGCGAACTGCAATACGCTCTTTTCCAAAACTGGTTTGCTGATTGGTCCGCACAAGGTGGGATCATCGCTAAATGCATGTGATTGACAGCCACACGGGTGGCGAACCCACGCGAGTGATCCTCGATGGAGGCCCGGATCTTGGATCGGGGTCTCTGGTTGAGCGTGCGCAAATTTTAGCGGCCGAACATCAAGAGTTTTGCAATTCAATTTTGCTAGAGCCGCGCGGCCACCCCGCCATGGTTGGCGCCCTTTTGGTAAATGCGACCGACCCGGAGAGCGCCACGGGTGTCATCTATTTTGATGCCGACGCCGTTTTGGGAATGTGCGGGCATGGCACTATCGGGCTGGCGGTTACGCTCGCCCATCTGGGCCGAATTGATATTGGGACCCATCAAATTGAAACCCCTGCGGGCAAAATTGAAGTGCAGCTGCTAGACGCGAATACTGTCGAAGTCACAAACATCGAAAGCCGCCGCGTCCGCGAAGCCGTTTCAGTTGAGGTCAGCGGATTGGGCACCATCACCGGCGATGTCGCTTATGGAGGGAATTGGTTCTTTATTGTAGACCCAAGCCCGATTCCTGTGTTGCCAACCAATTTGCGGGCATTGACCGACGCTACGATTGCTATTCGTGAGGCAACAATTAAGCAGGGCATTGGCGGTGAAGAAGGACAACCGATAGATCATGTTGTTTTCCAAGGCTCTTCGACTAACGCAGATGTCCACAGTCGTAACTTTGTGCTTTGCCCTGACAATTCTTATGATCGCTCGCCTTGTGGTACAGCCAGCTCGGCACGGCTAGCCTGTTTAGCCGCAGACGGTCGCCTCTTGCCTGGCGACATCATTATACAAGAAAGCGTAATTGGCAGCCCTTATCGGCTATCATATCAGCCCGGAATTAAGGGCGGCATCATTCCAACCATCACCGGCCAAGCCTTTGTGATGGCGGAATGCACGTTGATCTTTGACGAGTGTGACCCTTATAAAAATGGCATAATACTTTGAGTTTAGTATAATAAATTGTGAGATAATCATGATTATACAACAGGATATCATTGTTGTTGGCGCTGGAATAGTTGGGCTTAGCATCGCCCTTCAGCTACAAAAATCAGGGAAATCTGTAACTGTGGTTGATCGTAAAGGCGTTGCGGCTGAAGCTTCAGCCGGAAACGCGGGTGCATTTGCATTTTCCGACATTGTGCCGCTGGCAACACCCGGGGTCATGTCTCGTGCGCCCAAATGGCTGCTAGACCCCTTGGGGCCGCTTTCTATTCCGCCATCCTATGCCCTCAAAATTGCCCCGTGGATGTGGCGCTTTTGGCGTGCGAGTTGGCGCAAGCACTATGAAGCCTCGGTTGTGGCACAATCTGAGCTAATGAAGGTGTCACAAAGTGCACTTGAACGCCAAATCAAAGCTGTTGAGGGTGAAAAACTGATGCAGCGTGAGGGCCAGCTCCAATTATATGAAGGATTGCGGGAATATAACGCCAGCCTTTCAAGCTGGGACCTGCGCAAGCAATTTGGTGTAGACTTTAAGCTGCTACAAAGCCCAGAGGCGATCGCTGAGCTACAGCCCGGTATTGACCCTAGGTTTACCCATGCAAGCTATACCCCCAATTGGCTAAACACCTGCGACCCACTGGCTTGGAGCCAGCATATCGCCCAACAGTTCATCGCAAGAGGCGGTTCGATTAATGTTACCGACGTAAAAAGCCTTTTGCAGGTGCAAGATTGTGTTCAATTGGCAACCCCAAACGGCGAATTGCAGGCCAAGCAGGTCGTTGTAGCGGCGGGGGCGTGGTCTCACCATCTTGCGCGCACACTGGGTGACAAAATTCCGCTGGAAACAGAGCGCGGTTATAACACCACGCTGCCCGCCGGCGCGTTTGACCTAAAAACGCACCTGACATTTGGAGCGCACGGGTTTGTTGTTTCAAAAATATCGGGGGGTGTTCGGGTTGGTGGCGCTGTGGAACTGGGTGGGTTAAGCTTGCCCCCAAATTACAAACGTTCGGATATTTTGTTGCGAAAAGCCGCTCAATTTTTGCCAGACTTAAAAACCGGGGGCGGCCAGCAATGGATGGGGTTTCGCCCCTCAATGCCTGATAGCTTGCCGGTCATCGACCAATCGCCAAAGTCGCGCAATGTGGTGTATGCTTTCGGGCATGGGCATTTAGGGCTAACACAAGCGGCGGGAACCGCAGAACTTGTTACTTCGCTGGTCAATGGCTCCACACCAGCAATGCCGCTCGATGCATTTTCGGCAACGCGCTTCTGAAAGGGATTATTATGAAAATCACGAGCATTAGGGTTTATCAGGTTGATCTTCCGCTGAAAGAAGGCCGGTACAACTGGGCCAACGGAAATTTTGTTGAGGTTTTTGACAGCACTGTTGTCGAAATAGTGACCGATGAAGGTATCGCAGGATACGCTGAATGCTGCCCGCTTGGCTCTGCTTATCTGCCCTCTTTTGCGCTGGGTGTGCGTGCCGGATTGGCAGAGCTTTCGCCACATCTCATTGGGAGAGATCCGCTAAATATCGGAGATATCAACCGCGTGATGGACACCGCGCTGCGGGGTCATCCTTATGCGAAGGCTCCCATTGATATTGCCTGCTGGGATCTTCTTGGCAAAGCGACGGGCCAGCCTGTCTATACTTTGCTGGGTGGCGCCGCACAGGATGATGTGGTTTTGTATCGTGCCATAAGTCAGGAAGCACCTGAAATCATGGCGAAAAAAATTGAAAACTATGCCTTGGAGGGCTACACAAAGTTTCAGCTTAAAGTTGGGGGGGGCGCCAATGAGGATATTGAGCGCATTCACGCAACCCGTGAGGTTTTAAAACCCAGCGATTTATTGGTGGCTGACGCCAATACCGGCTGGACCCGCCATGAGGCTGCGCGCGTTGTTGGCGCTATTTCGTCACTTGATGTTTATGTGGAGCAACCTTGCCTGACCTATGAAGAATGTGTTTCAATTCGGCGCCGCACAGCCCTGCCGTTTGTTCTGGATGAGGTGATAGATACGCCAAATACGCTTGTTCGCGGCATTTCTGAGGATGCGATGGATGTCATCAACTTGAAAATCTCCAAAGTCGGCGGCCTGACCAAAGCAAAACTTATGCGAGACCTTTGTGTGCAACACGGTATCCCAATGACCATTGAAGATACGTGGGGCGGCGATATTACCACGGCCACAATTGCCCATTTGGCGCAGTCTACGCCGCCAGATTTCACGTTCTCGGCAACTGATTTTAACAGCTACGGAACAGTTGATATTGCCAAGGGCGCCCCTCGACGTGTTAATGGGCGTATGGCCGCGCCTGACAGCGCAGGGCTGGGCATTACCCCCATCTTTGAAGCGCTCGGCGATCCTGTCGCAATTTACTCCTGAGGGTAACCATGCGTAGCACCAAAACCATTCATGTGATTTCTGCACATGCCGAGGGTGAAGTCGGCGATGTGATCGTTGGCGGCGTTGCCCCGCCTCCGGGGGAAACATTGTGGGCGCAAAGATCATTTATTGCGCGGGATCAAACGCTCCGCAACTTTGTTTTGAACGAGCCGCGCGGAGGCGTTTTTCGCCACGTTAATCTTTTGGTGCCGCCCAAGCATCCGGAAGCCGATGCCGCCTTTATCATTATGGAGCCCGAAGATACGCCCCCAATGTCTGGGTCAAACTCTATTTGTGTCTCGACGGTTTTGCTGGATAGCGGTATTATTCCGATGCAGGAGCCGGTTACCAGTATGATATTAGAGGCACCTGGTGGGCTGGTTCGGGTTCATGCCGAGTGCAAAAACGGCAAGGCCGAAAGAATATTCGTGCAAAATGTACCAAGTTTTGCGGGCAAAATTGCAGTGCCGCTTGAGGTGCAGGGGCTTGGGACACTTAAGGTGGATACGGCTTATGGTGGCGATAGCTTTGTTATTGTCGATGCCGCCGCGCTTGGGTTCGAGATCACAGAATCTGAAGCCAAAGAAATTGCACAGCTCGGGGTGAAAATCACCGATGCTGCGAATGCGCAGCTAGGCTTTACCCACCCGGAAAACCCAGACTGGAATCACATTTCGTTTTGTGCATTCTGCGGGCCGCTCACTGCTACGGATGCAGGTTTGCGAGGCAAATCAGCCGTGGCCATTCAGCCGGGAAAAGTAGACCGCTCGCCAACCGGAACAGCGGTTTCTGCGCGCATGGCCGTAATGGTTGCAAAAGGTGAAATGCAGGTCGGGCAAGAATTTGAAGCCATTTCAATTATTGGCTCAACCTTTACCGGCAAGGCTTTGGCCTCCGCGCAAGTTGGAGACCAGCCCGCCATCGTTCCGCAAATTAGCGGGCGCGGCTGGATAACAGGTATACATCAGCACATGCTAGATCCAGATGATCCTTGGCCTGATGGTTATCGACTCAGTGACACTTGGGGAGCTTGATTTTGAGGGCTAGAGCGCCTGTAGATCAGCATAAAGCGCTTGCGGTATTTCCACATATCCACGTTCCAAGTTTAGGGCGCGCGCCTTAAACCGCCGTTGAGACGGTAGTCGCGCACCCTGATCTATGATATCTGCAAAAAGCCGTTCGGCGCGCGCTTCATTTGCGTCCGCCCTGCCTTTGCTGAACAAGTTTGGGTCAAACGCAAGGATGATTTCGCCGTGATATGGCGCGCCGCCGGTGCCGGCAGCGAATTCCATACTTTCAAGGCTGGTTAGATCATCAATCAGTGGCCCCGCCAGCAATTCGATCATGATTGAAAGCGCAGAGCCTTTGTGGCCGCCAAAGGTTAACATTGCCCCTTGCAGCGCTTCGCTCGGGTCGGTTGTCGGCTTGCCGTTTTTGTCAATCGCAACGCCCTCTGGAAGAGACTTTCCAGCACGTTTATAAAGCTCGATTTCACCACGGGCAAATGCGCTGGTTGCAAAGTCAAAGGTAAATGGCATTTGGTTTTGCCGGGGCCAACTAAAAGCAAGCGGGTTTGTGCCAAGGCTCCCGCGTGTGCCGCCCGCTGGGGCTACCCACGAATGGCTGGGCACCATCGCCATAGCGGCAAGCCCCGCTTTAGACAGCTCTTCTACCTCGGGCCAAAGCGCCGAGAAATGATAGCAGTTATTTACGGCGAGCGCCGCAATCCCGTGCTTTTTAGTTTTCTCGATCAATTTTGGCAGGGCTTCATTGACCGCCAAAAGCGACATGCCGCCGCGTGCGTCAGCGTGCAAAATGGCGTTATCACTTTTGGTAATTACAGGCAGAACATGCCCGTCAATTTTACCAGCTCTCATCGTTTGACTACACATCAATAGGCGAAATAACCCGTGCGATTGGCAATCATCCAACTGACATTTGTAAAGTACTTCGGCAATGGCCTGCGCATGGGCCTCGCCGTAGCCCGTTCGGGTCAAAATCTCAACGCTCATTGTTTTGATTTCGTCCAACGCGATTTTTACAGTTTTGCTCATGAGAGTTCTCTTTTTTTTTGGCGTCAAATAGCTTATGGATAATGGATACATCATTCACAGCTTTCATGGCCAGCTATTTCGGGTCGGTTAAACATGATATTTGGGTTGTAAATCAGTGACAAGTCACTATTTGTATCCAATATTCAGCTTATAAAAGGGAATATGGCGTGGCATTTAAGCGGGCTATTTCAAAAAAGTCACTCCCTGAAGTTATAGCGGACGATGTGCGCGCACGCATCCTGAGCGGAGAGCTTGCCGAAGGAGAGACCATCCGGCAAGAATCGCTTGCTGAAGAATACGACGTTTCACGAATGCCCATCCGGGAGGCTTTGAAACGGCTGGATGCCGAGGGTTTAGTACATTTCACGAATAACCGTGGCGCGTCTGTAACCAAGCATTCTTTACGGGAAATTGGCGAAATATTTGACCTAAGAGCGCTGATTGAAGTGGACATGTTTCGCCGTGCGATCCCTGAAATGACAGATAAAGATTTTGAGTTTTGCGCCAAAATTCTGGGCGAGATGGAGCATTCTTATGATGCTGGCACTGTTGGTAAATGGGGTGAGTTAAATTTTGAATACCACACGGCCCTTTACGCCGCTGCCGGGCGGGATTTAACACATGATTTGCTGAGCCGGATTTCGCTTCAAGCTGACCGTTATGTTCGAATGCATCTAAGCGTGATGCAAAAGCGTGAGCCCGCAAAAATGGAGCATGCTGCATTACTGGCTTTTGCTAAGAAAGGTGACGTTGATAAGGCTTGCGCGCTTTTGACAAACCACATTCTGCGCACGAAGAATCAACTGCTTAAAATGGTCGCCGAAAATAGAGCTGACGAAAATAGTTGATCAAACTGTATGGTTTTGAGAGGTAAGCAAAGCCGTATTATCTCTTGTGAATTCATTATGGATACATTATCCATAAGTGAACTAACCCTAATATGCTTAAGCGAGGCTTCAAAATGTTCAAACCCCACGGAAAACACTTGATTGGCGGCGAATGGCTTGCAGGAGACCAAACTTTCGCATCATCCCCGTCATCCGGCGAGGCCCATGATTTTTCGGTCGGTCGCGTTAGCGATGTGGACGCAGCAGCCCAAGCCGCTGAGTTGGCGTTTTGGAGCTACGGCTATTCAAGCGCCGAAGAGCGTGCGACATTCTTGAACACAATTGCCGATGAGATCGAGGCGCGCGCCGAGGAGATCACAGAAATTGGTTGTCAAGAATCCGGCCTACCCGTGGCCCGTTTGCAAGGTGAGCGCGGGCGCACCACCGGCCAGTTAAGGTTGTTTGCTAGCCACATTTTGCAAGGAAACTATCTAGATCGCCGCCATGACGCAGCGTTACCAGACCGCGCCCCCCTGCCACGCCCCGAATTGTTCATGATGCAGCGCCCGATCGGACCTGTAGCTGTTTTTGGTGCGTCCAACTTTCCTTTGGCATTTTCCGTTGCCGGCGGTGATACAGCGGCAGCCTTGGCCGCGGGTTGTCCGGTTGTCGTAAAAGGGCATAGCGCTCATCCGGGAACCGGTGAAATTGTGGCAGAAGCTATCCTCGCGGCTGTTCGCAAGTGTGGCATACATCCTGGAGTCTTTAGTCTGATCCAAGGCGGAAACCGCCAAGTGGGCGCCGCTTTGGTCCAGCATCCGTTAATCAAAGCTGTTGGGTTCACGGGCTCGCTTGCTGGGGGGCGCGCGTTATTTGATCTTTGTGCGCAACGTCCAGAGCCGATTCCATTCTTTGGTGAATTAGGTTCCGTTAACCCGATGTTCATTTTTGAAGGCGCTCTAACCAATCGCGGCAATGAGATTGCAAAAGGATGGGCCGGATCTCTATCAATGGGGGCTGGGCAGTTTTGCACCAACCCGGGCATTGCGATTTTGATGGCGGGCGAAGATGCGCAAAAATTCACCGAAACAGCAAGCGCTGCTTTGGCCGAGACAAGCGCACAAACAATGCTGACTGACGGTATCGCCAGTGCATATCGGGACGGCCAACGGCGCATCGCCAGCACAAGCGGCGTGCGTGAAGTTCTGACCTCTACTTGCAATCAGCGCGATGCGACACCTTATCTCTATGAGACGACCGCCAAAAACTGGCTCGCCAATGAAGCGCTTGCGGAAGAAGTATTCGGGCCGCTCGGCGTCATTGTCATCGCACAATCTTCAGACGAAATGCGAGACGTGGCGCTAAGTCTTCAGGGGCAGTTAACCTGCACAGTGCACATTGATGACGAAGACACACCTAATGCTGCACGGTTCATTCCAATTCTTGAACGCAAAGCCGGGCGTATTCTGGCAAACGGCTTCCCAACCGGTGTTGAGGTGAGTGATACAATGGTTCACGGCGGCCCATACCCGGCCTCCACAAATTTTGGGGCAACCTCTGTCGGAACCCTGTCAATCCGCCGTTTTCTGCGTCCGGTTTGCTATCAGAACTTGCCAAGCGCCCTGCTTCCTGAGGGCATACAGGCAGATGAATTGTCCTGATAATTTTCCAGCTTAAAATCTGCGCTTTGCTCCCCCCGTCGCCAAGACGGGAGGTGCCGAGCACTTTGCGGCATGGCTATAGCGCTAGCCTAACAGCCGCGGCGCTTACAGCAATGTGCTGGTTTCCTTTAACCACGCGGCAGCCTCGGCGCTTAGCATTGGCCCAATTTTGCTCATGATTTCTGATTGGTAGCTATTCAGCCAAGCTTTTTCTTGGCTGGTCAATGCATCAACGTTAATCATATCGGTCTGGATCGGGGCGAAGGTGAGGTTGCGAAACGACAGAAATCCATCCTCTTCGGCTACGACTTCAAACAAGTTTTCGATCCGAATACCAAATTGATTAGCCGCATAATATCCTGGCTCGATGGAAAGCACCATGCCTGCGGCCAAATCGACTGGGCTATAGGGCTTGCCTATGCGCTGGGGTTGCTCATGCACCGAAAGCTGATGCCCAACACCATGGCCGGTTCCGTGGTCATAATCGAGGCCCAAATCCCAAAGCGGACGGCGGCAGATCGCATCAATATGGTGCCCTTGTGTGCCCTTGGGAAAACGCAAAGTAGCCAACGTATAAAGCGCTTTAAAGACCGCTGTATAGGCTTCGTCATACCCCGCAGGGCGGGGGGCCGCAAAGCTGAAGCTGCGCGTGGCGTCGGTTGTGCCATTAATATATTGGCCACCGCTATCCAGCAAAAAAGTATTCTCCAGCAATATGGCAGCGCTGTTGTCGGGGGTGGTTGCATAATGGCACATAGCAGCGTTTCCAGCAGCAGCCGAAATTGTGTTGAAGCTCTCCCCCAAAAACCCGGGGCGGGCGCGACGAAACTCCAGAATTTTTTCCTCGGCCTCGCGTTCGTGCACGGGGTTGCCGGAGTGGGCACGGGCTGGCACGGCCGCCGCGAGCCATGCGCAAAACTCGGTCCATGCAACGCCATCTTCAATATGGCAGGCCCGCATGCCCTCCAGCTCGGTCGCGTTTTTGCGCGCTTTGGTGAGGGTTATGACGCCGCGTTCTTCGATAATTTTAGCGCCTTTGGCCTCAAGCAGCAGACGTGCGGCCACGGGCGAGAAATCAGGGTCAAGAACAACCTTTTGTCCTGCGCTAACCCGGGCGCCCAACGTCTCCCTGAACAGGGAAATTGGCAGTGCTTCAACTTGAGCAGGTAGGCAATCCAGCACAGATTGGTCAACCTTTTCAGGGGCAACAAACCAAACAACTTCTCCGGTCGCCGCAACCAACACAAAGCTCTGTGGCATTGGGTTAAAGTCAACATCGCCACCACGCAGGTTTAAAAACCAAGCGATGTTATCGGGCTGGGTGTCGAGTAAAAAGTCAGCTTCTGTTTGCTTCAGATACGCGAGCAAATCTGCACATTTTTGCTGGCTATCAACGCCGGCAAACTGGGTTGGAAACGGAGACACAGGCGCCATTGGTGCGGGGGGCTGGTCATCCCAGATCACGTCCACGGGGTTGGCGGCTGTGGCTTGCAGCGTTGCACCGGCATTGGCACAAACACCCTTAAATCTGTCATACCAAGACGGGGGAATATGCATCGCATCAAACCCGATTTTCCAGCCTGTTGCAGCCGTCTTCTCCAGCCAGTTTTCGGGTGGTGAATCAAACAAGTGGTGGTGCGAAAACACGCCCACCGGGCACTGGTTGCCGAGCTGGACCGTATAGCGCCCATCAACAAAAATGGCGACATCCTCTTGGGTAACAATTGCCATCCCGGCCGACCCGGTAAATCCGGTCACAAATGCCAAACGCATATCGTGCGGTGCCACGTATTCGCCTTGATGTTGATCAAAGCGTGGCAGGATAAAGGCATCCAGGCCCAACTGTCGCATTTCAGCGCGAAGCGCGGCAACAATCTCAGGTTTTGGTGTTTGTGAATTAGGCATTTTTGGCAATCTCTTCAGCGTTGTGACAGGCGACTTCGCCCATGTTTTCGATAAGTCGGAGCACAGGGATATCGCGTGTGCAATTTTCGGTTTTATACGGGCATCTCACATGAAACGCACATCCAGGCGGCACATTTAGCGGCGAGGGTAGCTCGCCTTCAAGCCTGATCGCCCCCGAGGTGTCATCTGGATCAACCGACGGTGCCGCGCTGAGCAAGGCTTGTGAATAAGGGTGCGCAGGGTTTGAAAACAGGGATTCGCTATCCCCTATTTCAACAATGCGCCCCAAGTAGATAACAGCAACACGGTTCGATACATGCCGCACAAGGCGCAGGTCGTGGGCAACAAACATAATCGTCAGGTTCAGGCGCTCTTGCAGCTCCAGCAACAGGTTCACCACCTGCGCCTGCACCGAAACATCCAGCGCCGAAACCAGCTCATCTGCAATCAAAACCTCCGGCTCTACTGCAAGCGCTCTTGCAATGGCTATCCTTTGGCGCTGCCCACCGGAAAACTCATGCGGAAGCTTTTCAGCAGCATCTTGTGACAAGCGCACAAGATCAAGCAATTCTGCCATACGTGCCGGAATTTCAGCTGGGGGGCGCATTTCATGCACGCTCAGGGCTTCGGTGATGATTTGTCCGGCTGTCATACGCGGATTAAGCGAGGAATACGGATCCTGAAACATCATCTGGACGCGCTTGTTATAGCTGCGGTCGTTGCGAAAATCTGCCGCAAATATATCTTGGTTTCTAAACTTGATCTTGCCCCTATTTGGCTCATAAAGCCGGACAATACACCGTGCCAATGTCGATTTTCCGCAGCCACTTTCCCCAACCACACCCAGCGTTTCGCCTTTCTCCATATGCAGCGAAACCCCGTTGAGTGCCCGCACCACCTTGCCCGGGCGGCGGCGTATCACATCCACGATCGAGCGGGAGACTTTAAATTCAAGCGCGAGATCCTTGATCTCCATAACGGTTGAGGTCATGCCAGCTCTCCTTGCAGCGCTTGCACCGGATTAAAACATGCCAGCTTGCGCCCAGCATCTGTATTCACCAGCATTGGGCGCTCAATTTTGCAGTTTGAGCTTGTATTCTGGCAACGTGGTGCAAAGGCGCAGCCCGCTGGCAGGTTCTCAAGGCTCGGGGGCGTGCCCGGCACCGAGTATAGCTGTGTGCGAGGCGGCACATCTTGCGGAACCGAGCGCATCAGGCCAACCGTATAGGGATGATGCGGCGATTTCAGAACTTGGCGCACCGCGCCTTGCTCCACAATCCGCCCAGCATACATAACCGCCACATTTCGGCAAGTTTGCGCCACCACGCCCAAATCATGGGTTACCAGCACCACACCCATATCCATTTCTTTTGCCAGCAACATAATAAGATCAAGTATCTGCGCCTGAATGGTAACATCGAGCGCGGTTGTGGGTTCATCCGCCAGCAAAAGCTTTGGGTGCGCCGCCAGTGCGATCGCAATCATGACCCGCTGGCGCATCCCACCGGAAAACTGGTGTGGATAATCCCCTAGCCGCTCGGCCGCTGAGGGGATTCCGACCATGTCTAGCATTTCAATCGCCCGTTTACGCCGCTCAGCGCCGTTCAATTTGGTATGGGCTGAGAGTGTTTCGGTGATCTGCAAACCCACGGTCAGTAAGGGGTTGAGCGAGGTCATCGGCTCTTGAAAAATCATCGCGATCTCGCAGCCACGCACTTGCCGCATCTTCCGTTCACTAAATCCGGAAATATCAGTACCGCACCACTTAACGGAGCCCGTTACATCGCCATAGCGTTTTGATAGCCCAAGCACCGAGCGTAACGTGACGCTTTTGCCTGAGCCGCTCTCGCCAACCAACCCCAGCACCTCGCCCTTGCCAACGGAAAATGAAACATCCCTTACCGCTGGCAAAGCCATGCCACCGCGAGAAAAAGTAGTAGACAGGTTTTCGATCTCAAGTAATTTTTGTTCGATCATAATAGCCTCACTTATGTCCGAGGGCGGAGCAAATCTGCTAAGCCGTCGCCGATTAAGGAAAAACCAAGTCCGGTGATCACAATCGCGATTCCCGGCATCAGGCTAAGCCACCATGCAGTGGTGATAAAATTGCGCCCTTCTGCGATCAGCACGCCCCATTCCGCCTGCGGCGGCTGCGCCCCAAGGCCCAAATACCCAAGCGAAGAACCAAGCAAAATCGCCAGCGCCATATCTGTCATCCAGTAAACAATGACGGGGGTAATGGCATTGGGTAGCAGGTGGCGAAATATGATCCGTCGATCCGAATAGCCCATAACAACACCCGCTGAAGCGTAATCATTACCCATTTGCGCAATAACCTCGGCACGGGTTAGGCGCGCATAATAGACCCAGCCGACAACGCTAATCGCGATATACATGTTTACCAACCCCGGCCCAAGCACCGCGACAACAGCAATAACAAGCACCAAAAACGGAAACGTAATAATGGCATCAACCAACCGGCCAAATATCTGGTCGGCAATGCCGCGATAATAGCCCACAAGCGCGCCCACAAATACGCCAAAACTCATTGCAAAAACTGTGGCCAGTATCGCCATTTGCATATTTACCGTATAGGCCCAGATCACCCGCGAGAGGCTATCGCGGCCTAACATGTCAGTGCCAAACGGGTGCGCCCAGCTTGGTGGTTGCTTCACCTCAAGATAGCTTATGAGATTTGGATCATAGGGAGCAAATACCCCCGGGGCAATCGCCAGCATTGCTGACAGGCCTATAATGATCGCTCCGATCACAAAGCCCGGTTTGCGCAGGGCAATCTGGAGCTTGGATTTTTTCAAAGCCTGCTGGGTTTGGGAAACGGTTACATCGCTCATGACAGGCGCATCCTTGGGTCAAGCCAGCTTTGAAAGAGGTCGGTGAGTAAAAACACGACCGATACCAGCACAGCAAATGTGAGGGTCAGGCCCTGAATAAGCGGGTAGTCACGCGCAAAAATAGCTTCCAGCATAAGCCGCCCCATTCCGGGCACGGCAAACACGGTTTCGGTGACCAGCGTGCCGCTCATCATGCTGCCAATTGAGAGGCCGAGCAAGGTCACGGTGGAGATCATGGCATTGCGCAAAACATGCCGGCCTAAAATTATCCGGTTCGAAAGCCCCTTAGCGCGGGAGAATTGCACATATTCGGCATCTAATACCTCAATGATTGAGGAGCGCAAATTTCGCATGATAATGGCGGAGGTATAGAGCGCCACGGTCATTGCCGGCAAAAACAGGTGGTGAAGCCGAACAAAAAATGTTTCTCCGTATCCGCCCACCGGAAACCAGCGCAGTTGGGCCGCCAAAAAGGTTAGCAGAATAAGCCCGATATAAAACACCGGCATTGATAGGCCGACTTGAAAAACCGTGCGGATCGCCGCGTCCCAACTGTTGCCCCGGTTTAATGCCGCCACAAAGGCCAGCGGGCCAGCAATGAGGAGGGAGAGGACTACAGCGTAGAGCGTCAAAAATCCGGTTGTTGGAAAACGCTCAAAAATAACGTCGGTCACAGGTGCGCGCATCAAAATGGAGCGGCCCAGATCACCCTGTAAAGTGTTAGAAATAAACAGCCAGAACTGCACCAGCATCGGCTCGTTTAAACCTAGCCGGTTGCGGATAGCCTCAAGGTCGGCATCAGAGGCCCGATCACCAGCGATGGCAATCGCGGGGTCGCCGGGTAAAAAACGCACCAATAAGAAGATAATAACCATCACCAAAAAGAAGGTGGGGATCATCAGTAGCAGGCGCTTGAAAATGTATTGGAGGCTAGCCATGGTGCGGCCCTTCAAATAAAATGCACCGCCAAAGTTTCCTTTGGCGGTGCAAGATGCGTTTAGTCGTTAATGGTCGCTTCTTCGAAGATGTTGTTGCCCAGCGGGGTTTGGACATATCCATCAACGCGGGTAGAAACAGCAACCGCGAACGGTGTTTCAAACATGAACAACAGTGGCGCTTCTGCGGCATAAATCTCCTGCATGCGTGCATATTGTGCTGCACGGGCTGCCGGGTCTACTTCGGTCGCCGAGGCTTCAAACAATCCGTTAAACTCCGCATTATCCCAGCCGGTGCCAACCGCATTAGCCGTAGGCGTGTGGCCAAGCCAGCCAACAACCTGGCTCGGGTCGTTCACATCATTCACCCAGCCATAGGTGTGGATGTCAAACTCGCCAGAGCGGTTTTGGGCGCCGCGCGTTGGGCCATCAACCTGTTGCACACTTAGCGTGATCCCGATTGGTGCCCACATTTGCTGCAAAGCTGCAAAAATTGTGGAATCATCAGCCGAGCCCGCAAGCGTCGTCAAGGTAATTTCGATGCCGTCTTCCAGTCCTGCTTCGGCCATCAGTGCCTGCGCGCGTTCCAGATCATAGGCATAAAGCGGCCCCGGGTTTGTTGCGAGCTGGGTAGCTGCCGCCATCAAGGGGGAGGTCATTGCCTTGCCGGAGCCTTGCAAAACCAGCCCGATCAGGGCGTCTTTGTTGGTTGCGTAGTTGATCGCTTGCCGAACACGCACATCTGCCAGCGGGTTGGCGGAGCCATCAGCGCTGGTTTCGCGGGTGTTGATAGGCGAGTAGATGATCCGCGTTGATGGATACAGGTTCATATTAATGCTTGTATCCGCTTCAAGCTCAGCCACGCGGGAAAACGGGATGAACTCCGCCACGTCAACTTCACCGGCTTGCAGCTTGAGGATGCGCGTTGCGTCATCAGGGATGATCTCAAAATCAACACCGTCAAGGTAAGGTAATGGCTCACCGTCAGCGCCCATTTTCCAATAGTTCGGATTTGCGGTAAAGCTCATGGAGGCGCTTTGGGAAAATCCGCTCAAAAAGAACGGCCCGGAGCCAACACCCGGTCCACCTTCAGCAAAGATCGCAGCCGATTTTTCCTGATCTGTTGCGCCTTCTGCCGCATCAAATACGGCTTTGGAAACAATGCCCGTATTAAAGGTTGCCAGAATTGACAGGAGCGTAGGATCGGGGTTGTTGAGCGCCAGTGTCACGGTAGCACCATCAGCAGAAACACTGCCAATTGAGCCAAGCAGGCCAGACCAGGGGCTAAGGTCTGGGTTGCGTGCACGATCAAGCGAGAACACAACGTCTTCGCCGGTTAGCGGGCTGCCGTCAGAAAAGCTCAGCCCGTCACGCAATGTCAGCGTCACGGTCAGGCCATCAGCCGAAACTGTGTGGCTTTCGGCCAAGCCGGCAACCAATGAATTGCCGTCAGCACTCGGGCGCAGCAGGGTGTCAAACAGGCTCCCAACCATCCAGATATCTGGGTTGCGGTCTGCATAAATCGGATCAATCAGGCGTGAGCCGTCATACCGTGCGAAGGTGAGCGTGCCGCCACGCTCTTGTGCGATTAAAGGTGTAGAAAAAGCTGTGGCCATGACAAGCGTCGCTGCCAGCAAGTTGCGTTTCATAAGAAGAATCCTCCCAGATTTTTACAAAGCAATGGGAGCACTTTAAACATATTTTGAAGCCACACTAAAGTTTTTATTAGTATATTAAATTTTTAGTTAAACTAGGGAGCACTTTGGATAACAACTTGATATTATTGTATTTTACTAAGAATCAACACGCAACTTTGCCAATTGAGTAGGAATATAAAAACAAAAACCACGGTTGGTTCGCACGAATCCCCCCAAATTGGGAGAATTAATTGCCCAGAATCGGAAAGGAACTGACCCAAAGCTCCACTGATTCGGTGTCACCGATCACAGTTGAATGGTGTGGCCGTGAGGTATCGTGATGCAGGCTATCTCCAGCCGACATGATGAAGACACGTCCGTCCAAATTATATTCAACTTGGCCGGAAAGCAGGTGAAAAAACACCTCTCCGGGGTGGCACATGTTTTCTGAAACCTGCCCAACCGGGCGGTGAATCATTGTTGGATACATCAAGGATCCCGCAAAGCCCGGGCCGAGTTTCTCGTAAAATCGACCCGCGTTTCCAAGCGAATAGGTTTGCCTTTTATCCGCAGGCACAAATTCACAGAATTCTTCCGGAACGCTCAAAAACTGTTCAACCGAGGTGCCCAAGGCGGCGGCAATGGCAACCATAGAGGACAGCGACGGCGCGCTTATTCCACGCTCTACCTGTGAAATAAAACCGGGCGTCAGGCCTGTCTCTTCGGCGACCTGCTGTATGGTTTTTTTCAGTGCTTTGCGGCGCTGCCGAATGGTCACACCCAGCTTTAAGGTCTGGGCCTTACGCAGTTGTTTCGACGGCTTGCGAGATGTGAGCATGTGGGGTTCCTTGCGTAATCTGGTGGGCAAAGCTCGCCTCACAATAGGCTTGACTGAACGAGCAAGTCTAGCCCTCCTTTCCTCCGTTGCACATCGTCGCACGGATCGGTTTGAGTTTGGAGCGGGCTCTACTCGAGACGGAATTCAGGCGGTGCGTTCGCAACATGGGTGACAACGTTTGGTCATGCGGTTGAGAACCCGGCCGCCCACTTGTTTTGCACATCCGGTGAAATCCGCCGTCAAATCACCACGATAACCAAGGCTTTGGTTCTAGTCAGTTCGGTTCGTCACCCGATATCGCCTCTTTGCAAGCCTGTGCCGACGGCCGGCGCTGAACTTATGCGACATCAGACATAGCCGTAACCGTAGCCGTAGAAAAAACCATGGCTAACATGCCGCGACTGATCCATGCAAAAAGGCTCATTATTGCTACGTTTGTGCCTGTGGCTGCGACCCCTCCATATACCGTTAGCGAGGATTTCTTTGCGGAAAATGTGGGGCAGACCCCTTTTTCCTTACGCGGCTTACAGCACGATTCAGGCGTGAATATCAGCGCTGTTAGGGTGTTGTCGGCAAGGTATTATCGAGAGGCCTTGCAATACGAAGGTTTGATTTCAATGGTGTTTCATTGGGGGAACGGGCAGATCGGGTATGCCGATTTTCGGTGTTCGGTCGCTGACGACAGCTGGGATATGACTGCGCCAGCCGATAAACTGGACTGTGGGCAGGTCCAGCACTCAGGTGATTATTGCGATATAGATGCAAGTTTATCCGCACAGTTCATAAATGGAAAAGGCCGGATCAAGCTCACACTGACCTTTGGTGGAATTGGGCTTATGCCAGGCAGAGCAGAGTTGGAAATGGGCAATGTAACTTGGCTGGGGCGGTGCGCCCAGTTTCAAACAGCCTCTTTTCGCTCAAACCCAGGCCACATTATCCGGAACGATGTGAGGATCTAATGCCTTGATTTTAAAAATCGCTGGCAATGCCCTTTTTCTCCCAGTCGCCAAATCTTATCGGCTCTGGTCCGTCGCGGCCCCCTAGCTCTTCGGGCAGGTCTTGGGGTTTGGCTTTGGCTTTGCGGGCCTCGGCCTCTTTTAGCGCGCGGGCGGCGGCTTCTTTTATGCGGGTTTCTTTATCCATGGGGGTAAATAAGGCCGCGAGGCAGGGCAGTGCAAGGAGAATCGGCTTTGCGTTTGGGCGTGTTTGGGCAAATGCGTTTTCGGTTAACATAGAATCGCCATTCACTGCCTTTCGCTACGCTCAAACGCGAATGGCGATTAGATTTGCTTCCATGTAAACCGAAAACGCTGTAAGGCGGGGTGGAAATAGGAGATTTGAATGGCTGTTCCCGGATTTGCCCCGCGCCTCGCGGCGGCTAACTTGCTTAAAGGTGTTTTGGAAGAAGGGCGGCTTTTGTCTGACCTGATCCAGTCAAGCCACGGCCCTTTGGCCAGCCTGCCGCCGCAGGGTAAAGCCCGCGCCCAGAGCCTTGCGAGCGATACTTTGCGCCACCTTGGCCGAATAGACACGGTGTTGGATCAGTTTTTGCAAAAAGAGCCGCCGATTTATGCGCGAAATGCTTTGCGGCTGGCGGCTTGTGAATTGCTGGTTGATGGTATTGCCCCGCATGCAGCGGTAGACGCCGCTGTGCGCTTGGTGAAAAACAACCGCCAAACCCAGCATCTTTCAGGGCTGGCCAATGCGGTGGCGCGGCGCGTGGCTGAGCATGGCCCGGAGATGTGGCCTGACCTTGAGCCAACGCCGCTGCCCGCCAATCTTGCGAAACCTTTGGCCAAAACCTATGGCCGTAAGGCCGTGGCGGCGTTTGAAGCGGCGCATGAAACGGGCGCGCCCTTGGATATTTCGCTGCATCCAAGCGTGGATGTCGAGGCCCTGCGCCAGGCGCTTGAGGCCGAGATTTTGCCCACAGGCAGCTTGCGGCTTAAAGAATGGGGCCAAATCTCGGCGATGCCAGGCTTTGGCGAAGGCGCGTGGTGGGTGCAAGACGCTGCCGCGGCCATTCCTGCTAAACTCTTGGGAGATATCTCGGGGAAAACCGTGCTCGACCTCTGCGCAGCGCCCGGCGGCAAAACCATGCAACTGGCAGCGGCGGGTGCTGACGTAACCGCACTGGACCTTGCACCGGCCCGCATGGAGCGACTGCGCGAAAATCTGGCGCGGGTGGAACTCAAAGCCAAAGTTGTGGTGTCGGATGTATTGGATTACGCGCCACCTAAATTGTTTGATGCTATATTGCTTGATGCGCCTTGTTCCGCCACCGGCACCATCCGCCGCCACCCTGATTTGCCTTATGCAAAAAAGGAAATGGCGCTGAATACGCTTCTGAATCTGCAAAAAGACATGCTGGCCGAAGCGGCTAATTGGCTTAAACCGGCAGGCGAAATTATTTTTTGCACCTGTTCGCTTTTCCCTGAGGAGGGCGAAGACCAAGTTGAAGCCTTTCTGGCCACGCACCCAGATTTTGAGCAGCTAGAGGCTAGAGCCGAGGGCGTGGACGCTGATTGGCGCGACGCCAAGGGCGGCTTGCGGCTGCGGCCTGATTACTGGGCAGAGCACGGCGGGATGGACGGGTTTTATATGGCTAAAATTCGCAAGAAAACGTAGCATAGTTTAGCATGTAACGATTTGATATTAGGATAGAAAATGTGATTGTAACTGACTTCACTAAACTAGTTTAGTGAAGTCAGTTACTGAACCGTGCTAACCGCTGAAAAAAATCAGAAATTGCGCGCAGGCCATGCAAAATCTAGGGTGACTTTTTGCAGGTCACACCTTAAGCAAGGGTTTCAACGGCACAAATTGCGATTTCCCTATGCCTGAAGCCAACACTGCCAAAAAGCCAAGCTGGCGCTTTACCAGCCTCAAAAGCCTGCGCGCCGCCCCGCGTAGCTTTTTGCACCACCCAGAGCCACGGGCTATTGGCTCATTTGTGCGCGGCGAGCAGCTATTGGCGGGGCAGTTTATTTTTGCCGGGCAGGTGGTGGAGGGGGCTGAAAGCTCTATCTGGAACCTGCGCCCGCCGAGCATGGCCTTTCTTGAGGCCACCCAAAGCTTTGCTTGGCTTGATGACCTTGCTGCTATCGGGGATGGCGCGGCGCGAAAACAGGCGCAAAAGTGGCTGTTGGAGTGGATTGGGGGCTTTGGCCAGAGAAACACTGTTGGTTGGGAGCCGAGGCTAGTGGGGCAGCGCGTGATCCATTGGTGTTCGCACGCCATGTTTTTGCTCAAGGGGCTTTCCCCCAAGCAATCCACCATGGTTTTTAAAAGCCTCGGACGGCATGTCAGTTTTTTGTCAAACAACTGGAAAGCCACGCCAGAAGGGCTGGAAAAATTCACGGCGCTAACAGGGATGGTTTATGCAGGGCTTAGCCTAGAGGGCTGTGAATATGCCCTGCGGCCCGCGCTCAAAGGGCTGGCCGCCAGCTGCCACGCGTGGATTGGTGAGGATGGTAGCATCCCTTCCCGCACGCCTGAAGCACTGGCCGAGGTTTTTACCTTGCTTACATGGATCGCTAAACTGCAAGACGCCACCGGCCACCCTGCCGACCCTGCCATTGCAGGTGCACTAGAGCGCATGGCCCCGGGCCTGCGGGCGCTGCGCTTTGGTGATGGTGGTTTGGCGCGGTTTCATGGCGGTGGGCGCGGGGTTGAGGGCCAGTTGGATCAATCTCTGGCGGATGCGGGGCTGCGCGCTAGCAAAACGCGCACACAGTTTATGGGCTATGAGCGGCTTTCGGCGGGGCGCATTACGGTGATAATGGATGCAGCGGCCTCGCCTGATCACCACGTTAGCCCACTGGGTTTTGAAATGGCATCTGGCCGCTGGCCAATGCTCAGCAATTGCGGGCCCGGTGCGCGGCAAGGCGGGGCGTGGGCCAAAGCCTGTGCACAAGCCGCGGCGCATAATGCGCTTACCGTTGAAGGCCAAGGCCCTGCACCGGAAAAGGTGCAATCTAAACGCGCGCAAGACATTGAAAGCATTTGGCTTTCGACGCGACACGAGGGCTTTAACAAGCGCTTTGGCCTCACCTATGAGCGCCGCATATTGGTCGCCATCAATGGCCAGCAGTTCAGTGGCGAAGATCGGTTGTTCCCCTCAGTGCCGCTTGAGGACTGCCCTCACCCGGTCGATGTGCTTTCTCAGCCAAATCGCGGCCATTCTTTTATGCTGCATTTTCATCTCCATCCCGAGGTAGAGGCCGAGAAAAACGAGCACGGTATTGCCCTCACGCTTCCAAATGCGGAAGGGTGGGCCTTTGAGCAGGAGGGCGGCCTGACCTGCTTGTTGGACTCGGTTTACCTTGACCGCACGCACACCGCGCCACGTGCGACCAAACAAATAGTTGTGATGGGGCGCACGCTGGACTATGTAGGCGCCATTCGCTGGCGTTTCACAAAAACCTAGCTCATTTCCACCTCCTATACAGGAAAAGTAAATGCCTTCCCAAAACCTCCCCATCTGCCGCGCTCTGCTTTCCGTTTCTGATAAATCGGGGCTTGTTGAACTAGCGCAAAAACTGCATAAATTTGGCGTTGAACTGCTTTCAACCGGTGGCACCGCCAAGGCGCTGCGGGGCGCTGGCCTGCCGGTTGTTGATGTATCTGACATCACAAATTTCCCTGAAATGATGGATGGGCGGGTAAAAACCCTGCATCCAAATGTGCATGGCGGGTTGCTGGCGCTGCGTGATAACCCTGAGCATATTGAGGCCATGGAGGCCCACGGCATTGGCGCGATTGATTTGCTGGTGGTAAATCTTTATCCGTTTGAGGCCACAGTGGCGGCTGGGGCGGATTATGATACCTGCATTGAAAATATTGATATTGGCGGCCCTGCGATGATCCGCGCGGCGGCTAAAAACCACGGATTTGTCACCACAATTGTGGATGTTGAAGATTACGATGTTTTGCTTGGTGACATGGCCCAGCATAATGGCGCGACCTGCCCGAAATTTCGCAAAAAACGCGCCCAAATCGCCTTTGCCCGCACGGGGGCTTATGATGCTGCGGTGAGCACATGGATGGCCGAGGCTATTGGTGTGGATACCCCGCGCCGCCGTGCCGTTGCTGGCACGTTGGCGCAGAGCTTGCGCTATGGCGAAAACCCGCATCAAGCGGCTTCGTTTTATACCGATGGCTCTAGCCGCCCCGGTGTGGCCACGGCCGAGCAGTTGCAGGGCAAAGAGCTTTCCTACAACAACATCAATGACACGGACGCCGCAATTGAACTGGTGGCAGAATTTGACCCCGCCCAAGGCCCCGCTTGTGCAATTATCAAACATGCCAACCCTTGCGGCGTGGCGCGCGGCAGCAGTATGATTGAAGCTTACCAAAACGCCTTTAACTGCGATAATGTTTCGCCTTTTGGCGGTATTATCGCGCTTAATCAGCGGCTTGAAGCCGATACGGCAGCAGAAATTACCAAGATATTTACCGAAGTCGTGATCGCGCCCGAAGTTTCGGATGAGGCTCGCGAGATATTTGCCAAGAAGAAGAACCTGCGGTTACTAGTCACGGGTGGTTTGCCCGATGTGGCGGACGCCTCGCAAACTTGGCGTAAGGTTTCTGGCGGCTGGCTGGTGCAGGATAAAGACAACGGGATTGTGCTGCCGGAGGATTTGAAAGTGGTGACCAAGCGCGCGCCATCTGATGCTGAAATGGCGGATTTGCTGTTTGCCTGGAAAGTAGCAAAGCATGTGAAATCAAACGCGATTGTTTATGTGAAAAACGGCGCGACCGTGGGGATTGGCGCGGGGCAGATGAGCCGTGTAGACAGCACGCGGATTGCGGCGCGAAAGGCGCAGGATATGGCCGAGGTACTCGGGCTTTCCGAAGCGCCCACCATTGGCTCGGTCGTGGCGTCTGATGCGTTTTTCCCTTTTGCGGATGGGTTAGTTACCGCCGCTGAAGCGGGGGCCACCGCTGTTATCCAGCCCGGAGGCTCCATGCGGGACCAAGAGGTGATTGATGCGGCTGATGAGGCCGGCTTGGCCATGGTATATACCGGCATGCGCCACTTTAGGCATTAAGGTCGCCTTGGCTTAGGGCTCTTTCTGCCAGCTATCCGGCAGGTTTTTTTATCGGTTGTTGCCTCGTATTGAAAGTTTTCGACAAAAAAGCGGTAGGCCTTCAACACGTTTTTGAGCAAGCCCTTACCAAATAAAAGCCTAAGAGTATCAAGCGGTTTTGAGAGCCCCCGCTTTTTTTTGGCTCCGAGCGTGCCGACGCCCGGGTCATAAAACACGATTTGATCAGGGCTTTTTTCCAGCGTGCCATATAGGCGCAGGATATTGGTGCGCTTGGCGCTTATCTGGTTGGATGTGCCATCCATCAGGATGACGATTTTCTTTTTTGCCATGGCGATCTCTCTACCAAGGGTAGATAAATCAAGCTTACCTTGCTAAATCGGCTGATAGGCGAGCGGGGCACTGCCATCTGCGAGACCTGTCACGCGGTAAGGGGCCTCGAGCCCGAGGTGATTGGCGCAAAAGTTGATTTGGCCACCGGAAACTGTGGGCGCGGTGAGCTGCTCAAAATCAGGCAGCTCAAAGTCGCTCAGGCGGGCGGTGAACTGGTCCCAGTCCATTTCCTCTTCCGCCGCATAGCGTTGCAAAAAATCGGCTTTATAGGCCGCGGGGTCGGTGATGACGTCAAAATCGTCGCCGTTTTCATCAAAATGGTTAAGCGCAGCCGCCAGTGACACCGGCTCATTGGCCATCGAGGCGCGCGCGATGAGCATGGCCGCAACCGAGCCATAGGTCTCCGCACCAATCACACCCATTTTTGCGCCATTGTCGTCGGTTCCGAAGCCGATATAGGGAAGTTCATTTGCCATATTCTAGCTCCTTAATTATTTAACCTGTAGCCATGCGGCTTTGGTCCATTTTTCTTCCATGGCGGATAACTTTCCGCTGGGCATCTCTTTTTTAAACAGCTTTGGCTCTCCCGAAATCGGGTCCGCGATAATGACAAAAAACATGTGGTTCCTGTTTTTGCCCCAGTTTGTATCTGCGATGGTAAATTCGGGTGGGGCGGTTTGCACGATGATTTCGTTATCATAGGCATTGTTAACCGAAGTATCGCCCGCTTTGTCCCAAGCCTTTTTTTGCTTGGCCAAATCAGCATCAGAAACCGTTTTGCCTGCATCGGTTTGTTTCTTTTTCCACTTGGCCACCCGTTGCTTTGTCATCAGCGCTTTCAGCGGGGCCATGGCGGTATCCACAAGGGCTTTTAGCTCTTTTGGAGTAACCTCACCCGTGGGTTTGAGCGCCAGTGCCGTTTTGATCAGGTTAACCCCCTCGTCACCGAGGCTCCATTTTTCGGCTTCTCTGATTTGTCTTTCAAAAATCATTTGCGCTTTGCCCAGCTTGAGCTTGGTCGCGGCGATTTTTTGGCCGGGTTTAACGAGATGCTTATCAACTTTGGCAGCCGTGTCTCCGCCCTTGAGCTTGTCAAGCGACGGGTGGTTAGGCAGGCCGTTAAAGCCATGAATGCCCGAAACGCTAAGCTCGGTAAGATCATCTCCGGATGTATTCCCATCAAAGCTTTTGATCAGGCCGACAGTCACATCCTTGGTGCGCGCGCCCTTGCTTTGGCTTTGGCTTGGCGGCGGCACCACATATTCACTTTTGGGGTTGCCGCCCTCCAGAGCCTTGGCCACCGATTTGCTATACCCGCCACCACCAAGCTCCCATGGTTTGTATTTGTCAGGGCAAATAGCGTTGATGAAGGCGTCACTTTTGCAATGGGCAATAATCTTTTTGCCAATATCCGTGTCTTTGGTTTCCCCCAAAGCCGTAAGTGCCATTTTGGTTATGGCAGCCACAAATTTCTCTTTTGTTGTCAGCATAGACGCTTCGCCGGTGGCGGTTTTGTCGATGATTTCAAAATTGCCTTTGGTTGAGGATCCATCGGCGGACTTTTCAATCACAGCGGTGGCATTATAACGGAAGGTGAGGTTGGTTTTCACCGCGGCTTCCAGTTTTGTGCGCACCTCGGCCCATTTGGCGTTGGGGTAAAGCTTAGCGATACCGGCCATGCTTTTTGGGTCGGTAAACAGGCTTTTCTTGAGCTTGCCTTTTTCGCGGGCATTGGTGATTTGCGCCGAGGCGGTGGCGATGGTGTATTCCCAAGAGCGCAGGAGCTGGTTATCAGCCGGCGGCAGTTTGTTCAGCTTTGGGTCGCTGCTATTGCGCACCGCTTTAATGGGCACCGAGTTGCCTTTTGAGGTAAGCTTGCCGCTCACGGCGATTTGTGCCAGCCCTTTCATGGCGCTGCCCGGGTCCTGTAGCTGCATGGCGCGGGCGGGGCCGGTGGCAAAGCAAGAGCCAACGGGGCCTTGTTTAAGCGGGGTAAACATGGCCCCCATAACCGCCTGTTTAGCATCGTCTTTTGTAAGGCTTCCGGCGGGCTTATCCACGTCTTTTGCAACCAGCCCTTTGCCGGTCGCCGAAGTCGGAGGGGTGGTAATGCCGTCAAGCGCGGCTTGGCATTTGGTTTTATGTGCAGGGTCAGACATTTTACCTGACATCTGGTTAAAATGCTTGATCAGGTCAGGCTGCACATTCCACATAGAGGTGGGGTGGAAGCTCATATCCGCTACGGCGGTTTTGGCTTTGGCGCTTGCCGGGTCCAGCTTGCCAGCCCCGTCCAGCATAGAGGCCCCCACATGGCTTGCACGGGTGTTGGCCATATTTTCCCAAGTCGGGGGGGAAGGATAGGTCACAGGCCCGGGCTTGTTTAGGCCGCCAGCGGCAATATAAGCATCCATTTTTTTGAAATGCTCGCCGCCCACGGCTGCGCCTGTTTGCAGCGCGTTGGTCGCGTAGGATTCGCGGCTTTTGGGCGTGCCATAGGCCCGCCCGCTGCTATCCTTAAATTCGTTTTGCGCGCCTTTGGTCAGGCGGGAAACACCGTCAACAATATTGGCGCGGTTATCCGTTGTGCGCACCATATTTATGGCCGAAGCGCCAAATTTACTGCCAACAGAATAGGCATTGGCGATGGTTGCGGTGTCGGCGTCACTCATCGGGTTGGGGGCATCGGGGGATAGCACGCCGTTGGTCATGGCATCGGTCAGCAGCTTTTTATCAGCCACGCCTTTTTGCGTATCTTTCAGCGTCTTGTTGGCAGCCTGAAGTTTTGGTTTGCTTTGGTCGGCTTTCAAGCCCGCGTCTTCACTCTTATCTTCTAGCTTGTCGCGTTCGGCCTCTTTTTTATCGCGCTCGGCTTCGGCGGCCTGCTCGGCAGCTTCGGCGGTTTTGAGCTTAAGCTTGAGGTCAGCAATGGATTGCTTTTGCTCGGGTGTCATGGCGGCCAGCTGTTCGGGTGTCATTTTGGCAACGGCGACTTCGACCTTGTTGAGTGAATCTAGCAGCTTTGTCGCGGTGTCTGACGCTTTATCGGCAGCCGCAGAGGCTTTGGTGGCCGCTAGCTTTGCTTCCTCAAATTTGGCTTTGGCTTGTTTGGCCGCTGTTGTGAGCAGGTCGAACTTGGCCTTTTCGTCATCAGCCGCTTTTTTCGCTTTGGCCAGCCCCTCCGGGGTGCAATCAAGTGGCTTTAGCCCTTTATCAATAGCTTTCAGCGCCTTTAGCGAGGCCTCAAAGGCCTTGGGGCGGGCCAAGGCAATTTTTAGCAAGCCTTCCTTTTGCACCGCTGAAATACCGGAATCCTTAAGGCTGGTAGCCGCAGCTTTCAGCGTCTCTTTATCTTTTTCCTGCTTGGCTTTAACCGCAGCCATAGCGGATTGTAGCTCCTTAAGCGCCGTTTGCGCTTTTGCCAAATCGCCGCTGCCCACATCAGCCCGCACTTGGATAAGCAATTGCGCCAGCGCCGCTTTATTTTTGGCACCAAGCGTGGGCTGCATGCTAGCCAGAGCGGCTTCAAGCGTGGTGAATTTGGCCTTGGTCTTTTCAATCGGTGTTGCAACAGGCTCTGTGCTGCTGGCACCGGCGGGGGTGGCCGCCGGCTCCCCTTCGCTATCTTCAAGCATAGACCCATCGGGCAGCCTAAATGCCACCTGCATCGGCAATCCGCGCGCCATAAAAAACTTTTTTGCCAGCTTGGGGAAGGTGCCCGGCGGCTCTTCTTCAACTGAGAAGATTATTTTCTTCCCCTCAACATTCATCAGCCCCACAGCCGCCTTTGGCCCACCGCCCTTTTTCTTGGCTTCCTTGCGGAGCATACCGGTGTTTTTCTTGAGATGGGTTTCAAGATACATGGTATCTTTGCCCTGCAATAGCGCAAAGTTCAGTGTTTTTTTACGGGCTTGCGCGATAACGGTTTTAAGCGCTTCCCCTTCACTTTTGAGAGTCGCCTTGTCTGGTTTTGCCATTTTAATATCAACAAATAAGGAAAATAATTGGTTTGAATGCTCTGATTATTAGAGAATCGGCGCTACAAATCAAGGTTTTTGGGCGCTTGGAAATTGCGTCGGCAAGAGAATGCCGCTATTGCAAACGTAAGTTTTTACGGAAAGGCCATTCATGGGCACGCTGACCTGCTTTAAATCATATGATATTCGCGGCAAGTTGGGGGTGGAGCTAAATGAAGACATTGCCTACGCCATAGCCGCCGCCATTGCCGATATTCGCAAGCCCAAAACCGTTGTTTTGGGGGCTGATAGCCGGCCAAGCAGCGAAGCCCTCAAGGCGGCCTTGATCGCCGGATTTGTGGATCACGGCGTGAATGTGCAAGATCTTGGCATGTGCGGCACCGAGGAGGTTTATTTTGCCACCACCCATTTGGCGGCTGATCTTGGCATCGAAGTCACGGCCTCGCATAACCCGATAGATTATAACGGTATGAAGATCGTTGGCCCCGGCTCGCGCCCGCTCGACCCGCTGACGGAGATGGAAGCCCTACGGATAAGGGCCGAGGCGGGGGGCTTTGAGAAAGCCACGGTTGCGGGGGTGGTGATGCAGGTTAACCCGCGCGAGGCCTACGCCACCAAAATCATATCCTTCATTGATATTGCCAAGTTGAAACCGCTGAAAATTCTGGTGAATGCGGGCAATGGAACGGCGGGGCCAACCTTTGATGAGATCAAAGCCCAGCTATTGGTGGCTGGCGCGCCGCTGGAATTTGTTGAGATGGATCACAGGCCTGATCCAAGCTTTCCCAATGGTATCCCCAATCCGCTATTGCCTGAAAACCAGCCTCGCACCGCCAAGGCTGTGCGGGCGCAGGGGGCTGATTTTGGTGTGGCATGGGATGGCGATTTTGACCGCTGTTTTTTCTTTGATGAAAATGGACAGTTTATTGATGGTTATTACATCGTAGGCCTCTTGGCCCGCCAAGCGCTGAGCGCCCATCCCGGTGCCACCATCATCCATGACCCGCGCTTGATTTGGGATACCCGAGAGCTGGTTGAGCAAGCCGGTGGCACGGCGCTGCAATCGCGCGTTGGGCATTCGTTTATCAAGGCGCTGATGCGCGAAAGCGGTGCGATTTATGGCGGTGAAATGAGTGCACATCATTACTTCACCGATTTTATGCGCTGTGATAGCGGTATGATCCCGTGGTTGCTCATGGCCGAGCTGGTTTCCACAAGCGGGAAAGGCCTGCGTGCACTGGTGGCGGATCGTCAAGCGCGGTTCCCGACCTCGGGCGAGCAAAACTTTGCTATCGACGATCCGGGCGCGGCGCTAAAGCAGCTTGAAGCCGCGCTGAGTGCCGGGGCAATTGAAATTTCTCACGCTGACGGCCTTAGCCTCGATTTTGGAGAGTGGCGCATGAATATGCGTCCCTCCGGCACCGAACCGCTGGTGCGGCTCAATATCGAATCTCGCGGCGACCCTGCGCTGGTTCAACGGCAACTTGCCCGCGTAAAAGCACTTTTGGCAGCCATGTAGCGGCCCTCGACCCTAAAAATGCCCGGCGGCTATGAGCTGAAACGCCAAAGGCAGGATTTGCAGTTTTTCGCGGATATCGGCGGGACGGGCAAGCTTTGTGGCCGCATTGGGTTCTGTCGCAAATTATTGATATAATTGTCAGGAAGAGCATCTATGCTCATGTTGCGGGATCTGGAGGAAATATTGGCCGAGCGTGGCGTTGCGGTGGACCCTGCAACACTGAACCGTTGGGTTGTTAAGCACTTCCCATAATCGCTCTTGAGGCGGAAACGTCCGACAGCCGTATCCTGGCGAATGGATGACACTTACATCAAAATTCGTGGTATTTGGACATATCTATACCGCGCCGTCGATCGCAGAAGTCGCGCAGATGATCAGGAAAAAAGCTAAAGTGTCAGGGCTCTGGGTTCGCGCTGGATAACCGTGTCCAATCCAATGGATGTTCTTAAGCATAGCAATAGTTTGCGACAAAGCCTGGCTAAGTCCTAATCACGTTGGACAGACTGCTGTAGGGTGTCGGTAGCGCACATATCAGTAATTTCTATTTGAGGGAATTTCCTTGGGCAAAACGGGTAAGCCGCGTGGCCAGCATGCCAACTGCGATGTGTAGGATCACCGTGAGGCAGGCGAGCACGATCAGGCTGGCGAACATCAGGTCAATTTTGGCGCGCCCATTGGCCAGCAACATCAGGTATCCAAGCCCTTTCGAGGCCCCGACCCATTCGCCAATTACCGCCCCGATTGGCGCATAAACTGCGGCCAACCGCAGGCCAGTGCCAAGACTGGGCAGCGCATTGGGAATTTGAATGTGGCGCATAAAGCTCAGTTTTGAGGCGCCCATCGAGAGCGAAAGGTCGCGATATCCATGGTCAATCCGCATCAACCCGTCATGAAACGCGGACGTCACCGGAAAATAGATGATCAGCACCGCCATCACGATTTTTGAGCCCATGCCGTAGCCGAACCAAAGGGTCAGCAACGGGGCAAGGGCAAAAACCGGCACCGCTTGGGTGAAAACCAGAATGGGTAGCAGCAACCGCTCGGCGGTCTTGGAAAGCGCCAGCTGGATTGCGGTTCCGATCCCCAAAAGGGTTCCAATCAGCAGGCCAAGCATGACCTCAATTATGGTGACCCAGGCATTTTCGGCGATAATCACGCGGTTTTTATAAGCGGCCTGCGCCACCCGCCAAGGTGAGGGCAGAATGTAAGGCGGGGCCTCGGTGATGACCACAATGAGCTGCCATAATCCAATCCCGACCAGCAGTGCGAGCAGTATATCCCGAAATCTCATGCTGCAATGCCCCTTAAATAATCAAGAAGTTTGGCCTGACAGGCGAGGGTTTGTGGCGCGTTGATTTCGCGCAGAGCCGGGGTTGGTGGAGCGGGCCAGTTTTGGGTCCCCTGCGCTGACATTACGGTGATCTGATGCGCAAGACGCGCCGCTTCGGCGGGGTCGTGGGTGACCAGCAAAACGGTGCGATCCTTCAAAACCTCGGTGGCGAGTTCCTGCATATCGGCGCGGGTGCCTGCATCTAGTGACGAGAACGGCTCGTCCAGAAACACAACGGAGTGATCCTCAAACAAGGTGCGCGCCAAAGCTGCCCGTTGGCGCATCCCCCCGGAAAGCGTGTTTGGTTTTTGGTCCACATGTGCGGACAATCCCACACGATCGAGCAGATCCTTAGCCAAACCTGTGTTCGGGTTTTCACCACGCAAACGCGCCCCAACGCAGACATTTTCCAGCACCGACAGCCACGGAAGCAGCAAATCGGATTGGGCCATATAGCTGATGCGGCCCGTCAGCGGCATGTTATCGGTTGCGGTAAACGTGCCGGTAAAATCTCCGCCGGTTTCAAGCCCAAGGATCAGCCGAAGAATGGTTGATTTCCCGACGCCGGAGCGCCCCAGCAGGCAGGTCCATTGGCCACCGGGAAGATGCAGGTCCACATCAAACAGAACACGCCCATCGATGCGGTGCTGGCCTTGCAGTGAAATCCCCGGTGATGCGCTCATTTGCGGTTCAGACCCATCTGCCAAAACCCAACCTCAAGTTTGGTGGCCGTGGTAAAGCGGTTTTGCAAAACTAAAGCGCGCGGTGAGGTGGATAAATCACCAACTCGCCGCGCGACGGCATTGTCGATCATGGCGCCAGCGGTGGCACACACTTCCTGAAATTCCGGGTCGGCATATGTGGCGATCCATTCTGTGTAGGGCGTATCCTCGGCTTTACTGTCCGCCAGCAGCAACCCAATTTCGCCGTATCCCATGACACATGGCGTCAATGCCGCCATCATGTCCAGAAAATCACCCTGCATGCCTGCGTCTATCACATAGCGCGTATAGGCGAGGTTTTCGACGGCTTCGGCTGCCCCAAACAGCGTTGCCTCGTCAATGCCCTCTGCCGCACAGGTTTCGACATGCAGCGACATCTCGTAGTTGACAAGGGCATTAACGGTGCCAGCGCAAACCCGCATTTCCTCAAGCGTTTCGGATTTGACCAGCGCGAGTGACCAAGCCCGCGAAAAGTGGACCAGAAACACATAGTCTTGGATCAAATAACGCAAGAATGCGGCGCGGGGCAATGAGCCATCCTGCAAGCCTTCAACAAAGGCATGGCGGGTATAATCACGCCAGTGGCCCGCAGCCCCTTCACGCCAAAGCGCGAAGGTTTTTCCATAATCGGGGCCCATCAGTTTGCCGTCACGTCGATAGTGATTTTTGACACAGGGTTCTGACTTGGGATCAGGCCTGCCTCAAACAAGAACGCTTCAAAGGCCGTATAACGGCCTACATCCATCGCGGTTGGGCGTAGGGCAAAGCGTGGCACGGTATCGGCCCACGCCATGGCGTTCAGCTCGTCTTGCAGCTCAGCAGAGGTGCTTGAGAAAACCTCCCAACTGTCTTCGGGGTGGTTCACGATGTACTGCGTGGCTTTCTCGGTTGCGGCCAGCAAGCGGGCGATCATTTCTTTGTCCATCGTCTCGGAATTGGCGACATAGATCAGCTCGTCATAGGAGGGCAGGCCTTCTTCCTCAACAAAAAAGCATTTGCCCTCAACACCTTCGATTACCATCTGGTTCAGCTCAAAATTCCGGTACGCGCCGATAACAGCATCCACCTGACCAGACATCAATGACGGTGACAACGACCAGTTTACGTTGACCATTTCAACATCATCCAATGACAGGCCGTGATGGCGCAGGATTGAGCCAAGTACAGCTTCTTCCACACCGCCAACCGAGAATCCGACCTTTTTACCAGCCAAATCTGCGGGGGTTTCGATTGGGCCATCAGCCAAAACCAACAGGCAGTTCAGCGGTGTTGCCACCAATGTCCCCACGCGTTTCAGCGGTAACCCTTCGTGGATTTGCAAGTGAAGCTGCGGTTGATACGAGATCGCAAGATCAGCGTGACCCGCCGCCACCAGTTTAGGCGGGGCAGACGGGTCTGCGGGAGCAACAATCTCGACCTCTAGATCCTGCTCGGCAAAATAGCCCATTTCCTGCGCGACAATGATAGGGCCGTGGTCGGGGTTAATAAACCAGTCCAGCAGCACGGTCATTTTGTCAGCCGCCATAAGCGGAGCGGCTGCAAGGGAAATTGCGGTAGTTAACGTAATAAGTTTCAAGTTGTTTGGCTTTCGTTAGGGGGTGTGTCGCCCGTTGCAATTAAAGTAATTTCTCCACCCCAGTATGACCTGAGATGTGTGGCTGCCTGCCAAGCGCGCAGCCCTGTACGGCAGGCAAATACGGCGCGCTGGCGGGGGGCTGGCGAGAGCTGTTGGGTTGTGAATTCTGCGAGGCTCAACCGGAGTGCTGTCGCGGTGATCGGCACCGAGGTTTCGTTTGCATCGCGCAACTCCACGACAAAATCAGACGTGGTGATATGTGTGGTCGCAATGAAGGTCAGATCCGGCGTCGGGTCCGGTGCGGCATCAAACCGGAAGCCCGTTGTGCGAAAGCTCTGCATGTCAAAGCTGAGCAACTGGCCCAGTGCTGACGGGCTTTGGCCGATCAAACAGCCCAAAGCCATTTGGGCCTGCGCCGCCCCGATCATGCCGACCACAGGCCCCACGACCCCCGCCGACGCACAGCTTGCCGCGCGATCTGGCAGGTCGGGAAACACCGCCCGCAGCGTTGGGGCCGTGCCGCAAAACCCGCCAACATAGCCCGAAAACCCCAAAACCGAGGCGCTGATCAACGGCACACCCGCCGCGCTACAGGTATCGGACAGCGTGTAACTGGTGGCAAAACTGTCAGCACAATCCAGCACAAGATTGCTTTGGCTGACCAACGCCGGCGCATTTGCAGGGTCAAGCGGGGCATTATAGATGTCGATCGTGCAATCGCGGTTCAATGCGGATAGCGTCACAGCCGCTGCCGCAGCCTTGGGTCTGCCGATATCTGCCTCACAAAACAGGGTTTGGCGATGCAGGTTTGACAGCGCCACGCGGTCGCCATCCACCAGCGTCAACCGACCCACACCAGCCCCAGCCAGATATTGCAACACCGGCGCGCCAAGCCCGCCAACACCGACCACCAACACGTGTGCTGCGCGGATCATCGCTTGGCCCGCATCACCGATTTCGGGCAGGCATGTTTGGCGCGCATATCTTGTCATCGGGTCGCCGCCAGCCATGCGTGAACACGGTTTTCTGGGCTGTCATTCAAGGTGATATCTGTGACCGCAGCCACCACATCGGCCCCCGCCTCAAAGGCGCCCGGGGCGCGATCAATCGACATGCCGCCAATGGCGATCAGAGGCGTGTCACCGATCAAATCCCGCCAAATGGTCAGCTTGGAGATGCCCTGTTCATGCCATTTCATTTTTTTCAGGATTGTCGGATAAATCGGTCCAAGCGCGATATAATCAGGGGCCAGTGCCATCGCGCGGCGCAGCTCGGCCTTGTCATGGGTGCTGACCCCAAGGCGCAGTTTGGCCGCGCGAATCGCCGCAATATCAGCCCCTTCCAAATCCTCTTGACCAAGGTGGATGTAGTCACACCCTTCCTCAATCGCCAGCGGCCAATAGTCGTTAATAATCAGCGTACAATCACAGCGGCCACAGACCGCTTTCGCGCGGCGTATATGTTCACGAACCACCTCCACGGGGGTGTCTTTCATTCGCAATTGCACCAGTTTGACCCCAAGCGGAACAAGCCGCTCAATCCAATCAGCGTTCTCAAAAATTGGGTAAAATCGATCCAATATCATGTCAGAAATGCCTTTCCAATCACCGGGGTTGACGGGGCGGCCATGTCGCGTGGCGCCATCGGGTCTGCGGCGTTGGCCAATTGACCTGCTTTAATAGCCTTCGCAAATGCATCGGCCATGCTGGCCGGGTCACCGGCCTTGGCCACGGCGGTGTTTAACAAGACCGCGTCAAAGCCCAATTCCATTGCCGCCGCGGCTTGTGATGGCAGGCCAAGACCTGCATCAATAACCAAAGGCACGTCCGGAAAATGGGCGCGCATGGCCCGCAATCCAAACAGATTGTTCAACCCAAGACCCGAGCCAATCGGCGCGCCCCACGGCATGAGAACCTCGCATCCCGCCTGCAACAATCTGTCCGCCACCACCAAATCTTCGGTGGTATATGGGAACACCTGAAAACCATCCTCGGATAATATGCGGGCGGCCTCTACCAGCCCAAACACATCGGGCTGAAGCGTGTCTTCTTCGCCAATAACTTCCAGCTTGATCCATTTTGTATCAAAGACTTCACGGGCCATATGCGCCGTGGTCACGGCCTCTTTGACGCTATGACATCCGGCGGTGTTGGGCAGAATATGCACGCCCAGATCACGGATTAATTGCCAAAAATCCTGCCCCGCACGATCCTGCCCGCTTTCGCGCCGCAAGGACACGGTGGCGACACTGGCGGCGCTGCGCTTGAAGGCATCGGCCAAAATCGCAGGCGAGGGATACTGAGCGGTGCCGAGCATTAAGCCATTAGACAGCGTGGTGCCGTAAAAATCCGGCATCGCCTAACCTCCCTGCATCGGGGCAAGAACCTCGATATTATCGCCCTCTTCCAGAGCATAATCTGCACGCGTTGCTACCGGAACAAAGGTGCTGTTCACAGCGGTTGCGACTTTTGTACCGCCAAAACCTTCGGCCTCAAGCAAATCGGCCAGCGTCGTAATCTGTGCCTCAACAGGCGCACCATTAAGCTGTATCTTCATCCATCATCTCCGGTTTTATGTCGTCAAAAATCAATTCAGCCACCATCCGTGCCACCGCCGGAGCCAGCAAAAACCCATGCCGGTACAGCCCGTTCACACGGATCAAGTTTCCGTCACGCCTGATGCGCGGCAGGTTGTCCGAAAAGGCCGGGCGGCTGTCGACGCCGATCTCAAGCACTTCGGCCTCGCCAAATACAGGGTTCAGCGCGTAGGCGGCACTGAGCAATTCCAGCAGCGCGCGGGCGGTGATATGTTTGCCAGCATGGCCCTCAACCATCGTCGCGCCGAGCATAAAAATACCGTCACCACGCGGCACAATGTAAATCGGCACACGCGGATGCAGCATTCTAATGGGGCGGCTTAGGGCGACATCAGGGCAGGATAAAATCAGCATTTCGCCCTTGACGCCGCGCAGCTCTTTCAGCTGGTCTTTGGCTTGGAAACCACGGCAATCAATGGTCAGGCCGCGCTTTGCGTAAACATCTGGATCAGCGTCATCCTGAATGAATTCGGTACCATCGGCCACAAGACTTGTGCGCAATTGGGCAAGCGCTGCGCGGGGCGCAAGATGGGCCTCATCCTCAAAGAACAACCCCTTGGAAAACCGATCGCCCAGATCAGGTTCAAGCGCCACAATTTCGGGCCCCGTCACCTCGCGGTGGCCCTGTGTTCGGCGGGCAAATCGGGCAAGGTCAGATTTGTCACGCGCCGGAGAAACCACAAACGAGCCGCGCCGATGCACCGCTTGGGTTTTCGCCGCCCACCAATCGACAGCTTCACAGCCCAAGCGGACCACCGGTTCTTCGGCGCTTTCGCCTTCGCAAAATGGCGCAAGCATGCCGCCGGCCCACCATGAACAGGCGTGTGCCCCGATGTCTGCATGGCGGTCGATAAGCTGAACTTGCGCACCACGATCTAGCAAGGCCCGCGCCACGCAAAGACCGGCGACACCGGCTCCGATGATGGCAATTTCACTCATGCCCATTGGCCGTGAAAATGATGGACAGGGCCGTTTCCGTTGCCAATGTGCAATCGATCAGCCGCTTTGATGGCGTCCTGTAAATAGCGATGCGCCGCAGCAACCGCCGCCGTTAACTCAAGCCCTTGCGCAAGCAACGCGGCAAGGGTCGCGGCATACGTGCAACCCGTGCCATGCGTGTTTTTTGTCTCGATGCGCGGGGCTTGATAGGTGCCGATCACGCCGCTGGTATCGACCAGAATATCGGTGCAGGTTCCCCCCGATGCGTGGCCACCTTTCATCAATACCGCTTTTGGCCCCATCGCCAATAGGCGCTGTGCTTGTGCGGCCATTTCCTCAGGTGTTGTCGCCTCGGCGGCCTCCAAAAGGCGTGCTGCCTCGGGCAGGTTTGGCGTCAAAAGGTTTGCCTGTGGCAAAATATGCTGGATCAACGCCCCCACGGCGGCGTCTTGCAAAAGGGCGTCACCAGATTTGGCGATCATCACCGGATCAGCCACGACTGGCCCGCTAAAATCCGCCAGCCGTTTGGCCACGGCCTCAATAATGGGCACTGAAAACAGCATCCCGAGCTTGATTGCACCCACGTCGAGATCGGATAAAACCGCATCAATCTGCGCCGCGACAATATCTGCGGGCACTTCATGGACTGCGGTAACCGCCGTCGTGTTTTGCGCGGTAATCGCCGTGATAACGCTGGCGCCATATGTCCCGTTTGCGGACATCGCTTTCAGGTCAGCTTGCACCCCAGCGCCGCCGCCACTGTCGGAACCAGCGATCGTCAGGGCAATTGGGGTCTTGGACGTCACAGGCACATCTCCAAAATAATGGACGTGCCAACGTGAGAAAGAGTCCGTGCGATCTTTGCACAACCTACCCGTTCCCTACGCCGGTACTATCCGGATCAGGTTCGACGGGTCGGTGCGTGCACCTCTCAGCCCAAATGGGCCCCCCGACGGATAATTTTATTGCCACTTCGCCTCAATCGGGCCGAAAGCAGTATATCTTATTTCATCTGATAGAATATCTTCCTGCCGACCACAACCACCAAAGCAATCTGCCGAGAGAGACCAAGACTTCCCGTTCTTACGGGTATCTTTGCGGCCCGTAAACCATGTGCTTATTCAAGCATTCTGGACCTGTCGCGGAATTGTGCCGCTCCTTAAGGCCTATACCACTTCGACAGCATCGAAGATGTTCAGGATCACGCCACCCGCTGGCTCTGAACTTACAACAACGAACGCCCCAACATGGGCATTAATATTGTTTTTCCCCGTATTTCCAATACCCGGCGACGCTGATGGCATCTTTGCCCAGTCCACTAACCTTGGAAAGGTGTAGGCGAATGCGTCTTGTGGCGGTTTTTTCGGCGGCCAGCCAGATATACACCCCCCCCTCCAGCTTTGCAGGGGCAAGACTAACTGCCTCATCATAGAGCAGTTGACCCGGGGTTTGGCCTGCGCTTTTAATCAGGTATTTTACGGTTAGGCCCTCCCACTCTGGCATAGCCAAGCGGTCTTGCAGGGTTGGGGTTTCAACAAACACCTCAACATTGGGCTTTTCGTTTTGCTGCGCCAGTAGGTTTAAAATACCGATAGTGGCCGGTAGGCCGGTTTCATCGGCAAATAGCAGGAACTTATTGGCGCTTTTGGGGGGTAACCAGCGGCAGCCCGAGGGGGTATCATCTTCTGAATAACAATGCGCGCGTATCTGCATCTGATCACCAATTTTGGCATTCATCGCCCACCTAGAGGCCGGGCCTTCATCGCCGTGCAGCACAAAATCGACGTCGAATTCATATTGATCGGGGCGTAATGCGCTGATGGTATAGGTTCTTACCGGGGGCCGCGTGGCCTTGGGCAGCTTATTATAATGCGCCTGATTGTGTATTCTTAGAACGCTGCCATCCGGGTTCGGGATGTAGAGCTTTATCCACTGATCTGGGGCAAACATGCACATATCGGGCACCTTACCGCCCTTGAACCCGATCCGCATAAAGGACGGAGAAAGCGGGGTGACACTTATAACCTCAACCTCGAAAAACCGCATGGTTATGGGTTTTGGTTTGGTCATTGTGCTGATTGACGATTTAACCGTCGTGCTTATTTTGGTAAAAATGCTCATATTATACTGCCTTATATAGGTGGCAGGGGCAACGCAGCCCCTGTCGGTTAAGGATAGGTATTATTCGGCAACGGGAGTGAACCCGCGGCCGATCACATGGGTTAGCACTTGGTCTAGCGCAAAGTTAAGCGAGCTGAACGAGCCGGAATAAAAGGGCGTGCGTGGCAGATAGATGATCTGGTTTTGCTGACATGCTTTTAGAAAATCACAAAACCCGGGGGTAACAGCCTCAAACTCGGCCGCGGTTTTGGCGGGGGTGTTTTGGTCTGCCCAGTTCACCTCGAAGCTGGTGAAAATAAAGTCGGAGTCGATATCAAGCAACAGCTCTCCGCTTAGGCTGATCTGGTTGCCCTCGATTTCGCCAATATGCCCGGCTACGGCGTCTGTTTGGCCAAACCCGATATCCGAAATAACTTCGGTTAGGGCGTACATGTTTTTATACAGGTCAAACCCGCCATCTTCGGCCCAAGGCTGCACCACAGCGGTGGTGATTTCGCGAGCGTTCGGGATTAACCGCTGTGCCTCGGTAATACGGGCCTGATAGGCCGCAAGGCGCTGGTTATATTGGTTAATTTCCCCGGCAATATCCGCAATTGCGTGGATACGGCCAAGGTAATCCAGCGCGTTAAGATCAACCAAAACCGTGGGGGCAATGGTCGAGAATTGCGCATAAACCTCGAGATCGTTCGAGCGGCCGATAATAAGGTCTGGCTGTAGCGCCGCGACCTTTTCCATGTTAATCGCATTAAACACGCCGATAAACTCAATGCCGCTATTGTGGTAATCCACCCCGAAAATAGAGTTTACGGCGCGAATAAACGTGGTGCCACTATCAGAGATACGGCCGTGGCTACCAACGATATTATCGGTTTTTCCAAGCTCGACCAACGGCAAGGTGATGCTGAGATCGTGAAGGGAAACGATGCGCTGAGGGTCAGCCGGAATGCAGATTTCGCCACCCGCATGGGTAAAGGGGCGCTGGCCGGTTTCACAGTCAAGCGCTAGGGCTTGGGTGCTAAAAGCCAAAGTGGCAATAGCGGTAAGATATAGGGTTTTCATGGTTACCTCCTGATGAGGGTTCAGTAAGAAAGGAATACTTAGCGCGGCATTGGCGCATAATCTTGGCCAGCAATGCTGGTTAAAATGGCATAAGCCACGGCCCCAAGCGCATAATACGAGGTGGCGGAAGCCTCAGCACGGGAGAGGAAAATCATCTGATCTTCGCGGCACGCATGTAAAAGCTGGCAGTAGCCCGGCACGTTGCCTTCAAAAAACGCCTTAACATCACTGGGGAATTGATTGGCTGAGGACCTATAGGTGGTCATGATGAAATCTGCATCAAAATCCAATAAGGATTCAGCGCCAACATCTATGCTATCATTCAGCGGAATGGCTTCAATTGCAGCTGGGCGCTGGAAACCGGCGTCAACCAAAACCTTGCCGATATTGCCATAAGGGTTATAGGCAAAAAACCGGCCGTCGCTTGCATGGATGGTTGAAACCATAATGCTTTGGGTGTCGATCGCCTCACGGATCAAATCAATCTGGGCTTGGTAACGTTGTTCCATGATTTGCAGGCGGTCAGTTGTGCCTGTGATTTCAGCAAGGGTTGCATAAATTTCCCAGTCTGAGTGCATGTCACTGTTCAACTGAACCGTTGGGGCAATGGCGCGCAGCTGTTCTAGATCGGCGGGCTGCCATGCTGTTGTCACAATCAGATCGGGGTTCATCGCCGCGACTTTTTCAATATCGGCGGGGTAATTTCCCACCCATTCGATATCGGAATTGTCAAAGTCCACGCCAGTAATGGCGGCACTGGCCCGGATAAAGGCGGTTTCAACCGTATCACCACGCCCATGCGAACCAACCGGCATAATGCCAAGTTCGATCAGCGGAATGGTAAGCTGTGTATCATGCAATGAAACAATACGCAGCGGTTGAACCGGAATAGATACTTCCGTGCCGGTGTCATCGGTGACGCTGCGCATTTCTTGCGCCATTACGGGGCCAAAGGTTAGGATAGCGGCCAGTGGCAGCGCAGCAAGTTGGGATAGGTTCATGGTAATTCTCCAATAGTTTAGGGGAAATACTGGCTGGGGCGTGCTGCCCTGACTGGCTGTATTTGGGTTAGTCCGCAAGCGGCACAAACCTGCGCGCCATCACATGGCTTTCGATCAGCTCCAGCGCGGTTTCTAGAGATTTCATCGTGCCGCCAAAGGTATAGCTTGGCAGCAATACAAGCTGGTTATTGCGGCAGGCATTAAGGGCTTGGCAAAAACCGGGAACAAAATTCTCGTAGGCCGCAAAAATTGCATCGGGGGTAGCGGTATCCTTGAAGCGGTAAAAACCAAAAATAAAGTCGGCGTCCAGCTCTTGAATTATCTCGGGGCTAATCGAAATGCGGGTTTCTTCCATGCCCCTCGCAAGATCCACCAGTTGGAAGCCCAAGTCGTCCACTACGCGGGTATAGGCCCCGAGGCCGGTGCGGTAGGTGGTTAGCTTTTCACCAGAGGGAAACGTAAATATTGTAGAAACCGTGATCCCTTCAGGGTTTTCGATAAACGTCTTGGCCCGCTCGACACTGGCCTGATACCGGGAAAACCGCGCTTCAAAGCTCTCGTTGCGGCCACTCAGGTCAGCCAGCGCGCGCAATGTGCCTTCAAAGCCCAGCTTTGTTTCGTCAATCACCGGCGTTGGCGCAATATGGCCAAGCTGCTCAATGATACCGACATCTGTATAAGGCAGCGCAATAATCAGGTCAGGCTCAAGGGCGGCAATGACCTCTAGGTCAAGGCCATCGCCAGTACCCACAAAAGTTATCTCGGTATTATGAAAATCAATGCCAAGCGTATCCATGCTGCCCCGCATATAAATAGCATCGTCAGCGCCAATGCGGCCAGATGACCCAACAATATTTGCGCCCATTTCATATAGCGGCAAGGTCAGAATTTGGTCGTTGAGCGCAACAATCCGGTGCGGCTCGACAGGTATACAAACCTCACCCAGTTCATGGGTATAGGCGCGCTGGCCTTCGTTGCAGTCAAGGGCAAAAACGGGTGTTGCAAAAACGGTTGCAGCCAGCGCCAGTATTTTATCCTTCATGTTAAGCTCCTAAAATTATGGGGTAAATTGCTGGCAAAGCTAATTAGCGCTGGCTTTGGTTTAAATTTCCTCGGTCCGGCAACGCATTGCCGAACCGTTTTTAATTACCTATCTGTCATCAGCGTTTGTGCTCGGGTCGCCATCCAAGGCGACTTCGATCATTGGCACTAACCTATCTATGGCGTAGGGCAGGCTTAGCAATGAGGCGTGTGAAAACGCACTGCTCAGCAATTTTCCGGCAAAAACCTCACGGCCCTGCTTTGTGACCTCAAGAAAGGGCCGTGCATCAAAGGCAAGAATCTTGTCAAAATCATCACTAGAGGTCAGCCAGATAAGCAGATCACTTTCAAAGGGTGAAAAATCCTCAAGGCTGGTTTTCACTACAAAATCGCTTTCATCATCCATCAGGGCATCTACGGCCGCAGGGGTATGAAAGCCGAGCTTTGCCATAAGTTGCGCCCGAATATCAGCCGAAGTATAGGCACTGGGCAATTCGCCCCAAGCCGCGGCAATAACCGTAGTTTGGCCAGACCATGCCGGATGCGCGGCGGCTGCATCGGCGAGTTTATCCTGTATCGCGTTAACCAGCGCTGTGGCTTCTGCCTCTAGCCCCAAAACCCGGCCGGTCATAATGGCGCGGGCATGCCATGGCATAGCATAATCGCCCATACCTTCTGCAACCGGCACAACAGGCGCGATCAGTGACAGCTTTTCGTAATCTTCAGTCGTGATTCCGGACCACAGCGCAATGATGATATCCGGATCGGCAGCAGCGATGGCCTCATAGTCAAGGTCACCCTTTAAAATCACGGGGGTGCCCTCAAGCAGGGTATCCGCCCAAGGCCAGACCGAGCGCGGGTAATCACCATACCAATGGCGAATAACCACGGGTTGAACCCCCAGCGCCAGCAGATCATCCGCGCCGGCATAGTCAACCGAGGCCACGCGCTCGGGTGCAGCTTCAATCACCGAAGTACCGAATTTATGCTCGACAGTTAGCGGGAATTCTTGGGCCAGTGTGGGGGCGGTGGCTCCAACTAATGACAGGGCAGCGGCAAAAGCCGCCAACAGAATGCGTTTCATTATGTATCTCCATTGGGTTGAGAAAGGCTGGCAGGAGCGCGATGCGCGCTCAGAGCTGGCGGTTGTATCGGCTTCTGATAATCAGAGCCATAAAGACCGGCGCGCCAAGCATGGCGGTTAAAATACCGGCAGGAATTTGAACGGGTGCAAAGGCAATGCGGCCAATATAATCCGTCAAGCACACCATAACCGCCCCGATAAGCCCGGTTAAAATAAGGTGCTGACCAACGCCTGCACGGGCAATGCGCCGCGCTAGATGCGGTGCCACGAGGCCGACAAACCCAAGCGGGCCAACGGCAGCCACCGCAAAGGCCGCCAGTGCCACAGATAGGGTGATCAAGCCCATGCGCACCCGCTGTACGCGCACACCCAGCCCGGTTGCCAGTTCTGGCCCCATACGCAATGCAGCCATCGGGCGGGTAGCCATAAACAGCAACGGAATCATAACGACGGTAAAACCGGACAAGGCCGAAACCTCATCCCAGCCCGCAGCATGTATTGAGCCAGCCAACCACGCCAATGCGGCCTGTGCCTGATTTATGTCGCCGTAAGTCAGCATCACCGAGCTGATAGATGAGATAAACGCGGCAATGCCAATTCCGGTTAAAATAAACCGCATGCTGGCCCCGCTTTTACGCCGCATCGCGATCCATTGTATTAATGCGGCTACCGCCAGTGATCCCGCAAAAGCAACATAAGGCCGCCAAACGCCGCTAACGTTGGGGAGCATCACGATCAATGTAATAACCGCAAGGCTCGCTCCTTGGCTAACCCCAACCAATGACGGGTCCGCCAGCGGATTGCGGGTTACGTTTTGCAAAATCGCGCCGGAAAGCCCGAAAAACACGCCAGACAGCGCTGCAACCACCATACGGGGAAAGCGAAACTGCCACACCACGGTTTCAGCGGTTTCCGAGGGCGGCACACCGGTTAGCGTGGCCCATACCCCCGAAATTGGGAGCGGATATGACCCGCTCATGAGGCTGGCAGTCATGAGCACCAATAACAGCAGCACCAGAAGCGCAGCCAACCAAAAGGCGCGCCACTGTATCAACAGCGAGATCCGACCACCAAAGGCACTAATTTGGGATGTGGTCACGCTCATAACCGCGCCCTAACCAGCCACACAAAGAACGGCGCGCCAAGCATGGAAGTTACAATTCCGGCGGATAACTCGGTTGGGGCTAAAACCAAACGCGCAGCAATATCAACGATCAGCAGGTAAGTTGCCCCCATAACCGCCGAATATGGCACGATAAGCCGATAATCAGCGCCAAAAAACAGCCGCACCACATGCGGGATAACAAGGCCGATAAACCCCATCGGGCCAGCAATGGAAACCGCCGCCGCCGTTAGCGCAATAACCGATATCATCGCCAATGCTTTTAGGCGCGCAACATCCACCCCCAGCCCCGCCGCGGTATCATCCCCCATGGCTAAGGCCGTAACTTGCCGCGCAACCCCAAACGCCAGTAGCAAGCCGCCGATCATCCACGGCATTGACCAGAAAAACACCGATAAATCACGCCCCGCCAAAGATCCGGTAAGCCAAACCCGCAGGTTTTCAAAGCTCTGGTCATCAAGCAGATTTGCCAACGTAATAAAGGCCCCCAAAAAAGCGGTGAGCGCCGCGCCAGATAAAATAAGGGTTAAAGGCGTTGAGCCACCGGGGGCTGCCGCCGCAAAACCCCAAACGATCAATGCCGCCACCAGCGCCCCCGCCGCCGCAATCAGCGGGATCCAAGCACTTCCGGCTATGTGGAAAACACCAACCGCCATGACCACCGCAAAAGAGGCCCCGACCAGTAAGCCCAATATCCCCGGTTCAGCCAGCGGGTTTCGGGTAACCCCTTGCATTAACGCGCCCGAAACCGCCAGCGAAGCCCCCGCAAAAGCAGCAATAACCGCACGCGGAAACCGAAGGTTAAATATAATGACGTGCTCAAAAATCGTGCTATCATAAGCGGTTAACGCATCAAATACCGTGTGCAGCGGCACCGGTTTTGCCCCAACCGAAATATGCCACATAAAGCTGAGGGCCAAGCCCGCCAGCATAAACGGCATGGCATAAAACCCGGCCCTCATGCGCTAATTTCATTCACAAGTGGCACACATATTGGCCGCCCCGATAATGGATCAGGAATAACCTGAGCCTCTAGCCCAAACACCTGTTTTAACCGCTCTGGGGTCATAATATCATGTGGCGCACCGGTGGCCACAATAGCGCCTTCACGCATCATAACCAAGTGGTCACAAAACGCTGCCGCAACGTTTAATTCGTGCATGACCACAATTAAGGTGCGCCCTGTGGCGGCAACTTTGCGCAGCAGAGTCATCACATCTACCTGAACCTTCAGATCCAGAAATGTGGTTGGCTCATCCAGTAAAATAATGGGGGTTTCTTGGGCCAGCACCATGGCGATCCAGCAGCGCTGGCGCTGGCCGCCCGAAAGATCAGAAATTGGCCGATCAGCAAATTCCTCAACATCCGTATCAGCCATCGCCGTAGCCACCGCGCGGCTATCCTCGGTTGACCATTGTTGCAGCAAACTTTGGTGCGGGTAGCGCCCCTGTGATACCAGCTCTCGCACCGTTAACCCCTCGGGAGAGATCGGCCCCTGCGGCAGCAGCGCCAATTTACGGGCGACCTGCTTGGTGGGAATACTATGTATCGGCTCTCCACCCAGTAAAACCTCGCCGCTAGCCGGCAGCAAAATGCGTGACATTACCTTGAGCAATGTTGACTTACCGCACCCATTCGGCCCGACAAGCGCCGTTATTCCGCCCGCAACCGGCTTAAAATCAATGCTCTTCAAAATAGGCTCGGCACCATATCCGGCAACTAGCCCGGATACCTCTAGGCAAAGATGCGCGCTATCAAGCACCGTTATTTTTTCAGATTTTCCCAATGAAACAGCCAATAAAATTAATAGGGGGTCTGGCTGTCAAAAACACGAATCAACGTGTTAACAAGTAGCTAATTTAACCGTCCTATATAGCAATCGGCAATAGTTGACAAATAAAATCAGGTAATAGACTGGTGCTGACCTGCAACGCGTAATTCCTCCAGTTTGAACTGGAGTCTGGCCTAACAAAGGACAGACAATGAAACGCTCAAGGTTTTCGAACAAACAAATAATTAGTGTTTCGGAGGGCACATTCTATGCATGGAAGTTGAAGTGTTCAGGTATGGCCGTGCCAGATATCAAGCGGCTACCTAACGCCAGCAATAAGCTCTTCCATTGATGAACTCCCACGCTCAATGAACCCTTCGGGTGGATCTGCTTCGATAAATGTCACCGCTAACCCGCGCTTCTCGGCTTGCACAAGACCGGCCTGCGGGCCGAGCAGCGCCATGACCGTCGCCCAGCCATCGGCTTGCATGGCGGTGTCCGCCACAACGGCAACAGAGGCACAGCCTGCGGATATTGGCGCATTGGCTTTGGGTGAAATCAAGTGTGAGTCCGCACCACGGGACCGACGATACCCACCCGAGGTTGCGATGGCGGCGTCAACCAGCGGAAACTGTCTGGCGGGGATGATACGATCAGGTATCGGCAATTCAAGCGCCACCGACCATGGGGTGCTGTCCGGGCGGGTGCCGCGCGTTCGGATATCCCCGGCGGCTTCGATCAAAAAATTGCGATAGCCGGCGGCGTAAAGCGATTCAGCGGCTAAGTCGGCCGCATAACCTTTGGCAATGGCATTCAGATCAAGCGCCACATCTACGTGCCGCCGCACCCTATGACCGTTGAGTTCTATGGCATCAGGATCCGCAGAAATGCTACGATCTTCACCCGGCAGAAAGCCGAAGCGTGCTGATGCCCCGCCAAGCAGGATAGAAAAAATACCAGGCATTTCTGCCATCAGCCCAAGCCCCGCGCCAACAACCGCGGCCATCTCTGTTGGCAAGTCAACCCATTGACCTACAGGTGTTGTGTTGAAGCGGCTTAGCGCCGAGTCCGGCCGCCAAGCTGACATCTGGCCCTCGACCCGGTCCAAAGCTGCCTGAATCAATGCACGAACGGCCACGGGATCAGCATCAGGCGTAAAACAGGCGCTCCAGCTGCCCCCCATCGACTGGCCATGTATCTTTTGCATTTTGTCTGCCCCAAATATCAGTCGGGGCACTTGCTAAAGCGCCCCGACCCGTTTGTTGTTAATAGTTGTTTACAATAACTGTTCGAGAATAGAATGATCCTTGAACGCGGGATTTTCAGCAGCCATCTGGGCGGCAGTGTCCTCAAACACGTCCCTTACGTCCTTGTTAGCCCCAGCATTCAGCAGCAGTTCGATCACTGCCGGATCATCGCCCTGCAATGCGGCATACATCAGGGCAGTGGTGCCTTCGCCATCCATGGCATCCAAGTTTACACCGGCATCGGCGATCTGCTGCAACCTTGCGGTTGGCTGGCTGCCTTTGACGGCATAGATCAGTGCCGTTCCGCCAGCAGCATCCTGATCCGTTAATTCTGCACCGGCCAAAACCATACGGTCAACAATCGAGCCAAAATCCTCACCACGGGCAAGGGCCGCCAACAGAGGTGTCACGCCCTTGTCATTGACCACCAAGGGATCGGCACCGGCATCGAGCAAGGCCTCAATCACGGCCGGTTCTTTTGCTTTAAGCGCCAAAATCAGCGGTGTGTTACCCGCATTGTCTGCCGCATTCACGTCGAACCCGCGGGCCATGAGTGCCTCCATGCCTTCGGCTTCGTCCTCGGCATTGGCAAGCAGCATGTGCAGGGCGTTCTGGCCGCGGCCATTGGTGATTGTCAGATCAAAGCCCTTGCTTTCAAGAAACGCGAGGCGCTCCTCGGAAGTGGCCTCGTCAGCCACGGTCAGCAAAACCCCGGAAAACCCGTAATTATCTGCAACCTCAGGCTCTTCGCTCATCTGGTAGAACTTTTCCAGCATCTCGACATTGTCGTTATCGGTCAGCGCGCGCATGAACAAGTCACGGCCTTCGCTGTCGATATATCCGGCGTCATAGCCCCTTGCTTCGAGAAAGTTAAACATCTCCAAAGCATGTTCGTTCAGTGCCATGGCGCCAAGAGGTGTGACACCCAGACGGTTCTGCTGGTTGAAGTCCAGTCCGATTTCTTCAAAGTACTCAACGATACCCGGGCGGAAATTTTTATTCTTCGACAGCCAGTACTGTGGGGTTTCCCCCATGTAATCCGCGATCTGGTAGTCAGCGCCAAATTCAGCGAACAGCATTATCAGTTCAAGATCGCCATAACGTGCCGCATATAGTTCGGCATAGACACCTCTGCCACCTTCGGGGCGATAAGGCACGCCCTGCTCAAGCAGCCAGCGCATCACTTCAATAGACGCTTGACCACGTAGCGCATAGTGCAGGCCCTGACGACCGATCTTTTGCTTTTCCAACAGGCTGTAGCCATTGGCTATTTCAGCCTGGACGTCTTCGATTGTTGCGTCTGTCCAGAACTTCTTGGTCAGAAACGGGTTTTTCGCAGCGGCACCGGTTGCCAGCAGCGCGGCCACCGCAAGAGAGGAAAGAAAGGTACTGAGTTTCATTTTGGATTCCTTTGTTAGTAGATATCTTCGAGATAGCGTCCGTGCTGGCGTAACTCGGCAAGGCTGAGCCCGATGCTGGCAGAGATGATGTCAATTTCATGGGCAACGGCCTGGGCCATACGCGATGAACCACAGACCATGACCGTGGCACCCTGAAGCAGATGCTGGGCCACAGTCTCTCTGGCACCACGCAAACGGTCTTGAACATATGTCATGTCGCCGTGGCGCGAAAAGGCCGGGTGAAAACCTGTCAAGCGGCCATCGCTCTGCCACTGCGTAATGGCAGAGCGGTAGTAAAAGTCGTGATCGGGGTGGCGCAGGCCAAAGAATAATTCCATTGGTTGGGTAGAGTTCTGCCGGATCATGCCGGCAAACGGGGCGATTCCGGTGCCGGCACCGATCATGATGGTTGGCGCTTTACGCGCGGGCCGGAAATCTGGGTTGGGTTCGATATAGGCGTCGATGTGGTCGCCCGGGTGCATATCCATCAGAACGTTGGAACAAATCCCATCTTCGACGCGCGCGATGCATAGTTCAACCACGCCCTCTCGACGTGACGAAGCCAGTGAATACAAACGAGCAACCGGGTCCGACTTGGGCAAAATTCCGAACAAGTCACCAGCCTGAAACCGGGGCAAGCGGCCCTTACCCAAGACCTGAAACCGCAAAATCGCAGACGTTGCGCCAATTCCGGCAAAATCCTCGCGGTCAATCAGCACAAATTCGCGCGTTCGTGGACGGGGAGGCGAATAGTCGAGCACAAGCCCCTGCAGGTGCAGCGCCGGACCAAGCGCGTGGCCCCAGGCGCTAAAGGCTTGGCTTGAACGGCGGTTGATATCCGCTAAGGGAAGAAGGCTCTGTCGCCCGGTCTCAGATAGCGCAGCTTGGCATTGCTCCGCGAAGGCGCAATAGGCTGGAAAGCCCTTATCACCAAACCCAAGGACTGAAAATTGCGCGCCGCCCTGATAGTTTGGCAGGCGGGCCAAAAACTGGTTGCCTCCAGAGGGGGGCGTGCCATCACCATAGGTAGCTGCCAATATCAACAAAGTAGCATCATCGCGCATCTTATAGGTTGCGTTCATCGTGCCCAGATGAACCGTCTGGCCCGCATCGCGTAGCCGCTTGGCTAGATGCGAAGCAAACCCCCAAGTGGTCCCCGTTTCCGAACCAACAAGGATCACAGTATCGGCGACACTCGCCGCCACCATCCCGCGCGGGCGTGGATGGCGACGCCGCAACCAGATGACCACACCCGTAATGGTAAAAAACGGAACCGACAGGGATATAAGGCCTGCGATAGCCCCCCAGACCGATGCGCCTTGCCCTGTATGCAGCAATGTAAACAGATCCAGCACCCGGGTCATGAATGGTACGGCGTTGGTGGAGAGCACGTCCCCAGTCTCGCGGTCGATATAGGTCAGCACCCCACCCTGTCGCAGCACATAAACATCCCACCAGTCGGAGTAGATCGGAAAGACCAGCTCGGTTAGGTCTGTCAAGGCAACGGTATCGAATATCGCCAGTTCAGAAGCCTGCATCGGATCAGCTTCGCTTAGGGTTTCTGGTGGCACTGCAATGGAGTCCACGCCGGACGATAGCAGACCGTTTGACACCAGCGACATCCAGGTGCCTGAAATGACAGTGACCAAGAGCGGCAAAATCATCAAACGGCCGACCCATGAGTGCCATTTGTCCCAACCACGCCCCTTTACCCGTGTCAGCAAGCGTGAAAATCCACCCAGCCTGCGGGCCAGCAAAGTCACGCCTGAAATCATCAGCACCAACATTGTCAGCACTGAAACCAAGGTGATGGGGCGGCCTGCGGGACCAAGCGCCAAGTTGCGATGCAGGCTGAGCATTAAATCCATAAACGGGCTTGGCTTATCCTTGCGGGCTAACCTGCCATTTGCAGGATTAAAAGGCACCTCGCGCGACCCCGCCGCATCAGCCCCACGCAGCAGCACGCGCCCGGAATAATCAACGCGGATCCGGTCGATCTCGAAATAGGGGTTCTTTTTCTGTGACAGGCGCAACACATCACCAACAGTCAAACCTTCTAAGGTATGAACATTCCGGTCAAACCGTTTCAGAACCGGATCAACCGACAAGATTGCCCCGGTGACCGAAAGAAAGATTAGCAAACCGCCCAGGACAATTCCCGACCAGCGATGTGAAGCACGCCACATAGAGCTTACAGCTTATAACGAATGTAACGCACATATCCGGTACCCGGTGTCTTGACACGCTGGTTGCCGTTGGTCAGCTCGACTTCCACATCTGCTTGAACGTTGTTAGCATTTTCAACCGATGTTTCAACGCGCAATGTGTAACCGGCATCAACCAGCTCGGGGTCAATTTCGACCCGCATCACCGAGCGCGCACCAGCAGCGGTTGAGGCACCGGTGATGGCATCTACGTTTTCACGCGCCCGGTTGAAGTAACCATACCAGCGCTTTGAATCCGGCCACCAGATTTTTTCCGGGCCAGATACCCAAAGCGTGCTGTCGAACTTCCCTTCCGGGTTGACAAGATAGAGATGAAAATAGGCCTCTGGGCCGTTATACTCGTTTAATTGCACCAGCACGACGGCCTCATCAGCGTGTGCGCTAGAAGTAAGTGCCAAGGCAGACACCCCGGCAAGAAACGTCAGACGAATTTGTGACGAGAGAGAAAGTGACATATCTTGTCTCCAGAATTGTATGGAGGCCCGCCCAAGCGAGCCAGCCCCAAGAAATTAGAATTTTAAACGGTATGTTGCCTTGCTCGGTGGCCCACGTTTGAGACGCAGAAAGAGCTGGGTATGGGTCGCTGGCGAAGATTGGTTGCCGCTGGCTTTGGCGAGCTTTTATATAGTTTATTCTTTTTGTCAAGAATAAGAGAAGATGTTCAAGCGCAGCAAGTTTTCTTTATAGCTCGGAACGATATTGCCAAGTTGTTGATGGCCGATTGTGAAGCATTGGCAAAGGTTGAATTATACTGCCATTTCTGCGGTGTAATCGCACCATAGGCTGAACGCATCGGTGCGGGTGTAGCGGTATGAGATTGCGGTGAGTTGATAGCGGCGCAGTCGGAAAATCAGGTTGATCTGGTCATGTGCGGATAGAAACCTTTGAGCCTGCCGATGTGATTTGAACCGGCCAAATATCTTCCCTCGTTTGCGGGTCGGCCGGTGCGACACTTCGACCGTGCGTCAAAGCCAGAGCTTCTTGCCTCGGATTGTGATCACGACTTCGTCCATGTGCCAATCGTCGTTCGGCCGTGGACGATCCCGCCGGATGCAATCTGCAAAGTGTAGGCCAAAGCGATTGACCCACAGCCGGATCGCTTCCCGGCTGACATAGCTTGATCAAACCCGGTCAACAACTTGGTAATACCTTTCGGCGACGTTGAACCGTTGTTTGATTTGTGGAAGATTGCGTTGACAAATGCTGTAGGCAAACGTGTTTTTGCCGTGTTGTTTGTGCGGCTAGAGGCCGGTTTGTGGAACAAATTAGGCGGCTAATTCCTCGTCCGAACAATACAGATGATACACAAATTCAACCATAAGGCTGGCCTTTACATCTCGCAAAGAATACCGCCGCGCGCGCCCGTCTTTGCGTGCTTTGATCAGGCCCTCTGCGCGTAGGCGCGCGAGATTTTGGCTAACCGCTGCTTGGGACAATGAAAGAGATTTTTCCAATTCTGAAACCGTTTTCTCACCGGTTTTTAGATGGCAAAGGATCATCAGCCTGCCTTCATGCCCTAAGGATTTGAGCAAATTGGTAGCATCAAACGCACGCGATTCCATTTCTTCGCTATCATAATTGGGGATTGAAAATTTGTTTTTACTTTTCATATCAGTATCCAGCATTTTGTTGGTCCTTATTCTAAATACGTGGGCTGGATTTGGACAATTCTGGCGATACGTAAGGTTGATGTATTTGAATATAACAGTATTAATTCCGAGTTAATTAGTCAAGTTAAAAACCTAAGCAGGTTTTTTTATGTGCATGGATGATATACCGATAGAACACAACCCTTTCTAAAAACTTGATAAATCCCATTTCTCCTGCTTGGGTCTTTTTGATTTCAGATAGGTTGGTCTGCACTGTAATGTCCGAAAATCCGGCGATTTTCAGCATCTCTACGATCTGTGCCGCGCCGCACCGTTGCTAAAATAAACTTGCTTTCGAATGTTTTCGTGCAGGGCCATCAGGGCCGAGTCAGCCTGCGGGCCAGACGGGCGGGAAAACCAGCGTCCAAACCAGATGCCGGTTGACGATCAGGTCATAGCTGGCATCCGGCTCGCGGGTATTTTCGGCGTCTCCCGTAATAAGGCGAATGCCGGACTCACGGTCAATTGCCTTTTGCCGGACGATGGCCAGCACGGCGTCTGACCAGTCCAGCCCTGTGACTTTCAGGCCAAAATCATGCAGCAAATGCGAGATTTCGCCGGTGCCGCAAGCAAGGTCAAGCGCGGTGCGGGCCTCCGCCGCACCAATCTGCCGCCCCAGTACGTTTAACCACGCCTGTTTTTCCGCGCCTTCACGAATCCCGTGGCTCGGCGACGCGTCAAAAGTGGGCGCCCGCAGTGACCAATACGCCCTGATTTCATTGCGAATATCTTAATTTGTTGGCATTTTTTTGAGCCACCTGAAAGCGTAAACAAATCCTTAGCCTCATTACTTGACAAGTTTAGTCAAGTTATATTATCAAGCACCTGCTCCGGTTTGTAGCCAAATTAAACCAGTCAACGCTTGGAGAATGGTTCTAACTACAAACCGCAGGGATTCCCTGCGACAGGAGACTATCTTGTTTGATAACATACTGAATTACATGCGAAAAGTTGTTGGCGCGTCTGCAATGGCGCTGAGTGCATCCGTGATGACAGGCGCCGCACAGGCACAAGACATGGTCACCGTGACCGATATGGCTGGCCGCGTGGTAGAAGTGAAACACGGGGTTGAGCGGGTGATTTTGGGCGAAGGCCGGATGATGTATTCGATCGGTATTTTGGAGCGCGACGACCCGTTTGCGCATATTGTCGGCTGGAAAGACGACATGATCAAATTTGACCCGGATGCGTTTGCAAAATATCATGAGCTGTTCCCCGAACAGGCTGATGCCATCCAGAATTTTGGTAGCCCGGTTGCCGGTGATTTCAGCATCGAGGCAGCAATTGCCGCTGATGCTGATCTGGTGGTCCTGAACCTTGGCAAACTTCACCAAGCCGAAGAAGCCGGCATTATCGAGAAACTGGAAGCCGCTGGTATTCCGGTGATCTTTATTGATTTCCGCCTGCGCCCGCTGCAAAATACGGTGCCAAGCATGTTGATGCTGGGTCGGGTGTTTGCCCAAGAAGAAAAAGCCATGGAATTTGTGGATTTTTACATCCAGCAAATGCGGGTAGTAACCAACGTGGTTGACGGCTTAACCGACGAAGACCGCCCATTGGTGTTTATCGACCGCGCTGCGGGCATTTCTGGCCCGAGCTGCTGTAAATCTTTTGGCCCATATAACTATGGCCAATTTGTAGCTGACGCAGGCGGCACCAACTGGGGTTCACATGTTCTTTCCGGCTTTGCTGGCGAAGTCAGCTTTGAGGCGATATTGGAAGTAGACCCAGACGTGGTTATTGGCACAGGTGCCAACTGGTTGTCCTACAAGCCTGACACCATGGCCGTTTTGCTAGGGTATGCGGCTGATGAGGCCGACGTGCATGCCCGCATTGCTGCCCTTGCGGCGCGCCCGGGTTGGGAGACGCTGACCGCTGTTCAGGAACGTCAGGTGTTCTCGATTTACCACCAGTTCTACAACAGTCCGTATCACTTCATTGCGATACAGGCCATGGCCAAGTGGTTCCACCCTGAGGCGTTCGAAGACCTTGACCCGATGGCAACTTGGACCGAGATGCATGATCGTTTTCTCGCGATCGACACCAGCGGCATCTTCTGGGCGCAAATGCAATAAACGCTCCTTTTTACGGCAGGCCATATGCGCCTGCCGTGATTTTTCACATTTTTTAAAACTGGAAAACCGATGACCGATACCGTGTCAGAATTAAAGATGGAAACCGCACAAAAATACCGCCAGCGTACAAAAAAACGTATGGTTATGATGACGATGGGATTTGTTGTTTTACTGGCGTCCTTGATTGTTGATGTATCTTGGGGGCCAAGCAGCCTTAGCTTTGTTGACGCCATGAAAGCGATCATTGAGCCGGGCAGCCAAGGGGTGCGCACCGATGTGATTGTCTGGGATTTGCGCCTGCCGATTGCCATTCTGGCCATACTCGTTGGTGCCATGTTGGGCCTTGCAGGGGCCGAAATGCAGACCATTTTAAACAACCCGCTGGCTGACCCGTTTACGCTTGGCATCTCATCTGCAGCCGCCTTTGGCGCGGCGCTGGCGATTGTATTGCAGTTCAATATCATTCCGGGTGCCGGGCAATATCTGGTGATGGCCAACGCGTTTGCCATGTCGATCATCGCCTCCTTGATGCTCTATGCCTTTACAAAAGTGCGCGGCGTGACCGCCGAAACCATGGTGCTGGTTGGCATCGCCATGATGTTTACCTTCAACGCGTTGCTGGCGATGATGCAATACGGGGCCTCGGAAAACCAGCTGGGCCAGATTGTGTTTTGGATGATGGGGTCCCTTAGCCGTGCAAGCTGGGATAAAATCGCCATTGCCTCGATGGTGCTGGCGGTGATCGTACCGTTTTTCATCAACCGCAACTGGTCTTTGACCGCGCTGCGCATGGGCGATGATAAGGCCGCGAGCCTTGGGGTGAATGTCAAACGCCTGCGCATTGAAATGTTGATCGGCATATCGCTGCTGGCCGCTACCGCCGTTTCGTTTGTGGGCACGGTTGCGTTTGTTGGGCTGGTTGGCCCGCATATAGCTCGGATGATCGTGGGGGAAGACCAACGCTACTTCCTGCCACTATCGGCGTTTGCCGGGGGGCTTATTATGTCGCTCACCTCAATCGTTAGCAAATCCATCACACCGGGGGTGATTTACCCCATCGGGATCATCACCTCGCTGATCGGCATTCCGTTTTTCCTTAGCCTCATACTGGCCGTGCGCCGCAGGAGCTGGTCATGACATTAGCCATTGAAAATCTCGATTTTTCTTATGCGAATAAGCCGGTTTTGCATGATATTAGCGTAAACGGGTTTTTGCCCGGTCAAGTAACGGCGCTAATTGGGCCAAACGCCACCGGCAAGTCTACGTTTTTCAAATGCGTGGCGGGGCTGCTTAAAACCAACGGCGCGAAAATCAGTGTTAGTGGCGCAGATAAAGCCGACGCCAAGCGCAGTGAATGGAACCGGAATGTGTGCTATATGCCACAGCTGTTTTCCAGCAACGCCGCGCTAACGGTGTTTGACGTGGTGCTTTTAGCCCGCAAAAATCTGGGCGGCAAACGGGTGTCTGACAATGATGTCGGCGCGGTGGCCAGCATTTTGGAAAAGCTGAAAATCAGCCATCTTTCCGAATTTTATGTTGGAGACCTATCGGGCGGACAACAGCAGATCGTGTCCATCGCGCAAGCTATTGTGCGCAATCCGGCGCTGTTTTTGCTGGATGAGCCAACCTCGGCGCTTGACCTGCGCCACCAGCTCGAAATTATGACCATTGTGCGCGAAGAAACCCACGCGCGGGGTGTTGTTGCAATTGTCGCGCTGCATGATTTGAACCTCGCAGCGCGCTTTGCAGACCATGTGGTGCTCATGCGCGAAGGCCGCATCCTTCTTTCAGGCAAGCCAGAGGATGTCCTTTCCTCACCCGAGCTAGCGGAAACCTACGGTGTCAACATTGACATCCAAAAAACCCAAAGCGGCCTCCTGACCGTTGCCGCAAGCTTGTAAAAGGAACTTATTAGGCGTCATCGCAAGGTTTGTTCGCTGAGTAACGCTAAGGAAGAACATTCAGTGGATATGACTGATTAACCTGAAGCCTTTATTAGCCTGTAAGCAGTTGATCTGCCTATACCAAGCTGTTTTGCCACCATTCCAGAGGTCATTCCTGCTTTGAAAAGTTTCTGTAATGCCGAGCGGTTTCAGTGTCCAGCCTTGGCCGCCTCGGTTTTTTGCCGCGTTTTCGGGCGGCGGCGATGCCATCGCGGGTGCGTTCGGAAATCAAACGTCGCTCGAAATGGGCGATGGCTCCAAAGACATGGAACACCAGTTCGACCGCAGCGCTTGATGTATCGAGCTTTTCCTCAAGGCTGATCAAGTTGATGCCGCGTGATTTCAGATCCTCAACCGTTTCTAGCAATTTCTTTAGGGACTGGCCAAGGCGATCAAGGCGGATGACGCAGAGGCAATCCCCCTGGCATGCAAAGTCTATCAAGCTTGCTATCTCAGGGCGTTCAAACTTTTTGCCCGAGATGGCATCCTCAAAAACACATATGACTCCGGCCGATTTCAGGCGTTCGGTTTGAGTCGATGTATTTTGCTCGGATGTCGAGACGCAGGCAGAGCCGAGGATAGCGCCGGTTCCGGTCATTTGGTTTGTCTTTTTTACCGTTCGCATTAGGGACGGTCATTGAGCGGCCCCCAAAAGGGGGCATTGCCAAGTTGTTGGTGCTGCGTGAAGGCTTTATAGGCTACTTATGAGTATACCGACCGGTTTTCCGGGTTTAAAAGGCTTTCGCTCTCCCCGAGAGATCATCGCCTATGCGGTTTGGGTCTACCATCGCTTCGCCCTGGATACGGCAGAGGTTGAGGGCCTGCTGGCGGAGCGAGGTGTCATTGTCAGTTGAGAGGCAATCCGTCTGTGGGTCAATCGCTTTGGCCGGCATTTCACTCAGTGCATCCGCCGGGACCGTCCAGGACCAAACGATAAGTGGCATTTGGGCAAAGTCGTCATCACGATCCGTGGCAAGAAGCATTGGTTGTGGCGGGCCATCGACGCAAACGGCGACGTGCTCGTCCAGACGCAGCAAAATGCAAAGGCGGCAAAGCGGTTCTTTCAGCGGTTGATCGCTCAGTTTGGCCAGCCGAGGGTTGTCATCACTGATAAGTTACGCAGCTACATTAGACCTGTCAGCGATCGCGCCCACAAAGGTCTGAATAATGCATCGAAGTGTCACACAGGCCGACCCGCAAACGAGAGAAGATATCTGGCCGGTTCAAGCCACACCGGCAGGCGCAGAGATTTCTATCTGCGCACGGCCAAATGAACCTGATCCTCCGCCCACGCCGCTATCAACGCACTGCAACTGCATATCGCCATGCCCGCAACAACGCTTTCAGCCTGTGGAAAGACTACACCCCTGAAATGGCAACCTGAACGCGGCCGGTAGACAAATCGAAAACCACGATAAACAACTTGGCAATATCAGTGGAACACAATGTACTTGAACAAAGCGGCCGACCATTTGCGGCGAGCGGCTAAACTGCCGGACCCAAGCCTGCTAAAGCATGTCTCACCCTTGGGATGGACCCATAGCGATTATGTCTGGGATTCTGGGGCCGCTGAACGCTCAAAGGAGTGCCCACTGCCCATCAGCTACGCGAGAAAATGGGGGTAAAGGTGAAAAATCAACCAAGTTCTCTAAATATTCCTCCTTAGCGTTACTCAGCGAACAAACCTTGCGATGACGCCAGCGTGGCGCTGGTGGACGCGCTTGGCAACCTTGTGCGTTTCCTGCTCCTGCCGGGACAGGAGCACGATATGAAGGGCGTGGCACCGCTGATCAAGGGCGTGTCATTCGCCGCTTTGCTGGCGGACAAAGCGTTTGACGCAAACTGGCTGCTGGAGGCGTTGGACAATCGGGGCGCAACCGCCGTTATCCCACCCAAATCAAACCGGGTTGTGCAGCGGGAATACGATGAGGGGGCCTATTGTGGGTGGCATTTGGTTGAAAACGACTTCACTAGGATCAAGGAATTTCGTGGCATCGCAACGCGTTACGATAAAACCGACAACAGCTACGCTGCCAACTGGAACCTTGTCCCCGCCCTCATCGCAGCAAGGTGAATATCCACTGGCCATAGTCTTCAACACAACCATTTTTCGGGGGATTACCAGCCCACCAACGGCAGCTAAGCGCAGTAGTGTACTTTGTAGAGTTAAGTGGACGTCCCAAACAAAAGGGTGGTTTGCAGTCCTGCGCTGCAGGCGCAAGGTGTCGTGACGCAAACCGACACAGCGGATGGATTTAGCTTCCAAGGTGCGTTGACTTCAAACTTTCCAGTTTACGGGTCAAGAATTTTCGAGATGCGCAATTTGGGGCTCGTAGGATCGCATCTTCATAGGCGGAGCGCGCTTCAAGGGGCTGCCCAAGTTTCTCAAGGATATGCGCCTGCGCGGCGTACCAAGGCTGAAAATCGTGAAGGTCTCTTTGCAGCTCATTTAGCTTTCGCAAAGCAAGTTCGGCGTGCCCTGCTTCACAAATGACCACTGCCCAGTTCAAGGCGATGACGGGTGTGGGCTCGAAGGCCCAGAGAGATTGGTAGAGCAAGGACATTTGCCGCCAATCGGGTTTGGGCCGCATTATGTGACAGTCTGCAATTGCGGCTTTGATTTGGAAAGGGCCGGGTTGTCTTTGTTTAATGGCCTTTTCAAGAAGGTCCTGTGCTTCTGCAATGTAGTCACTTCGCCAAAGCTTTTGGTCCTGCTCTTCAATAGGCACCATCGCCCCGTCTGCATCAATGCGTGCGGGTCGTCTCGCTTCAGTCAGTAACATAAGAGCAAGCGCGCCCTCGATCTCGGGTTCACCTGCGTGGAGGTGGCGCAAAAGCCGCACAAGAAAAATGCCCTCTTGGCAGAGGCCGCGTGGCCCGACGTCCTCGTTAATATAGCCCGTCGTGAAAATGAGGTAGAGGGTCGATAGGACCGTACCGAGCCGATCTGGCCATTGATCCGGCTCAGGCACAAAAAAACCGATGCCTTTGGCTCTGATCTTTGCTTTCGCCCGCGAAAGGCGTTGCCCCATTGTTTTTTCGCTATCGAGAAAGGCCGCTGCGATCTTGCGGGTCGTCAGATTACACACCGTGCGCAGTGTCAAAGCAACGCGGGATTTCTCCTCTAGCGCCGGATGGCAGCAGGTGAAAATGAGGCGCAACCGCTCGTCTGGGATCGTGTCGGGGGTATCGTTTTCACGATGGCTCAGAGAAACCGCTGCAAGATCATCCGATTTCCGCGCTTCTCGCTGTCGCACCCGAATGATGTCGATACCCTTGTTCAGGCCCACCTTCATCAGCCAGGCAACAGGGTCATGGGGAACACCGGCGCGCCCCCAATGCTTGAGGGCCGAAATTGAAGCTTCTTGCAGCGCGTCCTCCGCCAATTGAAAATCGCGCAAGCGTGAGATCAGCCCAGCCAACAACCGCCCCCGATCGCCGCGCATCACATCATCAATGACATGGCTCACAGCGATGGCTTTGGGGGCGGCATTCTTCATGTTTACCCTGCCGGATTATAGTCCATCAAAGGACGTACTTCGATGGTGCCAAATTTTGCCGATGGAATCAGGGCCGCATATTTGAGCGCCGCATCCAAATCGGGCACGTCAATGACATAATACCCCCCAAGATGCTCGCGGGTTTCGGCGAATGGACCATCCATCGTCTCCACCTTACCAGATTTGACGCGCAGCGAGGTTGCTGTCTCGATCCCTTGCAGTCCTTCGCCATCGCACAACACGCCATCGGCCTTCATCTTTTCATTGGCAGCAAAGAACCCTGACATCATCGCGTCGAATTCGGGTGTGCCATAGCTCGGTTCCTGAGCGGGATTATTGTAGATTAAAAGCATGTATTTCATTGGATAGGTTCTTTCATGTTTTTGCCGGGTTCAAAGGCCAAGGATATTGACGCCAAGGCAGACCATGGCATTAAGTGCTGCGAGAATATTAGTGCCATTGCCGACATAGCGTAGCGGATGGGCTGCGTTGTCGATTTTTAGGCCAAAGGGGTGCGCAATCCGCCCGATCACAAGTAATGCGCCAGAGACATGTAGGAACAAGGCAGGCGCGCCCATTCCTTCGGCTAGGATCATCAGGATCAAGATGAAAGCTGACCAATCGGCACAATTTCCATGTTGGCGGATACGCAGCAATAGCGTTTGATCACCGCCATCTCCAATAGATTGCCCCATCGAAGACCGCAGCGTCGTGACACGAATCCAAAGAAGGAGCCAGATCAGCGCAACGACAAGCGCATAGATTGGCGTGTTTACAAATAGCATAGTAATTCCTTTCAAGTTTGTTGTTCATATCCCAAGGACGTATGGAAATCGTATTTTTCGACATACAGGAAAATTATTATTGAATTTGTATTTTGAACTTAACGGGCGAGTCGAACGGCAGCAACCGTAACACCGCTTAGCGATTTTGGCGACAAAATCATTTGGCAGATGTTTGGCAAGGTATTCATGGAATATTTGGAGTTTTAGTTTTGAGAAGTGGCAGGGTGATTTCATACAGGGCTCCCATAGCTGAACACAGGGAATCATCTATTAACAAACACAACTACGTGACTAAAAAGAAACTAGGTATCGAACCCATAAATAGCTTCACTTAAACAGAGGCTTGTGTTTCACTTGGGACAAAATCTGTTTGGGTGGCAAATGTCGCGTTTTGATATGAGCGCACTGGAGTGGCCGTTCATCAAATGTGTACTGCCGCACAAGAGCGGCGGGGTAAACCGGGTGGACGACAGGCGGGTCATAAACGGCATTTTTATGCTCGAAGGACGGGCTGCCCTTGGCGGGATTTGCCCGAACGCTATGGCCCCTATACCACGGTTTATAACCGTTTTAACCGATGGGCCATGCTGGTATCTGGGGCTGGATTATGGACGCGGTGGTGGATGCCCATAATGGCGATGTAGTGATGATCGATGGCACCTTTGTTCGGGTGCATCACGCGGCGGCCACGTTCAAAAAAACGACCCAGGTCGATGTATGGGGCGCTCAAGAGGTGGATTAAGTACGAAAATTCATGCACTTGTGAATGACCATGGCCTACCTTTGCGCTTCCTGCTGACACCGAGCGAAGCCCATGATGCACCGCCTTGCCGTATTCTGCTAGACGCTGTGCAACCCAGCCAAATGCTTTTAGCGGATCGTGCTTATGATGCTGACTGGATCAGGCAAATGATTTGGGAGCGTGGTGCAATCGCTGTAATTCCATCCAAGAAGAACTGCAAGCTGCCCACAGAATTTGACGCAGAAGCCTACAAACAGCGCAATCTGGTCGAACGCGTCTTTGGCCGCATCAAACGTTCATTCCGCCGCATCGCAACTCGATACGAAAAAACATCACAAAACTTCATGGATTTGATTAAACTGGCTGCATTCAGGCTGTGGGGCGAGCTTTATGTGTCCGATACCTAGTTATTATGGATGACAGCATCTTCCCACTCTGCAAGGAAGCTCTGGCGTTTGAGTGCGTCTAAAAATGTCATGAGCGCGGGTTCCAGCGCAATGGTTGCATGTTCGGCTTCGTTTAGCTGCGAATTCAGAGGCGGCAACGGAAAGGGCTTTTCATTCGCCAAAGATTGTAGGGTTATCAAATGCTGGATGAATGCGGCGGCTATTTCAGGATGCTGTGCTTGGCTGGAAACCATCGCGGTGCGCATCATTGTTGTTGGGAAATCTGCTGGAAAAACAACCTGAATCTTGTCCTTACTTTCAACTCGAGCCTTCGCATAGCTTCCCAAAACATTGTATGCAACCGCGATTGTGCCATCTGACAGATCATCAATCATCTCGCCAGAACAGCAGTAAAGACGCAGTTCCAATGCACCCATAACCTCCATCAAGCGCCAGTAGGTTTCCGAGGCGCGGGCATCTTGGGTGGCAAACAGATAGCCCAAACCGGATTGGCGCACGTCATAGGTGCCGATGCGCCCGCGAAATATCTCTGGGCGAGCCCGCATGGCCTGAATTAATTCTTGGCGGGTATTGGGAATAGGATGACCGGCAAACGCGTCACGATTAATGACGATGGCCGCCGGCTCTGATGTAAACGCAAATAGGCTTTGTCGCCATTGCGCCCATGCGGGGTGCACAATATTTGGCAATCGGCGCGCCAATCCGTCATTCGCGGCTTTGAATTGCAAATCCATTGCACTGGAAATAACCAGATCAAAGGTCTCTGGGTTTTCTCTAAATCTAAGATCAATGTCTGCCGTTCCGGTCACTAGGTATTCAACAGAGATATTGGGAGTTTGGGCGACAAAGCTTTCAATGATGGGGGCAAATAGTGCCGTGTCGGTGCTGGATATGATCCGCAGCACCTGTTTTGATGGGCCTTCATTGAAAAACTGCTGGTCTTCCCATGTTTGCGAAACCAAAACCTGCGGCAGAAGCCACAAAATTAAAGTAACAATAAAGCGCATGCGCCCCCCTCCGGTCGGTTTGACAATTGCAGGCTACCACCATGTGCCGCAGCTACATCCATCGCGATGGTCAGGCCCAAGCCAGACCCGATGGTGCCTTCGGCGTTTGATCCACGGCTAAAACGGGTCGCCAGCGTGTCGAGCTCAGCCTCGGGGAAGCCTTTGCCACTGTCACAAACGCCAATCCGGATGTTCGGTGTTGCCGTCACAAAAACATCTACTGTGCCATCACTGGGCGAATATTTTAGGGCATTGTCAAGTAGATTTCGCACGGCATTCTGGATGAGGATTGGATCTCCAGAATAGGGAACCTGCTTATCAGTTTGAAGCTGCAATTTCAAGTCTTTCATCTCGGCAATCGGGGTTAAACGCGTCACAAGCTCATTTATCAGCCCGACAAGATCAATGTCCTGTCGTTCTAGATGATCCGCGCGAAAGGTGATCATCGCATGATCCAAAAGCTGCCCCGCTGCGCGCGAACTTTCGTCGATCGCGCGTATCATAGACCGTATGGCTTGTCGGTTTTCCTTTTTGTCTACACGCTGCAAGGTGGCCTCTGCATAAGATCGCACAGTGGCAAGCGGTGTGCGAACACGGTGTGCGGCTTCGGCGATAAACTCCTCGGATTGGCTCAGGGAATGGTCCAACCGGGCCATGAGGGAATTCAGAGATACGACCAAAGGCAGCATTTCCAGCGGGACCGGTTTTTCAAACGGGCTTAGGTCTTGCGGGCCACGCCGCGTGACCGAGTTTGTAAGGCGTTTTAACTGCCCGATGGTTGCTGATGTGGCCCAGAAAGACAGCAAAGTCGCCAACGCGAAAAACCCTGTAACAAAAAGCGCTGCATTTTGTGAAATCTGGTCCAGTGTGCCGGATAACGCGTCTTGTGTTTGCGCGAGTGCGACCCGTATTTGTATGCGCTTGTCTTTTCCGATCAACGTCCGGCTTGCCGTCGTCACGCGCACAAATTGGCCTTGGTATTTAGTGGTTTCGAAACTAATTTCCCGATCTGCGGTCGGTGCTATGACCAAATCTGGGTAGCCCGAAAGGAACGTCTCATCTTGATAAATTGCATAGAAAACACGGTCATCCATTGGTGTGCTGAGCATCGAGAATGACGCATAGGGAATGTCGATTTCGACAATGCCATCCCATATTACGGCCGCGTCCAATATGGAGGTAACAGACGCCCCTAGAATGTTGTCTTGCGCCGATTGCGCTACCTGCACGGCAGAATTCCGGATCGCGAAAAACAGCAGCAATGCAAGGATTGCTGTGCCGCCAATTAGCGTGAACATGAGCCGGTTTCTCAAGGATCCGGAGGTGCGAGCATTAGGGCTCATGATCAAGCCGATAGCCGATGCCGCGCAGGGTGGTGATTTTTAAATCCGATGAATTCAGGTGTTTTCGGAGCCGCCCGATATAGACCTCAATCGCGTTTTCTGAAACATCTTCATCATAGGAAAACAACCGATCCGCAAGCTTTTGTTTTGAAAACACTTGTCCGGGGGCATTGATCAGCATTTCAAGCAAGCGCAATTCACGGTTGCGCAAGTTTACGGTTTCACCCTGCACCGAGATCAGCCCCGCTACGGGGTCAAAAACCACGCCGCCCGTCTCAATAACGGTTTGGGTTTTGCCAGCCTTCCGGCGCAAAACCGCCCTGCATCGGGCTTCAAGTTCAGCATGGTCAAATGGTTTTGTAACGTAGTCATCCGCCCCGAGATCAAGAGAATTGATTCGATCTGAAATCTGACTTCGGGCAGTTAATATGATCACCGGCGTATCCATGCTGCGTGCGCGGTGTTTCCTCAAAAATGTGCGCCCGTCACCGTCGGGCAACATGATGTCGAGCAGAATCAAGTCATACTCGCTCGTCTCGATAAAAGCGGTCGCATCTCCCAAATTTTCAGCGTGTTCAATGACATGACCATCAATCCTCATACGTGAAGAAATAGCATTTGCCAGCTCTTGGTTGTCTTCAACAAGGAGAAACTTCATGGCTTTGTTTTTTCGGTTGTGGCCCGCTTTACGCCGGTATCCGGCGCATGTCAGGCTCATGACAGGTTGTTATGTTTTAGTCCCCTTAACTGAGCTGCCTAGCAGACAGTTGTCAACTGAGAGGAAAAAATGATGACTTTTAAACTAAATCGTAGAACCTTGATTGCAGCGGCAATGACCGTATTTGCGATCGGTTCCAGCGCACATGCCGAAGAAGCCCAAGTTCTGGACAGCATTCACTTTCTTATTCCCGGCGGCGCTGGTGGCGGCTGGGATGGCACCGCGCGTGGCACTGGCGAAGCGCTGACGGGTTCCGGCCTTGTGGGCACGGCAACATTCGAAAATATGTCAGGCGGCGGTGGCGGCAAGGCTATCGGTTACTTGATCGAGAATGCCGACAGCAACCATGGCACGCTGATGGTCAATTCAACCCCCATCGTGATCCGCTCGCTGACAGGTGTTTTCCCGCAAAGCTTCCGTGACCTGACCTTGATTGCCGGCACCATCGGTGACTATGCCGCGATCGTGGTTGGCAAAGACAGCGACATTAACAGCATGGCCGACCTCATTGCCGCTTATGATGCAGACCCATCTGCAACCGCAATCGGTGGTGGCTCCGTACCCGGCGGCATGGACCACCTGGTTGCCGCAATGGCCATGGAAGCGGCTGGCAGAGATGCGCTTGGTGTGAAGTATATCCCTTATGATGCGGGTGGCAAAGCTATGGCGGCCTTGCTGTCAGGTGAAATCTCAGCTTTGTCTACTGGCCTGTCGGAGGCGATTGAGCTGGCCAATGCTGGCGAAGTTCGGATCATTGGCGTAACCGCTGATGAGCGCGTACCAGCGGCCGCAGATGCGATGACCATGAAAGAGCAAGGCATTGACATGAGCTTTGTAAACTGGCGCGGCTTCTTTGGCGCACCGGGCTTGCCTGCTGATAAAGTTGCCGCTTATCAGGACGCCATTGCAAAAATGTATGACACCCCTGAATGGGAAGTTGTGCGCGCGCGTAACGGTTGGGTAAACATCCATAACTCGGGTGATGACTTCAATACGTTTCTGGAAGAGCAAGAGCAAGCGCTCGGTGATCTAATGAGAAAGCTGGGCTTCCTCTAGGGAAGACCTGTCGGGCAGAACGGTTCTCCGTTCTGCCCATTTAATTTAGGGGGGGAAAGATCATGGCGCTGGATCGCTGGATTGCACTAATTATACTCAGCATTTGCTTAATCTATGGCTATACGGCTTGGTTCACGATGGACGCAAGCCTTGCCCCTTTCATGAAGCGCAACCCGATTTGGCCCAGCACCTTTCCGAAGGTTCTGTCTATTCTCGCAATCGCAGCCTGCCTTGTGATCCTCTCCGGTATTGAAAAACCGGAAAAAACAGAACCCGAAATTGATTACCGCAAGCTGCATGAATACAAGCTTGGCCAAGCGGTTTTGCTGCTGGCTTTAATGGTCGCTTATGCGCTGTGCTTGCGCCCTGTGGGCTTCATTATTTCTACCACGTCATTCCTATTCTTTGGCGCGCTCATTCTGGGCGAGCGTAAATGGTTACTGATGTTCTCAGTTGCCTTCATCGCAACGATGATCGTTTGGTATTTGGTACAACAGGTTTTGGGCATCTATATGCGCCCTTTGCCCGGCATTTTTGGAGGTTGATATGCTAGAAGGACTTCTTATCGGCCTAGAAACGGCGATGTCATTTCAAAACCTCGCGATGGTCATTGCGGGCTGCCTCATTGGCACATTCATCGGAATGTTGCCGGGGCTTGGCCCCATGTCCATCATCGCAATCATGATCCCTATCGCGATCTCAATCGGTGACCCTTCTGCCGCCCTGATCTTGCTGGCAGGGGTTTATTACGGCGCCATTTTTGGCGGCTCTACCTCCTCCATTTTGCTAAACGCACCGGGTGTTGCGGGAACGGTTGCCTCAAGCTTTGACGGCTATCCGATGGCCAAGCAGGGCAAAGCTGGCAAAGCGCTCACCATTGCTGCCGTTGCCAGCTTTGCCGGTGGTACCATTGGTGCCATCCTGTTGATGATATTCGCGCCAATGCTCTCCTCCGTAGCCCTGTTGTTCCATTCAGCAGAATACTTCGCGCTCATGGTTGTGGGGCTTTCGGCCATTGCGGCCTTCGCTGGCTCGGGCCAAGTCGCCAAGGCGATCGTTATGACATTGCTTGGCCTAATTTTAGCCACGGTTGGCGAGGGCACATTGTTTAGCCTGCCACGCTTCACGGGCGGCATCATGGATCTACAATCAGGCCTTGGGTTTGTAACGCTGGCGATGGCAATGTTCGCGTTGCCCGAGGCCCTGTTTTTGGTGCTAAAGCCCAAAGAAGCGGGCAGCGCCGGTGGGGATATCAAAGATCTCCGCATTACCCGAAGCGAGGCACGCGCCATTACGCCCGTGATTGGCCGCCAGTCAATACAGGGGTTCTTCATTGGTGTTTTGCCCGGCGCTGGCGCAACAATTGCCAGCTTTTTGGGCTATGCGGTCGAGCGCAATTTGGCTAGTAAAGAAGAACAAGCCGAGTTTGGCAAAGGCTCTATCAAAGGCCTTGCTGCACCAGAAACTGCGAATAATGCAGCCTGCACAGGCTCTTTCGTGCCACTGCTCACGCTGGGAATCCCCGGTTCGGGCACTACGGCAATCCTTTTAGGTGCCCTTATTGCGCTAAACGTATCACCGGGGCCGCGCCTGATGATCGATGAACCGCAGATTTTCTGGGCCGTGATTATGTCGATGTTCATTGGCAATCTGATTTTGCTGGTCCTAAATCTACCCCTGATCCCCTATATCGCTAAAGTCCTGTCTATCCCGCGTAACTTCCTGATCCCGTTTATTTTATTCTTCACGTTGATGGGGGCATATATAGGCCAAAACAATGCGACGGAGCTGTTAATACTTGTCGGCTTTGGCGTCTGCGCTACGGCCCTAAAGTTTGCTGATTACCCACTACCCCCGCTATTGATTGGCTTCATCCTGGGCGGCATGCTGGAAGACAATTTCGCGCGCTCCATGCAGCTTTATGACGGAATTTCCTTCATCTGGGAACGGCCAATGGCGCTTGGCTTACTGGTCATCGCTGCTATGTTGCTCGTTCTACCCAGCTACCGCGCGCGCATAGCTCGCCACCGTGCAGGAGGTGTCGCAGACGGCGACTAAATTCCAAAGCTATCCATCGCAGTGCTTTAAACAGTCAGAGCTTCTCCGTGGGATAGCTTGGGAAAAGGGCGCTGTGCACCCGGAAGACCAAAGGCTCCATACAGCACGCACACAACAAAGGTCAGAGCCATTAAAATAAGGGCTAATCAAACGAGCGAAGCCGTTACATTCATGATGCCCGTTGAAACAAATTAAGGTCAGAAGGCCAAGAATAAGGGTGACATTTTCGGGTTTAAGACCTTCAGAAAAGCGCCTGTCAACGCAACACTTTAGTCTTTTAGAAAAGATGGAGCGTTAAGCATGAAATATCGCAGGAGAACATTTTACAGTGATACGCTGCAGTCCGAAATGTGGGGTCGATGGCAGTGCGGAGAGTCGATGAGTTCGCTCAGGCGCCGATTTGATCGTGCATCATCATCGGTTTCCCCCTATCTTGCAGCCATTGGGGGTGAAAGCATCCGTGTTCAAACCGATGAAACCCAAAAAGCCGCCGGAAATGCTGGTTGTTTGACGGCGACGATCGACTGCGAAACAGTGGCAAAGCCCTGACTTGATCTTTTGCGCCATCTGACGGCAGAATACATGTGAGAAATTTGGAGGTTTATAATGACTGAGACAGCAGAGAATTTGAAGATAACCGTATTTCGCAACTGCGCATGGATTGTGGCATGGGATGCGGAAACACAATCCCACAGCTATTTGAAAAATGCGGACTTTGCCTTTCGCGGCAATGAGATCATCTATGTTGGGAAAAACTTTGCCGGCACCGCTGATGTTGAGGAGGATGGCCGCGACAAGATGTTTATGCCTGGCTTTGTGGATATTCATAGCCACCCGGGGCATGAACCCGGCTGGAAGGGCATGCTGGAGGAATTAGGCAGTAAGCGGCTTGGCCAAAGCTCATTATACGAGTTTATGCCAGTGTTTGACATTGGGCCTGAATACGCGCGCTCAGCTTGCCGAGTGGCCACGTCGGAATTGCTAAAAAGCGGCGTGACGACGATATGTGATCTTGCGCCACCGCGTGACGATTGGGTGGGTGACTATACCCCCACCGGCATACGTGCGGTGCTGTGGTGCATGTTCCGATCTGGCCCATGGCGGACCCGCAATGGCCATTCGGTCGAATATGATCTGGATGAGGCGCGCGGTGATCGGCTGTTGCAAGAGGCGATTGCGGCCTCTGAACTGGCGGGGCAACACCCCAGCGGGCTGATCAGCAGCTATCTGGCCCCTTCGCAAATTGATACCTGCACCGAAGGACAGATCATGGGGGCGCTTGAAGTGGCCCGTGAGCGGGGGGAGCCGATTCAGATTCACGCAGCGCAAAGTATTGTCGAGTTTCAGGAAATCGTGCGCCGAACTGGTTGCACGCCCATCGAGTGGCTGGACAAAATGGGGGCGCTTGGCCCCGATACAATCATCGGGCACGGCATATTTTTGAATGACCATCCGTGGGTTCACTATCCACACGGCAATGACTTTGAGCGGCTGGCCAACAGCGGCGCACAGGTTGCGCATTGCCCCGTGGTGTTTGCCCGTCGTGGCATCGCGATGAACACGCTTGCCCGCTATGTTGAAGCGGGCATTCCGGTGGGCATTGGCACCGATAGCTTTCCGCACAACATGCTGGATGAGCTGAGGATGGCCTGCTACGCGGGGCGCATTATTGGCGGTAGTTTTACCGCAGCGCCCACATCTTATGCGTTTGATGCAGCGACCAATGTTGGGGCAGATATGATCCGCAGGCCCGATCTTGGGCGCTTGGCGGTGGGGTGCAAGGCTGATTTTTCAATCGTTGATATGAACAATCATTATATGCAGCCCGATTATGACCCGATCCGCAGTATTGTTTATTCTGCCAATGATCGCGCTGTTATGCATGTTTATGTTGATGGCCAACAGGTGGTTAAGCACGGTGAAATCATGCATTTCAACATTGACGCAGATATCGAAATGCTGCGCCGTGGCCAAGCCGAGGTGATCGCAACCGCAAGCCAGCGTGATTGGGACGGGCGCGAGCTGGAGGCGCTTTCACCGCGTGTCTATAAGCTGATGGATTAAGCACCCGCCGGCATTTTTTCAAACAGGTCAAACTGTGAAAACAGCGCCGGCGTACCACCGGTATGGATAAAGCACATGCCCTCGGATGGGGGCAAGGTGCCTGCCGTTGCCATATCCATAAAACAAGCAAAAGTTTTGCTGGTGTAAGTATGCTCAAGAAAAATGGCCTCGGTCTGGGCTAATGCATAGATGGCTTGAGTGGCGCGCTCGGTTGGCACGCCATAGCCATCGCCCAGATAATCCATATGAAAATGGATCGGCAAGGTTTCAAATTGCGGCACCCGTTGTTCCGTTGCGTGTTGCAGGTCATCATAGATACCGGCGATGCGTGCGGCCAATTCCGCCTGCCCGTATTCAACACTGACCAAATGGACCTCAAAAGGGTTGCCCAGCAAAGCATTGCCAAAGATAAAACCTGCCTCGGTCGGCCCCATTGATCCGGGCAGAAATACATGGCGCAGGGCATAGCCATTCTGTTGGGTTTGGCTGAGTAACTCGGCAGCGGCCAGCGCATATCCCAGCGCCCCCAATACGGCATTGCCGATAACATAGGGCTTGCGGCCCTGCGCACGCAGCTTATCAGCGGTATCGTTTACCACAGCGGCCCGCCGGGCCTCATCCATTGGGCCGACAAAGCGCAGTTCAGCCCCCAAAAGATGGCTGGGGTATGAGGCTTTTAGGCCCCAATCGTTGCGCTCACCATTGTGGATGATGACGCAATCAAGCCCAGCAACGGCGGCGGCCGCCGCTGTCAGCCTGCATTGGTTTGAGTTTGGATCACCAGCTGCGATCAGGGTATCGGCCCTTTCTTCAAGGGCAGCCCCGACCCAAAATTCAAGGCTCCGCAGTTTATTGCCACCAAGTGCAAGATGCATGTGGTCATCGCGTTTGATGAACAAATGCGGTGCCCCAAGTTTTTGTTCCATCCGCTTCAGGCGCGTCAGCGGAGTGGGGCCGTCAAGTAAGGGATATCGACTTTGGTTGAACGAACTCATGATCTTTATCCTTTGGCTGGATGGCATAATTGCCTCACAAAATTTTGGTGGCGCACCCGTGGTCCGATTGCTTAAACCAATGATACCCAAATCCCGGCAAACCTAAATATCCCGCCTAAATTTACAAATGCAGGCCATGTTGCATAGCGAAAGGGCGTGGTTTTGCGCATTTTTGCACGGATCAGTTTGAGTTTGGAGCGGGCTCTACTCGAGACGGAATTCAGGCGGTGCGTTCGCAACATGGGTGACAACGTTTGGTCATGCGGTTGAGAACCCGGCCGCCAGCTTTGGCTTCATGTTGGTCTCGTGTCGTCGGGTCACTCATCAAGTGCAGGCTTGGGGGCATTTTGGTGGCGGCATCGCGCCCTCAACCGCCTCGTCAAAACGAGCCCGAAGCCACCCACTTGTTTTGCACATCCGGTGAAATCCACCGTCAAATCACCACGATGACCAAGGCTTTGATTCTAGTCAGCCCGGTTCGTCACCCGATATCGCTTCTTTGCAAACCTGTGCCGACGGCCGGCGCTAAATTTATGCGGCATCAGACAGAGCCGTAGCCGTAGAAAAAACCATGGCTAACATGCCACGACTGATCCATGCAAAAAGGCTGCGCCAGAACCGGTTTCCAACAATTTTCCGACCTTGCTGGATAAGTGCGCCCAATCAGGTGCCTAAATTCAACCGCGTGTTAACTTTGCGACAACCCCCTCTCTTACTTAGAGGAAATGTGCCTTTGCTGATGCATCCTCAACTTATTTGAACCGGTTCAATCTGATACTGCTGTTTGTTTCACTAACCCGGGGCAGCCTTCGGATTTCGGCAAGCACTTTGTCGAGCCGCTTTAGAGAGGTGGTTCGCAATTCGCCCATTAAATCGAAACTTCCATTGACCGAAGTCAAAGAGAACATTTCTGGCATGCGCTTCAGTTGGGCTACGGTTGGCCGGCTGTCGCCAGAGATAAGCTTGATCATCACAACCGCATCAATCAAAAAGCTGCCGGTATCTTGCCCCAGTTCCACCGTAAACCGGGCGATAACCCCACTTGTGTGCAGCCGTTCTATCCGGTTTTGAACGGTTACCCGCGAAAGCCCAACGATGCGCCCCAGCTCGGCAGCAGAAATGCGCGCGTTTTCTGTCAATTGATGAAGAATTTCAGCATCTGTATCATCCATTTCGCAATTAACCTTACATTCGTTAGTATCATTATTTTTTCGATATTATTTTGACGAAATCGACAGCATTAATATCTTTTCATGAAAGCACATTCAAGCCAATCTGTGCAAAACCAATAGCTGAGGATAGTATAATGCGCGTGACCGTTTGCCAAATTGACCCCCGTGAAGGGCATCTTGATCAATGCCTTGTTGATCTTGCCGCCCATATTGCCGCTGAGAAAACCGACTTTCTGCTGCTGCCTGAAATGTGCTTCTCTGATTGGCTGGCCGCTGACCCGCAGCCAGACCAACGCCGCTGGGATACGGCCATGCAAAACCATGCGGCGCGCATTGCTGCGCTGGGAAATTTGGGTGCAAAATCGGCCATGGGTACACGCCCGATCATGACAAATTGCGGCAGCCGCCGCAACGAGGCCTATATCTGGGAGGCCAAAACCGGCAAGGCTGCGGGCTTGCATGAGAAGTATTACCTGCCAGATGAGGAGGGCTACTGGGAGCATTCATGGTATGATCGCGGCCTGAAATCCTTTGATATCGGTCATACCCTTGGCATGCGGCTTGGCGTTCAAATTTGCACCGAAATGTGGTTTTTTGACTGGGCGCGGCATTATGCAAATTCTCGCGCTGATCTGCTGTGCGTGCCCCGCGCAACCCCGCATGGCTCAATCGACAAATGGCTGGCTGGCGGGCAAGCAAGTGCGGTTTGTTCTGGCGCCTACAGCCTGTCTTCAAACCTGTGGTGCCCACCGGGTGATAAGGCAAACTGTGGCGGGTTATCATGGATCATTGATCCTGAAGGCGATATTTTGGCGCAAACTGATGTGGATAGCCCCTTTGCAACCGTGGAAATTGATTTGGATTTTTCCAGAGCCAGTAAAGCAACATATCCGCGCTACGTGCCAGAATAAGCCCATATAACAAGCCTTTTTGCATGGATCAGTCGCGGCATGTTAGCCATGGTTTTTTCTACGGTTACGGCTCTGTCTGATGCCGCATAAATTCAGCGCCGGCCGTCGGCACAGGTTTGCAAAGAAGCGATATCGGGTGACGAACCGGGCTGACTAGAATCAAAGCCTTGGTCATCGTGGTGATTTGACGGTGGATTTCACCGGATATGCAAAACAAGTGGGTGGCTTCGGGCTCGTTTTGACGAGGCGGTTGAGGGCGCGATGCCGCCACCAAAATGCCCCCAAGCCTGCACTTGATGAGTGACCCGACGACACGAGACCAACATGAAGCCAAAGCTGGCGGCCGGGTTCTCAACCGCATGACCAAACGTTGTCACCCATGTTGCGAACGCACCGCCTGAATTCCGTCTCAAGTAGAGCCCGCTCCAAACTCAAACTGATCCGTGCGACAATGCTGATTTTTATGGTACCAGCGCCCTGATTTGAACAGGGGGCCTCTTGATCCACAATCAAGCGCTCTAACCTACTGAGCTACGCCGGCACTGTTGGGTGGATTACATCTGTGATGCTTGGATTGCAAGCCTAAAGATGCTTGCCATGGGGCAATTTCAAGGGTAGGCCAGTGCAAAACGGAAAGGGCGCAAGATGGGCATTAACAAACAGAGCGAAATTGCTGCGAATTTGCAGATCGGGCCAACTGACCAAGGCATGGTGCGGCTGTTTATTGAAGCCGATTCTCTTGAAATCCCGCTGGATTTTGACCCCGATGAAGCCGAAGAGATTGCCGAGGAGCTGCGTGCTGCTGCCATGCGGGCACGGGCAGTTAAGGGCTAGTGCAGGGACGGTAAAGCCGCCGCCTTGGGCGCATGACCCGTTAAGACCAGTCAACATTTGACGCCCACAAACCATGCAATATGTTGTTTTTATGACGTAAAGTCTGGACTATATATAACTACATTCCTAGGATTGTAGTTATATAAGATACCGAAAATGACGACAGCGATTCTGATCACTTTCGCCTTAAATTACGTACGAACCTGCGGTGTGAGGCTTTAAGCGCCATGTTGAGCGGCGCATGCAGCAGGCGCGTTTATTCAACTGGCCCTAAGGCCAAAAAATCCCAGTTTCGGTGATAACACCATCCAGCGGCATATCGGTAGGTTCAGATGGCAGGTTTCTGGTCATCTGCCCAGCATAGGCAAACCCCATGGCGCGCACGGGCGCGAGCCCAGCGATGGTGCGGTCATAAAACCCGCCTCCGTAGCCCATGCGCTGGCCCGTGGCATCAAAGGCAAGCATCGGGCAGAGGAGCAGATCGGGCCGCTGCCAGCGATTTGTTTCCGGCACCATCGCCCCAAACGGGCCTTTGATCATTTTGGCCTCAGGTGTCCACACACTGAATTTCAGGGGCATGGCTTTGCCGATGATCACGGGCACAGAAAGGGCATAGCCACGTGCGTGCAGGGCGTGCATTGTGGGTAAGATATCCAGCTCGGTATGAATGGGCATATAGCCGGAAATAGCGCGTATGTCAGGTTGAGTTTCAAGCCACGCCAGCAAATGCATCGCCGCGGCTTCCCCCGCACCTTGGGCCGCCTCATGCGCCGCTTTGCGCTGCGTCATTGCCGCCTTACGCGCAGCTTGTTTTTCATCAGCAATATTCATTTGCACCCAAGAAACTGGTGGCGGGCCCGGAGCATTCGTGAAGGGGTCTGATCCTCGAGAGCCTGGAGAACCAGGTGGGTGCCAGATGAGATAGGCCACGGCCAGTCACAGAGCCAGCTCCCTTTCGATGAATTAAGGCCACTAGGATGGGTCCTTTGCACGCAAAGACCAGCACCCGCCACTCATATACATAGCGCCTTTTGGGTGGTTTTTAAAGAGTGGTTCGCATAAAGATTGATTAATCCGCCGCGAGCGGGATGTGAACAGCCGGGAAACCTATGGAGCCAGAGATTATTCGCGTGATTGCGCCTTTGCCCCCCAAGGGCAATGTGGCTGCGCGCCATGCTGGGCAGGTGGTTTACCACCTTGATGCCGCAGGGCTGGATGTGCGCCCAAGCACCACCATCGGCCCAGCCTATAGCCTTGATCACCTTCAGTTTGCACCAAAAAAAGCCTATAAGGCTGATCATGCGCGGTTGAGTGCGGGGCTAGGCGCTATGGTGTTTTACCCCGAAGGACTTGATTTTAATCAGATTTCTCAGGAGGTTTGGTCGCACCGCTGGCTGGAAGGCCAGCGGCGATTAGGGCTTGCGTGGCGGCTTTTATGGCGAGCAAAAAAAAGCGTGGTGGTTTTTCGGCCACGGCTCTTAAAAAAGCCCGACCATTTCGCGATTGTGGTGCTGGCGTGCATCACTAAGCTATTTCGCCCGCACGCTGTGAAGCTCACACGGCAACTAAACCCGCCTGAAACGGTTGCCGCTCTGCTTCTTGGCAAGCTGCCAAACCCCGCCACTCCGGAAAAGGCCGAGCTGGCAAACCTGACGCTGGCAGTCAAGCACGGCGCAAAAGGTGTGGTGCGACTCACGCCCGTGTGGCTCCGCGCTGCCTTTAACCGCCTGCCGGAAACGGACCCGCTTTATCACGAGATCAAAACTCTTGCTGAAGTGGTCGAACATTTTGGCGAAGATGGCCTGCCCGTGCTGGACAAACCCGCCGGATACATCACGGCAACGCCATTTGAAGACACACCCGCGCCGCCCGTGCAGGGTGTGAAAATGTCAGCCTTTATGATGCATATCCACCAAGCCCGCCGCTTGTATGAGCGCTTTCCGCTCGATACGCCCAAAAGCGCGGTGGCCTACCGGAGCTGGTTTCTCAATCAAGCTCCAAATATCTATACCCATGCCCTGCACCGCGGTGCGCCCGAGGGCATAAACGCCGCACTGACCCCCAAAAGCATAGCCGCTGCCCTGCACCGCATAATCGCCAATGCGCGGTTTTTCAGGGCTGAGGCAGGCGTGGACAAGACGCTGATCTCATGGCTTAACACAACGCTGCCCTCTGGCCTGACTCGGCTGGAATTTCTGCTAGCGGTGCTGGCCCACGCCCCGCTTTCCAGTATACAAGCCCTACAAAAGCCATGGCAGGCTGTTGAGCTTAAGGCATGGTTTGCCACCCGGGCCTATGCCTGCTACCCAGCGCTTGCAGGCGTGGCTGGGTTGGCAATGCCCAAAACCCCGCCCGCCATCACAACCACCGGCGACAGTGCCAAAGATACCGGCCTCGGGCAAAACCAGCGCATGTCAGACACTGCGCTAAAAGGTCTTACCCCCAAGCGCCGCATTTGCCTGCATCATGTAAATGCCGATGCCATTCCGGCGCAAATGCTGCGCACCCATACGCCCGATACATATCATATCGGCTTTTTGCTGTGGGAGCTGGAAGATGTGCCCGAGGCACATAGGCTTGCAGGGCAAGTTCTTGATGAAATCTGGGCCCCCACGCGCTTTGTGCAGCGCATATATGAGCAGGCTTTTGATATTCCTGTTACGTGGGTTGGCAAGGGGTTTGACCTTCCCGCGCCCGCCCCGTTTGACCCTGCCCGCCTTGGTATCCGCCCCGACCAGCCCTTCTTTCTGCTCAGCTTTGATCTCCACTCTTCCGTGGCGCGCAAAAACCCGCTGGCGGCGGTGCTGGCCTTTCAAATGGCATTTGAGGGTGACCCCGATGCGCGGCTGGTTATTAAAACCTCCAAGCCACCGAAAAACCATTGGGGTGACCCCGAGCAGCAGATGTCTATCATCAAAAAATTGATGGCGAGGGATAGCCGGATTATCCTGTTTCAAGAACACCTACCCTTTGCCGAATATCTTGGCCTTATCAGCGCCACCACGGCGCTGATATCGCCGCACCGCTCCGAAGGGTTTGGCTATGTGCCCGCCTATGCGATGGCACTTGGCACACCCGTGATCGCTACCGATTACGCTGGCACACAAGATTTTTGCACAGCCGAAACGGCGTGTGTGGTCCCGTGGCGCAGGCGCCTCGTGCGCCCGGGTGAGCCCATTTACCCGCTGGAAAACGCGTTTTGGGCTGAAATTGACCACGAAGCACTGGCCCGCGCCATGCAGGAGATTCTGAAGCACCCCGAAGCCGCAGCACAGCGTGCCATGCGTGGTCAGGCTTTGATGCTAAAAGATTACTCGAATGCGGCCCTGCGCAATCGCTATGCTATGCGGTTGAAAGCGTTGGAACTGATATAAGGCCCCGAAATGTGAACTAAGGCGTCAGATTGCTTGGCCTGCAAAATTTATATTTTGCCATATTGTAATTTTCTAATATAATTGTAAGTAATTGAAAACTTACCCAGAAAGAGGAGCCACCATGGCACCCGTTTCCTCAGGCTACACCCGCACGCAAATCGCACTCCACTGGGCGATAGCCTTGTTGATTGTGTTTCAATATGTTGCGCATGATCCAATTCACGAATTTGTAGAGGCGCATGGCCTCGCGGCATCATCTGATGTCGCTATTCCATTGCTGGCCCGCGCCCATGTGCTGCTGGGCATGCTCACCTTTGCCCTTATGCTTATCCGCGTTTTTATGCGCTTTACCAAAGGCGCACCGGCTTCGCCAAAAGAGGAAAATCCGGTTTTGAAAATGGTAGCCCACGCTACCCACGGCATTCTTTACCTTGCGCTTTTTCTTATGCCCATGAGCGGCGCGATGGCCTGGTTTGGCCAGGTTGAGGCGGCAGCCAATGCCCATGCTGTGCTGAAAATTGTGCTGCTGGCCTTTGTTGCCCTGCATATTGCCGGCGCGCTTTATCATCAGTTTATTCTGAAAAATGGCCTGATAAAGCGTATGATGAAAGCCGGTTAAGCACCGCACAATACCACCCTTGCATTGTTGCATTTTCATTATGCGGCAATGCCCGTAGCATTTCACCTATCCCCCCTTATTTGTAGCTCATTCTAAACGATTGAGATTTTTAAACACCAAATAATATCTAGGGGAAATGATATGCCAGACACCGCTGTCTATGGCTCTACCAGCGTTGAAACCCAACGCGCGCAAGAGTATCTGAACAAAATTGCAGGAAAGAAGCTTGTTGATGAAAACGGCGAGCTAAATTCCAAAACGCAAAAGCTTATAAAAGAATTCCAGAAAGAAGCGGGGCTAAAGCTCACCGGAGATGTTGATAGCAAGCTCCTGAGCCTGCTTGCAGAAACGTCGAGATACAAAAAAGCGGATTACCAAGTAAAGATCGGCGGGAATACCTATTTTCTGACCAAAGCCGAGCACAAAGCTGCCTTGGCGATTATCAGGAAAAAGGCGCTCATTCCCATTGCTGACTCCCTTAAGGTTTCTATGAGGGAAGCGCGAGGCCTATGGGACCATCAAACTGAAATCAGCAAGGGCAGCTTTTGGGCATGGGCGATTGAGAGCTATGCCGGCGGCCTGAACCTCCCCAAAGAATCCATGATTAAGGCGGCTGAAAAGAAGGTTTCGGACTTTGAGAAGCTGGTTAAAACCGGAGATTTAAACGGCTTTGACACTTCCTTTTTTGCCGCCCGCAAAAGCGTGATAAATGCGCGCCAAGCCATGAAAAACTACATGAATGCGATTGATTCTAACGGCAAGCATTTGCAGGGGCAGCTTGTTTTGTGCACGGAAATTTCGGTTATGGCGCTTTCACTGGCGGCCAACCCTGCAGTTGCTGCACGCTTTGGGATTAGCAAAATAGCCGCGGGCATTGCTGTTTCGGGGGCCACGGCGGCAGGCGTTACGGCGGCCACCGAAATCAGCAAAGGCGTTAACGGGATATCTGATGGGACAGGGACCGCCGTAAAAAATGTGGTTTTTGACGGGGTCATAGGCGCCGCATTGGGGGCTTTGCTCAAAGGTGGATTGGGCAAAGAAGCCGCCAAGAAAGTAGCCGCCCATCTGGTTAAAAAAATGTCCAAAACCTTTTTGGCCAAAATGAGCACCAGCGGGGCGGCCAAATTTGCCAAGAATTTCTTGGTGGAGCATGGGCCGGGAATTGTGCAGGACTGCATCAAGGATGTGATGGTCCGCGCCAAAAGTACCTCGGGTAAAGTAACGCTTGAATGGGCGATGGAGATGATTGCCAAAAACATCGTGCTATCCCCGATTTTCAGGCGCATTGAAAAATCGTCTGAGATAGATGGCAAAACCGCGATGAAATATCTTTCACCAAAAAAACTAGTCCAAATAAAAGACGCTTTTCCCTCTGCGCCATCTAACACGCAGGTTCAGGAGCTGATTTCAAATGTGCTGGGAGACTCGGCCAAGATGGGAAGCAAAAAAGTCTATGATTCTATCTATGGCGATTTGAAGGGCACGTTCACCGAGAAGAAAGTGCAAACCAAGCTGGTAGATGGCATATTTAGCAAGAAAGTGATGGCCCATGCTGAGAGGCTGGCGGCAAAGCGGTAGGCGGCACTAAAAATGGCCGCGCAATCTGGCGCGGCCATTCCCTGAGTTCTTGCGAAGTTATTTTACATCGCAACCGAGAAGTTTACACCTATGCCAATGGCGGCGTTATTCTCAAACGTACCTGCTGTACCTGCTGAATCTCCCAGCCATATATACTTGGCCCCGCCGGAAATCTTAACATTCCCCATGGTGTGGGTCAGGCCAGCACCGAGGCTAAAGAAGCCGTCTGTTGGGGCCAGTGGGGTTGGGTTACCATGCAGGTTGCGCTCATAGCCAACGGTAACAGCCGCCGAAAGTGTGTCGGACAATTTGCGGCCAACTCCCAGGTTGATGGTCACGCGGTCATCGTCATAATCCACGATCGAGCCGAGCGGATAATTTGCGGGGGTAAGGTCAAACGCAGACCAGTTCACCCAGCGCACCGAGCCGAATACAAGAGTTTTTGGGTTCACACCGGATTGGAACTCAAGGTTAACGGATTGTGGTGTAACAATGTCGATTGTATCAACCAAAGCACCAGAAAACTCTGCCGTGTCATGAGTTGAGGATACGGCTGACCGATAGGTCAGCGCCACGCGTAACGCGATGTCAGGGATTTGGTAAGCGGCACCGGCCACAAAGCCAAAACCCGAAGCCGGATCAGCCACAATGTTATAGCTGCCAACAAAAGGAATGTCGGCGGTGGCTTGCACGGTTTGGTAAGTCCCGCCACCAAAAAGCACAATGCGTTCTGTTACGTCATAGCTGCCGATCACGGTGATAGCCGAGGACGTTAGATCTGCCGTCGTCCCTGTGTAAAACCCAGCATTATATTCAGCCCGAGAGCCATAGGGTTGGTCAAAAATAACCGCAAGGGCGATTTTGTCACTCAAGTCGGTTTTATATCCACCTGAAAACCCAAAGTAGCTTGGAGACATAATGCCGGTGTCTAGCGTAGCCGGATCTGTGCCGGAAACCGAAGGCATGCCAAAAGAGACGCCAAATTCTACAAGAGTGCCTTCTTCAAAGATGATATCAACTGATTGGCTTGTGCGCTCAATCCCGCCTGCGTGCACCATCACTGCGCTGGCCAAGAGTGCGGCACTTGCCGCAAACCCTAATTTATTCATTGTTTCCTCCCAGAAATTTTTATTCCTTTCAAAATAGCTAGGCGGTGTTCCGCCGGTCAATAATTACGCAGCGGCAGGTCGCAAGAATTATCCAATTTCTGGTATTTTGGCGCTAAATCCGGTCGCGCAAGGCGTAATAACTCATCGCCAGCGCTAAAAGCGGGGTTTTAAGCGCCGGGCCGCCGGGGAAGCGCGGAGGTTTGGCTGTGCCAAAAAGGTCAAACCGCTCGGCGGTGCCCTGAATGGTTTCTGCCAGAATTTCGCCCGCAAGGCTGGCCATCGCCACTCCGTGGCCTGAATAGCCAGAGGCGCTCAGGGTATTGGGGGCAAGGCGGGCAAAATTGGGCATGCGGTTCATGGTGATGGCCAGCGTGCCGCCCCATGCATAGTCAATTTTCGCCCCTGCAAGCTGCGGGAAAATTTCGACCATCGGCTTTTGCGCCTTGGCAGCAATATTTTTGGGGAACTTATAGCCATAGCTTTCCCCGCCACCAAAAACCATGCGATTATCAGCCGAGCGCTTAAAGTAATTCACCACAAATTTGCTGTCGGCTACAGCAACATCTTCCGCTATCAGGCTTTTTGCCAGCGCATGGCCCAGTGGCTCGGTGGCGACAATAAAATTGTTGATCGGCATCACACGGCGCGCCACCTTCTTGGAAAGCCCGCCCATATAGCCATTGCCAGCCAGCACCAGAAAATCAGCCGTAACGCGCCCTTGCGCGGTGCTTACAACGGGCTTAGCTGCTTTGGAAAAGCTCAGCGCTTTGCTACCCTCGTAAATTTCCACGCCTGCTTTTTGCGCCGCTCGTGCCAGCCCCAACACATATTTTTGCGGGTTCAAATGCCCCGCCCCCCTATCCAGCGTGCCGCCGCAATAGGCCTCTGAGCCAATATGGCCGCGAATGGCGTCGCTATCCAGCGCTGAAATCCCGTCATAGCCATAGCGGGTTTGCAACATTTCGGCATAGGCATAACTATGGTGCAGGTGCTTGGGTTTTAGCTCGGCATGGATAATGCCGTCGCGCCAGTCACAATCAATATTATGCTTGGCGATCAGCCCCCGCACGCAATCCTTGCTGGCCTCTCCCAGCCCCCACAGCGCGCGGGCATTATCCTCGCCCACCATTTTTTCAAGCTCGTCCTGCTCTACCCGCTGGCCCGAGCCAACCTGCCCGCCATTACGCCCCGAGGCCCCAAAGCCCACGCGCTGAGCCTCCAGCAGCACCACTTTATAGCCCGCCTCGGCAAGGTGAAGCGCTGAAGACAGCCCCGTAAACCCCGCGCCCACCACGCAAACATCTGCCTGCACTGCGCCCTTAAGTGGCGGAAACGGCGCCAAGGGCGTGGCCACACTGGCCCAATAGGATTTTGGATATTGGCCCGGTTTGTCGTTCGCGTAGAGTAAGTCCATCTTGCACCTCTTTGGTTCCGGTTCAGTATCCGTCCTCATTTAGTAAATTCAATACAAATATGCGCCCGCCCCCATTCGCGGGCCCCGTAACACCCCATTTTGCTATACGTTGACATATACCAGCAGACGCGCAACAACCATAAGCATAGCAAAAAATTTAACACAGCAATTTATTAGAGTATTTCATGGAGAACATCTTATGCCAATGACGCCAAGTGAACTCGCCGAACTCACCCCCTTAATTGCCGCCGCCCGCAAAAAACCTATTAATTTTGGGCTATGCATCGGCAAGAAGCCCGACACAACCATCTTTTTTCTGCACCGGAAAAAATCCCCTGAAATTCTTGCACGTTTGGCAAAAAAATCTGGGGATACGGCCAAAGTGGCTATGGGCTCCGTCTCGATCAGCGGTAAAAAAATGATGCTGACAATCACCGGCGACGCGCCAAGCGGGCTGCAAAAGCGCATGAAGGTGTTTTTAGCCTCGATAAAAATGCCTTTTATTGTGACGCTGCTTGATGAATCTGGCAATGCAATTGGTGAGGGCGAAGAGGCCCAAGAAGGGCGCGTTGCTGAAGCTGCTAGCCCAGATGCAAGCGCGCCGCCAGAGCCAGAGCGCCGCGAGCCGCCTGCGGCCACCAAAGAAGAGATTGCCGCCTTCAAAACCGCATATGCCGCCGCCAAAAAACGCCTGAAAGCCGTTCTGCGGCTAAAGGTAAATGTATCGGCCCTGAAAACAGACCTAGCCGAGGCCGACAAGCTGGCCAAGGCGAAAAAAGTATCCGAAGCCATGGCGAAATTGACGGGGATGGACCCGAAATTCGACACCGCCGAGCAAGAGTATGCAGACCGCAAGAAAAAGGAGGCACGTGATGCGATAGACCTTGCCAAAACCTATCTTGGCGCCGCTCTGGAAGTGGCCAAGCTGGAAGTTATCTTTAAAGCTCTGGAAACCGAAGCCGCAAAATCCCCTATCGATTCCAAAAAAATTAGTGCGATTGTCAAAAGCATTACCCGCAAAGAAAAACAGCTTAAACGCGCGGGTAAGAAATATAAAAAGGAATATGATAAGGTTTCGGCGCATATCAAAAAATATTGCGAAGACAATATTACCATTATTGATAAGCCCCTCGTTGCCGCCGAAGTGACCCAAATTAAAAAAGACATATTGTTGGCGCGAAAAAAGCTGGATGAGCATTCGGCGGCGCTGGCCCAAAGCATGTCATCTGCCATCAATGGTCGCATTGTCGATGCGGAGAATCTGATCGATGAAAACACAGCTTACCTAGCCCTAAAAAGCACCGTGGAAACAAAGCTCGTGGCGCTATATGCTGACCGGGCCAATGGCATTGAGAGCGATTGTGTGCGCTTGGAAGCCAAGCAAGCGCAGGCGCAAGCTTTTGAAGATAAAAGGGCCTTTTATGATGCTGATCTGACTATGAAAGCGATTGATGGCGAAATCGCGGGCCTGAAAGCCGTAGTGGTGAATTACAAGGTTTATGCGACATCGCTAAGCAAGCTGCAAGCCCAGCTTGTTGCTCTTAAAAACAGCCCGCAAATTGAATTTGTCGAACCCGAGTTTAAAGCGCTGTTGGCGGGGCTGAAATCTGCCATGGCGCTGGCGACCAATAAAGACCTGGCGAAAGCCACAAACAAAACCATTGATCTTTTGGCCGAAGCCAAAGCGCTTGAAGTTAAGGCCGCCAAAGCCGCGCCGCTGACCGATTTCGCAAATGGTATCGAGAGCGGTGATGTGGATAAACTGCGCCAACAGGCCATAGACATTCTGGCTGAGCTCAAAGCCCACCCGCGCGCAAAACTCGCACCGCATTTGCTGACAAAGGTTGAAGAGCGGGTTGATAATCTTGATTCCATCTGGAACAAGCTCATTGAATCTGCGGCCCGTGGCGAGATGAAAGAAATCTCGGCCCTCGCCGATGAAGCCCGAAAGAAGCTGGATAGTGCCGATACCTATTACAAGCGCGCTACAACGCTTGGGGCAAACACCACCCAGCTTGGTAGCACGCACCCCCAAGCAGCTTATATCAGGCCCTTTATTGTGAAAATCGCCGCGATTGTGAAAAAGGCCAAGGCCGATGCGCTGGCCAGTGCGGCAGACATAGGCAAAGCCTTGGCTGAGGGTGAGCGGCTTTTGGACCTAGCCAAAACCACCGCCGATGCCGAGGTGGCTTATCGGGCCCATAAAGCCACAGCCGAAACCGGTGTAGCCGTCATTACCGACCCCGCTTTTGATTTTCAGGATAAGGTAAAAGTCTTGGCCGATATCCAAACCCAAATTGATGCCGCTGAAGCCTTTTCCAAGACCTTCAAGCATGAAGACGCGGAAAAGGCGCTGGGCAAGGTTGATACACTGGTCATAACCGCCAAAATTGGCGCGAGCGCCAAAGCTGGCACGCCGCCAAACAAAGCCGAAATTCAAAAGCTGCTCGACCAGCCCGATGGCGAAAAAGCCCTTGATGCGCTGGTGTCATCGCTGCCGGATTCAACCCAGCAAGATGTGATGAAAAATGTGCTCGAAGTGCGTTTTGGCATGAAGGTAAATGTTTATGACAAAGAGGAAGACGAGGACGTTGCAGGCGCTGAAAAATCTGGCAGAGAGCTTGATGTGCCGGCCCCAAAGCTGCTGGCTTATTATGAGGTGCTCAAATCAGTGCCCGCAACGCACACAAACCTGAATCCAAGCCTCATGCGTTTTGATTCCGTCGAAGAAGACGAGGGTGGCTGGTATCGCGCGAGCGAGAAGCGGGTGGTTATTGAGCTGGATGATACCGCAAATGATCCGATGGGCAGTGAAATTGGTGACCCGGATGCCCTTGATAGCATCGACCCTGATTCAGTATGCCCCGCCATTGCCGATGAGCCAACACAGGCCAGTTGGACAACCTATCACGAAATCGGCCATGCGGTAGATGACCGGCAAAGCTTTATGACCTCAAAAGCCAAAAACCCTGACTTTGGTGGGTGGATTGAATATGGCTCAAATATCGCCCCCGTAGCCGCGGCCGCTGCCGCCGAGTTTGAATATGACCCAAGCTATGTGGAGCGCATTTTGGCGGGTGGTAAACCCAAAAAACCAAAGATACCGAAAAAATTAAGCGAAAAAGAGGGTCGAAAGGCCGGTGAAATATGGAGCAAACGCCGGAAAAACTTTGAGGCTTGGCACAAGGCGGTTTCGGTTGGCTCAGACCCATGGGCCTCTGCCAGCACGGTTAACACCCACAAAATTGGCACGGTCATGTATCAGGAAGCATATGCTAACAACTGGGTTTCTTATATCGCAGCCGCCCGCAGCAAAGGGGTGACCGGATACCAGTTTCGCGCGCCCGGCGAATGGTTTGCCGAGCTATACGCAGCCTATCACTCCAAAAAACTCAACTCTTCGCACCCTGCAAATTCGTGGCTCCCGGGCCTTTGAGCCTGATGAAAGGATAAACAATGTCTGTTTTTAAAACCCGCACTTTTACCTGCCCAGATTGTAGCGCCGAGCTGGCATTTGACAATTACAGCAGCATAAACGCGGATCGCCGCCCCGACCTTCGCGATGAAATCATCGGGCGCAGCCTGTCTTTGGTGCATTGTGAGGCTTGCGATAAAGATTTCAGGCCTGAGCCGCACCTCAATTATCTGGATTACAAAAATGGCATCTGGATCATGGCGCACCCAATTTATGACATTGGCCATTGGGAGGCTGACGAGCAGACAGCCACCACACTTTTCGCCAATGCTTATGGCAAAAATGCGCCCGCTTCCGCGCGGGAAATTGGGGACTCCCTCACCCCGCGCATTACCTTTGGCTGGGCCGCGTTTCGGGAAAAGCTTATCATAATTGAGGCAGGATTAGATGATCTGATGATTGAGAAAACCAAGCTGACCATTCTGGCCAATCGTGAAGGAAACCCCATTGCGCCCGGCGTAGAGCTTCGCCTTGTGAATGCCCGAGAAATCGCCATGAGAATGATGTGGATTGATGCCACAACCGGCGAAAGCCTGCAACAATTTGACATCCAGCGCGCGCTTTATGACAGCGTGGTTGAAGGGGAAGCATGGCCTGGAATTGATGAAAAGCTAAATGCTGGCATTTTTGTGGATACTCAGCGGATGGTCATTGAACCAACGCCCAGAGAGCCTGTGTAAGCCATTTTCAAGGTAGATAAGTGGTAGCGGGACAGGGATTTGAATCCCGGGCACCAGGATTATGATTTAGACACGGAGACCATGCACCTTGATGCTGCTTTCCTTAAGTAAAGGCGTTAATTATTTGAATAAAAATAATGATACCTACACATTCCATTTCAAGCTCCCCCGTCTTGTCAGATTCTAGCGCACGCCAACTGGCACACATATGGAAACCGTTACAGAAATTTGGGGATCGTAATTTCAAAATGGCCCCGTTTACGGCAGCAGTTCCATCGAGTATGATGGTTTGGTGCATTCTTACTAAAAATCTTGACAAGACTACCTGAAGGACTTGAAGTGTCTTAATAATCAATTTGAACCGGAAAACGAGTTCGATTCGGCAGTGATACTTCCGAAAAAATCCGCTCTGCATCGTTTGACCTGCGCGCCAAGTACCCTCCAGTTTAACGTAGAGTCCTTGGGGTTAAATTGATGGCGCTATGCGGCCAGTTTGTCCATTGTTTTCTTCTCTGCAAATTCGATAGGTGTCAGGTTTCCCAGTGCTGAATGCGGGCGCTGATTGTTGTAATCATGTTGCCAGATTTCCAAAACTTCTCGGGCATCTGATAGCGAGCTGAACAGGTTTTCGTTCAGGCATTCGTCTCGTAATTTACCGTTGAAACTCTCAATGAACCCGTTCTGCTGGGGCTTGCCAGGCGCAATATAGTGCCAATCAACACCCGTATCCTGCACCCATTTCAGGATCGCCATGCTGGTGAATTCTGTGCCGTTGTCTGAGACAATCGTGCTTGGCATGCGGCGATCAGCAACGATAATACTCAATTCTCGCGCCACGCGCTGGCCCGACAGCGATGTGTCTGCAACCAACCCTACATTCTCTCGTGTAAAATCATCGATCACCGTCAGAATGCGAAACCTGCGCCCGTCCGTGAATGCATCGTTCACGAAATCAAGGCTCCAACGCTGATTTGGGCCGTCAGGCAGAACCATGGGCTTTCTGGTGCCCAGAGCGCGCTTTCTGCCGCCTCTACGGCGCACTTGCAGCTTTTCCTCAGTATATAATCGGCGCAGTTTCTTATGGTTCATAAAAATCCCTTTCCTCTCCAGCATGACCTGAATTCGACGATATCCAAATCGGCGGCGTTCCTTCGTTACCAGCTTGATCTCCTCGCGCAATTCGCTTTCATCAGGTCGTTTCGACTGATAGCGCACCGTGGATCGATCTACCTGTATGGCATTGCACGCCCCCTCTCATGGTTTGAAGGCAAACCACTGCCGGGCAGTGGACGCGGGCTCACACCGTGCGCTGCGCACAAGTGAACCACAGCTTGTCGCTTGGCCTCGGGCGTTACCACTTTTTTGAATTTACATCGCAGAGCATGGCTACATCGAGCATGGTCTCGGCCAGCAGCTTCTTTAGCTTGCCATTCTCAGCCTCCAACGTTCGCAACCGCGCGGCATCTGACGGCTCCATGCCCCCATACTTCGATTTGTATTTGTAAAACGTGCCCTGAGAGATCCCATACCGCCGACACAAGTCCGCCGCCTTCTCCCCAGCCTCCCGTCGTCGGGCAATTGACCCTCCGGATCAATTGCTAATCCTCCTCCACCTTAAGCATCTGAATAATCTGCTCATCCGTGAATCGCTTCTTCATTTTGTCCGTCCTTTGCTTCGGCGGACCCTACATAAAAATGCAGGCGTTTAAGCGGCGCAGGTCAGGCATAACCATCGTCACTTTGCGATCTTCGGCTGTAAGCGTCGGCGCGATATTGGTTTTGGTTGTGGTGTTATCATGCGGTTGCGGGTGGTGTGAAAGGTGGCCGTTTTGGTTTTTTCATTTATGGGAGGGTTTATACAGTGGACTTGTATTTACGTGTGCGCCGTGCCCATTGTCATGATGGGTTGAGCGGGTGGGTTATTGCTCGGGATTTTGGGATATGCTGGGATAGTGACCTGCGCCCCTAAAACTCCTCCAAAATGATGTAGAGTCCGCCTCACCAAAGGACGGACAAAATGAAGAAGCGATTCACGGGCGAGCAGATTATAGCGATGCTCAAGGAGCAAGAGGCTGGCGAGAAGGCGGCGGACTTGTGTCGGCGGTATGGGATCTCTCAGGGCACGTTTTACAAATACAAATCGAAGTATGGTGGTATGCGCTACACGGCAGGTTATTTTTTATAATGACCGAGAGTGGAGCCATCGGATGCGGCGCGGCTTCGAGCATTGGCAGCAGAGAATGGGAAACTGAAGAAGCAGGTGGCGGAGCAAATGCTGGATGCCGCGCGCTTCGTTCCCCCATGCTAGTTCGGGCACAAAGCCCGCTTTTTTGCGATAGGTTTACGCCGCGCCGTTCGACCGTTTTGTCATCACTTTTATCCTAGCAACTCATGGGTAGGGATTGGCTTACGCATAAGCCGGGTCCACCCGTTCATAAAGCGCGCCGGGTTTTGTTAGAATACCCCAAGCGATACGCGCAATTTTGTTGGCCAGTGCGACGACAACCTTGTTGGGGTGCCTCCGCACAAGGCCCAGCCATGAAGCCAGATCGCGTGCTTTGGCAAATTGCTTGCCATCCCCGACTGCCGCCAATAAAGCCGTGGCACCCATCGGTCCGATACTCGGGATTGTCATTAAACGACGTGCGACATCATCCTGAGCGGCGTGGGCTTCAATTTCTCGGGTTACCTGCGCCGTGCGTATTTCCAGAGCTTTCAGGTCTTCAAACAAATCAGTTAAAATCCGGCGAATACCAACAGAGAGATCATTGCTTTCATCCGTAACGACACGCGGGAGATCAACCTTGAACACGCCAGCCCCGTTGCGAATGGCCACGCCATATTCAATGCACAGGGCACGCATCTGGTTGATCAACTGTGTTTTGCCCGAGACAAGCCTGCTGCGCACGGGGTGCAGGGTCTTCATTGTGTATTGCATAGTCAGGCGAATAACCGCCTCAGCGATGGCCTCTGCGTCAAGAGTGTCGTTCTTGTTTGACTTCACAAAGGGTTTTACAAACTGGGCGGGAATAATTCGCACCCGATGCCCCATGGCCAACAGTTTGCGGGCCAACCATTGTGATCCCGGGCACGCTCCCAGGCCTATAAGACTGAACAGCTTACCGGCTGATGCCGGTAGGTTCCCGTTTTGAATGCAGCTCTAAATACTTAAGTATCACGTCATCCGTGACATTTCCGCTGGTCGTTGAGAAATATCCGCGCGGCCAGAACCGCCTG
>JADGFD010000010.1 GCA_016744015.1 Paracoccaceae bacterium | reverse complement strand
CGGTGTGTTTCGTTCCCATAGTCGTTCTCCTTTTGCGCATAATACGCGGTAAAAGGAGCGGCACAATTCCGTGACAGCTCCAACCATTAACGGTGCCATCACACAGGGCATCGTACTTCAGTACCTGAAAAAGCACATCGAAAATCCTACCGGCGCAAGCCGGTAGTTGTTTAGCAAAGATTTATACCCAACATGGCCATATTGAGTGACATTGTGCAAAATGAAAGACAATCTGTCCCCATTCTTCTATGTTTGGAAACTCGTTTACAAAATTCGTTTACTTATCAGGGGGGGGTGGGTAGCACTATACTACGTTTAATTTGGAACACTCCCAATGACCCTAGCAAAAGCCACACCGTGCCTTATCTGATCGCTCCAAATCAGTCTGCCAAGCAACTAGCCCGCGCGGTTTCCGGGCTGGATCAAGATGGGGTTGAGCAGCGTATTCAAGTGGTGGAAGAACGCCCGCTTACGATTTATCTGAACAAGCAGGAGATCGTGACAGCGATGACCATCGGCGATTACCCCGAGTATCTTGCCGCTGGGTATTTGCGTAACCAAGGCATGCTTTTGCCGGATGACCAGGTCACAGGCATTGATTATGACGAAGAGGTGGACTCTGTAATTGTGCGAACGGTGCGTGAGACCAATTACGAGGATAAACTGAAGAAAAAGACCCGCACATCGGGCTGTGCCGTTGGCACGGTTTTTGGCGACATGATGGAGGGTTTGGAGGGCATGACCCTGCCTGAAGCGGAGGTGCGCACAAGCTGGCTTTATGCGCTGGCCCACACCATAAATACCACGCCCAGCCTTTACCTTGAAGCGGGGGCTATTCATGGCTCGGTGCTGTGCAAAGGGGCTGAGCCGCTGGTTTATATGGAAGATGTGGGGCGGCATAACGCAGTGGATAAAATAGCGGGCTGGATGGTGCTTGAGGGGGAAGTCGCTCGCGACAAAATCCTTTATACCACGGGGCGGTTGACCTCTGAAATGGTGATCAAAACCGCGCTTATGGGCATTCCTGTGCTGGCCTCGCGCTCGGGTTTTACCGCTTGGGGCGTGGAAATTGCACGGCAAGTAGGCTTGACGCTGATCGGGCGAATGCGCGGGCAGCGCTTTATTTGCCTGAGTGGTGAGGACAGGCTGGTGCGCGATGCCGACCCCGCAAAAGTGAAGGGCGATCCCAAGAAGGGTAAGCGCTCATGAGCGATTACGCAGGCGGATTCTGGGCGGCATGGAAGCTGATATTTACGCTGGACCCTGATCTATACGAGATCATTTTTCTGTCGCTTCAGGTCACGGTTTCTGCGGTCATTATTGCCTCAATCATCGGTCTGCCCATGGGGGCATGGCTGGCGGTGAACCGTTTCAAGTTTCGCCGCTATGTAATTGCCGTGCTTAATGCCTTGATGGGCCTGCCGCCGGTGGTGGTGGGGCTGTTTGTTTATATGGCACTTTCGCGTGCAGGGCCGCTCGGGGGCTTTGGCTTGCTGTTTTCTCCTGCGGCGATGATCATCGCGCAGGTGATCATCATCACGCCGCTGATCGCGTCGATCAGCCACCAAACCATTCGTGACCTGTGGGCCGAATACCACGACCTGTTAATCTCGATGAATGCCACGCGCGCCCAACGCATCAAGGCGCTTTTGTGGGATGGAAAACGAGCGCTGCTGACCGCCACGTTGGCGGGCTTTGGCCGCGCCATTGGGGAGGTCGGCGCGATTATGATTGTGGGTGGCAATATCGAGCACGCCACGCGGGTGTTAACCACCGCGATTGCACTAGAAACCGGCAAGGGCAACTTTGCTTTTGCCATGGGTTTAGGGCTAGTGCTGATCACGATGGCGGTGATCGTTAACCTGCTTATCCATATAGTTGGTAAAACCGAACGGGCAAGTACATGGTAAGCATTCTGCCCCTTAAGCTCATAGAGGCCAGCGCCCATATGCGGGGTAAAAAGCTGGTTGGCCCCGTGAACCTCACGCTCGCCCCCACGGGCTTCACCATGGTCATCGGCCCCAACGGCGCTGGCAAAACCACGCTTTTGCGGCTGATGCACGGCTTGCAGCGCTGCTCAAAGGGGCAGGTGGCTTGGGCCCTGCCTGCCAAGCAGGCGCGAGACAAGCAGGGCTTTGTCTTTCAATCCCCCATCATGATGCGCCGCAAGGTGATTGATAGCCTTGCTTACCCCTTGCACCTGCGTGGTGTGGGTAAGACCGCGGCTCGTGAAAGGGCAGCAGAATGCGCCAGAAATTTTGGTCTTTCCGAGCTGCTAGAGAGCTGGGCACCCATGCTTTCAGGTGGTGAAAAGCAAAAGCTCTCGCTGGCGCGCGCGCTGATTACCGCGCCGGAAATCCTGTTTCTGGACGAGCCCTGCGCCAACCTAGATGGCCGCGCCACCCGCGAAATCGAGAGCATTTTGCGGCAGGTGCAGGCGCGCGGCACGCGGCTTGTTATGTCGACCCACGATATGGGGCAGGCCAAGCGGCTGGCCAATGATGTTATTTTTATGCTGAATGGAAAACTGCATGAGCAGGCGGATTCTGAGAAATTCTTTAACGCGCCTGTCACACCCGAGGCTAAGGCCTTTATCAACGGAGATATTGTCGAATGAAACCTGTAATTGCTGCGCTGGTGGCGGCTACGCTAGCCACGGTCACCCATGCCGAAACCCTGCGCATGGCCGTGACCACATCCTTTTACAATTCCGGCCTTTCTGATGTTCTGCTGCCTGCGGTCAAGGCTGAGCTTGAACTGAATGTAGAGCTGATTGTGGTTGGCACCGGTCAAGCCTTACGGCTTGGGGAGGCGGGCGACGTAGACGCGATTTTGGTGCATGCCCGCGTAGCGGAAGACCGCTTTTTGGAAGCTGGCTTTGGCACCCACCGCCGCGAGATCATGTATAATGATTTTGTGTTTGTTGGGCCAATGGAGGACCCTGCTGGCATTGCTGATGCCGGCTCAGCCGCCACCGCTTTGCAAGCCATCGCTCGCATTCAGGCCCCTTTTGTCAGCCGTGGAGACGATAGCGGCACCCATAAAAAAGAGCTGGCGCTTTGGGACGCGTCAAGCACGGCCCCGGAGGGGGCATGGTATCGCGCCGCGGGTTCTGGCATGGGGGCGACTCTGAATGTGGCCAGCGGCATGAATGCCTATACCTTTACCGACCGCGCCAGCTGGCTGAATTTTGGCAATAAGGCAAGCCTAGGCCTGCTTTATGCTGGAGACCCAGCTCTTTTTAACCAATATGCCTATATTCCGGTCAACCCCGCGCGCTGGCCGCATGTGCGCCATGATTTAGCGCTGGCTTTTGAGGGCTGGCTCACAAGCGATACCGCCAAGGGGCTGATTAATGGCTATGTGCTGAATGGCGAACAGTTGTTTACCTTTAACGCCCAGCCATAAAAAAGGGCCGCGCCATTGGCTGGCGCGGCCCTTTTGGGATTGTTGCTTTTGTTAAAGCGGTTCAAAAAACCCGTCTGGTAAAAGCCGTGTCATAAATATCGTGTCGATACCTTGGTTATCACCCTCGCCATAGCTGATGGTCAGGCCGCCCAAATCCAGGTTAGTCAGGCCTTTCAGCGCCGCCAGATAGCTCTCACGGGTTGGGTCTTCGCCAGCGTTCTTAATCGCTTCAATAGCCACGCGGGCCACGATATAGCCCTCAAGTGACACAAAATCATAGCTGGCATATTCCTCATAGCTGTTCATGGCTTGCTGATACTCAGAAACAATTTTAATGCTGTCATCCCAAGGGAAGGGCACCACTTGCGAAATCAGAACCCCGGCACCTTCGGGCCAAAGCTCATCCGCCAGCGCTTGCGAACCCACAAAAGAGATGGTCACAAATTCGGGCGTAAAGCTGAATGTGCGGGAAAGCTTGATAAACTCGCCAATGGGCTGGTAGGCCCCGACCATAACCACGGCCTGCGGGTTCACTTCCATCATGGCCACCAACGCGTCTTTCACGTCTGTCGTGTTACGCGTGTAGGTGCCGCTTGCCGAAAGCGCCATGCCTCGGCGCGCCAGTGCGGCTTCTACACCGGCCAAGCCAACGCGGCCAAAGCCATCGTCTTGGTAAAGGATGGCAATGTTTGTCAGCCCGTCGACATCAACCAATTGCTTGATCCATTCTTCGGTTTCAGCGTCGTAAGTGCCACGCACATTGTAAACATTGGCATTTTCGGTGTTTCGCAAAAAGCCTGCCCCGGTAAAGGGGCCTAGCAGCGGGATCTTGGCTTCAGTGGCAATAGGCTGCAAAACCAGGTTGGTAGGGGTGCCTACTGTGCCAATAATAGCAAAATGCGCGTTTTCTTCAATGATCTGGTTTATCTGCGCGATCGAGCGGTCAGGCTCGTAGCCGTCATCTCGGCTATCCAAGGTCAACTGGCGACCATTAATGCCACCTGCCGCATTGATTTCCGCAAAGGCGGCCAGTAGTCCTTTTTGCATGCCAAGCCCAAGCTGGGCCGCGGGGCCGTCAAGCGCTGCGATTTGGCTAAAAGCAATGGCGTCAGGCGTAACGCCGACCTCTTGCGCGGATAGGGGCAGGGCAAGCGCAGCCATAGAGACAGCTATGCGTGGAAGGGTGGAAATATTCATTTTTTTTGTCCTCACTCAAGTGGAATTTCGGGGCAATACAGAAAAGCGGGTGGGTTCACCACGCCTTTCCGCTATTGCCGCCGGATCCAGATTTCCACACGGCGGTTTGTGCGTTTGCCTTCCAATGTAGCATTACAAGCCACAGGTGCCAACTCACCGAAGCCCTTCGCTCCGATGGAAACCCCATATGGATTGGTGATTTTCCCAGCCGCAAATTGCGCCGCTGAATCAGCCACTTGGTTGGCGCGGTTGAGAGAAAGTGAGCTGTTGGAATCAAAGCTACCATCCGCATCCGAGAAACCAACGAAGAGCAACTCAACAGGGTAATCCAGAGTATTTAGGTACTGAAACATGCGTTCAAGGTCGCTAAAGCCTTTGGCATCAAGCGAAGATGAGCCCGAGCCAAACCGGATGGTGGTTGTTAGCCTGTCATAAGAAAGCAGATCTACGACCAGTTCCCGCATCAGCGGAAGTTCATCAGGGTTGCTGGTTGCTTCGATAACGCTAAAGGCCCGTCCGCCCTGGTAAGGGCGCTGATCTTGCTCAACCGACAGGTTGAAGAAACCAGCGCTGGAGATCAAAGCATCAGCCGCGTTGGATGAGGCAAAATCAAGGAAGCCCCCCAGCGTTTCCGTCATGTTATCGGTGCGGTTATAAAGATATAGCCGCCGCTGAATGGGGTATTCCTCCGCTTTGGTGTTAAATGAGTTCGGGCTAACTGAAATGCCGCATTGGTCAATAATATCGAGCGATTTGGTGCCGCCGGCAGAGGCAACACCAGAAATGCCAATCGCAGTGGGTTGGGTCATTACCGATTGCGCGATCTGCTCATCGCTGTCCAAAACGATCACCGAATTGGCTTGCCGGTTGCCAGAGGTGGCAAAAATGCTCTGCTGGAAGGCGCCACCTGTGCCCGAGCTTTGGTCCCGCCCATAAACAATAATGGGCACGTTTCGCCCGCCGATATCTGCCCAATTGGTAATGCGACCGCTATAAATCCCGTCCAGTTGCTCAATGGAAAGCGCCTGCACCGGGTTGCTCGGGTGGACCATAATAATCACAGGGTCCACCGCCACCACGCGCTCTTGTGCCGCGTCAATCAGGTTCCCACCACGAGATTGGGTTACGCGGCGGGCCTCGGCGGGCAAAACGCGGCGTGTGGAAAGGCCGATTTGCACATCGGGCTGTGTCAAAGCGCGGAACGCATTTGCGGAATCGCTCAGATTAATTGTAACGTTAGCCAAGGTTTCACCGCGGCCGCCATCGGCTACAATATCTTGTGAAATGGTATCGGCAGCTGTGCCCGCAACCGGGTTTACTTTGGCTTCAATAGATGCGGCATACCCTTCAATCAGGGCAGGCATCAACAGGCTCCCGATGGAGCTGGCCCCTGCCACAACGATGTTACCGCTCGTCTCGAACACGGGGCAAGTATCCCCCTCACAGGTCACGTCTTCCCCATCAATGGAAAGCTCGCCAATGGTCGTGCTTATGCGAAAAAAGCCATCTTCATATGAAAGAAGATCCCCTGTTATCATGAGAGCACCATCTTCTGACGTAAGGGTCACCGGTTCAGCCAGGGCCGGGGCGGCCAAGCTAAGGCCGGACACTAAGAATGTGGTGGTAAAAAGGGCTTTGGAAATTGCAGATAGGCGCATTGTAAACTCCGTCACTAAATTTTATGTCAACCAAACGAATCACTCCGTTGGCTAGTAGCTTACATTAAGTAGGCAAGCTAACAACAAGAATTTAAAGAATAATCGCCTTATGGTGGTGGCGATGTGGGGGTTTGACCGCAAAGTCGCACATTGGCAATCTTAGGTTGTGCCTCTCAGGCGGTTAATAACTCAACGAAACGGGTGTATCTGCCATCCGTTGTGCCAAAATGCTAAGATACGGCTGAGTCCAGAAAGACATTAAAGCGCGTGCCATGCCCAATACGGCTGTCCACGCTTATGCGCCCACCGGCGCGCTCTATCAGTTTTTGCGTAATCGAAAGCCCCAGCCCCGTGCCTTCGGCTTTTTTTGTGGTGAAAAACGGGTCAAATATATGTTCGATCACCTCTGGTTCTATGCCAACGCCGCTATCGGCAATGCTAATCAGCACCTCCGAATCTTGGTCAACGGTTGCAATTTCCAGCACCCCTCCGCTTGGCATCGCTTGGATGGCATTTACAATCAGGTTGATAAACACTTGCTGCAATTCCGTCCGGTTAATCGTCACGTCCTGTGTGCAGTTCAATGCCTGTTTCAGATTGATATTCACCTTGCTCAGCAAGTGCTGCACCAGCGGCAGGGTGTCCTCGATAACGTCATTCGGGGAGTGGCTGCCGGCATTGCCAGCAAATTCCTCGGGGCGGGCGAACTGCAGCAGCTTGTTGACCAATGTGTTAATCCGGTGCACCTGCTCAAACACCAGCGAAAACTCGGTTTTAAGTGGGGTCGCGTGCGGGCCTAAAGTCTCGTGAATTACATCTACATTGCCTTGGATAACCGCCACAGGGTTATTGATTTCGTGCGCCACACCTGCGGTGATTTCCCCAATGGCCGCCAGCTTTTCCGAAACCACCAGTTGCTTTGTTGTGGCCTCCAGCTGCTGATTGGCATTCTTGAGCTCAGCCGTGCGGGCCTCCACTCGGTTTTCCAGCTCATCGGCCCACTCCCGCAAGCTTTGGTCGCGGTCCTGCACTTGTGCCAAAACCGTATCCAAATGTGTGGATACAAGCGAAACCTCGTTTTGCGCATCCGAAAGGCCGGTGCGGGCCGTAAGGTCTCCGGCCTCCACTTTTGAAATGGTCTCGACCATGTTTTCAAGTGGCCTAAACACTCCGCGCGCGAGGCGCAAAAATAGCGGCACCGAAAAGGCCAGTAGAAACAGAAACCCGCCTGAAATCAGCCACAGGGTTTGCGCTTTGGCGGCACGGTAGGGACTATCCAGAAAACCCACATAAAGCATGCCAACACGGTTGCCGAAGCTGTCAATCAGTGGCTCGTAAGCTGAAATATACCAATCATTCACGACAAAGGCACGGTCGAGCCAGGTTCGACCCTGCCCCAGCACCGCTTCGCGGACCTCAACGGAAACCCGCGTGCCAAGGGCGCGGACGTTTTCAAACAGGCGCACATTTGTCGAGACCCGCACATCGTCTAAAAAAAGCGTGGTGGTGCCCCGGCTGCCTTCTGTCAGGCTGGCCTCAGGGTAAACCAGCGCGTTGATCGCGTCGATAAAATCAAGATTGTGGTTGAGCAATACCCCTGCAACCAGCGTGCCTTCGCCCGCCGAAACGGCCGCGGCCGTATGCACGATCATGCCACGGGTTTCACGGGTTCGGGTTGTGGGCAGGGCGGCTTTGGTGGGCACCAATGGCAGGGCGGCTTGCGCCGCAAATTCCGGTGAAAACGCGGCGAGATCCTCGGCCTGAAAAATGTCAATTTCGGCGCCGCCCTCACCAGCAAGAGCGCGCTGCACCACGGGCCAGCGCGTGGGCTGGGCTGGGGCCGCTCCGCCACTGGTCGGAATTATTTTGCCATCAGGGCCGATAAAATAGATAAAATCAAAGCCATATTCTTGCCGCTGGCGCTCTAGCAGCGCGGGCAGCTGCCCCGCCTCAGAGGCTTGCAAAAAAACCGCCGACGCTCCCAGCGCCTGCACCTTTTCCAAGGCCCGCACCTTAAGCCCTGTTAGGTATTCATGTGCAATGGTCAGCTCGCCGTTAACTTTTGCAATCAAGAGATTGTCAAAACGGGCAGACCAATTATAAACAACCACGCCGCCAAAAAGCGGCATGATGATGAGCATGGGCAAAAGGGCGATTATCAGGAGCCGCGTGCGGACAGATTTTGTCCAGTGGATTCTTGATTTATGCATCCCACATCGCACATTTGCGATCAATGGTTTTACGCGAAACCCCTAGCCGCCGCGCGGCCTCGGCGCGGTTGCCATTACAATCCGCCAATACATTCAAAATGTGCCGGCGCTCAACTGCCGCCAATGAATCCACGGCCAATTCGTTATCCTCCTCAGCGGCGCTAAATTCCGGCGGGAATTCCCCCACAATCAGCGAGCGCTCGATCAGGTTGCGCAATTCGCGCACATTGCCCGGCCAGTCATAGCTTGAAAGCTTTAGCAACACCCCCTCGGTCAGTGGCAGTGGCTTCATGCCTAGCTCATGCGAAATGCGCTGCATAAACATGTTGCTCAGTTCCAGCAGGTCGCCCTTGCGTTCTATTAGGCGCGGCATTTCAATGTTGATCACATTGATCCGGTGGTAAAGATCTTCGCGAAAGCGGCCTTCTGCCACGGCCTTTTCAAGGTCGGCATTGGTGGCAAACATAAAACGCAGGTTCAGCGGCACTTCGCGGACCGAGCCTATGGGCCGGACCCGCAATTCCTCGATCACCCGCAAAAGCATGCCTTGCACTTTAAGCGGCAGCTCGATGATTTCGTCTAAAAACAGCGTGCCGCCGCGCGCATGAAACAGCAGCCCGTCTTGCTGGCTATCGCCCTCCACGGGGTCATGCCGGATATAGCCAAAAAGCTCATTAGCTATATTCTCTGGCGAAATGGCGGCGCAATTCACCGGCACAAAGGGTGTGTCGGCGCGGTCAGACATGCTGTGCAGCGTGCGCGCCACCACCTCTTTTCCCGTGCCGCTAGCACCAGTAAACAGCACCGATGTTGGCAGCGGGGCCACGCGCTCCAGCGTGTCACGGATAGATGTAATTTCATCCGAGCGCCCCAATAGCCGCCCATGGGCGCAGAGCTTTTCCGAGGCCAATTCATATTTCAGCAGGTAGTTTTCCCGCCGCAGCTCGCGCCGGTCAAAGCAGCGCGCCACCGCATTCAGGATTTGGTTGGAGCGAAAAGGCTTAAGCACAAAATCAGCCACACCCGCGCGTAGGGCAGTGATGGCGGTTTCGAGGTCAGCAAAGGCGGTTATCAGAATTGCATCAGCAAAAAACCCGTGCTTGCGTTGCTCTTTCAGCCAGTCCAAGCCCGATTTTTTGGGCATGACATTATCGAGGATCACCACGTCAAAATGGTTTTGGTCGAGCAGCTTTGAAGCTTCATCGATATTGCTGGCGCATTCCACCCGCAGGCAGCGCGGGCCAAGAATTTTCATCAGAAAATTCCGCATGCCTGCTTCATCATCAACAATGAGTACCGAAGAAAGCGCCAATCCGGCACCAAATTCATCAACAGAAATGATCGGGGCGTCTTTGTTCATCGGCTGGCCATCCTATACGCGGGATTTCGCGCTATATTGCGCAATGACCTCGGCAAACTCAACCTTGTTTTTTTATCCGGCGCTATCAGCGTTTCTGCCACTAGTTCCGTTAGGCTCATGCAGGGGCATCTTGTGATCATCCGTTTTGCCCTCGCGGCGCACTGCTCGCTCACCCCAAGAACATGCACAACGTCAAATTTGAACTGGCGCCCCATCATATTTGGCCCGGTCAAACAGTTTGGCATGGGCACCCAACACCTCAGGTGGCTCACAATTTTAGATGGGGAAAACGTGCACATACAGTTTGGGCCTAGTTTATCTACCTGAATTTTCAGGTCTGTGTCCTTTTCCTGATGTTTGGTCTACGCTTTGAGCAAGCTAATCGTCACCCCCGTCGGCGAGCTGGTTTTCCGCACAAATCGAGCTGAGCGTTACAGTTCTTCAGGGGCCAGACCTGCCGCCGCATAGCCCGCTCGCATTTTTCTTATGGTACCGGCAATATCAATGCCCATCGGGCATACAAGCGTGCAGCGCTTACACATATTGCAACCATCATACACGAGCGGGGCCCACTCGATTAGCTCCTTTTCCGTTACTGGCTTTGGTGCCAGCCCTAGCATTTTTTTGAGGCGGGAAAACGGGGCCTTTTCCCGCTTGTAAGCCCGTTCCATCGGGCGCAGCTTATAGATAGGAGTGTATTTGGGGTCGCCGGTGCTCAAATGAAACTGGCAGGCCTCGGCGCACATTCCGCAGTGCACACAGGCCTCAAAAAACGAGGCGACCTCTGAATCCGTTTGTTCAAGGAATTTATCAACCGCGAGTTCGGTTTTGCTGGTCATCGGACTTTCCCCTTCCGGCCATAGGTCATGCCAGATTGACCGCGCGAAAGAAAAAATGTGAAGCTATGCATGAGGCGGCTAAACGGAAAATAAATTAGCCAAATATCAACCAGCAACATATGCACGCCACGCAAGCTGTCATGGGCTTGCTCAAGCGCGAAGCAGCCGGAGAGCATCACCAAAAAGGTCAGCCAGCTGCCGATATGGTCGTCTTTATCTGAAATCAACTGCATGACAGGGTCCGAAATGCGGCGCACCCAAAGCGTGATCAGGCCGGAAAAAGCGACGGCTGAGGTGAGGAGAAACGCCCAGCGGGGCAGGGCGGGCCATGAAAAACCCAAAATACGCTCATTCAGGAAATCAATATGATAGACACCAAAAAACACCAGCATAAACAAGCCAAGATGGAAGCCGTAGCCGCCAATGATATGCACCATTGTGCGCTTGGCAAAAATACCGCGTGGGAAGAAGTGGCGCAGGTTGCCCTTTATAAACCCCGCCGCCGCCGAGGCTTTGGGCGGCGAGATGTCTTTTGCGCGGCCAATACGGATGATGCCGATCAGCCGCCATAGCGCCCCGAGCACAAAAACCGCTGCCGCAAAGGTAAAGAGGGGGCCTTCAACAAGGTTTAGAAAGCTCATGGAGTTTCCTCCTCTTTGGCGGATTTTCCGGTTACTTCCTCATACCATAAATCATGGTGCTCTTTGGCCCAGTTTTCATCCACCTCGCCTTTAAGCATCGAGTCTATCGAGCCTTCCATGCCGATGGTGCCAACATAGATATGCCCGAAAGCCACCGCTATGAGCGCCACGGCCCCCAGTGCGTGCAGGATGGTGGAAAGCTGGAGCCAGCGGACATCTTCCACCAAGCCGGGGAAGAGCATGATAACGCCGGTGACGCTGATGACGATCCCGCCAAGGATCACCATCCAAAACCATGTTTTCTCACCAAAGTTAAACTGGCGCGAGCTTACGTGCCCACCAAAGAAACCGCCCAACTTAAAGATCCATTTCAGATCAATCCATTGAAAGAAATTCCCCCGCACAAATTTGATAAACAGCCAGATAAGGGCAAAAATGAATATAGGGCCAAACAGATTATGCCCCTGCATGGCCGCGCTTGTAAGCACTGAATTGGCCTCTAGCCCCAAGTAAGGGGCTATCACTACGCGGCCCAGCAAAATGATCATCCCCGTAAGGCCCAGAATTATAAAAACACCGGCCATAAACCAGTGCGCCACGCGGGCAGAAAGCGTAAAGCGCGGGAGGGTTTTTCCTGAGCGGCCGGCGGTGATTTTCATCGGGCCGCGAACAAGGTAAAACACGGCCAGCAGGCCGATCACGATCACGGGCGCCCAGCCGAGATATTTACGAATAAACTTCTCGCGAATCATCCGCCATTGCTGGCCGGTTGTTGTCATCACCTGCCCTTCGGGGGCGGGCGCAAATAATTCGCTCGGGTTGCCGCCGCGAAAATTGTCCCAAAATTCAGTATCGGAAACATCACCCAAAGCGTTAGACGGGCCGTCCTCGATGCCATCATCAAGGTTAACCGCATTGCCAGGGGGGCGCACGCTTTGCGCGGCGACGGGGGCTGCAAAAGCAGCCAGCATCAGCATAAGTACGCTGAGCTTTAGGAAATTTCGTAGGGAATAGAATTGGTTGTGCACAGCCGTGACCTCTCAAACAAGCCGTTAGAGGCGGCGCGCGAAAACCCGCGCGCCGCCTTTTTCAAGTCAGCCTATCAGCCGCCTTTTTGGCCATAGGCCGTGCCCCAGCCCCAAGCGCCAGAACCAAAGCCGCGGGAAACCACGCGCTCGCGGTAGATGGCGGACACAACGTCTCCGTCACCTGCTAGCAGCGCTTTGGTTGCACACATCTCGGCACAAATCGGCAGCTTGCCTTCCGCAATACGGTTGCGACCGTATTTTTGGAATTCAGCGGCTGAATTGTCCTCCTCAGGGCCACCGGCACAGAAGGTGCACTTATCCATCTTGCCACGGGAGCCGTAATTGCCGGATTGCGGGTATTGCGGCGCGCCAAACGGGCACGCATAGAAGCAATAACCACAACCAATGCAGAGGTCTTTGCTGTGCAGCACAATGCCGTCGGCTGTTTGGTAAAAACAGTCGGTCGGGCAAACGGCCATACAAGGCGCATCTGAGCAGTGCATACAGGCCAGCGAGATAGAGCGCTCGCCGGGTTTGCCGTCACCCAAGGTGACGACTTTGCGACGGTTAATGCCCCACGGCACTTCGTGCTCGTTTTTACAGGCGGTTACGCAGGCATTGCATTCAATGCAGCGTTCCGCGTCACAGAGAAACTTAACTCTTGCCATTTCTCAATTCTCCTTATGCTGCAGTGATTTTGCAGAGGGTCACTTTTGACTCCTGCATTTGGGTAACGCTGTCATAACCATAGGTCATGGCGGTGTTGGCACTTTCGCCAAGCACATATGGGTCAGCGCCTTCGGGGTATTTGTCCCTCAGGTCTTTGCCTTGGAAATGCCCACCAAAGTGGAAGGGCAAGAAGGCAACGCCCTCACCCACCCTGTCAGTGACCATCGCCATGACCTTGATCGCGGAGCCTTCGGCACCCTCAACCCAAACCTGCTCACCATCGCGAATACCAAGGTTATTGGCGTCGCGCGTGTTGACCTCAACAAACATTTCCTGCTGAAGCTCAGCCAGCCACTTGTTAGAGCGGCTTTCATCGCCCCCACCTTCGTATTCAACCAAACGGCCCGAGGTCAGGATCATTGGGTAATCCTTGCTAAAGTCGTTTTTCTGGATGCTTTCATACATGGTTGGCAAGCGATAGAATTGCTTGTCCGCATAGGTAGGATAGTCTTCCACAAGGTCACGACGGTTGGTGTAAAGCGGCTCACGGTGCACCGGCACAGGGTCGGGGAAGGTCCAGACAACGGCGCGCGCTTTGGCGTTACCAAATGGCGCACATTCGTGGTCAATCGCGACCCGCTGAATACCGCCTGAAAGGTCGGTTTTCCAGTTGGTGCCATCGCCTGCGCCAGCCTCAATGGTGGCCAGCTCTTCCGCTGTCAGCTCACCATCCCAGCCCAGCTCTTTGAGCATGGCCAGTGTGAACTCAGGATAACCATCCTGAATGTCAGAGCCTTCTGAATAAACCCCTTCCGCCAGCAGGTTCACCCCGTCACGTTCTACGCCGAAACGAGCGCGGAAGGTCAGGCCACCTTTGGAGACAGGCATAGACATGTCATAAAGGTTGGGTGTGCCCGGATGCTTCATATCAGCAGTGCCCCAGCACGGCCATGGCAGGCCGTAATATTCGCCATCTGCGGGGCCGCCAACGGCCTGCAAGGTGGTTTTATCGAAGGTATGCTGGTTGGCCATGTGCAGTTTGATCCGCTCAGGGCTTTGGCCGGTATAGCCAATGGTCCACATCCCGCCGTTAAACTCACGGGTGACATCCTCAATGTTTGGCTGATGTTCGCCATCCATCGAAATATTGCGGAAAAAGCGATCAGCCCAGCCAAATTTGGTGGCAAACAAAGACATGATCTCTTGGTCCGGCTTGCTTTCAAATATAGGCTCGATCACCTTATCGCGCCACTGGAGCGAGCGGTTAGAAGCCGTTACCGATCCACGTGTCTCATATTGCGTAGAGGCCGGCAGCAGGTAAACACCATCGGTCCGGTCATGCAACACGGCTGAAACGGTTGGGTATGGGTCAATCACAACCAGCATATCCAGCTTTTCCATCGCTGTTTTCATTTCCGCACCACGGGTTTGGCTGTTGGGCGCGTGGCCCCAAAGCACCATGGCGCGCACGTTGTCTGGCTGGTCGATATTCTCTTTATCTTCCAACACGCCATCAATCCAGCGCGAGACCGGGATGCCCTTGAGGTTCATCAGTGATTTGTCAGACCCGTCAGCCGCTTTGATACTGTCAAACCGCCCCTTGAGCCAGTCAACATCCTCACCCCACACACGGGACCAGTGCGCCCAAGCACCACCCGAAAGGCCATAATAGCCGGGCAGGGAGTGGCTAAGGATACACATATCCGTAGCGCCTTGCACGTTGTCGTGGCCGCGGAAAATATTGGTACCACCACCAGAGGTGCCCATGTTGCCAAGAGCAAGCTGAAGGATGCAATACGCACGCGTATTATTGTTACCCGTAGTATGCTGCGTGCCACCCATGCACCAAATCAAAGTGCCGGGGCGGTTGTTAACCAGGGTGCGCGCAACGCGCTCCATCTGGCTTCCGGGGGTGCCGGTTACGCGCTCCACTTCTTCTGGGTTCCAGTTCTTCACCTCTTCGCGGATGTCTTCCATGCCGTAAACGCGGGTGCGGATGAACTCTTTATCTTCCCAGCCGTTTTCAAAGATATGCCAGAGCAAGCCCCAGATAAACGCCACGTCCGAGCCGGGGCGAATACGCACGTATTCGTCGGCATGGGCGGCGGTGCGGGTAAAGCGTGGGTCAACCACGATCAACGGCGCGTTGCTTTGCTCTTTGGCCTTCATAAGGTGCAGGAGCGAAACAGGGTGCGCCTCGGCAGGGTTGCCGCCAATAATCAGCATCGACTTCGAGTTATGGATGTCGTTATAGCTGTTGGTCATGGCGCCGTAGCCCCATGTATTGGCAACGCCAGCAACGGTGGTCGAATGGCAAATCCGCGCTTGGTGGTCTACGTTATTGCTGCCCCAATAGGCGGCAAATTTGCGGAACAGGTAGCTTTGTTCGTTATTAAACTTCGCCGAGCCAAGCCAGTAAACAGAATCTGGGCCGCTTTCTTCACGAATTTCGCCCATCTGGTCGCCGATTTCATCAATCGCCTGCTCCCAGCTAATGCGCTTCCATTCGCCGTTTTCTTTTTTCATCGGGTATTTCAGGCGGCGCTCACCATGGGCGGCATCGCGGGCCGAGGCCCCTTTGGCGCAGTGGCCACCTAGGTTAAACGGGCTGTCAAAACCGGGCTCTTGGCCGACCCAAACGCCGTTATCCACTTCGGCCATAACCGTGCAACCAACCGAGCAGTTACAGCAGATAGATTTAACCGTATCCACAGCGCCATTCACGGCATCCGCCGTTTGCGCCTGTGTAACCGTGCCACCCATGGCACTTATTGAGGCCAAGCCACCAATGGCGAGGCCGGACCCGCGCAAAAAGCTGCGCCGATCTACCGATGTTTCGGCAATATTTGACAAGAGGCTTGTCCGCTGGGGGCGTCTCGCTACCCCGTTGGTCTTTTTCCTCAGCATTGTATTCTCCCTTGCTGGGGCTGAATTAAATTCAGCCTGACTAGGTATTCCTAATTATGGCCGTCGGGCGTCTCGCAACCATTGGCCATTTTCAAAATACCGCTTAAAATTTAGCGCTATCGAAATAGGCTTGCGTGTGCGCGGTGTCGCGCAATCCGCTGCCTGCGTCTTCAAGCTCAACCGCTTTGGCGGCTGTGCCACTTAGCGCGGTGGCGGCAACGGCCGCTGGCGCTGTGGCCGCAGCAAGCTTCAAAAAGCTCCGGCGATCAGCCTTAACACTGTCGTCTTTATCGCTCATGTCTTCCCTCCTGTATTGGCCCAAGGGCCGTTTAGCGGTTAACCCGCATCCATCCGAAACGCTTCGCGCTCGATCTCCATAAAAGCCTTGCCAGCACTGCCCACGGGGGCAAAAAACACCGACGATTTTGCGGCTTCCAAATCTGCAAAAAAATGCGCGGCCCAAGAGCCGATATGCTTGTTGAAAAACGCGGCTTGCTGGTCCAGTGGCACCGGCGCGCCAAAACGGCCCGTAATCATGCCGCCCATCATTTCCAGCAAGCTGGCAATATTATCTTCCGGCTCATACACGTTGGCCGCGCGGCTAATCCGCAGGCCCGCCATATCTTTGCGCAACATGGCCAGCGGTTTCTCGTTCAGAAACCCGGTTAGATAGAAACTGGTATAGGGCAGCAACTCACCGCGCCCAAGCCCGACAAACAGCGCCATAAACTCGCTCTCAACCGCTTTGGCGCTGGTCGCTTTTGTGACCCGCGCCATCGCGTTAATCGCTTCGCCCATGTCACTGTCGTCACCTTGCAGTGCCGCTGTTTTACCCAGAGTTTCCTTGCTCGGTGGCCCCGCCAATAGGAGGCCAAGAAAGTTATACATATCGGCCCGAAGCTGATCTTCTTCGCTGATATTCATATCTGGTGCTGTCGCGTTCATACTATTTCCGTTTCTGTGGAGGCAGGCGTTGCGCTGGCCTCAAATTCAAACCGCATCCGGCGGCGCGGGGGCAGGGCGGCGGGGGCCTCGGCAACGGGCAGCGGCGCGGGTTTAGCATCCTCAAAGGCCAGCACTTCAGCGGGCGCTTCAGTAGCTTCTAGCTCTGGGGCCGCCTCGTTGCTTTCCTCTTCATCCGGCAGCATTCCCTTGCCTACCCGGTAAATCGTTTTGACAATGCCCACAGGGTCGCTCGCGCCGGTAAAATCCTCGCCGTAATCCACCAGCATATCCACATTGGCCAAGGCCGGGTCACTGCGCCAAAGGGTGCGCAAAGCGCGGTTGCGCAGGGCGGCTGGCACGGTCTCTTTCATGAAGGCGCTAAAATCATCGCCCGTTTGCATGTCGTCAGGGTTTGGCAGTTCCAGTTCGGCCAGCATTTCAGCTTCAGGCTTTTGAGCCAGTGCTGCGTGCTGCTCGGCCACCACAGCCGCCTGCTCAGCGCTTTCCAGCGCCTCGGCTTCGGCCTGCACGGCGGCTTTCCTGTTGGCCCAAATGCTCAATGTAACGTTTCCCGCTTGCTGGCGGGCGCGCGGTATACATCAGCAGCCTGGCTAATACGCGCGTCACCGATGCCATCTTCGACCAAATCAGTGCGCTTTTTATCGCGCCGCCGCTTCTTGAATTTCTCTTCTTTGTGGTGCAGGTCCACCCACTCGCGCACCAGCGCTTGCAGGGCTGGCGGCATTGGCACAAGTTCCACAATGTCCTCACCATTATCCGCGTAATCTTGCCCGTCAAAAGGTGAGGCGGTGGCCAGCACCACCTCTAGCCCGCTCTCCAGCGCTGCGTTCTCCCGCATGACCACATAGATAGACGGCACCTTGGTTGAAAGTTCGGTTAGGTAGGCCTCGGTGTCAGTTCGATACAGCTCCAGCGGCACCGTGGCCGCGTGGTATTCCACCACCTCGCCCTCGCGCCGCAATTCGCGCCAGCTAGCCGGGCCAGCCCCGGGGAGCACCGCCACCGCGCGCCACACCCACTTGGCCCAGCGGGTCACACCCGGAGATTTCCGCAGCACGACCCCAAGAGGCAAGGTTTGTTTTTTTTCTGATACTTCCGGCAAGTACTTACTCCAAGAAAACAGTTTGAAACCGTTCCCTTTGAAGCATGCTGCGTTGTGCGGGCCTCGCATAGCAAAAGTTTTGCAAGGTGGCGAATTAGTTAACAAGCTGGACATAAAGGCCACAATTTCTGCCGCACTTTCCCCCGTGGGACAATCTGTCCCGCCCTGCTTATCCTGAACCATTTTGTCAGGTTTTTTGAGAGCCAAAAAACGAATCACTTGCGAGGAAACTGCACGCCTGTTCGAGCTGGAAAAGGGCTTTACTCCATTATCATTTGCAGCCTAAATGGCTGAGGAAATTATATGATTAATGATGAAACTCGAGGGGGTGACATGCCTAACACATTGATACTATGTGATTGTTCGGGGTCGCAAAAGCTTGATGCCAAAGCCCTGTCGAATGCCTCCGGCATGGCGTGTTCGCGTGTGCATACTGCGCTTTGCACCGACGAACTCGGCGATGCCGCCGCTCAGCTAAAGGCTGGGAAGGCCACAATTGCCTGCCTACAAGAGCGCCAGATTTTCGAGGAACTGGCTGACGAGTTGGGCCTTGAAACGCCGAGCTTTGTTGATCTACGCGATCGGGCTGGCTGGTCTGATGAGGGTGCAAAATCGGCGCCCAAAATGGCGGCTCTTCTGGCGGATTCAACACTGCTTGTCCCCGTTGTTAAAACCCTCGATATTGAGTCCGCTGGGCAATGCCTGATTATTGGCCCCGAGGCCGTGGCCTTGTCTGCCGCTGCGCAGCTTAGCGAAGTGCTCACCGTAACCGTGCTGCTGGAACGCGCCGAGGACATCCCCCTGCGGCGCGATTTTGATGTGGTCATCGGGCAGCTCCGCAGCGCTTCCGGTAGCTTTGGCCAGTTTGAAGTGAGCATAGATGCGCTGCAAATGGTGCAGCCCTTCGGGCGCGGCGCGCCGCAGCTTACCGTCCCGCGTGATGGCGGCCGCTCCGCCTGTGACCTTATCCTTGATCTGCGGGGAGATCTGCCGCTTTTCCACCACAAACGTGATGGATATCTGCGGGCCGACCCCCGCCATGCCGAGGCGGTCAGCAAGGCCGTTTTTGAGGCTGGCCAGTTGGTGGGGGGCTTCGAAAAACCGTTTTATGTGGCCGTGGATCCGCATATTTGCGCCCATGCCCGCTCGGGTATTACCGGCTGCTCCAACTGTATTAACACCTGCGAAACCGGCGCAATTAGCGCTGATGGCGAGCATGTGAAAATTGACCCACTGGTCTGCGCGGGCTGTGGCGGTTGTGCGTCTGTCTGCCCTTCGGGGGCCATCACATATGAAGCGCAAGGGTTTGGATACCTGCTGCAACGCCTTGAAACCATGGGGAAAACCTATCGTGAAGCCGGAGGCCATGCCCCGCGGCTTTTGGTGCATGAGGCCGAGTTTGGCGGCGAGATGATCTCGCTTTCTGCCCGCTTCGGGCGAGGCTTGCCTGCTGATGTGATCCCGCTTGAGGTTGAAAGCCTCACCACCTTTGGCCATGCTGAAATGCTGGTCGCACTTGGCTGTGGTTTTGCCGCTGTTGACCTGCTCCTCACCCCAAAAACCGAGCGTCCGCCACTGGAAAGCGCCCACGCGCTGGCCTTGGCAATCAGTGATAACGCCGCCATCCGATTGCTGGATATCACTGACCCCGACGCCTTTTCAGAAGCGCTTTATGGCCAAGAAGTCGCCAAGCCCTGCGCACCGGTTTTGCCCATTGGCAACCGCAGGCAGGTTACCCGCCTCGCTGCCAAAGCCCTGCGCGGCGCGCCCGATGCCCCTATTGCTCTGCCAGCCGGTGCGCCCTTTGGTGCCGTAGTGGTGGACACCGAAAAATGCACGCTCTGCCTGTCTTGCGTATCTCTCTGCCCCTCGGGCGCTTTGCTGGATAACGAGGACACCCCGCAGCTGCGCTTTCAGGAAGATGCCTGTTTGCAATGCGGTATTTGCAGCCATGCCTGCCCCGAAAACGCCATTAGCCTGCAGCCGCAGCTTGATCTTTCAGATGCCGCGTTTTCCCAGCGGGTTTTGCATGAGGAAGACCCCTTTGCCTGCATCTCCTGCGGCTCGCTTTTTGGCGTAAAATCCAGTGTAGAGCGGATCATTGAAAAACTGGCTGACAAACACCCGATGTTTACCGGCTCAGACAATGCCAAGCTGATTCAGATGTGTGATAAATGCCGGGTTGAGGCGCAGTTTGGCAATACATCGAACCCGTTTCAAGGGGCGGCCCGCGCGCCGACCCGCACCACGGATGACTACCTCAAAGAGCGGGAGTCTTAATGCTCGACCAGCGGTGCTCCAAGGTCGGCAGGCGCGAGCGCGCTGACAAATGTCAAGATGTCTTCGAGCTGATCGAGCGTCAGCCGCAAGGGTTGATTGGCGGGCGGGAAGGCTGGGTCAAACGGCGGCGAAACGCCTTCAAGCTGCACAAGCGCCGGATGCGGAATGCGGGCGTAAAATGTGCTAAAGCGCTCTTCCCAATCGGGCAGGCTGCGCAGCACCGAAAAGGAGGGCGTAGAGCCAATGCCCTTCATTCGGTTGCGGTCGCCAACCACGTGGCAGCGGCCACAATTGGCAAAGGAAAAGCGCTCACCCTGTGCGGCGCTCCCCCGAAATATTATGGCTGCTTCAGCAGCTTGCAAAGTTTCGATTGGCGTAAAAACCTGTGCGCCATCAATCTTGAATTGCGCAATAGCACGCCTTCCAATATCGGAATCCAGCCAAGCCGCAAAGCGCCGCGCTTTGTGGCCTCGCGGCGTATCTGCCGCTGTGGTTTGCAAGTAAAAAACCTGCCCCAGCCCGCCCATCAACCGCACACCGCTTTCGGTCGAAATGATCACCTCGGGGTTCTCAGCTTGCAATGCAATTTGAATGCCTGTTTTCAGGGAAAACCTTGGCAGCAGGAAGCGCAAAAAACCGCTTTCTTGCAGGGCGGCGGGACTGGAAAGGCCAAAGCCGGCCTCTTGTGGCGCTGCCGCGACGGGCAGCCAGCAAGCCAGAATAATCAAAGCGGAATTTCGAAATGTGCGCATCATCCCCAAAGGGTGAGCAAAGATTGCCGCGCTGTCAATCCACAGAATTCAGGAGCCTAAAATGAGCCAGAGAGATGCGGTATTGGCCGCACTAAAAACCGTTAAGACGCCCTCGGGGGCGGATATTGTAAGTGCAGGCATGGTGAAAGCCCTGACGGTGGATCAAGGCAAAACGCGCTTTGTGTTTGAGGTGTCAGCCGCGCAGGCTAAGGCGCTGGAGCCGGTGCTGGCAACCGCAAAAGCCGCGGTGGAAAGCGTCGCTGGCATAACCGAGGTTTCAGCTGTGATGACCGCGCACAGTGCCCCACAAGCGCCACCGGATTTAGGGACCAAAAAGGCAGAGCCAAAGGGGCCGCAAAAAATCCCCGGCGTGGAGAAAATCATTGCCATTGCCTCGGGCAAGGGCGGTGTTGGTAAATCCACTCTGTCGGTTAATCTTGCCGTGGCGCTAGCCGCTGAAGGCAAGAAGGTTGGTCTGCTGGATGCAGATGTATTTGGCCCCTCGCAGCCGCGGATGCTCGGGGTGTCTGGCCGGCCGGCCTCCCCTGATGGCAAAACCATTTTGCCGCTGCGAAACCACGGCGTTACCATGATGTCTATCGGGCTAATGACCAATGACGACGAAGCCGTGGTGTGGCGGGGGCCAATGCTGATTGGCGCGCTCCAGCAAATGCTGAATCAAGTGCAATGGGGCGCGCTGGATGTGCTGATTGTGGACCTGCCGCCCGGCACCGGAGATGTGCAAATGACACTGGCGCAAAAGGCCGTGGTAGATGGGGCGATCATCGTTTCCACACCCCAAGATGTGGCCCTGATTGATGCCCGCAAAGGCATTGATATGTTTAACAAACTCGGCACGCCGATTTTGGGTATGGTCGAAAATATGTCTTATCAGGTTTGCGAAGAATGCGGCCATAAGGGCCACCCCTTTGGCCATGGTGGCGTGGCGGACGAGGCCGCCAAAATGGGTGTGCCGCTCTTGGCCGAATTGCCGCTGCATCTTGATATTCGCATTGCATCTGACGGCGGGGCGCCTATCGTGGTTAGCAAGCCAGACACCCCGCAGGCCGAGGCTTTTCGCAGCCTCGCTAAGCGGTTGATCAAGGATGGAACCATATGATCGAAGATATTTTCGAGGCTCCGATGCCCGCAACTTTTCCGCCGCTTTTCACCGGCGAGGCTGTAAGCGGCAGCACAGACCCGTTTGCCAAGGCGTGCACGCAGGCCATTATTGGCGTGGATGCGGGGCTTCTGGTGCACAGCATCACGCCTGATTTCATAAAAGCCGCCATTGTGTTTGCGCCCGAAACCCCGCTGGAAGAGGCGATGCAAGCCATCATCGCCTGCGGGGTGGGCTTCCAAAATGCCATGGGGGCGTTGGCCCCGCCCGAAGTTGGCGTGCACTTGGGTTGGCAGGGCGAGGTTTATGTGAATGGCGGGCGTGCGGGGCGATTGCGCGCTGCGGCATCTAGCAGCGACCCAAACAAAGAGCCGGATTGGCTGGTGGTCGGGCTGGAGATAGACCTGCTGCCGCAAGGCGAAGGGGAAACCGGTGACCACCCCAATGATACCTGCCTGATGATGGAAGGCTGCGGCGATATATCCCCGATCCGCTTGCTGGAATCATGGTCACGTCACACGCTGGTATGGTTGAATGATATTGAAACCGACGGCCCGCGCGCCTTGCATGAGCAATGGCGCGGGCTGGCTAAAGGCATGGGGGATGAGGTGGAGATTGGCGGCACTTCCGGCACCTTTGTGGGCGTAGACACACAATTTGGCCTGCTGCTGAAAGTTGCTGGCGAAACCCGGCTCACCCCGCTCTCAAGCATCCTGGAAACCGGAGGCACAACATGAACCTCGCCCGCGCCATTCATTTTGATGAAAGCGATACACAAGTTTTCCATAGCCCTGCCCGCACCGGCGAGTGGGTCATTTCTGGCGGTTTTGAATTTTCCAACTGGGGCGAGGGGGACCTTAGCGGCAAAGCGCGACAGGCGTTTTCCAACGGCTGGCTGGGGCTAGAAACCTTTGGCCGTGTGACCTTTGTGGCGGTTACCAAAATCGAGCCAGCTGAATATGAGGCCCTGCTCACGCAGCTTTCCCAGCATTTTGTGGATATCTACGGCGCGCCCTCGCTAGAAGCCGCCCGCCCTGTGGCCATTGACGAGCTTGCCCATATGGTTGACCTGTGCGATGACCACGAGCCAAATATTTTGCTCACAGTGGCGCGGGAACTCACCGAGTCTGGCGTGGCCGAGGCCTACCGTGTGCTCGACCCACCCGAGGCCAGCCTCGATATTTTGGCGGTGCATGGCGACCTTGAGGAAGGCCCCTAAAGGTCGTTTTTGCCCGCTTTGATTTCGGCCCCGCGCTCGGTAAGCATAACGCTGATGATATCGGCCATTTGCTTGCCCGCCGCCCGCCCCGTAGCACCGCCAACGCCAATATGTTTGCCAAACGCCCACCACAGCCCCGGCGCCCAGCCGCGCTGCACGGGTTTTTTGCACAGGATCACAAAGCCGGATGATGGCCGGAAAGCAAAGAAACCGCGGTCCACTTTCGCGATGTCTTCAAAGCGGCAAAAGCTGCGGCCTTGTTCATCCAGCAGCCCCTCGGTGGTGAGCACGAGCGCCACACCGGTGGCGCGCCAAAACCTGTAAGCAAACCAGAGCAAGGCGGCACCCGCCCCAGCTAAGGCCAATGTGCCAAGCAGCTCGCTTCCGGGCCTTACAGCCACGATATAAAGCAAAAACAAGCCAAGCCCGCCCTGAAGGGCAATGCCCACCGTGCGCCGCGCCTGCGAAACTTCCAACCGTGCCAGTTCTCGTGCCATATTTCCTCCGAGCGATATCGCCTGCCTTATGCCCGAGATAAAGAGCCGTGGGAAGCAGCAAACGGCTCACGCAACGTTTCAACCTTGTTTCAACCCGCAATTCAGCGTTGAAATTGGTATGGTCTTGCCGCAAAAGAATGGAGAGCAGTAAAAGGACACATAAAAATGTGCGGTATTATCGGAATTTTGGGCAAGGCGGACGTAACGCCAACACTGGTAGAGGCCCTTCGGCGGCTGGAATATCGCGGCTATGATAGCGCCGGTGTGGCGGTGATAAGCGATGGCGTGCTTAAGCGGCGGCGGGCCGTGGGAAAACTTTCGGAGCTGGAAGCGGTGCTGGAGGCCACGCCGCTAGCTGGCACAAGTGGCATCGGCCACACCCGCTGGGCCACCCATGGCGCGCCGAATGAAGCCAACGCCCACCCGCACCGCGCGGGGCCGGTGGCGGTAGTGCATAACGGTATTATCGAAAATTTTCAGGAATTGCGGGCTGAGCTGCTGGCCAAGGGGCGGGTGTTCACCTCGGAAACGGATAGTGAAGTGGTGGCGCAACTCTGTGCTGATTATCTGGAGCAGGGGCTTTCCCCGCAAGCCGCCGTGGCCCAAAGCCTCGCCCGCTTAGAGGGGGCCTTTGCGCTGGCTTACCTGTTTGAGAGTGACGATGATCTGATGATCGGCGCGCGGCGGGGTCCGCCACTGGCCGTGGGCCATGGGGATGGCGAGATGTTTCTTGGGTCTGACGCGATGGCGCTGGCCCCTGTGACCAACCGCATTACCTATCTGGAAGAGGGCGATTGGGTGGTGATGAGCCGCGCGGGCGCGCAGGTGTATGACGCGCTGGGCAACGGGGTGGTGCGGGCTGAAACCGTGGTTAACCTTGACGCGATGCAGGTGGATAAAGGTAACCATCGGCATTTCATGACCAAAGAGATTTTTGAGCAACCCTCGGTGATGGCCTTGGCGTTGTCACACTATCTTTCAGCTGATCACAGCCAGATTTCGGTGCCCGAAGGTGCGCCGGATTTCACAAAGTTTGACCGACTGGTGCTAGTGGCCTGCGGCACGGCTTTTTATGCCTGCCATGTGGCGAAATATTGGTTTGAGCAAGTGGCGCGGATACCGGTGGAGATAGATGTTGCATCAGAATTCCGCTATCGCGCCCCGCCCATTGGCCCTCGTGATGCGGTAATTCTCGTTAGCCAATCAGGTGAAACCGCTGATACTTTGGCGGCACTCCGCTATGTAAAAGGTAAATCGGGGCAGGTGATTGCCGTCATCAACGCGCCCGAAAGCTCGATCGCCCGAGAGGCCGATTTGGCGCTGCCTATTAAGGCTGGGGTTGAGGTCTCTGTGGCCTCTTCAAAAGCCTTTACCTGCCAGCTTATGGTGTTTGCCAGCCTCGCCATTTTGGCGGCGCGCCAACGCGGGGAGCTGGATGCCATGGCCGAAAAAGCCCTGATAGAGGTGCTGGTGCAAGCCCCTAGGGTGCTGGACCAGGCGCTTAGAGCCGAGCCACAAATGGCTGAGGCTGCACGGGAGCTTGCCAAGGCGCGGGACATCCTTTTCCTTGGCCGTGGCCCGCTTTATCCGCTGGCGCTAGAGGGCGCACTTAAACTTAAAGAGTTGAGCTATATCCATGCCGAAGGCTATGCCAGCGGCGAGCTAAAGCACGGCCCGATTGCGCTGATTGATGAAAGCGTGCCGGTGATCTGCTTTGCCCCTGTGGATGATTTATTTGATAAAACCGTGAGCAACATGCAAGAGGTGATGGCCCGTGGCGGCAAGGTGCTTTTGGTGAGTGACGCGGAGGGCATAGCTCGGGCGTCTGAGGGCACATGGGCCAGCATTGAGCTACCTGCGTGCGACCCGTTTATTGCCCCTATGGTTTATGCCGTTCCGGCACAGCTATTGGCCTATCACACGGCGACCGAAAAAGGCACCGATGTGGACCAGCCGCGGAACTTGGCAAAATCGGTGACGGTGGAATAAGTGCAAGAGATTCTGGCGCTCGATAGGCTGACACTTACGGCGCATACGCGGGCTGCGGGAGATGAATTTACGACCGAAATCCATCATGCGGCGCTGGTAGCCATACTGCCGAAGTCAAAAATCATCAAAATCCATCGTGGAGCCTTGCTGGCAGGATATGCGTATCTGTGGCCCAAAGAGGATGGGCTGTGGCATATGGGTGGCTTTGGCATCCATCCCGATTTTCGCTTTGTTCGGGTTATAAAACAGTTGCTAGCTGAGATTAAGGTGCTGGTGAGGCAAGAAGGTATTACCGAATTGCAAAGCCATGTTTACAAAACTAATCTGCGCTCGCTTGCGCTGCACCGCCGTTTGGGCTTTAAAGTTATTGATGAAAATGAAAAGGGTTTTGCATTTTCGCTGAAACAAATGAACATTTCTTTTCCAGGATTGTGATTGGGTTTTAGAAGGGTCACGGCGCCCTCTCCTCTAAAAATGACCCCCCAGATCATTTTCTTAACGTGGTTCGGCCCCGGGATATTTTGACCATTTGAAAAATGAGTAGCTAAGTTTTCTCAAAAATTGTGCCACAGGCTCCTGCGTTGAGGTGCGGTGCGTATGGCGGTTTTAGGGAGGTAATATTGAACCGCTCGGACAGTTCGGCATAAACCGGCTTCACCTCAAGGGGGTGGTGCGCAGTTTTTTGCAGGCTTGCCGCCGGCCAGAGCGTTTGCTCATCTGTCCTCCTTTATTCGCGTCGATGCTGGGTCATATAGCGGCTTTAGGCTGGTCGAGGCCTTATAACGCGCCCCGCCATTTCGCCAAACACCGCGCCGCGTTGTTTCAAAATCTCATGCACAGGAGAGCGCCACACCCCGCGCGCCGTTTTGGGCTGTCGGTAGGGGTAGTGATCCGCATAAAGCAGGCCGAGGCTCTCGGTCACACGCTCGCGCAAATAGCGCCGGCTGCGCTTAAAGGGCTTGGCCGTCCTCCATCAGGGTGGCAAAATGCTTGCTTGGGGTCTCGGCAGCCAGTGGGGCTTTCCCGGTAAAATCCTCTGGCTTATCACGCCGGACGAAGCGCGAAAGGCCGGCTTCCAGCAGCGTATAATCTGAGGAGAGATCACCTTTCCACATGCGATGTCTCTTTTTCAGCCGCAAGCTATCCAGTGCATACATGCCAAATGGCGTGGCTCCGGCGGTCAGCACAGTGGCATAAGTTTCGGGTATGTCGGCATTGGCGGCATGCTCCTCCCAGCCCAGCTCTCCGGCAAAAGAAACCCGCGCTAAAAGGGCAGGGCGGCCCGCCACCGTGGCGTGCTGATGGCTCAGCCAAGGCAAGCTGTGATCGGCATCTGAAATGCCTGCGAAAAGCGCTCTAGGTTTTCGACCGCTGACAATCAGCGCCGAGGCGTCCTCGGTTGCATTGCTGAAGGTTAGGGCCGTAGATAGCGCCGCTGTCAGCAGTTCGAAATCATGCCATTCCGCGGTGGCGGCGGTGATCAGGAGGAAGTCACCTTCCGCAAACTTCATTACCGACATTTCTGTCAAAACCCGACTGCGCGTGTCTGCAAATCAGCAAGGTTCATCTTGTCCGCTTGGGCAATCCCGAAGGTAAACACACAGGCTTCATAAGCGCTGGGCACACGGGGGATTGGGCCGTGGATAACGCCTGCGCTGCCCAGAATAGGCACCCCCGCCATGGCGTCTTCCATGTGCCATTCCAGCCGCTCAAGGTTATCTGGGTAAAGCTGAAATGAGAAATCCTCCGGCATCGGGTCGGCTTCGCTTTGCCATTGGGGTTTGCAATTGGCCTCATACGGCCCGAATTTCTCCTGTCGCAAGTAATAATAGCTATCAACATCGCGCAAGAGCGGCTGCTTTTGCCCCCATATCCCGCGCGCCTTTGGCCAGCGCTTGGGTGAGCTGCAAGCTTCAGATGTGTCCAAAGCCTGCCGTGCGCTTGCCCGCGCGATTTGCGACCAAGCGCGCCCGGGGGGGCAATATTTTCGGCGAGTTTGAACATAGCGCATACCTTACTGTTGCGCTGTCAGTTAGAAGTGATTCTGTGAAATTTTCTATATAATTTCATGTAGACCAATCACCAGCAACCCCTGCGCTGCAATATAGCTCACCCAGACGATCTTGCTGAGCACTAGCCGTGTTTTGGCATTTGTGATCACAAACATCTCCAGCGCCAATGCGCTATCAGATACTGCAAAGGAAAGGCTGCCCAAAACCACTAGCGAATAGCCAACGGGCAGCATGAGCGCGCTGGCGACCATCACTGTGATCACAAAAATATAAGCCAGCACAGGAATGCGGAATTCCCCTGCCCTTGGCCATAAATATGATCCATAAACAAGGGCATACAGAAGCATGGCCCCTTGGCCCCAACCAAAGCTCAAGGTGTCAATCATCTGCTGAAATAGCCAGATATATATCAAATGCGCGCTCAGAAAAGAGATTAGCCCGATGGTGAATTTGCTCTCTTCGCGCGAGAGAAAATAGTCACCGATGGCGCTAAGCATGAGGGCAAAGGTCAGCAGCCAGCCGCCAAATACCACAACAAATAGCGCCATAATCGTCACTGGAACGGTTTTCCAGAAGCTGCGCCAATGGCTGATTTCGGCATTGAGGAAGCCAAAGCCATAAATGGCGGCAGAGGTGAATATCACAGCCGCAGCGGCGGGGAGGGCGAGGGAGTCTATCATGCCGCCAGCCTAGTGGCTCTGCGCGGATATGGCCAGCACTGCCCGCTTGCCGCCCTGCCTGAAAACCGTTAGAATCCCTGCAAAGGAGACCCAATGCTCACCGTAATTTCCCCTGCCAAAAAACTCGATTTTGAGGGCATACCGCTTAAGCATGATGCCACCGAGCCAGCTTATCAGGCCGATGCCTATAGTCTCAGCCGCACCGCCCGCCGCCTGAGCGTGGCCAAGCTGCAAAAGCTAATGAGCATCAGCCCTGCGCTGGCCAAGCTCAACCAAGCCCGCTTCAAGGATTTCGCCGAGGCCCCGACGCCCGAGCAGGTAAAGCCCGCCGCGCTGGCTTTTAATGGGGATACTTATACCGGCCTTCAGGCGGGCACATTCACCACTGATGAACTGACCTATGCCCAGAAACACCTCCGCATTCTTTCCGGCCTTTATGGCCTGCTGCGCCCGATGGACAATATCCAGCCTTACCGCTTGGAGATGGGCAGTCGCCTCGCCACACGGCGCGGCAAAACCCTGTATCAATACTGGGGTGCGCGCATTGCTGAGGCGATCAACGAGGCCGAAACGGAAACCCTGCTTAATTGCGCCTCCGTTGAGTATTTTAGCGCTGTAAAGCCTGAGGCCCTCACGCCTCATGTGATCACACCGATATTCATGGAACTGCGTGACGGCGAAGCCAAAATCGTGAGCTTCTTTGCCAAAAAAGCGCGGGGCATGATGGCGCGCTATGTGGTGCAAAACCAAATTGACACCCCCGAGGGCATCAAAAATTTCAACCATGGCGGCTATGCTTTTCAGCCCGCCAAATCAACCCCTGCAAAGCTGGTCTTCACCCGTGCCTACTCTGATACAACCCCATAAAGGCTCATGCTTGCATGGCCGCGCCGAGCGCAGCGAGGCCACAGCGCCGCAGGCCATTTTTGCCGGCCTCGGCAAAAATGCGTTAGCAAAGGTATATGCGGATGGCCTATAAGCCGGATTTTGTTCAGGGCGTATTGCCCGTTGATGACCATTCATCTGCGCGCATTGTTACCAATGTGCTCTAGCAGCCAACCCGGGTCTCTGGGTGGAAGCACCCGAGCGCGGACGCTCGCGAGACCCCTATTTGGCTTTGCTCCTGGCGGGGCTTGCCGTGCCCTCAAGGTTACCCCCGAGGCGGTGGGCTCTTACCTCACCGTTTCACCCTTACCAGCCCTACGGCTGGCGGTTTATTTTCTGTGGCGCTATCCCTCGGGTTACCCCGGCCGGCCGTTAACCGGCGCCATGCCTTCCTGGAGTCCGGACTTTCCTCGCTTTCGCGCAGTCATCCAGCCATCCGCAGGGGTGTTTTAACAGTAATGGCGAGTGGTGCAATGCAAAAATTTGGGCGTGTTCATATGGCTCAATATGTGTGTTTCCCTAAGTTATTGGCAGGAATCGGCCATCTTGGCGATTCGGAAAAGACCCACCTCACCACCTTAAGGCGACGCGGCGCTCTGGCTCATGCTTATAGCTCTGCTTGTGGGCAAGAGAAACACGCATATTGCTAACTTTTTCTGTGCTTTTTGGAAAAAAATGTCACATTTAGGACACATATTTAAGTAATCATCAGTATTAGTCAGTTTAGAAATAATTGTTTGACCTTGGGGAAGGTCCAGCATACGTTCTGAAACGCAAAATAAACGTATTTGAAACTCTAATTGAATATTTCAATTTGGTCGTTGGTACCAAATCTTAGTGAAGGGTAATAAAATGGCAGATTATGTAGTTGACTGGGCCACAGCCAATATCGATGAAGAAGACGGTGTAGGCAATGGCGTGAACGTTATTACTGGGGTTGGGGTCGACCCAGTTACCGTTACAGTGTCCACACCTAACAACCCATCAACTCAAGGCGAATTCACCTATCATTCAGGTATTGACGGGTTGCTATCCTATTACCCAACAGCAGGCACTTCAACCGAAGTTGAAATGACCTTCACAGATGGCGCGGGCGACCCGACAGAAGTTAACAACGTTACGTTCAATCTGCTGGATGTTGACCAAAACGGCAACAACAGCAACTCATCTGACTGGGACGATGTGGTTGAGATATTCGCCTATGACATCAATGGCGTTCGGCTCACCGTTACCTTTTCCGGCGTCACGACGCAAACGACAACTGCCTACACCATTGAAGGCGAAACCGACAGTCCCGAACAGGTGCCGATTGGGGTGACCATTAACGGTCAGGTCGCCACTTTGCGCATCGTCTATACCAATGGCCCGGAAGATGTTAATGCTGGCTGGGTCGGCATTGGCGATATCAGCTTTGATGAATACATCCCTCTTTGCTTTGTGCGTGGCACAATGATCGAAACAAATCGCGGCGAAGTCGCGGTCGAGGATCTGAGGGCAGACGACATGATCCGCACGGCGGATAATGGCTTCCAGCCCATCCGCTGGGTCGGCTCTACCTCTGTTGCGGCCAAAGGCCGGAAGGCGCCAATTCTGTTCCGCAAAGGCACCATCGGCAATTCACGTGATCTTCTGCTTTCACCGGCACACCGCGTGATGCTGCAAGATTGGCAAGCCGAAGTGCTATTTGGCACGGGCGAGCTTTTGGCGGCTGCCAAGTCACTTGTTAATGACCATAGCATTATCCGCCAAGAATCAGAGAGCGATGTTGAGTATTTCCACATTCTGTTTGACAAGCACGAGATCATATTCTCGGACGGCGCGGCAACTGAAAGCTATCACCCGGGTGATATCCATGCTGGCACTATGGCGCAAGAAACACGCGACGAGATACTTCGCTTGTTCCCCGAGCTGGAGCACAGCATGAATAGTTACGGCCCGTCAGCGCGCGAAACCCTACGCCCGCATGAAGCCGCTTTGTTAAAGCTATAAGCCACTCGGCGTATTAGAATACGAGGAGAGCACCCATATGGGTGCTCTCTTTTTTTGCTTACATGTTTTCTTGCAATAGCTCGGGGCTTAGCGGCTTTGCTATGCACGCAACCCGTGGGTGGGGCGCATCCGTATAGCGGTGGCGCTTGGGGAGGCGGCCCGAGGTGATAATCACCTTGGCCTCCCTACACATCTCAAGGCATTGTTCAGCCAGATCCCACCCCATTTTCCCTTCATTCAAATGAAGGTCTGTGACCAGCACATCAAAGCGGCATTTGGCATCTAGCGCGGCTTGCCCTTCCTCAAAAGAGCGCGCCCGCACCACATGAAACCCGATAGATTTAAGCTGCGCCGCGACCGAGGCCAGCGCCTCGGGGTCATCTTCAACCAAAAGCGCACGGTGCAGCAGTGCGGGCTGGGCGGCTTTGCCAATAAAGCGGGGCAGGGTAAGGCGCACTTCGCTACCTTTTCCGGGCTGGCTTGATATCTGAATGTCGCCGCCGGTTTGTTTGATAAACCCATAAACCATTGAAAGCCCAAGCCCCGTGCCTTCCCCATCTGCCCGCGCCGTAAAAAATGGCTCAAGCGCCTGAGAAAGCACGGCATCTTCCATGCCACAGCCGTTGTCTGTCACCGTAATTTGGACTGTTTCCGAAGCGGCTTTTTTTATGGCTATTCGGATTGTGCCAACCCCTGAAATCGCTTGATTGCTGTTTAGGCACAGATTCAGGATCGCACTTTCAAGCTGCCCCGGGTCGACCCGCACAAAAAGGGGCTCATCTATTGGCACCGTTTCCAGCGTCACCTTGTCATTAAGGCCAATGCTCACTAGCTCCGTAAGCCCTTCAATAAGCTCGTTTAATTCCACCACCTCGGGGGCTAGCGCCTGTTGTCGGGCAAAGGCGAGCAGCCGTTGGGTAAGCGAGGTGCCAAGCTCTAGCGCATTAGAAATGCGTTGAAGTAGCACCTCGGCGGTCACAGATTTGCTGCCGGTTTGCAGCAAATGCACATTGGAATTCACGGCGGCAAGGATGTTACCAAAATCATGCGCCACTTCGCCCGTGACCTTGCCCAAGCTTTCGATATGCCGAATTTGGTGCAGGCGGGCATCCATTTTCCGGCGCTCGGTGGCATCGGCAAATAACCAAATGCCGCCGCCATCGGGCAGGCGCGAACACCGGACTTCAAGCGTGCGGCCATCGGTGCCCGTGACCTCGGTAAACCCGCGAAACCCTGCATTTAAGCCAGCGCTCTCCGCTTCATTTGCAAAAGCGGTATAGGAAAAATAATTTGCGATATCAGGTTTATCGGGCAGGCTGCCATGTGGGCGGAGCACATCGGTAAAATGCGGGTTGATGGCGGTTAGCTGGCCTTGGGCATCGGTAATGACCACGCCATCAGAAATATTGGCAAAAATCTTTTCAAACAGGGCATTTTGCTGGTGCAGCTGGCGGTGGCTCCGGTCCAGCCGCAGGGCGTTTGCGCGGAAAATGAGAAAAGCAGCGTGGAGCTTGCCGATTTCATCATCATTGCGCAGTTTTAGGCGCAGTTTTGTGCCGCGATCTCCCGCCGCCAGTCGCTGCATGGCGTCTGAAATGGCGCGAATATTGTGAGTGACGTAGGCTGAAACATAGAGCGCCGCGATAAGGGCAATGCCAATGCTGGCCAGTAAAGCCACAAGTATCAAAACCTTGGCAAAGCTGATCGAGGTTGCGGTAGCGCTGTGCTCGCTTGAAAGATATTTTTCCGCATTGGCTGCAAATTGCGCGGCGAGATTGGAGATAAGCGAAGCATTATACTGAATGCGAAACAGGGCATTCTGGCTATCTAACTGGCGGGTCAGTTCGCGCCGCCGCACCACAAAAAGCCCGTTTTCGCCGTAAGCCAAAGTATCCAGCCTTTGGGCCCACTCAAAATGCGTGGGAGAGTCCTGCAAAAAGCTAAAATCACGGCGCAATTTCTGAAAGCGCCGCCGTCGTTCACCCACCCCCACAAGGCTGTCCGCATGGCCAGCTCCGACCAGCTCGTTGGTTTCAGTTTGTAGGGCGAGCCATAGGCGCTGATCGGTTGCCGAGTTGTTTTCACTGGCCATTTGCTGAAAAAAACGATTTTCCAGCCGGAAGAGGTGCATGTTTAAGTCGCGGGCTTTATCCCGCTCCACGCTCAGGTTTTGTGCGGCGGCCACAAGGTCTGAAATGGCAATTTTCATCCGGCGCACGGCCAGTGAAATTTCGCCATCAAAGGTATAAATCTCCGGCACTTGCTGGCTCTCGCGGGTTGGCCATTCCTCGAAAACCGGGCCAAGGGCATCTATCAGCGCCTGCCCCTCTTTTTGAATTAAATAAGAAGATTGCAGGTTAAGCAAATAGGGGGCGCTGGTGGCGAGATCAGATGATTGCTTGGAGAGCCGGAGCGAGCGGGCGACCTCTTCCAAAGTGCGTGTGTGCAGGACTTGCAGGCGGGTGTCTGCGCGATCAAGCGCATACCAACCAATACCACCGACAAAAAGCGTGGAGAGCGCCAGCAAGGCCAGCGCCAGCCAAAGCCGCGCTCGAATATCAGGGCGTGGCCAATGCCAGCTCAAGGCCCGTTGCCCAGCACAAAAATATACCCCTGCCCACGGCGAGTTTGGAGATGCACAGGCTTTGAAGGCACGACTTCAATCTTACGGCGCAAGCGCAATATCAGCACATCAATTGTGCGGTCCACATATTGCGAAAGGTCCGAACCCAGCTCGGTGAGCAATTGCGGGCGCGGAATAATGGTATCGGGGTGGCGCAAAAAATACTCCAACAAGCGATATTCGGCATTGGTGAGGGGGATTTCATCCCCTTCGCGCGTCAAAAGCAGCCGCCCGTTGGTGTTGAGAATCTTATCTCCAAACACCAAGCCTTTTTGCACAGGCATCGGCGTTTGTGGCGTGCTACGCCCATAGCGGCGCAGCACAGCGCGAATACGGGCGATCAGTTCACGGGGGTTAAAAGGCTTCATCAAATAATCATCGGCGCCGGTTTCCAGCCCGACGATTTTATCTACCTCGTCGCCAACGCCGGTGAGCATTACAATTGGCAGATCAAAGTGCTTGCGAATATGCATGGCCAAGGCAAGGCCGGATTCGCCCTTGAGCTTAAGGTCGATCAGGGTGAGGTCCACTGTGGGCGTGGGGCCAAGCGCATGAAAATCCTGACTGCCTTTTAGTAAAACCGGGTCAAACCCGTTTTCAAAAAGCAGTGCTTTTAGTGCAAGGCGCATGTCGGCGTCATCATCAATGACCGCGATCTTCGCTCGATAATCTGATGGTGGAATGTTCAAAGCTGCCTCGCGTTTCCGACCCTATAATTCATGCATTTTCACATGCTTTGCCGCGATTGCCTAACGATTTGTAACTTACAAAAATCACAAGTATGAAACATTGTTAACATAAAAGGAGGCGGCTCTGTAGATTTATTAATGCGGGGTGACTCGCCAAGCCGCGCGGCACAGGCGTAGGCTTCGGGCGTTAAGGCGCGGCTCGGGGAAGGGCTGGCCCAAAGTTAACCAACGGAGAATGATATGAAAAAACTATCCATTATTGGCGCGGCCCTGCTGGCCAGCACAGCACTGGCAGGCCAAGCCAGCGCGCAAGAGCTAAATGTGATCTGCTCAAACGAGCAAGACTGGTGTGACCTGATGGCCGGTAATTTTGAAGATGCCACCGGCATTGACGTTTCTATGGTTCGTAAATCCACCGGCGAAACACTGGCACAAGTGCGCGCTGAAGCCGGCAACCCAACGTTTGACGTTTGGTGGGGCGGCACAGGTGACCCGCACTTGATTGCCGCAGCGGAAGACCTGACCCAAGCTTCTGGTGTTGACACCAGCGAGCTGCTCGGCTGGGCCGTAAACCTTGCTGAAATCTCTGAGGGCCGCGCCATTGGTATCCATCTTGGGGTGCTCGGCGTTGCGTATAATAGCGAGATTCTGGCCGAAAAAGGTATTGAGGCTCCGGCTTGCTGGCGTGACCTCGCAAACCCAGCCTATGCGGGCGAAATTCAGGTGGCAAACCCGAATTCCTCCGGCACGGCTTATACCGAGCTGGCCACGCTGGTGCAGGTGTTTGGTGAGGAAGATGCCTTTACCCTGCTGCAAGAAATTGGCGAAAATGTAAACAGCTACACCAAATCCGGGTCGGCCCCGTCCAAGGCTGCCGCTCGTGGAGAAACCGGCATTTCGATCGGGTTTGAGCATGATATGGTGAAGCTGAAGTTGGCTGGTTTCCCGCTGGAAATCGTATCGCCATGTGAAGGCACGGGCTATGAAGTGGGTGGCGTCAGCATTATTGCCGGGGCTGAAAACTTCGAGGAAGCCCAACAATGGGTTAGCTTTGTGATCAGCGCTGATGCGCAATCAGCTGGTCCGGAAGTGGGCGTTTATAATGTGCCGTCCAACAGCAATGCTGTGCTGCCAGAAGAAGCGCCTGCGGTGGAATCTATCAAGCTGATTGATTATGATTTTGCCACTTATGGCTCGTCTGAAACCCGCGCGCGCCTGTTGGCCCGCTGGGATGAAGAAGTGAAGCCTCAGGGCTAGAACTCAATGGCGCGCGGCTTTCTCGCGCGCCACTTTTTAGGATTTTCGTATGAAGCGCACCACCGGCCTTTGGCTGCTCATCGGCTTATTTGGCTATGCCATATTACCTTGGTATGCCCTGAAACGCGGCTTTTGGTCGTTTGAATGGGTGGCGCAGTTTGGCGAGGCCGTCTCGGCCCCCGCGCTGTTTGAAGTGCTGAATTTTGGTCGGTTCTGGCTAGCGCCCGCAGGGCTGGCGCTGATGGTGGCAGCCCTGCTCCTGCTCATAAACAACCCGGTAAAGCGGGCGCGCTTTACGGCGCTTGTGGCGCTAGTTGGGCTTATTATGACAGCCCTACAAGGGTTGATCATTGTGCGCGGTGGGCCACGAGCCTTTGGGGAGTTCTTTGCCTTTGGCGGCATGGAAGACGGCCAGCTTGGCTTTGGTGCAGGGGCTTTTGTGCTCCTGTTGTCGCTGCTTTTTGTGCTTACCACTGCTATTTCCGGCATGGGCAAAGGCCGCGGAGATGCCTTTGTTGTGGGCCTCATTGGTCTCATCATTGCGCTGGTTGGCGTATTTGTGTTTTTCCCCGTCGTCCATATTCTTGTCCGCGCCTTTGAAACGCCCGAGGGCTTTTCCCTCACCGCCTTCCTGCCGCGCCTGTTTTCCTCCGATATATGGGGCCTTGGGTGCCTGAGTGGCGGCTCCTGCGGGCCGGGTATAAATTCGGTGATTCTCGCCATCATGACAGGTGGCACAACCACGCTGCTCGGCCTCGCCTTCGCCCTCATTTTTACCCGCACACAGTTTTTTGCCAAGCGCGTGCTCCGGCTACTCACCGTCATCCCTATCGTCACCCCGCCCTTTGTGATCGGCCTTGCGCTTATCCTGCTTTTTGGCCGCACGGGTGCCGTAACCGAGCTTTTCGCCGACCTGTTCGGCACGGAGAAAACCCGTTGGATATATGGCTTTGGCGGGGTGTACTTGGCGCAAGTGCTTTCCTTCACCCCCATCGCCTTTCTGGTGCTGATCGGCGTGGTTGAGGGGGTTTCGCCCTCCATGGAAGAGGCCTCCCAAACCCTGAATGCCGACCGCTGGCAAACCTTCCGCTTTGTTTCCCTGCCACTTATGCGGCCGGGCTTGGCCAATGCCTTTTTGCTTGGCTTTATTGAAAGCCTTGCTGATTTTGGCAACCCCTTGGTGCTGGGCGGAAATTATGATGTGCTCTCCACCGAGATATATTTCTCAATCGTTGGCACGGTGGCGGATGCCTCAGGCACGGCCATTCTCTCCATTGCCTTGCTTATGCTCACCCTCGGGGCCTTCTTAATTCAGCGCCGCTGGGTTGGTAAAAAGTCCTATGCTACGGTCACTGGCAAGGGGGATTCAGGCCGCCACTCGGCGCTCAATACGGGCTTGAAATGGGTGTGCTATCTCACCGCGCTCCCTTGGGCCGGTTTCACCGCCATCGTGTATGGCATGATTATTTATGGCAGCTTTGTTAAGCTCTGGGGCGTTGATAACAGCTTCACCTTCTTCCACTATATCCGCGCTTTTGGCATTAAAATTACCGAGCATGGCTGGCGGTTTTCCGGTGTGGCCTGGGATAGCTTTTTTACCACCCTTACCATTGCCTCGGTCGCCGCGCCGCTCACCGCCCTTTTGGGCCTTGCCACAGCCTACTTGCTGGTGCGGCAAAAATTTGCGGGCAAAGATGTGTTTGAATTCAGCACGATGCTGAGCTTCGCCATCCCCGGCACAGTGATCGGCGTGAGCTACATTCTGGCCTTTAATTTTCCGCCGATTGAGCTAACCGGCACCAGCATCATCCTTGTGATCGTGTTTGTTTTTCGCAACATGCCGGTGGGCGTGCGGGGTGGGATAGCGGCCATGAGCCAGCTTGACAAAAGCCTTGATGAGGCGAGCATCACCCTTGGCGCCAACAGCTTTACCACCGCTCGCAGGGTCATTGCGCCCTTGCTAGGCCCCGCTATTTTGGCGGCACTCACCTATAGCTTCGTGCGGGCTATTACCTCGGTCAGCGCGGTGATTTTCTTGGTTTCCGCCAAGCATAATATGGCCACATCGTTTATCGTCGGGCGGGTTGAAAACGGTGAATTTGGCATTGCCATCGCCTATTCTGCCGTGCTGATCGTGACGATGATCACCGTTATAATGCTACTACAACTCCTGATCGGGCGGCGCAAATTGCGCGCGTCTGACCGTGTCGAAACTTAAGGATTTATCATGAATACGCACAGCCCCGGCTCGGTCGTTTTTGAAAATGTGGTCAAGAAATATGGCGATGTTACGGCGCTGAAAACGCTGAATATCACCATAAACCCCGGCACCTTGGTCACGCTGCTTGGCCCCTCGGGCTGCGGCAAAACCACCACATTGCGGCTAATCGCAGGGCTGGAGCCTGCCACCGAAGGCAAGGTTTTTATTGGTGGCAAAGATGTAACCCATCTTTCTGCCACCTATCGCGCGGTGTCTATGGTGTTCCAAAGCTATGCGCTTTTTCCGCATATGACGGTGCGCCAAAATGTGGCTTATGGCCTTACGGTGAAGGGCATTGCTAAAAACGAGGCCCATGCGAAAGCCGATGAAGGCTTGGAAATGGTTGGCATGAAAGGTTTTGGAGAGCGCTTGCCAAGTGAACTTTCAGGCGGGCAGCAACAGCGCGTGGCCGTGGCCCGCGCCATTGTGCTGGAGCCCGAAGTGCTGCTGCTTGATGAGCCGCTGTCCAACCTTGATGCAAAACTCCGCCGCCATGTGCGCGAAGAAATCCGCCAAATCCAGCAAGAGCTGGGCCTCACGGCGGTTTACGTGACCCATGACCAAGAGGAGGCCATGGCGGTGTCTGACCGGATTATCGTGATGAAAGACGCGGAAATTGCACAGGAAGGCTCGCCGCATGATCTTTACGAGCGGCCAAGCTCGGCCTTTATCGCTGATTTTATCGGCGATGCGAATTTGGTGGATTGCGAGGTGCTAAGCACCGCCGATGGTGGGGCCGAAATTGCGGTGGCAGGGCAAAAGCTGATGGTGCCAAACGAGGCAGGTCATCAAGGCGCAGCCAAAATGGTGCTGCGCCCACACCATATTCGGCTTGCGGATAAAGGCGAGGGCTTTGAGGGCAACATCACCTATGCCGCCTACTTGGGCAATCAAATCCAATATACGCTCGACGGTGAGCTTGGTCCGCTTTTTGCCATTGCAGACACCACCGCAAACCCGTTTACTATGGGCCAGAATGTGCGGATCAGCTTTGATGCCACAGAGATCAGGCTGGTAGAGGGCTAAATGGACCAAATCATTTTTTGCGATATTGATGGTTGCTTGGTTGAGGGCAAACACGCGCCGTTTAATCTGTCTGGGCTGGCACAGGTGCGCCATTTGGTGGCGCAACTGGCCGAAAAAAACATCGGGTTTTGCCTGAGCACCGGCCGCCCGCAGCCTTATGCCGAGGCTATGGGGCAAGTGCTGGGCCTGCACACACCCTTTATCTGTGAAAACGGCGCTTTTGTGTTTCACCCGAAATATGACAAGCCCATTTTTAAGGTGCGTGACAGCAAGCGCCGCAAGCTCCTGAAGCTGCGCAAGCTGCTTTCTGACGCCAATTACACCATCGAAATGGGCAATGAAGGCTCGCTAAGCGTGTCTTGGAAAGGCATGTGGGATATGACCCCCGCAGAAATAGCTGAACACCGTGACATGATGGGCGAACTTTACCGCGCTTTTGGCTTTAAATGGACCAATTCCAGCACGTCGATTGATATTCTGGTTAGCGGCCATTCCAAACGCAGCGCCGCGGCGTTTATTCTAAAGCGCTACGGGATGAGCGCTGAAAACGCTTATGCTATTGGTGACAGCGAAAATGACCGCAAAATTTTGGATTATGTCGAGGTGCCGATGTGCCCCGCCAATGCAACGCCTAAGGTCAAAGCCCAGTGTGATGTGGTCGCCAGCAAGCCTGTCGTGGCCGGTGTGGTCGAGCTGCTTAGCGGTGTTTTGGATATGGTTAAAGCATAATCGCCGAGCGCCCGAGGTCCAAAAAGCGTTTGCGCCGTGCTGCGATCAGGTCCGCGCCGTCTTCATCCGCCAGGCCTTCTAGCAGGCCTTCAATCGCATTGCCCACGGCCTCAATCGTGTCTGCCCGCCCGCGATGGGCCCCGCCCACAGGTTCAGGAATCACTAGATCAGCCACTGAAAGCTTCTCCAAATCTTGTGCCGTTAGCCGCAGGGCCTCAGCCGCCTCGCGCATTTTTTCGGAGTCTTTCCACAGAATCGCCGCGCAGCCCTCGGGTGAAATTACCGAGTAAACCGAGTGTTCTAGCATTGCCAGCTTATCCGCCGCCGCAAAGGCCACCGCCCCGCCAGAGCCGCCCTCGCCAATAATTACCGCAATCAGCGGCACGCCAATTTGCAAGCATTTTTCAGTCGCCCGCGCAATCGCCTCAGATTGCCCCCGCTCCTCGGCTCCTTTGCCGGGATAGGCGCCTTGGGTGTCCACAATCGTAATAACCGGCAGCTTAAAGCGGTCCGCAAGGTCCATCAACCGCGTGGCTTTGCGATAGCCCTCAGGCCGCGCCATGCCAAAATTCCGCTCGATCCGCGTGTTGGTATCATGGCCCTTTTCATGGCCGATCACCACCACGGGGCGGTCATTAAACCGTGCGAGGCCGCCCATAATGGCGTGGTCATCCGCAAAGTTCCGGTCCCCCGCCAAGGGCGTATATTCCTGAAACAGCGCTTCAATGTAGTCTTTGCAATGGGGGCGGTCAGGGTGGCGCGCCACTTGGCATTTGCGCCACGGCGTCAGCTCACCATAAAGCTCAGCCAACAAGGCATCGGCTTTAGTGTCCAGCGCCGCCGCTTCATCTTCCACGTCCATCTCGGGGTTTTGCCGCGCCATCGCGCGCAATTCCTCGGCCTTGCCCTCAATTTCGGCCAGCCCTTTTTCAAATTCCAGATAGTTTCGCATATTAACCCCGTGCAAATTCTCCTTATATATGGCGGCCAATGGGGCAGATTGCAACGCCCCAATCCCCCCTTGCAGCAACTTTCCGCGATGCCTATGTTGAGCCAAACAAGGGGAATAAGGTGAGCAGCCAGAACCAAAGCTATGAGCGGCGCACATTAAGGGTGCTTGACCATATTCATGATAACCTGGGCGGGGATCTTAGCCTTGATACCCTCGCCAAGGTCGCTTGCATGTCGCCCTTTCACTGGCATAGGGTTTTTTATGGCATTACCGGCGAAACGCTGGCCAACTGTATCCGTCGTGTGCGAATGGATCGGGCGACGTTTCTCCTGCTGCAAAGCAAGCAAAGCGTGGCCGAAATTGCGGCGCAATGCGGCTATGGCAATGTGCAAAGCTTTGCCCGCAGTTTTCAAGCCGATTATGGCCTGACCCCTTCAAAATTCCGAAAATCTGAAATTTTTCACCGTGCTTCCAGCCCACCCAAGCCTTTCGCCCCTAAGACCTTTGATATTGAAATTCGCCAGCAGCCTGCAATTCGGCTTGTAGCCGATTCCCATAAAGGAGATTATCAATTTCTAGGCCGTACCATTTCACAGCTTCATGCCCGCCTTAATTTGAGAGAGATCAAACTGGGCGTTGATGCTTTTTCGGCTGCTGCCATACTGCATGACGACCCCTTTTTGGTGCCTGAACCTGATCTGCGCAGTGATATCGGCTTTGTCATCTCAAGCGAAATTGATCTGCCTGAAGAGTTCAGCGAGTTTCGCATTGCCTCAAGCCGCTGTGCGGTTTTGCATTTTGCCGGCCCACATGTCGGCCTGTATGAAGCTTACCAGTATCTTTACGGTCAATGGGTGCCCAATAATGGGGTCGAGCTTTCAGATTTACCGATTTATGCGATGATTTTGGATGACCCGCGAGAGGTCTCTCCTGCTGAAATGCGCACTGATATTTGCCTGCCGCTAGTTAATTAATTCAGCCTGCCGCACAATCACTTCGGCTTGCTTGATAGACGCAATATCCACCAGCCGCCCCTTGTAAACAGTTGCGCCTTGCCCTTCAGCCTTGGCCCGCTCCATGGCTTCCAGAATTTCCTGTGCTTCCCTGATTTGCGTCTCGGAAGGGGTAAATACCTCATTCGCCAGCGCAACTTGCTTGGGGTGAATGGCCCATTTCCCCACCATCCCAAGCGTGGCCGACCGGCGCGCTTGTGCCGTAAAGCCCGCATCATCCGAGAAGTCCCCAAAAGGTCCGTCAACAGGCAGCAACCCATGGGTGCGGCAGGCGGCCACAATGGCCACAGTTACCGCGTGCCAAGGGTCACCCCAATGCTTTTCTCCATCAGGCGTCAGCATGTAATATGCTTCTTGTGTGCCTCCAATGCCTGTGGTTTGCATGCCCATAGAGGCCGCATAATCTGCTGCGCCAAGGCTCATAGCGTTCATCCGCGGGCTGGCGGCGGCTATTTCTTCCACATGGGCAAGGCCAGCGGCTGTTTCGATGATTACCTCAAAATTAATTGCTTTTTTAGCGCGTTTGCTCATTTCAATCGCCGAAACCAGCGCATCGACCGCGTAAATATCGCTCGCATTGCCGGCCTTCGGAATCATGATCTGGTCAAGCCGTCCGTTGGTTTGCTCAAGCAGGTCCACAACATCTTTATACCAATATTCAGTATCCAGCCCGTTGATCCGCACGCTCAGGGTTTTGTTGCCCCAGTCAATTTCATTCACCGCCTTAATCACATTCGCCCGCGCGTCAGCTTTGTCATCCGGGGCCACGCTGTCTTCCAGATCAAGGTTGATCACATCCGCCGCGCTCGACGCCATTTTTTCAAAAATAGCAGGGCGGGAGCCGGGGCCAAAAAGCTGGCAGCGGTTGGGTTGGGCGGGGCTGGCGGGCTGAATTTTGAAGCTCATTTATTTTCCTGCGATATAATGTTGCGCTGAGTTGTCGGTAGTAGTCACAATATTGCGCGCTTATGTCAACCCCAAAATGCTGCACCTGCGAAAGGGTCAGGAAAACCCGTCTTTCCCCAGCGGCTCAGCGCGCTTTGCCACCCAGATCACATAATAGCTTGCGAAAATCGCCAGAACGGACACGCCAAGCATAAGTGCAAATAGCGGCATTGCCCCTGTTTCCGGCGTTAGCAGTATGCCGGCAAATGCCGAAAGCGCCGCTCCGCTGCCAATTGTAATGGCTCCGCTAAGCCCCGATGCACTGCCAGCAAGGTGTGGCCGCACCGAAACAATGCCCGCATTGGCGTTGGGCAAGGTCATGCCATTGCCAATGCCAACAAGAATCATCGGGCCAAAAAGCGACAGCGGGTGTAAAATCCCGAGTTCAAATAGCGCAAGGCTGATAAGCGCCCCAAGCGCGGCCACAACGCTGCCCATGACCATCATCGGGTTCATCCCCGCCCGCTGGGAAAACCGCCCCGAAAGGAAGTTCCCGACCATATAGCCAAAGGCGACAATGCTAAAGTAGCCTCCCATTTCTGTGGCGCTAAGTCCAAGAATTTGCTTGGAAATAAACGGCGCCCCGCCCAGAAATGAGAAAAATGCACCCGAGGCAAAACCCGCGGTAAGCGTGTATCCCCAAAACCGCCGCGCGCGAATCAGGTCCGGATAGGCCCGGAACTGTGCCGCAAAGCTGGCGCTTTTATGCTGGTTGGTTTCTCCGAGGTCGGCATAGATCAGGACCAGCACCAAAAGGCCGGAAACCCCGAGCATGGCAAAGCTGGATTGCCAGCCAAAGGCATCATTTAGCACGCCGCCAAGGGCAGGGCCGATCATCGGCATCAGGCTCATGCCCATGGTCACATAGCCGATCATGCTCGCGGCCTTTTCCGGCGGCACCATATCACGCACAATGGCGCGTGAAAGCACAATGCCCGACGCCACGGCGGCTTGCAGCATGCGAAACGCCAGCAAGGTTTCAACATTTGTGGCTAGCATGCAGCCAAGCGTTGCCAGTATAAAAATACCGAACCCGCCGAGCAAAACAGGGCGGCGGCCGTAGCGGTCTGACAATGGCCCGATGATGATTTGCAGCGCAGCTGTAACCGCGAGGTACGCAGAAATCGCCAGCTGGATCAGCGCATAATCGACCTCAAAAAAACTGGCCATGGCGGGCAGGGCAGGCAGAAAAATATTCATGCTCAGCGCACCAATGCCCGCTATGGCCACCAATGTGACCACATGCGGGGGCGTGGTTTTGTCCAGCCAAACGGGTTTAACGTGATTTTCCACGCCATGTCCTAACATGTTTGATTTATGCAATTTAGGGGCTAAAATCACCCCTAGCAATTTGTTTTATTGCAAGTCTTCAAAAGCCAGTTGCAGCCGTTTTACGGCATCTTCCACCATTGCGCGCGGGCAGCCAAGGTTAAACCGCAGGAAATGCTCGCCACCTTTGCCAAAAGTCTCGCCATAATTCGCGGCAATCTTGGCGCGGCTTTGCACTCGGTCAATCGCCTCGGCCATCTCCATGCCCGTGCCACTAAAATCAACCCATGCCAAATAGGTGCTTTCAAGCGCCATAGAGCGCAAGCCCGGAATGGCATTTACGCCCTCGTCAAACACGCGCTTGTTCTCGGTCAGATAAGCCAGCAGCTCTTCCAGCCAGCCCTCGCCCTCATTGTAGGCAGCTTCTGTCATCATCATGCCAAAGCGGTTGGGTGAGGCCCCCGCAGCTTGATGCGCCTTGGCAAACCGGGCCCGTAAGGCCTCATCAGAAATGACCACCGCGCCTGTCATCCCGCCGGCTAGGTTAAAAGTTTTGGATGCCGCCACCAGCGTCACCAGCCTGTCTGCAATCTCAGGCGCAGCCAAGGCCATCATTGTATGCTTATGCGGCGCAAACACCAGATCATGGTGGATCTCGTCAGATACCAGCAGCAGATCATGCTTCACGCAGAAATCAGCCACCGAACGCAGCTCATCCACACTCCAAACCCGCCCGCCGGGGTTATGCGGCGAGCACAGTATTACCATTTTTTCCGAGCCATCCAGCGAAGCCTCTAGCGATGCGAGGTCCAGCTCATAGCGGCCGGCTTCAAGCGAAAGCTCCGCCTCTACAATATGCCGCTCGTTATTGCCAATCATCTTGGCAAAAGCGTGGTAAACCGGCGTAAACAAAATCACCCCATCGCCCTTATTCGTAAAGGCCTGAAGTGCCAGCGCCACAGCAGCTACCAAGCCATGGGTGGTGGAAATCCACTCGGGCTTAACCTCCCAGCCATGCCGCCGCTGCATCCAGCCGCACACCGCCGCTTTATAGCTGGAATCGGGCGCATAGTAGCCGTGCACGCCGTGGTCGATCATCGCTTGAAGCGTGTCCGTCACCGCTTGCGGTGGGCGGAAATCCATATCAGCAACCCACATCGAAAGGCCGTCATCCGGCGATACACCATAAACCGCCTCCATCACATCCCACTTGGCACTATGCGTGCCGCGCCGGTCAATCATCTCGTCAAAATTAGCCATATGAACCTCCGTTTTCAGCCACGCTACGCGCATTCCCGCCCAAGGAAAACCCCCAATCCGCCCCTTGCTTGATGGCGCGGGTTGGATTATGTGAACGCCATGAGCTTAAAGAAAATCATCATCCACCCTGATCCGCGCCTAAAAAAGATCTGCGCGCAGGTAGACGGCATTAGCCCTGAGCTGCGCAAGCTGGCAACAGACATGCTTGAAACCATGTATGACGCGCCGGGCATTGGCCTTGCTGCGCCACAAGTCGGTGTTTTGGAACGGTTTTTTGTGATGGATGTTGCAGGGAAAGAGGCAGCACCCGAGCCGCGCGTGCTGATCAATCCGCGCGTTACATGGACCTCGGAAGAGGTAAACGTGCATGAAGAGGGCTGCCTTTCTATCCCCGGCGTTTATGAAGATGTGACCCGCCCCGCCAAAGTGCGGATGCAGTTCAAAGATATTGATGGCAAAGATCACGAAGAAGAATTCGAGGATATCGCCGCTACCTGCGCACAGCACGAGCTGGACCATCTCAACGGGACACTGTTCCTGGATTACCTTTCAGGGATCAAGCGCCGGATGATTACGGCCAAGATGAAAAAGCTAAAAAAAGAGCGGGCCCGCGCGGGATGACGCGCCCCTATTTGATGTTTCCTGATAAACGCCTCCGCACGGTTTGCAATCCGGTAGACGGGGTAGACGACCACGTGCGTGCGGTGTGGGGTGAAATGCTGGCCACTATGTATACTATGCCCGGCGTTGGTTTGGCGGGGCCGCAAATTGGTGAAATGCTACGGCTGGCTGTGGTGGATTGCTCTGATGGGCGCAATGAGCCGGTGCGGATGGCCAACCCAGAGGTGGTGCATGCATCTGCCAAGATGCGCACACATGAGGAGGGCAGCCCGAATATCCCGGGGCTTTATGCCAAGGTTGAGCGCCCAAGGGCGATTACGGCGCGCTATTTGGATGAAAATGGCGCGGTGACAGAGCGGGATTTTGTGGGCCTGTGGGCCACATCGGTGCAGCACCAGATTGACCACTTAAACGGTAAACTATTTGTCGATCATCTCAGCCCTGTGAAACGGAAAATGCTGCTGGCCAAACACGCCAAAAACATGAAGCGGAGATAAAAAATGCGGATTGTGTTTATGGGCACTCCCGATTTTTCGGTAAATGTTTTAGAGGCGTTGCATAGCGCGGGCCACGAGATTGTGGCCGTCTATTCCCAGCCGCCTCGCAGGGCAGGGCGGGGAAAGAAGGCGCGGCCTAGCCCCGTGCAGAAATGCGCTGAGGGCTTGGGGCTTGAGGTATTTACCCCGCTGAACTTTAAAGAGGAATCAGACCGAGCGGCCTTTGCCACGCATGAGGCAGATGTCGCTGTGGTGGTCGCCTATGGGCTCATTCTGCCGCAATCGGTGCTGGATATACCCAGCAAAGGCTGCCTAAATATCCATGCTTCTCTATTGCCTAGATGGCGCGGGGCAGCGCCCATTCAGCGGGCGATTATGGCCGGAGATGAGAAGACCGGCGTGTGCGTAATGCAGATGGAAGCGGGGCTGGATACAGGGCCGGTGATTGCCCGCCGCAAAACCGATATATCGGAAGATGATACCGCCGCGAGTTTGCATGACAGGCTGGCTGAGATTGGCTCAGAGCTGATTGTTGAGGTGTTGAACAAAAGAAAGTTTAATGCCGAACTACAATCGGAGGCGGGCGTAACCTACGCCGCCAAAATAGATAAAGCCGAAGCGAAGATCAACTGGAGCCAACCCGCAGAGACCATTGACCGCCAAATCAGAGGGCTTTCGCCCTTTCCCGGCGCTTGGTGTGAAATGAAGGGCGAGCGGGTTAAGCTTTTAGGCAGTGTCGTGACAAGTGAAAGCGGCCCAGCGGGTGAGGCGCTTGATAACAAATTTCTGATTGCCTGTGGTCAAGGGGCTGTGCGGCTGACAAAGCTTCAGCGGGCGGGTAAAGGACCAATGGCGGCAGACAGTTTTGCGCGGGGATTCCCGCTGTTTCAGGGTGAAAAACTTGGTTAGGCACTGGAAATCATTTGCCGCAATGCCTATGTTAATGCCAGAAACATTGAGGAGGCAGCGATGGGCGTGATAGTATACTGGATAATTATTGGGGCGGCGGCGGGCTATGTGGGCACGCGGCTGCTGAAAATTGATCTGCCTTTGCCGCAGACGATTGCGCTTGGCATTGTCGGTGCGTTGATTGGCGGGCTGGCATTGCGGGTGTTGCTGGCGGTGCTGGGGGTTGCAGCCGGATTTATTGGCGCGATTTTGGGTGTAGCGCTTCTGGTTTTTCTTTACAAAAAGTATATCGACAAGAGCTAGTTAAGCCTTAAACGGCTCCATGCCTTTATTGGCGAGGCCATCGGCCAGCTCATTCTCGGCATGGCCCGCATGGCCTTTCACCCATTCCCAAGTGACCTGATGGCGGGCTTGGGCCTCATCCAAAGCTATCCACAACTCTTTATTCTTCACCGGCTTTTTGGCGGCGGTTTTCCAGCCTTTTTTCTTCCAACCGTGCATCCACTTGCTGATGCCGTCTTTCACGTATGAACTATCGGTCACCACCGTCACGGCGCTTGGGCGTTCGAGTGCGTTTAAGCCCTCTATCGCCGCCGTGAGCTCCATGCGATTGTTGGTTGTATCGGCCTCGCCACCACATAGTTCACGCGATTTTAAAAGGGTGTCGCCTTCTTTTGCAACGAGCAGCGCGCCCCAGCCACCAGGGCCCGGATTGCCTGAGCAGGCTCCATCTGTGTAAATAAAAAGACTAGGCATAATAAGCGTAAACCAAGCATCCAATGGCGACGATTCCGCTATAGATACGAAGCGAGAGCCACCACCTTGGGGCCGCGCCGCGAGATATATAGATCAGGTCAAACACCAGTAAAGCCGCAAGCGCGATGGCATAAGAAAGTTTGGGGGTGGCAGAAACCGATGCCGCAAAGGCTGCAAAGGGCGGCAGCACAGCGATGAAGACATCGAGGATGTTTGCTCTTTTTGCGGCAAACCCCCAGTAAACACCGCCCAATAGGCCAACGTAAATGGCACCATAAGAGTTAAAAACACTGTAGGGACTGGCCCAATAGGCGCCCGGCGGCGTGATCAACCCTGTCAGCGCAACGGTGGCATAGATAAACGGTAAAACGAGGATCAGACCAAACAAGGCCGGAAGGAAAGGGACGGGTTTCATGCGGGCTCTCTTAATATGCGCGGCACTTTAAACGAGATATTCTCGGTGGCGGTTTCAACGATTTCAACCTGCAATCTATAGCGCTCGCGAAAGGCATCCAAGACCTCTTCGATCAAGATTTCGGGAGCCGAGGCCCCCGCCGTAATGCCAATGGCGTGAGCGCCTGAAAGCGCCCGCCAGTCAATATTGGTCGCGCGCTCCACCAGTTGCGCATAGGCGCAGCCGGATTTCTCACCCACCTCCACCAAGCGGCGGGAATTGGAGGAATTTGGCGCGCCGATCACCAAAAGCGCATCAATTTTGGGCGCAATTTCCCGCACGGCAGCTTGCCGATTCGTGGTCGCGTAGCAAATATCTTCTTTGCGCGGGCCGATAATTACCGGAAAGCGCGTCTTAAGGGCCGCGATAATATCGGCAGCGTCATCTACGCTCAGTGTGGTTTGGGTAATGAAGGCAATGCGCGCGGGGTCATCTGGCTGCACCTGCGCCACATCCTCAATTGTTTCCACCAAAAGCACAGCACCTTCAGGCAGCTGCCCCATGGTGCCAATGGTTTCGGGGTGGCCTTTATGGCCGATCATAATCATTTGCAGCCCGTCGCGGTGGTGCCGCTCGGCTTCCATATGCACCTTAGAAACAAGCGGGCAGGTGGCGTCAACGTAAAGCATATTGCGCTTCTCAGCCGCGGCGGGCACCGATTTTGCGACGCCGTGGGCGCTGAAAACCACAGGGCGGTCATCGGGGCAATCCGCGAGGCTTTCAACGAAAACCGCACCCTTATCTCGCAACCCATCAACCACGTATCTATTGTGCACAATCTCGTGGCGCACAAATACAGGCGCGCCCCACTTTTCCAGCGCCATTTCCACCACTTTTATGGCCCGATCAACCCCCGCGCAAAACCCGCGCGGGGCGGCCAGATAGATGGTCAGCTCGGGCTTCACAGGCTTTCGGCGTCCTCAAAGGCGCCCATACCGTCATCAGGGCGGGAAGGGCGGCCCACCACATCACGCAATTCATCAAGTTCGATGAAATTGTCACATTGGCGGCGCAGCTCGTCGGCGATCATCGGTGGGTTGGAGCGAATGGTCGAGACCACCGAAACTCGCACCCCTTGGCGCTGGAGGCTTTCAACCACGGGGCGAAAATCACCGTCGCCCGAGAAAATCACGATGTGATCCACATTCGGGGCCAGCTCCATGGCGTCTACGGCCAATTCGATATCCATATTGCCCTTGATCTTCCGCCGACCCATGGAATCAGTAAATTCCTTGGCAGGTTTGGTGCGCATATGGTAGCCGTTATAGTTCAACCAATCGACCAAGGGCCGAATGGGGGAATATTCTTCGTTCTCCAAAAGCGCTGTATAATAGAACGCTCGCAATAGTTTGCCGCGCCGCATGAATTCGGTGCGCAGGAGTTTATAGTCTATATCAAAACCCAGCGCCTTGGCGGCTGCGTAAAGATTGGACCCGTCAATGAACAGCGCAAGCCGTTCGTCACGATAAAACATAGGTTAATGACCTTTTAACAAGAAAATGCTTGTGCGAATGCATAACTATATGAGGTATATACTAGCGCACAATGGCTGAAATGGGAAATAAGAACGAATGACGCGCAAACAAGGGCAAAAAACCGCCAATTTGTCACGGTGCGGATATGTGGCGCTGGGGTCAAACCTGCAAACTGCAACCAGAACATCGCTGGAAATGGTTAACGAGGCGTTGGAGTTGTTCGCAGGTGCAGCAATTCGAATCACCAAGCAAAGCCAATGGTATAGCGCGCCGGCCTTTCCGAAGGGGAGCGGGCCGGACTATGTGAACGGCGTGGTGGAAATTGAGAGCCAGTTGCCGCCCAAGGCTGTTTTAACTGCCCTTCACAATATCGAGAGTGTGCTTGGCCGCACCCGCCCCAAGCGTTGGGCCTCGCGCGTGATAGACCTTGACCTGCTGGCTTACGGCGAAGAAATCGCCCCCAGCCCCGCAGCTTTTGCCCATTGGCAAGGTCTGTCGCTTTCCCAGCAATTGGAGACCACCCCAGAGGCGCTCATCTTGCCGCATCCGCGCCTGCAAGACCGCGCTTTTGTGCTCAGACCGCTGGCCGAAATTGCGCCTGATTGGCCCCACCCCGTGCTGGGCAAAACAGCCCGCACCCTGCTAGCCGCGCTCCCCGCCGAGGCTCGCAATGAAATCCAGCCGCTTTAGCCGTTTCCCCTTGTAATTACCCTGTTCAGCCATTACATAGCGAATTCTTCGGGTCCCCTATTTGAATGGAGCAGATCGCATGGCACGCGTAACGGTAGAAGATTGTATTGATAAAGTCGCCAACCGCTTTGAGCTGGTTGTGCTGGCCGCCCACCGCGCACGCGAAATCTCCGCCGGAGACCCTATCACGGTAGAGCGCGATAACGACAAAAACCCAGTGGTCGCCCTGCGTGAAATCGCCGAAGAAACCATTACCGCCGAAGCGCTGCGTGAAGCCGCCGTGAGTGAGCTGCAAGACCATAACGAAGTGGACGAGCCGGAAGAGGACGCCATGCCGCTGCTGATGGAAAAAGACAGCCCTGACGCACCAGCCGAGGACGATATGTCTGAGGAAAATATGCTGCGCGCCTTGATGGAAGCCCAAAGCCCGAGCTGATCTCAGGAGGGCCCTTAGATTGATCACCGCTGACGATCTGATCGCAAAGGTCCAATCTTATAATCCGAACGCGGATACGGACCTAATTCGGCGCGCCTATGCTTATGGCAAGGATGCGCATGAAGGGCAGTTTCGCAAATCTGGCGAGGCATATTTTACGCATCCGGTTGAAGTGGCCATGTTGCTGACCGAGGTGATGCTCGACGATGCCACTATCGTAACGGCCCTTCTGCACGATACCATTGAGGATACCGAAGCGACCTATATGCAGGTGGCAGATCAGTTTTCACCGGAAATTGCGCAACTGGTGGATGGGGTGACCAAACTCACAAATCTTGAGCTTTCCAGCGTGGAAACCAAGCAGGCGGAGAACTTCCGTAAGCTGTTGATGGCCATGTCAAAAGATCTGCGTGTGCTCTTGGTAAAGTTGGCTGACCGGCTGCACAATATGCGCACCATTAAATCCATGAGCAAGGAAAAGCAGCGTCAGAAAGCCTTTGAGACCATCGAAATTTATGCGCCTTTAGCGGGCCGCATGGGCATGCAGTTTATCCGCGAGGAACTGGAAGACCTCTGCTTTCGGGTGCTTAACCCGGAGGCACGTAATTCGATCATGCGGCGGTTTATCAACCTCAGCAAAGAGAATGACGACCTGATTCCGCGCATTACCGAAGACATTCGTGTGGCGCTGCACAATTCGGGCATTGAGGCGCGGGTGACGGGGCGTGAAAAGCGACCCTATTCCATTTGGCGCAAAATGGAAGAGAAAAACGAGCCGTTTAACCGGTTGTCCGATATTTATGCGTTCCGGATTACCACGGACACCGTGCAAGATGTTTATATCGCGCTGGGGGCTGTGCACCAGCGCTGGAACGCCGTTCCGGGCCGCTTTAAAGACTATATCTCACAGCCCAAATCCAACGGTTATCGCTCGATTCATACCACGGTTTCGGGGCGCAATGCCAAGCGGGTAGAGGTGCAAATTCGTACCGTTGAAATGCATCAAGTTGCCGAAAGCGGGGTGGCGGCGCATTGGTCATATCGTGATGGCGCACGCGCCGAAAACCCCTTCGCGGTTGACCCGTTCCACTGGCTACGCTCCCTTGCCGCGCGTTTTGAAGCCTCTGAGAATCCTGATGAATTTTTAGAGCACGTGAAGCTTGAAATGTTTCAAGATCAGGTGTTTTGCTTTACCCCCAAAGGCGAGGTTATCAAGCTGCCGCGCGGGGCCTCCCCGATTGATTTTGCCTATGCCATCCACACCCGAATTGGTGATTCTTGTGTGGGCGCAAAGGTCAACGGCCAACGGGTGCCGCTTTGGACAAAGCTGCGCAATGGCCAATCGGTTGAGGTGATTCGCGCTGAAGGCCAGCGCCCGCAGCCGAGCTGGGAAGATATGGTGGTGACGGGGCGCGCTAAATCGGCCATCCGCCGCTATATGCGTGATGAGCACCGCGATGCCCACATCCGGCTGGGCCGCGAAATCGCCCGCGTTTCCCTCGGCCGCGTTGGCAAAAAGCCAACCGATAAAGCCCTGGAAACCGCCGCCAAGCTGTTTAACCTTAGAAATGGTGAGGCCCTTCTGGCTGAGATTGGTGCGGCGCATATTGGCGGCTCGGAACTGGTGCAAACCCTGTATCCTGAGCTCGTAAAATCTGGTGCCAGCGCGGGCCCGGGGCCAGACGAGGACCGCGTGATCGGCCTCCAGCCCAATCAGTCCGCTGCCCCCGCGCCTTGCTGCTCACCAGTGCCCGGAGAGCGGATTGTCGGTATTGCCATGCCAGGCCGCGGTGTGCTTATTCATGCGATTGACTGCCCGATACTGGAGCGCTTTGAGGGCAATGACCGCCGCTGGGTGGACCTGCGCTGGACCTCAGATTCAAGTCTTGCCAGCAATGAAACCAAAATCGAAGTGGCCATGGCCAATGATGCAGGCGTGCTGGGCCGCATTTGCACGTTGGTCGGTGAGCACCGCTCAAATATCGTTAATATAAGTTTTACCGCCCGTAAGTCAGATTTTTACCGAATTCGGCTAGACATTATGGTGCGAGATATTGAACATCTCACGAATGTAGAAACTGCCCTAAACGCAGATTCGGATGTGGCCGAGGTTATCCGCTTCAGAGATACCAGTCTATGCGAATTGACCGGAAATGATGGCGGAAAGTAGTTAAAAGGTAAACCAATGGTTTTTAAGCGCCGCGATAAACTGCATTGGGGTGAGAGCCTGCGCAGCTATATCCTGCCCCGCGCGGGCTGGCGGCGTACGCTTGTCTATCTCGGGCACCGTTTGCGGCGCATCCCTGATAGCCCCACGCGCATTGCCCGCGGGGTTGCATTTGGCATTTTTATTTCCTTTTCGCCACTCTTTGGGTTTCACATTATTTTGGCTTTGCTTATGGCTAAGGTATTGCGAGCCAATATGATTGCAGCGCTTGCAGGCACCGCGATAGGCAACCCGTTTACCTTTCCCTTTATCATTGGCGCGGCGCTGAAAATTGGCACCTTCGTGTTGGGGCGAAATTCGGCCGACCATGATTTCAGGCGCGTCGGGGAAAGCTTCCGCGAATTTTTTCATGCCATTTGGGGCACCTTGAAGGCGCTTTTTGGCTTTGGGCACGGTAATTTACATGGCTTCGGAAATTTTTTTTCCGAAGTTATGCTTCCTTACGCCATTGGCGGAACGATCCTTGGTTTGGCCTTTGCGCTTGTTGGTTTTTATGTCACCAAACCGGTGATCGTCGCTTATCAAAAGCTGCGCCGCAAAAACCTTGCAAAGAAAGCCAAAAAAAAGCAACCTGAGGGCTGACAAGGAGCCGATTCCGGCGCTGCGTCACTTCTGCACTTTATTGGAGGCCCACCCATGAGCTCGCTTTCTCGTCTTCGCCTTGGCATTAACATTGATCATGTGGCCACCGTGCGCAACGCGCGCGGCGGAGACACCCCAGACCCTGCCCGTGCCGCCAAGCTCGCGCAGGCTGCCGGGGCCGATGGCATTACCGCCCATCTGCGCGAAGACCGCCGCCACATTACAGACGCGGATATCGAAAAAATTCTGGATGTCATTGACATCCCGCTGAATTTTGAGATGGCCGCCACGGATGAAATGCAACAAATTGCACTGCGCCATAAGCCTCACGCCGTATGTATTGTGCCGGAGAAACGAGAAGAGCGCACGACGGAAGGCGGGCTGGAAGTGGCGCGCGAGGCCAACCGCATTGCGCATTTTATTGCGCCACTGCGTGATGCTGGCTGCCGTGTGTCCATTTTTATTGCTGCAGAGCGCCGTCAGATAGAGGCCGCCGCTCAAATCGGTGCACCCGTCGTTGAGCTACATGCCGGCGCTTATTGTGACGCGTTGGCTGAAGGGCGCTTGAAAGATAGTGCACATGAATTTGCCAAGCTTAAAGATATGGCAACCCTCGCACTCGATCTCGGGCTAGAAGTCCATGCCGGGCATGGAATTACCTTTGACTCCGTAAAGCCCATTGCGGCCCTGCCTGAGGTGATCGAGCTCAATATTGGCCATTTCCTTATCGGCGAAGCCATCTTTTCCGGCCTTGATTCCTCTATCCGCCGTATGCGCGCCCTTATGGATGAAGCGCGGCAGGAGGCCAGTGGCATTACCGTCGCATGATTCTTGGCATAGGTTCGGATATGGTAAGTATAGAGCGGATCGAGGGCACTATTGAGCGGTTTGGTGTTCGGTTTGTGCAAAGAGTGTTTTCTGATGCCGAGAAGAAAACCGCCGAATACCGCGCCGCCACCACCGAAACCTACGCCAAACGCTGGGCCGCTAAGGAGGCCTGTTCCAAAGCACTAGGCACCGGCTTGCGCATGGGGGTGGCGTGGAAAGAAATGGCCGTGCGCAACCTCGCAACCGGCCAGCCCGTAATGGAGCTAAGCGGTGGCGCGTTAGAGCGCCTCAACCGCCTCACGCCCGAGGGCCATACAGCCAAAATCCACGTTACGCTTACCGATGACCACCCTTGGGCGCAGGCTTTTGTCATCATTGAAGCCGTGCCAAATGCTTGACATTCACGCCCCACGCCCTCACATAGCGCCTATTCCCATTTGAAAGAGTCCCAATGGCTAAAAGTGAAAAGAAAAAGGATGGTCCGATCAAGGAAACCGTCAAAACTGTGTTTTATGCGCTGCTGATTGCTGGCGCCATCCGCACCATTATTTTCCAGCCATTCTGGATCCCGTCAGGCTCGATGAAGTCGACCTTGCTGATCGGTGACTTTCTTTTTGTCAATAAATTCGCCTATGGCTACTCCTATGCCTCCTGCCCCAGCATGTTTGGCGTTGATTTCTGCGGTTTTGCCAAGGGAAGTGACGAGCGGCTGTTTGGTGAAGACCCAGAGCGCGGCGATGTTGTGGTTTTCAAGCACCCCGTGCTTGGCACAGATTATATCAAACGCCTCGTCGGCCTGCCGGGAGACCGGATTCAAATGATTGATAGCGTTCTTCATATCAATGGCACGCCGGTTTCTGTGACGCCCGATGGGGAGTTTATTGAAACTTACGCGCCGCAAGGCCCTGAGGGGGGCCGCCCGAGCTGCTCTGTTCGGCCTACGGCAGACGGTGATTGCATTAAGCGCCGCTATACCGAGGTTTTGCCCAACGGCGTGAGCTACAGCATCCTTGATATTGGTGAAGCGAGCGTTGACAATACCGAAGAAATTGTTGTGCCTGACGGCCAGTTTTTCTTTATGGGTGATAACCGCGACAACTCCATCGATAGCCGGTTTTCTCAGACCGGTCCACAGCGTGGCGTCGGTTTTGTCCCGCGCGAAAATATCATCGGCCGCGCTGACCGGATCATTTTCTCCTCTGCTGGCGATTCAATGTTCTATTTCTGGACATGGCGGTCGGACCGGTATTTCAAGGCTGTCGAGTGAGCGCCAATTCCGCATTGCAGCGCTTTTCGGAGCGATTGGGCCATCAGTTTAAGGATGAGGGCTTGCTAAGGCAGGCCCTTACCCATGCGTCAGCAGCTCAGAATAAAGACCATGATAACCAGCGGTTAGAGTTTTTGGGTGACCGCGTGCTTGGCCTGACCATTTCGCAAGCCTTATTTGAGGCGGATACGCGCGCCCGCGAAGGCCAGCTTGCCCCGCGCTTCAACGCGCTTGTGCGTAAAGAAGCCTGCGCCGAAGTTGCCGCGCAAATTAACCTTGGTGAAGCCTTGATGCTTGGGCGCTCAGAAATGCGCTCTGGCGGTCGTCGCAAGGTGGCATTGCTCGGGGATGCAATGGAAGCGGTTATTGCTGCGGTTTACCTTGATGCCGGATTTTCCACCACGCAGGCGCTTATTTTGCGCCTATGGGGAGACCGGATTCATACGGCGCAAGAGCGGGCCGCCGACCCAAAATCAAGCTTGCAAGAATGGGCGCAGGCGCGCGGACTGCCGACGCCTGTATACACAGATATCAGCCGAAGCGGACCAGATCACCAGCCAGTATTCATCGTTGAGGCTGCGCTGGAAAACGGGCATGCCGCCCGAGGCGAAGCGGCTTCCAAGAAAAATGCCCAAGTGCAGGCCGCCGCTGCTCTGTTTAGCCTAGTTAAGGACAAAAAATGACCCAACGTTGCGGATTTGTAGCCCTGATCGGGGAGCCGAATGCAGGTAAATCTACTTTGCTAAACCGCATGGTTGGTGCCAAGGTCTCAATTGTTACGCATAAGGTGCAAACCACGCGCGCCCGCATTCGCGGCATTGCGCTGGAAGGGGAGAGCCAAATTGTATTTGTAGATACGCCCGGCCTGTTTCGCCCCCGTCGGCGGCTGGATCGCGCCATGGTTTCTGCCGCTTGGAGCGGGGCAGCTGACGCGGATTTAGTGTTGTTTCTGGTCGAAGCACACCGCGGGATATCCGAGGGCGTAAAGGCTATACTGGATGGATTGGCAGAGCACATCCCACAGGGAGCGCGGGTATCTCTCATTATCAATAAAATTGACAAAGTTAAGGCTGAAAACCTTTTACAGCTCACTAATGAATTGAATAGTATATATAATTTTGAAAATACCTATATGGTATCTGCTGAAAAAGGTCATGGTGTTGAGTCCTTGAAATCCGATATAGCCGCGGCCCTCCCCGCAGGCCCATGGCACTATCCAGAAGATCAAATCGCAGATGCGCCCCTTCGCCAAATAGCTGCGGAGATCACACGGGAAAAACTAACGCTTCGCCTTCATCAGGAGCTGCCCTACCAGCTAACGGTCGAAACGGAAAACTGGAAAGATCGCAAGGACGGGTCTGTGCGTATTGATCAGATGATATACGTTATGCGTAGCGGGCATAAGGGCATATTGCTTGGCCCCAAAGGGGCTACTATCAAGAGCGTGTCTATGGATGCGCGCAAAGAGCTTTCTGAATTCCTTGATCGCACCGTGCATCTGTTTTTGCAGGTAAAAGTTCGCCCGAACTGGCTAGAAGAGCGAGAGCGCTATAGCGAAATGGGGTTGGAATTTAAGGATGGTGACTGATGCCTCGCCTAACGGCTGAATTTTGGATTCACGCCTATTTGCGGCGGCTAGATCTCGCGAATATGCCTGCTTTTGTTGTTCACAAAGGAGATAGCACCGCCGGTGCCGTGTTGGTTAAGTCAAACCCGCTAGATGGCACGGCGATGCTCATTCACCGAACCTATAATAGCGAAGGCCAGCGGGTGTGGAGCGAGCTTGGGGCTGGCCCTGAGCCAGAGATGGACAATCTCATTACACGTCAACGCAAATTTGACCCTGATTTATGGGTGATTGAGGTCGAAGACGCAAAAGGCCGCACTTTGCTCGACGAAGAGGGCTTATCCGGCTAGGTTTATACGATGGAATGGCAAGATCACGGCATACTATTAAGCGCGCGCCGGCATGGTGAAGGTTCGGCCATTATTGAAGTGCTGTCTGAGAATCATGGTATTCATGCTGGTTTGGTGCGCGGTGGTGGCTCGCGAAAATCAGCAGCCTTGCTACAGCCAGGAAATTTACTAGCGCTGAACTGGCGCGCACGGTTGGAAGACCAACTCGGGTCGTTCAGTGTTGAACTAAAAAAATCTCACTCTGCGGTTCTGTTGACGGCGCGTTTGAAGCTATACTGTTTTAATGCGCTATCAGCGATGCTGTTTCGCTATCTTCCCGAGCGTGAGCCCAATCCGGTAGTTTACTCTGCCTTTTTAGACCTGCTGTTGCGGTTCGAAACGGATGATAATTGGCAGCATCGCTACTGCCTTTTGGAGTTGGAAATGCTAAATTCACTCGGCTATGGCATAGACTTATCACGCTGCGCCGTAACTGGGCAAGACACTGATCTTTCATATGTTTCCCCAAAGTCGGGCCGTGCCGTTAGCAAAGAGGCCGCCATGGGCTGGGAAGATAAGCTGCTACCCTATCCTGCTTTTTTGCAACAAGACTCCCTAGCCAAAATTTCCTCAGAGGAATTTCGACAATCTTTAAGGCTTAGTGGATATTTTTTTGAGAAACACGTGCCTGTTTCTCCCCCCAGACTTCCGGAAGCACGCCTCAGATTGGCAGATATAGTTTATTGTTAAGCTAATAATCTACGTGCAATTACCGTTGCCTGAATTTCAGCGGCCCCTTCAAATATGCTGAGTATCCGCGCATCGCAAAGTATGCGACTAATCGGGTATTCAAGTGCAAACCCGTTTCCGCCATGAATTTGCACACCATTATCCGCCGCCGCCCAGGCAACCCGGGCCGCAAGGAGCTTGGCCATCCCGGCTTCAAGGTCGCAACGCCGCCCTTGATCTTTTTCGCTGGCGGCAAAATAGGTCAGTTGCCGCGCTATGGTGATTTCGACCGCCATCATCGCTATCTTGCTGTAAACGCGGGGAAATTCCACTAGTTCTTTGCCAAATTGCTTGCGATCTTGGGCATATTTCAGGCTAACCTCCAGCGCATTTTGGGCAACACCCACCGCGCGCGCTGCCGTTTGGATGCGTGCCGCCTCAAACGTCTTCATCAACTGCTTAAAACCTTGGCCTTCTACGCCACCTAGCAGGTTGTCCGCCTTCACTTGAAAGCCGTCAAAGCCGAGTTCATACTCCTTCATCCCTCTGTAGCCCAGCACCTCAATTTCACTGCCAGACATGTTTTCCGCTGGGAAATCTTCCGCGCTTGTCCCCCGCGGTTTCTCCGCCAATAGCATAGAAAGCCCATTGTAATCAGTGCTTTCCGTGTCTGTTCTTACAAGCATGGTCATAATGTCGGCGCGCGCCGCATGAGTTATCCAGGTTTTTGCACCTGTTACGTAATAGTGGTCTCCATTGCGAATAGCGCGGGTTTTCAAGCTCCCTAGGTCCGAGCCGGTATTGGGCTCTGTAAACACGGCCGTTGGCAAAATTGATGCGTCAGCGATTTTAGGAAGCCATTGGTTTTTTTGCGCATCACTGCCGCCGCATAAGATGAGTTCAGCCGCGATTTCAGAGCGTGTGCCAAGCGAGCCAACCCCGATATAGCCACGGGCGAGTTCCTCCGTGACCACGCACATGGCGGTTTTGCTCATGCCAAATCCGCCGAATTCTTCAGGGATGGTTAAGCCAAAAACGCCTAGCTCACCCATTTCTGAAATCACATCGTCGGGGATGAGCTCATCTTTCAGATGCCATTCATGGGCAAAAGGGGTCACACGCTTTTCCACAAATTTCCGGAACTGGTCCCTGATCATGCCGTATTCGTCATCTAGCCCGTCAGGGCCATAGGTCAAATCCCCGGACTGCAGGATAATTTCATGCGTAAGGGCTTTTCGCGCGGCATCGGAGTTGCCGGCATTAATCAGTAATTTCGCAGCTTTTCCGGGGGTGGATTCCGCCAATATTTGCTGAGGCCGAATGATTTCGCCCTGAGACATCGGAATTCCGTTGTAAATTTGTGCGAGGTATTCAGCAAATCCGATTTGCAAGGTTAACGATGAGAGTTTACAAGATAACCCTTTTTTTTCTAGGCCATTATGCCAGTTTAATAGAGCCGTAAGGCTGTGCTCATATGTTGTAAACCATGCCATCCCATGTGCGCTATACTGATTCTCTTCCAGTAAGGCTGCATTTAGGCGCCCGTCTTTAACGGTGCAGTCTTTTACGCTTTTCTGAATTGATTTGACCAGTGATGCTATCTCGCCCAAAGCCTCTTCACAGAGTATTGAGAGGTCATCCAGAATTGGGCTTTGAGAATCAGACATGCCTTAACCTTTTCATTGTGCGTTGCAACATAGAATTGGATTAAGGGATTTCTTCACGGAGGTCAACGCTGTTGAAATAAAAAAACAAAATTTGATAAATTTGTGAAATTATAGTTCTCACGCAGCCCTACGTGTGGGTTGGGCTGCGTGAGAAATTCGGCCTAGGCCTTAATAGCGGCAGCTAGAATCTCGTCATCAACAAATGATTCATATTGTTTGAAATTCTCTTCAAACATCTGCACCAGTTTAGCGGCTTGGATATCATAATCAGCAGCGTCTTCCCATGTACGCCTTGGGTCTAGCAATATTTTTGCAACGCCCTTAACGGCCACAGGCACTTCAAAGCCAAAGTTTTCATCGGTTCGGAACTCACGCTCTGCTAACCCGCCGCTAAGGGCTGCCGTAAGTAAGGCGCGTGTGGCGCGGATTGGCATGCGCGATCCGCCTTTGCCTTTTGGCCCGCCTGTCCAACCGGTGTTCACTAGCCAGCAATTGACTCCGTGCGCTGCAATTTTTTCACGCAAGAGGTTGCCATAGGCTTCGGGGCGGCGGGGCATAAAAGGGGCGCCAAAGCAGGTGGAAAAGGTCGGAATTGGCTCTGTCACGCCTTTTTCGGTGCCGGGCACCTTGGCGGTAAAGCCGGAAAGAAAGTGATACATGGCCTGAGCCGGGGTTAGCCGCGCCATTGGCGGCAGCACGCCAAAAGCGTCACATGTGAGCATAATGATGTTTTTGGGCAGCCCGCCAAGCGAGGATTCTGAAGCGTTATCAATATAATGCAGCGGATAGGCGCAGCGCATGTTGGGGGTTAGGCTATCATCAGTATAGTCAATTTCGCGCGTGTGCTTGTCATAGACCATATTTTCCACAACGGAAGCAAATTTGCTGGTGGTCGCAAAGATCTCGGGTTCGGCCTCTTCGCTCAAGTTAATGGTTTTGGCGTAGCAACCGCCCTCAAAATTAAAGGTGCCTTTGTCCGACCAGCCATGCTCATCATCGCCAATGAGCGTGCGGTCCGGGTCCGCCGAGAGTGTGGTTTTACCCGTGCCGGAAAGGCCAAAGAAAATGGCCGTGTCTTCCGGGTTTCCGATGGCGTGGTTGGCGGAGCAATGCATAGGCATGACATTGCGATCCGGCAGCAGGTAATTGAGCACGGAAAACACGGATTTTTTGTTTTCGCCAGCGTAAGATGTGCCACCTACCAGCACGAGCTTCTTCTCAAAGCTCAGGGCAATAACGGTTTCGGAGCGGCAGCCATGGCGTGCGGGGTCGGCCCTAAAGCTGGGGCAGTTAATAACCGTAAATTCCGGCACAAAGCTTTCCAGCTCTTCCAGCTCGGGGCGGCGAAGCATTGTGCGATTAAAGAGGGCATGCCAGGCCAGTTCGGTGATCATGCGCACGTTGAGCCGGTATTCAGGGTCTGCCCCGCCATAAAGGTCTTCCACAAAAAGCTCTTGGCCTTTTAGGTGTTCAAGCATATCTTTGTGAAGATTATCAAAGGCCTGCATCTCCATTGGGGGGTTGTTTTCCCACCAGATGGTATCTTTAACCGAGGGTTCGTTGACCACAAACTTGTCTTTTGGCGAGCGGCCGGTGTGCTCTCCTGTTGAGACCAGAAATGCCCCGCCAAGGCCAATTTCGCCTTCGCCTCTCGCCACCGCGTGCTGCATCAGCGCCGGTTCCAGCAGGTTGTAATGTGCGGTTTTCACGCCAGAAATTCCGGTCGCTTCAAGCGTTTGTGCGGGGTTTACCTTGCCTGTTGCCATGGTTTGGATGCTCCAATTTTGGGGCCAGCGGCCCCTGTTCCCAAGAAAAAATGCGCTGGAAAAGGCAAACCACCCAGCGCGCTTGTGGGTTTGTAAAGCGGATCAGAAATGCAAAATCCAGTGTTTTTTTGGCGGGAGGAGGAATAATTGTCGCAGCGCAACAAAACAGAACATTTCCGAAGATCGGTTGCATTGCAGGCCGGAATGCGAGACAGTGGCGAAAAGCGCTGGCCGGAGGCTGATATGGCAAAAATTGCTTTGGTAGATGACGATCGTAATATTTTAATTTCTGTTTCAATTGCCCTAAAATCTGAGGGTTTCGAAGTCGAGACCTATAATGACGGGGCGTCTGCCCTTATGGGGCTGCAAGATAACCCGCCAGATCTTGCGGTTTTTGATGTGAAAATGCCTCGGATGGACGGGATGGAGCTTTTGCGGCGGTTGCGGCAAAATTCGACACTGCCGGTGATATTCCTGACCTCAAAAGATGACGAAATGGACGAGGTTGTTGGCCTGTCGATGGGCGCGGATGATTATATCGCCAAGCCGTTTTCTCAGCGGCTATTGATCGAGCGCATTAAAGCTGTGCTGCGCCGCAATGATATCGCGCTCAATGCGGATGGTGAAGATAAACCCGAAGATGACCTGATATCCTGTGGATCACTTATCCTTGATAAACAACGACATAAGGTGACTTGGAAAGAAACACCCGTCGTGCTTACCGTCACCGAATTTATCATTCTTCATGAGTTAGCCGAGCGCCCGGGGGTTGTGAAATCCCGCAATCAGCTGATGGATGCCGCCTATAGTGACCAAGTTTATGTGGATGATCGCACCATTGACAGCCACATTAAGCGCCTTCGCAAAAAGTTCAAAAAGGCGGATGACAGCTATACATCGATTGAGACGCTTTACGGGGTCGGCTACCGATATAATGAGGCCTAAATGGCGCAGACGGAGGACATTCCTTCGAGCTTGCTAAGCTTGGATCGGATCGAGCAGCGCAGCCCGAGATCCAAGCGCTTTTTTGTGTTTAACCGCTCGCCATTGGCGCGTAAAATCATTCTGTTTAATCTCATCGCGCTGGGTATTTTGGTGAGCGGTGTGCTCTATCTTAACCAATCACAAGATACGCAAGTGGAATTTCGAAGTGAAGCGCTTGGCCGGCAAGCCGAGATAATTTCAGCCGCTATCCGTAGCCATGCCGGTGACCCAGACTATGAGGATTTCAGCGGGGTGACCTTTAAATCCTTTTTTGAGTCCATGGTGGTGAATTCAGATTCGATAATTCAGATTTACAGCAAATCCGGCCAAGTTGCCTTGAGCTATACGCCCCAAGAGCGACCCAAATCCTCTGAGGGTCTGGAAACCGATGTTTTTACGCGGTTCTTCCAGCGCATTTGGTCTTCTCTTAGCATTTCTTCTATCTCGGGCCCCTCAGATGGTGCGCAACAAAACCTGGAGCGGCACCTGAACGAGCTTGCAGGCGAGGCCATTGTCGCAAACGGCCGGACGAAAAACGTGGTTTTGTCAGTCGAAGGTGAGATTTTTATCGCGGTGGCGTTGCCAATACAAGCACCTGAAGGGGCCGAGGGAGCCATTTTGGTTTCCACGCGCGCAGGTGAAATTGATTCGATTATTCGAACAGCGCGTGAGCAAATTCTGCAAATGTTTTTACTGGCAACCATATCGTCGATTGTTCTGTCCATTGTGCTTGCCAATTCCATTGCCCGCCCATTGCGCCGGCTGTCGGCGGCGGCCAAGAATGCGCAAGACGAAGCTGGCGATAAGCTAAACCTCGCCCGCGTCAACATCCCGGATCTTTCAGCGCGGCCCGATGAAATCGGTGATCTCTCCCGCTCTATGCGCAATATGACCGATGCTTTGCTGGAGCGCATTGACCAAAACAAAAGCTTTGCGGCTGACGTTTCCCATGAAATTAAAAACCCGTTAACCTCACTGCGTTCTGCGGTTGAGACCCTTGGATATGTGAATGACGATGAATCCCGCGCGGCCCTTTTAGAGGTGATCCAGAACGATGTTGACCGGCTAGACAGGCTCGTGACCGATATATCCAATGCCTCGCGGCTGGAAGGGGAACTGGTGAGGGATACGTGGGAAGATATTGATATTTGCGTTATGCTTCATGGACTTATGCGCAGCTTTGAAGCGCGGGGTGGTGCGCCCGATGTGGATTTTCAGTTTGAAACCTCGGTGAAGGATTGCTCAATTAGGGGCCTTTCCGGGCGTTTGGATCAAGTGTTTTCAAACCTGATATCAAATGCGCTCAGCTTTGTGCCTCCCGATGGATGGGTGAGAATGAAAATCTCTGAAACCCGAGATTACCACCTTTTGATCGAAGTGAGTGATAACGGCCCCGGCATTCCGGAAGAGAACCTCTCCGATGTGTTTACCCGATTTTATTCCGAACGCCCGGTGGAGCAGTTTGGAGAGCATTCAGGCCTTGGCCTTGCGATTTCTAAGCAAATCATTGAAGCCCATGGTGGGACAATTACCGCGACCAACACCGAGGCAGACGGCGCATTGTTTAGCGTTAAATTACCGATATGAGTATGCTACACGGCACCGCCATTGCCCGTAATGGCCGCGCCGCCCTCCTACTTGGCGGCGCGGGAGCGGGCAAATCTAGCCTCGCTTTACAGCTCCTTGCCCTTGGAGCTGATTTGGTGGCTGATGACGCGGTAGCTCTTAACCTCACCGGTGGTCGGGTGATGCTAAGCTGCGCCCCGAGTATCAAAGGCATGATAGAGGCGCGTGGCATTGGTCTTTTGAAAGTGAACGCCGTTGATCAAGCAGCGCTGGCAATTGTGGTGGATTTGGATAAAACTGAACATGCACGGCTTCCCGTGCCTGAAGAACATGTGATTCTCGGCGTCAGGTTTCCGCTTGTTTTCGGAAAAGGGAACCCAAGTTTGGGGGCCGTTATATGGTGTATATTAGGAGGTGGGCAAATTTTGCCGGTGGACTGATTTGGAGCAAATTGAGCGCAAACAAGAGATCGTAATAGTGACCGGCCCGGCCGGGGCAGGGCGCACGACCGCGATTAAAGCGATTGAGGATTTCGGGATCGAAACCATTGATAATCTCCCGCTAAATCTGATCAATCGTATTCTCTACGGCCCGCCATCAGCAGACACTCTGGCGATTGGGGTAGACACCAGAACCCGCGGATTTTCTAGCGAAGCTTTGCTGGAAATTATTGATAACATTGAGGAAAAACCGGATTACCGCCCTACGTTGCTATACCTTGATTGCAGTGCAGAGACCCTTTTACGCCGCTTTAGCGAAACCCGGCGCCGCCATCCGGCCTCGCCCGATGGCTCCCCTGCTTTGGGCATTGAGCAAGAGGTTGAAACGCTGAATCCGTTGCGTGAGCGGGCCGACATTTTGATCGAAACTTCCGAGCTGAGTCCGCATCAACTGCGCGCGGAGCTGTCGCGCTGGTTTGGGCGAGCAGAGGGCAAGGGGCTTTCGGTTTCGGTGCAGTCATTTTCCTATAAGCGCGGCACTCCGCGCGGCGTGGATATGATGATTGATTGCCGTTTTTTGCGAAATCCGCATTGGGAATCTGCCTTGCGCCCGCTCACGGGTTTGGTGCCGCAAGTCGGCGCATATGTATCAGAGGATCCATTGTTCGAGCCATTTTTTCAAAAACTGGAAGATTTTGTGGCGATGCTCTTGCCTGCCTATCAGGCCGAAGGTAAAGCCTATTTTAGCATCGGTATGGGCTGCACCGGCGGGCAGCATCGCTCCGTTTTTGTAGCAGAAAAGCTCGCCAAAGCCCTTTCGGCGCAGGGTTGGATAGTGAGCACGCGGCATAAAGAAATGGAGCGCTGGCCAAAGGAGGGCGCGCAAAAATGATTGGTATTGTGATTGTAGCGCATGGTGGCCTGGCGGCTGAGTATCTAGCCGCGATGGAGCATGTGGTTGGGCAAAAGCCCGGCACGCGGGCTATTTCAATATCTCGTGGGGATGACCGTGAAGCCAAGGAGGCCGAAATTCGTTTAGCGGTAAATGAAGTTGATATTGGCGATGGTGTCGTGGTGGTCACCGATCTTTTTGGTGGGACGCCCTCTAACCTGGCGATTAGCGCCTGCGAGAGCGGCGCGCGCAAGGTGATATATGGCGCGAGCTTGCCGCTATTGGTTAAGCTCGCCAAAACCCGGCATATGCCGCTTGACGAATCTACCAAGTGCGCCTGCGAGGCGGGCCATAAGTATATGAATTCAATGGAACCTTGCAAAAAGGGTGATGACTAGATGATTTTTGACATCAAAAATGAAAAGGGCCTGCATGCACGAGCTTCGGCTAAGTTTGTTGAGGTGTGTGAGCATTTTGATGCGACCGCAACCGTGAGCAAAGACGGGGAAACGGCTAACGGCGAGTCTATCATGGGCCTATTGATGCTCGCCGCTTCAAAAGGCACACAAATTGATGTGATCACGGATGGCCCAGAGGCCGAGCGGCTGATGTCAGCGCTTTTAACTCTGGTGGATAATTTATTCGGTGAGGACCGCTAGCGGGTCGGCACGGGCGTGCCCTCTCGATAATCATAAAATCCGCGCTGGGTTTTGCGGCCCAACCATCCAGCCTCCACATATTTCACCAATAGCGGGCAGGGGCGATATTTGGTATCGGCCAGCCCGTCATGCAGAACATTCATAATGGCAAGGCAGGTGTCCAGCCCAATAAAATCGGCGAGCTCCAGCGGGCCCATCGGGTGGTTGGCTCCTAATTTCAGTGAAGTATCAATGCTTTGCACCGTCCCTACACCCTCATAAAGCGTATAAACCGCCTCGTTGATCATTGGCATCAAGATGCGGTTAACAATGAAGGCAGGGAAGTCCTCGGCGCTGGTCGAGGTCTTGCCGAGCCGCAGAACCACGTCTTCGAGCGCCTTAAAGGTTGGCTCATCGGTCGCGATGCCGCGAATAAGTTCCACCAGCTGCATTACCGGCACGGGGTTCATAAAATGTAGCCCCATAAATTGCTCGGGCTTTGCCGTGGCGGCTGCGAGGCGGGTGATCGAAATTGACGAAGTGTTGGAGGTGAGGATGGTATCCTCGGCCAAATGGGGCGCAAGATCCGCAAAAATCTGATGCTTGATCTTTTCAACCTCGGTCGCAGCCTCGATGATGAGGTCACTTTTCCCGACCAACTCAAGGGAATCAGAGGGTTGGATACGGGAAAGCGTGTCAGATTTTTGTGCCTCGGTTAGCTTTTCTTTTTTGATCTGCCGGTCAAGATTGCCAGAAATCTTTGCCAGCGCGGCGGCAACCGCTTCTGGCGAAATGTCATGCAGCAACACATCGAAGCCAGCTGCCGCAAAAACATGGGCAATCCCGTTGCCCATTTGCCCTGCGCCAATTACGCCAACGGATTGAATAGCCATGATATTTCCTCGGTTAGTGAGAGTGGCCCGCCAAAATGGCGGGCCAAAATTTTAAAGCGCGTCGTTCAGCGCCGGTACGGCATCAAACAGGTCTGCCACCAAGCCATAATCAGCGACCTGGAAGATCGGGGCTTCTTCGTCTTTGTTGATCGCCACAATCACTTTGGAGTCTTTCATCCCTGCAAGGTGCTGAATGGCCCCCGATATGCCCACGGCAATATAAAGATCAGGCGCAACCACTTTTCCGGTTTGCCCAACCTGCCAATCGTTCGGGGCATAGCCCGAATCTACAGCCGCGCGGGAGGCCCCGACAGCGGCTTGTAGTTTATCCGCCAATTGTTCGATGAGTGCAAAGTTTTCCTCTGAACCAACGCCACGACCACCGGAAACGACAACTTTAGCCGATGTCAGCTCAGGCCGATCAGAGGTTTGCAACTTGTCTTCAACCCATTCGGAGAGGCCGGGATTACCCGCAGCCGCTATACTTTCCACCGGGGCAGCGCCGCCCTCGCCAGCCGCATCAAATCCGGTTGTCCGGATTGAAATCACCTTCTTGGCGTCAGCAGATTGCACGGTTTGTATGGCATTCCCGGCATAAATCGGGCGCTCAAATGTGTCAGCACTTACAATGCCGGTGATGTCTGAAATCACCATCACATCCAGCAAAGCTGCAACTCGCGGCAGGATGTTTTTGCCGCTGGTGGTTGCAGGTGCTACGATATGCTCATATTCCTCTGCGAGACTCACGATCAAGCCAGCAATCGGCTCAGCCAGTCCGTTGCCATAAGCGGCATCGTCGGCGCAGAGCACTTTGGCCACGCCGTCAATCTTTGCGGCAGCTTCCGCTGCGCCGCCGCAGCCCGCGCTGGCGCATATCACCGTTACATCACCCAAAGCTTTTGCTGCCGTTACAGCCTTTGCGGTTTGATCAACCGAAAGCTCAGCCCCGTTGACCTCTGCCAATAAAAGAACAGCCATCAGATAACCCCCGCATCTTTAAGTTTCGAAACCAGTTCGGCCACGTCAGCCACCTTCACGCCCGCACTACGGCCCGATGGCTCTACCGTGCTGGTGATGTTCAGCCGCGGCGTAACGTCGACGCCATAATCGGCGGGTGTTTTCTCGTCCAAGGGCTTCCGCTTGGCTTTCATGATGTTAGGCAGCGAGGCATAGCGTGGTTCGTTCAACCGCAAATCAACCGTTACAATGGCAGGCATTTTCGCCTTAATCGTCTGCAAGCCACCATCCACTTCACGGGTGACTGTGGCATGCTCGCCATCCACTGTCAGCTCGGAGGCAAAGGTCGCTTGCGACCAGCCAAGGAGCGCTGAGAGCATCTGCCCTGTGGCGTTCATATCGTTGTCAATCGCTTGTTTTCCAAGCAAAATCAGCTCAGGGTTTTCTTCATCAGCTACCGCTTTCAGCAGCTTAGCTACGGCCAGCGGCTCAATGTCCTGATGTACATCATCGGCAGCAACGATCAAAATCGCGCGGTCAGCGCCCATGGCCAAAGCCGTGCGCAAAGTCTCCTGATTTTGCTTAACACCGATCGAAACAGCCACAATCTCCGTAACCGTCCCTGCTTCTTTCAGGCGAATGGCTTCTTCCACCGCAATTTCGTCAAAAGGGTTCATAGACATTTTAACGTTTGCCAGATCAACTCCGCTACCATCCGCTTTCACGCGAACTTTCACATTATAGTCAATCACACGTTTGACAGGCACAAGCACCTTCATAGCGCGAATCTCCAGTTTAGGGCCCAAAATTGGGGGTTGCGCGCGCAGTCAATCAGCATTTTTGTTGCACTGCAAGAAAAATGTCTAACGATTGGCGCCGGGGACCCAAAGAACGTCACTGTTTCCGTTTTCATTGGCTGCCCGCGCGGCTACAAAAAACCAATCCGATAGCCGATTTAGGTATTTGATGGCCGCAGGGTTTACGGCCTCAATCCGTGATAGTTCAACGCTTAACCTTTCAGCGCGGCGAGACACCGTCCGGCACAAATGCAAATGCGCGGCCAAGGGTGAGCCGCCGGGTAAAATGAAGCTTTTCAGCGTTTCCTGCTTAGCATTCATCGCGTCAATCTCGGCTTCAAGCCTATCCACCAGTGCCGCATTTACCCTCAAAGGTGGGTATTCAGCGTCGGCGTCTTTTGCCATGTCGGGGCGGCACAGGTCGGCCCCGAGGTCAAACATATCGTTTTGAATGCGCGCCAGCGCTGCATCCATTTCGCCAGCACTATGCAGCCGGGCCATGCCAATGGTCGCGTTGGTTTCATCCACCGTGCCATAGGCCGCTACGCGCAAGGACTCTTTGGCCACCCGCGCGCCGTTTCCGAGTGCGGTATCGCCAGCATCACCCGTGCGCGTGTATATTTTATTGAGCGTTACCAAGGGTTAAACTCCGCGTGTAAAGTAAACCCATGTCATAAACAGGGCCACGGTTAAGAACTGTAAACCCACCCGCCAGCGCATGATTTTATTCGCGTTTCGCTTGTGAAAATCACCAGATTTGGCAAAGCTCAGCAGGCCAAGCACGAGCACGGCCAGCGTTGAAAGCCCCGCCAAGATCACCAGAATAAACAGAGGGTCAGAAAACATTATTCACTCCTTACATCCCCGCATATATACGGTCTAGCAGTCGCTTGGGCAAGAAGCGCCGCATAATTTCGGTGAAAACCGTGGCCTTTGTGACCATATAGCGCGGCTTGGGGTTGGGCGATTCAATTGCTTTAATCAGTGCGTCTGTCACAGCAGAGCAGGGCAGTTGAAAGCGGTCTGGCGCGCCGCTTTCATTATAAAGCCGAGGGATCAGCCTTTCTTCGTATGTCGCCCGTTGTGCAGAGTTTTCCCAGTCGATCCATTTTTCGAAATGCGGAATCGAATTGGCACGAATGCGAGTCGGGATCGGCCCTGGCTGGATGGAAATGAACTTCAGGTCACTATCAAAATTCTCATAGCGCAGCGCGTCCGTCATGGCCTCCATGGCAAATTTCGTGGCGCAATACGCCCCCCGCATCCGCAAAGCCGCAATGCCCAAAACCGACGAGCAGTTCACCACCCGCCCCGCTGGCCGCATGGCGGGCAGCAGTTGCGCAATCAGGTCAAACTGGCCAAACAGGTTCACCTCGAAAACAGCGCGCAAGGCATCGCGCGGCAGGTCTTCCGTTGCGGCCGGAATGGCATAGGCTCCGTTGTTAAACAGTGCATCCAGAGCGCCACCGCTGCGCGTCAGCACTTCAGCCACTGCCGCCTTAATAGAGGCCTCATCGGCATAGTCGAGCTGAAAACTCTCTAGCCCCTCGCTCCGCAGGCGCTCACAGTCTTTTTCCTGCCGACACGTGGCAAACACCCGCCAGCCGCGCTTGTGCAAGGTATGCGCCGCATCATAGCCGATGCCGCTAGAGCAGCCCGTTATCAAAATTGTTTTTGCCATTCTTGCCTCGGTTTTCCCTTATAGTGCCGCCCATCCGTCGCCGCCACAAGCGCAAATGTCACAGCGCGGCGCGGGCGCAATCGTGCCACACGCACATCCCCTTTCGCGCCGCCATAGCCGAGCGTAGCGAGGCCACATTAATGCTAGACCATCCCGCGCCTCCGTTATACACCACATATATGGCAAGTTCAGATGATACCCCCGATATGGATGATGGCGGCATAGTCACCCGCGAGCCGCTCAAGCAAGCGCTGGGCGAGCGTTATCTCACCTATGCGCTTTCTACCATCATGAATCGCGCGCTACCCGATGCGCGTGATGGCCTTAAGCCCGTGCATCGCCGCATCCTTTATGCCATGAGCCGTCTCAAGCTTTCGGCAGCAGGGGGCTATTTGAAGTCTGCAAAAATTACGGGCGATACGATGGGTGATTTTCACCCTCATGGGGATGCCGCCATTTACGATACGATGGCCCGACTGGCGCAAGATTTTAACATGCGATATCCGCTGGTGGATGGCCAAGGCAACTTTGGCAATATTGACGGAGATAACCCGGCAGCTGCTCGATATACCGAGGCACGGATGACCGCTATTTCTGAAGAGCTTCTCGAAGGGTTGGCAGAAGACGCCGTTGATTTCAAAGACAATTACGACGGAAGACTGCAAGAGCCTGTTGTGCTTCCGGCAGGCTTCCCCCATCTGCTCGCAAACGGCGCTAGCGGCATTGCCGTGGGCATGGCCACTAACATTCCACCGCATAACTTGGGCGAGTTGTGCGATGCCGCCATTCACTTGATCCGCACCCCAAATGCCCGCGATGAAACCCTCGCCGAGCTGGTCCCCGGGCCAGATTTTCCGACTGGCGGCATCCTTGTGGAACCGCGTGAAAATATTTTGAAGGCCTATGAAACGGGCAAAGGCAGCTTCCGCCTGCGGGCACGCTGGGAGACTGAGGATTTGGGCCGTGGGCAGTGGCAAATTGTTGTCACCGAAATCCCGTATCAGGTGCAAAAATCCAAGCTGATCGAGAAGATCGCCGAGATTATCAACCAGAAAAAGATCCCGATTCTGGCCGATGTGCGGGATGAAAGCGCCGAAGATATTCGCCTGATTTTGGAGCCGCGTGCCAAAACCGTAGACGCCCAAGTGCTGATGGAAACCCTGTTTCGGCAAAGCGACCTCGAAACCCGTTTTTCGATGAATATGAACGTGCTGATAGACGGGCTGACCCCCCAAGTGGCCAGCCTGAAGGACATGCTGCGTGCTTTCATTGACCACGCCCGAGAGGTGCTTGTCCGCCGCACAAAGTTCCGCCTTGGTAAAATCGAGGGCCGCCTTGAAGTGCTCAGCGGCTATATTATTGCCTTCCTTAATCTTGATCGCGTGATTGAAATCATTCGCTATGAAGATGACCCAAAGGCCATGCTGATGGCTGAGTTCGAGCTGACCGAAGTCCAAGCCGAGGCCATTTTAAATATGCGCCTGCGTTCCCTGCGCAAGCTGGAAGAAATGGAGCTGAAGCGCGAGCAGGATGAACTGCTCGCCGAGCAAGCAGACCTGCAAGGCCTACTCGGGGACGTCACCAAGCAATGGCTCAAAATTATCGGGCAGCTGCGCGACACCAAAAAGCAATTTGGCAAAGCCGAAATTGGCGCCCGCCGCACCACTTTGGCCGATGCGCCTGATGTGGAAGAGGTGCCGATTGAAGCCATGATCGAGAAAGAACCGATCACGGTTGTGTGCTCCAAAATGGGCTGGATACGGGCGATGAAAGGCCACACGGCACTGGATGCCGAAATGAAGTTTAAAGACGGCGACGAGGGCCGGTTTATCTTCCACGCCCACACCACCGACAAACTTTTGCTACTCGGTGACAATGGCCGCTTTTACACCTTTGCCGCCGCCGGCCTGCCCGGTGGGCGCGGCATGGGTGAGCCGGTGCGGCTGATGGTTGACCTACCAAACGAGTCCGAACTTATTGACCTGTTTATCCACCAGCCCGAGCGTGAACTTATCATTGCGTCTAGCGCGGGGGATGGTTTTGTGGTGTCGGAAACCGACGTAATTGCCCAAACCCGCAGCGGCAAACAGGTGTTAAACGTGAAGGGTGAAACCCGCGCGCGCGTTTGCATTCCACTTACCGGCAGCCATATTGCTTGCGTCGGCCTTAACCGAAAGCTTCTGGTTTTTCCCGCAGCTGACCTGCCGCGCCTTGGCCGTGGCAAAGGCGTGCGCCTGCAAAAATATGCGGATACCGATGGCCAGTTGAGCGATGTGAAGAGCTTTGACCTTGAAGCCGGCTTGCAATGGCTGGATTCCGGCGGCCGCACCCGCACGGTGACCGAGCTAAACGAGTGGCAAGGCAAACGCGCCGCCTCTGGCCGCATGGCCCCACGCGGCTTCCCGAGGGATAACAAGTTTAACCTTTGATCTGTAGGGCATGAAAAAAGGCAGAGATTATGATAGGCCAGCCCCTTCGTAATTGTTGTGGCTCTTGATCAATGCTTAAGCCATGTGTCCGCACCGTCGGTCATCTGAAGATAAAACTCGGCATATTCTTCTATGTGTTTTGTGAGAGCCTTGACTAAATCCTGATCCGCTGCTTCTGTTAAGAAGTCGTTTTCGTCCAAACCTTCGGTCCAAAGATCTTCAAGTTGGTCCCATCTCGCCTGCTCAGTTGAGGCAAGCAAAGACCCGCCGAGCTTTTCTAAAACGTTTCGAAATTGAGTGGCGGCAATTGAAGCCTCAAGTTTTTCAAGAGATGCAAGAACTTCGTGGGCGTCTAGGTCGTATGAATATGTAAGGAAGTGATTCAGCCCTCCGTTGTTTGCGATACCCATATAGCTCGAAACAATTGCCGCGGCGCGTCTGTTGTCACCCGGAATATATTTGGCAGGGTCGGCGTTCGTAACAAGGTTATTCCACGCTACTATCTGCTGGTTTTCGTCTAATTGCATGATCTTTAACGCTGCCCTTCTATTCATGTATCAAGGATTTCCTCAGCATGACTATCGTTCATAAAACAAATAGAGGCAATGTTAACGCTGTCTAATAAGAAGCCAATAACAAAAAAGGGCCGCCCGAAGGCGACCCTAATTTTATGCTAAGCGGTGTGGCTTTCGGTGATTGGCCCGAAGAGGGCCATTCACCTGTCGCCTGCCGGTCAAAATCCTAAAGGATTTGTGACCTTACATCATGCCGCCCATGCCACCCATGCCGCCCATGTCTGGCATTGCCGGAGCGGCGCCAGCTTTTTCGGGCTTATCGGCAACCATAGCTTCGGTTGTGATCAAGAGGCCAGCGATAGAGCCAGCGTCTTGCAAGGCTGTGCGCACAACTTTAGCTGGGTCAATCACGCCGAAGTCAAACATGTTGCCATATTCTTCTGATTGGGCGTTAAAGCCAAAGTTGTTGTCGTCGCTTTCGCGCACTTTGCCAGCAACCACAGCTCCGTCAACACCGGCATTGTCGGCGATCTGGCGCAGGGGCGCTTCGAGGGCGTGGCGCACAATGGCGATACCCGCGTCTTGGTCAGCGTTTTCACCGGCAAGGCCAGCGAGGCCTTTGGCGCCTTGCATCAGAGCAACGCCACCACCAACAACAACACCTTCTTGCACGGCCGCACGGGTCGCGTTCAAGGCATCGTCTACGCGGTCTTTGCGCTCTTTAACTTCGATTTCAGTAGAGCCACCAACGCGGATAACAGCCACACCGCCAGCCAATTTGGCCAAACGCTCTTGCAGTTTTTCGCGGTCGTAATCAGAAGTGGTTTCTTCGATCTGTTGCTTGATCTGCGCAACACGCGCTTGAATCTCAGCTTTTTCGCCATTGCCGTCAACGATCGTTGTTTCGTCTTTGGTGATGGTGATGTTCTTGGCAGTGCCGAGCATTTCCATGCCCACATTTTCAAGCTTCATGCCGAGATCTTCAGAGATCACTTGGCCGCCTGTCAGCACAGCGATGTCTTGCAACATGGCTTTACGACGATCGCCAAAACCAGGGGCTTTAACAGCGGCGATTTTCAACCCGCCGCGCAGTTTGTTAACTACGAGAGTCGCCAGCGCTTCGCCGTCTACGTCTTCAGCAATGATCAAAAGGGGCTTGCCGGACTGGATAACCGTTTCCAACAGGGGAACCATGGGCTGGAGCGAAGAAAGCTTCTTCTCGTGCAGGAGCACAAGGCAGTCTTCCATGTCAGCGATCATTTTGTCAGGGTTTGTTACGAAGTAAGGGGAGAGGTAGCCGCGGTCAAACTGCATGCCTTCCACAACGTCGGTCTCAGTTTCGAGGCCTTTGTTTTCCTCAACAGTGATAACACCCTCATTCCCAACACGCTGCATAGCGTCTGCGATCTGGTTGCCGATAGCGGATTCGCCATTGGCGGAAATTGTGCCAACCTGAGCAACTTCGTCACTGTCTTTAACTTCGCGAGCAGAGTCCTGAATGGAGGCAACCACGTTGGAAACAGCAAGGTCGATGCCGCGCTTCAGGTCCATTGGGTTCATGCCGGCGGCTACGCGCTTCATGCCTTCGCGCACAAGCGCTTGGGCCAAAACGGTGGCTGTTGTTGTGCCGTCACCGGCGGTGTCGTTGGTGCGCGAAGCAACCTCTTTCACCATCTGTGCGCCCATGTTTTCAAACTTGTTTTCAAGTTCGATCTCTTTGGCAACCGAAACACCATCTTTGGTGATGCGCGGCGCGCCGAAAGATTTGTCGATAACAACATTGCGGCCTTTAGGGCCGAGGGTTACTTTTACAGCATTGGCGAGAATGTCTACGCCGGCCAGCATTTGATTGCGGGCGTCTGTGCCGAATTTTACGTCTTTTGCAGCCATTTTATTAGCTCCCTTTGCTTAGGCAATGATGCCCATAATGTCAGATTCTTTCATGATCAGCAGGTCTTCACCGTCGAGCTTGATCTCGGTGCCGGACCATTTGCCAAACAACACTTTGTCGCCCGCTTTTACGTCCATAGCGATGCGGTCGCCGTCTTCATCACGCGCGCCTGCACCAACGGATACAACTTGGCCTTCCGAAGGTTTTTCTTTTGCGGCGTCAGGGATGATAAGCCCGCCAGCTGTCTTTTCTTCGCCTTCAAGGCGACGAACCACAACGCGGTCATGCAATGGGGTAAATGCCATTTTGGATGCTCCTCTTAGTCTGTCCAAACGGTGGATTTTCATTTAATAGCACTCACCACCTTTGAGTGCTAACGGAAGGTATTTAGGCAGAGGGGAAGGGTGAGTCAAGGGCGGGGTGTTGCAGGACAGCTTCAAATAATTTGAGTGCAGTTTCCATACGAATGCCTGCAATGATAGTTAAGGTCGCGATTTTGAAGGATATTCTTAGATTCACAAGGTTATTGCTCATTCTTGGCAATAATGTAGTTTAGGAAAAAACGGGAATTATCATGAATAAACATCTACTTGTAGCACCACAGCCGACCACCAAGCGAGTAGCTGATTTGGACGGCCCAGATTTCTATCCGACCCCAAAATGGGCAACCCATGCACTGATCGAAAATGAACAGTTTTCAGGTGACATTTGGGAGTGCGCTTGTGGAGATGGTGCTATGTCGGAAGTGTTGGCTCGTACCGGAAATAAAATTATCAGTTCAGATTTATTCGATCGCGACTATGGCGAACACGGGGTTGATTTCATCACTGAAGACAGGAGTGTGGATAATATTATTACGAACCCACCGTTTCATAGTGCAGAGCCATTTGTGGAAAGCGCTCTGAGGAACTCTAAAAAGAAATTTGCGCTACTTTTACGCCTAGCATTTTTAGAAGGTGGCGGACGGCAACGGAATATATTCTCCAAGAATGCGCCAAGTCGCGTTTGGGTCTTTAGTGAGCGTATTACTTTCTACCCTAAGAATGCCGTGCGAAAAGGTTCTGGGACTACAGCTTATGCTTGGTTTGTCTGGGACAAGGCACATTGCGGCCCGACAGAATTGAATTGGTTTCCGCCGGGATACAAGAAACAGTTTGCTTAGAAAAGTTAGGCTACGTGAGCGCGGCCTTCTGGTGTAATTGTCCAGCCTTCGTAAGTATCGTCATATGATGCAAGCCCTCGTGCTTCCAACCCAGTTCCTTGATGGCGGTGCGAAACTGTATTTCGAACCTTTTGGGAGAAGTATGTGTCACTTCGCTCATGTGCAATTTCAGCGTCGTGTCCGGATGGCTTAAGTCTATCTGTGAGCAACTCAATTAGCTCTGTAGTAGTCAACGAACCGTTTTTCGAATTTGCAAGTTCGACGAGTAGTTCATTTCTGATTTGTTCTTCTGTAAATTCCAATATGAAGTCCTTTCGGGTAGTTTGAAAACACCCATTAGGTTGTGGGCTAATGCCTATGTAGGCATTCCGCGTGTAATTTCAACTACGTGGGTATTCATAAGCCACCACCTTTCATCGGAAGCCAATACGGCTCTCGAAATGCTGTATTTCCAGATAGAAGTGGATTCCCGCCTACTTTATTGCGCTATGGTTGAATGCGTTGGTTAATCCGGCTAGGGGGAAGCAGTTCACAAAAACTTGAAAGGTTTGTAAAATGAATAAGACTGTATTGATGGCTCTCGTGGCCGTGGTCGCAATTGGTGGTGGTTATTACTACTACTCATCCCAGCAAGCACAGCAAATGGAAGCGGCGGCCGCTGCCGCTGCCGCCACTGAAGCTGCTGCCGCCGCTGAAGCTGAGGCCGAGGCTGCTGAATCTACAGCCGTTGAAGAGGTCGCCGAAACCGTTGTTGAAGCCGTGACTGATGGCGAAGATGTTGCGGAAGCCGTTGTGGAATCTTTGACCAATGAAAAGGTTGCCGCTGCCATTGCCGCTGCCAATTTGGATGAAACCTCATCCTCGCTGCTAAACGGCCTGTTGTCTGCTGCTCAGGAAAACCCAGAGATGCTGAAATCCATCATGGACCAGCTCACAGCAATGACACAATAATATATTCCGGCCCGGTATTTTGCAAAATATCGGGCCGGCTAGCTATAGGCCTCTAGCCCCTCAGCGCCTTTGGGTGTTAGCCTATACACCCCGCGTTCAACCTTCTCAAACCAGCCATAATGATCAGCCGCCAGTATTCGCGTGGCGGTGGGCACAGCTTTGGCTTTGGCCACGGCAGCCCCTTTGCTCGGCCCGTTCTCATGCAAATACGCGGCGCATTTCAGCGCGTCTTGGCGGTAGGAGGTGATAATCCCCACCTTGGTGGCTCCGCCCTTGTTTGGGTCGCCAACCCTGCGGGCAAACTCCCGCAGCAGCCGCGCCGTGCGTTTTGGTGATTTGCGCGGGGTAAACGGCGCGGGGTCTGTCAGCGGTTCCACATAGCCATCACGCAACCGCACGGTAAGTAGCCCTAACCCAAGGCGGCGGCAGAGGGCTAGGTTGTCTTTTAACGCCCGCGCTTTTGGCGGCCTGGGAATGGCCAAGTAAACCAGATCAGACACCGCCTGCCGCGCAATCCCCTGATGCACCAGCGCTAGCGAAAACCCGAGCTTTAGCTCGACCAGCACAGGCGGCTCCTCGCCGCGCATTGCCACCACATCCACCGCACCAATTTCGCCCTTCACAACATATCCCTGCCCCTCCAGAAAGGTTTTTACAGGCTCATAAAGGTCGGTCTCGCGTGGTTTCATCCGGTTAACCTACCCCCGCACCCCCGCCTTGCAAAGCGCAAAATCTGTGCTACACTCAACCCGCAACCAAAGGAGCGCTCCGACAGTGACCAAGTGACACGGCCCCGCCGCACACCCCCGATAGCCCCGCGCCAAAAGCGCGGGATCAGGACACTTGAACACTGAAAAGGAGGCCCTTATGCCTTCCCTTATTTATGACGTTGCCGTCTCGCTAGACGGCTACATTGCTGGCCCAAAGGGGGATATCTCCCGCTTCCCGATGGAGGGGCCACATGCCGAGGCCTATGCCAAACGGCTGGCCGATTACCCCGCCGTGATCATGGGCAAAAACACCTATGAGTTTGGCTATGCCTATGGCCTGCCGCCGGGTGCGCGGGCCTATCCGCATATGGAGCATCTGATTTGCTCCAGCAGTATTGAGCTGCCGGAAAGCCGCGATGTAACCGTTGCCCGAAGCGGCTGGCTTGAGGCGCTGGATGCCCTTACGGCGCGCCACGAAGCGGTTTACCTTTGTGGCGGCGGTATGCTGGCGGGCTTTTTGCTGGCCAATGGGCGCATCACCGAGCTGCGCCTAAAGCGCGTGCCCATAGTGCTGGGGCAGGGCACTCCGCTTTTTGCCGGGCGCGCGGAGGCTACGGCGCACCTGCTCAGCACTGAGCCTTATGAAAACGGTGTTGTTTACCAGCACTATAGAATAGGGTGACAAAACCATTTCGTCGCTCTATAAGGGCGGCGAAATATTGCAGTGCAGCAAAGGCGAAAAAATGATCAAAATCTTTGGCCATCAGGCCCCCGACACAGATGCAACCGGCTCCGCCCTTATTTGGGCGTGGTATCTTAATGAGATTAAGAGCAAGCCCGCCACAGCCTATGTGCTGGGCGAGCCAAATACCGAGGCCGCTTTTGTACTCAAGCGTTGGGGCTTTGAAACGCCCGAAATCCTCAACGGCATTGAAGCTGATGAGAAGGTCGTGATTGTGGATACAAACAATCCGTCTGATTTGTTCCCCAATATCAATGACGCCGATATTCGCCAAGTGATAGATCACCACGCGCTTGCGGGTGGCCTTGCCACCAAAGGTCCGATCAATATCACCATCCGCCCTGTGGCCAGCACGGCGACCGTGATGATGGCGATTATGCCTTCTGAGGCGCTGGACGCCATGCCGGATGCCATTAAAGGCCTTGTGTTGAGCTGTATCTTGTCTGACACCCTTGAGTTCCGCTCGCCCACCACAACCCCGCGCGATGTTTCGCTCGCACACCGTTTGGCCAAAGACCTTGGCGTTACCATCGCTGATTATGCCGCCGAGATGTTTGCTGCCAAATCCGATATCTCCCGCTTTAACGATGCCGAGCTGTTACGGATGGATTCGAAAATCTTTGATGTCGGCGCGCAGAAAATCCGCGTTTCGGTGCTGGAAACCACGGCGCCGCACATCGTGATGGACCGTAAGGCCAGCCTGATGGCCAGCATGGAAGCTGTGGCCGCCGAAGATGGCGTGGACGAAGTGCTGCTGTTTGTGGTCGATATCCTCAATGAGGCCTCAACCTTGCTTATCCCGAATGACGCGGTCAAAGCCATCGCCGAGAAATCATTTGAGGCCAAGGTTTCGGGCGATACGGTGCTGCTCCCGGGGGTTATGTCTCGCAAAAAGCAAATCATTCCTAACCTGAAGGTATAAGCCATGCGCGGACATTCCCACCCAGTTGGCACCATGTTTATCGACGAGCTAGAAGTTGGCATGAGCCGCTTTCTGGAAAAGAAAATCGACGATGAGGTTATTCACGCCTTTGCCGTGCTCAGTTCCGACCATAATCCTATTCATATGGATGAGGAATACGCGACAGATACGCCGTTCAATGGCCGCATTGCCCACGGGATGATTGGCGCGGGGCTGATTTCAGCCGTGATCGGAGAGCAGCTTCCGGGCCATGGCACGATTTACCTTAAACAAGACCTGAAGTTCACCGCGCCTGTGCGCCCCGATGATATCGTGCGCGCTGTGGTCACAATACATGATATTGATATCCGCACCCGCCGCGTGGGGCTTGATTGCACCTGCACGGTAGGCGATACAGTGGTGATAACGGGCAAAGCGCTGGTGCTGGCTCCCCGCCGCGGATAAGGGCAAAATATGCAGGTTTTTGAGCGGTATAGCGATGTTTCCCTGCGCGGCGCTTCTGTGGCGATGGGGAATTTCGACGGGGTGCATTTGGGCCACCGCTCGGTGATTAACCTTGCGCGCCGTGAAGGCTCGCCGCTGGGGGTGATCTCGTTTGAGCCGCACCCGCGCAGCTTTTTTGCGCCAGATGCCCCACCCTTTCGGCTAATGAATGCCGCCGCCAAGCGGCATAGGCTGGCGAAACTTGGCGTAGATGTGCTCTATGACTTGCCGTTTGATAAAGCCCTTTCCAGCCTCACCGCGCTGGAATTTGTGCGTGATGTGCTTGCGGGTGGTCTCGGCATTTCCCACCTCGTGGTGGGCGAAGATTTCCGCTTTGGTAAGGGCCGTGAGGGCGATGTGGCGTTTTTACAAAAACACGGTCCAGAACACGGTTTTGAAGTTACTATCGCCCCGCTGATTTCTGGCGAAAACGGCCAATATTCCTCCTCGGCTATCCGCGCGGCTTTGGCCGCTGGCCAGCCTGAAGAGGCCGCCAAAATGCTGGGCCACTGGCACCGGATTGATGGCGTGGTTGAAAAGGGAGACCAGCGCGGGCGGGAGCTTGGCTTTCCCACCGCTAATATCTCGGTAGAGGCGCTGCACCTGCCGCGCCTTGGCGTTTATGCGGTGGAGTTTGACGTGCTGACCGGCCCGCACAAAGGCAGCTTCCAAGGAGCGGCCAGCCTTGGGGTGCGGCCCACCTTTGGCCGCAACAGCCCCAACCTTGAAACCTTTGTTTTTGATTTTTCGGGCGATCTTTATGGGGCCGATGTCTCGGTTGCCCTTGTCTCTTTTCAACGCCCTGAGCTGAAATTTGATAGTTTGGATGCACTCATCGAACAAATGCACAAAGATTATGACATCAGCCGCGAAATTCTAAAAAATGCGTAAAAAGTTTTGGGAGCGCATCTCTATGGACGAGATGACGCGCGAGGAATGGGAAGCCCTGTGTGACGGTTGCGGCAATTGCTGCCTGATCAAGCTGGAAGACGAAGACACAGGGAACTTCCTGTTTACCAATGTTTCGTGCCGCTTGCTTGATACCAAAACCTGCCAATGCGGCAACTATGCCCTGCGCAAACAGATCGTAAAAGACTGCGTTATTCTCACGCCCGATAATATAGAAACCATTGCCGAATGGATGCCCGCCACCTGTGCTTACCGCCTGTTGCATGAGGGCGAGACCCTGCCCGAATGGCACCCGCTCATAACGGGTGATAAAGAATCGGTTGTGAAAGCGGGCGCTTCGGTGAAAGACTGGGCGATACCGGAATATGATGTCGATATGGATGACATCGAGGATTACATCGTCGGAGAGTGACACATGTTTTTTGCATCAGATAATGGCGGCCCAGCGGCCCCCGAGGTGATGGACGCAATGATGCGCGCCAATGAAGGCACAGCCATGCCATACGGGGCTGACCCGATCATGGACCGTGCGCGCGCGCAAATTCGCGAGGTGTTTCAAGCGCCCGAGGCCGAGGTTTACCTTGTGGCGACAGGCACGGCGGCCAATTCGCTGGCGCTAGCGACACTGGTGCAGCCGTGGCAAACGATTTATTGCCACCGCCATGCGCATATTGAGGCTGATGAATGCGGCGCGCCCGAGTTCTATACCGGTGGCAGCAAACTGACTTTAATCGACGGGGCTGACGGGAAAATGCCAGCCGCCGCGTTGGAAACTGCGATTTCCGAAACCGGAGCGGTGGGCGTGCATGGCGTGCAAAAAGGCGCGCTGAGTATTACCAATGCGACGGAGTCCGGCACGGTATATTCACCCGCCGAGGTGGCGGAGCTTTCAGGCATTGCCAAAGTTCATAGCGTGCCCACCCACATGGACGGCGCTCGTTTTGCCAATGCACTGGTGCGCCTTGGCTGCACGCCCGCCGAGCTTACGTGGAAAGCCGGAGTGGATATCCTCAGTTTTGGTGGTACCAAAAACGGGCTGCTTGGGGTGGAGGCGGTTATCCTGTTTAACCCCGATCACGCATGGGAATTTGAGCTTCGGCGCAAGCGTGGTGGGCACCTGTTTTCCAAGCATCGGTTTTTGTCAGCGCAAATGGAGGCCTACCTGACGGATGGCCTCTGGCTGGATTTGGCCCGCAAAGCCAATGCGGCGGCTGATCGTTTAGCTGCCGGGATCTTGCAAATTCCGGGGGCGAGCCTGATGCATCCGGTTGAAGCCAATGCCGTTTTTGCCAGCTGGCCCCGCAAGGGCCACCGCGCGGCACAGGGGGCGGGGGCTAAGTATTACCACTGGCCCTTTGATCAAAGCCTAGAGGGCCCTGATGACGAGATAATCTCGGCGCGGCTGGTGTGCAACTGGGCAACCAGTGACGCTGATATTGACCAGTTCTTGCAGCTAATTTCTGACTAGCCCCTAGCCCCTAGCCCTGTGGCCTCGCTACGCTCGGCTATCGCGGCGCGTCAGCCTCTTGTCTGTTTTGCCAAGCAGAGCAACGGTGGCGCGCCGCTTCGGCTGCAAACACCGGCGATTAATCCACAAAGCCAGCGATCATTTCTGCTACCTTGCCTGCATGGGTAATTGGTCCCATATGGGCGGCTTCTGGCACCTGCTTTTGGGTGATGTTTTGCCCGTGCTTCGTCAGTGCATCCGCAATTTGGGCGACTACCACTGGCGAGCGAAGGCCTGCCATCAGTAGAACGGGCGCGAAAAGCTCCCCCATTGCCTTTAGCACATCTGCCCCGCGCGCTGGCGCAATAATAGAGGCTTCGCTGGCCAAGATCAGCGGGATGGTTTTGAGGATATAGGCGCGCTGCGCCGCTGGTAAATTATCAAAGGGCTCGGCGCTCCACCGCGCTAGAAACGCGCGGGCGGCGGCGGGCCAGTCTTGGGCAAGGGCGGCATTTGTGAAGCCAGCGGAGGCGTGGGCCTCTGCCGCATAAGCCTCGGGGTTGGCACTTGCCAGCACAGCGAAATAAACCGGCTCGTAAAGGTAAAGTCGGCGCACAAGATCAGGCCGCTCAAGCGCCAGCTTTAGCGCCACCGTGGCCCCGAAACTATGTCCGAACACATCGCTTGGGCCGCTAGATTCTAGCAGAGTCACAGCCGTTTCTACGGCTTGTGCCTGAATATCAACCGCCGGGTCAAATTCGGATTCTCCATGCCCGGGCAGATCAAAGGCCGTGAAGGCATGTGGGGGAAGCTTCGCGATGAGCGAGGCTAAAGCGCCGCGATGGGCTAGAGCGCAATGCAGCATGAGCATCGGGGGGCCATCGCCAATTCGACTTATGCCCACACGCCTGCCATTTATTATTTCTACAGTCATTTCAGCCCCTTTTGTGCACAGCCTTAACAAGCCTCTATGCAAGCGGCAACGGGTTTGTTACACCGCGCCCAAGCCCCTATAGAATCGCCCTCACAAAGGTTTCCGATCATGCGTAGCGCCAATCCTCCCAAACTGATATCAGGTAATGCCAACCGAACGCTTGCTCATAGCATCGTTAAACGCATGGGAATGCATCGGGGGGAGCCGCTGAAAGTGGTGGACGCCCGCGTTGAGCAATTTAACGATGGTGAAATATTTGTTGAGGTTTATGAAAACGTGCGTGACGAGGATATGTTTATCCTGCAGCCAACCTCTAAACCTGCGAATGATCACCTGATGGAGCTGATGATTATTGCCGATGCGCTCAAGCGCTCTTCGGCCAAGCGGATCACCGCCGTGATCCCCTATTTTGGCTATGCTCGGCAAGACCGCCGCACCAAAGCCCGCACGCCGATCAGCGCCAAGCTGGTGGCTAACTTGCTCACACAATCGGGCATTGACCGGATTCTCACAATGGATCTGCACGCCGCGCAAATTCAGGGGTTTTTCGATATTCCGGTGGATAACCTGCATGCTTCGCCGATTTTTGCCTTGGACGTTTTGCACCATTTCAAAAAGCTGAAAGACGTAACAGTTGTATCGCCTGATGTGGGCGGTGTGGCGCGTGCGCGGCAACTGGCGCAGCGCATCGGCGCTGATTTGGCGATTGTGGACAAGCGCCGCAATGCACCCGGTGAGATTGAAGGCATGACGGTTATTGGGGAAGTGAAGGGCAAGGTTTGCATTATTGTTGACGATATTTGTGATACCGCTGGCACGCTCTGCAAGGCCGCTGATTTGCTCACCGAAAAAGGGGCGAAGGAAGTGCATTCTTACATCACCCACGGCGTGCTTTCCGGGCCGGCGGTGGGCCGTATTGAGGCCTCGACCATGAAGTCACTGGTGATTACCGATTCGATAGAAGCTACGGAGGAAGTGCGCAAATCCAAAAAAATCCGCATGGTGCCCACGGCCCCGGTTTATGCGCAAGCGATCCAGAATATCGCCAGCGGGGCTTCGGTGAGCTCACTGTTTAAAAACGAAACCCTCGGCCCGCTTTACGAGGTTTATTACCCCGAAAGCTAAAAAACAGCAGAGCCTGCAAAAAGTGGGCTTGCCTTTGCGTTTTTAATGAACTAATAAACTAGTGCAATAGTTTATTGGAGAATGTTATGAATGAAAATCAGGCAGCAGCAGGGTTTGCGGCGATGGGGGCGGACCACCGCCTCGGGGTGCTGCGGCACTTGGTGAAGGCGGGCGAAAGCGGGCTTTTGGTGCACGAGATCGTGGGGAAAAGCGGCATTGCGGCTTCGACCATGGCACACCACCTGAAAACCCTGCGCGATGCGGGGTTGATCACGCAAAAAAAGCAGGGGCGATCAACGGTGAATATTGCCAATTACGCCCGCTTGGAGGCCTTGGCCGGATACATTCTGGCGGAATGCTGCGAGGCCGAAAATGGCTGATACTGCACAACGAAAACCCGCCTTTCGCCCCACACTAAAATCGCCTTGGGCGGTGTCACTCGGGCTGCTGATACTGGTAGCGGTCTTTGATCTGCCAAACCTAGGGGCGGTGAGCCTGTTTGCTGCAATGGCTTTTTTGAGCACACTGAAATACATCGTGTTTGCGGTGTTCCTGATTGCCGCGCTGAAGGCGGCGGGGGCCGAGGCCGTGGTGGCTGATGCCTTTAAGGGCCGTGAAATAAGGATGATATTTGTGGCCTCGCTCTTTGGCGGGCTGGCGCCGTTTTGCTCTTGCGAGGTGATCCCGTTCATCTCTGGATTGCTGATACTGGGCGCGCCGCTTTCGGCCATCATGGCCTTTTGGCTTTCGTCGCCGCTGATCGACCCACCTACGCTTTTTATCACGGCTGGCGCGCTGGGCTGGGAATTTGCCATTGCCAAGGCGGTGGCTGCGGTGGGACTGGGGATTTTCGGCGGCTTTTTGGTGCGGCTGATCGGGCGCAGTGGCCTGCTGGCCAACCCGCTAAAGCCAAGCTTTAGCCAAGGCTGCGGCTGTGGGCCTTCACCCCTTTCGGGTAAGCCGGAATGGCGGTTTTGGCGCAGCTCCGAGCGGCGGGAAACCTTTAAGCGGGAGTTTATGACCAACGCACTTTTCCTCGCGAAATGGCTGGCCATGGCCTATGTGCTGGAAGCGCTTTTGGTGAGCTATATTCCCTCGGAATTAATCGTTGAGGTCGTGGGGGGCGAAGGCTTGCTACCGATCATCACCGCCGCCTTGGTGGGCATGCCCGCCTATTTAAATTCCTACGTGGCCCCCCCGCTTTTGGCAGGGCTCATCGAGCAAGGCATGAGCGTGGGGGCGGCGATGGCGTTTATGATTGCAGGGTCTGTGAGCTCTTTGCCCGCGATGGCGGCGGTGTGGTCCTTGGTGCGCCCGCAGGTTTTTGCACTCTATCTGGGGCTGGGGGTGAGCGGGGCCATTATAGCTGGTGTGATTTTTCAGCAGGTTGTTTGACGCGGCAAAGCGCGCCATCATTCCTCTGCGGAAGTGCTGGAAAATGGCTACCAGCGTTCCTGCACTTCCGCGATAAATTTCACTTTAACGTATCTTTTGGCCGTTAATGCTTACCTGTCCGCCTTCACCAAATTCGATGTTTGAGTTGAGGCTGCCATCCTCCCCTGCGCTGGTGAACATGCCCAGCATGCCAGAGGCTTGCGCGGCGATGGACGGGTCTACCAAGGGCAGGCCGCCGAGCTTTTCCAAGAGGGCAGGGATGCCGGTGAGGGTGAAGGAAAGCGCACCGCCATTGGGCATGGGCACTTCGGTTTCATTACTGAAATCAACCACACCTTCGCCCTCCAGCATGGCGTTTTCAAAGCTCACGAGGAAGGTTTCCAGCGCGACTTGGTGCAGGATGCTTGGCGCTTCATCCCATGATTTTACAGCCTCGATATTGGTCCAGTCCAGCAGCAGGGTTGTGAGAAACTTTGCCGAAATGGCAAAGTCCGCCGGGGCACGGCTGAGGGTGTTTTCAGGGTCAGCCAAAGCCCAGATACTATCACTCACGCTTACGCCGCCAAGGCTCAGGGTAAACTGCGCCTCTTGCGGGGTGTCGCTTAGGCGGTAAGGGAGGGTGAGGGCAAAGGCGGCATCCTCAAATTCGGTATGATAAGGCTGTGAGCCAAGTGCAGGCATGCCTAGCGTGAAAGACGTTGCTTTGCCGCTGGTCGCAAGGCTTATATTCTGGCCATCCACAGCGATTGAAATGCCCATGTCTTGCTGGTCTATACCTATATCCATATTGAAATAGGGTGAGGAGGTTTTTTGCGTGATATTCATATGCCCGATGTTAACATCGGCGGCCATAGTGAAGCCCTCGGGGATGAAGCTTTGATTGGCTGAAAGGGCACTGCCTGCGGGTAAAAAGAGCGAAACGTCACCACGATACTCTTCGGCGGTGCTGTGTTGGGATTGCTTGAAGCTCCTTTCGCTGCTGCCGATGGGATTTGAGGTATCCTGCGTATTTTCCAAACGGTCGAGCGTGAAGCTATATTCGATATTCATGCCCTCATTCGAGGCGGTGTAGTGAATTTTTCCGTTTAGCCCGGCATACGATGCGATGGATTTGGCTTGGCCTTGCACCCCGCCCGCCTCGCCCACTTCCATCGTGCCAGCCATCTGCATATGGCCGATTGAAAAATCGTAAATATAATCATTTGCCGTGCCCGTAACCACACCTTGCGCGCCCTCAAGCTGGCCCGTAATGAACATGGATTGCTGCGGGGCATTGTCAAGGTTAAAGCTGCCGGTGCCGCTGATGTTTGAATCGAAAGTCACCGAAACGGAGCCATGTTCTAGCGCTTCTAGCTCTATTTGGGAAATAACCTGCTCAAGCCGGACAAAGCCAAAATCTATGGTGGAGGTCACATCTCGTAAGATCAGCACCGCACCTTCGCGCGATTCAGAGCCCGCTGTAAGGGATGCACCAAAATGGCTGCTGGTCTCCTGCCAGCTTTGCCACAATTCTTCGGGGGTAATATCGGCCAGCGTTGGGCTAGCGATGAGGGCGAGGGCGGTGGTGAGAAAGAGGTTTTTCATGTTATTTTACCTGTTGTCCGTTAACTGAAATATGCCCGCCTTCGGTGAACTCGATGCGGGAGGTGAAGCTGTCGGGGCCGGAATTTGGCGTGGCAAACATGCCAAGCGCGCCTTTGGCCCCGATGATAACCATTGGCTCGATCATGCCAAGGCGGCCGATTTTATCAAGCAAGCCAAGCGCGCCGTTGACCGAGAAATCAAGCACGCCCGAAGGCTCCGGCAGGCCAGACATCGGGTCAAGGCGGTCATTGTTGAAGCTGACGTCGCCGTCACCCGTCAGGCCCATGCCTTCAAAATCAAGGCTAAGCGCGGAAAGCGACAGTGAGCGCAGCTCAAAGGGGGCTCCGCGCAGGGCGGTGAGGGCGGTTTGGTCAAACAGATCCACAAACAGTTTGGCCGTGCCATTAACGGAAAAGGCAAAGCTAGCGGGGGTTTGGGTGAGGGTGGTATCTGGGTCAAACTTAGCCCAGATCTCGGGGCCAAGGGTGAGGCCTTCAAGCGCAAGGGTGAGCGCAAAGGGGGCCGGGGTTTCGGACTTGCGAACCGGCAGGGTGATGCCCCAGTGGAAGCGGGAAAATCCCGCGGTGAAGTCCACCGGTTGGGCAGGGGTGTTGGCAAGGGCCAGCGTGGCGTTACTGGCCGTAAGCCCGTAGCTGAGGGCGTTTTCGGCAAAGGCGGCGGTGAGCTCTCCGTTGGATTGCGTGAAGGTAAACAGGCCTTTGCTGTCTGCGGTTTGCTGGTCCAGCTTGGTGGTGGTGGCCCCGGCGGTGAGGGCCATGCCAAAGACCGCACCGTCGGGGAACAGCATGGCCTGGAGTGAGGTGGTGTCGAGCACCTCTGGTAGACTAAAATCATAAGCGATGCTGACGTTTTCGCTCTGCATATCCACATAGGTGGGGGGCTTGCCTTGCGGTGTGGCTGTGATTTTCAGCGATAGCGCGGCCATGTCTATTTGCGCCGTTTGCGCCATCAGGCCATCGCTGGTGTTGGTCTGCATTGTGCCCTCCAACCCCTGCATGGCAATAGCAGTGGTGAAATCCAGATCGGGTTGAGACTGGAATTGATGCATGGTGATGACGGGGGCGCTGAAGGTATAGTGGATATGCTCAGGCGTGCCTTGGGCATGCAAAGCCAGCGCTCCGAGATCATAACTCGCCTGCCCGTTGAACGGATATTCATTGGTGCTGTGGTCAATAGCAACGGAACTGTTTGGCGAAAAGCTTATGTCGAGTGAGCCGTCTGCATTACTTTCTACGGTTATATACTCAATATAATAGAGGGACGTGCTGCCCTCAATCGTCATCTCGGCTGAAATATCACGATAGCGGGTTGTGCTGCCGGTGATCTCGGATTCGCCAACGGTCATGGCCCCGCCGAAGCGCGCGTAATAGTCTTGCCATTTGCTAATAATGTCTTGCGGGGCGAGGTCAGCAAGGGCAGCTGAACTGATGAGGAGTAAGGCGGCGGTGGGCAGGGCGAGCTTCATTATGTGTCCTTTAAGGCGAATATTTATGGAAATCTTAGCGGCTTGCGCATCGTGGTGCAACCATGGCGGCGCGTCAGTATTGTGGCTGTTCAGGCCCCCCTTGCGCGCCGCGCTGCAACGGTGGCACTTGGCGCAAAGGTGCAGCGCGGCGCGGGCAGGGTGTGGCCCCAACCACAAGGGTTGACGCGCCGCCACCGCCCAATCGGCGGCTATAAGAGCTATGGTCGCGCTATTGGGTTAATTGATGAGGAAATCTGCGCCGAATCCCTTGACCTCTGTGTGGAAGCGCCGTAAGTAGCGGGTCTGAAATTCAGGCGCTCGCGCGCCCTTTGTAAACCCTAACTCAAGGAGACACCTATGTCTCGTCGTTGCGAACTTACTGGTAAAGCCGTTTTGACTGGCAACAATGTCAGCCACGCCAAAAACCGCACCCGCCGTGTTTTTCGGCCAAACCTGAATGATGTAACCCTGCTGTCTGACACATTGGGCCGCTCGTTCAAGTTCCGCATTTCTGCGGCTGCGTTGCGCACAGTTGACCACCGCGGTGGTTTGGATGCCTTCATGGCGAAGTCAAAAGACGCGGAGCTTTCACCTGCTGCGCTGAAAGTAAAAAAAGACATCCAAAAAGCACAGGCAACCGCCTAAGATTTTTTGAAGTGATTATAACGGCCTCGTAGAGAAATCTGCGGGGCCGTTTCGTTTTGCCGCTTTCAAGTTTTTGCAAGGTCACTTATATAAGAGCCATGGATCGTATCCGCCAATATATCACGCTCGGGCTTGCGCTGGTTCTTATGCTTTCGGGCATGGCCAACGGCTATGCGCGCGCGATGACAGCCGGTGCTCACAGTATCGAGATTTGCTCGGCACATGGCGCTGATAACGTAACGCTCGGCCTCAATGGCGAAAAGCTGCCGGTGCTGCATGATTGCGCAAATTGCTGCATTGCCGTAGGCTTGTTGCAAGAGAATATGCCCCATGCCACACGCAGTGGCTTGGCTGACTTGGCCGTATGGCGCGGCTTTGAGCTGGCGCTAAACGCTGGTGACGCAATCTTCTCCACATGGCCACGGGGGCCGCCGATAAGGGTTTGAAGCAACAACCTTTATCTTATGGAGACACTTATGAAACTGAAATCTATCCTTCTGGGCGCCGCGCTTAGCCTTTCCACTTTGCCTGCTTTGGCAGAAATCAATGTTGAAGACCCTTATGCGCGGGCCTCTTCCCCCGCCGCTCAAGTGGGTGCTGCCTTTATGGTGATCACCAATTCCGGCGATGCAGATGACCGCCTGATTTCGGCCAGTACCGAGGCCGCTAAACGCGTTGAGCTGCACACCCATGTGATCACCGATGGTGTGGCTAAAATGATGGAAGTCGAAGAGGGCTTTGTGGTGCCCGCCCATGGCGAAGTGCTTTTGCAGCGCGGCGGCTATCATGTAATGATGATGGGCCTGACAGCGCCTTTTGTGCAAGGTGAAACCATTACCCTGAACCTTGTGTTTGAAGTGGCTGGCGAAGTGCCGATGGTGGTGACCATCGACAATGAACGGCAAGACGCTATGAACCATGATGGGATGAATCATGAAAACATGGAAGGCATGAGTGACGGAAGTGCCATGGAAGGCATGTCTGACAATTGATCTGGGGCGCGTTCACAACTGAACGCGCGATATTTGAATTGTAAGGGCTGGGCGGCATGGTATAGTGTCGCCCATGACCAAATCCATCCTCTTTGTGTGCCTTGGCAATATTTGCCGCTCCCCCACCGCCGAAGCGATTTTTCGCGGGCAGGCGCAAGGGCGGGGGCTGGAAATAGACAGCGCAGGCACCTCAGGCTGGCATGATGGCAACCCGAGTGACCCACGGGCTAGTGCTGAGGCCGCGCGGCGGGGGATTGACATGTCCTATATTCGTTCCCGCAAAGTGGTCCCCGCAGATTTTGAGCGCTTTGACCTGATCGTGGCAATGGACGCGCAAAACGTGAGGGACCTGCAAGCCATACAGCCTGCGGCGAGCCGGGCGCAGTTGGTAAAGCTGCTGGACTATACACCTGAGATTGGCCTCTCGGATGTGCCGGACCCATATTATGAAGACAACTTCCCCGAGGTGCTGGATATGATCGAGCTGGCCTGCGGAAATCTTTTGGCCTCGCTATAGCGGCGCGTCTGGCATTGCACTGCTTTGCGAGATTTACGCCCGCGCCGCGCTGCACCCATTGTGCCTGCTGCCAAAAGCGCAGGAGCTTGAGCGCGGCGCGAGCGCAAACACTGCCAAGCAGCACAACAGTTGCCGCGCCGCCACTGCGTCGCACACGCATTTTTTCTGCAAGAAAAAAGCCGCCCGCAGGGCGTATGGGGGCTTTTAGCCAAGCGAAATATGGCCGCTAATGCGAACCTTTCTTGTCTCTGGCATGAGGTGCCTGATCCTCTGATATTCAGCGGGAGCTTCGCTGGGTTTTGGGCGGATTGTGTCGGTTTATTGCACCTAAGGCCTGACCTGCGCCTGCTGGTCAAAGTGCCTGCAATACGCGACATCGCAGGGCTTTTACACCTTTGGAGTAAGCGCTGGTTTCTCTCGCACGGCAAGCCCTTTTTTAGCTAGGCCGCTATGCGCGCTGGTTTTCAAATGCCCGACACAATCCACTCCCGGACCTACTCGGCCCGCTTAGGCATGTGAAGCAATTTAGGCACATTTTATGAAAAAGGCGTGAAGCCTGCGCGCGGTTCTTCCCGCTAGAATGCAACGCCGGGGCGATTTGCAAAGGAAAGTAATAACTTTAGTATTGTTTATTGCCTTATTTTCGCTAGATTGTGGCCGCAATAGGCAAAGAATCGCCATATTTTCGCCAGATATTGGACCCGAAGCCCAAATCTGATATAGAGCTTGAAACTTAATCCGAGGCGGTCATGTCAAATTACGAAGTTGCACTTTTATGGGCTACAGGCCTGCTTATTTTAAGCCTAATCGTCACCTTTACTGCGATAACCAACCGCCGGCCTATTGGCACGGGTTTGGTTATTTTTATATTGGGTGGATTTACGCTCTATTATGCCAGCACCTTTAACAATGATGGCAATCTTGTGCAGGACATTCCGGGCGCAGTTTACAAGCTCTATGCCAAGGTCATGAACTAACGAATCCTCTTGCAAAGCGCGCGCAATGCGCCTATTAGGTGCGCTCCACCGGTGTGGCCGGCCTGTTAGGGCTGCCGAGCTACGCCTTATACCAACTCTTTTTGAGGAGACGGAAATGCCCAAGATGAAGACAAAATCAAGCGCGAAAAAGCGCTTTAAGGTGACGGCTTCTGGCCGCATCAAGGCCGCTCAGGCCGGTAAACAGCACGGTATGATCAAGCGGAGCAACAAGTTTCTCCGCAATGCCCGCGGCACTAGCACTTTGTGCAAGGCCGATGAAGGCATCGTTAAAAAATACATGCCATACGCACGATAGGAGCCTGAGATATGTCTAGAGTAAAAGGGGGCGCCGCCTCCCACGCCCGCCACCGCAAAGTTCTTAAAGCTGCCAAAGGTTATTATGGCGCACGCTCGCGGAATTTCCGCACAGCTACGCAAGCCGTTGATAAGGCAATGCAATACGCCACGAGGGACCGAAAAGCGCGCAAGCGTAATTTCCGTGCGCTTTGGATCCAGCGGATCAATGCTGCGGTGCGTTTGAATGACGAGAGCCTGAACTATTCCAAGTTCATCAACGGCCTCACATTGGCGGGCATCGAAGTGGACCGTAAAGTGCTGGCCGACTTGGCCGTGCATGAGCCGGAAGCTTTCTCGGCTGTGGTTGACCAAGCTAAAGCCGCACTGGCTTAAGCGAGTATCCAAGATTTTTAAAAAAGCCCGTCAGGAAACTGGCGGGCTTTTTTGTGCTTCGTCCTAGCGCCCCTCAGGGGGAGCGTGGCGGGTGTGTCGCCCGCTTTACGCGAAGATAAAATCGCTCGCCGTTAGGTCAGATGAGGTGAAAAGGTGAGAACGGTCGTTAATGACGATATGCTCAATGCCAAAATCAACGGTTTCCAGCCGGATCACAATTCGCCCGGGCTGCACATCGGTGAAGATCAGGTTTTCAAAGGCGGTGCCAAAGCCCGAGAGGTCAATCTTGTCTTTGTGAAGCTCAAAGCGGCGCACTGAATCGCGTAGGCCATCAGGGGTAAACACAAAAACATCGGGCCGGCCGGTGCCGATGAGCTTGTCGGCCCCTGCGGTATCTGACTGCACAACCACATTGGGCGGCGCGGCGCCCGGGGCAAACTCAAAATCAGCGGCGGTAAAGGAATAGGGGGTGATCGGCGGGTCCCCAAGGTTGGGCACCGGCACATCTATCTGGTTCCGCTCGCCCCGAATTTCGATCACAAAGCTATAGGCGCTGAGCTGAAAGATGAAAAGCTCTTCAAAGGTAACGTTAAAATCGGTGAAATCAATCACGTCATAACCGTCTTGAAAGTCAGTTATGGTATCGCGCCGCCCGTCACGGCTGAGCACAAAGGTATCGGCCCCTAGATCTCCGGTTAAAACATCGCGATTGCCGATATCATAAAGCGTATCATCGCCCGTGGTGCCGTTAATAATCATAAAATACCTATAAAATTTGACTTGAATAAGTGTTAACCCTTATTCCTTAACAGCCCATTAACGCTGCAAAGGCTTGCAATTTGCGCCGCGTATGATACCCCGAGCCAAACGAATTGCGGGGCCTGTTATGGACAATATTTCTGATCTTAAAGCCAAAATCCTGAGCCAAGTGGCGGAGGCGGCTGACCTTGACGCGCTGGAAGCCACCCGCGTGGCGGCGGTGGGCAAAAAGGGTGAGGTCAGCCTGATGATGCGCGGCCTTGGGAAGATGACGCCCGAGGAGAAGACGGTGGCTGGCCCCGCGCTGAATGCGCTGAAAAACGAGATTAACTCGGCGCTGGCGGCCCGCAAGGCTGGCTTGGAAGATGATGCGCTTAATGAACGGCTGCGCACCGAGTGGCTGGACGTGACAGCGCCGGGGCGGCCTGAAGGGCAGGGGTCTGTTCATCCGATTTCGCAAGTGACGGAAGAGATTATCGCGATCTTTGCTGACTTGGGCTACGGGGTTGCCGAGGGGCCGCAGATTGAAAATGATTACTATAATTTTGACGCGCTCAACATTCCGCCAGAGCACCCCGCGCGGCAGGAATTTGATACGTTTTACATGCACCGTGATGAGGGCGACAACCGCCCGCCGCACGTGCTGCGCACGCATACCAGCCCCGTGCAAATCCGCCATATGGAAAAGCACGGTGTGCCGTGCCGAGTCATTGCGCCGGGGCGGGTTTATCGCTCGGATTATGACAATACGCACACCCCGATGTTTCATCAGGTAGAAGGGCTGGCGATTGATAAAGATATCTCTATGGCCAACCTCAAGTGGACACTGGAAGAATTTTGCCGCGCGTTTTTCGAGGTTGATAACGTGGAGTTGAAATTCCGTGCCAGCCACTTTCCGTTTACCGAGCCAAGCGCCGAAGTGGACATTCGCTGCTCTTGGGATAAGGGCCAGCTGAAAATTGGCGAGGGCGATGACTGGATGGAAATTCTGGGCAGCGGCATGGTGCACCCCAAGGTGCTGAGCGCGGCAGGCGTGGACCCGAGTGAATACCAAGGCTTTGCCTTTGGCATGGGGATTGATAGGCTGGCGATGCTGAAATACGGCATCCCTGACCTGCGGGCGTTTTTTGACAGTGATTTGAGATGGCTGCGGCATTACGGTTTTTCAAGCCTGAATGTGCCGAATATGCGGGGCGGGATTTAGGAGTAAAGATGGAAAATTTTTTCGCACTTTTCCGCCCGTACAGAATAACGCTGACTGAGAGTGAAGGGCTGGGAAAACGACTTGGCAACTCTGCAAGCGATACTTCTCAAATCCAAAACTTTGAAACTAAAATCGCGGGAATTGAGACTAAAAGCGGCATTTTGCTGACTCATGTATCCATGATGATTGCAATTTCTGGCATAATGCTCTCTGTTCAGTCTTTGCAGCCAATGCTTGAATGGTTGCTTACTTTGGAACTTGTCGCTTATCTTTCGCTGGCGGTCATTTGCATTCGCTGCCAATATCAACTTGATACTTCAGACTTTGATAAGATGGTAGCAGCCAACCCCAAACAGATGCCTCCTCGCCACTCATATATTAAGGTTTTAGCCGGAGAGTGGATTTATAGGGAGAAATTATTCAGATTTGCATTTCGTGCGCTCTACCTGTTGACCTGCCTACTTGTGATGACAGTTATTTTTTCCTTGATAACCAACAAGCGATAAACGGGCGCTCGCTCAGCGAGGACGGGCAAGGAGGGGAGGCGGACTCCATTCGGGCTTGGAAATTCGCCGCATCTGCAGTATATATTAATCCAACCGTGACTACCCGAGAGAACCCCGATGAAATTCACCTTTAGCTGGCGCAAAGCCCTTCTTGAACCAGAGGCATGCTTGCGCGAGATCGGCTATGCGGTGACCGGCCTTGGGTATGAGGAGGTTTAAGCCATGGGAATCCTTGACTGGATAGAGGAAAAAGCGCGCAAGAAGATGCGGTTTTCGCATGTGAAAATCCTGTATCAGAATATATTTGCCTCGGCGTTTTTAGTTGAGAAACGGGGAGTTTCTAGCGAGGATACTCTTAAAAGCAGCGAAGAAATTCAGGGCAGAACACGGGATTTTGCCCTTGAAATGCCGGAAGATGACATGCTGAATGATGCATCTAGCGAAGTGCTGTTTGCGGATAATAGAGCGCTCAAGAAGATCTATGCGACCTTGGGGGAAAGCACTGATTTTGTCGAGCGCTTCCAGCCGACTGCTGGCTGGAAAGGCTTTTCGGATGACGACTGGAAGGCCGTTGTGAGCGGGCTTAAGCAGGCTTAGCAGTGGTGTGCTCGGCGAGTAACAATGCCTCGTATTGTGCCAATATGGCGGGCCATGTGAAGGCTTCGAATTGCGCCTCGGCGCCTGCGCGCAGGGTGGATGCCAGATCATCATCGGCAAAGAGCTTTGTGATGCTTTCGGCGCAGTCCTCAACCGTGTTGAAATAGGTGGCGCCTTTGCCAGCCACCCACGCGTTAAAATCGTTATTCATGGCCAGAATGGCATTGCCGGCGCCTAAGGCCTCTACCAGTGACGGGTTGGTGCCGCCGACGCGGTGGCCGTGGATATAAAAGCGGGCGTGTTTGCGCAGGGCTTGCACGATGGCGTGCTCATAAATCGCGCCGGGGAAGATGACCTCGTCGGAGGCGGCGGCCTTAAGCTCGGCGTGGTAAGGCACTTGATCCGGCTTGAGATTGCCCAGCACCACCAGCTTACGCCCGCGCTTTTCGCTTGAAAAGGCGGTGATGATTTCGAGGAAGGAGTTGTCTCGCTCCGGGCGGGCGATGACAACGGCGTATTTATCGGATTCGATATCAAGGAAAGAAAGCAGGGAGAAATCAGCGGTTTCGACCTTATCAGCTCCGTAAGCTATGGTGGTAATTTTGCTTTTGGCGGCACGGGTTTGCAAGTGCTCGGCGATTTTGGGATGGTCGGCAACCAAGTGATTGCCCAAGAGCGCAGCGATGCGTTCGTTGATATAAAGCCAGGCCTTTCCGCCTTTGCCAAACTGTGAGCGCTTCCACTCGACGCCATCCATATTGATAACATGCCGCCGCCTTTTGAGGCGGGGGAGTAGCGCAAAAAGCGCGGTGGGGTAGCCAAAGGAAAGCAAAAGGCCCGGGCGCTTGAGCGCGTCTCGCATGGAGACCCAGTCAAACTTGATGGTGGAGAGCGTGCCGCTGCCAGAAACCGGAACATGGATGCGACGGACGCCGTGCCAGTCATCCTCCCAGATGTTTTGTGTGCCTTCTTCTTGGCAATATACGCTGACATCCCAGCCTTGCTGCACAAGGTAGGGTGCAAGGCGCTCCACAAAAGTTTCAAAGCCGCCATGGCTGGCGGGAATACCACGAGTGCCAAGCAAGAGGATGGATTTTTGAGACATTTCGGTGTCCTTTTATCAGCTATTAAGCTTGGTTAATGTGGTTTTGGCGGGGGCGTAGAAATTGGATTGGGGGGGTATCTGGTTGCTTGCAGGTTCATTTTGATGTGGCACATATTAATTTGTAACCCCCTTTGCAGAGAGAGCCGCGCCTGTTTTTTGGCGTGGGGGATGTGTGCCGGCTGCTTTTTGCGGGTAAGGGTTTTGTAGCTGATATCGTAAAAGAGAGAACCCAATAGCCCATACAAACGGGTGGGCGTATCGGATGAAGGCACCAAATGTCGGGGAAATTATTAGAAATAGAAAATGGCCGAATATCACAATCACGGCGAGTGAATGATGCTCGGGCAAGCGCGATTTTAGCAACTTATATACAAGGTAAATATAGGGCAGTTGAAAGGCAAAATACGGGATGGCACGCATGGAAAGGGTATCCGCGTGGAGCGGCACGCCCAAAAACACCGGCACCCAGCATTTTGAAAACTCAGCAAGAGATGATTTTTCGGCCACGCATAAGTTTACAAAAAAGCTTCGGCCAACATGCTCCACATATTGTCGGCCCTCCATCCGGTCGGAAACAAGTTGAAGAATTGCGGGCGAGCTCCAGATTTCCAGAGCCAATAGCAAAAGAAGAAAGAGGGGAATGAGGATTTTGGGCGAGAACCGGCCAAGCAATAAAACGAGATAGGTCGGGCGGGGGAATGCCAGCGCTACACCAAGGACAATTCTCGATACGCGCCCAATATATGCGCGGTTTTTCTCGCTATAAAACAACAAATACATCGATAGAAAAATAATAGATTCTTTTGTTAGGTTTGCCAGCAAAAGAAGATTGTAGGGAAAGAGAAGAAAGAGCACAAAAACATTTAGCCCGTGGCGCGCAAAAATTCTAAATATGAGTGTGAGATTGATTATGCCGATAATCATTGTGCTGATAGGAAATAGCCGCACGACGGTTTTCAAAACCGGCGCGCTGGCCTCACCGTTTATATATGTGTTAGAATCAATAAAAAACAGGAAGCCAAAGCTTGCGCTCGCCACCCAAACCAGAGCCAGATAGAAGGCTATGAGCAGGCCGAGCTGGGTGTATTTGAATTTTGTTTTAATTTTCATTGCTTCGGTGCTTTCCAAATAGCAAACGAAAATAGATTGATGTGTAGGCGTTTTCCAACCATGAAAGCCGACCAAATGAAGAGTATGGAATAGGCGGCGGCGGCCGAGATTGCTGCGCCAATAAGGCCGTATAGTGGAACAAGCGTGACAAGAAGCAGGGCCAAAACAGCCACCGCGATCAGGGAGGAAGTTCGGATGTCTTTTTCATGCCCGCTCATCATCAGCAAGAAGGCGGAGGAGCCAAACATAGTGGCGATTAACTGCCCAACGGCCAGAATGGCGAGGGTAGAGCCACCGCGGGTGAAATCGGGGCCAAAGAGGCTCATGACCCAATCACCAGCGAAAAACAGCACCAGAAAAAGCGGGCTGGTGGCGAAGGTAATACCAAGGGCAAAGCGGCGGGCGACGTGGGCGAGGATGGCCATATCGCCCTTGGTGTAAAGCTCTGCGAACTTGGGGGCGATGGCGGTGTTTACGGCGGCCAGAAAAAAGCTTGCGAGCAGGGCGAGGCGAGCGGCTGCCCCGTAAATGCCAGCGTCTTCGGCGCTGCTCCAAACGCCAACCAGAAATAATGGGGCCAAAGGAATGATGCCGCGCTCGATGAGGTTCATCACCAAAAGCGGGCGGGCGCTTTTGGTGAGATCAGAGGCCGGGATGGGCTGGGCGGGGCCGTGGTCTCGCACCTCTTGGTGCCACCAGAGCGCGCCGATGAGGGCGGCCACGCCAGTGCCAATAACATAAGCCATGCTGGCCCCCGCAGGGCCACCAAGCGCGGCCAGTGGCCAGATGAGCACAAGCGCAACCACGGGGTAAATCACCCCGCTGACCAGCATCGAGCGGCCAATTTTCTTGAGGCCTTTTAGGCTCTCGGCCAAAAGCGTCATCATGGAAAAAGTGATAACGGCAAGGCTCATATAGCGCAGGGGTGCGGTGAGGGCTGGCTTGCCAAAGATATATTCGGCGCTCCACGGCGCTGTGGCCACGATGAGGATGGCAATGGCAAGGCTGGCGGCGGCTGAGAGCTTAATGCTTTGAGAAAACACACCTTTTATCTGGCCCCAGTCATTTTTGGCCGCACCAGCGGAAATGAAGCGGAGCAAGGTGTTGGCCAGCCCCAACTGCGCCAGAATTGACCCGATGAGCGCGATAGACAGCGCCAAAAAGTAAAGCCCCGCGCCCTCAGCCCCCAAAAGCCGCCCGATGATAACATTGAGCACAAAGGCAGCGGCCGCACCAAGGATACGCAGCACAAAGGCGATGGAGGCCCCGGTGAGCACCTCGCGCAAATGGCCATCCATTTCGCCGAACCTTTTGGTGATGTTATCAATGGCAGACATGCGGGCCTTCCGAGGCGGCTAGAGATTGCACAGATAGGCGCCATAGTCGTTTTTGCTGAAAATCTCGGCGCGGGCTTGTAGCTGGGCGTGGGTTATCCAATCCGCCGCATAGGCGATCTCCTCAAGTGAGCCAACCTGAAGCCCTTGGCGGGTTTGTAGCGTGCGCACAAAGTTGGCGGCGTCGAGCAGGCTGGCATGGGTGCCGGTATCTAGCCAGGCATAGCCACGGCCCATGCGCTCCACCGTGAGGTTGTCCTCCTCAAGGTAGCTGCTCAAAAGCGTGGTGATTTCAAGCTCGCCCCGTGCTGAGGGCCGCACCTGTTTGGCCCGCGCGGGGGCGGTGCCATCTAGGAAATAGAGGCCGGTGACGGCGTAGTTTGAGGCGGGGTTTTCCGGTTTTTCGATGATCGAGGTGGCGCGGTCCTCGGCATCAAACCCGACAACGCCATAGCGCTCCGGGTCAGCCACGTGATAGCCAAACACCGTGCCGCCTACTGGCTTGGTATCGGCGTGGGCCAAAATCTCGGGCAGGCCGTGGCCAAAGAAGATGTTATCGCCGAGCACCAGCACCGAGGGCGCGCCATCAAGGAAGTTTTCGGCTAGGATATAGGCTTGCGCCAAGCCATCGGGCGCGGGCTGGATGATGTATTCAAAGCTGAGGCCCCATTGGCTGCCATCACCCAGCAGGCGCTGAAATTGGGGCTGATCATGCGGTGTGGTAATGATGGCGATCTCGCGGATGCCAGCCAACATCAGGGTTGAGATCGGATAGAAGATCATCGGTTTATCATAGATCGGCAGAAGCTGCTTGGAAACGCCCATGGTGATGGGGTAAAGCCGCGTGCCCGAGCCACCTGCGAGGATGATGCCTTTTCGTTGGGTCATGGCTGGTCCTTTAGGTCTGAAAGTATGTCGGCGAGGCCGGTGCACCAATCAGGGCGCTCAATGCCAAAACCTTGCTGGAGGCTTTGGCAATCCAGCCGTGAATTAAGCGGGCGCTTGGCGGGAGTCGGGTAGGCTGTAGTTGGGATTTCATTAACATGCACGGTTTTGCCAGCCTGTTTGAAAATTTCGCGGGCGAAAGCGGCCCAGCTTACATCGGGCGCGCCAGAAAAGTGGTAGATGCCGCTGGGGCCTTGCTGGGCCACCAGTGTTTTGGCGATTTTCAGCACGGCTTCGGCAATGCTGGCGGCTGGGGTGGGCCCGCCGATTTGATCCGCGACAATAGCAAGCTCGGGCCGCGTTTTGGCCAGCCGCAGCATTGTTTTTATGAAGTTTTGCCCGTGGGCTGACACCACCCAGCTTGTGCGCAAAATCACATGCGCGCCACCAGCGGCCTGCACGCCTTTTTCTCCGGCGCGCTTACTATGGCCATAGGCCCCTTGCGGGGCGGTGGGGCTATCGGGCTGCCAAGGCTGCTCGCCCTCGCCGGAAAATACATAATCGGTTGAAATATGCACAAACGGGATGCCCTTGACGGCAGCGGCTTTGGCCATTTTCGCGGGGGCGTGGCCATTGATGAGCATAGCCAATTCGGAGGTTTCCTCGGCTTGGTCAACCGTCGTAAAGGCGGCGGCGTTGATCACGACATCGGCGTTGGAATCCGCAATGATGGCGGCGCAGGCTGCTGGATTGGCTAAATCCGCCTCGGTGCGGGACAAAAATCGCGCGTTTGGGGCCAGCTTGGCCAACTCTGTGGCCACTTGGCCGGTTTTGCCAAAAACCAGAATATTCATGCCACACCCAAGCGCTTGCCTACGCCATCGCGCGTTAATAACGGCTGCCACCAGCTTTGATTGGCGAGATACCACGCCACCGTGCGGGCTATACCTTCCTCGACACTGAGTGAGGGTTGCCAGCCCAGCTCGGCGCGCACGCGCGTGGGATCAATGGCGTAGCGCCGATCATGGCCGCGACGATCGGCAACAAAGGCGATTTGCTGCGCATAGGGCGCTTCGCCGGGGCGCTTGGAATCCAGTGTAGCGCAGATCATTTTCACCAGATCGAGGTTGCTGACCTCGTTTTCTCCGCCGATATTATAGCTGCGGCCAAGCGCGCCTTTGGTGAGGGCAAGCAATAATGCTTCGGCGTGGTCTTCGACATAAAGCCAGTCGCGCACATGGCTACCATCGCCATAAACCGGAATTGGCTGGCCGGAAATTGCCTTGAGGATCACCACCGGCACCAGCTTCTCTGGGAAGTGGTAGGGGCCGTAATTGTTGGAGCAATTGGTGAGGATCACGGGCAGGCCATAGGTTTCATGCCATGCGCGCACCAGATGATCGCTCGCGGCTTTGGAAGCAGAGTAGGGCGAGCGGGGGTCATAAGGGGTGTGCTCGGTAAACTGGCCCTTGGCCCCGAGGCTGCCAAACACTTCATCGGTGGAAATGTGATGGAAGCGGAAAGTATCAGGCTTGCCCTCGGCCTCCCAATAATGTCGCGCGGCTTCAAGCATATTGTAGGTGCCGGTGATATTGGTTTCAATAAACGCCCCCGGCCCGTCGATCGAGCGGTCCACATGGCTTTCAGCGGCAAGGTGCATAACGGCATCGGGCTTATGGCTGGCGAACACGCGGTCAAGGGCAGGGCGGTCGCGGATGTCGACCTGCTCAAACGCATAAAGCGGGCTGTTGGCGACGGGGGCCACGTTTTCAAGGCAAGCGGCATAGGTGAGGGCATCAAGGTTTACGACCTGATGCCCGCGCTGAACGGCCAGCCGGACTACAGCTGAGCCAATAAAGCCAGCACCACCGGTGACAAGAATTTTCATGCGGCCCCCATTTCAAACGGGCTGTTGAAATCAGCCAGCGCGGGGGCGGCCTCGTCTTTTGCCGACAGGAGCGGGGTATGGTGGCCCCAGTTTATGCCGCAACTATCCCAACGCACCGCGCCGTCGGATTCAGTATTGTAAAAGGCGGTGCATTTATAAAGCACCTCGGTATTATCGGCCCGCGTGATAAAGCCGTGCAAAAAACCCGGCGGCACCCAAAGCTGCTTGCCGTTTTCCTCTGAAAGCTCGGTGCCAAACCACGCGCCATAGCTGGGGCTGCCTTTGCGGATATCGACCGCGACATCAAAAAGTGCCCCGCGGCCACAGCGCACCAGCTTGCCCTGCGCAAAAGGTGGCGCCTGAAAGTGCAGCCCGCGCAGGGTGCCGGCCTTGCGGGACAGCGAGTGGTTATCTTGCACAAATTCAGGCAGCTCTAGCCCGGCATTTCGCAGGGCATCGCGGTTCCAGCTTTCAGAAAAATACCCGCGTTCATCGGCAAACCGGCGCGGTGTGATCAGAAAAACGCCGTCAAGTGTGGTGTTGGAAATATCCAAGAAAAGGCCTCATTAGAATGTCGTTAAAATTGTATATACAGTGCTGGTTAACAAAATGGAAATAACGCAACGCATGAAAGCCCCAGAATAGGCGGTTTTCCGGTTTATACACAGGTTTTTCAAACCATACCGCTTGGCACAAGTCAAATAGGAAGATGTGCGGGGAAGGCTGGTTTGCATTTGTTGATTTAAGCCGAAGTTTTAGCTTGATCTCCCCGCAACCGCCGCTTAAAACGCAGCGTGATTGGGGCCATAGCTCAGATGGGAGAGCGCTTGCATGGCATGCAAGAGGTCGGGGGTTCGATTCCCCCTGGCTCCACCAAGCTCTTTAATTGTGGCGTGCTGTAAAATGTCAGATAGTTTGAGGTCTACGCGCCACTATTTTGGGTTTCTCGCCAGATAGATTGGATTTGGCCGGTATATTACCTAGCCTCAGGTGCGGTTCAGTTCAAAAAACGGATGAAATGTGCGCAATTCAATTGAGGGCAGCTAACGGCCCATAGCTGACTTCCGACGCATTTTTGATTCTACCCTGCGGCTTTCTTATAGCGGCCATTGACTAACACCGTTGTTTTGGGGGAATTCGCAGCCTGCATAGCGCCGCTAATCAATCTCAAGGATGTCGTCTGTAGTGTTTAGGCTTTCAGTTGCAAGCTCAGGTTTCATTTCAGCTGCGTTAGTTTGACGCCTCTCAAAAGCAACAAGAGCTTGTGTCACCTCTGGATCGCCAGTCTCGTTTTCAGCCCGCTTGATAACAACTCTTACGGAGTCCACATATGAATAGTCGCCTGTTGCCTTAAATATCTCAAGGCAGACGTCGGCAAAAAGTCTCAAAGTATGGGGCATATTTGGGAATTTTTCCAACAGCACTACGGCAGCATCGTGTGCATCATTTAGCAACTTAGCCTTATCTTCAGGCATGAGGTCAGCACTAGAAATTGCCCGTTCCAAGATCAACCGAACTTTATGTCTTCTAACGGGGCCATCTAGTCTCAGATCGTTCGCAAAAACACGAATTTCAGTGTCTGCGTCATTAAATGCGCCTTGCCTGATAAGGTTTGCGATCAGACGATGACGAGGAACGCGCTCCATTGGAGCCGCTGAAATCATCATTCGGAGTAGTTCGTTTTGGTCACCAATATCCGAGATTCGGCGAATGCCGCTGTCAGATGAACAAAGCTGCCGCATTGTGGATATTTCGATGCTGTAACTAGGCGATAATATACTTACGACACCTCGCAAAAGTTTCAGCATGTCTTCTTGATCGTTAAACTTATACTGTGTGATAATATCTGAAATGACCGGATGGCGTCCGCGCCAACCATAAACGCTGTCGCGCCGGTCGATAATAAACTCTTCGACCAAACCGTCCAGATTTTCGAGAATCTTCCCGAGGTCCTGCGCAGGAATGTTAAGAAGTCTGATCAGAAGCTGCCTGTGGACCATAACGCCCAAGCTTTCCAAGGCGCAGAGATACTTATAGATGCCTTGATAATCATCGCCAATGCCTGCAAATTCTTTCAAGACGATCAAGTCGAATTGATCATTCGCGAAAATATTCTTGAGACAAACAAAGAAATCACGGTTGCACCTATCGGTCAACCTACGCTTACGTTCTTGGTAGGCAAATCCTTTGAAGCTCTTGTCAACAAGTTTAGCAATCGTTGGGTTACTCTGAATGAGATTTAGCAACCCAGTAATCTCGCGGCTATCGAGCTTGCTTAAATACTGCAATTCACCATGTTTTGAAAGATTTAGCGATTTAAGTCGCGGTTTCCAGTGGTTATTTGCGGAAGTTAGTATTAACCGAAGATGAGTATTCCCATCAGCAATAAGCATATCTACAAGGTTGTTGATTTCTGGCAAATTCAGATGGGCGTCGTCCAACAATAGTACGCCCTGTTTTCCGGCCTCTTTCAGGTTTTCCGCCAGTAGGCGCCAATTTTCTGCCTCTAGTGCCCTGTTGGGATGATGCTCCCAGCCGACGTGGTCATCATCAATTAAGGACAAAGCAACTTGTCTTGCTAGAGTTGTTTTGCCTACTCCACTTACCCCAAGTATTGTCAGGAATTGGATGTCCTTACAAAGATTATCTTTCAACGTCTCTCGGACGGACCTTCCAAAGGTCAGGCCCGCTCTAATCTCAGGATACTTAGCGGGAGAGCCCGCATACATTGCTGAGAAACTTTCCGACGGCTTTTGCGCCTCGTGAGATATATCTACTGTGGTTGGTGTTAGTGATGCAAACATCGATAGTAGATCGTCACTGTGCTCGTGCACTAGTTTTTCACACGGGCTTGCCTTTGCCATTTCAAGGAAAAAATCATCAACCCCGCCAAAAGCAATCCTTACACCTTGATTCTCAAAGAGCTGCGCCCGATTTTCATCTTTGGTATAAAGCAGCAGATATATGTTTTGCGAAGAGTGTGACGCCTTCCGCAGCTTAACTGCTCGTTGAACTATCGTTTTAAGGTCGAGATCTGAAAGCGAGTATCCAACGATCACAAGATCAGCGTTGCTGAGATCATTTTTTAATCGATCAAATAAATTTTCGCGGTATTCTTCGACCAACTCGTTGTCTTCGGTCGTTAGAACCATCCGAGAATTGTGCCCATCGACTATGTCATGACCGACTGTTCCATGAAGCTTGAAAATGGGTGTTGCGTCGGGCGGGGTGCTTCCACCGAAATCAAAGTTAGATGAAAATACCCTGGTTTTTTGTTCTTTCTTTAGATAACATTTTTCTATTAAGTCGTCGTAATTTGTAGTGAATATTGCTTTCCAATTATAGTCTGGGAGATTAACTAAACCTCCGGTTGGCCGAAGGTTTTTCAACCGTTTTCGAACAGTTGCGACGAGCTTTCGTCGGCTCTTCTTCATCTCAAACAATGAGCAATATTCTTCAAAACTGTAACCTTGAGAGGTTTCTCCTAAAATCGCCGACAAGTCGCTGATGATTTCAGAAACGCTTGGTGCCCCAGATGGAACTGAGGCTCCCGCGCCAAATAGTAGGATTGTGTTTTCGGGGTCAATTTGTTTTGCAAGCTCAGCTACTGGTAATGTCACTTTTTACCCCCCCCCCAATTTCACCTATAGATTGTGGCAAATAAAACAGAGTTGCAAGCTCAAAAGCTATTGAACTCGATCCTTTAGCGTAGAAACTCTTGAAAACTTGTGATCTGCAGCCGAGCTGACAGCGGTTTTTAAAATTGAGCCCATTCTAACTGCAATTAAGGCCAAGGTTGCTCAAGCCTTTGTCTTTGATGCAGATTCCAGTCACGACGATGCGGAGTTTGCCGAACTTCATAAGCGTCTTTGGAGCTGGGGGGGCGTGCCGCTCCTTTACCGTGCTGGGGCGGTGAAGATTGAGCTGTTCCGGTGTGCCCATGGCCCCGATTTCCTTGGCTCTGACAACACGCTAGTGTGTCGACCCGTTGAAACACTCAAGCTTGGGGCAAAGATTGCAACGCAGGATGCTTGGTGGGACGCAGGCCGTATTCGCAACGGTACTATCTGGGATGACCCAAACCACTCTTACCAACAAGCGCGTTATCGGCTGATGGTCTAGACACACAGCTTCTTGATGTAGTCCCTGATCAACCGATTAAGGATACTAAGACCAAGCGCAGGTTCACGCCTCCCTTTCTTCTTATCAAGGAAAATGAAGATCTCCATCATGGGTTGTGGAACGGTCACTACCTTACATTTAAGCATCGGATTGTTGGATTTTCAGCAGAGCAAAAAGACCTCCCAAAACTTAAAGAAGTCGAAGACTGGTTAGAAAAAGAAAAATCAGTTCTCAGGGCATTTGTTGCTGGTGTCAGCTCAAGCCTTTTTGTACAGCGCGCGACCGCCATATTAGGGGCGGATATCTTAGCTCTGCCATACCCAGACAGTCGAAACCTTGAACTGAGCGACAACGAGAGAATTATTGCCTCTGATATCGTCGAGCATCAGCGGGATTTTGTACGCAAAGGGACAGAATCTCGACTCATGACTCGTGTAAACAATGAACAACTATCGGCTTTTGATCAGACGCTTGCGCGCCAGATAAGCTCGATTTATCCCCGTAACCCACTAAACACCGTGCAAAGCTATGATTGGCCAGGCGCGGTTTGTAGAGCCTACGCTTTTGGGGACGGAACCGTCGACTGGTCTAACGCCGACGAACTGCAAGAAAAACTTGATGACCTACTCAAAGAACGAAAAGGAACAAGCCTAACGATTACACGCATTGCGAGAATTTATGACCAGAAGTTCATATTTCTTTTGAAACCTGATCGCCATCGTTTCTGGACGAGATCAATTGCTTTGCGTGATGCTGACGACATCTTAGCAGACCTCAGGTCGCAGGGTTTTTAGCATGCTGGCGGAGCAAGTAATTGGCCTATCACAGTCTGGAAAACTTAATGACGACGTTCATCTACCAGATGAATGGATCACATCTTTGGTCGATTTCATCAGAGCTGGCCTAGTCGACTGGCGAGACGACCCATTGAGGCCGGCTCAAACGAGCGAAACTCAACTAACTGCGCAACTCTGTTCGCGACTGAATAGTCTGTCTCGGCATTCGGCTGGGTGGGATTTTCTGCAGTTCAAACGTGAAGAGCCTGACGATACAGACGGTCGGAGGTCAATAGATCTGGCTGTCGCTCCAAATGGCTCGACTATCTGGTTAGAAGGGCGCGAGTATACCGAATATCGGATGTTGATGCCTATTGAATGTAAGCGCCTGCCTACGCCGCGGGGAACGAAACGGGATGAACACGAATATTTGTCAAGCAAGTTTAGCTCAACCGGAGGTGTGCACAGATTCAAGGCTGGACATCATGGCGCAGCACACTGCCGAGCGGCAATAATCGCCTACGTGCAGGATCAAGACATATCATCTTGGCATACGCAGATAAACTCTTGGATCGAAGAACTGACTGGAGATGCTGTGACAGGATGGTCTACAGCAGACAAGCTAGGCATGATACTTCACGACACATCTACGCGCGCAGCGCATCTAACCTCAAGGAATGAACGTGCAGGTGCCCTTGGGCCAATTTTACTGGATCATTTATGGGTAGAAATGTAGGTTTTTACATTAATAAAAAGCGCGACGGCGGGTCAATATCCGGCACGCGAATGGGCTATTCGTTGTAGAGAGGAATCCCCTAGCATCTATTAAGCGACAAGCAATATAGTGAAGCAGCGTCTAATTATAAATATTAACGCCATAACAGGTGACCTGCCCCAGAATTGTCATCTAGCCTGAACCAGAGCCTTTCGTGTTGATACGCCATTTGGCGCAGGGTTAGTGACTTGCGCCCCAAGTATCCTCCAGCTTGATGTAGAGTCCTTGGGGTTGAATTGATGGCGGGAGAGAAAGGGGAGGTGTAAATGCCCACGATTTTCACTTAGGGGTTGAATGTCTCTGCGCTTAGTGATCTTGTACGAAAAACTGAGAAAGGTAAGTTTATTGTATATACTCTCGCTACGAGGAGAATTCGGACTACGAATTTTGTTTCGATTCCACCTGCTGATATTAGCAAGTGGCATATCCCTCAATCTGATCCATTACGTCCCTCTAGAAATATTGATTTGTACGGCAGTTTTTATATCATATGTCTTTTTGAATAGACATATGCTTAAGCACAAAGAATTGCTTCAGTTCAATTCGGACAGCAATTCGACTTGGGCCTTTCCGCACTCACAAATCGCTAGGCGTACAGCCTTTTATGTTCACCTAGTAACAATTATTATGGGGCTTTTAGTGACATTGCCAATATTGGTATTAATGAACGACATACCATTTCCTGACAATGGTTCTCCAGAGGCAGGAGTTATATTTGGCTTTTGGTTTTTTTATTATCTTGGAAATTTAGGGTTGATCGGAATTATCAATCATATTCAGCAAAAAGGTGAATTATATAATGACTACTGAAAATCCCCCATCAAACCCTTTTGGGCCAGGAAGTGCACTTATTGAGTCAGTTGTTGGCCTAGCACTCGCCGTTGAGGTGGATAAGCTGATGAAGCAAGGGATGAGTGCGGCAGATGCGATTGCCCAAATATCGAAGTCACCAGCATTTATAGGGGCCTCAAAGGTTTTTGGGCCGATTGGTTTGCTAGCAACGGGGTTATCTGCTGTATACGAGGCTACGGTCAATGGCGGGTCGCTTGATGACTTTATGGATGCAGCGTTGGGAGTCATCGGGGGCGTTGTTGGTTCTGCTTTGGCAGTTTTTGCGGCAGGGATTGCGTTTGCTGCATTTACGCCTTTTGGTGCGATCGGATTCGCTGTGGCGTTTGCGGGCGCAATGGCCGGATCTTTTTTACTACCGCTAGCTGTAGACGCCTTGGAGGCAATCGTGGACTTCCTTACTGGCCTCTTCGCCCCCGCTCATATGGATCCACTTGTAATTGACTTGGACGGCGACGGTATTGAGCTCACATCACTGGATGGCTCGGCGGCGTTTTTTGATATGGATGGTGACGGGTTTGCGGAGCAGACGGGCTGGGTTGCTGCGGATGATGCTCTGCTGGCTGTTGATAGCAATGGCAATGGCAAAATTGATGATATTACCGAGCTGTTTGGCTCGGAAAACCAATCAGGGTATGCGGCACTTGCTGAATATGATTCAAACGGGGATGGTGTTGTTGATGCGCAAGACGCAGGATTTAGCTCATTGCTGTTATGGAAAGACCTTGATGGGGATGGCCAGACCGATGACGGCGAATTATTCTCCCTAGCTGATTTTGGCATTGCGTCAATTTCTGTAACGCCCACGGCCACCAACACAAATAATAACGGCAATACCATTACCGAAACCGGCACGGTCACATTTGTTGATGGCACGACAACAACCTCTGCTGATGTTGACTTTAACATCTCCCAAGTAAACTCGATTTATATTAAGCCTGATGGGTTTACCTATGATGGCGAAGCGTTCAGCTTGCCATTCTTGCAGGGTATGGGGGACATTCCAGACCTTTGGGTGGGGATGAGCCAAGACGCAACGCTAAAAACAGATGTAAATAACCTAATTGCGGAAGCGCGTGCAGGTAACTTTTCAGGCTTTGCCAATGGTTTTGAAGGGATGCTGTCAAACTGGGCAAATACAGACGATGTCCACTGGATGAACGAGCTTAGTATGAATGTCATCTTTGCTTTTGATGCCCCAGATTTTCAAGACTTTGAGGTCTTGAGCACTACAGGAGGAGAAGCACCAACGCCGCCAGAAATACAAGGCTACATTTTGGTTCCAAGCTTTGGGGATGGCCCAACAAGCGAAGAAATTGCAACATGGTTGGCAGATAATAATTATGTAGCGCCGGGGCTGGGGCCTTATGTTACATCGCCTTATTCACCGCCTCTATCGGTGACCATTCCAGGGGGCGCTGGCTCAGGTTCTGATTGGTCGATTCTTACTGCTGGCGGCGGTAGTGTAACCCAAGCTGACATTCCTGGAATTTCAGCAGCTCGCTTTGCTTTCTTGCAAAAAATAATGGGGCAGGATTATCAGTCTGGAAACAATTTCATCACGTCCGATGAGGTTCTGGTTGCTACGTTAACAGATGAAAGAGTCATAGGCTTCAATAATACCTATGACGAAATGAAGGACTACTTCTCAGCACGCTTCCTTGCACAATCTGCTTGGTCAATTATTGCAACGGAAGGTCCTGATGCGGATTTGGGCGGGCTTGCTCCGTTTAAAAACCTTTATCTAAATCCGTTTACAAATTCGATTGCGGGTGACCAAGAAAGCTTTGTAACCGACCTGATTGATATGTATCGCACGGATGGCATCGGAACAGACGCAGATGCTCTGAATCTACTCGCCATGTTTAATGAACAAATAGATTATCTTGGCGTATATGTTGCTGCGAATTATGCCGATATCGACAGAGCTCTTATTGAATCTACGCTTGGTACATCAATTGAACTGGAAGGGACTGCTGCGGGGGAAACGTTGTCAATGACGGACGCAGGAATTGTTTTGGGTCACGCAGGCGACGATACCATCAATGGTAGTACGGGAAATGACTTCATTTATGGTGGGACAGGAGATGACCGGCTTTTGGGCGGGAACGGAAACGACACTTACCTCTACGGTCTCGGGGATGGCGATGATCGTATTCTTGAAACCGGCAATTACCAGAGTGACAAGATTGTGTTTGCGGCGGGAATTACGCTGGCAGACATTCAGGCCTCGGTGACGGACACCGATGGCAATGGCCAGAAGGATTTAACGCTGAGCTTTGCCAATGGCACGGGGTCGATCACCATTGAGGAGATATTCCGTGGTGATTACTGGGCACATGATCGCCAGGTTGATCTCTTTGAATTTGCGGATGGCACAGTGCTGACCCATGAAGCGTTCATGACAGCGGTGTATCATAATGGCACCGATGGTGATGATGTTCTGCTTGGCACGCGCAATAATGATACCTTCACCAGCAGCCTTGGTAATGACCAGCTGAACGGCGGGCTGGGCCATGATACTTACCTTGTGGATAAAGATCAGGGCGATGATCGTATTCTTGAAACCGGCAATTACCAGAGTGACAAGATTGTGTTTGCGGCGGGAATTACGCTGGCAGACATTCAGGCCTCGGTG